>CAXXJI010000007.1:0-528702 GCA_963666035.2 Christensenellaceae bacterium | reverse complement strand
CGTATGCGCATAATCCACAATTTTTGTGGAGAAAGAGTAGTACACCTTCAGCCGCTCTTTCAGCTCAAAAGACTCTACATGCACCAGCACATCTGCCTCAGCCTGCAAACGCTTGACCTGTGCCGAGGAAACGGCACCGTGTACCGAAGAGCTGCCGGGTACGCCCAATGCCGCCCGCATCGGGCCTAGTCACCGGCGTCGGCGTAAAGATATCCAGGGTTGCTTTCTGTCCGCCGCGATTGATGTTTTTCAGTGCTGCTGCAATCATGCTCAGCACTTTCCATCGCCCGCTGCCAATATTGCCGGTAAAAAGCAGGCGCACCACCCCGCTCGGCTTCTTTATCTCTGGTTTTTCGGAGAAATCAGCTCCCTTGGTCAACACCTTGGTTTCTTTGCCGAAGATGCGTGCATACGCCTCTTTTTGTACATCCGAAATCACATATAAAATTTCACTCCGTCTGACCATATCCATAATTTGCGGACGGATGATCATCCGATTGATCCAAAAAAGCGGGGACAACGAAAATTGCCGTAAGGTATAAACATCATCCGAAACATACAGAATCAGTTTCTTCCCGCTGTGCTTGACGATAAATTTTGCGATTTTATTGAGAAAATTAGAATAATAAAGCGGAAAAAACAACACATCTGCGTCAAATTCATCGATAAACCGAACCAGCTCGGGACTCTTCCATCGACCGACCGACCACAGTAACCCCTGTGCCCAGTAGAAAATCTGCCAGCGCAATTTGCGCGCGCGCTCATACGCCCCGCGGTTCTTCGCTCAGTGCTTCCGCGCCTTCAATCGTGTCGATGACACTTCCGGTCTTTACCCTTTTATCAAACAGGTTTTTAACCAGTGCTTTTTCAGAAATATAGAAATGATGCCGGCACACATCGTTTTGAGGCAGTCCCGCCCGGCAATAGATGTTGGCAAACTCAAAACCATCCATACCTCCGAAAATGCCGGTGTATGAACTGCCAAAACTATTGTCGTTTCGCCACGGAGTCTGGGAAAGAATCAGCACTTTCATATTTTAGTTCACCTTTTTTTCGCTTTGTAGTACAGCCGGAGCACCGCAAACATTGCGCGAAAGCCCAAACCCTTTTTGGCCGCCGCGATCATCTTCACTCGCCTGTTTTTGCCATAATCCAAAAGCCAGGATTGTTCAGCCAACGCCCCGTAAACGGCTTTCAGCTCGGGTTTGCTCAGCTTATAAGCGTTGGCGAGCGAGGTAATGTATTGATAAGCCACATATCCCATATAGCTTGGATAAAAAGCATCCCTTCTATGTTCTTTCCGTGCTGGATGCAATTGGCAATCACCCGCTGAAGCTGTTCGATATTGCGCAATGACATGGTTTTGGTGATCGACCCTGCTCTTTGCCGATAGATATAGAAATCCTCTGGATAATAATCAAAGCTTTTCACCGCCAGCGCCAGTCTGGCCGTCCATTCAATATCCTCAGATGTCACACCAAGCTCAAAATACAGCTTACCCTTGATCAGCTCGGTTTTTGTGATGCGCGCACAGGCGCTGGCCACATGGATATTCTTTTCGGTCAGGTAACCAAACGCCTCAGCCTTTGGTTTACCGCAAACCGATTCACGCCGGCCGAACGGCGTAATCGGTCTGATGGTGCCGTCGGATTCAAACAGTTTGCTGTAACCAAAAACCAGCATGTCCGCGCCGCTTTCCTCCAGATATGTCATCACCTGCGCCAGCGTATCGCGGCCGTCCCAGTAATCATCACTATCGATAAAAACAATGTAATCGCCCGAAGCCGCGTCGATACCGCGGTTGCGCGCCGCGGAAAGCCCGCCGTTTTCACGATGAATCACACTCACGCGCGCATCCATTTTGGCCCATCTGTCGCAGAGCTTGCCGCTGCCATCGGTCGATCCATCATCGGACAGAATCACCTCAATATTTCGGTAGGTCTGCTCCAGCACACTTTCGACGCACACATCCAGATACATCGCCACATTATAGACCGGTATGATGACACTCACGCGCTTTTCCATCTTACACACCCATATTCCGCTGATACCAGTTTTGGAAGACAAATAAAAGCCATATCTCACTGAATCGGTTCCGCCTGCCCGCCATATGCTCGCCGATGACTGAGTCAATATATTCACCGTCAAACAACCCTTGCGCTCGGATAAAATCGCGATGCGTCAGCGCATCCAATTCACTTTTCAGCGGGCCCGCCAGCCATTTGCCGATGGGAACAGAAAAACCGTGCTTTTTGCCCGCCAGCACTTCGGGCGCCACCAGATCCTTAAAAGTATCTTTGAGTATAATCTTGGTGTCCGTCCGCTTAATCTTATATTCGGAAGGAATTCTGGCCGCCAGTTCGGCTACGCCGCGGCTGACAAGAGGGGTGCGTGTTTCCAGCGAATTCAGCATGCTCATCCGATCCACCTTGGGGAACATATCTCCCTCCAGCACCAGCTTAAAGTCGGTGTATTGTGCTCGGGATATTTCGTCGGCAGTGTCCGCAAACGTATCATAATAGTCCTTGATAAAATCCAGCGCGCCCGCCGCGTTTCGATTTTTTTTCAGCAAAGCCGCCAATTCATCGTTTTTAAACCCAAGACAGATCAGATTCCTTCGCTGTTCAAATGTGGTTTTGTGGACATTGTCCACCACTTTTCGCATCTTTCGGGTCAGCGACGTTTTATCAGGCAATGCATAGACGATTTTTCTCAATATACCGTCGGTGAAAAAGGCGGGCATTTTTTTGAGCAGACCGGCATAGTGCCCGATCAGGTATTTCTGATACCCTGCAAACAACTCATCACCCCCGTCTCCCGTGATGACGGTTTTGACATGCTGCGCCGCGAACTTGGAGACCATATAGGTAGGGATCGCAGACGAGTCGGCAAACGGTTCATCCATATTGCTTAAGATCGAATCCAACGCTTCAAACGCATCGTTATAGTCCAAATACAGCGTGTGGTGCTGTGTTTGATTCAGCTTAGCCGTGATCTCGGCCAGCCCACTTTCGTCGAACTGCTTTTCCTTATAGCCGATGGTGAATGTACTGATTTTATTCGGAGTCAAACGGGACATGATGCCCACCATGATGGATGAGTCAATCCCGCCGCTTAAAAAAGCACCGACCGGCACATCCGCCACCATACACCCTTCCACCGCTTCAAACAACCGTTCACGAAGCTGTTTCTTGCATTCATCATAATCGCTGATAAGCGCACCACGGTCATAGGTCAGCTGCCAGTAAGGCGCGATGGAAAAGTTCCCCCTGCTGTCCACTTCCATATACGATGCCGCCGGCAATTTATATACGTTTTGATAAATCGTGCGCGGTGCGGGGATATAGGTCAGCTGTAGATACTGCGAAAGAGCCGCCTGATCAATAACTTTCGGCAAATCCGTACCGCTGAAAAGCCCTTTCAGCTCCGAGCTGAACACAAAGCGTCTTTCGTCCATGTAGTAATGCAGCGGTTTTTCACCCGCGCGGTCTCTGGCCAGCACCAGCTTCTTTTCTTTGATATGGTATATAGCGACTGCAAACATACCGATCAACCTATCAAACGCCTGTGTGCCATATTCTTCGTAAAGATGCAAAACCACTTCGGTGTCCGAATGGGTATAAAAAGCATGCCCCTTGCCAGTCAATTCGTTTTTCAGGCTTTTATAATTATAAATTTCGCCGTTGAAAACGATCATCAAACTCTTGTCTTCATTGAAAATCGGCTGTTTACCATCGGCAAGACCGATGATAGACAAGCGGCACATGGAAAAAGCCGCACCGGAATCCACATATGTACCGGCTTCGTCCGGCCCGCGGTGGACGATCGCCGCATTCATCTGAAGGACGATGGTCTCAAGTTCAGCTTTGTTCTTGATATGCTCAAATTGATAGTATCCGTTAATTCCACACATCGGTTTTTTTGCCTTCCGTCCAAAAAGGTTTTGGGGCATCCGCCGATGCCGTGCCCAAATGTTTTGGGCGCTTGACCTTGCTACAGATTTTCTTTGTACCAGTCAATTGCAAGTTTCAGTCCCGACTTAAAGTCATACTCCGGGCTGTACCCCAGCCATTGCTTGGCCAGCGAGATATCCGCGTTGCTGTGTTTGATGTCCCCTGCACGGTCCTGGACCAAAATTCGGTTTAATGTCCTTGCCCAGCGCCTCACACAGTGCGTTATAAATATCGATCAGCGTTTCTCTGCCGCCGTATGCGATGTTAAACACCTTGCCCGCCGCATCTTCGCCTGCCGCACAGGCTTTCAGGTTAGCCTCTACCACGTTTTCAATATAGGTGAAATCTCGGCTCTGCAGACCATCGCCGTTGATGGTGGGGGTTTCTTCGGCCAGCAGCATCTTGATAAATCTCGGGATGACCGCGGCATAAGCCCCCTCGGGGTCCTGCCGTTTACCAAACACATTAAAATACCGAAGCCCGTAGGTGTTTAAACCATATACGCGGTGATATATCTTTCCATATTCCTCGTTAACCATTTTGGTCACTGCATAGGGCGACAACAAATTCCCCTCCCGCCCCTCTTGTTTAGGCAGTGTCGCTTCGTCCCCATAGACTGAGGAGCTGGAGGCGTAAACGAACTTTTTAACGCCGCTCTGCCGCGCCGCTTCCAGCATGTTTACAATGCCCTTGATGTTGATATCCTGATACAAAAGCGGCATTTCAATGCTTCGGGGCACACTGCCCCAAGCCGCCTGATGCAGTACAAAATCGACCCCCTCACAGGCTTTAAGGCAGGTTTCAAAATCGCGCGTATCCCCTTCGATAAACTCAAAATTCTTATTGCCGGTAAAAAGCGCGATATTCTCCCTTTTCCCGGTCGAAAAATTATCCAGTGCACGCACATGATAGCCTTTGGCAAGCAATACCTCGACCAGATTGGAGCCGATAAAACCGGCCGCGCCAGTGACCAGAAATTGTGTGTCTTTTTCAAAAACGATCTCGCTGTATCCCATATGTCCCCCAAGTTTTTTTATCTGCCAGTCAGGATTTTCATCATATCCTGATTGACCTTGTTTACATCATACTTTTCTTGGCAAAGCCGATATGCCGCCTCGCCCATCGGTTCTATTTTCTCCGGATGCTCGGCAAACCAGATCATCTTCTCAGCCAGCGCATCCGCATCACCTTTCGGCACCAAAAACCCGCTGATCCCTTCCTCTACCGTGCCTCGGCATCCGGGAACATCCGTAGTGATTACCGGCCGTTTCATCGCCATGGCCTCCAAAACCGTTCTGGGTGTGCCTTCGCGGTAGGACGGCAGTACAAAGACACTGCATTTGTTATAATACGCGCGTACGTCGTCGGTCTCGCCGTAATACGCGATGACCCCAGTATTGATATAACGCTGCACAAATTCTTTTTTGATTGAATCCTGAATATCCTCAAACGCACCCAACAGCAAAAAAGATGCCTCCGGGCAGCGCGCTTTTGCCTTCTCCGCCGCCGCCAGATACTCTAAAACCCCTTTGGATTTCATGATGCGGGATAACATAAAAAAAGTCGTTGTCCGTGGCAGAGGCGCGGGCACAAAATGCTGCATATTGACACCCGATCCATTGACTAAACATGTCTTTTCAGCTTTCAAAAGCCTGTGTGCAATAAACTCCTGCTGGTCATCCGGATTCTGAAAAATCACTTTGTCTGCCGCGGCAAAGCCTCTGCGGTACAGGACCATCGCCATTAAGCGCAAGAGTTTGGCTTTTAGCGTCTCCGCGATAAACAGATATCCCGCCCCCGTCACCATGGAGACAATGCGTTTTGCGCCGCCGTGTTTGGCGGCCATCGCCCCATAGATGTTCGGTTTAATCGTGTACCCGAAAGTGATATCCGGCTTTTCTGCTTTTATCAGCTTTTTCAGCCGGAAGTAGTAGCGGATATCATGAATCGGATTGATGCCGTTTTTCTCCAAAGGGATGATTTTAAACTCGGCGCCCAGCGCTTCAATCCTATCCTGGTCAATATCATTAGGGCCGGTCACGATCACCGTGTCACCCTGCTTTACAAAATCTTTAATCAGCTCTCCCCGGAAGTTATAAACGGTTCGATTCTTCGGGGAGATTATTATTATCTTCATCATTTCTCCAAAAAAATTATCATGAGAAATTATACCATCAATCCATTACTTTTTCTAGGTGAGATTATGCTCTCTTCTTTTAAAACCAGTATGCTTGTATCCCTCTTTCTTCTTTTCCATTTGGAATGATTCTTTTCTTTGAAACAAAAAACCGGCGTCTTTTCAGCCGCCGGTTTTTTTCTTAGTAGCCTGTACTTTCCAGCCAATCACTCTCGGACATCCCGCCCCGGTTTTGTTTAACAAAACCGGTCAGGATATCAATGTCCTCACTGCTTAACGGAATATATACTTCGTAGTTTTCGCTTTCATTCATATATTGTCCATAAAAGCTGAACTGAAGCCGCATATATGGCTGAGTCACTGAAACCGCTGTGATATCTTTCCCAAGAATCATTGTGACCAACTCATCCATCTGTTCTTCGGAGATCGCGTCAGGAATCTGCGCTTTATCCTCTTTGAGCATATCCGAATTGTAGAACATATTAACCGAACCATCTCCGGTTTCACCATACGCCACAAAGGATAAGTCGAAAATGACACCTTGCTGTCCATCCAAACCGCGCTTCAGCAGCTCATCCAGTTTCCCCTCTACACGATCGTTCACTTTTTCCATATAGAAATCGGCTGTTTTGGGTGTATCGTAGGAAACCGTAATATACTGGGTGTAGGCGTTGCTGCCAAGCTCCCCGTATACCATGGTGCTGAACACATCTCGGTTGCTGGCATTGCTGCCGTATCGGCTATACCCGATGATTCCTGTATAAATGTTTTTCAGGTTGAGGTTTAGCTTCCCGCGCTCAGATAAACTGTTAAACTCATCTTTATACGCTTCCCAGGTCATCAGATACAGATCCTTCACATCTTCATCATAATAGTAAACATCGCAGTCTTCAGCCAAAGCCGTATAAGCATTATAGTACGCCTCGTTTTCCAGCAACAGTTTTTTCATATCCGCAATATCGGTTACCTTGATGCTGATATTTCTGTACAGGCTTTTGCCGCTCTTTAATTTGTACTCGCAAAGTACGGTTGTGCTTTCAACATAGCCGATATCCATACCATCACGCTGCTTCTGCCAATCTTCATTGTTGTCTTTAAGCACTTCATAGAACCGATCAACGACTTCCGGATCGGTGAATTTCACCTGTTTTGCAAGCAATGTATTATAGTTCCCGACCGCATTTTTTCGATAGGCACCATATGTTTCCTCATCGATACTGATCGAAGTGATTTTATCCCGTGCCGGTAATTTAGTCGCCATCGAGTCCGCAGTGAGATTCGCTCCCAGCATCACTCCGATTGCAATCACAATCGCCGCTGCAAACAATGGCAATGATTTGAGTACCATTTTCCATCGGGTGCTCATCATATACGCAATAATCAAATATACCACAAGCGCAATGGCAAGGACAATCAGTATGGTCATCGTTGACTGATATGTCATTGTTCTATATGTACCGCCCAGATAATAGTTGATGCCAACCAGCAGAATCGGAAGACTGGCTAAAGCACCGAAAATGCATTCCCATGCAGGATTGACCGCTCCGCGGCCCGCCAGTTCAGATTTTCTTTTTTTCATCAGCCATACCGCAAGCCCAAAATATACCGCACCTAAAATCGCCGTATAAATAATGCTGCCTGGGTTAACCAGCGTTTCAGAGATGCCGTAATACTCCCACAGCCTTGAGATATCCAGCAGTGAGCCCGTCACAAGATTATATGCCGGATTTAAAAAGATACCGCTGTGTGCCAGCAAAATCCGCTGACTGGTCAGCGAAATCACCGACTGACCCAGGATGAACAGAATCATTCTCGGTAAAAACAGGACGAGGCCTGAAACCAGCACATTTGCCGCAAGAGTCCCTGTCACGCTCATCGCCATCAGCACTGCTCCCGCCACCAGCAGCGAACCCGCCGCGTAACCGCAAAGCAGCAAGGGATAAAAGCTCAACGTGAAAGGCGTACCTGACGATACCAATACCATGAATGATACCAGCAGGGTCAGAAGAATAATGCCAATCTGATAGGTCATCACCGCCAAGAAGCGCATCACCACATTTTCCACACGCGTATATGGCAAAGCATGATAAAAGTCACTCGCGTTTCTTTTGTTTAAGTAGCTGAAAGCCATATAGGTCATCACGGCCGCACCCAGAATCATGAACACAGGCAACCCGGGCGCCATGGCAAAAGACGTAGGTCTACCGCGGAAAAAAGTCCCGTATCCATAGTATTGCACTTCTCTGATCCGACCGCTCAAATACAATACCGTGGATATGGCCAGCAGGGCCCCCATGATCACTGCCGGAATCAGAAGTCTTTTCAGCGTCACTTGATATATTTTTAGTTTATTTTTCATCGGGCGCGTCCTCCATTTCTATCACATCGTCAAAGGCATAGCCGCGTTCTCGCAGTTCATATGTGAAAATCTCTTCCAAAGACAGCGGAATGATCTCCAATAATATGGGTCGCTTGGCTCTGAGCATTTCATTGATTTCTTCTCTGTCTCCTCGAACAACCAAATTGGCGACCGAACCGTTTTTGCTGTATTTTAAAACATCCAATCCTGAAAATTCTTTAATATTGTAGTCTTTATCGAACGCCACCTGAACCTTGATAAGACTGGTCTTTAAGTCCTGCACATCTTTTTGGTAGATGATCTTGCCCTCATGCAGCATGGCCAGATTATCACAGGTGTCGTCCAACTCCCGCAAAGAATGGGAGGTGATGATCACCGTCGCGTTCTTGTCCATCACGGCCTCATAAATGCGCTTTTTCACCACGCCGCGCATCACCGGATCAAGCCCATCCAGTGTTTCATCCAAAACGGTATATTTACAGTTGCATGCCAGCGCCAGAATAATCATCGCCTGCTTTTGCATACCTTTGGAAAAATTGCTTAACGATGTGCTCGGGTTCAGACCGAAACGCTTGACCATCTCCTCATAATCTCCATAGGAGAAGTTCGGATAATGCACCGCGTAAGTTTTGGCCATACTGTTCAGACTAGCTCCCAGCGGATAATAAACCGTATCCGACAGAAAAACACATTTTTCCTTGGCTTTGGGGCAATCAAAGACCGGTTGGTCATCGATCACCGCTTCCCCGGTATCCGGCTGATATACGCCGCAGATCAAACGCATCAGCGTCGATTTCCCAGCCCCATTGGAGCCGACGATACCAAAGATACCGCCTTCGCTGATTTGCATATTCAGTCCGCTCAGCGCACAGGTTGCACCAAAACGTTTGGTTAAGTTTATAATCTCAATCATATGTAAATCCTCTCTCTATCCTTTCAATTCTGCATCACTTTCCCGAAAGTGTTTTGAACCATGTTCATAATCTCTTCCAGGCTGACGTCCATCAGCGCCAATCTGGTGACGCTTTCCTGAAGTCTTTTGATACTTTTGTTTTTGTCCTGCTTAAGAATCTCCCGCGCATCGCCCGCAACAAACCGGCCGCGTCCCGCCTCGGAATAACAGATGCCTCTTTCCTCCAGCTCGGCGTAGGCTTTTTGCAGTGTGTTGGGATTAATCGAAAGTTCTACCGAAAGTTTTCTGACAGACGGCAGCATCGCATCCGGCTTTAACACACGGCTGACGATGAGCGTTTCGAATTGTTTGACGATCTGTTCATAGATCGGCACATTGGATTGCTTATCGATTAATAACAATGAAATCCTCCTCTCCGCGTTCCGCACAGTTATTTGTGTATAGTGTACTGTGTCTTATAGTACACTATACTCTTATTTTTGTATTTGTCAATCATTTCTGCGCGATGTTCAAAAAATATTCTTTTTGTTCTGCACAAAAAAACCTCCCTTTTATTCAAGAGGTTTTTGTGAGTTGAATAGACATTTTGCCATCCGTGTTTAAACTGTTTTTTTGTTCGTTCGCTTAAAGAAATAAAGGCTAAGCGGCCAGAATAGAATCACAAATATAGGATAGACTGCCCAGATATGGTGCGGCGTTGTGATATAATTGACGATGGCAAAGAAAGCAATGGTGATGACCGTCCCCCACACTGCCATCGCAAGGAAACGGTGTTTTCTCCCAAAATATGTGCCAATCACAGCCCATGCCGCCGGATAGAGCAGATAGATGCTCCAAAAATATATCGGACTGAATATCAAATTCAACGCGCCATAGTAGAGAATAAAAACGACCATACTGATGCCGAGGAATCCCAGACTTGCTGCCTTTTCCTTAAACGCCATCGTGACCGGCCACCAAACCGCGGGCAGGATGATATAGAGATACCACGGATGCACGCCCGGCGTCAGAACCCTATAAACAACGATATGATAGGCGATGATAGCCACAGCACCGATAACTGCAAAAGTAAGCGTCTTGGCTTTGGTTCCTAAGCACTGGCATACCGGCCACCACGCGAAGTAAAAGATCGTCCACGGAAACCAGAGCACCTGTGGGGAATAGAGTAGGTTGACCACCGCAAGCAAAGCCACAGTCAAGACGCTCATCAGCACCGAAAACAGCTTGATGGTTTTTTTATTTGCCAGATACATGCTAAGCGGCCACCATACCGCGGCATAGGCAGGATAGATAAACCAGAGTGTGTGCGGTGAGACCTGCCAGTTCATCAGTGCAAAAAAGGCGATAATCATCAGCGTACCGATCACCGAAAACAATTTCCAGCGATTTTTACCGGCAAAGAAAACCGCCAGCGGCCACCACAATACCCCAAACACAGGGTAAATGAACCAAAGAAAACCCGGCGATGTCGTCAGATTCAGCCAGACAAAAAACACGGACACCCAAAGACTGCCTAGAACGGCAAACAGGCGATAGCGCTTTTTGCTGCACAAAATCTGTGCCAGCGGCCACCAAGCCGCCGTAAAGACGATGAAAACAGCCCACGGGAAACCAGGCGAAGTCAGCGCATTGACCAGAATGAAAAATACCGAGATGAGCAGACTGCCGAATATCGCCAAGCGATGCTTGCCTTTGTTTTTCGCTGCCCAAACCCCAAGCGGCCACCACAGCGCGGCAAATGCAGGATAGATAAACCACGGATGCGACCCGGACGTCAGACGATTAACTGTAAAGAAGAATGCAATCGTCAATGCCGTTCCGGCAATAGCAAAAATCAACGATTTGTTTTTCATCATTTACCTCACTTTCTGTGGTTCAGCCAGGAAAACACCGCCCCCAGCGGCCACCACAGCACAGCAAAAGTGGGGTATACAAACCAGATGCGATGCGGCGTATAGTAGAAGTTCATAAACAGCATCAGCGCGATAATCAGCGCGCTCGCCCATACCGAAAACCACATGCGGTTAACATAGTTAATCTGCTTCTTCTTGCGCATGCCTCTGCCCGAAGGGTTCAGGCTGCTCTTAATCTCGCTGACATCGCCAAGATCCACCAGCGCTTTATTGACCGCATCCTCTTCGGCTTTGCCCTGCTCCATCAAATCCGAAACTTTCTCTTCCAGATTCATCACCAGTTCTTGAATAATCGATTCTTTCTCAAGGCTATCCGGTATATCGGCGAATAACCCTTCCACATAATCTTTAATTCTTTTCATTTTTACCCTCCATAAATAAATCAATAATCCGTTTTGTTTCTTCCCATTCACACAGCTTTTCCTGGTAGAACGCATGGCCCTGCTCAGTGATTTTGTAATACTTTCTTTTTCTGCCATGCGTGATCTGGCCCGAGTATGAAACAATATACTCATTCTTCTCAAGCCGCTGGAAGACCGCATACAGCGTCGCTTCCTTAATCTCAAAGGTATTATCCGTTCGGATACTGATTTCCTTGGATATCTCGTATCCGTAACGATCCTTTTCGATAATCAGCTTTAAGATGATGGCATCCAAGTGTCCGCGCAATATATCGCTGCTGATCATGCCTTGCCTCCTTCTCATCATTTAATAATTACTCTGTCAGACATTGTTATAACTCTGTTTGATAGAGTAATTATAGGCCATATTACTCTATCTGTCAATGTAATTATTATTCAAATTAAAAACCCCGCGATTTACCGCAAGGTTGATAAACATTTCTATTCTATATTATATCGTTTAAACAACAAAACCCTATCTTGTCTCCGCCAGCTTTTTCAGCAACCTGCGCATGGACTTCCATGAGTTAAGCCGAAATTTTGCATGTGTCGCGCCCATCCCGATTTTCACTGAAGCAGCTTCCGGCGGCAGAACTGTAAACATATCCTCGTCCGTATAATCATCTCCCACACCTAAGATAAAATCATAGTCATCCTTCTGTAAAAAAGCCGAAGCGCTCTGGCCTTTGTCGACACGGCTGTCCTTCACTTCCAGGACTTTGTTGCCTTCCTGAACACTGAGGCTCATTGATTGGATAGCAGAAGCCAGCGCCACTCGAACCTCGCCCAGTTTGACAGCGACCATATCCGGTTCACACTGACGGTAATGGAAAGCCAAGGAGTATTCCTTTTCTTCAATCAACGCCCCGGGCATGCGGTCCACAAACATCTGCATAATACCCGCTATCGCACTCTTCCAATTGTTATCCAGCGACGCGGTCATCACCCATTCGCCGTCCGGTTCACGCCGCCACAGCCCGTGTGCCGCCAGCATTTGTATCTTAAGATCGCCAAGCCAGTCTTCCAAAGTATGCCGGTCTCGTCCGGATACAATCACCAGTTTGTTTCTCTCATCCGCGGTCAGTTTCGCCAGCAGGTTTTTAAGTTCGCTGTCCGGCCGCGCGTTCTGGGGAATAGATTGAAAGCCCACCAAGGTTCCGTCATAATCTAGGAAAATAATGCGCTTCTCTGCCTTTCGGTAAGCTTTTTCAATCTCTGTGCTGTCCCGTTCAATACTGATGGTCTGTACATCTTCTGCCGACACCACTCCCGCTTGCAGTACTTTTAAGAATTGTTCAGCCCAAAAGTGGATATTATAACGCTTCAACCGCTTATGCAGCACTGCGTTGATCTGCTTTTTTTCTTCTAAAGGCATAGCAAGCGCCTTGTTGATGCCCTCGGCGATAGCCCCGATATCATTCGGATTGACCACCACCGTTTCGCCCAATTCACTGGCCGCACCAGCGGTTTCGCTGATGACCACCATGCCGTCCAGATCCGAGCGCGCCGAAATATACTCCTTGGCCACCAAGTTCATGCCATCGCGTAAAGGCGTGACCAAAAGGATATCCGAATGTTTATAAAGCGCAATCAGGTTCTCTTGTGAAAATGTTTGGTAATAAAACCAGATCGGCATCCATTCCACTGTACCGTGTTTACCGTTAATCTCGCTGACCAGTTCGGCAATCTCACTGCGCAGGGATTCATACATATCCACCTGTTCGCGCGATGGCGCGACAATCAGATGGAACCGCACTTTGCCGATATATTCTGGATACCGGCTTAAGAATTCATCAAACGCCTTGATACGCTCCGGGATACCCTTCGTGTAATCCAGCCGGTCGATGGAAAGGATAATTTTCTCACCCCGAGTGCTCTTAACAATTTGGCTCACTTCTTTTTCAAACTGCTGTCCTGTGTACTCCTTGGCAAACAAAGCATAGTCCACCCCCATGGGAAAGGCATCCACCTGTACCATTCGGTTTTCGTAGGTGATCTGGTTTAGGTTATGCTCGTACCCCAAAAGCCGACGCACACTGCTCAAAAAATGCCGAACATAATCGTAAGTATGAAATCCAACCAGATCCGCACCCAAAAGCCCATAAAGAATCTCCTCCCGCCATACCATCAAACGATAGATTTCAAAAGAAGGAAACGGAATATGCAAAAAGAAGCCGACCCTGGAGTTCGGATATTTTTCTTTAATCATAGCAGGCAGCAGCATCAACTGGTAATCATGAATCCAAATGATATCCCCGTCACTTGTAATCTCTTGCAGGCTGATAAAAAAATCGGTATTGACTTTTTGGTAAGCTTGCCAGAATTCCTGGCGGTATTCGGTTTTGTTGTTGAAATAATGAAACAACGGCCAGATGGTTTTGTTGCAAAAACCATGATAGAAAAGGTCAATATCCTCCCGATTCATATAAACCGGCAGGCAGTGATATTTTTTTCTCAGCGCATCGCTGATCTTCTTTTGCTCTTCTTCGGTGTAATCGTCACTGGTAATGCCCGGCCAACCCACCCAAAGACTGTCCCCCGCTTCGTGGTAGCTTTTAAGTCCGGTTGCCAGTCCGCCGATGCTCTTTTCATATGTAAAACCTTTTTTGGTGCGTTGTATGGTGATCGGTAATCGATTGGAAATGAATATCGTTTTGCTCATGAATGCCTCCTATTTCTTCCCAAAGGATCTCAAATCCGATTGCTGATATCCAGCTCTTGGATGAAATCCGTCTGCTTTTCCCCTCCTGTAATGCATCATAAAAACTGCTTATCTTGATTAATATCCTATCAAAGATACCCTTCCCCTGCAATTTTGCACAGTGCGCTTCTCTATTATAGCCAATATTTGGTTGGTTTTCATCACTATCCCGGTGCTGTTTACGTTTTGTTTACTTCAACCGAGTACCCTGTCACCTATGGAAGGATATAGCGTATTTCATTTTTGCATGTTATATTGAATAAAAATGAGGTTGGAATCTATGTTGTTCAAAGATACTGTCGTGGCGGTCACCGGAGGTGCCGTCGGCATCGGGCGAGCGATTGCCGATGAATTCAGCAAAGCGGGCGCTCATGTCTGCATCATCGATCAAACGCCCAATCGGTACTTCGTCGGCGATTTATCAGACGAGAAAATACTTGTCGCATTCAAGGAAAAGGTAATCTCAGATTATGGTCGTTTAGATTTTCTTATCAATAACGCCCCGCCCAGAATGAAGGGACTGTCGGATTGCAGCTATGATGATTTCTCACGCGCAATGGCCGTTGGTGTGACTGCGCCGTTCTATCTCGCAAAGCTTTTCATGCCGTATTTTTCAAAGCGTGCCGCCATCGTCAATATATCCTCCACGCGTGCTCGCATGAGTCAGCCGGATACCGAAAGCTACAGTGCCGCTAAGGGCGGTCTTGATGCTCTGACACACGCGATGGCTGTCAGCCTTTCCGGTCGCGTTCGAGTCAATGCCATATCGCCCGGATGGATTGATACGCAAGGAAAACACTATACCGGTGCCGATGCGGATCAGCATCCGGCCGGGCGCGTGGGGAATCCGTTGGATATTGCAAATATGGCATTGTTCCTCTGCTCCGAAAAGGCCGCATTTATCACCGGCGAAAATATCTGTATCGACGGCGGCATGACACGGCAGATGATTTACTCCGGCGACAACGGTTGGCACTACACGCCCTGATATCCGCAAAATAAAAAACGGCGTCGAAAACGCCGCATGAGACTTTCCAGCTTCAGCTGATCTTTGCCCCGAACGGCACAAAAGCCAGTTGTGCAAATTTAATATGCTGCTTTCCAAACGGGATGCCAATAATGGTAATGTAGAAGATAAGTCCGATCACCAGATGCCAGAACGCCAGCTCCCAGCCAAAGATTAAAAGCCACAGGATATTCCCGACAAGGCCCAAGGCACCGAATTGTCCGATGATCACATTCTTCTTAAACGGCCACAGCACAAATCCCGCGATTTTAAAGCACTGTACCCCGAAAGGAATGCCAACAATCGTGACACATATAAGCAGTCCCGCGATAAACCAAAATACCGCGCTTAAGAATCCCCCAAATACGAACCAAATGATGTTGCCGATCAGTTTCATGCTTCCTCCTCTGCGGCATTTTCGGTTCCGCCGCTGTTTAGCTCTTTCCACACCTTATAGTCTTCAAGGTCGCTGTTAATCTGTCCAATCACAAAGCCCAGCACCGCGACATCGTCGATGAACCCAAGACCGACGATGAAATCGGGCAAAAGATCGATCGGAAACACAAAATATGCGACCGCCACAATAATCATAATGATCGATTTAGTCGGGACCACCTTATACCGTCCCTTGATCCAATCATCCAACAGGCTGAACAGCAGCTGCACCCGCCCCCAAATTTTGTTTAACGATCCTTTTTTCTTTCCTGCCTTTTTTCGCGCGTTTTCCAGAAGCTCCGCCGCTTTGTCGCCATCGTTGATGTATTCATCGGCGCGCTTTTCAAAACGCTGATAGCCTTTACGGCCTAAATTTTCATGACTCATCTCTTGTTTTCATTATCTCCCGCTTATTCCACTTCAAACGCACTGGCCAGCGCGTTATCAATGGCTTTTTTGATGACCAGCGAAGAGTTGGTCGCACCGCTGACATCGTCCACTTCAAGCGTTTGTTTGGCCACCACCACTTTTTCTATGCCTTCAGCCGGGGTACCGCGCCCATTATCATGCTCCAGAAGTTTAATATCGGTCATCTGCCCATCTTTCACCGTCACTTCCACCTTGACATAAACTAAAGTCACGTCGCATTCACCGATATATGTTCCGTCGGGAACATCCGACGCATTGGTACGGGAAAACGTCATCTCAGACATCGCTGTTTTATATTGGTTGACTGTGACAAAATAAAACCCAAACCCCGCTACAACCAGTACTCCGATTAGAATCAGCACAATCATTCCTGCTTTATTTTTTTTCTTCATCATCTCTCTACTATTATTCTCCATGGCATCTCACTTTTATTTCAACTTTTCTATTATCCATTAATCAAATTCATTATCCCATAATCCCGCCACTTCTTCAATATCACACATATATATAAGAATGCGCTGAATCACTCAACTTTGAGGTTTTCTCCGCTGTATATAAAAAACACGAGCCCATCGGCACGTGTTTAAAGCATATTCTTATTTATGCGCTATCCCCTTCGCCCAATCCAGCGCGAAATCCACGAACGTACCCCCAAATCAGTTTTGGCCAGCATGATGGTCTTTTTGCAGTGCTCTGCAATGCGCTCATTGAGCTTACCAAACAGCATTCGTGTCAGCATCCCTTCGTTGTTTGCACCGAGCACCACTAAATCGTGTGTTTCGGCTTCTTCCAATATGGCGTCCATGACGTCTTCACGTTCATGTATCACAATCTCATAATCATGGTGCTTTAACACCTTGCACATCGGCGACAGCCTGCGCTCAATCCGGTCTCTTGATTCACCGGAATTGTTGATGTTCAACACTGTAATTTTAGCATTCGATGCGTGATCAAGCAGTGCGATCGCCATGCGTGCCGCCAAAAAACTATGGTAAGTTCCGTTGGACGGAATCAGAATCCGCTTGATTTTTTCACCGGTATGCAGTCCGGTCTCCCCAGGCTTGATGACCACAATATCGCAAGGCGCATGTTCAATGACACGGTCCAGCGTGGTGCCCATCTTATACCCCTTGGTTTCGGTATATCCCTTCCAGCCCAAAACCATCAGGTTGGTTTTTCTTTCTTTACAGAGTGCCACAATACCGCGCGCGGCTGTTTCACTCCGGCCGATCACTGTGCTGACCGGTACACTTTTCACGATATGTCCGCTGGCCGCCTTCACATAAGGCTCCGCGTCCAAAAGACCTTTCGCCGCCTCTTCTTTCGGCGCGTAATGCGGCAGGGAAACGACACTGGCCAACAACAGCGCTGCTTGTGTTTCGTGTGCAATTCGCGAGGTATATATTGCCAGTGTTTCGCTGATATGCCCGTGCTGTACCGGCATCATAATCTGATAATCGCGCTTCGCCTTATCCAAGTTTTCTTCCAATAGAATAAACGGCGTAAATTTCTCTCCGTGTTTTTTAGCGTAAACAAAGTAAATGATGACACCCGCCATAATCCATACGCCCGCTGAAAGCCACGCCAACATGCTCATCTCAAACAGGTTGATCGCCAAAAGCAATTGGAGCACCAGCGCAATAATGGGGATAGCCGGGAAAAACGGCATCATAAACCCATACTGCAGCTCATCGCTCATCTCGCGCCTGATCTTAATGACCGATACATTGATCAGCAAAAAGATTAGTAGAAACATGATATCCGCCGCCGCCGCAACGCCTTCCACATCCAAAAGCAAAGCGACCGTTAAAACAATCACCGAGGACGCAAACAACGCCATATGCGGCACATGGTTTTTTGATATCTTAGAAAGGATCGGCGGCAAAAAGCCGTCGCGGCTCATGGCAAAAGACACTCTGGCTGACGAGAACAAGGTCGCATTCAGTGCAGATGTGGATGAAAAAATTGCCGCCAGACCAACCAAAACAATACCAAACGGGGCCAGACTGCCAACCGCTTCGGCAAACCCTGTAGCACCCTGGCTTGCAAACCATGCACTGATCGAAAGGCCGTCCGTATTGGCGCCGATGACCGCGGCGAAAGCTACTAAAAGATAAGTGGAGACCACCAGAATCACCGCATAGAGAATCGCCTTTGGAATGTTTTTTCGCGGATTAATCGCTTCCTCGCCCGCGTGCCCAATCACTTCAAAGCCTTCAAATCCCACATAGGTAAAACCCATTGCCAAAAAAATACTCATGGGTGCGTTTTCAAACAATGGGCTGAAATGCGTCAACCGTGTGGGATCACGAAGCGCCACCGCCACACCGAGAATGCCGATGATACCCAGCGTCACCGTCTGCCCCATCGCGATGATGGTGCTGGATTTGCCTGTACCCGAAACACCCTTGAAATTGATCCCGATAAAGACCAACGCGATCGCAACCGCTAATGCCTTGTGTACAAATTCGGTATCCAGCCCCAGCGCATGGAAAAACGTAAAGGACTCCATCAAATAGAGTGTATATTCCGAAAACGTGATGGCGTACAGACTACCAGCCACCGCCAGCGCAAACCAGTTCATCCACCCTGAGATATAACCGATAAATCCGCCAAATGCTTTTTTGACATAGGCGTATGCACCGCCTGCCGCCGGCATGGCACTGCACAGCTCAGCAAAGGACATCGCCGTGAATATAGCAATCAAACCGTTCAGCGCGAAAGCCAGCAGAATACCGCCCGGGCCCGCCAAGCCGGTAGCAATGCCAGTGGCCACAAAAACGCCTGCACCGATCATCATGCCGGCACCCATCATGATGAGTTCAAAAAGGCCCAGTTCCCGCGAAAGCTGTTGGCCCTTATCGTTTTCAGCAGATTGACTGTCCAGCTTTTTTGTCTCTTTTGTCATTGCATCTTCAACCTTTGTGTAATTTCTCTGGCCTCGCAAATCTGCTCTTGATCAATAATATTGATAATCCTGCGTGATTTTAGCACCAAAAACCAGGTCGCACCATATCCAAGAATAATCCCAATAATAAACAAAATAGTAATCAGCATGTTTATCTCCTGTTTTTTCCCCAATTGCATATATGCTAACACTAAAAACCCCTTTCGACAAGGTGAAAAATGTGACACGCGGTTTCTCTCTGTACGGATACCCAATCAAATGACATGTCACGAATCAAAATAAATCCAGCAAAAGATCAAACAGCATTTTAGATTCTAAAGTCGTTTCCCCTTTAAATCCTATTCAATTGATGGAAACCCATCGCAGAAATCTGCTATTGATTAATCAAAACACCTTTAGCTGTGGCTAAAATCACACTATTCCATATATATTTTTCCTCAAGTCATGTGGTTTTTTTCAAAATTTGATGCTATAATAAATTTAATAATCAGTTTCTAAATATCACCAAAAGAAATAACGAAAACAAGTGCTCCAGCGCCGGACATCATACCCTCTATTGGTCAATCTCGATGGTTAATCGTCTATTTTTGTCCGATATCGGTCCAAAAGACTCGTGAAAACACCTAAGAATAAGCACCTAATATTATCATTTTACATGCATATAACAGTTTGTTTAAATATATTCTGATTTAAAAAAATTTAATAATTTAAGCAAAAGCATCAAAATTCAGACATTTTACGGGGTGTATCATGAACATTTATCTTTTAAGTGAAATCCCAAAAGATGCGATGCACAATGTTGGCGGAAAAGCGAGAGGCCTTAAGCTTCTTTCCGATAACCTTTTGCATGTACCTAAAGGATTTGTCATCACCGATATCCAAGGTGAAGTGGATTTAAAGGCCGCTGTCGATTATTACGCAAAAAGCGGTTTGGGGCGGGTCGCCGTCCGATCCTCCGCACTCACCGAAGACTCAATCGATTTTTCAAGCGCGGGAATCTATGATTCGTTTTTAAATCTTGAGGGGGCCGAAGCGGTCAAGAGGGGTATTTCTAATTGCCTCAAATCGTTGAACAGCGTCAAGGCAAAGAGCTATTCGCATCTTTTCAACAACACCAAACCAACCAAAATGTGCGTGATTGTACAGGAGATGGTGGATGCCGAAATTTCAGGTGTGTGTTTTACCGAATGTCCCAACGATACAGAGATGTTAATGATCGACGCCGTCGCGGGTCTTGGCGATCCGCTGATGGAGGGCGTCGCCGCTCCGCATTCCTATCGCGTCAAGGACAACGATTATCATCCCGCCGGAGATGCTTTAATCGGCAGCACCCTCCTTGCCCGTATCGCAAAAGAAGCCCGGCACGCCAGCGTGGAGCTTGGATATCCGCTGGACCTCGAATGGGCTTTATCCGGAGACGATTTGTATTGGCTCCAGGCACGCCCGATTACCACAAAAGCTTTGCAGGATCCTCACGAATTTGACAGCAAACCGTTGAGTGATAAACATGTTTATACGATATCCCGCATTCAGGATATCTTTCCTACTGCGGTGACACCGCTAACCCTTTCCACAGTCGTTAAAGCATTTGATACCAGTATCCGCACCGTGATGGTCAAAATGGGCTTGGCAAAGAAGCTGGAGAACTGTCCCGAATCCAGCGGCGTGGCAAGTTTTTGCAATCATCCGTTCTTTAACCTGACCGAGATGGGTAAGATCGGCGCCAGACAGCCGGACGGCTCCAAACAGCTGATTGAAATCAGTATCTGTGGAAAAACCTTGGACGACGAAGATCCGCGCGGATGGCATTTACCTTTGGTGGACTACGCGGTAAATGCGCGTCGATATTTCAGTGCCGTGGACAGCAGCAAAAACGCCTATAAACAGATCAAGAGTTTGGCGGATTCCTTCAATATTGAATTGTGGGGAAAGAGTTTGAAATGGCAGATCGAGGAAATCGATGGTAAGGTGAGCGCTCTAGATACCGCATTTTTAGACTACTATCGGAATCTCAGCGCTTCGCTCGACATGAATGCCGCGCTGTACCTGATCTTTCTCAAGAGTGGCATGACCCCCGAAGAATCCAAAGCCCTACAGGTGGAGTGCTTATCCGGTATCGCCGAAATTGAAACTTTCGATATTTTGCATAAGTTGAAGACCGTTGCGCGTGAACTGGTTTTGGATAATCCGCGCATCGCCAATTACAGCATTGCAGAACTCGAAACCGCTATAAAGCAGGCTGAAGGGGAATCCAAGGAAGCACTTAATACTTTCTTTGAGGATCATGGTCATCGCGGAATGCAAGAAATGGAGCTGAGGAATCGCTCCTGGCAGATGAGCCATCATGATTTAGCCGCCTATATCCACACCATCATTGCCACCGATTTGACCGACACCAGTCAAAATGTCAAGGCTCCGAGATATCTTCGAACCATCGAATCGAAATTTGATGTCGCCGTTCAAATTCCGCTTAAGCATTTAATTGAGCAGGCGCGGCATGCCATGGTCGTCAATGCCCTCACGCGTTCGATGTGCGTTCGCGTGCTTGAAAAATTCAGAGCGGCTTATCATTTTCTTGGCCAGAAAATGGCCGAACGCAAGCTGATTCCGGACCCGGATTTGGTTTTCTTTATGACCCATTCCGAAATACTCGACTTTATCATCAATAATGACTTTGAGTTTGTTAAAAAAATCGTATATAAACCCGAACTGGTCAAAAAAGCGTTTGCCAGAAAGCGGGTTTACCGGCAGCAGCAGCTCGTACGATTCAGCGATATATCCATTGGAACACCTGTGCCGCTCACGGATGCGGCTCCAGCCCCCGGTCAGAAAGTCCTGACAGGCGCGGCCAGCACCCCCGGCAAAGCAGAAGGTATCGCACGTATCATATCCGATCTGGGCGATCTTGAAAAGTTGTCCTCTGGTGAAATTTTAGTCACAACATGCAGTGATATCGGATGGGCACCGTATTTCAGTCAGGTCAGCGGTTTTATCAGCGAGACCGGATCCATCATGTCACATGGCGCCATTATCGCCAGAGAACTTTCTCTGCCGCATATCACAGCAGTCCCGCACGCAACGCAGTTGATTAAAACCGGCGATAAGCTTTCCATTGACGCCGCGGTTGGTGAAATCAGAATTCTGTAGTTTTCTATTGCACTTTTACCATAAAAAAGAGCACATCCGGTGTGCTCTTTTTGTATATGCTTTATTATTTATGAAGTGTTTAATGCCCGGCAACGGCAGTCCGCTTGCAGTATTCCGAATAACTGACACCCAGATGCTTTTTAAAGCATCTGCCGAAATAATTCGGGTCTGGGATTCCAACCGCCGTAGCGGTGATAAACATCTTCTCGTTTTCCTTTGCCATCATCATCGCTTTTTTCATACGGCATTCGGTTAAAAGCTCCACAAACGACTTGCCGATCTCAGTCTTAAACCGCCGGCTTAGATAGCTGGGATTAAACCCGAACATCTGGGCAATCGCGGTTAAATTCATATTGGCATCAGTATAGTGCTCTTCAATATACTGGGCCACGCGGCGGATAGCAGTGGGTTCAATCTCAGGACCGAAATTTTCCTCATAATCCCGCGTAGGCTCTTTTAAGGATTGCACCACTTTCTTTAAAACATCATAAATTTCAGACCGCACAATCGGCTTTAGAATATAACCGCAGATCGGCAGACCGATGCACTGCCGAGCATATTCAAACTCGTCGAATGCCGTCAGGATAATGATCTTCAGGTCAGGGTTTCGAATGCTGGCGAGTTTGGCAAATTCGATACCTCCCATGAACGGCATACGGATATCCACAAACGCAATATCCGGCTGAATATCATCGATCTTATTGATCGCTTCAATCCCACTGCCTGCTTCGCCTGCCACGACAAGCCCCATCGACGCCCAATCGATAGATTGCTTTAAAAGCATAATTGTTGGTTTTTCGTCATCAATCAACATTACTCTATACATCTTCAAAGCCCCTCCTGTATTGTTTTGGAATAATAATTTCTATTTCAGTATAATCGTCCATTTCACTTTTTATATTAATCGCAGCCTGATAGTTAAAATAGTATCGGATGCGCTCGATCGTCCCTTTTAGGCCAAATCCAGATAGTGCGTCAGCGTCCGAATGGGTGGATGCCAGTACTTCATCAATCTGTTTTTGACTCATTCCGACGCCCGAATCATAGACAGACACATGCACGTCACCTTTTACTTCGTATGCACTGATGCGGATAATGCCTTTTTCGCCCTTCAGCCGAACCCCATGATTGACACTGTTTTCCACCAACGGCTGCAAAACCAGCTTTGGAATCAGTGTATCCAACACATTCTCATCAATATCGTATTCCACATCAAACGCATCACCATAGCGCAGTTTCTGCAAGATCAAGTAATCCTTGACGATCAATATCTCGTTTCGCAAGGGGATTTCGCGGCTACCCTTACTTAAAAAGTTGCGATAAAAACTGCCTAATGTCTCCAGTGCATCATGTACACGCGGCGCATTACTTTCGTGCGCCAAATAGCTGATGGTACCGATGGAATTATAGAGGAAATGCGGCTTGATCTGTTCCTGCAGTGTCCGCATCTCAGCTTTTCGTACACTGTTTTCCTTCTCGATCAGTTCTTCAATCAGACGGTTGATATGCCGGATCATGCTGTTGTAGCTGTCCGCCAGATTACGTATCTCGTTGTTCGGCAGTGTCAGATTAATTTCTTTCAGTTCCCCCTCCACCCGCGTTGTGGTCATCGCTTCGGTTAAAAGGTCAATCGGCCGTGCGATATGTCCTGAGATGAAAACCCCGCTTGCGAAAATTGACAGGATCATCACCACCACCATAGGGATAGCGATCCACAACACTTCCCCATGCTGTGCAACCGAATTGGTCACATCGCTGACGCTCACCAGTATCACCGGCACATCCTCGGTGCTGTAGGCTGAAAGAATCTCTCGTTTTGCGCCGGAGCGAATGACCTCATAGCTGAATCCATTTTCGGTAAAAGAATGCTGAAAAACCGACGCCAACTCTTCATCACCGCTCAGCACATTGCCTTCCTTATCAAAAAAGCAAATTTGACGATTTCCACTAAGGTCTCGCGTAGCGGCACTGAACACACTCGGGGTTAAGTTGACATACAGTGAACCGATGGACTCCTGCGAATCAATATCGTATATCTTTCTTCCCATGGTGACGATCGGGAGTCCCGTTTTTTTATTAAACACCCCATCACCGTTAATCATCATCACGTTGCCGCCCTTGGCCGCTTCAATGCGCGTTTTCCATTCGGGAGTATTCATCAGCGGTTCATCGATCAGCATAACGCCCGAACCTGTGCTGACATATGCACCGCTGTCGTGATAGATATACACAGAGTCCACATAGCTGTAAATATTCGTGATGCTGAAAATGCCGTCCACCACGGTGGATGGGTTATATTCGTCTTCCTCGCCCGAGCCGCGTAAAAACTTCACGACGTTATTGTTGAGCATAATGAGGCGAGACATTTCCTTGTAACGCTCCAAACTGACATTTAAGTTTTTGCTGATGCCCGCCAGCGCAATCTCGCTTTCAGACACCTCGTTTTCAACTGCCACACGCATAATGATGATGCTGTACGATACGATAAAGAACACCAAGAACAGCAGAAGAATCATCAAAAAAAACTGCCATGTGTTTCTTTTCAGCGATTGCGGGTTGGCTTGTGATGCGTTTATCAGCGCGCGCGGCTTCATCCGTTTTCACTCCGTGTCCATCATTAAAAACTTCGTCACTTGTGTCTGATCTTTAGTTCCTGGCGAGCTGTTCATCCATCCGTTCACAAAAACCTTCGGGAGAAATGCTTTTGAGATATAATTGCTGTAAATTCGCTAAATATACGTCCGAATCTTCGGCTTCCATCAGCGTATCAAACCATAAGGTAAACGATGTGGCCTTCGCCACATAAGCCGCGACCTGTTTCGTTAATGGATTTAAGTCGCTGTCATCATAATCAATCGCCCAGGCCGGCAGACCACATCCCGCCAAATAGCCATAATGCGAAACCCCTTTGGCGATCTCAAACATCGCTTCTGCCGCAATTTCAGGGTACTCGGAAGTCGTCGCAACCATTAAAGAATCCGAAGGCCCGCCCATAAAATCGGTGTTGGAAGCGTTTTGCGGGTTGATGACCGGCACTGGCACCACTCCAAAATCTTCGGGGTTTTCCGCATCGGTAACGATCGATCCGCACATCCAGCTTCCCATAATATACATGGGCACCTCGCCGGCATAAAAGGTTGCACATGCTTCATCATTACTTAAAGCAACAGCATTTCGACTATATGCCCCCATCCTCACCAATTCGGCAAATGCTTCGGATGCCGCTATAAAGTTCTCCGAATTATAACTTGCTCCGCTCCTGTGCGTCAGCACATCTTCCAACGTTTTCACGCCGACTGATTTGAGCGTAAACTGGTCATGCGTTTGTGCCAGCACCCAGGTGTCTTTGGCACTGATACCAAAAGGTATGATCCCGTTTTCGATAAACGTTTGACAGACAGAAGCCAGGTCATCATAGGTTTCGGGCGGTGATAGACGGTAGGTCTCAAACAACTTTTTGTTATAAAACAGCATAGAGACATTCATCGTATATCCCGTTCCATAGATTTTTCCATCCCAAGTCAAGTTTCCAAGCATTGAGTGCGGCAATTCGCTTTGATATTTGGTGTAAACATCGTCCACGGCCATCACAGCACCCGATTTGACAAAAGGGGTAGAAAAACCACCGCTCCAGGTGAAAAAAATATCGGGCAGTTCCTTGGCGGCTACCGCTGCTTTTATCTTGGTTTTGTAGGATTCATTTTCAAAGGTTTCCATTTGGATGGTAATACCAGGGTGCGCGGCTTCGTAGTCCGCAATTGCTTTGAGGTAGGGTTCATGATGGGAGTCGCTTTCGGTCGCAATTGTCCAGAGTGTCAGAACGATCTTCTCCGATTCAGGATTCATGCCGTTTGCTTCTTTGCCGGCAGAAGTCGCCGCACATGCAGAAAGAAAGAACAACATGATGAAAACCAGTGAAAAGACCAGCGCACGTTTCATAACCAGACTCCCTCCTCTATTAAGTCTATTATAATCATAATAGCTTCATATTAAAATACAGTGAAGGGCAAAAACTTACCCATGCGCGCATTTTTTTTACTTTTGAAAAATAATCAAGCATTATATTTACTTTTAGTGGTAAATATAATGCTTGATGTTAAAAATCATCGCGATATCTGCAACCTGCATTAAAAATATTGCTTGGCTAAATCAAGGGCTGAATCTCTATATCCACGCTGGCACAGGCGCATCCCGTCAGCGCACTGCTGATCGCGTCCGGCTGACAAACACCCGCATACAGGGTAAATTTTTCACTGTCCACCCTCCGTTTGCCGTCTCCATCCACCACCTCAAACGCGGCATCTGATATACCCATCGTCACTTTGCGGCTTTCGCCTTTTTTGATATGTACGCGCTGAAATCCGCATAGTGTATGATTGGGCACCGCCCATATTGACATATTATCCTTGATATACAACTGAACCACTTCATCCGTGTCGTATTCACCGATGTTCGTCACAGTCACGTCAACCGATTGATTTTCCTTGTGATAAACCATGTCACTGACCGCCATCTTAGAATAGGTCAGACCAAATCCAAACGGATACTGCACATTATTCCCAGCATAACGGTATGTGCGGTTGGTCATCGTATAATCCTCAAAATCCGGCAGTTGGTCGGCCGATTCATAAAATGTGACCGGCAGTTTACCTGAAGGAGAAACCGCACCAAACAGAATATCCGCCAACGCGCTTCCACCCAACTGGCCAGGATACCATGCTTGAATGATCGCATCCGCTTTCTCTCCCAGCGGATTGACTGAACTGCCGCAGGCCATCACGATCACCGTCGGTTTACCCACAGCCAAAACTTTTTCCATCAATATACGTTGGCTTTCGGGCAAAAGCAGATCCTTCTTGTCGCCCGAAGCAAACGAATTGCCCGTATCCCCTTCTTCGCCCTCTATCGTGGCATCCAACCCGACGCATAGCACCACCACGTCCGATTGCTCAGCCACAATCACCGCTTCGGCATACCCATCCCCCGGCTGTGCTAAAGGTTGGAGCAAATCCTTAAACAGATGTGCACCTTCCGAATAAAATATCCTGCCGTCAAACGCTTCGCGTATACCGTCTAAGAACGTGACCATCTCGTCAGCTGTGCCGTAATAGTTGCCGCGTAGTGCCTCGATGCTGGCCGCATTCGGGCCGATGACGCCAATGGATTTCAGTTTGTTTTTATCCAGCGGTAATAAACCTCTATTCTTTAAAAGTACCATCGATTTCTCGGCCGCTTTTCTGGCCAGCGCTTTATGCGCTGAGCTGCTGACCACTTCGTATTCAATTTTGTCATACTCGCATGTCTCATCAAACAACCCCAACCGCGCACGCGTGCGCATCAGCCGAATGACCGATCGTGTCAGATCTTCTTCGGTGATGAGACCCTCTTGAAGGGCTACCAGCATATGCAGATAGGTATTTCCGCAATTGCAGTCACATCCGGCTTTCAAAGCCATGGCGGCCGATTCCGGCGCGGTGGCCGTCACCATATGCTCGGTATGAAAATCACGAATGGCCCAGCAGTCGGACACAAAATAGCCATCAAATCCCCATTCTTTCAATTTTCCCATCAAATACTCGCTGGCGCATGCCGGTTCCCCGTTCAAACGGTTATACGCGCCCATAACGCCCTCGACTTTTGCCTCCTTCACCAGCGCCTCAAAAGCGGGCAGATAGGTTTCATTCATATCCTTTTCGGAAATCTTCGCGTCAAACCGATGCCGATTGGCTTCGGGGCCGCTGTGCCCCGCAAAGTGCTTGGCGCAGGCTGCAGCTTTGAGATATTTTCCGTCACCCTGCAAACCTTTTACGCAGGCCACGCCCAATCTTGACGTCAGATAAGGGCACTCCCCATAGGTTTCCTGGCCTCTCCCCCAGCGCGGGTCGCGAAAGATATTGATATTCGGCGTCCACATGGTCAGCCCCTTATAGATATCTCGGTCCTCTTTTTGGCTGCTGGCGTTATACTTGGCGCGAGTTTCGGTGGCCCACACTTCGGCGATGGTTTTCAAAAGTTCATCGTCAAACATTGCGGCAAGTCCGATGGCCTGCGGGAACATGGTAGCCGTACCGGCTCTGGCCACACCGTGCAGTGTTTCGTTCCACCAGTTATAAGCCGGCAGTCCCAGCCGTTCCACCGGCGGTGCATCATAGCGCAGCTGTCCCGCTTTTTCTTCCGCAGTCATTTTAGCCGTCAGATCTTTTGCAATCTCAAAAGGTGTCGTATCTTTCGCTTGGTATCGTTCCATCTTATTTTCTCCTAAAACTATATTCGTGTGGTTGAATCTCCAATTAAAAGCTGCGGCTCCAGTACAATTCGGTCAGGTCCGCTACTGGGTTCCACCCGCAAAATTTGTTTAATCAAATTTTCAGCCGCTTTAATTCCCATACCCTTGGTATCCTGCCGAATGGTGGTGAGCCTGGGGGTAAAGCACTGCGTTATCTCAATACCGTCATAACCGACCAACGAAATGTCCTGCGGGATCGACAGGCGTAAATCCTTGGCGGCCTGTATCGCTCCAATGGCACTGTAGTCATCACTGGCGATCACGGCGGTCGGTCTTTGCGGCCGAAGCAGAAGCGCATGCATCGATTCATATCCGCCTTTGATGGAATAATAGGTTGAAGAAATCAAGTGCCCCGGGGTCATGATTTCCCCTTTTTCCGCCATAGCCGCTTTCAGCCCCGCGATACGTTTTTCGGTGATATAGCTTTTTTCTCCATGCATATAGACAATCCGGCGATGCCCAAGGTCATATAAATGATTGTAAAGCAGTGCCATGCTCTTTTCGCTGTTGGTTGTCACGCACCCAATCCTTGCGTCCGAATAATCGATGGCGATTTTCGGCAGATCACTCTCGATCAGCTCCATGGTCTCTTTGGCATGGTAATCGGCTGTCACAATCAACACCCCGTCCGCTTTTCGGTAACGACAGTGCCCATAGTAGCTTAAATCTTTTTTATTCCAATGTTCGGACAGAAGGACGATATCATACCCGTGCCGCTCCACTGCACTGCGAAAGCTTTCGATGATACTTGAGAAAAGATAATGATGTACACCCCACTCGGACTTATCATGACAGAGCACACAGATCGTCCAGCTCCGCGTGCGTGTGTTTGCAGGGCCGCTGTTGTCGTCAAGATATCCCAGTTCCATCGCAGCTTTGCGCACCAAATCCCGCACTGTCAGGCTGATATCCGGCGCACCTTTCAGCGCTTCAGATACCGTTTCCGGCGATAGGCTACAGTACTTCGCAATATCCTCGATGGTTACCATGGATTTTCTCCCCTCAAAACGATAATTCAATTCATCAGTGCCATCGTATCATAATCAAAAAACCGTGTCCACACGTGCAGAATGGCGATATAACCAAAGGGGAAAGCTGTTCGCCAGTATGTTTTAACGCTTACAGGAAAAGTTCATCTGGTATCGCCTTTTCCTTCACCGGTGTTTTTTCAGCCGCTGCCTGCTGGTATGCTTTAGGAGAAATACCGTATGTCTTTTTAAACACTTTCCCAAAATAATTGGCGTTGGCATACCCGGTCAGCCCTGCTACCATATTTAAGTCCAAATCGCGATTGACCAGAAAGTGCCGCGCATTCTCCATCCGTATCATTTTTAAATAGTCTCCCGGTGTGATCTCCATTTCCGCTTTAAAAACGCGGATCAAATGAGCTTTATTCACCCCTAGTCTGTCGGCCAAATCCTCCACACCATAGATATAGCCGTACTCTTCATCGATCAGCGCACAAGCATCGGTCACCAGCCATGGTTTTTGTGCACTTTCATCCGGCAATGCCGCCAAAGCCAACAACAATTCAAAAGCGAGTCTAATCTGTTGTACTTCTGTCCATTCCTCTTCACTGCCGGACAGTATTGATTTCATCGTGGTGCCCAGTGTCCCTGCCTCAATCAGCAAACGTGGTCTATCCATCATCACTTCATCGGCATGCTTTTCAGCCAAAGCACCGTGAAGCCCCAAAATGATGACCGCGTTTTTCTCGTCCATCACGTGTATTGACGACTCTTGGCTGAGCACAATGTACTCTCCTTTACCCAGCGTAACAGCATTCTCTCCGAGACGTATTTCAACTGGTTTGATTTGTGCATAAAAAATTATAATCGGCATATCCGATAAATCCGAAAACCGTAGATTGACCGATACATTAATATCCTGTTTTAAAACATTTGTGATATTTTTCATATAATCACTATATCAATATTTTACCCTTTTTCAATATATTTTACCCATATAGCCGCCTTTTTTAATGATATAATTAGCATACAACAAAAATAAAAGAATTTGTAGTATCAATATTTTACTTAATTGGAGGCAAACATGGCTAGTATTTCCTTTAAGAACATTACCAAGATCTATCCCGGCAAGGAGCAGGTCGTGGCGGTTCAGGATTTTAATCTGGAAATTGCAGACAAAGAATTCATTATTCTGGTTGGACCGTCTGGCTGCGGTAAGTCGACCACTTTACGTATGATCGCCGGCTTAGAAACCATCACAGAAGGCGAATTGATGATTGGCGACACAGTGGTCAATTCGGTACCGCCGAAAGACAGAGATATTGCGATGGTTTTCCAAAACTACGCGCTGTATCCGCATATGACAGTATATGATAACATGGCATTCGGTCTTTCCTTGCGCAGAACCCCAAAAGACGAGATTAAAGAACGTGTCACCGAAGCCGCTCGAATTTTGGATATCGAACATCTATTAAACCGTAAACCCAAAGCACTCTCGGGTGGCCAGCGTCAGCGTGTGGCCTTAGGCCGTGCGATGGTGAGAAATCCCAAGGTTTTCCTTTTGGACGAACCGCTTTCCAATCTGGACGCCAAACTGCGTACACAGATGCGGTCCGAGATTGCCAGACTGCATATGAAACTCGGTACCACGTTTGTATATGTTACCCATGACCAGACCGAGGCCATGACCATGGGCGATCGGATTGTTGTTATGAAAGACGGCTTTATCCAGCAGGTGGATACACCCTCAAATCTTTATCATTACCCCGTCAATCTGTTTGTTGCCGGTTTTATCGGTTCTCCCCGCATGAATATGTTTGAGGGCGTGCTCAGCAAAGAAAAAGACTACTTCACTGTAGACCTTAATGGCAACAAGTTGATTATACCCAGTGAGAAAAACAGAAGCGGCAAGCTGGACGCTTTCCTTGGCAAAAAAGTCAAAGTCGGCATTCGGCCCGAAGACATCAGCGAAAGCGCAATTGAAGCTCCGAACCACTTCAGAGTGACTTTGGAAAACTCCGAAATGATGGGTTCTGAGATTCTGGTCTACTTCAACTTCGCAGGTGCAGACGTAATCGGCAAATTCAGTCCGGATACTCCGGTGAAGCCAGGAAGCGAAACACTCTTCAGTGTGAATACTGCGAAAGCACATATTTTTGATATCGAATCCGGAAAGATTATTACGAACTAAACCAACTATAAAACCACAGCGCCGTGTCTTTTTAATAAGAATACGGCGTTTTTTTATACCCTTTTTCCTGCAGATAGTTAAACTTTCCCGACTTTTTTATTCTTGTATTATCCACACAAAAAAACCGCCGCAATTCCTACGGCAGTTTTTTAATGTATATCTTACCTTGTTTTTGTGCTATATCGTCCTTCTTATAACCCTTCTTATCCTTTTACACCGCCCAAAGCCACACCAGCGATGATGTACTTCGAAAGCAGGAAGTAAATCACAAATAACGGCAGTACGGTCAATGTCAACCCTAAATAAACGGCTCCGTATTCGGTTTTATAAATATCACCTTTCAGCAAACTGACCATAATCGGCATCGTATATTTATTGCTGTCCGTCAAGATGACCAAAGGCAGGAACAAGTTGTTCCAGTTAAACACAAACGAGAAAATCCCCTGTGTCGCCAAAGCCGGTTTCATGATCGGTATGACAATACGATTAAACGTATAAAACTCAGACGAACCATCGATACGCGCCGCTTCTAAAAGTTCCATCGGCAGCGATGCCACCATAAACTGCCGCATAAAGAACACAGCAGGCGGTGCCGCAATAGCCGGCAGGATCAACGCCAGAAAATTATTGGTCATGCCGATTTGATACATGAATTTATAAAAACCGATAATAGTAATCTGTGCCGGAATCATCATCACTGCCATAATCATGGTGAAAAACGGACGGCGCAGCTTCCAGTTGTATGCAATGAGCGCATACGCTGTGAGTGCCGAGAAATATATCGTACAAGCCGTGGCGCCCACCGAGATAATCATCGAATTGGCAAGACCCACCATTGGCTTAAACGTTTTCCCCAACAATACATCTAGATTTTCCATCAAATGCGTTGACGGAAGCAGTGCAAATGCACTTTGCTGTACCTGGAAGGTACTGCGCGTTGCGTTAACAATCATAATCCAGAAAGGCATAATGCTTAAGATTGCCAGTAAGATCAATATGGTGTAGGCAACGATCCTAAATATGATACCGCCAACACTTACTTTCTTTTTCATCTCATCTGCCCTCCTGTGCCTTTAGTCTGTTATCCTGCTCTTTTGCCAACCGCTTTACCGCTTTACGGTGTTCAGCTTCGTCTTTATCGCGCATAATGTAGAACAGAATGGCCGAGCACACTGCAATAATGACAAACAGAATCATACTGGCCGCAGCTGCCCTGTTCCAGAAATAACTGCCGCTGAAAGCCTGATTATAAATAAACACACTGGCCGTTAGCGTTGCGTTGTCTGGACCACTGTATGGCACCAATAATTTTGGAATATCGAATATATTTAGTCCGCCAATCAAGCTGGTGACTAAAACATATAAAAGAATCGTTCTAAGATTGGGCAGCGTAATTCTGAAAAAGGCTTGCGCACCTGTTGCGCCATCAATTTCAGCCGCTTCAAATATCTGCGGATTAATTCCCTTTACGCCGGCAATCAAAATCAACATGGTGTAGCCATACCACATCCAGAATTGGATGAACGCTATGATACCTTGTGACATAACCTTATCAATATAAAAGTACTTCTTTTCGGCAAGAAGCCCAAGTTTAATAAGCAAATCATTGACGGGTCCAATCGGATAACCAAATAGTGTGGCAAACAAAACCGCGATGCTCGCAGCTGTGATAATATTCGGCATATAGAATACCACTTTAAAAAAGCCCTGACCTTTAAGCTTGTTGCGCCGCGAAGTAAACCAGGCGGTTAGAAGCAAAGCTAAAAGTATCTGTGGTATAAAGTTTGCGATCCAGATCGTAGCCGTATTTTGCAGCGCTGTCCTAAAAGAGCCGTTGTTTAAGACTAACTTAAAATTCCTAAACGGGTCCTCTGTCAGTATTCGAAAACTTGTATTGCCGAGGCCCTTAGAATTCGTAAAGCCGAGTATTGCCGTAAAAATCGTTGGATATAATGAGAAAATTAAAAACGTTACAATAAATGGAATGCTGAAAATATATCCATATTTCGCATAACTAAAATTTTTCCGGCTTTTCAATACCACTCACCTCCTCATAAAGTGAACTGGGATAGCGGAAAAGTTCCTGCTATCCCAGCCCAAAATAGTCTTATACGTTGTTATTCTACGACAACATCCAAGTTGTCAGCAACCAATTGCTTAAAGTCAGCGATCGCTTCATCACGAGTTTTTTCGCCCGCAGTGTAGGAACGAACCTGGTCACGGAAGTAACCATTGATGGTTTCGTCATACTGAGTTAAGCACTTACCATTAGCAAATTCATTAGCCGGTACGAATGCGTCAAACATATTCTGTCCGCCTAAGAAATCCAATGTTCCATCGGATTTGCCCATAACGACATTGGAGGAAACGGTATCTTTTGTTCCGCCGGGGCCGTTCATTGTGCCGTTAGCCCACATATACTGTAAGCCGGTTTCGCTGGTATCAAGCGTGATCCACTCAATGATATCGCCTGCGATATCTTTGTTTGCAGAAGAATCAGAAGCCAGAACCCATGTGCCGCCCCAGAAGAAGCCGATAGGCGGTGCACAAACTCTCCAGTCGCCTACTGTATCGCCAGCATTGCCAGCCATAACGTAGTTGATCAGCCAAGCAGGTCCGAAGAAACCGAAGATCGGTTGTTCGCCAACGCCCTGCATATCAGCAAACCAAGCGTCTGTCCAGTCCTGAGTATCATTGTGATATCCATTGTCTTTCAGTTCTTTGGAAAGATCTAAGAATGCTTCACGTTCAGGAGAAATAACCAATTTGCCGTCTACAACCCAACCGGTAGAAGAGCTGTTTTCAACCGCATGCCAGATGTCGCCGTCGCCGGAAACAATACCATAGCCTTTGGCTTTCAGGTCTGCCGCAGCCGCAAAGAATTTATCCCAGCCGGGGCCGACGATATTCGCGATTTCTTCAGGATCATCAGTTCCCCAAGTGTCAAGTGCCAGCGAGCTGCGATAGATAAACGCACCGCCGGTTGCCTGATAACCAAGACCGACAACTTTGCCTTTTCTTGAACCGATATCCACAGTGTACTGTGCGATTTCAGCATCTTTAACCAACTTGTCCACATCAATGCCAAGATCTGCATATGGTGCAGCATATTTAGCAGCATCGCCCTGTGTATACTTTAATACGAATGCAGCTTCAGCCGCATAGATGTCAGGCGCTTCGTTGCCGCCAGCGGCCAGAGCCTGGTCAAGCGCGGGCTGGTATGCACCATCGGTTGTAGCAATGATAGTTGTTTGAACTTCATACTTTGCCGCAACATCAGGATGCATTTCCATATACTTGGCAACCATGTTTGGAACCTCATCCGTGAAAGACCATACGTTCAGGACGATTTTTCCTTCTTCAGTCGTAGCCGGACCTTTATCACATCCAGCTAAGCTGAACACCATAACTAACACTAATAATAGAGCTATTAGTTTCTTCATGTGTTCCTCCTCATTTTTTATAAGCGCACTCCAAATTTTTTAAAGTGCTCTATTTATTTATTGACAACAAAGCCTGCTGTCAAATCTGTTTCACCGTATTACCGATCAGCAGTGAGCCGGACACCAGCACCTGCGTCGGTACAAACATCTTGGGATTCTCAATCTCCTCCACAAGTTTTGCCGCCGCTCTTCTTCCAATGCCTTCCGAATCCTGCCGGAAGGTGGTGAGCCGGGGGCGAAGCGCCTGTGAAAGTAAAATTCCGTCATAACCCACAACGCTGATATCGTCGGGAATTTTTAGCCCCTGTCTTTCAAGTTCACTCATCCCACCCAAGAAAGAAAAATCGTCCGGATAAAGGATGCAAGTGGGCCTGTTCTGCAACGATAACAGTTCGCGCGTTGCCAATCCGCTTGATTTAGGGTCATGGTAAATGGCCGCTTTAACATGCTCATCCGGCACATTGATGCCTTTGTTCATGCAGGATTTTAAGAAGCTTGCGAGTCTTTTTTTAGTGACGGATGTATCTTCACCATGGATAAACGCAATCTTGCGATGCCCCAATCCATAAATATAGTCCACAATATCAACCATACTTTGCACATTGTCAGACAATATGGCTGTACGATTATTGAACACATGATCGATTGTGACCACCGGGATGTTGCTTTCTACCAGCTTGACCACTGCCGGATCAGAATAATCGATTGAAGCGATCACCACACCGTCGCAATTGCGGTAGCGGGCGTGCTCATAATAATCCATTTTGAAGTTGCCGATATCCTTGCTGATGAATGTAATATCATATCCCAGTCTTTCGGCTTCCACTTTAAAACTGTTTAGCACGGTCGAGAAGTATTCATGTGATAGTCCGGAAGAGGTCTTGTCCACAAACAAAACGCCCAAGTTCAAGGATCGATTGGTTTTCAGCGCTCTCGCCGCAGCGTTGGGCAGATAGCCCATTTCGCGTGCTGTCGTACGGATCAGCTCGGCGGTTTCCACACCGATATCCGAATGTCCATTAAGCGCTTTGCTAACGGTGGCCGGTGAAACACCGCATTTAACCGCAATATCCTTCATTGTCACCATCAGCATTTACCCCAATTTAATCGTTATCTTTAAAGAAATGCGAAAATATCTTAAAAAGCACTTAAAATATCACTTAATCGTTTTCGCCGACTTATTATATTACATCTCTTCAAAGCGCGTCAACCCCAAAATACAAAATTTATTAAAGATTTATTTACAAAAACTTTAATAAACTCTAACTTTTTTGGGCGTTATAGCGAAAAATCGTTGACTTTTTATCTTTCACTGAGTATGATGTCGTTACGTACTTATACGATTACGTAAATTTCTTTACGAAACAACATCAATCCATTTTTTTATTATTGAGGTGCATATTCTGATGAAATTCGGCAATTTTGACGATAATAGAAAAGAATACGTCATTAAAACGCCCCATACGCCGCTTCCCTGGATTAATTACCTGGGCAGCGAATCTTTTTTTGGTTTAATCAGCAATACCGGCGGCGGCTATTGCTTCTACCGCGATGCAAAACTGCTGCGTCTTTTGCGTTATCGATACAATAATGTCCCCGCAGATATCGGCGGACGCTTTTATTATATAAAAGAAAATGGAAAAAACCGCGTGGAGCCCGGCTTTTCACCCGACAGACACACCGCTGGACACCTATCTGTGCCGGCATGGTTTGGGATATACTGTTTTCGAAAGCGAAAAGGATGACCTTTCCGCTTCGCTGACCTGCTTTGTCCCCATCGGTGAAACTTGCGAAGTACACCGTATGACGATTAAAAACAAAAGCAGTTTGAACCGAAGTATCCAGCTTTATGGAGCCGTCGAGTGGTGTCTTTGGAACGCAGTGGATGACGCGTCCAATTTCCAACGCAACCTGAATATTGGTGAAGTTGAAGTAGAAAATAGTACCGTCTACCATAAAACCGAATACCGTGAGCGCCGCAATCATTATGCATATTACAGCGTTAATCAGCCCGTAACCGGATTTGATACGGCAAGAGACGCTTTTCTCGGCACTGGACGCGGCTGGGATAACCCCATTGCGCTGGAAAAAGGCGGATGCTTAGGCAGTGTAGCTCACGGGTGGTCCCCTGTCGCCGTACTGCAAAACGATTTATCTTTGGCTCCGAATGAAGAAAAAACATTTATCTTTGTTTTGGGTTATGGTGAAAATCCCAAGGAAGATAAGTTTATTTCACCCGGTGTAATTCGAAAAGATACTGCGTTGCGCGTCAACGATAAATTTAAGACCCCCGCAGCCGTGGATGCGGCGTTGGATGAATTATCTGCGTACTGGAACGGTCTTCTGGGCTGCTACACGCTGGCCAGCAGCGATGAGATTTTAAATCGTGCAGTGAATATCTGGCATCAATATCAGTGTATGACAACTTTCAATTTAAGCCGTTCAGCCAGCTACTTCGAAAGCGGTATGGGACGCGGCATGGGCTTTCGGGACAGCTGCCAGGATCTGCTCGGTTTTGTCCACTTAATCCCCGAGCGCGCTCGGGAACGGATTATCGATATCGCTTCGGTGCAGTGGGAGGATGGTAGCACCTATCACCAATACCAGCCGCTGACCAAACAGGGCAATAATGATGTTGGAAGCGGATTCAATGACGACCCGTTGTGGCTGGTTGCCTGTGCTCATGCCTACATCGCCGAGACCGGCGATATGACCATTTTGGACGAACTTGTTCCTTTCGATCATGTGGCGGGCAGTGAAAAACCGCTGATGGAGCACTTAAGACGCAGTATTGGGTTCACATTAAACAACCGAGGCCCGCACGGCCTGCCAAAAATCGGACGAGCTGACTGGAACGACTGCTTGAATCTAAACAGTTTCAGTACCGAACCGGGTGAGAGCTTCCAAACCTGCGGCACTTCCGAAAGTGATGCTGAAAGTGTGTTTATCGCGGCAATGTTTGTATACTACGGCGAAAAATACGTCGAACTCTGTGCGCTGAAAGGGCTGAAAACCGAAGCGGAAGAGATAGCTCAAGCCGTCAAGGAGATGACGCAAGCCGTCAAAGCGCACGGATGGGACGGCCAATGGTTCTTGCGCGCTTATGACGCTTTTGGAAATCCTGTGGGGTCGCAAGTATGCGACGAAGGACATATCTTTATCGAACCGCAAGGTTTTTGTGTGATGGCCGGTATCGGGTTGGACGATGGCAAGGCACAAATGGCTGTGGATTCGGCCAAAGACCATCTTCTCGGCGAATTCGGCATGGAACTTTTAGCGCCCTGCTATACCCGCTATCATGAAGAACTCGGCGAAATCACCAGTTATCCCCCGGGTTATAAAGAAAACGGATCAATTTTCAGCCATAACAATCCTTGGGTCAGCATCGCAGAAACCGTTCTCGGGCGTGGAGACTCCGCCTTCGACCTGTACCGCCGGGTCTGCCCTGCTTTTATCGAGGACAAGAGTGACATCCGCCGGAGCGAGCCATATGTTTACTCGCAGACCATTGCGGCGCGTGCATCCTTCAATGAGGGTGAAGCCAAAAACAGCTGGCTGACCGGTACGGGGTCCTGGGCGTTTGTTAACATCAGTCAGGCAATCTTGGGCGTTATACCCACGATCGGAGGGCTTCGCATTAAGCCCTGCCTGCCTCGGCACCTTTCCGACTATACGGTTGTGCGCAAATTCCGTGGCACAACCTACCATATTCATGTAAAAAACACTGGAAGCTACTCGCTTTCCGTAGATGGTGAAGCAATTGATGGGGATACTATTATCCCCAATTCAAAGGCCGTAGAACACCATGTGGAGGTCACTGTATGAACGAATTCCCAAAAGATTTTATCTGGGGCGCTGCCTGCTCTTCATATCAAAGCGAAGGTGCATGGGACGCCGACGGTAAGGGCCCGAGTATATGGGATGATTTTACCCATTTTACCGGACATGGCCACGTGGTGAACGACGAAAACGCCGACATTGCCTGCGACAGCTACCACCGCTACGCCGAGGATGTGGCACTGATGAAAAAGATTGGGCTGAAAGCTTTTCGGCTGTCCATCAGCTGGCCGCGTATTTTCCCTAATGGTACCGGCGAAGTGAATGCAGCCGGTTTGGACTACTATGACCGGTTTGTTGATGAATTGATTAAAAGCGGTATTGAACCCATGCTGACGCTATATCATTGGGATTTGCCCTCCGCGCTGCAGGAAAAAGGCGGGTGGTTGAATCGCGATACCGTCGATGCGTTCGCCGCCTACGCATCAATTATCGGCAGTCACTTCGACGGCCGGGTAAAAACCTATATGCCTATTAATGAACCCCAATGCGTCGTGCATTGCGGACATAATAATCTGGAGCATGCTCCCGGCATCAAGCTGGATAACTTAGGGCTTTTAAAAACGTACCATCATCTGGCGCTGGCGCAGAGCGCAGCCGCCAATGCCCTTCGGGAAGCCAGCCATACGCCGATTCTGGTCGGCACCGCGATGTGCGGCCGAATATGTTATCCTGAAACTCCGAATAAAGTGAACACAGACGCCGCATATAAAGCGATGTTTAGGCTGTCCGAAAATGACTGGGCCTTTACATATACGGTGGCGGCAGACCCGATGCTTTTAAAAAAATATCCCGACGATGCCCCCGATGTCGTCAAGGCTTTTGAAAAAACCATCCCCCAAAGCGATTGGGACATGATGGCAACTTTTGATTTTTTCGGCGCGAACATCTATAATGCTACTCCGGTGGATGGGTGCGGCAATCCTGTCGGTTTCTACACCGGCTATCCTCAAACCGCTCTAAAATGGGCGATTTCAGAGGAATCCATGGAATATGGCATCCGGTTCTTGTATCAGCGATACGGCCTGCCTATTATCATCACCGAAAACGGCCTCAGCTGTAACGACCGTATCTTTTTGGACGGCAGTGTGCATGATCCAAACCGCATCGACTTTTTAAGCCGATATCTTTCGGCAATGAAAAGAGCAATGGACGCAGGTGCTGAGGTGAAAGGATACATGCACTGGAGTTTTCTCGATAATTTCGAATGGGCAAAGGGTTACAGTGAACGTTTCGGGCTGGTATATGTCGATTATCCATCTCAGAAGCGCATCCTCAAAGAGTCCGCCCTTTGGTATGCCGATGTGATTGCAAGCAACGGGAAAGGTTTATGATTTTTACTTCAGTCATATACTTTTTCATTTTTTTGTTTCCTTTATCCCTTTGGTGCTTTATGGCACAAAAAAAGAACAGCTCTCCTGCTGTTCTCTTTTTTTCGGTTACTAAAAGAGCGGCATCGCTATTCTGCCGCTCTTTTAGCAGGAGCATGAAGTTTGAAGGATGAGAAGTTGTTTAGTCTGCCGTTTTTTTTGCTTTTCTTTTCTGTGCTTTCATGAGCTCTGAAGCGTTGACCCCATTTTTAGTATCTTCTGTTGTCCCTTGAACGTTGGTCATTTGTTTTAAATATTTCTTTCTCTCCATATTTCGTTTCATATTCAGCCGAACATGATGCATCACAGCGTGGAATGCGCTTTTTTCCTTCATCTCGCCATAACCGTCGTCCTGACCTGAAAAAATGAAATCGACCAATACCGCGTAGTCTTGCGCACTCATCTCGTCAAATTTCACTGTAAACGAATGTGTACGTTTGATGTATCCGAGAATCGTTCCGGATATTTCGGCGCCGTTCATGGTCAGTATGATTCTTTTATTTCCTTCTAAAGTCGGCGCCATCTTATCGTTAAACGGTGTAATATTACATCCGCCTTCCGAGATGTTGACAAGACTGCCAATGGTATACACGTCGTCATAGCGAATTCCGATGGAGCGGTTGACCACCAATCGGTCGTGCTGGCGAACTCTCGGCTTTTCAAAGCAAATCAAGATGCTGACAATAATCGCATAAAGATTATAGAGTATCCAAAAAGCATTAATGCCATAAACCACCGTCATATATGCATCTGCGGTATCCAGCCTCAGCCCAATCAAAACCAATGACGCTGCACTGAGCGCAAACAGTACCAAATGCGGGAGTGCCAGCTTTAGCGCAAAATGGGTTTTGCTGTGAGAAACGCCTTTGGGCGTCACGGCAAATTTCTTGCTCCCGAAAGAGAAAATCTCCAAAAGCGCCGCCCATGCCAGCGCCGGTCCTAAGGACATTTCATAGATATGCGCCCAGCCCCATGAACGGTTCTTGTGTGAAAATAGGCGCATAGCGAGTATGCTGGCGATAAACGAAGGTAGCCAGAGCAGAAGAATCCAAAACAGATCGGCACGCAAAACCGGTATGCCGGTGAGAATAAAGAATATTGGTGCCAATGTGAAGACTATTTTTTTAAGCCCAAACAGCCAATATATGCCGCCGTCCGTAATAATCTGTTTTTGCATAAAGGAAAGCCCTTTGAGCCGCCAGGGTTTAAAGCGCTTTAATACCTGCAGGTTCCCCTGACACCAGCGCATCCTTTGCACCATATGATCGGCAAAAGTCTCGGCAGAAAGCCCTTGCGCGAACGTGTCGGTCACCAAAACACCATGATATCCGGCATCCTGCAAAAGCAGACTGGTTGCCATATCCTCGGTGATCGTGCCGGTTGGAATGAACCCGATGGATTCCAAATGCGTGCGCCGGAACACACAGCCGCTGCCAACAAACAACAAAGCGTTAAATGCCTCCCGCTGACGCTGGATTTCCTCCATAAAGAAATCCTGCTCATTCGGTATATCGGTTTCCAGCCCCAGATTCCGCTGGAAAACATCCGGATTAAAAAACACCTGCGGCGTCTGCACAAAAGCGACGGTTGGGTCTTCAAAATACCCTAAGGTTTTATCCAAAAAATCATTTCTGGGCACCATATCCGCGTCCAGAATGACGCTGTAATCGCCCCGGGCATATTTAATATAGCAATTGTTCAGGTTCCCAGCTTTTGCATGGTTATGCTCTTTGCGTGTAATCCAATGGGCGCCGTAATCCTCACATATTTTTTTAATTTCCTTCCGGCTGCCGTCGTCACAGACGTAAATATTCAGTTTCTCTTTCGGATATTTAATCATCGAAGCGCCGGCTACGGTGCGCTTGATGATGCGCACCGGCTCATTATAGGTCGGTATCATGATATCCACGGTCGGATACTGTGCCAAATCTTCCAGTCGTTTGGTTTCGGTCAAGGGTTTTTTGATGAATAAAAGATGATATGTGAGTGATTGGAAAAACCCCAGTGCTTCCATAGCAACCAGAAGCACACCGGCAATCATACCCGCCACCGAGAAAAGCGGCAGGGTGAATCCGATACGCCAGACCAGATATGCCAGCTGCGTCATTGACGTAAACACCGCGAACGTACGGCCGATGCCTTTATTCATCTTAGATAAGACATAGTAGAGGAAGATAAACAAAAACACAAACAATACCAAATACAGAAGGATATCCGCGTTGACCGAATCAAATACAAAGAAATTCGAACTCAGTTTCATGCTCATTTCTCCAATTTTAAAATTAGTATATCTTCCCCAATAACACAAAAAGCCTAAAGAATATAATGATGTTTTTATATAACCTGATGGCATACCCTTTAAACATCCCTGCTTTTTTGTCTGCTTATCCAGTTTTTCTTTTATATATCAAAGCGCGTATTGACGAGAGAACCTGCGCAGAAATTTACAAAATCTTATCGCTCCCCTAATCCGTCGATATACTTGTCGTGTTACGCTGTATAAAAGCAAAAGACGAAATAGGGAAACTGACATGAACACAGCCTACACAGACATCATGAAGGATATTAAAATCGCGTATCAGCCGATTATTGACCTTAAAAACGGTCATATCACCGGTGAAGAAGCTTTTTGCCGCAGCAATACCCAGAGGAATCCACTTGAAATTTTGAAGATGGTTCAGGAAATGGGAAAAACGTTGGATTTTGATATTGATATTCATACCCTTGCTTTAAATGGTCATATCCATACCGCTTCAAAAAAGCGTGTATTTCTTAATACCGAGCAGATATCTATTATAAAAAAGAAAAAGCATCTGACTGCTTTGGACGCAATGATCAAAGAGCTGGGCTTGCGGCCAAAAGATGTGGTGCTGGAGATTTGCGAGCGAGAATACGATGTCGGCGGCACTGAATTGTCCGACGCACTTCTAGACTATAAACGTGCAGGGTATCGGCTGGCGCTAGACGATGTGGACACCCACCCGATGAACATCAGCTGTCTTTTAAGATGTGATTGGGATTACGTCAAGATTTCCGATCGTTTGGTACACGGTATTAATAAGGACTCTGATAAACGCGCCATGGTGAAAGCCCTTTCCATGTATGTCCGCTACAAGCATGCACGGTTGATTGCGGAAGGCGTGGAAAGCCAAGATGAGCTGGAAGCATTGATTAAGCTGGACGTGGATTTTGCGCAAGGATATTATATCGGCAAACCAGGCGTCGCGCATACGCCGGTCGCAGACAGCGTGATCAGCTGGATTAACGCGGTCAACCGCAATCGGTACATCGCAAAATCCGAAGCGACGGTGCAGTCCCATGTCGGGCACATTATGAAAAACTACAAAAGCCTTAAATCCGGGATTAATTGCAAAGACGTGCACGAATTCTTTAAGTCTCATGACTATGATTCTGTCTGTTTCCTGGACGATAGCCTTAAAATCACCGGCTTTATCTCCAAGCAGGCACTGCATCTGGCGCTTTCCACCAAATATGGCTACTCGCTGTACGGTGACCGTCCAATTGAAGAGCTGTATAATCCCAGCCCTTTGATATTGAATTACTTTACCTCGGTTAAAGAAGTGCTTCAGGCCGCCATGAACCGAACCGACGATCATGCGTATGATGATATCATCATTGCTGATAACGGGATCTATCATGGTGTGGTCTCCATGAGGGATATCATCGGCGTGGTCAGTGCGCTCGACAGCCAAAACGCAACCCAGCTGAATCCCCTGACGGCACTTCCCGGCAATAATATCATCAACAACAATATCGATCGGTACTTGCGAAGCAACGAAAGTGTGCTGTTTATCTATATCGATCTATCCGACTTTAAGACTTACAATGATTTCTACGGTTTTGAGAAAGGTGATGCTGTGATTAAGCAAACCGCCGAAATCTTACGTGGCCGACTGGATAATCTCCCCTATTCCAGCTTTATCGGCCACATCGGCGGAGATGACTTTGTTTGTATGCTGGAGATGGATTCTGAGGACATCGGCACCCACATGACAGCCAAAACCATACTCGAAGACATCATTGCTGATTTTGAAAGCTTCAAACCACATTTTTATACACAAACCGATTTTAAAGCCGGACATATTGCTGACGCCGCCAGAACAGGAAAGTATCAAACCGGCGCCTTGGTCAACATCAATATAGCGAGCTACTTAGGCCGACTGGACCAGTTTAACAGCCTGGATGAATTTGCTGAATATATGGCTTCAGTCAAGCGCAAAACCAAAGATAAATCTTTCTCCAATTATCTCATTTTGGCCCATCTTCAGGATCATGTGATGGAATTGGCATAGACAGAAAAATTTAGACTTCTAAAGATATAAAACGGCGTATAATCGCCTTTTTTTATTTCATTAAACGCAATATTTAATATTATTTACTTTACTTTTTATATTATTAATGTTTTTATTGACATTTAATTTAATATTATATATAATTGCACTCGAAAGGAGAATAAACATGGCTAATTTACCTGACTGGCTGTCCGAACTGGACAGTGAAGACATCAATTTTATTAAGAAATTCATTATGGCTTCCGGCTCGCTGAAAGAGATCGCTAAGCTCTATGATGTTTCCTATCCCACTGTCCGGCTTCGTCTGGATCGTTTGATCCAGAAAATCGATCTATCCTCCAAGACGGAAGAAGACGACTTCATCGCAATGGTGCGGCGGATGGCGATTGATGAAAAGTTGGATCTGGAAGCGGCGAAGACGATTATTTCTGCCTATAAGAATAAATTGGAGGTGACCTCATGATTAGATTGCCCATAGTTTTAATCTTTCTTGCAATCAGTTTTGGCGTGCAAGTTTTGCTCTCCCGAACATATAAGTGGTGGCCGGGTTTAATACTCCCGCTGATTCATCTGATTATCGCGGTTGCATTTTTTATCTATAATCTCAATGAAGCTTTCCTCAATTTGGAAAGCTACGGGCAATTTCTCATTCAATATGGATGGACAGGGCTCTTTGCTCTCGTGATAAAAAGCAGCGTCATATTTGTCCCAACCATTTTGCTTTTGCTCATCTATTGGTTTTTTCGACATCAATACAACAAAAAACACAGCCCCCCTTCCAAAGACAAAGCCTATCGAAAAATGATGGCGAAAGATTTGGATTAGATCATTCAGACAATAGCAGCAAAAAAGCCATATTGCAAACCATGGCTTTTTTTATCAACTTTTTAGAATATTTTCTCAAGCAATTCCCATAACCAGTCAAACGGCGTCTCTGGATATCCTGTCTGTGGATTATCTACTCGGTTAACAATACCCGGCGTTGTGAAACCCGTTAAATTACTGGTCACAAGCGGTATTGCACCCGCTCTTGCCACCACCGTGTATTCGTAAGCGGTGTGAGGGGTGAGTCCGGTTAAATTATAGGTCGTATCCGGTGCCGCTACAGTGGCCACCCATGCGCCTGTTCCGTCATAAATATCGTACTCCGTCGCACCGATCACTGCATTCCAGGTCAATGTCGCCGTTGTCTGTGCCACATTGCTGTGGCTTAAGGTCACAGCAGACGGTGTCAACGTAGTCCCGCTACCCGATGTATACAAGGCTTTATTGCCCGCTTCATCCATCACGATGACATTAAAGTAATACGTGGTCGAAGGGTTCAAGCCCGTCGCCGCGGTACTGTCAATGTCGGTTGCATAAGTCCCAATCGCCGTACCATTTACCTCGGTTTTCGCCACGGTGTCCAGATTATTGCTTGTTGAATAGTAGGCAAGATAGCGCAGCGCACTTTGCGGGCTGATATTGTCAGTGGCTTTGGGCCAGCTTAAGTCCAGTGAGGTGACCGTTGGATTACTAGCCGTTACAGCCCCCGTGCCGGAAGGCGCTTCAGCGTCCGCTGTGGACACCGTCAAGTGGTTGCTTTCGGTGGAATTGGTACCGTCGGTTGCCACCACATAGTAGGTATAATCTGTGCCTTGTGTCAGCCCCGTGATATCCAGCGTGGTCGTGCCTGCGGGCACCGTGCTGACAATCGTGCCGCCCAGCCCGTCATCCAGATAGACGGTGTAGGACGTTGCACCTGTTACCGCAGTCCAGTTCAGCGTAGTGCTGGTATCTGTCGTGCCGCTTGCGGAAAGCACAGGCGTACCTAAAGTCAGTGTGGTTTCGTCGGTGGAAGTATAGGCGGTTCTGTTTCCCGCCTCATCAATAACAACCACATTGAAATAGTATGGTGTACCATCATTCAGTCCCGTGACCGTCATTGTATCGATATCCGTCTGATAGCTGCCAAAGGCAGTTCCATTTGCATCAATATCCGCCAGTGTGCCGATATTATCCGAAGTGGAATAATAAACCAGATAGCGCAAATCACTTTGTGCTGATGTATCGTCTGTCGCCTTGTTCCAATCCACTTGAATGCTTGATGTCGTCGGATTGGATGCCGTCACAGTAGTTCCGGCGGGTACCGTCGGCGGATTGGTCTCGATCGTGGACACCGTCAAGTGGTTGCTTTCGGTGGAATTGGTACCGTCGGTTGCCACCACATAGTAGGTATAATCTGTGCCTTGTGTCAGCCCAGTGATATCCAGCGTGGTCGTGCCTGCGGGCACCGTGCTGACAATCGTGCCGCCCAGCCCGTCATCCAGATAGACGGTGTAGGACGTTGCACCTGTTACCGCAGTCCAGTTCAGCGTAGTGCTGGTATCTGTCGTGCCGCTTGCGGAAAGCACAGGCGTACCTAAAGTCAGTGTGGTTTCGTCGGTGGAAGTATAGGCGGTTCTGTTTCCCGCCTCATCAATAACAACCACATTGAAATAGTATGGTGTACCATCATTCAGTCCCGTGACCGTCATCGTATCGATATCCGTCTGATAGCTGCCAAAGGCAGTTCCATTTGCATCAATATCCGCCAGTGTGCCGATATTATCCGAAGTGGAATAATAAACCAGATAGCGCAAATCACTTTGTGCTGATGTATCGTCTGTCGCCTTGTTCCAATCCACTTGAATGCTTGATGTCGTCGGATTGGATGCCGTCACAGTAGTTCCGGCGGGTACCGTCGGCGGATTGGTCTCGATCGTGGACACCGTCAAGTGGTTGCTTTCGGTGGAATTGGTACCGTCGGTTGCCACCACATAGTAGGTATAATCTGTGCCTTGTGTCAGCCCAGTGATATCCAGCGTGGTCGTGCCTGCGGGCACCGTGCTGACAATCGTACCGCCCAGCCCGTCATCCAGATAGACGGTGTAGGACGTTGCACCCGTTACCGCCGTCCAGTTCAGCGTAGTGCTGGTATCTGTCGTGCCGCTTGCGGAGAGTACGGGAGATGCCATCGGCAAAGTACTGTCGCTGGTCATCGTGTAAGCTGTTTTATTGCCCGCTTCATCCATAACAATTACATTGAAATAGTACAATGTGTTTTCGGTCAATCCCGAAACATTCAATGTATTAATATCTGTTTTATATGCGCCAGCCGGTGTCCCGTTGGCTTCAATATCAGCAACCGTAGTCAAATCTCCTGATGTTGAATAATAAACCAGATACTTTAGTGCGCTTTGCGCCGACGTATCGTCTGTTGCCTTTTCCCAATCTACCTGTATGCTATTTGTTGTTTCATTGGATGTGCTTAAACTCGGATCACCGGGCAGTGTGGGCGCAGTCGCATCCGCTGGTGCCAGCGTGGTGACGCTGACCGTATTGCTGGGCCCAGAAGATATCCCCGAAGAATTAACCGCAACCACGGTGTATTCATATGTCGTATCCGAGCTTAATCCGGAAATCACCGTCGTCACTTCCGAGGCAGGAACCGTGGCCACCAATTCGCCCCATTGGTATATCCGATAGGTATCCGCATCAGCTACCGGATCCCATGTCAAACGCACACTGTTCTCGGTAATATCCGAAGCCGCTAGATTCGTCGGTGCTGCCGGTGAGGTATAATCGCTCTGCAATTCAACCGCAGCGGTGTCTCCGGTATTAATCGTGCCGCTCGGCATAGTCAGCGCAGTCTGACTGTAAAAAGTCCCTGCCCCCGGTGCCGCTGTGGCTTGAAAATTGAGCGTAATGGAATCCCCCGGCGGTAGTGAGCCGGAAAGCCCAGCCCAAGTTAAAGTCCCCGTCGTTCCTGACGGATTAGATGTAGTCAACCCCGTTGTGGTTCCTGATATATATGTGAACCCAGGTGGTAAAGTCCAGTCAATCTGACTAAACAGTAAATTATCCGTCGTACCCACATTACTAATCGTCACCGTGTAATTAATAGTTGCTCCCGGCTGGGCCTTTGGATTCAGTGTAGAGCCGGATATTTTCGCAATAGCGCCTGTTCCCACGGGTGTATACGTCGCCGTTGCCATGTCATATTCCAGAAAACCATCATCTGGTATATAGTCCTTGACAACTGATGTAAAGGCCCCCGAAGAAAGGGTTGCACCCCAAAGGGGCACGGTAGCATCTCCATCCACAGTGTTAACCGTCAGACTATCGATCACCGTTAAAGGAAAACGCGCTTCTATGGCAACAGTCTTATTTGTCGTGCCAAACTCCGCCGCCCTGACATATGGAGATGTATTGGTAACTGTTTCTTCATCCAATATAGTATCTGTCGTACTATTTGATATCGTAACCGTTGCCAGACTTTTGGAGTCATAATCGATAAACAGCAAAACTTCTTTTTCCGGCCGTGTATCACCGGTCGCAGGAATCGAAGTCAGCGCCAGACCATATGTAACACTCTTTAAATCCGCAAGGCTGGCAATCGCATCCCATCGAACATAAATATAGTTGGCATCATTTGTGATGTACATTTTAATGAGGTCATGCGGCCCTGCGCCATTGACATCCCCAAGCGCATCTGAAAAAGACATGGACGCAACCGTCCAGTCACTCATATCGCCATCGATGGTGATCGTTTGCTGTGCCGCCAATCCAGTGATCGGCAGCAATGCGATCATCACGACCAGGATTATAAAGAAAATGATTTTTCGACTCATACAGCTATATTGTATTCCCCGCACAATATTCACCCTGCCTTAATGTCAAAAGTAATTTTTTAAACTAATTTTAACCTGTAAATTGAATTTCAAAACATAATGATAGCTATTCTATCAAATCCAAATACTTTTGCATATATATTTACACAATTTCCCATAATCCGAAGATTAATTCTGTGTTTTTGAATCGAAAATGCTGATATAATGAACTATATCATTGAAGATTTTGTTTAGTTATACCCACTGATTGGAGATGGTAAAATGTCAATCGGATATGCATGTGTTCATATTGGAAGCAGAAAAACCAAGCTCTATTCTTTGCGCTTAAAAAACGCGATACCCGATAACTTACGCTTGGTCACCGCAAAGAATCTCAACGCGTTAAATGCTGTGATCGATTATAACATCCAAAGTGATATCCGGCTGTTCCGCATCAGTTCAGATATCATCCCATTGGGCTCACACCCAGTCAATACTGTCGCGTGGCAGAATGACTTTGCGTCCCAGCTCACTCAAATGGGGAAGCAAATATCAGAAAATAACTTACGGGTTTCCATGCATCCAGGTCAATATACGGTTATAAATTCCCTTGATCCTTCGGTAGTGTCACGCGCGGAGGAAGATCTAAAATACCATTGTCGCTTTTTGGACAGCCTGGGCTGCGGACCCGAAAGCAAAATCATCTTACATATTGGCGGCGTATACGGCGATAAACCCGCCGCTATCGCGCGATTTGTTAAAAATGCCAACGCGTTGCCGAACCATATCCGATCGCGTTTGGCGATTGAAAATGACGACCGCTCATATCACATTTCGGATGTTTTATCGGTTTCTTTAAAAACCGGCCTGCCTGTGGTGTTCGATAATCTACACCATGAGCTCAATCCGCCGGAAGAAGCGGGTTCAATGAACGATTGGATCTTGCGCTGTGCGGCAACCTGGCGAAAACAGGACGGCAAGCAAAAAATCCATTATTCTCAAAGCGCATCCATCGGCCCGCGCGGCGCGCATTCGGCCACCATATCGGCCGATACGTTTTTGCGGTTCTACCAAGCCCTGCCCGACAAATCCATCGATATCATGCTGGAAGTTAAAGATAAAAATCTGTCAGCGGTGAAATGCAATCTGCTGACATGCCCAAATACCGCCATACAGGATTTAGAGCGAGAGTGGGCGAAATATAAGTACTGGGTACTCAGCCGTTCAGCCAAAATCTATCAGGATATCCGAGCGCTCTTAAAAGATAAATCGCACCCCGATGCCCTCGCTTTTTACACTCTGATTGAAAGGTGCGCCGCTTTACCGCCAAATATCGGCGCGGAAATCAACGCGGCCCAGCATGTCTGGGGATACTTAAGTGACGCGGCTGAGCCAAATGAAAAAAAGAAATTTGAGAAATTGCTTTCCGGCCTTGCCGAAAAAACGTTTTCTGTGGATTCAGTCAAGAATTTTTTACTGCGAATGTCCGAAGCCCAAGACCAGCCGTATTTACTGAACAGTTTGTATTTTTTTCTACCCTAAGTACGATCTATAGAAAAGAGGTGTTAATTATGGGAATACTTATCCAATCAAATAATGATGCTCTTAGTATTTTGTTTAAAACAAATCCTCAGATTAGTAAAGATATTGATGATTTGATTAAATCCTTATCGATATTTTCTTTGAAAACAATATTTGTTCTCGCTGATGAGGATTATAGAGTGTTTATTGAGACGCATTCAAAAATACTCGGTTATGATTCTGGAGAAATTTCAGAAGGCAATTTCGGATTAACTCTATCGAAATATATCAATGCTGGCGAAATTGAGCAAATAATATACATTCACTGTAGCGTTTTTTGTTTATATCTCAACGATCGTTACCCTGGTTTAATTACTGTGCCTAGTGCAATGAAAGAATATTCTGATCTTCTATACCATGAAATAGGCCATACTCTCTGCAATCAATTCATGTTTGATAAATATAGATATCACCAAGACACAAATAGCTTTTTGTCGATAAAGACCTATGATGAGTTATTTGAATACTCAAAAATTGAAATGATTACTATTTGGGGAGAATACTTTGCACAGAGAACTGCTCTACAAATTGCGCCTTGTGCCATACAAAAAACAACATCTGCTTTCGAAAGTGCGCTTAATGATGATGCAACAGAGCTATTTGAGTATTCTTACTTCATATATAGAATTCTATATTTTTGGTCACACTACATTGCCTTCTTTCACCATAGAAGCATCAACGTACCAGATTCAGCACAAATTTTATGTCAATATGAACAAACTCACTTATCAGATTTGCTACTGTTTTTCTCTGAAAAGTTAAAGTATGTATTTGAAAATCGTCAAAATTGTAATGTCTTAAAAGAAACCGAAATCTTAGCAAAAACTTTTTTCGATTGTATTAAGGCTCATTATCCAGAGGAATAATCCAAGGTGGAGCATATTAACAATTATGAAATTGAAAGAAAAAGCCAAACAGCTGAAAACCGATATCCCCGCACTGTTTTTAGCGATCAAGCGAAAAGAAACCCCTATTATGGCCAAAATCCTTGCCGGTCTCACTTTGGCATATGCGCTGTCGCCCATCGACCTGATTCCCGATTTCATTCCGGTGTTAGGCTATCTGGATGACCTGATCATCCTGCCCGTCATGGTCTATTTAACCGTCAAACTGATTCCAAAAGATGTGTTGAACGAATGCCGCGCCCAAGCCGAAAACCTATGGATAGACGGCAAACCAAAGAAATGGTACTTCGCTTTGCCTGTGATTTTAGTTTGGGCTTTAATCATCTTCTTTGTTCTGCGCGCAGTATTAAGCCGCACCTAAATCCAAGCTCGTCTTTCGTACGATAAAAAAACATATGGAAAGGGGTTTTTCTATGACATTTTCTCCACAAGTTTTCGGCGAAGGATTCCACCGTTTTGTTCAGACCGAATACCAGCTATTTGGTTTTTTAAGCCCCTATGTGCACATCATCGCCTTGGTGCTTCTCGTTCTGGTCTGCATTCTTGGCAATAAAATCAGGCGTGTATTCACATTATACTTCGCCCTGAACTGGCTGTTTCTTTTCGGATATTGGGGTGTGTACGGCGTCATCTATTGGTTTCATGTCGGCCTTCCCTATCTGCTCACATATATCTTTGCACCAATCCTGCTCTTATTAATTCTTCTTCAGTGGCTAAAGGAAATCAAAAGACCTCAGATCCATTTAGATTTTTCAGACGTAAATCCTTTTCGCTTTTCAGTTTTGCTGATCCTGATCTGGGGATTCTGGTACCCGGCCTATCAATACGGACAAGGGTTTGTTGTTCAGGCCAGCGATTTGTTGTTTTCATATTTCGGCTTAATGCCCTGCCCGACCACCATGTTTGTTCTCAGCCTTTTCTCCTTAAACTATCCTAAAGGCAACCCGGCCCTTTTTCATCTCATGACTGCCTACGCTGTATTTATCGGAACCGCCACCGTGGCGTCCGGCTGGCTTGCGGATGTCCCCTTTATACTGCTTGGGTTATATGGGTGGATACTAATTCTCTTTTACAAAAAACACCCGTCAGTTTGACGGGTGTTAGAAATCGGAACTATTCCATACCTCTGGGCGTTCGCTGACTGAGAAGTTTTAAAAAATGTTGCTGAGACGGCAGTCCTTCTTTTTTTTCTTTTGGTGCAAACCCAAGGTCAAACAGGGCGGCTTCATTTTCGTCCACATGATATATTTCATCTTCAAAGAACCTGCCACCGCCGACTTTTTTCAGCGTGCCAGGCACAAGTTCCAATCCCTGCAAGGACGGTATCCAAAAATTATCCGATGCGGCAATGCCGAACGTTTTACCCGGCAGAAATCCAAAGCGTTCGTAGTAAGCCGGGTCGCCATAAATCATCACCGCCGCATGCCTCATCCCCACCGCCTTTTTTAGCGTGGTTTCAATCAGCCTCGAACCAATGCCCTGACTTTGGCTGTCGGGATGCACAGACACAGGGCCAAACGTCAGTACCTCGTGCTTTTGCCCATCGTCTCCAATCACAAAGCTTTTAGCATAAGCAATATGCCCCACAATTTCCCCCTCTCGCTCCGCCACCATAGACAGCGCGGGGATAAACACCGCGGCGCTTCGCAAGATATGCAAAAGATAGTGCTCATCACATCCAGGTACATGATGGTTCCAAAAAGCCTCCCGGGTCACTTCTTCAGCTGCGCGGTAATCCCTTTTTTGCTCCACCCTGATCGTGATATCCATGATATTTTTTAAAACGCTCCACTTCTATTATTCGGCATCATACCCCGATATATAAAAAACATGATCGATTGATGACGATACTTCATACCCATTTTATCCTTTTCTTTTTATTATATTGCCCCTTGCGATGGTTTACAAGGACATGCCGGCTCTTTGCTTTTTTGATATTCATTATGCACCGGCTATATTGTGTTCTGAAATTTATTATTTGCCCCTATATTAGACTAAGCACGCTGCAATCTCGATATATTATCGTATATATAAATCTATTTGCAATATATACTTGACATTTTGCAACTAATATTGTATTATTCTTGCGAAAGGAAGATCGTCCATGAAAAACAAGCGTATAAAAATCGCGCGTATCGAATGCGATATGAGCCAGCAATCCCTCGCGGATGCCGTGGGTGTGACCCGCCAGACCATCGGTATGATCGAAAGCGGCAACTATAATCCCTCGCTGAAGCTCTGCATCGCCATTTGCCGCGCGCTGAATAAAACTTTAAATGATCTATTTTGGGAGGAAGAAAATGAAACCATATGATGATGAGAGAATTCGTATACAGAAAATGAAAATCATCAATGAAGCGTATCTATTCATTATGCTCGTTTTGATGATCTCTTTGCTGGTCAAACAGTTCTACTTTAAAATGCCGTTTGCAGACTACATGGTCGAATTTATCGCCTTTTTCGGCGCATCGGTGTATATTCTCATCCGGCAGGTGATGGTCGGCCACCCTATCTATCAAGGCAAAAAGAAACTGGCTTTTGTTTTAGTTCCGCTCATCACAGGTGTGGTGGTGACGCTTTTAAGCTTTTTTGGCAACTACCATGATCACGTAAGAATAAATGATTTTTCAACCAGTTTTTTTGCCCTTGCCGTCACATTCATCTCCTCTGGTTTAGGTGCATTTGTGGTCATTTTCATCGTGGACAAGCTCAGTAAAAAACAGGAAAAGCATTTGGAAGACAAGTTTGATGATAAGGAAAATTAGATTGACTAAAAATAGAAAGCGGCCGCTTTGCGTTGATATGCGCATCGACCGCTTTTTAATTTAAATTTTATCTATATGATGACTGATATGGGTCAATCGTCACAATCGTCCCGTCTGAGTTGTAACTTAAGCGGGCATACTTCACACATCGGCGGTAGTCGATGCCGTCCGAAAGCGATGCGTCATGATAAAAAAGATACCATTCACCTTTATATTCCACGATAGAATGATGGGTTGTCCATCCTTTCACCGGCGTTAGTATCTGTCCCTGGTATACATACGGACCAGTTATACTGTCGCTGACCGCATAGACCAAAAAGTGCGTTGTCCCCGTGGAGTAGGAGAGATAATACTTGCCTTGATATTTGTGCATCCACGCCGCTTCAAAAAAGCGACGGTTTTCATCGCCCGCGGTAATCGTTTCGCTGTTCTCATCTACGATCAAGATTTCTTTCGGCTGGTCGGTAAACCCCAGCATATCCTCGCTCATCTTTGCCATCATCGGCCCCAGTGCAGGCTCCGAGTTTGCAGGGCCGCTTGCACCCTCAATATACTCACCGGTCTGCCAGCATTCCAATTGTCCGCCGTCCAACCCGCCGAAAATCATATAGGCGGTGCCGTCATCATCCATAAAGACGCACGGGTCCATACTGAAACTGCCTTCAAAATAATTTTCTTCGGCTGTAAACGGACCTTCCGGGTTCTCACTGGTGGCCGCGCCGATCCGGAAAATGCCGTCCTTGTCCTTGGCCGGAAAATAGAAATAGTACATCCCATTTTTGTATGCGGCATCCGGCGCCCATAACTGCTGACTGGCCCAAGGGATATCCTCCAGCGCCAAAGCCACGCCGTGGTCGGTACAAAGCCCCGAAAAATCGTCAATGGATAAAACGTGATAATCCACCATCTGATATTTTCCGCCCTTGTCCGAAGAAGCAGATGGGTCTGTCAGCTTATCCGGATCATGAGACGGGTAGATATAGAGTTCCCCGTCAAACACATGCGCGGATGGGTCTGCAGTAAAAATCTTTGTTATGATCGGCTCATTTGGACTCAATGCCGATTCGTTCCCCTTAATAATCATCAAGCTTTTACAGCCGGAAAGTACGATAGCCAACACGACAAGAACCACCGAAATCAGCAAAGCCGCTAAACTTTTTATTGCGCGCATTCTGTCTCCTTTCATACAAAAATATATATTTTAAACCTCGATTGAATTGTTGTTTCTTTATAGCGTTTTTGAACATGCGGCGATCAGCTCACGGGCAAACGTTTTGGCGCCATCGATGGCTTCTGGCGTCTGGAAGGACACCATTCCGTCCAAATCCCGCACCGAATACATTCCGCGATAGTTTAAGCGCGAGTGCTCGCACAAGCGCATGATGCCATCCCGAAAAGGCCCTGCGCCATATTCCGTCTCATAGCCGTTGGTTGTGATAAGCGCAATATTCTTGCCCGCCCAAAGGCTCCCTTCCGCTTTTCCATAAAACTTGTTCAGTCCATAATGCCGGTCCAGCAGTGCTTTCATGGGCGGCGTGCAGTACCATGTATAGATAGGCGTTGCAAACACCACCACATCGGCGGCAATCATCTCCCGAATCAGCCCTGCCGCATCGTCCTGCTGAACACATCCGTATTCGTCTTGAATGTCCTGACACGTATAACAACCTTTGCAGGGCAGAATGTTTTTGTCCGCGAGTGTGATATAGCTTGCCTCTGCACCTTTTAGCTTTAATTCATTTATGAAGTGCTTACATACCTCGGCCGTATTGCCGTTTTTCCTCGGGCTGCCCATCAAAACACAGAATTTCATCAAAGTCCCTCTATTCTTTTCTTCTGAACCCCTTTGTCTCTATGTATCAGTATATTAATCCTGCCGCATTCGCACAATAGTAAAACGCAATAACGTCAAAAAATTGAATCAATTGCGCAAAAACTAACTGCTATGTCCATCACTATGTGCGTGTAGAAATTTTTTCCTGAACGGGTGTAAAATACTGTTATGAAAAATATTCTGTCAGACACCTTGTAGGCAGCACAAAACTCAAAGAGGGTGATGATGTGAAAAAAGTCTTTCGGATTCTGCTGATTGCTTTTGCACTCCTTATTTTTATTGCACTGACCGGTCTTTTTTTCTCACTGGAATGCCAAAATGCCGACATTCCTCATATGGTCTCCATGCGTGAAGCGTTATGGTACTCTGTTTCTGCCTTTCTTTCCATCAGCTACTGCGATATCATCGTTCTCTCATTTTGGGGCAAGCTGATAGGTCTCGCTTTCATTCTCTTCGGTATCTGTTTTTTGGGTTTCATTATCGGCGGTTTAACCAACATGATCGCCAAAAAATTTGAGAAAAGGAAACTTGGATATATGGGAACGCGTTTTAATAAGCATATCATCATATTAGGCTGGGATGCTTTTTCGGAAGAAGTCGCAGTGCAGCTAATCAAAGCGGATCGGAAAATAGCCGTGCTGACCGACCAAAAGGACGATATCGACACCATCTACCAGCATTACGGCACAAGACAGGTCTTTGTCTGCTTTTCGGACGAGAACAAACCCGGTACGCTGGATTTGGTCAACGCGCATGAATCAGCGGCGATTTTTTTAAACCGCGGCAGTGATACGGACAAGCTAATCAGTATCCTCAACATTAAACAATCCTACCCTCAAGCAAAGTTGATTGTGCTGTTGGATAACACAGGTCTAAAAGCAACATTCATCAGTGCAGGTGTGACTTACGTGATGTCAAAAGACGAGATCGCCTCCCGTCTGCTCGCCAGCTACATCTTTGAACCTGCGGTGGCCGACTACACCTCCGACCTTATTGCTTCCGCCGGACATGACAACGGACTGGAATACGATATTCAGCAATACCGCGTCTGTAAGGCTAACCCCTACTTGAATCAGAATTATGGTATATTGTTTCGTGACCTAAAAGAAAAACACAATATCGTCGCAATCGGGATGAACAAAGCGGATGAAAGCGGGGGCCGGCTGATTAAGCTGCCCAGCGATGATGAACCGATTGGATTAAATGATGATATTATTGTGATTGTTAACGGCAAAACCGAAGGGATTTTACAGAAGCTCTTTAAAGTATCCGAAGGGATATAGATAAGTATAACGTAAAAAAGATCACATAAAAAGACATCATACGATTGATGCCTTTTTATCCACCTTAAAAAACTAGAGCGAACTCACATAATCCCCACAGTTGTATTTTTCAATCGCTTCTTCTTCGCTTAGAACTGACGCGTCATAGAACACGCATATCTCACCGTCCTCGTCGATATACGCTTCGGTGATATCCTGCCCTTCCTCTTCGCCCATCAGGTCTTCCAGCTTATAAAAACTGCGTTCGCTTTTACTGTCCTCTTCATCAAAGTAGAATACGCCGCCTGATTTAAAAAAATCCAGCATGGTTTCCTCCCTCTAACTTCAAAATATGTTTGATTATACCAATAATATCAGCCAAATTCAATGGCAGATCTGCCTCTTATCCTAACCTATTCAGCTAAAGAATAATCCCTTTCCCGCCCGTTTCGTGCTTATAAAGCTCTTCGGTGGCCAGCGCAATTTTTGTCACGCTGAACTCCTCACCCTTTGGATAGATATACAGCGTATCCGTCAGTGTGTTGATGTCAATACAATCTCCGTGCTTGCCGAGATAGTTATATTCAATATGGCAGGAATACATAGAGACCACGGATTTCTCCAAGCGATAATCCTCGCCTTTGTATCTGCCCTTCAGCACAAAACCGTCCATCCCATGTATCAGTGTCGCACTACCAAGGTCAATATAGCCCTTCGCATTGGGCAGGCTGTCCACCCGCACTTCGCCTTCAAAGCGATAGGCGCCGGCTTCCACCTCTTTTTTCACATTCCCTCTTTGCCACTCATACCAATCAGGAATATATGAAAATTCGGTTTTACCATCGTTTCCTGCAAGAACGCTGTATTGATCCATCGTCCATGATTTTCCGCAAGCCTTGCAGGCCAGTTGATCGTCATGCGATGTCATGCGATATTCCGCCCCGCAATGCGGGCACTGATACAGCACCTTATGCAGCCCTTCCGCACGTTTGGGGTAATTAACCGCGATTTCGTTTTCCCGCTGCCATTGATAATCATCGTAGTAAAACGCCTTTTGGATTTTCTCATTTATTGTTTCGCCGCTCATAGCGGCCAATTCCTGGGCGCTGATAAGACCGGTCATGGTACTTTCCACACGTGTGCCCCGCTCTTTAAGGTTCCAAAAGGGTGAGTTGATGTGATGCCCATGATTGATAATCACCACCACCGGCACTTTTAAAAACTTGGCCAATTTGCCGATGGATTCGGGCAAAAGCGCGTTGGTGCCGCAAAGGCTGTATCGCGCCTCGGGGTAAATGATGGGAATATCCCCCCGATCCACCACCGCCTTTAAGTGCCGGACCAGCGTCATATCCTGCGTGAATTTACGCGTGCAGATACAGCCCACCGTTCGGAGCAGCCATTCGCTGATTAAAAACCCGTCAATCGCCACCACACTGTTGGTGCGGTATGGTCTGGTTGCCATGGCCACCACTTTAAAGTCCAAAAAAGCGTTGTGATTGACAAGAAGCAAGTACGGGGGCTTGATGCCCTCCATATTGATTTTTTTGATAGTGCTTTTATGTTTTTTAAAATCAAAAAAAGACAGCATCTGAATCAAGAGACGCAGTCCCTGCCGTTTAGGCGGTCTTGCCATATCAAACCGAACAAAATCCATATCAGCCGTTGTTTTCATCACCATCTCCTAAAAAAAATAATATCCTTAGTATAGCATACCATTTAAAAAAAGGGAGATGGTTTATTAAAAACCATGAAATGCCAATTTTATCTTAAAGCACCGCACCTATGCCATACAGCGTCGTTAAAAAAGAAATCAGCGTAGTCACCATCACCAAAACTGCAAAGACTTTGTGCTTAAATAGCGCCATCGTCCCAAACACAAATGACAAAAGACCGCACATCCAGCCCACAAGCATCGGAATAGTCAAATTCAAATTGCTGAAAAAAGTTTGTCCCCCGCGCTGGCCGAAAACATTGACCATCAAAAAAAAGCAGGAAACACATATTACCATTGAAGCAAAGAGAGCAATTGCCGCCTTGCCAGACTTTTCCTTAGGCCAAAAAACAATTTTCATGACTTCCCCCCTCTTTATGATAGGTCACCTATAAAACGCATTAGCCCTTACTATAATAATTATTCTATAGTGACTTGATACACCACTACTTCTATCGCCGAGTTCTCCTCAAAACTACGTTCATACGTCATCTTAATGGTTGTACTGCCTTTCTCTAAGCTCCTAAAAGCCAGTATTCGTTGGCCTCCAACCCCCACCATATCATTATCCGCTTTGCTTTGCTGATAATCGTCACTCTCCAACGTCACGATATCATCCGCAATATCAATGCGCCAGCGATATCCTGTGGTTGGGTTCTCCTCCAGAATAATTGTAAATGTTTGTCCCTGCTGCGCAATGATGTTTGTATCCGTCTTTTCAAACACCAATTCGCTTTCATATCCTTGGCATCCGCAAAGCACGATTAAAATCAATACGGCTGTTAATGCAATGATTCTTTTCATAACGCTCATCACCTTTTATTGTTTAGACGAATTTATAGACAAACAAGTTCCCGCCTTAAATACCAATTAAATGTACTAATAGTATATCATTTGCTTCTATATTTTACTATTTTCAAATCAGGGCCACCCATTAAACGGGTTTCAGCCATTTCTGAAAAAGGTACGTCACGTGGAATAATACTGTGCACCTCAATCATATAATTGTTAAATATCTTTCTCAGCAATTCTTTATCTGCTATCTGCGTTTTTATACCCGCTTCAATATCCAAACCCGCTAGTTCAAAGTTATACAAATCAATATCTGTAGCTTGCTCTACTTCCTCAAAGCTTGTTCTATTTCCATCAAATCCAGTATCGCTAGCCCAGCCAAGATCATTCATATGGGTTCTCCACCACATGTATCTTTGGTCTTCTGTTATTACTTTATTTCTTGAAATTTCGTCACCTCATTCTATTATTCCTCTTTTTCAAACCAAATCCAAATGTCTACCACTTTATCATCTTTAATGTAGAAACGGATATATCTCCTTGAAATAGGCAATTCACTTCTTGCATTATCCAGAAAATCATAGTAACTAATTCCTTGCTCCTTAAGGATTTTGATCAACTCAAAATAGTCTAATTGTCCGTTCTTTGTAAAATATACATCATATTCAACAGAGTAATCTGCTATAACAATCGGGTAATCTGCAAGTTCGTATAACGGTATAATACTTTTATCTTTAGAATATTCATGATACTTCAAAGCATTCGACTTATAAAGCTTAAACCTGGAGTCACTCACGAAACAGAAATAACCTTTATATGCCTCAATAACCTCTTCAATACTACTCCCAATTTTTATGCCGCGTTTTGTTTCAAAGGCAGCGTCATTTGGTGCATCCAATCGCTTGAATTAGGACCAAAAACACAGAAATTAAAATAGCTATTTTTTTGACATTGCTTTTTTCTCCGATAAAATTGGTTTTTATAATATAACCCATTTTTATCCAGTTGAACAGCCGCCCTCTGCTCGCTTTGCTCCTCATCTTGGCTTAATACACTGCCAAAAACAGCTTTAAATCCCGTGCAAAAAAGTCGCTTGGCAAAATGCTGTGCCGTATTAAAGGGTACTATGCCTGCTTTAGGATATACGCCTTAGTCTGCTTTGCAGTATTCAGTTTTTTTTCATAAGTCATTAAGACTTCTTTACTTATTTTCTTTTCAGACATAGCCCTATCCTTTCTAAAAAAAAGACAGCTTTGCACCGTCTTTTTCTCTTTTCTGATGGTATGATATGATCACAAAAAATCGGGCATACTCAGCCATCTTTCAATACTGACTGAATTTTCTGCAATGCGGATACCCGATAGCGGTTTGCCTGCCGATCGGAATACTGCATATGCTGTGCCGTTTGCCATGTTCTATTTCCTTTGAAATAGCGCATGATCACATAGGATTTTTCTGTGATATTCAACTGTGCTTTTTCTACAGTCAGCTTAATGGCATCCTGCTCCTCTATCATTCGATTCAGCGATTCTCTGGCTTTCTCTATCTCCTTGATATAAATGTCTACCATTTTAATCGCTGCGTCCTGCACCGGATCACTTTTCCGATTGGTTTTGCCCGCTTTTGTCTCGGATAGGTTATGCGGTTTCAATAATGCCTCCGCCTTTTCGTCATATTCCGCCACAGCACATCTTAGTTCGTCATTGGCGGCCGCCTTTAATCTTTCCAGCTGGTAATAGCGGTATAGGTACTTTTCTGTATCAGTCATTTTCGCCGCCTTTCTTCCGAACTCCCGCTTTCCCCTTGCGCGGTTTTCAAATACGCTGTCTTTCTTTTCCCCTTTGTCTTTGCCAACACACCATACCCAAAATCTTCTCCAAGTAGCAGCGTATCAATTGTTTTAAAATGACTAATCATACGAACCATCCCTTTCTTTCTACAATTTTTCTTATCAATGGAATTCTATTATATTATGCGTACATATGTTTGTCTATATATAATTGGAGAATATCTGTTCTTATTTTAAATTCGTTACTCAGTTCCACTTTGTTTTACCCCAAAACACACACCCATATATATTATTCAAAAAACTGTATCAACAAAGTGGATGAAACATCGTAAATATACTATAATAATATTCATATTGAAATTGAAAAGCGACAGGAGCTCCTATGGATAAGAATTCAAGAAAAAACCTCTCAGCCCAATATAAGAATCGGACGGTCGATGGCGGGGTTTATTGTATTAAATGTGCTAAGACCGATCAAATATGGCTGCATAAAACAACGGATATGCAAGGTTCTCAAAACCGGTTTTCATTTTCGGTTGCAACAAAGACTTGTCTTGAGCCCAGTATGCTGGATGCCTGGAATCAATATGGTACCGATGCGTTCACCTTCGAAGTACTTGAGACACTTACCAAAAAGGAGTCGCAGGCGATTGAGGAATTTTCAGACGATATTTCTGTCCTCTTCGGAATGTGGCAGGAGAAATTGAAGCTTACATAAAACTATGCGGTATTACCCGATAAGTTCCTTAGACATAAAAAAAGACACCCGCCCAATTTAGTGCCATTCTTTGGTTCCGAACATCGTCTAGCGCAAAGTCTTAATTATTTATAAATATCTCTATGCTGACACAAAAAAAGACGCACCCTTAATTAAGTTCGCGTCATTTTTTAGCTGGTGCGAGGAATGGGAGTCGAACCCACATGGAAAATTATCCACACGGCCCTCAACCGTGCGCGTCTGCCTATTCCGCCATCCTCGCATATGAATTTTTCATCGACATGCCAAAAAATTATATCTTAAACCTTCGCTAATTGCAACCCCAATCTTACAGCCCATATATGTGATACCCACTTATCCCACAACCGTCACCTGAATCCGCATCACTTCGCCCGGATCGTCCAATATATCAATGATAACACCATATGCGCCGGTGTAGTGATTGTCTCCGGATAATCTGAAGTAATGGTCATAAACTTTCCTCCGGTCGAAATTTCCCTGCAACAAATCCCGCGCGCCGTTTGGCTCCACCAACCGGACACCCGGGCGAAATTCATCGTCGTTGACGGCAAAATTATATGTGGCATAAAGGCTGTTTAACACATTGTTGTCCACATACCATATCGCAATACCCGGCTCTTGCACATAGAGCGAAAGCCCTTGCCCGTATCCTTCAAAATCAACGTTCTCAACTAGATAGTATCCATCCGATGCGGGGATTTTAATAATATTATAGTTTTCACTGCTTCGGCTCCAAAGGTAGCAAAGCGCATCATCCGTCACCACTTCCGGCTCAGCCGCCCCCAATTGCGTCAGGCTCCATGCCATCAGCGGCGGCGGCAGACTGCCGATTTCGCCATCATAGAAATTATAGCTCCCAGCGGCCATTAGTGAATGGAACGCCAACCCCTCAGAGGAATAATCGGTATCATACAAATCGGGCAGTCCCATCGCATGTCCCATCTCATGGCAAAGCGCTCCCATGGTGGTGACCGGGACCTTTGCCTTAATAAGGGGAGACAGCTCGGCGGTCATAATCGCTTCATTCATCCTGACGCCATCCAGCTTGATACTGCGGTCGTAAAACCAGGCTTGCGCCGAATAGGTGGTGTTGGGGATCGCCCCGCCGATGTAAGCATCCTCATACCCAGCGAAAATCAAAATCACATCCAGTTCATTGCTCTCCACGTCCCCGTCCCCGTCAATATCATAGGCCGAGTAATCCACATATTCATCACCCTTGACCATTACCTTTTTGATGAACGAGAAAATCGTGTCCATCACCTTTTCACTGTTAGGCGAACTATAGAACGCACCGGTAAACTCAGGATGTGACTCATTCATATTCAGCCGGATAATCCCGTCATTTTTAGTGCCTTGAGTCTCTTTTGCGGGGCGCACCGCGATGGTACCGTGGCTGACCTCTTTATAATAGCTTTTTATGCTGCCCGTATTATAATACCCTTTTTCACCAAAGAAAAAATCACTCCACAGATCCGAATCGGTCTGGAGGGGTTGATTGTCGAATGACAGAATAAACACAAGCGTATTGGAGAAAACAGTAGGGTCTTTATAGACGGTCTGAGTGATCGGATAGGTGATTTCGGCATTCTCAAATCGTTCTCTGTAAAGCAGGTATGCGTCATAGGCCGCCTTCTCTTCCTCATCCATGTCAGCGGTGATTGCGGCATATTCCGGATCCACTTCCTCAGGTTCTATTATCTCAACCATGGCAGACGCAGTCGGCGCTGGTGTCGGCACAATGACCTCGGTCTGTGCAGTTTGCGTGTTTCGCGTTTTAAGATATTGATTGTAATAAACAATTCCCCCGACTACAAGCAGCACGAAAAACAAAGAGAACATACCAATTAAGAGCAAATCATCCTTCCCGCTTTTTCCTCCGGATGTGCTTCTTTTCGATGGATTCCAATTGTCATCATCAAAATTGTGATACATGCTTTGCTTATCCTATAGTCGAAACAATTCATCCGCCTGCGGCGGTGCGATTGGAATCTTTTCTTCGTTTTTAATCGAAAAGATACCCGTTTCGGTAATTTCACCTATCTTTGTTGCTTTAACTCCTTTTGCCTTAAGCGCTTTAATCAAAGGCTCGGGCTTCGGCAGTGTAATCAGCATACTACCCGATGAGATCAAACGATATGGGTTTAAGCCCAGATGCGCACAAACCACACGCGTTTCATCCAAAATCGGGATCGCATCCACCTGCACCGCAGCGCCTACACCCGCCGCCTCACATATTTCATGAAGCGCACCATACACGCCGCCTTCGGTGATATCATGCATGGCGGTGGCGCCAAATTCGGCCGCAACCAACCCTTCGGTCAGCACACTTAAGTTTGCAATCAGACTTTTGGCTTTCTCTAACTGCGCATGCGACAAAACCCCTTCCAGACGTGATGCATAGTCCTGCGCGATAATCGCGGTGCCTTCCATCGCAACATCCTTGGTCACAATAATCGCATCACCCGCTTTTGCACCCGACGATATTACCAACTTATCAGCGCGGCACTGCCCCAGCACCGTGGTGGACACCACAATACGATTGACCGCGTCGGTCACTTCGGTATGCCCTCCGACGATGTCCAGATTCATCGCATCGCACGTGTCGGATATCTCGTCGATCACCTTCTCCACGTCCGCGAAAGAAGCGGACGGCGGCGCAAGCAGCGTCACCAAAATACCCACCGGCTCTGCGCCCGACGAGGCGACATCGTTGACCGAAACATGTACTGAAAGGCGCCCTACGTTGCCCACCGCGCCCGTGATGGGGTCGGTGGAGACCACGCAGAGTTTATCCTTAAGGTCAATCGCCGCACAGTCCTCGCCCACATTGGCCGAGAGCACCACTTCTTTTCGCTTATGGTTGATTTTCGAGATAATGATCTCGTTTAATTTTTCACTGGAGAATTTTCCGAGTTCCATATCTATTTTGAATCCAATCTTTTATATCCCTTTTCTTCCGCATGTCCAAGTAAGTATAGAAAAGCGTATGCTGGAATTCGATTTATCTGTGCTCCATTTTCTAGAATATTGACACCATAATCCAAATCTTTTTTTGTAACAACAATAGCTGCACTTTCTGAATTAGCTAAGTTCAAAATCGCCTCATATTTCCCCAACTCAGTTTCATTACGATATTTAACTTCAATAAGTATGGTGCTTCTGCCTGCTTCAACTACAATGTCAATTTCCTTTTGCGATTCCCCATGCTCCCTATAATACCCGACTCTTGTGCTTTGTTGGTAATAGAAAGAAAAAATATGTTTAAATATTGTTGTTTCAACCAAAGCACCCATTTCAGTTGGATCCGATAAAATTTCATCGCCCTGCATCAATACAGCTGTTTTTATGGCCGCATCAGCAATATATATTTTGTCGCGAGATTTTAATGCCTTTTTCCCAGAGATATTTATTGGTGAACTAATATATATCAAATTAGCACTTTCAAGAAACTCTATATATCTTTCTAATGTCGTTCTGCTAACACCCTCAAGCTCTTTATTCATAGCAGAAATATTTATTATACTAGATGAGTGATAACATAGATACAAAAAAATCTTCTCTAGTACTATTGGATTTTGAATTTTATATAATGCGGGTATATCTCTTTTTAGAACTTTGTCCACAATCTCCTCTCGAAGCACGCGACTTGCATATGCATCATCCCTTGATAACGCTAATTCAGGAAACCCTCCAACGCGCAGATATCTATTGAAGTGCTTCTGCATCGGTTCCAGTTTTGTAAACAAGTCGGTGACTTTTGGTGCACTTTGTTTGAACACTTGAGTGGGTTTAATGCTTTTATCCAGTACAGGTCTGTCTTCCACTTTCAGCAAATTGCAATACTCATAGAAAGACAAAGTTGGTATTTTAAGTATCCGCCATCGTCCCACTCCGCTCTCGCCCACTTTTTCAATTAACGCCGGGCTCGCAGATCCCGTTGCAATGATCTTTGAATTCGGTTGTGTGTCATATAGTGTTTTAAGCCACTTATCCCAGTCTTCGCAATACTGAACTTCGTCAAAAAAGTAGTAACTATCTTTCTCCGGATAAATATCATCATGATATACCGATAGTACTTCATCCATGCTAAATATCTTAAAAACAGGGTGGTCAAACGATATATATAATATCCTACGTGATTCGACATGCTGGCCTAACAGGTAATCAATTAATTGATTCATGATTGTTGTTTTTCCAACCCGTCTCGCTCCAGATATAATAACATCCCTTTTTATTTGTGAATTGCTCATTATCTCTAGCGCTTCATAAAAACCAAACCTTTTAAACTCCCTATTCATGAATTTTGGCATTTGTCCTGTCCGCCACCATGTATTATAGGAGTTCAATACCTTTAGTAGGTTTTCACTGCTTTTCATTTCCATTTGTGGACCTCATTTTGCTTCTTTTTTCTGAGTATAGCTCACAGTATTTATATTTACAAGATATTTTATAATCGTAAAGTTAAATTTTCTTGGAATATTTATTATTTTGCATAGATAATATAAAAACGGCCGCTAATTCGAGCAACCGCTTCTCATTTTTTATTTTTCAATCTCTTTTAGCACAATCTCGTTGACCACCTGCGGATTGGCCTTCCCTTGCGTGGCTTTCATCACCTGGCCCACAAAGAAGGTTAGCGCTTTTTTGTTGCCCGATCGATAATCAGCAACCGGTTTAGGATTGTCCGCAATCAGCTGTTGAATCATCGCTTCCAGCTCGCCCGTGTCGCTGATCTGCTTCAAGCCCTTTTCTTCCACGATATCTATCGGGTGCTTGCCTGTTTTAAAAGCTTCCTCAAACACGGCTTTGCCCACCGTGACATTAACCACGCCGTCATCCACCAGTTTCAGCGCTTCCACCATCAAAGCCGGATCACTTTGCATCTCTTCGGGCAAGATGCTTTCGTCCTTTAGAATGCGAAGCAAATCTCCCATGACCCAGTTGGCCAGTTTCTTAGGGTCGCTGTAGCTTTTCAGCGCCGTCTCGAAATACTCGGCAATATATTTGCTACCGGTCAAAACGCCGGCGTCGTATTCGGTCAGGCCAAGCTCGGCCACATAGCGCGCCTGCTTTGCCGCAGGCAGTTCTGGCAATGCATCTTTAAAAGCCGCGATTTCTTGGTCGGTCAGCACCACTGGCACCAGGTCCGGGTCTGGAAAGTAGCGGTAATCATGCGCTTCTTCCTTGCCGCGCATCGCAAAGGTTTTGCTTTTCGCATCGTCCCATCTTCGGGTCTGCTGGATGACCTTTTCCCCGTCTTCAATGAGGTCAATCTGACGAGCGGCTTCGTAGTCAATGGCTTTGCAGGCTGCCGAAAAGCTGTTGACGTTTTTCATCTCGCACCGTGTGCCCAAAACTTCTGAGCCTTTTGGGCGCACCGACACGTTGACGTCACAGCGTAATGATCCTTCCTGCATCTTCACGTCCGAAACACCAATATAGTCCATGGTGGCTTTTAAGGTGTCCAGAAAATCCTTGGCTTCCTCGGAGGAGCGGATATCCGGCTCGGTGACAATCTCAATCAGCGGCACACCACAGCGGTTGTAATCCGCCTTGGAACCGAGATGGCCCTCATGCAAAAGTTTACCCGCGTCTTCTTCCATATGGATGCGAAGGATTCTTATCTTTTTCTCCACGCCGTTTGTGTGGATGATGATATAGCCGTTTTTGCAGATGGGCAGATCAAACTGCGAAATCTGATACGCTTTGGGCAGGTCGGGGTAATAGTAACCTTTTCTGTCCATTTTTGAAAAGTTCGCGATTTCGCAATTCAGCGCTAAACCGGCCTTCACCGCGTATTCCACCACTTTTTTGTTTAAAACCGGCAGAACGCCAGGCATGCCAGTGCAGACCGGGCAAGCGTGCGTGTTCGGATCACCGCCGAATTCATTGGCGCATCCGCAGAAGATTTTAGTTTTGGTCGAAAGCTCCACATGAACCTCCAGACCCACAACGGTTTCATAATTCATCTCTTTCGCCCCCTTCCCGCTAAAGTCGCGGTAGGGCAAAAGCCCCACGCGCTTTTTCAAAATTATGTCCGGCTTTGAGTATCGTCGATTCATCCAAGGGTTTGCCGATCAACTGCATCCCCAGCGGCATGCCGCCCTCGCCAGTGCCGCATGGAATGGAAACCGCAGGCAGTCCGCACAGATTTATGGGCACGGTATATATATCGATGAGATACATGGCCATCGGGTCTTCCTTTTCGCCGGCCTTGAACGCCACCGAAGGCGCCGTGGGCGAGAGAATGACATCATATTTTTCAAACAATCGATCAAAATCGTTTTTAATCAGCGTACGCACTTTCAAGGCTTTGAGGTAATAGGCGTCATAATAACCCGAGCTTAACACGTAGTTGCCAAGCATAATGCGCCGTTTGACTTCCGCACCGAAGCCTTCGGTACGGGTTTGTTTATATAGGTCAATGATATCGTCAAACTTTTCCGCGCGGTAGCCGTATTTCACGCCGTCATAGCGCGAGAGATTAGAAGCCGCTTCGGCCGAAGAGATGATATAATAGGCGGACAAAGCATAATCAAAGGTTGGTAAGCTTGTTTCCTCAACAACCGCACCTAAGCTCTTCAAAGTCTCAATGGTTTTTTCAATACCGGCTTTCATCTCGGCCGAAAGCCCTTCACCAAAATATTCCTTGGGCACACCGACTTTAAGTCCTTTAATGTCTCCATCAATCCCTTGGGTAAAGTCAGGCGCTTTTTCGTTCAGCGAAGTGGAGTCCTTGGCGTCGTAGCCGGAAATGGCGTTTAGCACAATCGCGGCGTCCTCCACCGTTTTGGTCAACGGGCCAATTTGGTCCAGCGAAGAGCCGAACGCTACCAGCCCGTATCGGGAAACGCGGCCGTATGTGGGCTTCAGCCCCACCACTCCGCAATAAGCCGCGGGCTGGCGTATGGAACCGCCGGTATCCGAACCCAGCGCAAAGGGCGCCATCTGCGCGGCCACCGCCGCGGCTGAACCGCCCGAAGAACCGCCGGGGACTCTGGAAAGATCAAATGGATTATTCGTCTTTTTAAAAGCCGAATTCTCAGTGGAAGAACCCATAGCGAATTCATCCATATTGGCTTTGCCTAAAAGCAGAGCACCTTTGGACATAAGCTTTTCCACAACAGTGGCGTTATACGGCGGAACAAAATCGCCCAGCATTTTTGACGAGCAAGTGGTTCTGGCGCCTTCGGTGCACATGTTGTCCTTTAGGATATACGGCACGCCAGCCAAAACACCGCTCTCACCTTTAGCGACATTTTCGTCCAACGCTTTGGCTTTTTGCATGGCCGCATCAAACTCGGTTTCGTTCAACGCATCCACTTTCGGCTCCACCGCCTGAATACGCGCCTGATACGCCGCCATCAACTCGGAAGGCTTCATCTCGCCGCTCTTTATTTTTTCAATCGTCTGTTTGAGTGTCAGTTCATAAATTTCCATCAATATCCCCTATTCCACCACTTTTGGCACCACATAGCACCCGTCTTCACGCTGAGGCGCGTTGGCAGTCAGTTTGTCTCTATCCATACTGGGCACCACGTCATCTTCGCGCAGAACGTTCTGCACAGGCAGGATATGCGCCGTGGGTTGCACGTTTTCTGTGTCCAGCTCATTTAGCTTATCAAAATGCGCCAGAATATGCTCCAGGTTTTCCTGCATGGCTTTTTTGTCATCGGTCAATTTCAGCCGGGACAGATGGGCGATTCTTTCGACTTCTTCTTCGCTTACTCGCATCTTAAAAACTCCTTATCTATACGCTAAAAAATCATTAGTTAACAAAAAACAATACTAAAGTATGATACCATAAACCGACCGCTAAAACCAACTTAAAAAGGTTTCTTCGTCGATCACCGTAACGCCGAGATCGTTTGCTTTTGCAAGCTTACTGCCTGCGCTTTCGCCCGCCAGCACAAAGTCTGTGTTTTTGCTGACCGAGGAGGACACACTGCCACCCGCTTTTTCAATCATGCCTTGCGCGTCACCCCGCTTTAACGTGGGGAGCGTGCCCGTCAGCACAAAGGTTTTACCGCTGATATGCTCGTTTTGTTCAATATCGTTCACGGTTTCCTGCGGTTTAACGCCTGCGTCGAACATCCGCTGAACGACGCTCATATAATCCTCGTGCGCAAAAAAGTCGATGACCGACCCAGCCACAATATCACCGATATCCGGTACGGCGGTTAAGTCTTCCAAGCTGGCCGATTTGATACCGTCATAGGTTTTAAAAACGCTTGCCAAATCTTTAGCGGTTTTCTTGCCCACATTACGGATACCCAACGCATAGATGAAGCTCGCCAAACTCGGCGTCTTGCTGGCCTCAATGGCGCTTTTCAGGTTCTCTGCCTTTTTGTCCTTAAAGCCGTCCAACGTTTTGATTTTCTCAAAGTCAAGGTAGTAAAGGTCGGCCACGTCCTTGATATCCAATTGCTCAATCAAGGTTTCGGCGGTCTTCTCGCTGAAGGTTTCAATATTCATCGCGTCCCGCGACGCGAAGTGCGCCAAGCTGGAAACCATCTGCGGTTTGCAGGAAAGCTGATTTAAGCAAAACAGGTGTGCGCCGTCCTCGACGAGTTCGGTGCCGCAGGCCGGACAGACTGTTGGCTTTTCAATGGGCGTGCCCTCCTCGTCCGCGTTGCCCAAAATCTCGGGGATAACGTCATTGGAGCGGCGGATAAACACCCGCCCGCCAATCTTGACGTTCTTGCGCAAAATGTCGCCGTAGTTGTTTAAGGTCGCTCTGGAAACCGTGACGCCGCCGATATCCACGGGCTCAAGCATCGCAGTCGGGGTCAGCTTGCCGGTTCTTCCCGGTTCCCATGTGACGTCCAGCACGGTGGTGGTGGTCTCCTCGGCCTCAAACTTATAAGCCACAGCCCAGCGCGGAAACTTTTCGGTGTTGCCCAGGATTTCCCTTTGTGCCAGACTATTGATCTTGATGACCATACCGTCGATCAGAAAATCCAAAGAACTGCGGATTTCGGCCACACGTTCCAGCTCGGCGATGACGTCCTCAATGTTGTTATAAGTCTTAAAATACTCCGAGGTATTGAATCCGTTTTGTTTCAGAAAATCCATCATCTCGGTATGCGTTTCAAAATTTTTGCCCTCAATGTACCCCACGTTGTAGATAAACGCGTCCAGATTCCGCTTGGCGGTGGCTTTGGGGTCCAGGTTGCGTATCGCCCCCGCCGCGCCGTTGCGCGCGTTTTTAATCGGCGTTTCTGCGGTTTGATTATACTTTTCCAAAACCGAAAGACGGATAATGCCCTCACCCTGGGCTTCGAATCTGCCCTTGTAGGGCACGGTGAGCGGTACAGTTTTAATCGTTTTGATCTGCTCGGTGACGTTTTCGCCCACTTCGCCGTTGCCGCGGGTCGCGGCGGTGACCAGCACGCCATTGTCATAAGTCAGGTTAATCGTAAGCCCGTCGAATTTATATTCCAGCGTATAGGTGAATGTCGGTATTCGGGGAGCACCTTTTCGGCGCGCTTTTCCCATGCGCGCACTTCATCGGCGGTTTTGGCTTTGTCCAGGCTGTAGAGCGGCGCGATATGGGTATGCTTAACGAAGGCATCCAAAACGTATCGCCGCCCACGCTGACGTGTGGGGGAATCGGGTGCCACATGAGGCCGGTTTCCTTTTCCAGCGCCACCAGTTCGTCATAGAGGGCGTCGTATTCGGCGTCCGAGATAAGCGGGGCAGTCGGCGGTGTAGTAGGCTACCCCGTTGTGCTTATTAAGTTCGGTGATGAGTTGGGTGATGCGGGTTTGTTTGTCCATAAGTTTATTTCGCAATGGTCTCTCTTTCACCTTTTAGAAAACTCGAAATTTCATTTAGCATCCCCTAATGATTCATTCTGTTATACTTCAAATATTGAGAAAATCTTTTACTATGTTCGGGAATAAAGTCGTAAGTTATTTTATTTAAACTAGCATCTTTACCTTGAACTACTCTATTAAGAACAATAAGTGATGCATATAGATTACGGTATATATCATAACAAAACATAATAATTGCACTAGTCCTCTTCACATAGCGCTTCACCTTTGTAATCTATCTCTGGCCTATTCAAAAAAGAGTCTTCTCTTCTTCACATACCCTTGTTGGATCATCAGAGTGCGTTCACAATTAGCTAAAGTTGCTTCTTCAGAGTTCTTATATAAGCCTATGTAGGAATTAACTATTTTATGTGAAAAGCTGTCATAGAACCCGACATCCAACGCAATACCAGTACCTGCATTTCGGACAATTAGTTCTAAGGCCATGCGATTTGATTGCTTAGTTTCATGCGCAAATATGCTTAAAGAGTTAAATCGCTTTGAAGAAACATGACCCATTTCAGATTTCTCATCCCCTTGAACACTGATATGCTTGCACCATCAGCTTTATTCTGTTGATCTTCCCAAGGTACACTAGACTCTAATACATCTTCGATTATTAAAAGCGGACGCTTCATCTGTCTATTCTGCTTATCAATTTGCTTATTTGTATTACGCACTACATATACGATTGCAACTAGTGTGCCAATCGAACCGATCCAAATACCTAAATCACCACTTGAGATTATATTATACTTGCATAAATAAATGAAAAGTGCACATCAATAAACTAGAGCCAACATAATTGACAGGACTTTTAAAGTTCCTGTTTTTTTATCATTATTACCCATCACATATCCTTTCATCGACTTGCTTTATTTTATCAGTATTTGGGACGGGGCTCAATAAGAACAAAGCAAAGAGAAGAAGACCGATTTTTATGATGCTTATATTCTGACGGCTTTTTTCCTGTACGCTACTTTTGAAGACCCCAAAAGTAGCCAAAAGGGTCTTTTGCCCATCTGTGCGTTTCTCCTCATTTTTGCTATCAAAACCTAAAGCCCTATAACTCGCGCTTCGCGCTCAAACAAATAGGGCTTCTTAACGGTTTTGCATGACGCATAAGCCTCGGCGCGCAGACAAGGCAAAGTTTTTACTGGGGTATTCCTTTCAAGGAAACTATAGCAGAAATTTGTACCGATAGAAAACCTGTTCGAGTCCTTTGCTTTTGCCCGCTGGTTTGGCCGTGTTTTTGCGTGAAGAATTCATCAGTCTGTTTGAGCAACGGCGAGTTATGAGAAGTTAGCTAAAACGCCGTCAAACCAAGGAAGAGCAAAAGCAGGCGAGTAGTAGGGCTTTGTGTTACTTCTTGGGCCTTACAAAAAGTCAAAGTACTGACAGGAAGCCGTCAGAATCTAAGGAAAGAAAAATCTAGTCTTTCTTGCCATTGGGTAGACCTTTTTTTATACTACTTTTGAACACCCCAAAAGTAAGCCAATAAGTGTTTTTTGCCTCGCTATGCGTTTCTACTCGTTTTTGCTACCAAAGCCTAAAGCCCTATAACTCGCGCTTCGCGTTCAAACAGATAGGGCTTCTTAACGGCTTTGCATTACGCAAAAGCCTCGGCGCACAGACAAGGCAAAGTTTTTACTGGGGTATTCCTTTCAAGGAAACTATAGCAGAAATTTGTACGGATAGAAAACCTGTTCGAATCAAATGCTTTTGCCCGCTGGTATGGCCGTGTTATTGCGTGAAGACTTTTCATCTGTTTGAGCAACGGCGAGTTATGAGAAGTCTAGCAATAACGCCGTCAAACCAAGGTTACAGCAAAAGCAGGCGAGTAGAAGGACTTTTTATGACTTTTTGGGCCTTATAAAAAGTAAAAATACAGGCAGGAAGCCATCAGACTATAAGGAAAGAAAAATGTAGTCTTTTTTGCCATTGGGTAGACCTTTTTTTATACTACTTTTGAAGACCCCAAAAGTAGCCAAAAGGGTTTTTTGCCTCATCTGTGCGTTTCTCCTCGTTTGTGCTACCAAAGCCTAAAGCCCTATAACTCGCGCTTCGCGTTCAAACAGATAGGGCTTCTTAACGGCTTTGCATTACGCAAAAGCCTCGGCGCACAGACAAGGCAAAGAATTAACTGGGGTATTCCTTTCAAGGGAACTATAGCAGAAATTTGTACGGATAGAAAACCTGTTCGAGTCCTTTGCTTTTGCCCGCGGGTTTGGCCATGTTTTTGCGTGAAGACTTCTCATCTGTTTGAGCAACGGCGAGTTATGAGAAGTTAGCAAAAACGCCGCCAAACCAAGGAAACAGCAAAAGCAGGCGAATAGAAGGGCTTTTTGTTACTTTTTGGGCCTTACAAAAAGTAAAAGCACAGGCAGGAAGCCGTCAGAATATACATGTTTTAAAGATTGGTCTTGTTGTTTTTCAATACACACAAAAACGGCCCTCCAATAAAGGAAAAGGCCGCTTTAATAATCAAATTAGTGTTTTGCCGTACAAAGGCTACTCCAACCGGCACCGAATCGCCAGCCGCTCCGCTCCGCCCAACGTGCATGTAAACAGCGTCAAATCCCAATTCCCCGCTCTCATCTCGGCCACGTCCGTACCTGCCAGCGTCTGGATATTGACCACCCTGTAGGTGTATATGTTGCCCAGCACATCGGTAAAACGCACCCCGTCGCCGCCCCGAAGGCGGTAGAAATACCCGAAATGCGCCGGGTAATTGTGCCCCGCGATAATCATATTTCTGTCCACCACCGAGCCCGTATAGCGGCAGGGAGAAGCATTCAGCTGCGGATAGCTCCATTCGCTCTGAACGGGCAATGAAAGCCCCAGCACGGGTATCTCCAAAATGCCGGTATACTCCGCGCCGTCCACCATCAAGCTCTCATCATCGGTCAGGCTAAAGGTGCTCAGCATATTCGTCACCGCATCGCGTCCGATTTCGTCACTGTTGGGTATCCGCGCTTCCAAAGCCGCCAGTGCTTCGGCACTGCGAATCTGCGCCTTGTTTTCCACCGCATGATGGATATAGGTCACGATCCCCGCTCCCGCCATCAGGGCGATCCCGAGCATCATCAAAAAAATCCCGCGTCTATTTTTCTGTTTCTTTTCCGTCATGATACCTCCTCCACCAGCCGATGCCGAACAAAACAAGGCCGAGCACGGCCATTAGCGGCACAGGCCACCAGCGCCAGCCAGTCTGGGGCAAAGTGGATGTTGGTATCCCCGGGCCGGGTGTTCCAACCGGGATGGTCACCGGGTCGGAAACCTTCGGGTATGCGGCCACATCATACAGCCAGCTGCCGTCATCCTGCAGATGGGGCAGTGCAACCAAAAAGGGTGATACCTGAAACAAACTATAACCGGAAATATAATCCTCGCCCACGATGAGATAGAGCCCGCCGGACAGCCCGCTAAAGTGAATCATCCCTCCAGCATCCGTCACGCCGGCGGCATCGGGAGCTATTCCATCCGCCTCAGCATAATCGGCCAAATCCTCTGCGGCCGCCTGCCATCCGGAAGCGTTTAAGCCCATTAAGCTGACTGGATATCCTGCGAAAGCGCCCGAGAGCGAAAAGCTGGTCGCTTCGTCTCCAGTGCCTACGGCATATAAATGAAACGTCATGCCCTGAATGTCCGACCCTGCATAAGCCACATGCAGCTGCAGCGAACAAGGGCGTGCGGGATCAATCGGGTCCACCGCCGCCGCCGAAAGGGGCCATAAAAGCCCAGTCAAAACGACGAGCGCCAGCAACAATGCCGAATATGCGTTTTTCAGTTTTTTCTCTTTTTCTATGCGCTTCACGCTTTATTCTCTCCCTGTGCCTTCGGGTCTTTCTTCTTTTTTGTGCTCAGCAGAAGCCAGATTAGCAAGCCCAGCAGAATCGGCACGGCCACCAACGGCGCCACCAAAGTTGGATCCACCTTCTTGGCGTCCGCCGTAATCTGGATGGTTCTGATAACTTCTTCATTATACTCAATACGCTCACCCCGCACCAGCAGCCTGTGGGAATTTATCCCGTAAGGCGTACAGGTGACCAGTGTGCAGTAATCTTTTCCGTCAACAATGTCAAGTACCGCCATATCGGTTGGCTCCACGATGGATATACTCTCCACCTGATATGCGAGTACCTGATCTAAAATATGGAGGAGGAATACGTCGCCCTCCACCAGCTGATCCAAATCGGTAAACAGTTTTGCCGATGGCAATCCTCTGTGTCCCGACACCACGCAATGCGTGTTTTCTCCGCCGACCGGAAGTGATGTGTTGGCCAGATGGCCCACCCCCACCTGCAGCACCTCTTCGCTGGTACCGTGGTAGAGCGGCAGTTTCACATTAATAGAACTGATTTCGATATATCCCATAATTCCGTTGCCCAGGACGTTAAGCTGGCTTAAGTAATCTGCCTCTTCTTCCTCGGTGATGCGCATACGATCCGTATCCGCATAGACGCGCTGGTTGTATTCCACCGCATTTTGCCATATCGCGGAGTAGTCTGCCTCGGGCAAACTCAAAAGGTCATCCTCATAACTTGAGATTGCGCGGCTTTGATGCAGCGAGTTGATATAATCGCTGACAGTCGGATACAGCAGCAATCCAAGACCGACCGTAAAAACGACGATGAGAATAATTGTCGGTAGATGTTTCTTTAACATTTAAAGCGCTCCGTAAAAAAGCCGTCGGCGGCGAGAAAGATTCCCGCCGCCTTTTCAGCTTTTTTAATACTGTTATTTTATTTATTCTTTATGTGCCGCTACTTTTCTCTTGGTGATAAACAGCACAGCCGCACCGATCATCAGGATAACACCGGTGACCGTAAAGATGGTTGTGCCGATACCGCCGGTTTCGGGCAGAATAGAACCCTTTTCGTTGACAACCGTGACGGTTCCGTTGGTGACCGTATTGACCGAAACATCAGTCAGCTGGTCATAGGTGCCGTCCGGAGTATGGCCATCTACATAAGTTGTACCGTTATAAGTCGAATCAATCACCACTTCGATCGCCGCATCCAAACGGTTGTAACCAGATGGTTCATCAATTTCTACAAGGTAGTAGGTTCCTTCATCCAATCCGCTCAAAGTATATGTAGCGCCAGGGTTTGTGCTGGCCAGCGTCTGCGTTCCCGAGCCGGAATCACTCAGCGTATAAACACCCGCTCCGCCCGCAAAGTACAGCGCGTTCGTCAGCACTGTCGGGTCGGCCACAGCTGCCGCCGCACTGGCAGAATCCGGGAACAAAGCGAAGGTGGCGCCAAGCAGCGCGCCTGCCGGTGTTTCGTCGTCTACTTTTGCTACCGGCAGTTCAAAACTGAAGACCACTACTTCGTCTTTAGGCGTTTCGCCTCTGTCCGTACCCACATTTGGATTGTTGCTGTAAGTTAAGTATACTTCATTCGGGTTTCCATCATTCGATCCGGCAATGTTGCCAACTTCTGCGCTGCTGTTCAGCTCGGCGCTGTATTCCACCACGATATAGCCGTTGCTTGCTACGCCTGCGGTGGTTAACAGGTCAGTAAACGTCAGGGTGAATCCACTCGGCAGTCCTGCATTTTCAACCACACTATAGCTTGCAGGCGCCAGAATCGTTCCGCCGGCACCGACCGACGAACTGATTTCAACAGCATACATGCTTGCCGCGGAAGATACGAAGTATGCATTGACACTTGCGTCGTCAAAGGTCAGCCCATCGCTTAATGTGTCTGTAAACGCATAGAAGTAAGTATCAAAGTAAGTCATGTCCGGAACCAGACCCACGATTCTGAAATGAACCGCATCCCCAATGCTGTAGTCTGCCGCGTCGTTCCAGGATCCAGTATAGGTTCCGGCATCCAGTTCTTCAACTTTTTTGGCAACTGCCGGTTTGTCGGTTTTGGCCGCAACTGTAACATCGCCCAACACCTGTAGCATAAAGCTTGTCGCCGAATTATCTACGCCTGCACCAAGATCAGCTTCATTAACAAAGAAGTAACCATCCGCAAGACCGCTGATCGTGTACGTGTATGCTCCCGCAGAGCCTGTCGGCGCACCGCTGTCCGTATGTCCGGCCGTGCCCAAATTGGCTTCAATCATATCTGCCAAATCCGCGGCAAAGTCGGCATCCGAAATGCTTGACATCAAGTCCGCTGCCTCGGATGCGCTCAAACCTGTCCAGGTTCTACCCGCGGCAGTTCCATAAGCGGATGCCTGCAGATCGGCCAAAAGACCGGTACCGTTAATGCCCGTACCCCACTCGACGTTGGACAAAGTTCCAACCGTCGAGGAATAGTCACCCGAAAAGACCTGATAGGCTTGATAGGTATGACCACTCGTTTCCGATGTAATCGTTAATGTATTGGGTGCCGCATAAGCGGTGATACTCATCATGCCGAGCACCAATACGATAACCAACATCATGCTCAATGTTTTTAATACTGTTTTCATGTTTTTCCCTTTCTTTTGTTTCATCAATATTTTCATATATCTATAATCATCTAAACTAACCCGAGTTGGCATATTTTTGCCTTTTTCGGCATCGTTTAAGCTCAAAGAGAATATATAGCGCAATACTCATGACCAGAATTCCCGCTATTGTCAAAGGCCGTGTGGTGATGCCGCCGGTATCTGGTAAAGTATATGTAATTTTGTTATAAACAAAGATTAAACCGTTGGTCATGCCTGCTGTGTTATTGTCCGAATAACTGGCTGTATAGTTTCCGGAAATATCGGTGCCGGAAGCATCAAGCACCGCGATTTCCTCTACTCGCCACAAATACGTTTTATTATGCGGCTGATTCCAAGAATAGGTCCAGTTGTTTGCGCTGTTTAGCACAAACTGATCCGCCGTATTAGAATGCCAAGTGTTTCCATGATTATTTGACCAATAGGGTTGGATCGTGACACTGTAACCGGCCACTTCCGAAGCGGGCAGCGGCGAATCATCCTGATCCAGCCAGATTTTATTCACTGTAATCGCATCATTATTCGTTAGAACACCGACAAAATCATCTCGGTGGCTCTCCGCGTTAATGGTCACATTTTTTCCAATAATACTTCCGTTGACATTCTGATATACTCTAATGCTTGCGTCCGGCGCAACGATTGAACCATACACCCTGCCCGTCTCAATATCTGAGGTGCAATTAATGAAATTCCACAGGATTCGGCCATAGATGAAAGTCGTACGCTCCTGAAAACCAAGCCAGGCATTATTGTAGGACATCTCACTGTTGGGTATATGCACCGTTCCGGTAAATCCAGTACAATCTACATTGATAAACACCGTACCATCATCCCCCGATACAAATCCCTTGACCCCGAGGTATCCATATTGGTTCAACTGACTGGCAGTTACATTGAATACGCCCACCCGGTCCGAGTCAATCAGCTGAATATAACTTAGGTCGCAGCTGCCGCCCGTGGTGCTTAAATGCGAAGTATCAATATTCGTGTTGCTCAGCCCGCTGTAAGATAGTGCGATCGACCTAAGTTGGGATTCTACCAGATTGAGGTTGACAAACTGTAAAGCCGATGTATCGTCATCCTGCAATATATTGTACGGCTTATCCAGTTTTGTACCATTCACACCAAATGCGTTTCCGTTATCCATTAAGGTAATTACATTGCTGGAACCCAGCGCCAGAATATGGCTGGTGCTGGATGCACTTGTTGGATGCACATGCGCATATTGTTGTATATAACTCACCTCTGCAGGCAGGTTGTTCGTTCCAAAATTGGAGTATGCGTTACATGTCTGCGCCAGTACATTCCCATTGGTATGTGCCGATAATGTCGCAGTATCAAACGCTACAATATGAAAATTGCCCGCCATTCCAAGCGGCCGGTCGGGAATATAGAAAGAAGAATGTGTGAACGTATCACCAGCTTCCTCTACCAGATCGAAACTGAGGCGCGAGCCCACTGGCAAAACGATAAATGTGGAAAAACTGTTCACCGAAAACTTGACTTTGTTTTTAGCGTGCAGATTGGGTTGTGTCACCTGCAATCTTTGAATATTGTTGCTATCATCCATATGCAGCGCATTATAGGTGTTGATGGTTCCAGTACTGTTGTAATCTTTATCTTCGACGCTAACCGAAACCGTTCCACTACTCGGTTCAATTTCCAGGCCATTTAAACTGAAATTAATATCATAGATATAAAAATCATCGCCGCTCTTCACATACCCGTTAAGATAAAGCCGCAGGTAGATGCCAAGATACTCCAAAAAATTACCACTGCTGGTAATCCTTCTTGCTGTCAAAGAGGCCCCGTCCGGTATCGCATCCGGCGTTGAAAGATCGGCGGTCACATTCAGGCCGTTACCCTCAAACAAAAAGTGAGTTTGACCTGCTGTTTTTTTCGATCCAGCGCTGAATTCCGACTGTCCCGCGCCACCTGATTTAACTTGATATTCGCCGTTTCCGATATCTGCTGATACGGGTTCAGTCTTCTGTGTTCCGCCGCCCTGCAGCGTTGTCCCTTTATGCCAGTACATCACAAGACCGGTAAAAGCCGCCTTTGTGGAAAAACTCACCGAGCGATTTTCGGATGTTATACTTCGGTGCTCAATCTCAAACAGGGATGCTCCGTCACCATTCGTCAATACGCCGTATGCCGCAAGAACACCGAATTTTTTGCCCACCCGGCTGTCGATGATCGAAATGGCTTTATATTCTTCGGGCATGGCAGACGCCTTGCCGTCTATGATCAATGATAATAAGTAGTATTCAAAATCAGCCTTACTGGAAACGCCAAGCTCCGATTCAATTCCGCTGAGATTCACAGTATGATTTGCCGCACTGTTTTTATCAGTCACGCGGACCACCTGCAATTGGGCATCATCCGGAATTTCGGAGTCATCCTTTAAAACGACTTGAACCGTAAGGCCGTCCTTTTCGCAAACAAATAGTCTGCCTTCGGATGCATCACACGTTTCAACCTCCGGCGTAGCACTGGGCGACGGCAAAGGCGACGGAGAAGCTGTCGGTTCGGGAACAACGGGTTCAGTCGGCAACGGTTCAGGTTCAAGACCGGGAGATGCACTTGCCACAGGCACTTCGGACACACAGGGTGTGTCCGATACCTCAGGTAACATTTCCGGAGGATCAATTTGTGGTGCGGATGCCGTTGCGGCCGGTGTCGGCAAGGCGCCGGAAATCATTTCTGGCACCTCTTCCCCGTACACCGTTTCACCGACCGCATCGTTATCCAGTGTTAAAGCCGGCATGGAAAGTGCATAGAAAGTGCCAAGCGCAACAACAAAAGACAGCACCGAAAGCACTGCAAAGAAGCGATTACGCTTTCTTCTGTTGCGGATATAGGTTCTAATCCGGCTTGCAACTTCCCTTTTCAAAAAATTCGTCCCTCCAAAAAAGACGGCTTACCTCTATTTAACCGAGGATATCTCGGATAGTGGCCAAATTCTCAATACGACTTTGCCAATGATTTGTTCGTCACTGACGTTGCCGATGATACTGCTTCTGCTGTCGGCTGATGTCGCTCGGTGGTCACCCAGCACAAACCATCGGTTTTCAGGCACTTGATAAGGAAAGGTGATATCCCCATCGCCCAGTGTTTTATCCACCGCGTAAGGCTCGTCCAGCAGCGCGTCGTTGACATAAACGTCTCCTGTTTCGTCGATATTCACCCAGTCTCCTGCAGACCCGATGACGCGCTTAATCAATATTTTATTGTTATAGTAAAAGGCAACAATCTCGCCCGTTTTGAATCGATGAGTCTTCACTGCTATCACCAGCTGATTTTCGGACAGTACCGGTTCCATGCTGGTTCCTTGCGTTTTCAGCACTGTGAACAAAAAAGTGGACAGAATGATTGAGGCCGCCGCCACAACGACCAGCGTCCAGATGGTTCCTCGCAACGCTTTCTTGTAGCGCGCCCGATGTTTAACGCGTTTTAGTTCTTCCTTCAGCTGTTCGGAAGAGGGTAAGTTACGCTTTCTCGGCATCTCAGTTTAAACCCGGATTTTGCGCCTTTGCCTGTTTTTGCTCGACCACCAGCGTCTTGAGTTCTTCCTTTGTGATGTCGTGGGTCTTGATATAATCATCCAGCATTTTTTTAAGGGACTTCCATTTCTCGTCCACCTGTTTTTTTGCTTCCTGCTCCATTTCCAGGCATTCTTTTTTGGTGTCGGCCATCATTCGCTCCGCTTCCTTTACGGCTGAGCGGTTGATTTCTTTGATGTTTTCCAAGTACCGATCCGCCGCATCCTGCGCGGCGTCAAATACACCGGAAAGCGATAACGACGCTTCGGCGATTGATCCTGCCGAATCCAAACTGATTTCGCGTTCATCCAATTGCTTTTGCAGCGTACCCATCTTTTTCCGAAGATTTTCATTCTCTTCGGAGATGGTGACCATCAATTCCAAAAGCTCCAAGCGATTAAGTTTTCTTATTTCTTTGTCTGTCATAGCTGGTACCCCTCTTTTTGCCCGCAAAAAAGATATCTGCAGTTGATAAAAACGTACAATTAGAATATAAATGGGAAAATTGCGTGTTTACTTTAGATGATGTATTTACCTCTCATTATACGGTTTTTGCGTTCCACCGATATGACTAACCCGTTCCTTATCCGTTCCAAATGCGTGCAATATTTGGAAGTTCTTTTTATTCCCCATCTTCACTTTGTTTTCCTCCGCCCGATACAAATCACAAATTGATCAAAACTTTTTCCACCAAAAAAAGCCGCCGGATGGCAGCTTTTCGTTTCATGCTTATTTTAATTCTTATTCTCCAAGTATATTCTCGATCGATTCCAATTCAGCCGCAGTGAAATCCAGTTTCTTCAGAGCCGCCGCTGCATCGGTAATCTGCGAAGGCCGGCTAGCACCGATCAAGACCGATGTAACTGCCGTTTTTCTCAAATTCCAAGCGATGGCCATCTCGGCCATGGTCTGACGTCGCGACTCTGCTATTTTGTTAAGCCGGCGTACCTTATCCACCACTTCGTCTGTGATGTCTACCGCACTTAAAAATGGACTTGATCCAGCCGCTCGCGAATTCGCAGGAATACCGTTCAAGTATTTATCGGTCAGAATCCCTTTGTTCAGCGGTGAAAACGTGATGGTGCCCACACCCTCCGCTTCCAGCAGATCCAAAAGCCCGTCTTCCACCCAACGGTCCATCATGGAATAGCGGGGCTGGTGGATCGCGCAGGGTGTACCTAAATCCTTTAAGATATCGATGGCTCTTTTTGCTTCCTTAGGGCGATAGTTGGAGATGCCTGCATACAGCGCTTTTCCGGACACAACGGCCTGATTCAATGCCCGCATGGATTCCTCAATCGGCGTATCTGAATCCGGCCGATGGTGGTAGAAAATATCCACATAATCCAGTCCCATCCGTTTTAGGCTCTGATCCAAACTGGACAGCAGATATTTACGCGAACCGCCGTCTCCATAAGGACCGTTCCACATATGGTATCCCGCTTTGGTCGAGATAATCAGCTCATCCCGATAAGGCTTAAACTCATTCTTCAGCGCTCGTCCCATAAACATTTCAGCCGCACCCGGCGGCGGGCCGTAGTTGTTGGCCAGATCAAAATGGGAGATCCCCAGATCAAACGCGGTCTTCAGCATGGCGATTCCGTCTTTGTAGGCGTTGGCGCCGCCGAAGTTATGCCAAAGCCCCAGCGACACTGCCGGAAGCTTCAATCCCGAACTGCCGCTTTTCCGATACAACATCGTATCATATCGTTTTTCATCAGCTATATATTTCATTTGTTATTCCTCTTCTTATGTGTTATTTTACTTTCTTCAAGACCGTCGGCAGGAATGAGAGGCTCAAAGTGGATGACAGCACCATGGATACCCACATCAAAAGCGATACATACAGATGGATTTTTAAGGGTGACAGCATCAGCACCGAAAGGCCCACCGCGAATCCCAACGCATTCGCGATAATCGGCCGGGATGAAAATGCATAAGCGTTCTCCACCGCCTGCTCACTCGCAAATCCTTCCCGTTTATATTGATTATACACCGATGTAAAGTGAATGGCATAGTCGATTCCGACCCCGATGGTGACGCTGAACATGGTGGTAGTGAAAAGATTCAGCGAGATGCCCGTCAACCCCAAAAACGCAAACATGAAAAGCGAGGTAAACAAAATGGGCAGCATGGAGAGCAGACTAATCCATAGCTTCCTTAAGCTGAGTATTAGCGAAAGCAAAACCAAACCAAACGCGATCAGCAGACTGGTCACCTGCCCGCCCAGCATCTGCTGGTTTAACTCGTACATCATCAACTGGGTGCCCGAAAGCATGATATTGTCGTAACCTTCGGACGTCTTCACAATACCTTCAATGGTTGCGTTGTTTAAGTCTTTCGGGAAAATCATGATTTTCGAATATTCGTCACTAACCATCTCGGAATATATGTCTGTTCCTGCAAGCATCGTGGCTTCCACCTGCATCCCTTGCGGCATTTCCTCACGGATGCTGGAAAGAACCGTATACAGCGACACCACTTTGGTGGCTTCACCGCTGTCCAGCAACGCTTCGCTAAATGCATCGGCTTCTTCAGCCACTGCCTCATCCATAGGCTTCCCTCCGTTTTCGATCAGCGCGAACATGGGGATTGTGCCCTCATTGACTTCCATGACTTTATCAAAGTTTTTGCTGACCGCTGTATAGTCTTTATACAGCATCAACTGATTGAATTCGGTTTTGATTTTCGGAATGCCAAAAAATGCACAAACAACAATTGCAACCAAGATCAAATAGGACGGCCATCCCATCAGCTTTTCAAACGGCAGGTTGATACCTTGCGACGCTTTCTTTTTGGTGATATCGATTTTTTCAAAGCTGTTGATCGTGGGCAGGAAAACAAAGGTGATGATGCCGGCCAGCGCAATGCCGATGGAAGTATAGACCGCCAAATCATGAATCGCCGATGTGTTCATAAACAAGAGCGAAATAAATCCGGCCACCGAAGTCACGGTGGTGATAATCATAGGCACGCCCACCATACGCAAGGTCTTGGCAATGCTGTCCTGCATGCTGTTGTTTTCGTCCAAATATTCCTGTACATGCGAATTGAAATGCAGTCCATCCGCACTGCCGATGATGATGGTAAAGATTGGCGCTAGGACGGTCAAAACCGAGACTTTGTTGCCCAAAAGTCCGGCAAACCCCAAAGTCCACAGCGCCGCGATGACGGCAGGCAGCACCGATAGAATCGTCGCTTTGATCGATTTCATCTGTACTTTGAATATACTAAACAAAATGATGATGGCGAACGGCAGAATGGCCAGAAGAATAATCAAGAGATAATCAAATATCTTGTTCTGCATATACTTGTCTCCGCTGATATAGTATGTCAATCCCGCGTCTTTGAGCGTTTGTTCCATCTCCTTAAGCTCGGAAAACCCAAAAGAATCCTTGGGGAACAGCGTGATCACAGCGTACGTGGTGCCGTTCACTGTCTTAATCGGGCTGATCGCTTCCACCGATATCGGCAAAGCGCTCTCGGTTTCCTCAATGCCTTTAACCAGCTTGATGCCGTCCAGCGACCGGGCAGCATCTTCAAAATCCAATATGGTTTCTTTCAGCGCCTCATCATATTCGCATACCACAATCATCTCGTCGGATGACGGAAATGCCGCGTTCAGTGTCTCCAAGTTCACAGCGTACTGGCTGTCCTGTGTCTTAAAGATATCAAATTCAGTACCGATTTTGATTCTTGTGATGCCATAAATCGCCGTTAGATTTAACAGAACAAATAAAACCATCAACGGCTTCTTAAACTTAAAAATCCATTTTGTGTACTTCTCCATCGTGCAAGCTCCTTAATATATATGATAAAAACAAAGATTAGTACCATTCTATGCTTTTTAGTTTCTTTTTGCAATCTACGGGGCTTTTCTTGTCTTTCGGTAATTCTTATACCAATACTTGCAACTCCCCTGTCCTTTCATATACAATAATCGTGTTTAAAGACAATAATAAATCTATGGCGGATAACGATGAAAAAACGTTTTACTGAGCATCCCTGGCGGGTTTCCGTCTCTCGGTTTTCTCCGGAGGATATCTTAAACACGGAGAGTGTGATGAGTCTCGCCAACGGACACATGGGTCTACGCGGCAATTTTGAGGAAGGCTATTCGGGGAAAACTCTGAAAGGCTCCTATATTGCCGGCGTTTATTATCCGGACAAAACCAAAGTAGCCTGGTGGAAAAACGGATATCCAGATTACTTTGCCAAGGTTTTAAACGCCTGCGATTTTATCGCGCTTAGAATTGCGCTGGATGGTGTAGCGCTGGATTTAGCTCATATCCCGCCGCAGGATTTTTCCCAAACGCTGGATATGCAGAACGGCACGTTTGCGCGAGACTTTACTGTCAACATATCCAAGAATAAGACGATAGCTATCAGCACTCTTCGCTTTGTCTCGATGGACCAAAGAGAACTCGGAGCCCTGCGCTACAGCATCACCGCCCAAAACAGTGATATCAACGTGTCACTGGTTTCCTGTCTTATCGGCGACGTACGCAATGCAGATGCCAATTATGACGAGGTGTTTTGGAATCCAGTCGCTGCCTCTTGTGATAAGAATCATGCCTGTGTCACGTTAAACACCAAAAAGACCGACTATACGGTCGCCACGGCCAAATCGGATGAACTACAGCTCAACGAAAAACCATTGGAACTCACACCTGAGTGTGAGCACACCACACTGACCACCAAAAGCACCTATCACTTAACCTTAAAAAAAGGTGAAACCTTAACCCTATATAAATATTTTGCGGTCACTACTTCGCGCGATTACGCAAGCGCTGATGTGACCCAGACCGCTGTCACACGCGCAAAAAAAGCCAAAGAAGCCGGCTTTGACGCATTGCTTACCGCGCACAAAGACGCATGGCGGCGTATCTGGGATCGTTGTGATATTGAAATTGCGGGCGACACCGCTGCTCAACAGGCCATTCGCTTCAACATCTTCCATCTGCAGCAAACCTATACCGGTCATGACGAACGCTTAAACATCGGGCCTAAGGGCTTTACCGGCGAAAAATACGGCGGCGGTACATACTGGGATACCGAGATGTTCTGCCTACCTTTTTTTCTTTCGACTTCCGATGCTAAGGTCGCCAAATCGCTCTTGCTCTACCGCTATCGTCAGTTAGATAAAGCCAAAGAAAACGCGTCCAAGCTGGGTTTGCCCGGCGCGCTATACCCTATGGTCACCATGAACGGCGAAGAATGCCATAATGAATGGGAGATCACCTTTGAGGAAATCCACCGCAATGCGGCGATGACACTGGCGATTAAAAACTACATTGACTATACCGGGGATCTTAACTATCTGGAGAATTTTGGCATTGACGTTTTGGTTGAAACCGCTCGGTTCTGGGCGGGTCGAGTCACCTTTAACTCCAAAGAAAACCAATATATGACACTCGGCGTCACTGGGCCGAATGAATACGAAAACAACGTCAATAACAATTGGTATACCAATCGCATGGCAGTCTTCTCGCTGGACTTCACCGTTAACGCGGCCGCATACTTGGAGAAAAACGCGCCAAATGCCTACAAGCGTGCCAAGGACCGATTGAAATTCTCACATCATGAGCTGTCCCATTTTTCGTCGATTGCAAACCTGATGTACTATCCTAAATCCGACGACCCTGATCTTTTTATACAGCAGGACGGTTTTTTAGACAAAGATTTGCAGTTGGCGGATATGATTCCGATCCAAGAGCGTCCTATCTCCCAGTATTGGTCCTGGGACAGAATTTTGCGCTCCTGCTATATCAAGCAGGCGGACGTTATTCAGGGGCTTTTTAACTTCCCACATGCGTTCAGCCTGACGGTTAAGCAAAAGAACTTCGATTTCTATGAACCCATGACGGTTCACGAATCCTCCCTGTCTTCCGGTATTTACGCGGTGTTAGCCTCCGAAATCGGTTATATCGAAAAAGCATACGGACTGTTTCTGCGTGCGGCGCGTTTGGACCTCGACGATTATAACAACGATACCGAGGATGGCCTGCATATCACCGCCACATCTGGCGCATGGCTGGCCATGATCTATGGTTTTGGTGGTCTGCGCTATACCTCGGACACACTTATTCTAAACCCCATTTTACCTATGGAATGGACAGGATATCGCTTCAGCCTGACCTATCGCGGTACCGTCTTTGACATTGATGTATCCAAAGCTACTGTGATTATATCGCATCGAAACGGTCCGGATGCGGATATCACCATTTACGGCAAAGCGCATCATCTGACGGAAAACGGCAGTCTGCAAATAGAACGATAAATATAAGGAGATATGATGGTAAACCAAAATCTTCCCCGGGTTGCTTACTTTTGTATGGAATACGGTCTCGACAATGATTTTAAGCAATACGCCGGCGGCCTCGGCATTCTGGCAGGAGACTACCTGAAAGGTGCTAAAGACCTCGACTACCCCATCGTCGGCATCGGTATCCTCTGGAAACAAGGTTACACCGATCAGCGCATTAGCGCCGACGGAAAGCCATATGACAGCTACCATAACCGCACCTATCCCTTTTTAGAGGATACCGGCATAGAGGTTTCGGTGACCATCCGCAAGCGCGCGGTGTTTATAAAGGTGTGGAAGGTCACCTGCTTTGGCAACGCCGACCTATACCTTTTGGATACCGACCTTACCAAAAACGACGACGCCTGGATCAGCGGCCAACTGTACGGATGGTTTGCCGAAGAACGCGTGGCACAAGAGATGGTACTGGGTATCGGCGGGGTACGCGCTTTGCGTGCGCTTAAAATTCCTGTGGATGTCTACCACTTCAATGAAGGCCATGCCGTCTTTGCCGCTTTTGAGTTGATTCAAGAGCAAATAACCGATGGCAAAACATTTGATGAAGCGGTCGAAATCACACGTTCGCAGACCGTATTTACCACCCACACGCCCATTGTCCAGGGCAACGAATCGCACACCCTGCATCGCCTTAAATACATGGGCGCAGGCAACGGGCTGTCCAAAGCCCAGATGCAGTATATCGGAGGGGATCCTTTCAATATGACTGTGGCGGGTTTACGTCTCTCCCGCAAGGCCAACGCCGTGGCCGCCCTGCACGCGAAAACTGCAAATTCCATGTGGACGCATGTGGAAAGACGATGCGAAATCATCGGCATCACCAACGCCATCCATTCCCCGACTTGGGTCAGTCAGGCTGTTTTAGAAGCGGCAGATGACGGCGAAAAACTGTGGCAGGCACATATGATCGAAAAACAGGCACTCTTAAAGCTCATCGAAGCAAGGAACGGCGTAAAGCTGGACGAGAACGTCCTAACGATCGGTTTTTCACGCAGGGCCGTACCCTACAAGCGCTCGGACTTCATTTTTACCGATCGGGAGCGTATGGAAAAACTGTTTCAGGCAAACCGTTTGCAGATTGTCTTTTCGGGCAAAGCGCATCCATTGGACGACACCGGCAAAGCGATCGTCGCCAATCTGGTGGCTTTCAGCAAAGCTTACCCGAAAAACGTAGTTTTTTTAGAAAACTATGATATGACCATCGGCGCGGCACTGACCCGCGGCGCTGATGTTTGGCTCAATAATCCCCGCCGACCTCAGGAAGCCAGCGGCACATCCGGTATGAAAGCCGCGATGAATGGGGTTTTAAACTGTTCCATCCTGGACGGCTGGTGGCCGGAATGCTGTCGGCATGGCATGAACGGCTGGCAGTTCGGAGATGGATTTGAGTCGGATGACGATGCGGTTTTGGACGCGCACGACTTAAAGGCTCTCTATGCCTGTTTGGAAAACGAAGTGCTCCCTATATACGAAAACGACAAAAGTCGGTGGATCACCATGATGCAGACCAGTATCGCGGATACTAAAAACACCTTTGCCATGCCAAGAATACTCAAAGAATACTACGAAAAGCTCTATCTTGGTTAACAAATCATGTGCTTTTTCGCATCCCTTTTGCATTTTTCGCGGTTTCTGATATAATCTTGATTATCACTTTTTTAAGGATAGTATCGTGACCGCATACAATATCGATGAAAAAACGCATTCCGATGCGCCGCATTACACCCACCCATCCTTTAAGTTCGAACGGGAACTGCTTCGTGCCATCCAATCCGGCTCCGAGCCGGAAGTGATTGCCGCGATCAGTGCCAAGCTCCAGTCGGACAAGGACGGACTTTCAAAAGAAGCCATCCAGCAGCTCCGCATGGTACTGCTGTCTTCACTTTCGATGTATGCCAAAGCCGCAGCCGATCTTGGACTGGTGAGTGACGAAGCAAGGCGCATGGCCGATTATTTCTACCAGCGCATCCAGACCTTATCCACCAAAAAATCACTATCCGCGCTGGAATACGAAATGGCGCTGAAGTTTTTGAATTTTGTCAAGCGTGCCCGTACCAAGAAATATAAGTTCCCGATTTCAAAAATTGTTGAATATATCTATGAAAACGCCACAGAAAAAATCACACTCCACGATTTGGCCGATATGGTACATCTTTCTCCCGATTATCTTTCCAAACTGTTTTTGGAGGAGCTCGGCGTCCATATCACCGATTTTGTCCTGGCCAACAAGGTGGAATCCGCTAAAAATCTTTTGGAATTCTCAAGCATGAGCGTCACCGAGATTGCCGCTTTTCTGCAGTTCTGCAATGCCGCCTATTTTACCAGTGTGTTTAAAAAATACACCGACCAGACCCCGTATCAGTACCGAAAGATTTTCTCACATCCTTAGGTTTCCTCATTATCGTTGTCACAATGCTTACGCCCTTTTTGTATATTTATCACGCTTCATGTTTATATTTATCTATTTTGGTTATTGATAAATATAATCTTTATAGCGATGGTAACATATACAGGAGAGGTTTAAGATGAACCAGAGCATCTATTATTTCCAGAACAATCTCAATATTGAGATTTCCGATCTGGTTGACATCATCATCAACAGTGCCCACGAATACGTTTTTTTTAAAGATAAGAATTCCCGGTTTATTTATATCAACGAAGCCCTGATGCATTCCTTTGGCGCGCAGTCTATGAGCGAGGTTTTTGGCAAGCATGACGGTGATTTTTATCCTGCCGAGTTTGGTAATCAAACCTTTTTGGAAGAACAGCGTGTGATTAAAACCGGCGTCCCACTTTTGGAAAAGGAAGAAAAACTGGTGATGCCGAATGGCGACATCCATTGGTACCAGGTCAGCAAATACCCTTTGAAAGATGTGGAGGGCAACATCGTGGGACTATGGGGCATCTCCGCGAATATCTCCCAGCGTATCGAAACCGAACAGGAATTGGAGCATCTTAACGAAAAGCTGGAAATCGCGCTGGCGCGTTCCAAGGAGATGGAAAAAGTGGCCAAGATGGCCAGTATGAGCAAAGGACAGTTTCTGGCCAATATGAGTCACGAAATCCGCACGCCTTTAAGTGCAATCATCGGCCTCTCCGAATTGATGTACAAAACCAGTTTAAATGAAAAACAGTTGGATTATAACCAAAAGATCACGAGCTCTGCCAAAGCACTTCTCGGTATCATCAACAGCATTTTGGACTATTCAAAAATTGAAGCAGGCAAGATGGAGCTGGAGCGCTTACCCATTGATTTAAATGAAATTTTAAACAATCTGGCCAGCATGCTGACGCTCAAGGCCGAGCAAAAAAACATTGAGCTTTTGTTTGATGTTTCCATTGACACCACCTATCAGCTCATCGGCGATTCTGTTCGCTTAACACAGGTTCTGGTCAATTTGGTCAATAATGCATTGAAGTTTACAAACGAGGGCTATATTACTCTGCGCCTGCATACCCAACGTCTCGACAAAGAAAATACACGCCTGCATGTAGAGGTGAACGATACCGGTATCGGCATGAAAAAAGAGCAGATCGAAAAGCTTTTTCATCCGTTCTCACAGGCCGATTCTTCCACTACACGCGAATACGGCGGCACCGGACTTGGCCTTTCAATCTCCAAAGAGATCATTGAACTCATGGGCGGTGAAATCCATGTATCCAGCATTTACGGAAAGGGCAGCAGTTTTTCATTTGATGTTGTACTGCCGTTGTTTGGGGAATCAGGCCGTGCCTTGGTTCTCCCGGACGCCTTAAAGGATTTAAACGTGCTGATTGTGGACGATAATGACGAAGCCAAACTGATTATCGAACGCCAGTTGGACGCTTTCGGTTTTAATGTGATGAGCGCAAGTTCTGGGGCGGAAGCGATTGATCTGATTGACCAGGGCCGAATCCATCCCGATTTGATCGTCATGGACTATTTGATGCCTGAGATTGACGGTATCGCGACCACACAAAGAATTCGTGAGCTTCAAGCCGACAACCATATACCTGAAATTCTGATGATATCAGCATATGGCAAAGAGGACATTAAAAAACAGGCTAAAGATTCTAATATTGATTACTTTTTGGATAAACCGATCAACCCCTCGCATCTTTTTGATACGGTACTTGAGATGTTTAGCGAGAAGAAACAAACCCGTCAAACTTTTTCAGCTAAGCCAGAGGATTATCACCCCGCGCTGAAAAAAATCCGGGGCGCGCGTATTCTTCTGGTGGAGGATAACGACATCAATCAGCAAATCGGGAAAGAATTGCTGGAAAGTGAAGGGCTGATTGTGGATGTGGCTGAAAACGGACAAATTGCGGTTGACCGTATGAAAGCTGTACAAGAAGGCTTCTACGATCTTATCTTAATGGATATTCAAATGCCGGTGATGGACGGGCGTGAAGCGACAAGGCAGATACGTAAGCTGGCAAACGGACGCGGCGATATCGCCATTGTCGCTATGACTGCACATGCGCTGGCCGAAGAAAAGGAGCGCAATATCAAAAGCGGCATGAATGCTCAGATCAATAAACCGATTGATCTCGGTGAAGTGTTTACTACTCTTATCAAGTTTATACCCGAAAAAGGCCTTCCCGATATACCTTTGCCAAAACACCAGTCAAAAACCGCCGTAAAGCCGATTCTCATCGACGGCATCAATACCCGCGAAGGGCTTGAACGCGTGATGGGGAATCTTGAGCTTTATGATGAATTGCTATCACGCTTCTATCAAAGCTATCAAAACGTCTTCACACGTATAGCTGAAAACGATCAAAAACAATCCTTTGAGGAAAACCGGATTATCGTACATACCATCAAAGGATCAGGCGGCAATCTTGGCGCTTCTGAGCTATATGCTGCCGCCGAAACTTTGGAGATGCGGTATCGCGAAAATCAGAGCGGCATAGAAGCCCTGCTATCCTTTAAAACAGCGCTGGAGCGCGTCATCAATAGCATTCATGATTATCTCATCAGCAAGACCGATGAATTGCCCGAGGATACCTTGCCGCTTCGCAAAATCGGTGATCTCGCCGATTCGTTTATCCTGCTCAATAGTCAGTTAAAAGAATTCAATATGGATGCACAATCCACAGCCAAGCAGATTTTAATCAAACTGAATGGACCCGAACAAAGTGCCTTTGATCCTATCGCGGAGAAAATCAGTGATTTAAAATACGAGGATGCCGCACAAGACTTAATTGCGTTTTTAGCGCCTTATGGCGTCATGTTGGGGGATGCATAAAATGATGAATGAACCCATCTCCGTCCTCATCATCGACGATACCATTGAGGTCATCAAAACACTGTCCGCGCTTTTAAGGCCGGATTATCGCGTCTTTTTTGCAACCGAAGGCAACACCGGCTTGAAATTGGCCAGTCAAAAAAAACCGGATCTGATTTTGCTGGACGTGATGATGGAGCCGATTGACGGCTACGAAGTGTGCCGTCGTTTAAAGTCAGATTCTGAAACCGCCGATATTCCGGTCATCTTCGTCACCGCGGCCTCGGACACAGAGGACGAAAAAAAGGGTTTTGAGATTGGAGCAGATGATTATATCCGAAAGCCGTTTATTCCGGTGGTTACGCTGGCGAGAATCCGCCGCCATGCCCAGATGTCAGTCAACCTTAAGGAAATCAAACGGTTGTACAGTCTGGCTTTGGACGCTAACCCCATCACCAAACTGCCTGGCAACAACAGCATTCGAAAGCATATTGATACGTTGATCCAGACGGGTGCAGCGCAGTGCGTGCTATACTGCGATCTGGATAACTTTAAATCCTATAATGATAAATATGGTTTCGCCAAGGGTGACGATATCATCCTGTTCACCACACAGCAGATGCAGAGCGTGGCCAAAGCAATGAACATCAATGATATATTCATCGGCCATGTCGGGGGTGATGATTTTGTTATCACTCTGGGCAATGATATAGCCGATGCTTTTGCCGATATGTTTATCCAATCGTTTGACAAGATGATTACCCAGTTTTACACCAAAACTGATCTGGACCTTGGATATATTGTCTCGACCAACCGGGCGGGTAAAATGGTTAAATTCCCCTTTGTCTCCATCAGCATCTCGGGTGTAGATTTAAGCCAAGGCGATTATAAAAGCTATCTTGAAGTCAGCGATATTTGCGCGGATATCAAGCATAAGGTCAAGATGATGCCGGGAAGTAATTACCTGCTGGACCGCAGAAAAGAATAGATAAAATTTCATCAAAAAAAGGCTTTTTAACAAAGCCTTGAACTTTTCGAAAAACCCTGATCATTTGCAGACTGTCAAAAAAGGGTACAAGGAAAGCAAAACAACCGCTCTCATTAGCGGTTGTTTTAAGATTATACACTTTTTCGACAGTCTAAAGTCTTTTTAATCGATATTATTTCACAGCATCAACTTGTAGATATTCATTACATCGTCTTTATTGAGCTTGGCAAAACCGCCGATGGTGCCGTCTCGCCCGTCACCGTAACAGGCAGATTCGGCCATCTTTTCTATGTCCGCTTCTTTTGCGCCGAGTTCGGCGAAGGAAACCGGCATACCGATGGAAGACGAAAACCTTTTCAGCGCTTCAATGCCCGCTTTGGCGGTGTTCTCAGGGTGCTGAAAATCCATCTGGCATCCCCAAACACGGACAGCGATCTGCGCAAAGCGATTGACATCGTGTTTCATATTATAACTCATCCAAGCTGGAAAAACTGTGGCCAGCCCTGCACCGTGAGCGCAGTCATAGATGGCTGAAAGCTCATGTTCAATATCGTGGCTGGCCCAATCCTGTACGCGACCCACGCCGCAGGAATTGTTATGCGCCATCATGCCCGCCCACATGACATTGGCCTGTGCATCGTAATTGGCAGGGTCGGCCACCGCTCGAGGGCCTTCTTTAATCATGGTGAGCAAAAGCCCTTCAATCATCCGGTCGGTCACTTCCACTTCTTTTGTGGTCGTAAAGTAGCGTTCAAACAGATGTGCCATGATATCGGTAACACCGCAGGCAACCTGAAATTTGGGCAGTGTTGCCGTCAGTGCGGGGTTCAAGATAGAGAACACAGGCCGCCAAGCTTCTCCGGTTGCCCCGCGCTTGTACATGCCGTCTTCTTGCGTGATGACAGAATCCGGCGAACCTTCACTGCCCGCCGCTGATATGGTCAAAATGGTGGCAACCGGCAAAGCTTCAGTCACCGGCTTACCCTGATAGAAATCCCAAAAATCACCGTCATATTTCACGCCAGCCGCAATCGCTTTGGCTGAATCAATGGTGCTGCCGCCGCCGACAGCGATGACAAAATCTACGCCTTCCTTTTTGCAAAGTTCAATGCCGTCGTAAACAAGACCGCTTCTGGGGTTCGGTTTCACACCGCCAAGCTCGGTATGCGCGATGCCCTCTTTTTCCAGCGATGCCTTCACGCGATCCAAAAGACCCGATTTCACCACCGAACCGCCGCCGTAATGCAGCAGCGCCTTGGTACCGCCGAAACGTTTTACGTAATGCCCTGTGTTATTTTCCTCATCTTTGCCAAAAACAAAATACGTCGGACTATAGAATGTAAAATTATTCATCTCTTGCTCCTTTAAAAACTCATATTATAGATTATACCATATCGCACAACATGAATAATGTGCGTTTCTCACTGTTCTTCTTTTTTCTAAAACTCAACCCATGCGGAATCGTTTTCACTGCTCGCCACACAGCGCTCGACAAACGTATTGCCTTCAATCCCATCATCCAGTCCCGGATAATCACGCATCAGCGGCCTGCCTGTTTCCAGCGCTTCTAAATCTTGCGTAAATGCGCGATAGATATTGGCAAACGCCACAAAATGCCCTTCCACATGTCCGCTGCCAATTCTGGCCGCCGCATTGATTTCGGGGTAGAAATAGCTGTTGCCGCGCGTCATGATTTGCGTCGGCTGATCCAGCATACTGACGATTAAATCGTTCGGCCGTTCCTGATGCCAGTCGATGGTGCCTTTTTCTCCACAGATGGTGAAAGCCATGTCATTATCGCGTCCCACAGCAATCTGTGATGCCCAAAGCATACCCGAAGCGCCGCCCGCATATTTAATCAACACCTGTCCATCGTTGTCCAGCGCTCGGCCATGATAGGCGGTCAAATTCGCGCTGATGCGTTCCATCTTAAGGCCCGTCACATATGAAAGCATTTGTTCGATATGCGTTCCAATATCACCGATGCAATTGGAGATGCCCGTCTGTGCCGGATCGCACCGCCACACCGCCTGCCTATTGCCCGTTTTTTCCACGGGTGTTGCCATCCATCCTTGGATGTATTGACCGCGCACCGAACGAATGGCTCCGATATCACCGTTTTTAACCATTAATTTGGCTTGCTTCACCATCGGATATCCGGTATAGGTATGCGCCAGGCAGAAGAGCAAACCTTTTTCTTCAGCAATACGCTTTAAATCGCGTCCTTCATCGCTGCTCAGTCCCAGCGGTTTATCACATACCACATGAATTCCATTTTCTAAAAATGCTTTGGATATCGGGTAATGCGAATTGTTGGGCGTCACCACAATGACAAAATCAATCCCATCCGCTCTGGCCGCCTCTGCTTTGGCCATTTCTGCGTAGGTCTTATAGACCCTTTCCTCCTCCAGTTCATACATACGGCCTGTTTTCAGCGATGTATCAAAATTCCGGGAAAAGCATCCGGCTACAAGCCTGGCCGAACCGTCCAAGTCAATCGCGCGTTTGTGCACATCTCCAATCAGCGATCCGATGCCGCCTCCCACCATACCATATCTGAATTTACGTAGAATCGTTCTCACTTTGGTTTCTTCAATCACTTCAATTCACCTCATATCTTCTTATATTCACTTGACTCATTCCATATTCTTTTTTGAATCAATCTATATCCGATGCCACAGCATACGGTTCTCCTCAAAAGCCGCATCCAGCTCCCCTGCGTCTTTCATCCATGCCAGATAGGAACGAACCGTGCTCCCAATCAAAACATACTGCTGAAAGTTCATCTTGAGATGATATCGGTCAAAAACCGTTTTCAGCACGTTCTCGAACGGCTGCGGTGTTTCGCAAGCGTGTTTTATTTCCGCGGCAATCTCCAGCACTTTCTGCCGGTTTAATTCCGCCAATTCTTCCATATCGCCGATCGCGTCGGCATGCGCAGGTACGAATACCGCCGCTTTGAGTTTTTTAAGCTTTTCTAGTGTCTCAAGATACGCCGCCACGTCATAGATAAATGTAATCCCGTATTTCTCCAGTGTCTTTTGACTGCAAACGCTGTCGGCAACAAATACCACATCGTCTGGTGTACGCAGACCCGCCATATCAAAATAGTGCCCGGGCAATGGGATCACTGCCATCTCCTTAGGGAAAGCGGGATCGGTGAACTCCAGCGCTTCTGTGCCTTTTGCAAAGAAAAACTTACTTCGCAGTTCGCGGCAGGGATATCCACCATACAGAAATGAAGGATCAATGATCGGATAACGCGTAAATACCGCTTCCATTCCGGGTGAAAACACCGGACATCCTGTTTTCTGCTGAATATAATAGTTACCGCCGATGTGATCGGCATTGGAATGCGTATTGATAATCGCTTTTACACACCATTGTTGTTTGTCCAACACATGCAGGATTTTTTCTGCAGTCTGGTCCTCCAGCCCCGTATCGATGAGATACACACTGTTGTCAGGATTCCGATAAACCCCGATATTGGTGATGTTTTTAATTACAAAGGTATTATCACCCAGCTGATTCAGTTCAAACATTCTTTTTTGGCCTTCGATTCTTTAAGATAGATTATTATATCATAGCCATCGGACGAAACAAACTTCCTCATCATACACTAATTTCAGCAGACTTATGATATTAGTTTTCCCTCTTAAAGTCAAAGTGATAGGTTATCGGCCGAAGATCTGTTTAACCGTGTTTGATTCGTGAAGATATCTCCTCAGCAAAAAGGTATATAAGATCAGAATGATATAATAATCCCGTTTGCTTATCCCGCCAAACTGTCAATTGCTTCATCCGTATCCCGCTTTCATGATGATTAAATGATACTCACACTAGATATCCAACCCGAAAAACCGATTGACCAAAAAGCCGATGCCGAACGAAACCACCGCCACGCCTAAACTGATCAGCGTCATTTCGCTGAAGCGGGCAAAGAAAGGTTGATCGTTTGCTACCGAGATGTAGTAATTGAAAAACGCAATGATGAGGATTGCGATCACCAGCGTAACCGCCAAACTCATAATATAGTTTGAAATCAGGAAAAACGGCAGGATCAGCAGAATCACGGTGAACACATAGGCAATGCCTGTATAGATGGCCGCTTTTTTGGGATCCACTTCGCTGTCCGTTTCAGTGCGGCTGGAAAGATATTCGCTGGCCGCCATGGAGAGCGATGCCGATATCCCCGTGATCAGCCCCACCAGCGCAATGGTTCGGGAATTTTGCATGGACAGCGTAAAACCGGCAAGGGCTCCTGTGAGCTCCACCAAAGCATCGTTGAGCCCCAAAACCACACTGCCCATATAGGACAGTCTCTCTTCATCCAGCATGCCTAAAAGCTCGTCTTCGTGCGCTTCCTCTTCCTCGATAATCGCTTTGATCTTAGGGATCTCGATCATCGCTTTTTCATATGTATCCACCGTGGCTTCTTTTTTCTCCATCAGCTTTAGGGCAAACGTCAGACCCAAAACCCGAGCCAGAAAGATAAACCCGGCAATATACCCGCGCTTGGGTTTAGTTTCATGCTCTAAATATCCCGAAAACACCTCATAGTGTTTTTTCTCTTCGCCCGCAATGCGCGCCAGTACGGCAGCGTTGTTTTCGTCCTTGATGATTTTTGAAAGTTTCGTATAAATATGATAAGCGTTGATTTCGTCCTGTTGGAGACGCTTGAGTGCTTGAACCGTTGCCTTTGAGTAAGCCATTTTTTTCTCCTTTATCATTAAGCTATTTCTATTATATTCAGTTTACCATACGGGTTCAATATCTGCCTGCTGCAAAATGCCTACAATACCCTTTTTTAAGACTGTGTCAGTAGCGCACTTAAAAGTCAAAACCAGGTCTTTTGCGTTCCTCATCCTATTCTTTTAGCTTTAATGATTATATAAAGCAGCCTGAATCGGATACGATCTTTGCGCTCACATCCCAAAGTTTTTTCGCCAGTACATCGTCTTTCGCTTTTCCCTTTACTTCGGTCACCTGCCCGTCGCTGATGTATTCTCCGCTGATATACGCAAAATCTGTACTGGTGGCAACAGATACGATGTTTTTTGCGCCTTCCTCTGCGGTTTTGACGATGGGGTGAAAGAGTTTGATCAGCGCATGGCCAAGCCCTGCATCGGTTTTAATCAAGATATTTGTGGCGACCGCGCCCGGATGCACACAATTAACGGTAACGCCTGTGCCCTTAAGGCGCTTTGCGAGTTCCCGCGTGAACAACAGGTTACAAAGCTTAGCACGGCAATAGGCGGCCGAAACAGTGTACCCCTTTTTCAATGAAATGTTTTCAAAGTCTATCTTGCCCGCTTTGTAAGCCACCGATCCTAAAACAACAACCCGCGCCTCCGGTGCATGCTTCAGCAAACCCAAAAGACCATTTGTCAGCACAAAATGCCCGATGTGGCTGACGCCGAATGCCAGCTCCAGCCCGTCTTTTGTCTGCTTTCGGCGAAGCGGGATGACGCCGGCATTATTGACCAAAATATCCAGCCTGCTGAACTGCTTTTTAAAGTCATCACAAAAAAGCTGAACATCCTGTATACTGCCAAGATCACACAGCATCAGCGTGGGCTTCTCTCCTGTCTTTTTTTCAACCTCAGCCTGAGCGGTTTCTCCGCGTATCCGATCCCGCAGAGCATCACCACATGAATTCCCATTTTAGACAGTACCATCGTAACGGCTTTACCCAGCCCAGAATTCGCACCGGTAATTAGAGCTATTTTTTGTTCCATATTCCCGCCTTAAGCTTTATTAAAAACGATTATAGCATACCGATTCCTTTAAAAAAACCGAACGTAAAAAAGCCGATTTCAAATCGGCCTTTTCGTTTGATGTAGTAGTAAAGATTATTTCTCGTTCAAGCCCGTTTGGTTTTCTTAAAAATCTTATTGATGAACTCCAGTAAAACCTTATCTTTCAGCATCAAGAGTGCGCAAACATAAACCAGCGAGCAAGCCGCAATTGCGATGATACTGGTCAGAGCAACAGACAGCCCCAATGCTCTTACACCCAAACAGATTGGAATAAACGAGAGTGAAACCAGAATATATCGCGGTAGTGGTTTGGTGAAAAACATATCCACACGCAGATATTTCCGGCCCATAAAGATTTGGATTGCGGCAAATGCATACTCAGCAATCACGGTGCCCACCATGGCTCCGACATGTCCATATTTCGGGATCAGCGCAAAGTTCAATGCGACCATTATGGCAACACCCAGCAGCAGAGATATGCAGAGCTTTTTTTCCTCTCCGTTACAGAGCAGCACCTGAGACCCAACAAAACTGGTGATCGCAATGGCAATGACACGAAACGCCGCAATTTTCATGGACAGCGCCGCCGCAACATATTGCGGGCCCGCAAGCAGAACCACGATTTCTTTCGAGATCATAAACAAGCCCACACAAATGGGGATGACTAAAAACCAGGAAAGGTTCATGACGCTCTTGGTCGTTTTAAGATATTCGCTGTTGTCCTGGGATGCCAAAATCTTAGTCAGCGTTGGTACCATGACATAGGAAAGGCTGATTAAAAGCGATGAAATGACCATGATGATTTGGGCAGGAACAGAGAAAAACGCCACATCAGCATCCGTAGACAAAAATCCCAACATAATACTCGAAATTTGTATCAGTACAATATTGACCAGTGTCACCGGCAAAGTCAGCAACGCCGGTGCAATGTGTTTTCTAAACTTAAAGGAGATAGGCAAACCGCCCACGGCTTTTTTGGTTTCCCGCAGATTCAATGGAAAATGCCCAACCATGACAAACGAGGTAATAACGCCGTAGATGATAAAATCGCTGGGTTCCTTGACAAGTACAAACATCAAAACGACACCGATGATACGAAAAATGACCACGCGTGTCGCCATGAATTTAAATTCCTGCACGCCTTGAAACAACCAGTTAAGTAAGAGCGGTGCAAGCAGCACCATGAATCCTAAGCCGGCAAACAGCGCTTTTTCAGCGCTGATCTGGGGCACAAAGAAAATGGCCAGCACATAAAGCGCCGAAAAAACAAGGCCTGTGACCACGGACAAACCAAAAAGCTCCCCGGTCGTCTGTTTCAGCCGGATTGGGTCATGGCTGACCTTGGCAACCTCACGCGCACCATAGTAGGGTAAACCCAGCTGTACGACAAAATGAAGCAATCTTGCGATAGAAAAAGCAAAATTATACTTCCCGAGGTTATCTACCAAAAGAACCCGAGTGAGGTACGGATAGGTGATGAGGGGTATCAGCGTTTTGGCAAGCAGGGTGACAGTGGAATAAATATAATCCTTTTGCCAGCTTGCGGCTGATTTGCTTTTTTCGTTATTAGCCATTTAACCAGTGACTTAAATCACGATTCAAAATTGTTGCCGTTTCTTCAATAACCGTTCTGAAATTCTCTTTTAAAAACGCTTTTTCCGCTTCATTCATTTTGGCGGGAACAAAATGACTTTCGCGTATTTTCAAAAACCATTTTCTGCCCGTTGCTTCAGGAATAATCCTGGCAACCGCATTTTTGAAGATGTTCGATTCTGCGCTGACGATCCATGAGCGTTTATCTCTTTTCACTTTACCTGCCCGATTGTAAACTTTGCCAAGATCATCCGGCATAATGCGCTTTACGCCCAGAAAATCAAAAATCTCACCCATGATACGTCCGGGATCGCTTTTCATGTCATCCAGCAGATAAATATATACATCATCAAATTCTTTTAAAACATTTTTAAGGTGCGTCGGGTAATCATATGTATCAAAGAACGAAGCAAATTTCCCGACTTCGCTATTATTCGCATCTTTGTCTTTTTTAGCTTGTTTTATCCATGCCAGAAAGTCCGGTTCGTCCAGCCGACCGCCCATGTACAAATAGTTATAAAAAGAGTAACTCGCTTCAATCGGGTTTCTCAAAGCAATCAGTATCTTGGGCTTTTTGCCTTCCGGATACACCTTGTTAATATTGCGTATCACTTTTTCGTGATACTTCATGTAAGTGACCGTCAGTTCGCCACAGACCTTTTTCTTACCCTTTTTAAACATCTTGCTATATTTATCCACATCAAGAACCGATGTCTGTTTAATCACTTCGCTTTCAAACGTCATCTCTTCTTCTGTTAGTCCATAATAGATGAAAAAACGCGGCTCTTTGGGTGTGGAAAGCAGAATCTGCGGATGGAAAAACAGATACTGATAAAGCGAAGTGGATCCGCACCGCGGGTATCCCGCCAGAATAAAGTCAGGCAGGTTAATGTCTTTTTTGCTGATTTTCTTTTCGTCGTTTACAATCATAATCCTTGTCTTCCGTTAGTTGATTGCCGTCTTTATCCATCCCAATGTGCTACCGGGATCATATCCGCCCATTACTTTTCATAGTCTGATATATAGGACATATACGGCCTTTTTAGTATCGCGGTATAATTATAGTTTCATCCAAATATGAAAACTCAAACGCAAAGATGCAGACGCTTGACTAAAAAAAAGAAACGTTTAGCTCTACCTGCAATTTCCCTGATATATGCAATGAATACCACTGTCACACTCGTATTACTTTCGTACAGTCTTATCGCATCACATCGTACAACTATAATCATTATTTTCGCACGCGTTTACCCAAGTATATTAAACTACATGGGTGCATATCATGTTAAAGACTACCATGTTTTTTTTCTATAATCAAGTGAATTATCACTGCCTAATCCCACTTTTAACATACATTCCCCGATTTTATTAACTTTAAAATGAAATCAACCCGGCGCAATACCGGGTTTAAAAGATATCGTTTTTATAATATAAAAAGCTTCTTCATATTATACACAACCGAAATAACTACATATATCTCTTTTTCGATTACACCAGACGTTTGCTTTCGGCAAACCGTTTGTCAATATCCTTTGGAATATCAAATGCGTGGATTTTTTTGTTATTCACCTTGACCGAAACCTGTCCTGCGCGCATTTTCTTCGCCAAACCTTTTTTAACCACAACCCCCACGACCTTCACATGATGCGGTTTCCCGATTGTGAAATTGACCGCAATATGCTGATTGTTTTCCTGTCCTTTGAGAATCCAGCGCCTTTTGGTGTATTCGTGAATCTTGCCGTCAATCAAAAGCCCGACCTTGACCGTCAAATTGGTCAAAAGGAAAAACAGCCATATCAACAACCCCACTGCGCCTGCACTGCCGACTACGGCCGCCACTGCTTTTCCATTGAAAGCCCTGCCGCCTGAACCAGAATCATTCACTGGCGCCACACCAATCGGAACCTGTCCTTCATCAATGATCTCTTCAATCAAGGATGCCGCCGGTGTTGCGCTGGGCAGCACGGCTATGCTGGGCCTCGGAGTGGATGACGCGACGGTGTTCGATGAGCCGGACGCAGGTGATCCTCCGCTTTTTGTCGGCACTGGAATCACGCTGGAACTTGGCAGCGGATATCCGCTGGGCGTTGGCGTTGGCGTAGGTGTCGGTGTTGGCGTAGGCGTGGGTGTTGGCGTGGGTGTTGGTGTTGGCGTGGGTGTTGGTGTGGCGACCACACTAATGGGTACCCACGCATATGCATTCCCCGACCAATTGCTTGGCAGCGAATAACCGTAGGCTGTTGCGCCCGGACTTAACGAAACAAAAAGCTCGTCAATCAAATGGACATGTGTGGTGGTAATCACTGGGGAAGACAAATTATCAATCATAAAGAGCGCACTGTCTCCACTGATATTGATTGCGCCGGTGGTATTGACATCCGATGAACCGATATTGTTATCCCCCGAATAAAATGTATCAGCAAGCACCGTACCGCCGGTAATGATTATGGTCGCATCAAACGGAAGTGCTTGTGCAAACTGTATCCTTCCGCCGCCGATGCCCGCCGCCCATTTACCGCCGATAGCTTCCACTTTACCATCTTCAATGGTGATCTTTGCGTTTCCAGGATGGCTCGTATCCCCGCAGTTATATCCGCCGCCGATACCGGCGCCGCCGTTTTGGCCGCCTTTTGCAAAAACCACACCACCGCCAATTTTAATACTGCCTGCAAACCCGGTACTCGGATCGATACGGGTATATTTGCCGCCACCGATGCCCGCGCCATATCCTGACGACGAGGTGTCCCGCGCGTCAATTTTCCCGCCCGTGATAATAATCGACCCGAAATGCGCATAATGCCCCGCTCCAATCGCCGCGGAATTCTGCCCGGAACGCGCCGTGATATCGCCGCCGGTGATGAATATCTCACCACCCAGCTCAACTGTGCTGGCGGCATTCCCGCTGCCGCCGCCGATTCCTGCGCCCATACTGCTTCCGGTTGCAAATACCTTTCCGCCCGAGATCGTCACTCGTTCCACCTGATGCATGCTTCCGGCCCCGATACCCGCGCCGTTAGTATTGCCCGTCGCGTGTACTTCGCCGTCTGAGATGGAGATAATCCCGCTGCTGCCGACAGCACCGCCGCCGATACCCGCAGCACTCATACCGCCATTTGCTGTAATATATCCGCCGGAAATAGTGATTCTTCCGCCCGCCTTGTGTTCGCCGCCGCCAATTCCCGCGCCCGCATCACCGCCAGTCGCTGTGATGGTGCCGGATGTGATGTTGATGGTTCCAGCATCGGTTTCCTCGTCTCCTCCGATGCCTGCGCCATGAAATCCGCCTTTTGCCGTGCATTTACCGCCGCCCGAAATCGTCAGGGTCGTGGCATCCTCCACGCATATCCCCGCCTTAAGCGTTCCCGATGTAAATGAATTGGTTCCAAATAGTTTCAGCGTATTGGTTCCGCCCTGAAAAGTCAGCGCACTGCCGCCAGACGCACTGACCATGATGTTTTCCACAGTCAGATTCACACCGGATTCGCAATTGATATTGATATCGTAAACTATGGTTGTATCCGGTGCGTAAAGCTTAACGGTTGAACCGGCAGGAACCGTGATGGTATCGCCGCCCGCCAAACCCAGCGTCGCAATATCCGTATCTGTGCTGACAACATAGTCCGAAGCAAACACCGCTGCGGGCGCCAAAAAAACGCCTGCCAGCGCAAGAATCATGAAAATATAGCGTTTTATCTTGGATTGTCTTTTCATCACGTCTTTTAGTTTCATCAACAGTATCATATTTATAATCACGATTTCGGAATGGTTACCGATCATCGCCGTTTTTCACTGCAAAAACAAGAACCGCTCTTTATAAAAAAAGCATCGTGTTTTCAAAATAGGGTTTGCTGCAGAAGATATATATCAACGAAAGGTTATCTCTAAATTGTATTCACAATGTATTCACATTTTAGTCCTTTAAATGTTCTATATATGTTCCTGCGCCGTTCCATATCCGTTCCCTCTGCGACTAAAAATCGCGTTTGAACACTACCGCTTTCTCACCTAAAAAAAGAGCCTGTATTTATAAGGCTCTCTTTTAGTCTGCATCAATTGTCGTTTTAGCCCTTTAGCTTTTCAATTTCTTCTTCCACTTCTTCCGCGCCTTCGGCATAGAACTTTTCTTCATCCGGCTCCAATTCTTTTAAGAGCCGTAAAAATTCTCCTGCGTGTACGCGTTCTTCATCAGCGATATCCTTTAAAACTTCAATCGCCAACTTGTTATCCGTCGATTCTGCCAGCTGCATATACAGCTGAATCGCCTCATATTCGGCCGCAATCATAAAACGAATCGACCGAACCAGCTCCTGATCACTAATCTTTTTGTCTTTCGATAATCCCGCAAAGGGTTGTCCAAAATCCGGCATATGCCACCTCCATTAATTTTTAGTATTCGATAAATTTCTCTCCAGGTACGCCACAGATGCTGCATTTGTCCGGCCGTACTTTTTCGATGTTGCCGCAAACCGGACAAAGGAAATAGCTGACTTCTTCGGTTTCGTCCAGATTGGCCAGTGCTTCCTCATACAGTCTGGCGTGCACCTCTTCAGCCGCCAGCGCATAGGAGAAAGTCCGAATCGCCGCTTGGTTGCCTTCGGCTTTGGCTGTCTCTAAAAATTCCGGGTACATATCCTTGTACTCATAGGTTTCTCCCGCCACCGCGTCTTTTAAATTCTCAGCAGTATCGTGCAATTTACCTGCCACTTCAAAATGCTTATGTGCATGCAAAGTCTCGGCATCCGCTGCCGCCCTAAACAGTTTGGCCGCATTCGTTTTGCCGTCCTTCTCCGCTTTTTTCGCATAAGCCAGATACTTTCTGTTTGCCTGAGATTCTCCGGCAAAAGCAGCCATCAGATTCTCCATCGTTTTGCTCTCGCTCATTTTCTTTTCCTCCGTCTTATTGTTGTTGTTTTGTTTTAATAATCCAAGCAGCCGTTGGGTCTCCGCTCGCGGGAAATCATCCGCCTGGTTCTCTTTGAGTATGCCTTCCAGCAGCTGCTGAACATGCTCGCTTTGCGGCAGCAGATAGCCTGCTTCCCGCATCAAATCTTCGGCCATCAGCCGATTGGAAAGGCGCATAGCCCTAGCCAATGCTTTCAATCCTGGCGCATCGGCGGTTTCTTCAATTTGCGCCGCCATCATTTCCTGATTGGTTTTGCTTTTTGCCAGCGCAGTCAGTGCCGCAACGCTTTGCGCCGTTTTCTCCTGCTGCTCCGGGTAATGATCGGGCACCAGCGAGATGGCATGCGACGGACAGGCATCCACGCAAGCCCTGCATCCGCTCAAACATTTTTCCGCGTCAATCTGACCGTTCTCGGTATCCGTTGCGCCCGTCGGACAAACATACAGACAAAGACAATCCTTGGTGCACAATCGTATATTTCTTACAGCATACATTCGCATCTACCCCCTTTGCACCGGTTTTATCTTCAAGCTCGGCACCTTGCATACCGGGCAGACTTCGGGCGGAGTTTTGCCGATATAAACAAATCCACAGATATCGCAGACATAGATTTGCGTATCTGCCAAAAGAGCTTCTCCATTTTTCTTATAGCGCGGAATCATTCCGCTTAAAATCTTGGTCACCTTTTCGCCCCAGATCAGTGCCCGCATAGCTCCGCGGTCAGATGCGCCAGCCGCCGTTTGACCAGCTCCTGCATAGCCCTTTAAGTCGTCTTGAATCTTGGCCGATAATTCCGCCAATGATCCGGCTTTTTCTTTTTCCGCCTGTCCTGAATAGTATTCCGACAGCTGTCCGAATAGCTGTGCTTCTTCCAGCCGATACTGTTTTTCACATCCTTTTGAAAGGTTGGAAAAAATCGCGCTCATTTCCATGGGAGAGAGTGCGCGCAAATCATCGTGTTGCTCTTGCACTTCTAATATGGGTTTTGAATCATTCGGTTGTAATCCTTCTTCCGCGTTAAAATCCGTTTTTTCCGCACCGCAGAGCGGACACACCCAGTTTTCGGGTAAATCTGCAAAAAGCGTTCCTGCTGGTACGCCATTTTCAGGATCACCCAAAGTTTCGTCATAAACATAACCGCAAATGGAACAAATATAATTCGCCACAACAACCTCCTTTTTGTTCTAATTTCAAACCATACCTACCATATGATATATATGGTGGTTTTTTATTCATGTTCATTGTATGTGATGGTGCGCTGATTTTCAATAGCTTAAGCCAAATAAATATGCACATATGTCAAAAAATATGTGGTCTCTAAGGTTGAATAAACCGCAAGACTGCCTGATTAAAATCATCCGGATTATCCATATTGACCACATGCCCGGCTTGTCTGACAAAAACCAGCTCGGAACCCTTAATGCTTTTTTGCATCACCTTGGCCTGATGGTGCGTCTGTTTGTTTTCTTCTCCTGCGACAATCAACGTCGGACAATCAATTTTCCCCAGGCTGCTTTTCCCATCATAATTCACTGTTGCATCCCAAATCCGGTTATAATTTTCATGATCGCTTGCGTGCTTCGCAATGGTCTCGGCAATATATGCTTTGGTCTTTTCGCTCTGTTTCCCCATCGCGTCAGCGAACATCACCGCTTGCTTTTCCACCGAAACACGCTTCAATATCGGCATGGTCAGCGCCGTCAAAAATGCCTCCAGCGGATTGGACCTCACACCATACGAGGTCTCCATCAAGATCAGCTTATCCACAAGACTTGGGTATTGCGCAGCCACAGCCTGCGCCGCCATACCTCCCAGAGAATGCCCGCACAAAATGCAGGAAGCTACACCCAGCTTTTCAATCAACGCCGCCGTATATTCTGCCATCATTTCAATTGTATATACCGGTAGTTTGCCCGACCCGCCGTGCCCCGGCAGATCAGCCAAGATCACCTGATACTTTTTTTCAAAAAACGGTATTTGATATACCCATTCGCCTGAGTCGATATACGCACCGTGAATCAGTACAATCGGCCAGCCTTTACCGAAGGACTCATAATTCATATTAATATCATTTATCTTGATTAAGCCCATCATCTGATCCTCTCAACTTCCCTTTTAAAAAAAACCTTAGTCTCTTTTATTTGTCTGCCCAGCTCATCAGGCAATATAATCATCACCTTTCTAAACGATGAAGTCCTCTTTCCCATAATATATAAATTCCCGCAAAGCTGTCTTTGCGGGAATCATAGGTTAACCAATATGTTTCTTATAGCACCGTCTTCTTTTGTGCTGAATGCGCTCAAAGCCTTTCCAAAGCTGCTGAACCTTGGTGTTGTTTTCAAGCTCAGGTCCGGTTTCGGTAATCTGAATGCCGTTTTTCAGCGCCGCTTCACAGATGTTGGTGATTAAAGGCGCTACGATGCCTGATGACTGATATTTGGGGTGCACAGCCACCAGATAGAGCACCAGCCGGTCCCCCCGTGTTTTGGCGCGCAAAATGGGGATAAACCCAAACGGAAACAGCTTGCCTTTGGACTTTTTAAATGCGCCGGCCAGCCAGGGCGCCGCCAGACCGAACGCGACCAGCTTATCATCTTTATCGATGATGAATTTGGCATAATCCGGGTTTAAGAGCATCATAAAGCTGCTTAAGTAATCGTTGGCCTGTCTGTCACTTAATGGTACATAGCCGAATAAGTCTTGATAACACGTATTTAGAAGATCAAATATCTGGGCGATATAAGGTTTTAAATCGCGGATTTTATTGAACTTTAAAAGCTCTAAGTTATTGCGTTTCAGCGCGATGTTCGCGATACGCTTGATGCGCAAGAACGCTTCGTCGTCAGGGTCGGGCATGGTGATCTTGTACTCCACCCAATCCACTTCTTTGGTGTACCCATGATACTCCAAATGCTTCGGATAGTATTCGGGATTGTTGTATGTAATACTGAGCGGCACTTCGCCAAATCCTACCACCTGCATACCTTCTTTATCAAGGTCCGAAAACCCGTGCGGGCCCGTCACTTCGCTCATGCCAAGCGACTTTGCCCAATCCTCCACCGCGCCCAAAAGCGCCCCCGAGACTTCCAGATCGTCGATAAACTCAATACGCGAAAAACGCACCGTCTTGGTGCCGTATTTCTCGTTGGCTGCTTTCACCAGAATGCCTGCAATTCGTCCGACGATTTCGCCGCCTTGATAGGCTAAAAAAAACTTGGCGTCGCAGTAATCAAACGCGCCGTTCTTTTCGGGCAGATACATGTTCATCTCATCCATTTTTAAATCTGGAACATAATAATCCTTGCCCGCGTGCAGTTTGTCGGGAAAATCCCGAAAGCTTTTCAACATCTTCTTGCCGATCGCTTCTTTAATCGTAACCATAACGTCTCCTAAAAATAAAATATCGATGATTTCGTAAAAGGGCACTGTGACAAGTGAAAACCCACCCTTTTTTAGCTTGTCTCACTATAACATAAAGCAACAGGGGCGTAAACGCCCCTGCTTCAAAACTTTTATCTCATACTCGTTTATGAGTTTTTTTAGATCAATGCGCTAATCAGTTTTTCAACTGCCTTTATATCCTGCTTTCTGTCCACCAACGGTCCGCCTGAACAGAGTACACTGTTTTTCTCATTAAAAGTCGGCTTATCCTCGCGATAGATGACCCCCAGCGGAATTTTTTCACCAAACTCCATCGACTTCTGCAAGGCCGAAAGCTTATCCTCTGCATTGTACTTTTCGTCCAATGCATACACCCTGTCCCGGTACCATGCAAATGTGTTGGTTTTGTTAAAGCTGACGCAGGGCTGCAGGATATCCACCAGCGCGTACCCTTTATGTTCGATGGCCTGCTTCATCAGCTGCACCAACTGCGCCTTTTCGCCCGTAAACCCGCGAGCCACAAAGGTGGCTCCTGCCGCGATCGCCAAAGTCAGCGGGCTCATCGGGGTATTGATGTTCCCGTCCGGCTGAACGCCGGTGACAAACCCTTCTCCGGAGGTCGGTGAGGCCTGTCCTTTGGTCAGTCCGTAGATCTGATTATCATGTACAAAATGTGTAATATCGATATTCCGGCGGATATTGTGGATAAAGTGGTTGCCGCCTTCGCCGTACGAGTCGCCATCGCCCGTGGAAACCACCACCGTGAGGTTCTCGTTGGCCATCTTGGCCGCGGCCGCAGCCGGCAGTGCGCGGCCATGCAATCCGCAAAAAGCATTGGCGCCGATATATTGCGGTGTCTTGGCCGCCTGACCGATGCCCGCCGCCATCAGCACATCCTTCGGCGCTCTGCCCAATTCTTCCAGCGCTGCTTTTAAGCATTCCAATATCACAAAATTGCCGCAACCGGGGCACCACGCGGTTTCATAGGTGCAAAATTCAGCCATCTTACTCACCTCCCAAAATGCGATCGGCAATCGCTTCGCCGGTCATCTGCCGTCCGTCATATTTCAGTATACTTTGATCAAAAGTGATGCCGGTGGTTTCGCGGATCAATCCGGCCAGCTGGCCGGTGGCGTTCTGCTCCACGTCGATCATCCGCTTTGCCTTTTTTGCTTTTTCCTGCAAACGTGCGGTGGGCAGAGGATGCACATCGCCAAAAACCAGCGCCGCGTACTTCCCGCCCGACTGTTCGTTCAGTAAATCCACAGCCTCTGAAAGCGGACCGAACATGGATCCCCAGCCGACCAGCAATATATCAAAGTCATCCGGGCCCAAAAAGTCCGGCTCAATCAGTTCTTTTCTCAGCTCATCCAGTTTCCTCATCCGCTTATTCACCATATTGGTGCGCACTTCTGCCGACTCGGTGATTTTGCCATATTCGTCATGTTCATCGCTGTCGATCGCCACCAAATGTTCAGACTTACCCGGAATCAGCCGAGGCGATATACCGCTTTCGGTGTACTGGTAGCGCTTATATTCGCCGTCAACGCCGGACATCGGATCGGCTACATTGACTTTTGTCAAATCAAAAGTCTCCACCGTGGCCGACGCATCGCCCAAGTATTGATCGGCCAGTATCAGCACCGGCATCTGGTACCGCTCGGCGATATCAAAGGCACGCACCGTTTGATAAAACGCATCCGTATGGTTTTTCGGTGCCAGCACCATTCGGGGAAATTCGCCTTGCGACGCCGATATCATAAATTTAAGGTCGCTTTGTTCGGTGCGGGTAGGCAAACCCGTCGCCGGACCTGGCCTTTGCACATTGACCACCACCAACGGAATCTCGGCGATGCCCGCCAGCCCTAAAGCTTCCACCATCAGAGAAAACCCGCCGCCAGATGTGCCTGTCATCGCCCGCGCGCCCGCAAAGGAGGCTCCAATAGCCATATTGATGGCCGCAATCTCGTCCTCGGCCTGCTCCACCATCACACCAGCTTCCTTGCCTTTGGACGCCAGATACACCATAATCGCCGTCGCCGGCGACATGGGATAGGCGGTGTAGACCTTTAGCCCTGCGGTAATCGCGCCGAGCGCAATCGCGTTGCTGCCTGAAAGGATCATACAATCCTGAAATGCGCCCGCTTCGCGCGTATAACGCATCTTGACCGCTTCATATCCTGCGGCAATCGCTTTTTGGTTCACCTCAATATATTTATCATCCAAAAACTCCGGCAAAATCTTTTCCGTTATATCCAAACCTTCTCCAAACAGCTTCAGTATGGCGCCCAACGCCACACTGTTAGAGACCTTGCTGTTCCCTAAAGCTTTAGCAGTCTCGTTCAGCGGTACTTTTATCGCACGCGAATCTTCCGCCTGTATTCCCGTATCACAGAGAATAAACCCGTCGGGTTCCAGCTGTTCGGTATGTATGTCCGCTGTCTGCTGATCCAGCGCAATGATCCCATCCAATTTCTCGCTGTGCGATAAGACCTGTTTTTGCCCAAATCGAATCAAAGAAAAGTTATGACCGCCTCGTACGCGGGACATAAAATCGCGGCTGGTAAAAACGCTGTAGCCTGATCGCTTTAATGCTTTTTCCAGCATCGCGGCTGTGGTCTCTATACCCTGCCCTGCCGCACCGCCGATCAAAAGATTATACAATTTGCGTTTCCTCCTTATTCCATGTTCTAAAACACAAAAGCCCGTAAACGGGCTTTTTTCTAATATTCTTCGCGCAAGCCAAACTCAGCTGATTCCACCCATTCGTTGGGCCGATCCACCGCTTTGACGATCTCATCCAGTATCAATTCGTGCTCTTTTTCCTGTCCGATTAGAAAATCGGCCAATTCCTTCGCATCTTCCAACTCCTCCGCCATCTGCCGATAGAGCTTAATACTTTCTTTTTCTTTATCCTGCGCAGCGCGATACACGTCCACCTGCGCCGGTTTTGCACCAGCAAATTCAAACGTGGCGACATCGCCGAACACGTTCTCCACGGTAGCGCTCGCTCCTTCGGTCAGCGTCACAATCAGTCCGCTTTTTTTATCCTCAACCATCTTTGCGTGCTGTGCCTCGTCTTTGGCCAGCGAAATAAAAATGGTATGCAGACTGTTTCCCTTGTTTTCCTCTGCCAGATCCAAGTATAGTTTTTCACCATCTTTTTCCATCTGAAACGCGTAATCCAGTATATCCAAAATCTTCGCCTCCTGTTTTCTTTTGAAAGATCGCTTTTTATCAGTCTATCACAACTTGCTTACGATTTCTATTTATCCTATAATGAATTACATGTTATTTTGCCGTTTTTGTCGAATTTAAAATGTTTGGATATTTTAAAACTTTGAAAGATAAATCTAAAAAGAGGAAATCTAAAAGAACAATCATTATTATCAGTACCATTGTCGTACTGCTGATAATAGCTTGTTCATTTTTAGTTTTCTTTATATATACCCGTGCAGTATATTTAGTATCCTTTTCATATAAAAACCAATCCCATTTATTTGACGATCGACTGGCTACCCCTGAAAATGCTGTCAAATCTCTTTCTGGGAGATATACATTAATTGTTGAAGCACTTTACCAAAATGATATGCACTTTAACCGCTTTAGTGTGCTGGACAACAATCATCAAATTATTTTTACCTGTGACGAAAAATATCGAACGCGCGACCGGCTGTATTTCACCTGGGGTGATGACGATGATATATGGGTTTACAGCGGAGACATTGGCTGTGTCTACTGGAAGCGGGTCAGCGATACGCAATGGATACCCGTCTATCAATATAGTCAATACAGCGTCACTATACCGGATGCGATCGCAGAAAATCTTCATAAGTATTAATTCCCCCGATTATCACCAAATACAATCTAAACTTGACGTGGTTTTGTCAGGTTTTTTACTATATACTAAAATTGATAAAACAAAGGTGATGCCAGATGAAAAACGACCGCCTGTTTCAAGTACTCTATATTCTGCTCGAAAAAAAAACCGCCACAGCTCCCGAACTGGCTGAAAAGTTGGAGGTCTCGGTACGTACAATTTACCGGGACGTGGAAGCACTCTCCATGGCTGGTGTTCCCGTCTATGCCTCGCCGGGCAAGGGCGGCGGCATTGCACTGATGAAAAACTATGCGTTTGACAAAGCCTTGCTGTCCGACGACGAACAAAACCAAATTCTGTTCGCCATCCAAAGCCTCGCGGCCGCGGACCTGAATATGGATACTCTACTATCCAAACTGGGCGGCTTGTTCCAGAAACCGGGCACCAACTGGATCAGTGTGGATTTTTCCAGATGGGGGTTTAACCGGCTGGACACCGAGCGCTTTGAGAATCTTAAAGCCGCCATTTTAAATAAGCATATTCTTCATGTCCGCTATTGCGGATCATCCGGCAACATCAGCGAACGTCGCATTAAACCCTTTCAGCTGGTCTATAAAGACAAAAGCTGGTACCTGCAGGCGTTTTGCTTGTCAGCTGAGGATTACCGACTGTTTAAGGTCAGCCGCATGATGGATATCTCAGACAGCGGTGAATGTTTTTCGGATGATTTTTCAGATGCGCCCATTGTGGATATTGATATGCCCGCTGTCATCAGCACCGTTCCTGTCAGACTTTCTTTCTCCCCCCAGGCGGCCTTTAGAGTGTACGATGAGTTCCACCAATCCTTCATCACGGAAAAACCGAACGGTACTCTTGTGGTCTCCACCGAACTGCCTGAAGATGAGTGGATACTACAGTATCTATTTTCATACGGGACGTTGGTCAGCGTTCTGGAACCCGCCGATTTAAAATCGATGATGTGCGATTATGCAAAAAAAGTATATGATCATCATAAAACATGACAAGCTGATGTCATGTTTAATTTGATAGGCTGTTCCCATAAGAAATCTTTATTCTTAATTTTCTTTTGGAGGTAGAACAATGGAGGGTAATTTTTGTCAAAGCTGTGGTATGCCGATGGGTGATACCGACGAGATGTACGGCACCGAAAAGGACGGCCTCAAAAGCAAGGATTACTGCACGTATTGCTACGCGGATGGCGCGTTCACTGTTGATTGCAGCATGGAGGAAATGATCAATTTCTGTGTCAAGCCGATGGTGGAAAACAGCCCAGGCATGACCGAAGCCGAGGCCAAAAGCATGATGCAACAGATGTTCCCGACTTTAAAACGCTGGCAGGCATAAAAAAGTAAGCACTCAGATGAGTGCTTTTTTATTGATCCAAAATCTCAAACATCAAAGTGACTGATTTCAGTTTTCTTGGCCGCAAAATAAATTCCACCTGCGGATCATCGCTATTAAAAACAAAGATGTTTTCGTTGACCGTACTTGCATTGGTTTTAATTTTAAACTTCACCGTTCGATCATGCATATCGACTATTGTCACATCGCCCAAAATCAGCCTACAGCGAACCATATGCGGATCGAACCGAAGGGAGTAGATTTTCCCATAAGGCGTCAGGTCGAACGACAATCGTCTTTCCCCCGCCGGTACCACCGTCTGCACCGAATCCTTCTCGGTATACGCCTTGGTGTGATTAAAAAACATCTGCGTATGCCACTTCAGCGGCTCTCGGTTTTTCAGATACCGTACAGCATCACTGTTCTGTGCTAATTGTGCCTTAATTTTTAAAAGCGGAACCGAACCCGAAAACGACTTTAAAAAATCCTGATAATATGTACTGAGAACAGCTTCCTTTTTTGAAAACTCAATCGGGGTCAAATGATGCCGCATGGTTTTTTTGATGGTATCACCGATATCGGTCTGCTTCAGCTTAAGAAATTTAGCTAGGCCTTTCAACGCTGTCTCGGGGTGATTGACGAGTTCATCATAATTAACCGCGAATATATCCTGATTGATATACCTAAGCAATGCTTGATTATAGAAAAGCCAGAGCGCCTGTCCGTCTTCGATGCTAATATTGTTTCGCTTTTTCAGCGAAAGCGCCACCGATTTGGGGTGTCGAAAGATAAAAACGTATCGAACCGCCACGCCCTTCTTCTCCATCGCTTTTTGCCAAAGCGGGAGGGTGATGCACATCCTGGGCTCCTTAATCACCACACGATCAGATTGGCTTAAAAGGTCATCTAAAATCTGTTCCGCACGCTGCGTGAAAGTGTCATCCAGCATGGATATATCCGGTAATTTTTCTCCAAAAGAAAACCACTCCATCCCAAAAAACCGCAAAACCGCCTCGTCCAACGCAATCACGTCCTTGCGTTCAAAATGTCCTTCTTCGTTGTGTTCGCTGGCTCCGAGTTGGCCCGCACCGAGATAATAGCCCAATTTGGACATCACCTGGGTCAGCACACTGGTCCCGCTGCGGTGCATCCCCAGCACCAATACCACTTCTTTACTCAATATCTATCTCCCTTGCGAAAAAAAACCTTGCGAAAGTATCCAACTTCCATATTTATTTTATTTCAAATTTCTCGCCCTTTTGCTTAAAATTCGGATTGTAATATGGATCGCCTTTTTCAATCTGCTCACCATAGCGGCGCATCAGCTCCCGATACTCTGGGCTGGCGCTTCTGTCAAACACCTGCGCCCGCGTGGTAGATTCGTAATGATATAGTGAAACATCCGGCACCAACACCGATACATAGCCATTTTGCCGCAGACGATAGCAAAGATCGATGTCATTGTAGGTCACCGGAAATCCCGCTTCGTCAAAGCCGCCCACCTCAAAGAATTTGCTTTTTTCCACCATCAGGCATGCACCGGAGACCGCACCAATATCCTGTGTCAGTGCCAATCGGCCGAAATAGCCCGGATGATCCGCCTTAAAAAACTTATGATACTCGATAATCTCGCCTATCTCGCTGATGCCGATTCCCGCGGATTGGACGGTATGATTCGCATACAAAAGCTTTGCCGTCACCGCGCCGATGCGCGTTTGAACCGCAAACCCTACCATGGTTTTCAACCAGCCCTTTGTGATAATCTCAGTATCATTGTTCAAAAACAAAAAACAATCCCCGGTTGCCGATTTTTCAACGGCAAAATTGTTGATGGCCGAAAAATTGAAGGGCTTATTATACTCACATGTAACAATGCGCCCGTCGCGCTTTTTCAATGCTTCCAGAAGCGAAAAAGTCGCGTCGTCCTGGCTGTTGTTGCTGACCAGAACAATTTCAAAATTGGGATATTCCGTTTTATCCAGAATGCTTCCAACGCAAGTTTCCAAAAGTTCCGGATGATCCTTAAACGGGATGATGATGCTGACCTTCGGCATGGTGTCGGGTGCATACTTGACCCTGTAAGCACCGGGAATACCCCCCCGTTCCACTTGTGCCTTTTGCCCGGTACGCACTAGGTGGTTTTGCACTGCCCGACAAAAATCCTCGTCTTCAACCGTTCGCAGCCGATAAGGAGCGTCTTGCACGCCTCTCCTTGCCGGAATATGATTCAGCACTTTTGGAATATGTGCCGTATGGCCGCTTTTCTCCGCCGCCTTTAAGCAGGCGTCATACACCATTGCTTTTTTAAAGACCGAATCAAACGGCTTTTCTATCCGTTCAAGCAATACTTTATTAAAGACAACAAAATTGCCCATATACGGATAGGACAGCAGCAGCTGATAATTAAAATCCGTCTTAAAATGCGGGTGATGATATCGCCCGTGAGCGTTTATTTCGTCTTCATCTGCATAGATCAATTCAGTATCCGGTTGCTCAGATATCCGCTTTGCCGCCTCAAACAGCGCATCCTGCGTCAATCTTTCACCGCAGGTCGTCACCGCAATATAATCACCGGACGCCGCTTCCAAAAGCGACTGATAACCATCACAGTTCGAAACCGTTTTAACTTTTTGGTTTTCTCCTGCCCCAACCGAAAACGCATCTTGATCAAAACCGACCATAAGCTCAAAATGTGGATAAACTTGCTTTTGAATGCTTCGAACGGTTTGGTTCACTTCATCCACGGATGTATCTTTTGGCACATACAGCAAAGCTGAAAAGAATGATTTGGCTTTCAATTGCCCAATACCGTTTTTAATCCGTGCTGGTCTAACCGGTTTATATCGATATGGCTCGGATATGTCAAAGTCCTGATAGTAATCTTCCGATGCGGCGCGGGATTCATAGCGGCCAAAAAACAGATAGTGAAAATACGGGTCAATTCCCGTTTCACAGACATCTGGATAATGATTTTTATAAAACCCCGCATCAAACCAATCACTTTTTTTCAGCGATTGAACCGCTTTAACATATTTAATTAACTGAAAGCGGGCCTTTGCGATTTCCTTAAAATAGACAAACGATTTAAACATTTCTCTTCCAATATCACATGTTTTATTTCATGACTATTTAAACATAAAACGCGGCAAATGGCAATTGCACAAGCACCCCGAATCGTCACATGAATAATTGTATAGAAGTCAAAAGTACAAAGCAGATACCATATGGATTATTAGACCCGCGGATGTTATAATTTTGCATATAGCAGATAAGGGAGAATCGATATGAGCATGGTTCAGGTCGGCAAAAAAATATTTGGGAATAGTCAAGGCATGGTGTCCTTCGCGCTCTTGATATACAATCATTTGCCGTTTAATAATCAAAGAAGGATTAAAGGCAAAAATAATCGGTTCAGCGTATCCGATTCTCTCCTTAAAGCAAATCGTGTTCGCATCCGAGGGAACAGCAATCAAATCATCCTTGGCAGTCGGTGCACTTTGCGTCACTGCAGCATCTATATTTCAGGCAGCAATAACACCATTCGCTTAGGCGATAAGGTGGCTATGCTTTCGGGCGAGATACACATTGAAGACGACGGCAACACGATCACCATCGGCAGCCATACCTCTTTCTTAGGCAAAACGCATCTGGCCTGCATTGAAGGCACAAAAATTTCTATTGGGGAAAATTGTCTATTTTCCAGTGAGGTGACCTTGCGTACCGGAGACAGCCACGCCATCACCGACCTTACCGGCAAGCGCATTAACGCTTCCGAAGATATCGTTCTTGCCAACCATGTGTGGGTAGGCAATCGCGCCATTATCACCAAAGGCGCATCGGTAGGCAAAGATTCTGTTATTGCCACTGGTGCCATTTTAACCAGTGCCATCACCGAGCCGAATGTGGTCATCGGCGGCGTTCCCGCCAAGGCGATTAAACAAGGCATCAACTGGGACATCAGCCGAAAAGAATCATAATTTCAAACCCGTCACAAATAAAGGAAGTGATATCATGCATCTTTTTATCACACCCCACCCGCCGATTATCCTGTCCGAGATCGGCCAAGGCGAAGAGACAAAAGCCAGCGATACCATTCTTGGCATGCAAAAAATCGCAACTGCGATTGCCGCACTGAAGCCCAAAACCATCGCCATCGTCACTCCGCACGGACATGCGTTTTCCGATGCACTCTGCGTCAGCACCGAACGTGATCTGGCGGGTGATTTCGGTCAATTCGGCTATGCCAAGCTCAGCTATTCTTTCAGCGGCTCTCCAAAATCCGAAGCCTTCTGTGAAGCGTTGGAAAAAGCGGGCATCCAATCCGTTGCTTTGGATAAAACGTCTGCCAGACAGTATCGCATCTCCACCAAAATCGACCACGGCGCGTTGGTGCCGCTTTCGTTTATCCAAAAAGCGTATTCGACTTTTGAGCTTATCCATATCGGTATGGGCTTTTTAAACAAAGAACAAACTGTGGTAGCGGGAAAAATCCTTTCAGATATTTTGGACAAGGACGATGTAATCATCATCAGCGGCGACCTTTCCCATCGCTTACTCAAGAGCGCTCCTGCAGGCTATGACGAGCAAGGCGCGGTATATGATGCGCTGATTGTGGATGCAATTAAAACAAAAAAAATGATTGATATTCTCGAAGTGGAGGACACCCTTCTGGAGCGTGCAGGGCAATGTGCCCAACGACCGCTGGAGATGATGATTGGCGCTTTGGACGGACACCAGACAGAAACTGAGGTGTATTCCTATGAGGGTCCGTACGGCGTGGGCTATATGACCGCGCATATCATCCGCGGTCAATCGGGTGAGCCCAGCGTTTTTGAAGCTTATCTCAATCGTCACAAACAAATGCTTCAAGCCAAACAGCAGAACGAGGATGAATATGTTTCTTTGGCAAGGCAGACGATTGAGACCTATATCCACTCCGGCAAAATCATCCTGCCACCAAAAGGTTTAAGCGCACCGCTGTACACCGAAAAAGGCGGGGTTTTTGTTTCCATCAAGAAAAGCGGAGATTTGCGCGGCTGCATCGGTACCATTGAGCCGGTACAAAGCTGTCTGGCTGAAGAGATTATCCGAAACGCCATTTCAGCTTCCACACGCGACCCACGGTTTAGCCCCATCTCACCATCCGAGCTGGATACGCTGAATATTTCGGTGGATGTGCTTTTCCCGCCCGAAGATATCACCGGATTGGATCAACTCGATCCTAAAGAATACGGCGTTATCGTCACCAAAGGTTTCCGGCGGGGTTTGCTGTTGCCGAATCTGGAGGGCATCGACAGTGCCGGCGAGCAAGTGGATATTGCACTCCGAAAAGCGGGCATCGGCCCAAATGAGCGCTACAGCATGCAACGATTCAAGGTGGTTCGCCACCAATGAAAGAAGCCGCCTACTACACAAAAAAAGAGGATAAAACCGTTCGGTGCCAGCTCTGTCCCAGCCAATGCCGCATACCTTCCGGTACAAGCGGTATATGCCGCGTGCGGGAAAACATCGACGGTACACTTTATACTAAGACCTATGGTTGGGTTTCCGCCATGGCTATGGACCCCATCGAAAAAAAACCGCTTCGGATGTATAAGCCGGGCACACATATCCTTTCGGTGGGCACTTATGGGTGCAACTTTGCTTGCGGCTTTTGCCAGAACTATCATATCTCGCAAAGCACCCCCGACCTTGAGCCCATATCAGTGGACGAACTTCTGGAAATCTCCGAGTATCAAACCTATTCAATCGGTATCGCCTTTACCTACAACGAACCCACCATCTGGTACGAATATGTTTTTGATGTGGCCAGACAGCACCGCAAGGACACGGTCTTGGTCACCAACGGCTATATCCGCCCTGAGCCCCTAAACGCCCTTTTGCCCTATATCAGCGCCATGAATATCGACCTTAAATCCATGCAGCCGAATTTCTACCGCGATGTTTGCGGCGGCACGCTTTCTGCCGTGCAGGAGACCATCCGCCTATCAAGCGCCAAAACGCATGTAGAACTCACCTTTCTTGCCATACCGGGCATCAATGACAGCCAAGCCGATATGGAAGAAATGGCTTCCTGGATTGCCAGCCTCAATAGAAAAATCCCTTTGCATATCATCCCGTTTAGGCCGATATATCAATGGACGCACCTGCCTTACCAAACACAAGAAAAAATCCAAAATCTGAAAGAAATCGCTGAACAGACCTTGGATTATGTTTTTTAGTATTTTCGTTTAATTGATATCTCTACTCCAATGACGCTTTTAAGTCCGCCACCCATTCTCGGTTGGCCACCAGTGCGCACCCGCCCTGGCCTTCTTTTAGAAGATGATGATTGTCCCGAATCTCATTAAGCAGTCGCGATTTCAATGCTTCTTTTAGCGGCATATCCTTGATGTTTACGTCCGAATACGCCGCAAAGGGGCAGGCTTCCAGACTGCCGGTGGAGCTAATATGCAAAAAGCCCCTTCCTGCGGCCAGACATCCGCTGTACTGGTCTTCGTCTCCGGGCAGAGGAATCACCAGCATAGCCATCTTACGATTATATGCTTTGACCTTTTCGGTCATATCCGTTTTCTGCGTATCTAAAAGGCACAAATCTTCATCTCCCTGACAGGGTACATATTCGATCAGAAACACCGTCGCCGCACCTAATTCCTGCAAGCTTAAAAGATACGCTTCGTCCATCACTTCCGCATAATTCTGACGGGTTAGCGTAATGGAAACGCCGAATAATACGTCGTTTTCATCCATCTGCTTCATACTATCGCAAACGCGCACATACACCCCTTTTCCGCGCCGCGCATCGGTCACGTCACGGCTTCCTTCCAGGCTGACGGCACAGATGGTGTTTTTCATCGCCTTCAACTGCCGCATATTCTCTTCACCAATTAATAGCCCGTTGGTAAATATCACAAAAAGTGTTTTTTCAAACTGTTCCAACACATCTAAAATGCCTTTTTTAATCAACGGCTCGCCGCCCGCAATCATCACAATCGCCACACCGATCTGTTCGGCTTCGCTAATGACTCGCGCAATGTCCTCGATCGTCAATTCGTCCTGTTTGTTTCGGCCTTGCGCACAGGCGTAACAACCCGCACAAGCCAAGTTGCAATCATTGGTGATGGATAGAATCATAATCGGCGGAACGGTTAACCCAGCTGTTTTTAAAAGCCTTAAGCGTATCCTCTTCTGGCGGCCAAGATGTCTGCCAAAGCGCATAAACCAAGGAATATAGCGCTTACGCCTTGCTAAAAACCGCGTATCCTTCACTAAATTCTCTTTTATTGTATTGTTAAACCGACGGGTTCCCTCGTTCATCCTTTTCTCCTCAATCTTGAAAATTCTCTAATACATATTTTAGCATACCAAATTCTTTTTTGGGACTATACTTCTTTACATTTTACATCGGAATAACAATCGCTAATGGATTGAGCCCGATTTTCCCAAGTTAGCTTCATCAATCGTTGATGTTAAAAAAGTCGCTGCATGCTGGTATAAATCGTTCTGGCATGCTACAATATTTTAAACATTTGTTTTACATTTACAGTGACTATAGGAGCATCCATTTATGCGAATTAATCGTTTTTTTAAGTTTATCAAAGAGAATCAGTATCTGATCATCACCGCTGCGATGATGATCATTCTGGCTTACGGTTATGCGCTTTTTACCATCGATGACCTTTCCATTGACGAAGAGGTTTACTTTCAAGGCAGCACTGCTTCCCATATGCACACAAAAATTGGATTTTCGCGCTATGGTATGGCTTTTCTCAATGTAATTTTGTTCCCGGTCTTTGATGCTGTGCCTTATTTAAACGGCATTTTATCCGTTTTGTTGCTGGGTGCGGTTGCTGTCAGCCTGTGCTATTTTGCAAAGAAGATCCTGTCACCGGTGAAAGTACCTAAAATCGCCTATGTTTTTTTATCCGCAGCGGTTATCGCCTATCCTTCAAATCTGGACTATTTCAGTTTCAACACGTTAAACGTGGCGGTCTCCTTCGGCCTTTTGTTCGCTACCGTTTCAACTTTTTTCATCACAAAATGGGTGTTTAAAAAACAAAGTCTCGGATGGGCGATAGCAGGGGTGCTGCTTACCGCTTATGTATTCTCTATCTACCAAGCGTTTGTCGGCGTATACCTCACCCTGATCATTTTGTTCTCCCTGCTGTATGTGCTTAAAAACAACTTTGACGGACGGCGCATGAAAGTGCAAACCACGCTGTTTGCTGTGCTCAAACAGGCAGGGGCTTTTATCCTATCGTTGTTGGTTTTTTATGCCGGTGATTTTTTGGTCCGACTTTTTACCGGAATAAAAAGCAACGGCTATACCGAAGGGCTTTCCCAGGCAGCATCCATCAGACAAATGCTGCTGAACATGAAATATAATCTTGAAATCTACTTCACCGATTATATCCCGGACGGATACATACTCGCTTACACAGTTGCGCTTTTTGCACTCTCGGTCATTCTTTATATGTTTGTAAAAAGCAGCCGAAACCGTTTGCTCGTTGCGTTATTGTCCTTCGCACTTGTCCTGGCCCCTTTTAGCTTAGGTGTACTCTGGGCAGGTGTGGTGCCCCGCGTGTTGACTGCGTTGCCAATGATGGTGGGTTTTGTTGGTTTTCTGGCCATTATTCTTTTCAAACAAATGTTTAAACAGTCCTTGGAGGATCATCCGCGACTAAAAACATCATTTATGGCGTTTTTAACCCTACTGGTTGTTATCGCCAGCTACACATTCATCTATTACGACAATCTGTCCGCTTATGCCAGCCACGTCCGCTACGTCCGTGATGAATCCTTTGCCCGTTTGGTCGCCACCGAAGTCCTCGACGAAATCAAGGAAGACGCGCCCGAAGCACCCGTGGTACTGGTTGGCAACTATACGATTAAGGAAATGGAAAACGGCAACACGGTGGGTTATTCCGCTTCGCAGTTCAACTACGACAACACACACTTTCGTGGTGTTTGCCTGATGAACTATCTGGGGTTTAAGTTCACCTATCCTTCGCGGGACGAATTGGCGTATGCCGAAGAATTAGCTGCCAATATGCCGATCTGGCCGGCAGAAGGATGCATTCAGAAGATGGACGGTCTGATTATCGTCAAGCTTTCCGAAATCGATTAATCGCATATCCATCCATTCTTAGGAGCTTAATGATTATATGAATGTTTATGACTTTGACAAAACCCTCTTGCCGCACGATTCTTCATTCCGGTTTTTTGTGTTCTGCTTTAAAACCTACAAGGAAACGCGTCACCTCTGGACGCGTCACCTCTGGCAGGCGCTTCTTTTTGTTTTCGGCATCGTGGATACCAAAACCTTCAAAGAGCGGCTTTTTTCTTTTGTACGCTATGTACCGGATATTGACACAGCTGTTTTCCGTTTTTGGGAAACCGAAGCCAAGGAAATCAGTGCTTGGTATTTAAAACAAAAACAAGCTTCAGATATCATCATTTCGGCATCGCCTGAGTTTCTCTTGACCCCGATTGCGGAGAAGCTTGGCGCAAGCATACTGATTGCCACCCGGATGAATAAGACCACAGGACTGATTGAGGGACCCAACTGCAAGGGAGAGGAAAAGGTGAAACGGCTGAAAGAAGTGTTTCCGGATGCTGTTATTAATGAATTCTACTCGGATTCATTCTCGGACACCCCGCTTGCAAGGTTGGCCAAACGCTGTTTTTTAGTTCGACAGGAGCAGATTAAAGCTTGGCCAAAAAAAAGACTTTAACATAAAACGCCCTTACTTGAAGAAAGAGCGTTTTTTACTTAGTTTTATAAAGTTTGCGTTTATACGCCAACAATTGAGACCGAAAAGATCAAAACCGGAATGGTGACGATCAGCAGCAGTGTTGAGAAAACCGATGCTTCGGACGCTTTCACCAGATTCTTTTTATTAAATTCCAATGCCGTGATCACTGCCGTGGTGGCAATCGGCATGCCCATCAGCACCACAGCTACCATCGCCGGCATGCCGGTGAACCCCAAAAGCTTGAGGATATACGCAAAACTGATCGGGTAGGCCACCATCTTCATAATGCTGATGATGATAATACGGTAATTCTTGATAATTGTCTTGAAGTTGATTTTATTGATCGACGCACCGAGCACGATCATCGCCATCGGCGAAGTCATACCACCCAGCATTTCAGCTGTGTCCTTGATTACTCCCGGCAGGCGGATATCCAAAAAGAAAAATACAATGCTTAAAACCGCAATGATAATCCCCGGGCTGATCAGCCTCTTCCATTCAAAACCGCCTGTATTCTCTTCCTCGCTGTATTGGCTCATCAAGTAGATGCCCAAAGAATAGAGCAGCAAGCTGTAGAAGATATTGACGACGGCACCCAAAAGCAGTGCTTCTTTACCGATGATAATCATCAGCATCGGATAACCGATAAACCCAATATTACCAAAAATGCTGATGTACTGATAAAACGGGCGCTCCTCTTTTTTGATAAAAAACACCCGAAGCACCACCACGCTCAAGACCATCACAAAAAGATATGATAACACCGACAGAATGACCATCTGTAAAAAATCTGATTTGACCAGATTACCACTGTTTGAGAGCCCCATCAAAATATTGGCTGGGATAGTGACATGCAGCATCAATTTACTGAGTCTTGTGAGCGTTTCATCATTGATGACTTTCAACCGATAGATCACTGTTCCGATCATCATGATGATATAAAGCATTAAAACCTGCTTGAATATATCTAGAAAATCCATTCAATTCCTTATGTGTGTCGTCAATCTAAAAGCCTACCGATATGATGCCGTAAATATGGCCATTACCTGCGGTTTTTCCAAGGCCACACGATCCTGTGCATACATCCGCCCCATGGTCTCAAACGAGTTATCCACCATCTTTTCAAGTTCGGAAGGTTTTACGCCATAATCCGACATCTTCATTTCATAAACGCCGCACGCTTTCTGCAAATTTTTAAGTGCCATCGCAATGTCGCCGTCTTCCTGCCCCAATGCTTTAGCAATCGGCATGGTGCGCTCGGGCACATGCTTTGCAAAGAATCCAAAGAAAGCGATGGACAACATGGTCAAGGCCTGTCCGTGCGCAATTTTCGGGAACAGCGCTGAGATACCGTGGGACATCGCGTGCTGAGACGTTACCTTTGAAAGACACTCCACCATACCGGCGATGGAGTTGGCCAGCGCCACCTGACTGCGCGCTTCCAAGTTTTCACCGTCATTCACCGCATCAGAAAGTGATTTCCCAATCAGCTCAATCACTTTCAGCGCCAGTGTATCACTTAGCGGATTAGCCGCTTTGGATAAATATCCTTCGGCCGCATGAAAAAAGGCATCAAACCCCTGAAAAGCCGTCAGGTCTCGTGGTACCGTCAGCATCAGTTCGGGATCCACAATCGCAATCGCGGGGAAAGTACCGGGAACGCCAAATCCTATTTTTTCGTCTCCATTGGTCTGCACAGTAAAGGGGTCTATCTCGGTACCCGTTCCGGCTGTGGTGGTGATGGCCACGATCGGCAACGGCTGATTTTCAACCGGCTGAGCTTTCCCGCTCCCGCCGTTGATGTAGTCCCAATAGTGCCCGGCGTTTGCCGCCATCAGCGCAATGCTTTTGGCCGAGTCGATGGCACTGCCTCCACCAAACCCGATGATATAATCACATCCGTTTGCTTTGGCCAATTCCGACGCTTCCATCACGTGCTCGACGATGGGATTGGGTAAGACCTTATCAAACACCAACCAGTCGGATCCGTTTACTTCAAGATAAGATGTCAAACGATCCAGATGGCCGTTCTTTTTTACCGATTTTCCCGAGGAAATGACGATCAGGGCTTTTTTGCCCGGAAGCGGTATCTCGGCCATTTTAGCCAGCGAACCTGCACCGAAATACATGTGAGTCGGTATATAAAACTCAAAGTCTTTCATTTTTTCTGCCTTTCTTTGTTTTATGCTACCATTATACCCTTTTTACTTGCTATGCCCCAGCTAAAATTTAAGCTTTTTTCAAATATGTTTCGGTCACATTTTTTATTCTTTGCTTCTGCGCTTCGTCAAGTGCCAAGAAAGGCAGCCTTGGCTCACCCACCGGCATGCCGAGCAGTGTATAAGCATACTTTATTCCCGCTATCAACCCAACCTCAATCAAAGCATCCATCACGATATTGGCCTGCCTTTGTTTCTCCATTGCCCTTCCCATCTCGCCCGCTTCATAGTGTCGCGCGATATCCACAAAAATCGGCGTGGTTATATTAAACGTGGAACCGATCGCACCTTTGATGCCCATGGGCAGTGCGTTTAAAAACGTCTCATCATAGCCGTTATAGTAATTGAGATCAGGATTGATCCGCATCATCCGTTCCAGTTCAAAGAGATCGCGGTTGGTGTGCTTGGTGCCAAGTATCTTCGGGTGGTTTAGAAGCGCGATGATAGCGGGGTGGCCAAGATCAAAGAATGTGCCAGTATTGCCCGGGAAATTATAGATCAGCATGGGCAGCTTGCACGCCTCCATCACAGCGTTATAATAAGCGGCAATGGCCGGCATAGTGTGTTTGTAGTAATACGGTACCACCGAGGATATGGCGGCATAGCCGTTTTCCTCTGCTTTCTTTGCCAGCAGATTCGCTTCCTTTGCGCTCGGTGCGGACACATTGGCGATCATCTTGATTCTTTTTGTATACGATGCAAGATACGCGATCAGCGCCATACGCTCCTCTAAAGTCAGCAACAGGCCTTCTCCGGCAGAACCGCCGACGAAAAAGCCTGTCGCTCCCTCACTCATGTTTTTTTCAATCATCAAATCCAACACCGAAAAGTTGATGTCACTCGCTTTATTAAATGGTGTGGCAAGGGCTACGATGATCTCTTTCATTCTATTCTTAAAATCCACCTCATTGATTCCTGATTATATATCGATAAAGGTTACTTGGGTTGCTTGCCGATATACGCCAGTATACCGCCATCCACATAGAGTACATGTCCATTGACAAAATCGGAGGCTTCGGAAGCTAGAAATACAGCCGGTCCTACCAAGTCCTCCGGGATTCCCCATCTCGCGGCCGGGGTTTTTGCAATGATGAATGAATTAAACGGATGTCCGTCTTCCCGCAAAGGTGCTGTCTGCGGTGTAGCGATGTAGCCCGGGCCGATGCCGTTACACTGAATATTATATTCGCCGTACTCAGAAGCAATATTGCGGGTCAGCATTTTTAACCCGCCTTTGGCCGCCGCATATGCCGAAACCGTCTCCCTGCCGAGCTCACTCATCATCGAACATATATTGATAATCTTGCCCTGTTTTCTTTTCATCATGCTGGGCAGTACCGCTTTTGACATGATAAACGGACCATTTAAATCAATATCGATCACTTTTCTAAACTCAGCGGCTGTCATCTCATGCATGGGTTTTCGAATAATAATGCCCGCGTTGTTAACCAAAATATCAATATCGCCAACATCTTTTTCCACGGATGAAATATATTTTTCCACAGCCGATTCATCGGTGACGTCGCAAACATAACCATGAGCGGTGATACCAGCTTCTTGATAAGCGGCAAGCCCTTTATCAACCTGTTCCTGGCCAATGTCATTAAAGACGATGGTTGCGCCTGCTTCGGCCAAACCAATTGCAATAGCCATACCGATGCCGTAGGATGCTCCGGTAACCAGCGCAATCTTGCCTGTTAATTCAAAATTCGCTTTCATTTTATTCTCCTATCTTAAATCTTTAATGGCGATATGATCCATATCGTTAAAGGTCTGGTTCTCCCCCACCATTCCCCAAATAAACTTATACGCTTTAGTGCCGCACCCGCTGTGTATCGACCAGGAAGGAGAAATGACAGCTTCTTCATTTCTCATCACAATATGCCGTGTTTCGGTGGGTTCACCCATATAATGAAAAACAACATTATCATCTTCTATTCCAAAATAGAAATACACCTCCATGCGTCGTTCATGCGTATGGCAGGCCATGGTGTTCCATACATTTCCCGGCGCAAGTTCGGTAACGCCCATCAAAAGCTGACAAGTTGTCATGACGTCAGGATGGATGTACTGGTTAATCACGCGCCGATTAGAGTTTAAATCATCGCCCGCGGGGACCTTCGCCGCTTTGGTGATGTCCACATGTACGTTTGGATAATGCGCATGCGCTGGAGCGCTTAAGCTATAATACTTGGCGGGATTGCTCGCATCTTCGCTGGCAAAAACCACTTCTTTTGCGCCTTTGCCCACATACAGGCCGTCCAGGGGCGCCAGTTTATATACTTCTCCGTCCACGGTCACAGACCCTCCGCCAGCACCAACATTGATAATCCCGAGCTCACGCCGTTCTAAAAAATAGTCTGTACCAAGATTTTTCATGATATCCATGTCTTCCCCGAGCTCCAGTGTCTTCTTCGCCGGGCAAAACCCCATGGTGATAATGCGGTCTATATGTGAATACACCCGCTGTATTTTATCGGGTATAAACAAATCGGTAATCAAAAATTCCTCTCTCAACCTGCTTGTATCATAACTCTTGGCATCCCGTGCGGATGGTGCTTGTCTAATATCCATTCTTTTTCTCCTTTTTCTATTAAGCCATCAATTTTCTGATTGATTTACGATATTCACACGGGGTATAGCCCGTATAGTCAAAAAACAGCCGCGCAAAATACTTGGTGTCCGCATAACCCACCTTACCGCTGACCACCTTGATCGCATCTTCCGTGTTTTCCAGCATCACTTTAGACCGTTCCAACCGAATACGGCGCAGATACGCGACAAAGGATTCACCCATCTGATCCTTAAAAAACTTGCTGAAATAGCTGGGGTTTAAGCTGACAGATGCCGCAACGTCGTCCCGCGATATATCCCGATGGTAGTTGCTTTTGATATAATCCGTTGCCGCGATGATTGATTTGGATCTATAATCCTCTGTGTTGGATAACAGATAGATGTTCCGCGCCAGATTTTGCAGATAATTTTTGACCATCATTTTTAAATCGCCGAGTGATTTAAAATTCATGATAGTACTGCAATCCTTGTTGTTAAACAACACATAATCGGACTTAATCAGTCCCTTGGCCACTTTTTCGGAAATCACAATCATCATCTCAAGCGTCATGCTTTTGGAATGATAAAGCATCTGATGATCCATAATATCCAGAATCATTGCAATATATTTGTCTGTATTTTTCTCGTTTCCGGCCACCGCGTTTCTGGTATATGCGTCAACCAACTGCCGCAAAAGCAGATCATTATAAGCTTTCTCCCTTTTGCTGTTTTCCAGCTGTGTAATAGTACCCAGCTGAATCCGGCTGGAGCAATAACGCTCATATGCGTCATTTAAAAAGGAGTATAGCTTACCCTTATCAAAAACATCCTGAAGATAATTTGAAACGCCGCTATTGATGATGTTGCAAAGAAAATTAAAATCTTTGCACGCACCATACCCGAGCACAATAGAAAACATCAGTTTCTTACGCATCGCTTTAATCAAAGCCACACTGGTCTTATCCTGTTTTTCAATCCGGGTAAAAGCGATGTCAACATTGTTTGTCTGAATATACCTCTGAGCTTCCTCTCCGGAATTGCACAGGACGATTTCTCCAATATTGATATTGGATGAAAGAATGCATTCTCTTAGCCAGTTACGTGTCAATTGATTGCGATCAACCACCATAACGGTACACATGGTATCATCCCTCCCATTAAGACAAGACAATACTATCACTAAAATAATGCATTTTATATACATATATTCGCGTAAACATTGCAAATGTTATGGTTATATGGTATCTTTAAACCCTAATATTCGTACATTTTTAATGAGGGCTTTATGCATAATAACTTTGAAAGCAAAGAATTTTTTGAAAATGAACTTGATTTACGCTTCAAAGGCAACAACGTTTCATGCTTTCCGGACTTTCATTTTCATGACCATTTTGAGATTTTTTACTGTATTGACGGTGCCAAGCAATACCTGATTGATGACAGTATCTATTCGGTTGACCCCGGTGATCTTTTCATCATCAATAATTTTGAAATTCATAAGCCCCTGCGCGACCCCAACGGCGACTACCGTCGTGTGGTCGTCATCTTCAGCCCGGACAAGATCAAAGAAATCAACCCCAAGCACTCTATCGCGCTGCTTAGCTGCTTTGTGTCCCGCAAAGGTGGAACACACAATAAAATCAGTTTAAATCCGTCGCAGCAGAAGATATTTCTGGATATCGCTAACAAAATCCACAATTTGGACCTAGACGATTTTGGCTCCCAGGCCATGGTGGAGTCCTACTATATTGAACTGCTCGTTTACGTCAACCGCTGGTTCCGCGAGAATTTTTCAACAGAAAAAAAAGATGAAAGCTATGGTTTTAATCCCACAGTGAAAGCCATTATCGATTTTACCAACGATAATTTTACCACTAACATCACGTTAGAATCTCTGGCTGAAGAGTTCCATTTGAACAAACACTATATGTGCCAGCTTTTTAAAAACACCACCGGCACGACCATCCATCGCTACATCGTCTCGCGTAGACTCTCCCGTGCCAAAATTCTTTTGCATCAGGGACACAACGTGACCACCACCAGCGATTTGTGCGGTTTCCAAAACTACACCAACTTTATCCGCACCTTCAAAAAGCATTTTGGCATATCCCCCAAACAATTCGCAAGCAACGAATAGTTTTTCTGGACACCTTACCGGCTAATCTCGCTTTTCTTTTTATGCTTCTCCATAATCTCAATGCCCTGCTTCCAGTTTTCTGCGCGGCACATCAAAGTTAATCCAGTGCTTATCGGCCTATTTTCATCTGCGGCTGAAATCGTCTCCTGTACTGTCTCATAATCAAACCCAAGACCCCAGCCAACGATTGCAATCCCTTTGCGTTTCAAGGCGGCATAATGTGCTTCAAGCGCATTTTTTTCTGGGTTTTCGATATAAATACAACGCAGATTCCCTTCATCAATCAGTACATTCTGCCAGGGCTTCGGCTCTCCGCAGACATGCAGAGAGCCTCCTCCCTGATTCTTAAATACGTTCAAAATCAATACATCCGGTTCCACCACATAACGTCTATACAGATCATTCGACAGATTTTCCGGTACTATATTTGCTTCCAGCAGCACTTTTCCGCCGCAGCAGAAGCCTTTCGCAAACATAGCGTTATGAAATCGGTCGGTCAGCAGAGGATCAATCTCTTTGCGAAATTGAACATACGCCCGCATAATCATGCCGATCATATCTGCTGCCGCTTCAGGGTCATCCGTCAGAAGGGAGACGATATCCCGACCTACAATTGACCTTAAAATATCAAACGGTGATGGCATATCCGGTTGGGCCATTCGAATCGCATCATAACACTTTGGATACGCCTTTAGCCGCTCATGATAATACTGGTAGGTTTCAATCACCTTTTTCCCGAGTGCATTCTTGACGTCCGGCACACCTTTTACAAGCGAGCGTTTGATATCTTCCCACGCTATCGGTAATACTTTCTGATTCTTTCCCGGGTCGATAAACGGTTTGCACCCAAACATCGACGCGATGATGCCTTTGCCAAAATCCGCTCTAATCATCAAAGGGCTGTCATCTTGAATCCTTACACTGTTATACGGACTGTGAATCGAACTCGTCAGTATTTCGTTATGCAACATCTTTTCCGGACTATCGTACGTTTCCTCTTTTGGTATCGCTCCAAAGCCTTCCGGCTCGGTGCATATCGTCAAAGGCAATCTCTCTATGGGTCTGTAATTGATCGCGTCGTAATGCAATTGCTCAATTTCCCTGACATGGTCCAGATCGATATTCTCTTCCATATAATCAAGCAGTCGAGTCAATTCTGCAGTTTTTTTCATTAAACCTTCCTCTTTTACGGCTATGCTGTCTACTTCATCAGCAATGATGGTAGCCACGTTGAAACCGCGGGTATGAACGTAACCAGCATTAATACGATCAGGTTGCAGATGACAAAAGGCGCCGCGGCAACGAAAATCTCAATGATTGAGAGCTTTGAAACTTTCGCACCTGCGTTTAGGCACATACCAATCGGCGGCGTTACCAACCCTATCGCACATCCCACAATCATAATCGCACCGAATTGCAGCGGGCTCATGCCAAGCGAAGTCACCACCGGCAGCAAAATAGGTGCCACCAAAATGATAATTGGCGTGACATCGATAAATGTTCCTGCAAACAGGATTAAGAAGTCAATGATTAAAAGTAGTACCCATCTTGGGACATTCAGAGTTAAAAGAAAGTCGGCTACAATCGTCGGAATTTTCTCTACACCGAGAATCCAGGAGAAGATCATAGAAGTCCCAATCACCAGCATCACGCTGCTGGATGTTAATACCGTCCTTCTGATAACCGGTTTAAAATCTTTTACCTTTAGCTCTCTATAGATCAGGAACCCGACAATGACCGCATAAAGGCATGCAATGCCGGCAGATTCGCTGGCCGTTGCAATGCCAAACGTAACAACCACGATGACCACCAGCGGCATCAGCATCGCTAATGAGCCGTCACGCATGGTATGCATGAAATGCTTCGTGTTAAATGCCGTTCGTGGCGGATGCAGGTTCAGTTTTCTTGAAATAGCATAGACAAGAATAACCTGTGTTACGCCAATTAAAAGGCCCGGGATCATGCCCGCAAGGAACAGCGCCCCAACCGACTGGTTGGAGACCATGGCATACATCAGCATCGGAACTGATGGCGGTATAATCATACCCATCGTGGATGATGCCACCGTGATGCCGGTCGCCAGTTTTTCTGAATATCCGCGCTTCTGCATTTCAGGAATCAGCACGGAACCCAGCGCGGAAGTATCAGCAACCGAAGAACCGGAGATGCCGCCGAAGATCATTGAAGCCACAACATTGACTTCCCCAAGCCCGCCACGGATCGGCCGCACCAGATACAAGCTGAAATCAATAATCCGTTTTGTAATTCCCCCGCGGTTCATCAGCTCTCCCATCATGATGAAAAGCGGCATAGCGATGATGACAAAACTGTCTGTTCCCGCCCATATTCTCTGTGGTATGATTACCATGTATTCCGGCGAGAACAAGCCCATATAGAGCAGACTTGATCCTGCCAGGGCAAACGCCAATGGTACTCTGAGCAGCAGCAAAATCACAAAAACAACTAATAGTACAGCTATTTCCATTATTGTTCACCCCCATTCTCTTTGTTTGATAATTTCTTAAAAGCATGTATCAACCGATATACAAAATAAAACCCGATCAATGCAAAACACACAAAAAACATCACATTATAAACTACTGCGATTGACTTTATCATAAACGGATGGACCGTTTTGCTGATTTTCACAGTCCAATCAATACGTGTGTACAGATATACGATACCGTATAATATCCCACCATAAATGAGAGCGATCATAATATCCACAAGCTTACGTCCTAATGTGGATTCAATCGTCTCCTCATAATCCGGAACAATTTTTTGTTCCATTCTTCTCACACTATAAATTGCCATCAGTATAAAACTGATTGGAAATATAAGATAAATACTATAGTAGGGCATGTTGATACCGGCGATAATCGATGAACCGGTTTTCTCAATCCATGTAAAACTAAAGAAAGCAAGCCCCATCATAATCGCGACACTGGTTAGTCCAACAAAAATATCCATGATGAAACCCGCTGTTTTTGGCGCCATGTCTCTGAAATAGGGAATATCGATATGCTCCATTTCCTTGACACACACGACCGAGCCGAAATATGTTGTCATCACAAACAGATAAAGGGTCGCCTCTTCCGACCAAACATATGTAATATTAAACACATAACGAAGTATTACCGTAACAACCACCAATATCGCCATCAGCGCCATCACAACACCGCTGCCGCCGATCAGCGTTTTATCGACAATGTTCCAAAGTTTTTTTGAAAGCTTCTTAGATTTCTCCATACTCTTTCACCTTTTGCTTTAATATGAAAAGAAAGTAAGAAAATAATTTCTTACTTTCTTTCTCAATACTTTTGTTCAGATTATTCCATTACAATCGGGTCTTTGCCCAATTCCGTCAGAACCAGGTTGAACAGATCAACATCAAATAATCCTTCTGCAACATATTCGTCGATAACCGACTGTCCCAATTCAGCGAATACCGCTTTTTCTTCGGGAGTCAATTCATAAACTTCAACGCCGCCATCCTTGATGATCTGCAGGTTCTCAGCCGATTTATCAAGGAACATTTGATCGCTCATGACATACATTTCTTTCGCGGCGTCGATCAAAATCTGCTGATATTCCAAAGATAGGTCGTTGAACCAAGCTTCGGGTACACAGAACGGGTCCGGATGAACCTGATAGTTACAAACAGTCATGTACTTTTGAACTTCGTAAAATTTCTTATCAACAATGTTCTGGTACGGATTTTCCTGTCCATCCACCTGTCCGTTTTTCAGTGCCTCATATAATTCAGCATAAGCAATTGCGGTAACATTTGCACCGAAGGCAGCCATTTCTTTCTGAATCGCCGTTACGCCAGGGGTTCTCATCTTAAGACCCTTCATGTCAGCCGGAGTTTTAATCGGGCGAATGTTGTTGGTCCATTGTCTGAATCCGCCGGCATCGCCTGTCGCAAGCACTTTGATGCCAACATAGGTTGACTCTGCTGCAATCTTGTCGCCGATATCGCTGCGTGCGATAGCTTGGAACTGTTCCTCATTATCAAACAAGAAAGGCATCAGGTAGATAGCGAAGTTTCTGGAAACCAGGTCAAACATACCGCCTCTTACGCCCTGGAGAACGCCAACTTTCACCTGCTCGATCATTTCAGCTTCTGTTCCCAGTTCGTTGTTTGGGTAGATTTCGACGTCAATGCCGCCGTTGGTTTTCTCTTCTACCAATCTTTCAAACTCAAGCAATGACAGATGTCTGGGAGCTTCAGTTGAATGAGAATGACCGATTTTCATCACGATCACATCCTCAGGGGCGACTTCTTCAACCATCTCTTCTTCAGCTTCTTCCGGTTCAGCAACTACAGCCGGCTCTTCTTCGACTGTACCCGCGGTACATGCCACCAAAGAGAAGACCATTGCAAACACCAGCAGAAGTGCTAAGACTCTTTTTTTCATTGATTCACTCCTCCAAAAAATTTACTATACGCACATGTATAGCATCAGTATATGTTTTTCTATCATAGCTTCCTCTTATAAAACAACAATTTTGCAGTTTTCACCAACAAATTTACCCTAATCTAACATATCTTTAGCTTAATTTTTTAATTTGTGCATAAGACATAAATCCCTTTCACTTGACAAAGTATATCTGCTGATGCCATTTAAATCCTCACAAAGGCATCAGAATATTCTCATCAAATAAAAATAGTAGCCTGCAAAATATCCAACATAATTTCTTTGTACATTTTGCAGGCTGCTATTTTTATTGTTTGACTTCTGTCTATCGGCTGACGCGCCCGGTACCGTCTCCGCCCATCAGCTTTTCAATATCTTTGACACCCACACGATTAAAATCACCGGAAATCGAATGTTTCAGGCAGCTAGCCGCTACCGCGAACTCCAATGCCTGCTGTACTTCATCATATCGGTTAAGCCCTGCAATCAACCCTCCGGCAAATGAATCTCCGCCGCCCACGCGATCAACGATATCGTTCATCATATAGTGCCGGCTGGAATAAAACGCATCCCGTGTGGTCAGGCATGCCGACCAGCCATTGGTATCAGCCGATTTAGATTCACGCAGTGTGATGGCGATCATCTTCATATCCGGAAATTCTTCCAGAACTTTTTCACCCAGCACCTTGTATTTATCCAGATTCAGTTCTCCACCTTCTACGTCAACATCCAACTGTATCCCCAGCGATTTTTGACAGTCCTCTTCGTTGGCGATACCGACATCCACGTAGGCCACCAACTCCCGCATCACTTCCACAGCCGTTCTCCCGTACTTCCACAGTTTATTACGATAGTTAAAATCACACGATACCGTGATGCCTTTGGCCTTGGCGGCTTTCACTGCGGCCAATGAAGCGTCCTTAGCGGATTCACTGATAGCCGGCGTGATGCCTGTGATATGAAACCATTTTGCGTCTTCAAATACATCGTCCCAATCAATTTCATCCGCTTTCATATTGCAGATAGCAGAATTGGCTCGATCATAGATGACGTTGGACGGCCGCTGGTTAGCTCCACCCTCTAAAAAGTATATACCCATACGGCCGTCCCGTTTGATGATCTTGGTTGTATCTACGCCAAACCCGCGTATATCACGAATGCATGCATCAGCAAGATCATTATCCGGTAAAGCGGTAACAAAATGGGCATCCAAGCCATAGTTAGCCAAACTCACCGCCACATTCGCTTCTCCGCCGCCAAAGGTGGCCTCCAACATCGGCGATTGCATCAGTTTCTCATGGCCCGGAGATTTCAAGCGAAGCATCACTTCGCCAAACGTCACAAATTTACACATAATATACCTCCTATTTTTGCACCAAATGAATGGCGAACCCACCAATATCATTTTTCGATGATAAGTAAACAGCCATTAGTTTTCCCTCTTTTTCTTTTTTAGTCGCTGTGTCCATCTCAAACCCGCGCATTTCTAAATAGTATATCGCCCGTTCAATATGATTTGTTCGAATCGCGATATGACCATACTGACCTTTGCCCATGTTTTTCATGATCTCAAAACCCGTCCCAGCGAAAACGGAGCTAGCTCCGGGTTTTACACCGAACCCAAAAATACCATCAATTTTTTCGGCAATTTCCATCGCTTTCGCTTCGCTTTGGGCATTCATTCCGATATGTGCCAATTCAAAGCCCAGCAGAACATTTATAGATGCTTTGATGGTTTTGGTGATATTCGAATAGTTTTTATCCTTCATATCCTTTGGGCTGCAGAGCCACCCGCCGCCGATGGCGTGGATAAAAGATTTATCGGCGTACTCAGCTAAATTGTTTAAACCTACACCGCCCGTCGGGATAAATTTGATCATACGATACGGCCCGTATAGCGCTTTACAACCCTCAATGCCACCGTATAAACTGGCGGGAAAAAACTTAAGAACCTTCAACCCCTGCCCTAAGGCGTGTTCAATCTCGGTCGGCGTAGCGCATCCTGGCGTAATTGGTACATCATGGTTCAGGCACCATTTTACGACATCATCATTCAGCCCCGGAGATACAATGAATTTGGCCCCTGCTTCGACCGCATCTTTCGCCTGCTCCACTGAAAGCACAGTGCCTGCCCCCATGAGTATTTCAGGATATGCGTCGCTGATCTTTTTTATCGCAGGCAGCCCCTGTGCCGTACGCAATGTGATTTCCATTACCGGCAAACCACCGTCCACCATCGCTTTTGCGGTCGGCAATGCATCTTCGATATCATCAAAGACCACCACGGGAACCAAACCCAAAAGCCCAATTCTCTCTAACGCAGTCATATTCTTCTCCCTTCATGTTCATTATATGAACGTATAGCCCTATATATGAACATCATATCCCGCCTTGTCTTTTTTGTCAAATAAAAAAAGCGGGTAAAACCCGCTCCTACTTATCATCATATCCCATGCGCCGCGATATATTAAGCCCTGTGCTTTGCACCGATGCAATAACCTCGGCATCAGGCGGACGCTTATTTGTAATATTTGTGGTGCTGATTGCCGCGATGATGATTCCGCGGTAATCTTTCACCGGTGCCGCGATACAGTAAATATCCGCCTCATTTTCAGCGTTATCCGTCGCATACCCTTGCGACCGCACGCGTGCAATCTCTTCCAGATAAGCTTTTTCATCCACAATCGTATGATCGGTATATCTTCGCATCCCTTTACGCTCAAGAATGGATAGAATCTCATCATCCGCAAGATCGCTGGCCAGCATTTTACCCAACGCCGTGGTATGCATCGGCACACGTTTCCCGATGGCTGAATACATACGTATCGAAGCAATCGGCTCTATTTTTTCGATATAGACCACTTCGCCGTGAGACAACTGGCCCATGTGACATACCTGATTCAGCTTCTGTGAAAGTTCCCGCAGGAAAGGGATCGCTTCGGTTTTCAGCTCCATCTGATTCAGCCGAATACTGCCAATCTCCACGACCTTAAGCCCAACCCTGTAGCGATTCGTTGTCTCTGCTTTTTCAATATACTCCCGCGCAGCCAATGTCTGCACCAGCCGGGTCACGGTGGTACGATTCCAGCCGGTTTTTACTTCCAGTTCCTGAATGTTCATCGGCTGAATAGCCAGCATCTCCAGCACGGCCAAAGCCCTGTCCACTGTTTGCAGCGTCATATTATTCATGCTTTCTCCCAATTCTTCGTTTCCATAGAGAGATTATATCAAACATGGCCCATCCGCGCATCTATAAAAACCATATCCTTTTCCCCCCGCTTTTTTTATCTTATTATTCAATGTTTCACTGTCTTACGGCACGTCCAAATAAGATGTCAGCAAGACATCCAGATCCGTTTGGTCGATAATACGCTCAAGCTCCCCCATTTTGTCCATATAATTATTCTTTGTTACTTCAAAAGCGGTATCTCCCAGCTCTTCTACAATCAGACTGTTAATATCCGGATGATAATGCGTAAAATCTTTATACAGCGTAAGATCACAAATAATTTGCTCCACATCTTGGAAAGAATACAACTCCACATTATCTTTCGTCAGCAATGCTTCGGTGATATATGTCATCGCATAAAGATATGCATCCAGTTCGCCGCTGATTCGTAAGTTATCCCAGGTTAGGATACTGTAAGGCGGATAAAAGATAATAAACTCGGTATCCGGATGATTGTCGATAACCGGCAGGATATTGAGGTTAAGATTATCCTCTGCCATCTGTATAAAGTAATCTTCCGGCAACGGCGTCTGCGGTTTTTTCTGCCGCACCCTGATTTGGTTTTCCGCCAGCGTTTTTACGTTAAATGCGTCTATATAATCACTATACCATGCATAGGCATCATCAAATGTTGTGGTGGGTATCCCGCTTTGCTTTCGAGATAATACTTTTAAATCTTCTGTAATGATATCCTTGTTCAGCACATAGCTAACGTCGTTTAAAATACGATCATCATAAAGGTAGTCGGGCAAATCATAGCGTGTTTCATCGGCCGGCTGAACAAACGAATAGATGTCCATACACCAAAAAACCTTTTCCAAATCTCGGTCCTTCGCAGCGATATCCATGATGATTTTATAGTTTTTAGCATAGGCCGCGGAATAGGTTAGTTTCACAGTCTTTACATCGTATTTTTTGTCAAACTCCGACGTCTTGAAATTCTGAGCCATGGACGAGCCAATCAACGCCGCATTGAAATCGAAATGCTTAGCGATGCCGGGATTTTGATATATTTCGTTGGATATCTCATAGCCATCGCCAGCCGCACTTTTATAGTGAAAATATGGATCAATGATGCCGGTCAGCATCACAACGAGTACGAGGATAAATGCCGCCGCGGTCAGCACAATAATTGTCCAGCGCTTTGTTTCCATCACTGCTTTCTCCTAAAAATTAAAATACAAAAACTCGCTGACCCCCGAAAGTGATATGATGGACACCGTCAACAAAAATACAGTGACAAGAATACCACTCACATTGGGTTTAAATGTATCGATCCGCTCATTGGTGTTTTTCAATTTTACCGACGCAAACACCGCGAGCAGCAAAACTATGGGCAGATAGATGATATCGGGTATTGCCGCCATGCTAAACCGTCCATTTCCAAAATAGTCGATGATACTGAGCAAAAACTTTGGCCGTGCAGCATTGACGATGCCAACGATTGGGCCGGAAAAATCGCACGCCCCTACTTTTTTCAAAAGCAAATTAGCCGCCGAAATGGATGGTGCGCGGAAGTATACCCAGGTGATATTGACAAATACAAACGTAACCAGCCAATTGACGGCTTTCGGTATTTTCTGAATCGGCTTTTCAAGTAACCGATTGACCACAGCAGCCAGTCCATGAAGCATACCCCACAGAATAAATGTCCAATTTGCGCCGTGCCAGATTCCGCTGACTAAAAAAACGATAAACATGTTAAGATAAGTTCTGATCGTTCCCTTCCGATTTCCTCCCAAAGGAAAGTACAGATAACGCTTAAAGAACCGTGTCAGCGTCATATGCCATCTTTTCCAAAAATCGTTGATGCTGTCCGCACGGTAGGGAGAATTGAAGTTCATGGGAATATTGATATTGAACATCAGGCCGAGCCCGGTGGCCATATCACAATATCCGCTGAAGTCAAAGTAGATCTGTATGGTGTATGCCAGTATCACCGCGACAGCGCTGAAGGAATCCAGCCCGTTTAAGTTGGCATACCCGCGCGTCACAATCTTGCCAAAAAAATCAGCGACTAAAACTTTCTTTGCAAGTCCGAATGCAAACGCATAAATGCCTTTCGAGAAATTGTCAAAATTAAACCTCTTATTCTCCTTATCCTCAAACTGCGGGATAATCTCGTCATGCAGAACTATAGGCCCTGCAATCAATTGCGGGAAGAACGCCACAAATGTGGCATAATTGATAAACGAATATTCAGGCACTTCTCTTCGATAGGTATCAATTACATATGACACTTGCTGGAACGAAAAGAAGCTGATACCCAGAGGAAGTAAAATCTTTTCTAAGAAAAAGGTCGTTTTAAACACTGCATTAATGTTGTTAACGAGAAAATTTGAATACTTAAAATATACAAAAAGCCCGACATTACAAAGCAGAGCAATGATTAAAACCAATTTTCGTACTGCTTTTGCGTATGGCTTGTGCAGCAGACGGCTAGCGGTATAGTTAAACAAAATACTGGCTATGATGATCCAAAGATAAGCGATATTAAAATAGGCATAAAAGAAGAGTGATGCCGCAAACAAATAAGCTTGCGCGATGGTATACCGCTTAAATCGGTTTAACAGGTAATAGCCGATCAGTGTGATCGGTAAAAACAAAAATATAAAGACGTATGAATTAAATAACATGGGCCACCATCGTCATCAGATTTTTAAAAGCACACACATATCCAGTACGATTTACAATAATAATAGTTTAGCACCCGTCTCGACATTCAACAAGAAAAAATTCCCTGTCGATTAAAAACGATAAAACTGCATTATGCTCTTCATTGATCAAAAAGAAATCAAATATCAAAAAAAGCATGCCCGAAGACATGCTTTTTTATCTTTTATCTATTATACGGTTTTGGGCAAAATAATGTTTAGGAGTACACCAATCACCGCCGCAAGGAACAATCCGCTGACCACGGTGGCTCCGCCAAGCAGCGCGTCAAAGGCACCCATCGAAATCAGCACCACACTGACAGCCAGAATAACCAAAACACTGACCAGCGTCAATACTTTGCCGGTTTTTTCATTTTTGATGATTTTGCTGAACAATGACCATACAAAGCCAGCCAAAAGCAATGCAACCACCATCACGATGATGGCGCCGGCAGGTACTGCGATACCTGAAATCTCCGTGCCGAGACCCACCACCAAAATCAAGCTGACGATGATGAGGTTGCGGCTGTGTGTGAAATCCAAGTCTGCATCCGCAAGCGTTCTAAGCCCGATGCTGGCGATCATGCCGTAAAGCATCATGCTGATACCGCCGATAATTGATGTCGGCACGGTATACAAAAAGCCGGAGAATTTTCCGATAAACGCCAGAACAATCGCAAATAGTGCCGCGATTTGCAACACCACCGGATTATACATTTTGGTCATAGCCAGAACACCGGTGTTTTCCGAATAGGTGGTGTTGGCCGGCGCGCCGATCAGTCCCGCAAAAGCGGTAGCAAGGCCATCGCCGATCAGGGTTCTGTGCAGGCCGGGTTCTTTGATGAAGTCTTTTCCAACGACCGCGCCGTTGGTGGTGATGTCGCCGATATGTTCCATAAAGGTAACAAACGCAATCGGCGCCACTGTCAGCACTGCCGCCCACGAGAACTTCGGCAGCATGAAATCGGGCACCTGGAACCACGCTGTGGAACTAATGGCACTGAAATCTACCTGTCCCATACAGATGGCCACGATATATGAAATCACCAAGCCGAATAGAATGGGTACTAGTTTGAAGAAGCCTTTTAAGAAAATTGAAACAATGATAACAACCAAAATCGCAATGCTTGCCAACATCCAGTTGGTCGAAGCATTTGCTATCGCACTCGGTACAAGCTTTAATCCGATCACCATGATGATTGGACCGGTGACTACAGGCGGAAGCAGTGTCCTCACCTTTTCGACACCCAGAAAATATACCAGCGCCGCCAGCACCAGATAGACAAGGCCTGCGACTAAAATACCGCCCGTAGCATAGGCCAGGTCTCCGTTGTACATCTCCGATACCACAAAGATAACACTTAAAAAAGCAAAACTTGAGCCTAAGAAAACCGGCACTTTTCTTCCGGTTATCAGGTGGAAAATCAATGTGCCCACACCTGCTGCAAACAGGGTGACAGGAATGCTGAGGCCGGTTAGAATCGGCACAAGCACCGTAGCCCCGAACATCGCCAGCATATGCTGGAATCCAAGCAGCAACACCTTACCTAAGCCGTACTCTTTAATTTTTTCCAAACTACTACCCTCCTAAAATATGATTTTTTCTAACCTTTTTGCACATAAAAAAACACGCATGTGCGCGCGAAAACCTTACAAGGAATGTCTAGAAAGAAAATGAGGAACCTTCCGGTTTCGCAGAACACAGTTAAAGGTTATTGATATGTTATCATCTTGGCTGGTAAATGTCTATACTTTATTACATGTGTACCTTTCATCTGCGGCAGCGCCTTGTCCGCAAGTTTTTGGCACCGTACAAAAAACCTATATCAGCCCGAGTAAATCCTCTGCATCGGTATATAAAACACCCTGCATACCCGCTTTATTGGCTGCGTTCACATTGGCGCTTGTGTCATCAATAAACAGGCATGTTTCCGGCGCAAGCCCGTACTGGTTTAAAAAATGCCGATATATCTCTATGTCGGGTTTAATCAGATGGACACAGCATGAAAAGACTCCGCCGTCAAAGTGCTTGAAAAAATCATATTGTCTTTGCACATAGCGGCTTAAGTCCTGATGATAATTGGAAAGAAAATAGAGTCCATGCCCAGCCGCTTTAATCTGGGGCAGTAATGCGGCCGTATCCACAATCGGTGTCAGCATCTCAGGGATTCTATCCATTGTTTCCCTTATCTGCCGGCGATATTCCGGTTGTCTTTGGCAGAATCGGGCTTCCGCTTCTTTGGCAGAAATCGTTCCTCTGTCCAGCTCAAGCCACTCTTCACTCTTAAAGATTGTTTTATTGATAATATCCCTGACCATCGGATTTTCAAATAAACCTTTTAAGAAAATCTCCGGTTTAAAATCGATCAATACATTACCGATATCAAAAACAAAATTCATACAGCCCCCATTCTATTCCCTTAACCATAAAAAATCCAAAGTCCTATATTCTACACCCAGCGTTAAGTCAATCATCGCGCTATTATATCATCTCTTGTCATTATCCACCATGGCTTACATTTCAAATTGGTTTATCCTATACGCCAATTTCGCATGTTTTTTTCTGCTCTTTGGCTTTTCGTCAAAATATAAATACAGCCCCGCCAAACGTGACGGGGCCGTTATCATATTTTCTTATGCTGCGGGTGTTGCCGTTGGTACGGGCGGATCTGTTTCACTCACCGCCGGCGCTTCACTTTCGCTCGGCGTGGGAGCAGCTTCACTGCTCGGTTCAACTGACACACTGGGCTCAGCCGATGCACTCGTCTCAGGTGAAGCGCTTGGTGACTCTTCGGGCTCAACCGGTATATAGTACCACGCTTTGACAATGTCTTCTGTTCCGCCCAAGATAATCTCTCCCGATTGGCCTGCCAGACTGAGACTTGCCAGTTCGCCTTGCTCGTCCAATTCATATCCGATCATCGCCATATAGTTGCTTTCACCCAATTGCACCACCACCGGCACCCTGCCAGTCGCTAGAACATTTGGTAAGTCTTCGATCGCTGTCTCCACCGCAATGAAGTCCTCAACGCATACATCACTTCCCAAGGCAATTGTCAAAGTATAATCCAACCCGTTGATTGACGCCTCGGGTGTTTCACTCGGACTCAGACTTGGTGACACAACGGATTCTCCACTGGGCACAGTACTCGGGCTTGAGCTCGCTTCTGCTTCAGGCATTAGCGCGGCACTTGGCTCCGGCACAGCTTGCTTCATTATGTCTTCCATCGATTTTAAGTGATATCCGTTGTCTTCATTGGTCGCTTCTGCTGTGATATCAGTTTTGACTCTTCCTTTGCTTCTCACGTCCACTTTAAACAGATAATCTCCGGAAAGACTGGGCATAAATGTGACCTGCGCGCTGCCTGCCCATGACGTAAACGGCACCCATGTCGTCTTTGATTGACCGGCCAACGCATAGCTGTATTGATATTCTTTGCTATGGTCATATCCGCCGTCACCGGCTGTTGTCGTCAATGTGATATATTCTTCTCCGCTTGGCGACGCGGTCAACGACGCGGTCACAACAGGTGCAATATTATACATGCTTAGACTATCGATTGAAAAGTCCTCAATTCGCGTACCGTTTTTCATACGCGCATTTAACTTGATGGACACATCCGTATCACCACAGAGCTCGATCAAACTAAGTCCAACATTTATGGAGCCGTAACCCATATCATTATAGGTGCTCCAATCGTGAGCGCTTAAAGTGTACCAACGCTTACCGTCCTTTGAGTATTGCAGCTGATATTCAACCGTTCCTTCGGCAGGCTCACTGATTGCAATATTCGACATAATGATATCCGAATACTCATAGACTTTCCCCGGTATTGTCAGGGTTGTCGTTACTTCACGTTCCTGCGTCAATATCCAGATTTCCGCCACATCGCTCTCAGCATCTACTTTGATGCGCCCTGCACTGCGAACTTGCGCTTTGATAAGATATCCTGCATCTCCTTTGGCACTTGGCAATGTGCACGGAACGGTATCTGCAAAACTATCGCTTGAAGTCAGCGGTTGCCATGCACTTAACACTTTATAACTCTTGCCTCCGTTATTGGAATATACAATCTGATATTCCATACCCGCTTCATTACCGGCTGCCGTCAGCAACAGGTTCATCTCTGTATCCTGCCCGATGATATAATCATTGTCATCATCCGCAATGATCATCTCCAGCGTATCCGCCGGCATTGCGCCAAACCAAATATCGATCGCTTCCCCCAGCTGTTCGCTGACATCTGCCGTTTTCGATTTTCTGCCCATAGCCGTTGCTTCGGCTTTAAACTCATAAGCTCCTTCGGTGGTCGATCGGAAAAACGCTTGATTTTCCACAACACTTTTGCTGGATATCGGCTTCCACTTCTCTGTGCCGGATATACGATAATAGAATTTATACACCGCATCGCCGCTGGCGAGTGCTGTCAGGCTCAATGTGTCTTCTTTGTTGGGCAAAAGTCTGGTTCCGCCGCTGGCGTTGCTCTCAAAGCTGACCATACCGGCAAGTGGATCAATCATATACACATCCAATTCACAGATGTCAAAAACGTCTGTAAGCGCATGGTCGCTGGTTTTAACCTCCAGCTTAACCCAATAATGCGTATCTTTTTTTACCCCCGGCAATGTGATAAGAGTAGATGCATCTTCTGTTACGCTTGGGCCAAACTCTCGCCATTCATACCCAGGTACCACCGTATACTTTTTGCCATTGGTCGAATAACTGATTTGCAAGTCATAAGTGTTAACCCCACTGGATGCTCCGTTGCCCTCGGCACTGACCAGAACGGATACATCTATACCTTCAGGATCATTGGTATACGCGATTTCACTGGATGTGATTTGCGCGCTGACCGCCCCGAGACTGCCAGAGTACAAGCCAAAATAATCGTCTGTGATGTCTGTGGTATCCACCGTGGTTCGGCCTAAGTTTCGCGCCTCCACACAGAAGCGATATCGGCCGTCCTTCGTGGGAACAAAACTGATGCTGTTTTCAACGTTCCATCCTTTATTGACGTACGCCCATTTGGTATCCCCCAGCATCTGATACCCGAAACGATACTCAGTATCCGGTCGAGAATCCGCCACGAGCGTAATGCCTCCTCCGATACTCTGCTCAGCGCTATTGTCACCGACGTCAGTCACCGTCACTTCTCTTTCTTCAACCGGAAAAGCGGGTTTAAACTCCACCTGCGTCATAGCAAATGCGTCAGGCGTTTTCTCGGTCCTTCCAACGGTACGAACCTGTACCTTCAAATAATAAATCGTATCCTTTTTAACTGCCGGCAGATCGCTGACCAGAATTGTGCCATAGTCATGCAGTGCAAGCCGCGCTGTAATGTTCAGCGGAATATACTCTTTGTTCATCGGCTTAAACCGTTTTCCATTGGTCGAATAAAGCAGCTGATATTCCACAGGATCATCGTGTATGTTTTGGTCAATCCGCATATCCAACGATACAGTATCACCGTTCTCGTAATCTTTTTCATCCGGGATAAGATCATATATCCCTTTCACAGGTTCTGCTGTATTACTTAATAGATATGCCTGATAGTCAAACCCGATCACATCCCCCGTTTTCGCTTTCCTGCCCAAAGACATCCCTTCCACTTTAAAGTAGTAGGTGCCCTCCTTTTTGGGCAGAAACGATATGGCCGAATCCGTACTGAAGGCCTTATTGATACATATCCATTTTATACTGCCCTCCTCCCGATAGCTGAATCGATAGGTTGGAATTTCCATGTAACCCGGTTTGTTTTCAGCACTGGCTGTCAATGTAATACCGGCTTCAGGTATGACTTGGCTCGCACTATTATTCCCAACACTATCAAGCGAAACTCCGATTAGCGGCATAACGAGATAGGCATCGATTGCAATCATATCGTCCTGGTCAATTGTTGTTCTGCCTTTGGTACGCACACTGACCTTGATATATACTTTGGAATCCTTTTTCAAAACCGGAAGCACTTGGTTCACGCGCATCATGTTTCCGCTGGTCGGTACAAAATCCTGCCACCCCGTTTCGTCCAAAGCACTGTATTTTTTTCCATTGGTCGAAAACTCAACCAGAAATTCCATATCGTCTTCATCGATATTGGGTTCGGCCGTAATCTCCAAGGGCACTGTCTCGGTCGCCAAAAACTGCGTTTCATTATCCATTATTGCAAGCGAGACGCTTTCGGCAGGCAAGGCGCGATTATTCACGCGCAATTCTTCTGCATATGTCAATGTCGCCGGTATCAAGCAGATTAGAAAGAAGATACACCCTATTACCCATACTTTTTTGTTTTTCTGTCCAACAAGTTCCATCTTTCCCCTCCCACGTATTTCCCAATATTTTTCACATATTTTAATACATTTTTATTATATCCCCATTAACACCACTTTAAAACCTTTTTTTGGTATACACTCAGGTCTTTCACCATTCATTATTTTTAAAGCCCTTTTTGTCAATCATAGACAGTTCTTTAACAAGTCATGAATAACCAGTAAAAAGAAATCAAATCGCTTGACCTGTCTCTGCAAAAAAGCTATTTTATTGTCACAAGGAAGGTATGTTATGAAGCGCACGACTCATAGAAACCGAATAACCATTTTTCTTTTCCTGTGCTACGCGTTTGTTGTGATTATGATTACGCAGTATCGCCCAGGCATGATTTACCTGCCCGATTTCAGCGGTTCAAGACTTGAGTTGAACTTTGACCCATTTTTAAAGATCAAAGAAGCGCTCACGACAATCAGAATAAGCGGCCTGCCCGGAGGCGCCGAAGCATCCGGGCGCCAGGTGCTTTTATATATCGTGAAGATCGCGTTTGGATTTTTCGCCAATGTGCTGATGTTCATTCCGCTGGGAATCTTCTTGCCGATGCTGTTTACAAAACTGAACGGCCTTTTCAGAATCACGTTGGCCGGTTTCTTGTTCTCTCTGCTCATCGAAGTCAGCCAGCTCGGTGTGATGATGCTGTTCTTTGCCAGCCAGCGTGTGTTTGATATTGATGATCTGATTGCAAATACTCTCGGAGCGGTGCTTGGATATGTCATCTATACCTTTTTCAGCTTGCTTTTTAAGCCCGTCAAAAAGCTGATTCATGCATAGAAAATGTGATTTATTTAAGTCAATCGATTATCTTATTGAGCGATTTTTGCGCCTTGCCCTGAGGATTGACCATTTTTCATTTATGACCTATAATAGGTTCAAGTACTTTAAAGAACTTTCACTCATCGACTTAGAAAACTGAAAATAGTCAGTTTATCTGCGAGGGTGCTCGTGTAAGCTATTAATCTTTTTGGAGGCGTTTCATGTTACCAGTCAATCCTATCGACAAAAAATCTGCATTATTTATCGCAAACGGTCGGCGTATCATTATTATTGTTTCAATTGTTCTTTTGGTCGTCATTGGGGTTTTAGTTGCTATCTTCGTTTTTTAATTGTTATCATGTTCTATGATGAAATGATTGTTCAAAACGACTTTACGGCTTTGCATGTATAATGATTTCATTATTCCTGCAAAGCTTATTTTATATACACCGCGTATGCCCTTGAAGAATAATGACTTTTTTGATAACGCTTCATTTAATGCGAAATGAGATGAACGAACACCTGCCCGCGAGAATATATTGACGAATAGCAGGATATAAATGTATGCTAATAATTAAGAACACCTGTGTTTAATAATCTAAATTGATAATTCGGGGTTCCTATGAAAAAAAAATTCACTCTATTGCTTATCACAGCGCTCATCATGGTTTTTGCCATCCCGGCAAATGCCGCTGTTTTCAGCAATGACATTCGTGTACTGCTTTCAACCGCTGAGTATAAATCCATGGATATCACAATCAATGGTGATTATTATCTCAAAGAAGCGCCGGACTTTGATTTGAGTTCAGAAGATATTTCGATTTGGATAGAGGGCAATCGGCCGGTGATCCGCACCGAAACAGATAGTTTCTCGGCCGCCGCCATCACACTTATCAGCCCGAATTTCACCGGAACCGAAGACACTGTCGGCTTTTACAACGCCAATTACGGCTACCGCACCTATCTTGGCAATATGCAGTTTACTGCTTATGAGGGCAGCATTCGCGCCATCAACACACTGCCCACCGAACACTATCTATATGGCGTTGTGCCATATGAGATGAGCAACCGATTTCCGCTTGAATCGTTAAAAGCGCAAGCCGTTTGCGCCCGAAGTTATGCCGCCACCAAATGTGCTGAAAATCGCGAGCTTTCTTATGATATCCTGGATACTGTGGATCATCAGGTGTACTGGGGTTTTACCGCCAGCTATGCCCGCGCCATTTCGGCTGTGGACGCCACAAAGGGGCAGGTGCTGACCGATAACGGTGCTATCATTCAGGCCTTTTACACCGCTTCCAACGGCGGACAAACCGAACTAACCGGAAATGTCTGGAACGAAAATCTTCCATATTATGTGCTAAAAAATGATATTTTCGATCTCGCCAACCCTTCCAGTCTGGAACAAAAGACGTTTATCCCGGATGATATCTCACCTGATACGACCAGCTTGATGGATGATCTGGTGTTATCACAGCTGCAAACCAAAGCTGACGCTTTAGCGGGCGAAAACGTCACCCTCCTTTCGGTCATCAGCGTCCAGCCAAAAGAACCTACCTATGCACCTCCAAGTAAAAGTTTTTCAAAAGCAGATGTGGTATTGATGGTCTCAGGCAGCGGTGATTCGATAGGACAGATTACAGTGCCGATTATTTTCGATGATCTCATTCATTCACAAAATAACCCCAACGGAGTTTTTAACATCGAACCCCCTTATCTAAAGATGCGCGGTGCAGAAAAAGGGCTGCTTTGGGATCCGGTTTCACAATCGAGTATTGACGGATGGTTCCTGACCAACCGCCGATATGGCCACGGTGTCGGGCTTAGTCAGCGCGGTGCACAGCAACGGGCGACCAGCGGACAGGACTATCGGGATATCCTTGATTTTTACTATGATCAAACCCTGCTTATCAACTTTATTCCAAGCACTGTTTCCGATGCCGTGACGAGTGAGAAATATCAAATTTCAGCGAATGGGGTGGAAGGTGTAAACCCCGGCACATCTGTTGAATATTTTCTAGCGTCGTTCTCTTCTTCTGTCGGAAGCATCAGTCTCATCGCTTCAAACGGGCAGGCAAAAGCGGAAGGTGCGGTGGCGACAGGCGATTTATTGCGGTGTGTCTATGTCGATAACTCAACCATTATAGATTCACCCATTATTATCTACGGTGATTTAAACGGCGACGGTGCTCTTACCAATCGTGACGTGAATCTATTGCAATGGCATATTTTAGGAACGCGTCCACTGGCTGGCGCTTATCTTTCCGCCGCAGACGTTACCCATGACGGCCTTGTGGATAGCAGCGATTTGCTGGCGATGATTTGGCATTTAAACGGCAAAAAAAGCATCTCATAAATATACGCTCATTTAATATGTGAGAAGGAGCAAAGCGTTGAAAAAATTTAGAACCTTTCTGATGTTGTCGGCGTTTCTCATCGTTGCAACATTTCCGGCTTTTGCCTTCGCCTCGGATATCACCGTGTCCGCCGATTCCGCGCAAGTTCTGGTCGGCCAAACCGTGACGGTGACCGTGACAGTTGAAGCGTCGAATATGTCGGTGGCACAGGGTACGTTTGAATATGACTATGGCATCCTGTCTTATGCTTCCAGCACAGGCGGTGTGGCGGACGGCCAGCTCGATATGGTCTCAATGCAATCGGGCGGCACATCTTCACTCACCGCTGTCATCGAATTCACGGCCATTAGTGAAGGCAACGCCTCAGTATCTGTTACTCTTGACAATATCCTCGATTATGACGGAAACGCTCTCGACGCTGTGAGCGGTTCGGTGTTAATACCGGTTGTCGCCAGCAGTGCACAGGCAAACGACGGCACAGAAGTGATACCTCCTTTCACTCTGGACGGTATTGCTGCATCCAATGTCTACGGCACCGAAACACCCTTATATGTTTGGCGGTCAGTCATGAACCTCACCCTGCCGTCCGGTTTTGCGGATACCAATATCATCTATAACGGTGAGACAATCGGCGGTGCTGTCAGCATGGAAAACAGCAATACGGTTCTCCTATATCTTTCGGATGAATCCGGTGAAAATGCCGACTTCTATGTATATGATGAAGCAAGTCATGCCCTGCATCCTTATGTCTCGGTAAAGTCGGCATCACAAAGCTTTACCTTCCTGTGGCCGGATGCCTCTGTTCCCGTGCCTGATGGTTACACCACAACCACCATTGAGTTAGACGATATGCAAATCCCCGCATGGGTGCTTAGCGATTCAGACGGCTTCGCCTATCTTGTCTACGTCATCGACGATTCGGGTGAAAAAGCAATTTATCAATATATCCCGCAGGATGAATCCTTCCAGCGCTATATTGCTCCAACAGCGGTTCAAATTGCTTCTTCCGGTAAGGCCATAGACGCCAATGTGTTCTTGGCGCTCTGTGTGGTCTGCGGTCTGCTGTTTGTCTCGGTCGTAGCACTTCTTATCCTCTATTTTTCAGAGCAAAAAGAAAAACGAGAAATTATCGCTTTTTCTAAAAAAAGAATCAGCGAGTTACAGGATGACAAAGAATATTAAGTGATCTTCTTCTATCGTATGAAAACAAAAACCCTCGGGAAGACAGTTTTTTAAGCCACCGAGGGTTTTTTCGATTTTTAATTTGTCTGCTTGTCCAGCTATCCTATATCCATCCAATCGGAATAAACACCGCCATCATGATAAGGTTTAAAGCAAACAAGCCGCCAATAAATATCCGTCGGTTTTTGGGTTTTGCGTCGTAGCAGAGAAACGCCGCCAAAAAGAAAGGTATATACACGAATACCCACACGGTCAGCATGCCCCACCAAGGATAAACCCACTGGAATATCGGCGAAGCCGCCAATGGAATCTCAATCAGAGCAATCAGCAACGCATTGATGACCGCAAAAACAATCCGATTGTTGATTCCTAAAATCTTTAGATTCTTGTCTTTCGGCAGTGATTTTGAGAGAATCAAACCCGCCACCGAGAACATCATACTGATCTCGATGCCCACACCGACAAGAATGACAAACGCCGTGCCGCCGCTGGCCGTCCACAGCGCATGGCCGAAAAAATGCTGAATCAGTGCATTGACAATTTCGAGAAACCAATGCACCGCATACAGCGCAAGTCCCGCTGCAATCTGGTTCCACTGCTTTTGCTCAATCGCGGTTAAATAGACGTAGAGTACAAACGCCAAGTATACTACAAGCACCCAATTTAAGTTATCCAATGTTCTTAGACGGGAAAGCGTATCCGCCGTGACTTCAGGATGGTTCAACATGACTGATTCCTCCTAAAAATAATCTTAACATATTATACCATGATATTTTAATTGGTTACGGTTCAATCAGTTCTGCGAGTAATTTTAGGTCGAACAGATTGACCACACCGTCGCCGTTTAGGTCAAATGCAGCATTATGCTTGTTATATTCTGCAGCCATCATGGCCAAATCAATTTCGTTAATCACTCCGTCGTCGGAAGGGTCCGCGGCTTTGGGGTCCAAAACCACAATCCTTCGGGTATATCGGTTCCGGTCGTCCTCCTTATCCCTCACGGCAACCGTATAAACTCCTTTTTCCAAATCTTCATATCTATCGGCAGTATCCCAGGTTAAACCACCATCAATAGATGTTTCATAATTTCCGCTTCCGTTTTGACACGATATCGCAATACCCCCATCGTTCGTTCCGTCAGCGCTGCAATGAGTTACGTCACAGGAGAAATTGACATGTCTAAGCGAATCATTTCCCTTAAGCTGGGTATCCGCAAACATAAACCCTACGTTGTTCACATAGGCGCTTTCCTCATTTTCGCTTTCAAGCGTAAAGTAGAGCACGTCGTCTTCTGTCTGCTCCAGTAAATCATCAAGGCTTATGCTAAAGTATAGATTCTCGTCATTATTTATTTCAGTCAGAGGATAGGTTTTCAAAATCATCCCGTCTTCAACATCCGCTCTGATGTTCAACACAGCATCTGCCGTAAAATATGAAGCGTTTCCAACCAAAATATTTCCGGTATATTCACCGTCATGAAACGCTTTATCAACTTCGATAAACAAATCTGGCTGGGTCAGATCAACAACCAGCTGATTATTGGACGTGTCAACATCCCCGATGACCTCAAGCCCCACCGTCATTTCATCCAACGTATTGATGTCCATTGGAACGGTGAATTCTGTGGTTTCAATGGTCACGGTTTTGCCAACCGGCAGATCGCATAAGATAGTCTCGCGATATATCTCAGATTCATTTCGATACGCCACCACATCCACGCTGTCGATGTCCGCCATTCCGGCGTTGGTTGCCAAAATTCGCAAATTCAAGTTCTCATCCGGTATCACGTCCTCAAAATAAATATCTTCCATGATAATATCCTGATCTTCAGTTGCTGTGCTGACCACAACACCAGTGATATCCGCAGCAACACGGCTGTACCCAAGCACTGCCTCAGAACCATCCATATAACCGGAAGGCAGCGAAGCCATATGCCCAATCTCAGACAACAAATATGGCATAGACCAGGTCCCGTCATCATTCAGGTTGGAGGCAAAAACCCCTGTTGTAATTTCCGTATTACCCTTGATGGTACCGTTCCAAATCATCTTCACGGCGCCATCCCCTTCAACCACCTCTATCTGGTCGCTGACACCGGTATCATTCGCCGCAAAAACCGCCGTCGGTGTGTCGCCAATACTGTCCGTATAATAGATGTTTCCATTGCTGTACCAGAACAGATAATCATCTCCGTCGAACTCAGTGAAATAGGGTTTTGAATCGATGACTTCGTTATCGGTGAGCTTAACGACATCCTCCGTATTCTCCTGATAATAAATTTCTCTGTCCGCGCTTGTTGAAAAGTCACAATCTGTGTCTAGAGAATACACCACATAATAATCGTCGTTTAAGAACCCTGCATCAAGATCGGCAACCGCTTCGGCTGTTGAAACAACCACTGCCGGTTCCCCAAGAACACCATCCTCCATCAGCACTGAATACACAGTATTCGTCCCAGTGTTCAAAAAATAATCGCTTGCATCATTGCTGACCCAACAGATTAAAACCTGGTCTCCTTTTTTTGCAATGCGCGGATACGCATCAAGCCCGGTATTTTCGGTCAACTGCTGAGATGTCATCACCCCTGTCATCGTATCAAGTGTGGCAAAGGATATCTCGCTGATTACCGCGTAGTCCTCCATTTCCGGCTCTTCTGTTCCAGATATCATCGTCCTGCTGTCCTGCCACACCACATAAATCTCATCACCGTCACTGGCAATATCAAAATTAAAATCTGCGGTACCATCATCCTCAATAGCGGTGGGAGATGTCCAAACGCCGCCCACCTGTTTTGAATAAACCAGCATGGAGCGGTTTTTTTCGTCTCTTGCCTTATTGTCTGTCAGCCAGAAGAGGTAAGGCGTCCCATTATGCTGTATCAGTTTTGGCATGGGGTTACCGAAAGTATTGTTCTCCACCACGGTTTGACCCGTTATTGATTTCGCTGTCAAAGCAGATGATATCGTCTTTCGATGAGCAAATGTATAATTCTCCTTCGAATAGATATCACGCCCGGGCTTGTCCCCCTGCGGCGTATATCCTGTATTCTGCTCCCATTCGTTTTCTTTGTACCCTTCATACAAAACCCATGTTTGTTTTGCAAACTCTTCTGAATACTCAAAAATGATTGTATTCACAACGACTGAGCCTTCTATGGTGGCTGTTACCCGGTTATATTTTTCCTGTAATATTGTTCGCCATACCAGATCGATTTCCCCTTCAAGACCCGCACTAAGCAGCCCCACTATACCTACGCCGGCCCCAGCTTTTAAAAACGCCTTGGGTTCAAGTTCACAATATCCAAAATCCGGTACCCATTTTCCATCGATACAATTCAGTTTGTGTTCAAACCGAGTATCCAGCTCTCCGCCGCCGCCAAGTTGTGCGTACACCGGTATCCCGCCTGGGAAAAAGTACCATGTATAAACATATTCACCGCCCACATTGATCACCATATCAACGCTCGCGGCTTGAAGTACTCCGTTTTGTATATACCCTTTTCCATACCCGTACAGCGCATATGATAATTCCCCATAACCGGCACTAAACGGTTTATTCGCATCAAGCTTTGAAAGCTTTTTGTCCTTACTTGCAAGTGCCTGAATCCAGGATTTTTTTTCTGCGCTCAAGTCTTCTGCGCTGATGCCGATATAGATTTCAAAAACACTATCCTTTAAATCTATGACTAATGGCAATACATCCGAAATACCCAATTTTATATCCGTTCCACCAATGAAAGGTACTTTATCCGGAACCGAGTGTTCCAACTCAAGCGATAACGTATACGGATCCAAAAAAGTAAAATCGCTCGGTTTTGTTTTTACCTTCAGACCGATCTCCTGCGGCGTAGAGGTATTTCCGTTGATATCAACGACTTGAACGTAAATTCTGTACCCTGCATCAAAGTCCCGCGAAAAATCAATATCAAATACACCGCTGCTGTTTCGGAACCTGATAATCCCGTTTTGTATAATCCGATACTCTGTAATTGCATAACTGCTGCAATGGCCTTCCATGATGTATTCTTTCTCCGCACCGTCATTTTCATAGACTGTTCTGTCGGCATAAAGAATATCCTCACCGGTTTCCGCATCGTAGAATTTGCCTGCTGTCGGAATGATCGACTTTCTAAAAACATACGTGCAGACAACTCTGCCCCCAAAAACCTTCATCGATCGCTCCGCATTAAAATAGTCCTCATCCACCACAATGTTCACATCACATTCAGTCGACGATTCAAAATTCACATCTTCAAAAATCGCATAACCATCAGCATTTGAGTATACTGTTCCCAGTTCGGCGATCGTGACCTGCGCGCCTTCAATACCACATCTCGATTCATGGTCGATAACCTGCACCCCAAATTGCGAATTTCCAACCGTAGCTTGACTCTCATACATTACCACCGGCTGCCCATTTAGACTGATACCATGATCATGCGCAAAATCTGCGGCGTATGACTCAGGGGACGCATAAATGCTAAGGTCTTCATGGCATCCCACAAAGGCAGTTGCGTCAATAAAAACAACAGCTGCCGGTATATCAATGCGCTTCAGCGAGCGGCAATTCAAAAAAGTTCTCGGCTCAATACGGCTGACACCATCCGGTATCACAATGCTTTCAAGTCTGGAGCAATTCTGAAACGCACTTTCTCCAATCTCTGTGAGCCCGTCCGGCAGAATAATAGACGTCAATGACGCACAGCCTTTAAATGCATTCCTTTGGATACTGGTGATCGAATGGGGTAGAACAATGTTTTTCAAAGCAGTACAGCCGTCAAAAAGTCCCGAACCAATGGTTGTCATTCCTTCCGGCAAAATAAGTGTTTCCAAAGAGACACAGCCGGTAAAGGTATTCAAACCATAATCCATCAGGCCAGCAGGGAACTCCACACTGGTCAGCTTTTTGCAGTTCAGAAAAGCAAAATCGGAAAGAATGCTGACACTGCCTTCGAATTTAACATGCGACAGATTATAGCAGTTCATAAAAGCAAATATTCCGATACTCGCATCCTTCATAGGAATTGTAATGTCGATCAATTTAATGCAATCCTTAAATGCATAAATGCCGAGACTCGTTACCGTACCCGAAATATTGACTTCAGTTAAACTAGTGCATTCATCAAATACCCACATATCAATCACGGCATCATTGCACGGCAGCGAAACGCTGCTGAGGCTTGTGCATTGCTGAAATGTATACATTTTTATTTCGCTGATGCCGCCTGTCACATCCACAGTTTGCAAGGCAAAACAGTTCTGGAATGCGAAGTCGGAGATAACGAGATCATCCCCTTGAAGTGTAACGCTTTCGAGTTTCTGGCAGTTTGAGAATGCAAAGGTTCCAATTTCAGTGAATGTTCCTTCAAAGGTCACACTGGTCAGTTCAACGCAAAGCATAAATGCAAAATCGTTGATTACGTTTACCTTTTCAGGGATGGTGATGCTGGCAAGCGAACTGCAATTGGAAAACGCAAAACTTCCGATTGTAAGCATTTCATCCGACATTTTCACACTTCGCAGCACAGCACAGCCGCAAAAAGCACTTTCCCCAATGCTGGTTACACTGTCCGGCATTTCAACGGTTTCCAAGGTTAGGCAATCTTCGAACGCGTAATCACTGATCCCTAAGACGCCGTCAGGGATCACCAAATCGACCGGATCCCCTGTATACCCGGTAACCATATTATCTTCAATGATCAGATCGCCGGCCATGGCCGTCGGTGTGCCTCCCAGTACGACACCGATCAGTACTCCCAGCGTCACAACACCATACAGAATTTTCTTTTTCATGCCGTCCCTCTTCCGTGCACTTTTTTTCCGCTTTAATCCAAAATATCTTCCATCATCTTTTGGTTTTTTCCCTGAAACTTCACGGTGCCGTGATCGTCTGATTTAATAAAAAGCTTGGATGTTTGTTTTCAAACCACTCTATGGATATCATCCACATCATCATGCAATCCGTTGAACCATCAATATCAGATCGAATAGATTGACAACGCCGTCTTCATTAAGATCAAACATGTGTACGTCGGTGCCATACTCTTGCGCCAACAAAGCCAAATCCAGCAAATCAATTTCGCCGCTTGTATTAAAATCCACATCCTTCAGTGTATAAACCGCTTCAATCAGCATATCTTCTGTGATGTTCTGGTAATCCTGGACGTCCCACACACCATCATATCCCGGGCGCACAGGCACATTCGGCGTTTCTTCCAGACTGCCGCCGGTGACCACCAGCACCATCATATCCTCACTCTCGGTTGACCGAAAAGTGAGCACACGGGTATAATCCTCATCAATATCCCACTTGGCATGCAGCGCCATGTCTTCAATGATCACATCTGTTTCGAAATCCCATGTGTTACCTTCCGTGCAATCCGCATCCTGATACCATCCGCCAAACAAACATCCCGGCATGGTCGGATCTTCGGGTGCTATAATCGCCGAACCCGCCGCAAGGTTAGCCTGCGCTTCCACCAAGCTCCCACCATAGGTATTAAAGTTGACCGAGTACAGCATATCTGCCGAAGCGATTTCTCCCGTCTCTCCAATATCCTTAACTTTCAGCGCATCACTGGCTTCGGAATATGATGTCACAACACTGCCTTCATCCGTGTCCAAAACCACTTCAATGTCGTTGTAGTCGTTGCTGACCGTAAGCCCGGTATTGTCCAGACTTCCGTCCGCGGCTGTCACTGTCGCTTCCCCAGCCTCATTGCTCACCGTCAACCCTGTTTCAAGTGCGGTCACCTCAGTGGTATACCAGGGCGTTGTGCTGTCGTTTCGCGTGGTGGAAACCGTCTGGATGGCTGCCTGATTGTAGCTGGTAGAAAAAGTTCCGTCTGCGCTAAAGACGATGGTTCCCGGCAGATCGGATTCGATCATATCCAAATAGCCTGCACTATCATCTGCATTTTCGAAGATGGTTTTATAGGATGTTAAATCTGCATCTTCGCTTTGGACAATGGTGTATGTCGTTCCGGCTGGCAGCACATAGACATATTCGGGTTCATATCCAATTTCATTTTCCGGGTATGCCGACAGAATCTCCAAATCACCTGTATAGTCCATGCCGTTCACTACGGCCGTCTGACCGTAAGAATTGGTAATCGTGAAGTTCTCATATTCTACATCCAATTGGATATAATCTTCGCCTTCGCGCGAATAGATATCAATATCATTTGCTATGTCTAAACTAGAGCTTCTATAACTTGGCCTTTCTCCAATCTCCTCGTATAAGTTAACTGGGAAATCACCCTGGTTATCTATCATCCCGATGATCTTTGCCTGATAATAGTTTTTCGGTTCAAACGTAACCGTTCCATCCCCGAGGATCATATACAGCGGCTCAGTGCTCCTCACAATACTATAGTTTTGCTCAATAGAATCAGGGAAATATACCCACCGATTTTTTCCTTCAATTTCCCTGATTACCCAATCCCCTTCTTCATCCTCAATTATCTCTAAATTGTTGGGATCCCAAATCTTTATTTTCTGCACAAGCCTGCCTGCCACGAATGATTCGCCGTAATCATAACCAATCACAGAATGCTGGGAGGTACTTCCATCCTCATCAATCAGCATCAAAGCCAGCAGAACGGGCATTCCGCCATTTTTTACGTTTTGAACCGCACTTATCACTTCATCATAATCTCCACTACTAATTGAATGGTTCTTAGAATAAATCTCTTTTACATATTGTGAAAAATGATAGAAGTTAATAATACTGGAATTCACATTACTATATTTGGGCTTGTCAAATTTCGGAATATTATAATCCAATACGCCTGCTTTTGATAACGCTACAACAGTACTTATTCCAAAGCATGATCCACCCCATTCCTCTTTGAGCTTGACTTTCAATTTAGCCCGAGAAATACTGCTCCGACTTAAAGAAACATATGGGAATTGCTCCTTTAATAACTCAAAATACTCGCTCGATAAAACATATTCTCCAGTCTGAACAGTCCCATTACTATTAACACTGCTATAAAAATGTCCGTTAAAGTTCCCCCATGTAAAAACATCGCTGTTCAGATTAAGTCTGTTATCATCAAATCTATCCCACTTTGCATAAAGCGTAATATTTTTAGTAACCAATTGTGTAGGCAATCCGGTCGGGAACAAAAAGTACGGAATCCCTTTCAGTTCTCGATTAGTATACCAGCCCTTAAACCGATAACCATTGCGAGAAGGATTTGCAGGTTTTACAGCCATCCCGCCTTCTATAATATGCTGCGTCACAGGCAGGCCAACGGTTCCGCCATTCAGATTAAAAAAAACCTGATAATAAACCGGTACATCCCCTTCCAGCAATTGTGCTGAATAGGCATTATTTCTGATGTAGGGATATCCGTAATTGCAGTTTGCTGAAATCCCCCATATTTCATCCGTATCCCACATACTGAAGACACCACTGGAATACGTGCTTGCGCTTTGATAATTAATACCGCTCCCTTTCGCATAGCAGTTGATGACGGCATCAATCTCTCCAATCTCTCCGTTACCGCAAAAATCATACGCTTCGGAATATCCAGAAGCTGAAACGTCTACGTTAGCAAAGCAGTTCTGAACAATCCCATTTCCGTTGATATCGCTGACAAACCCGCCATTTTGATATGATATGGTATTCGTCGCGGTGACGCTGCCTACCGCATAGCAGTTTTCAACACAGGCATTATCCTCTACATTCTTTATAAAACCGCCAAGATAGCTTTTTCCTGTAATATCTGCAAACACAAAACAATTTCTGATAATCGAGTCTTCACCTGTGCTATAGACTAATCCGCCCGCTATCTGCGAGCTGATTTGTAAATCGCAAAAGCAGCCTTCAATTAAACCATCATTCCATTGCGTAATGCCCGCCGCATACGTCAGCCCGGACATCGTACCGGATACCGCACAGTTACGGATAATACCTGTGTCACTGTTCCGATGCGCAATACCAAACACGCCGTCCGACCCTCCCGTATCACTAATATCCAAAAGAACATGACAGTTTTCAATCAAGCCGTTGTTATCAATAGCGATAGCAGATAAGCTTAAAATGGTCACTTCGTTATATACCATTTCTACTTGAAGGTTCTTAACAACCGCACTTCCCATTAAGTTATTAAATAGTGAAGGAAGTGTTTGCGATGAAGAGTAATTATAAAGCCAATGATTATCACCATCGAGAACACCATAATAATCATAAATTGAATACCATTCCACACCCTGCATGTCGATATCATTACCTAATTTAAAATTCATATGATCGTATGCGTCGATCAATTGCAGCTGTTCCACTGTGTTGATGAGAAAAGGATTATTGACAGAACCATCGCCTCCGGAAAAATCAGAGCTTTTTGGGGTCAATCCTCCCATGCCAAGATCGTCATCTGTCTCCTCCGCATTCGCAGTCACCGCCGAAAACAAAATCAATATGAATACAATTACAATCAAGTATCTTTTCATGCTCTATCCCTTTAGCTTTTCGCTATATGTTAACTCTAAAAAACTGATATTCTAAAGACTTGCCTATTCTACTTTCTTTTCCTCTGGCTGATTTTCCGATAGTAAATCAATATCCCGCCCCCAGTCAGCAGTACCCCCGCCGCTGAAACGAGAATCATCAACCAAGTGGGCAAGCCACGCTTGACCGCGGTTTCATGAGCCCTTGTTTCTTCCTCGGGCTTTTCCGGCAAAGCGGCTATACCAGCTTCCTGTTCCGGCACCGTTTCCATTTCCTGTGGATTCGTCTCAGAATATATATCAGAAGTTTTTAGCTCGGTCTCAGCAATTTCTGCTTCCGCTTCACTCACCGACACCATGCCCGTATCCGCCGCGAACGGCGTTGGTGTCGGCGCCTGTGTTTGGTCTGCCGGTGTCTCTTCCACAATGATCGCCCCACCAGATACTTTTACATCCAAGTATTCGGGCACTGAGTTGACCAGCTGAATCTTGATGCCTAGTTGGTTTAATTCATAACTTCCGACTGGCAGAGCCAATCGGATGACACATAACGTTCCCCCTGTATCCACACCTTTTTCCGTCGCAAGCAATGTTTGCATAAACAGAGCCGTTCCGTTATCCGCATCAATCACATTTTTAATCTGTGCCGCTTTAAACCCAGTGAATATATTGCCCGTACCGATCGCCTCCACAGCCACTTTGGCTGGATCGTAATCCATTGACAGGCTAAACGCATAAATGTCCTCTACGTCTTCAACCACTACAGCCACATCAACCACCGTTTTTGTAGTCTCAAAAGTAAAACTGCGATGTTCACTCTTGCTGACAATCACTTCCGTATCGGCCGCATAAACGGGAACCGCAGTTATCATGATCAACATCAGCACACATATCATTAAATAGTTTTTTTTCATTTATTGTCTCCTACTAGTCTGCTGTAAAACTATGCCCGCTTGCTGATCTTATCAGCGTCTGATACAGCCGCAATTTTATCAAAAAACATATAGCCCCTAATGGTATTTAAATTGATCTCAGGTATCAAGGTACCATTGGTCAGCCGCATACCATCCCCAGTAATCTTGGCGCCCTGACCATCGGGCGAGTACGGATTATATACGGTGATCTCTATCAGTTCATCATTCTCGTCCGTTTTGTATGATAACGCCACCATACTGCAGATATATAAATGCGAATCATCGTAATCAAACGGGTCATCCAATCCTGTTTCACAGCGATAGGCAACATAGCGCGAAACATACTTATAAGTATCCACATCCTGCAACCCGTCTTCATCATACTTGTAATCCAGCACAAATGAACAGGTTTCGTCCCATGCGTCCAACCCAAAGTGAATTAAAACTGGCGAATTGTCACCGTACTTATAGCCTTTCAGGCGTCGGCGGAGCTGCTGCATATCAAATCCTCGGAAAATTTCATGTTCTTCCAAACCGTAATAATCCGCAATAGTCGTGCGGTCAGACAAAATCGAATCCAGATTCCCTGCTTTGATGTCCGCATCTTCCTTGTCTGCTCCGATGGTATGTCGATCATCAATCGCCAGAATCATACTAGGTGTAATATCCTCAACACGATAATATTCCACCATCATTGCGATATCCGCTGTATACCCATCTATTTTTATCGGGTATTCTCCCGCGGCAGGATTATCTTTCCTCACCTGTGTATAAAAGTTGATACCCTCTTCTTTGTAGACACTCGGCGTTTCGCTCGGCGCTTCACTGACCTCAGGTTCCGCCGAAGTATAGACCCAAGCCCTTATGATACCCTCAGTACCGCCTAGAATGGTCTCACCCATTTGGTCGGTCAGGGTCAGTCTCTTAAGATTGCTGTCCTCGTCTGCCTCATAGCCTGTAATCACCGCGAAAGTCTCTTCACCCAGCTGCACCAGTATCATGGGTGCGTCTTCATCGGCCAGTACGCTGAGGATGTCTTCCAGTGCCACTTCTTGTTCTGTGTAACTGTCAAGGTCTGCGTTTTCGCCTAAGACATAGCTGGTTGCGTATTCCAGGCTGCTAATCAGCTTAGGTGCTGGTGTCGCACTCGGGCTGGCGCTGGGCTCAGTACTCGGCTCAGTGCTTGGCGCTTCACTCGGTACGACGCTCGGTACGGCACTCGGTGCTTCGCTCGGCGTCGGTGCCGCGCTCGGCTCTGGCACAGGTTCGGGAAGCAGCATGTCTTCGATGGACTTTAAGTAGTATCCACTGTCCTCATTGGTCGCTTCGGCCGTCGCATCCACGGTTAACCGTCCCTTGCTTCGTGCTTCCACCATAAACAGGTAGTCACCCGACAAGCTGGGGGTAAACGTCACTTCGTCACTGACTGTCCAGGATGTAAACGGTATCCATGTCATCTTGCTCTGTCCTGCCAGCGCATAGCTGTAGCGATATTCCGCTGTGTGTGCAAAGCTGCTGACCGCAGATGCCTCAATCAGCGCATAATTCTCATCCGTATCCAAAACACCCATGTCCACCGAACTGACCGGCCCAATACTGTAGATATCAAAGCGGTCAACGTCAGAGTCCTCAATCTTGGTGCTGTTCTTCATTCTGGCATTCAGCTTGATATAGGCGGTCATATCGCCGTTCAGTTCCGCCAAATCCAATTCCACGTTGATGCTGCCTGTACCGCCATCGTCATAGACACTCCAGTCATGTGCACTTAAATCATTCCACTTCTTGTTATCCGTTGAGTACTGCAGCTGATATTCCACTTCGCCGCTCGCCGGTTCACTGATCGCGATGTTCGCTGTAATGGTCTCGGTATACTCATGCGTTTCGCCCGGTATAATCAGATCAGCGTCCACCTCGCGTTCCTGGCTCAGCAGCCAGATCTCTTCGGCTTCGCTCTCAGCGTCCGCCGTGGTTCTGCCTGTGCTGCGTACCTGTGCTTTGATGAGATACAAGGTATCCTTCTTGGCTGTCGGGAGCGCGCAGCTGGCCACATCGTCGAATGTACTGGTTGCCGACAACGGCTGCCATGCAGACAGTGGTTTGTAGCTCTTGCCGCCGTTGTTTGAATAAACGATCTGGTATTCCATGCCCGCGTCTGTACCGTCCGCTTCCATCTCCAGGCTCATCTCGCTATCCAGCCCGATGATGTAGTCGGCATCATCGTCATTAATACCCAGGCTGATCCAATGCGCCGGTTCAGCGGTAAACCAGATATCTATCGGCTCAGAAAGCTCCGCGCTGACATCCGCCGTTTTGGCTTTTCTGCCCAGCGCTGTCGCTTCGGCTTTAAACTCATATGCGCCCTCGGTCTTCGGCCGGAAGTACGCCTGATTTTCTACCACATACTTAGATGAAATACTGCTCCATTTATCCGTTCCTACCGTACGATAGTAGAACTTATACGCCGCGTCATCATTGGCTGTCGCCGTCAGTGTCAGCACATCATCCACAGCGCCCAGCACCGCAAGTCCGCTGTCCGCGTCGCTTACGAAGCTGTCCATGCTGGTCAGCGGCTCAACCATATACACATCAACTTCCGCTGTGTCAAAAACATCGGCTGTGGCGTGTCCGTTCGTTTTAGCCTCAAATTTAAGCCAATAATGCGTATCCTTCTTCACGGCCGGCAAAGTGATGATAATCGATGCATCGGTTATCGCTTCTGGCCCCATTCCTTCTACATAGTACAGTTCTTTATATGACTTACCGTTTGTGGAATACAGCGCTCTGAGGTCATAAGTATCTGTACCATTACCTTCTACACTGTATACGACTGGTACATCAATGCCTTCAAGGTCATTGACAAACTCAGTGGTGGTCGCAGTCAAGCTAGCGCTTTCGGCCCCCAGGCTCGCATAGTACAGCCCGTAGTAGCCGGTCGCGGCCGAGGTCATATCGGTGGTCGTACGGGTCAGGCTTCTCGCTTCCACGCAGAACTGATAGCGGCCGTCAGTCTTGGGCACAAAGGTGAGGGTGCGTTCCGTGCTCCATTTGCTGCTGACATAGCTCCACTTGGTGTCGCCCAGCTTCTGGTAAGCAAACCGGTACTCGGTATTGGCGCGCTCAGTGGCGGTCAGGGTGATACCTGCCGCGTCCACGCTCTGTTCTGCTGCATCATTGCCCACACCGGTGACGGCGACTTCGCCCGCTTCTACCGGGTGCGCGGTCTTGAACTCGACCTGCGTCATCGCAAAGGCATCGGGCTCTTTCTCGGTTCTGCCGATGGTGCGTACCTGAACCTTTAAGTAGTAGATCATATCTTTCTTCACCAAAGGCAACGCAGGTGCTTCGATTTCCGCTTTTCCTGCGGTGACCGCCAGCGGTGCATATTCCTTACTAAACGGTTTAAAGCTCTTACCGTTGGTCGAATACAGCAGCTGGTATTCCACGTCGTCTCCAGCGGTGTTTTGGGTGATGTCCATGGTCAGTGTTACGGTTTCACCGTTTATATAATCCTTCTCATCCGAGGTTAAGCTGTATATGCCCTTCACCGGCTCGGCGGTGTTGCTTAAGGCATAGGCCGTATAGTCATAATCCCAGACATCTCCGGCCTTGGTCTTTCTGCCCAAACTCTGGGCTTCCACCTTAAAGTAGTAAGTGCCTTCGGTTTTTGGCACAAACCGGATGGTGTTGTCTTCGCTGAAAGCTTTACCGATATACGCCCACTTGGCGCTGCCCTCCATACGGTATGCAAACCGATAGGTCGGGGTTTCGGCGTAGCCTGCTTTGTTGGCCGCTGTGGCGGTCAGGGTGATACCTGCTTCTGTAACGGCCTGACCCGCGGTGGTGTCGCCCACGCTGTCCAGGGTGACCGATGCGAGGGGCATCACCATATACGCACTGATGGTGGTGACGTCATATGCATCCGTCGTGGTTCTTCCCGCGCTTCTCACACTGGCACGGATGTACAGCAGGGTATCCTTCTTTATAGCAGGCAATGTCTGATCGACCAGCATCGTATCGCCGCTGGTCGGGACGAAAGTCTGCCAGGTCGTGGTGGTGTCCAGCGGTTTATATGTTTTGCCGTTGGTTGAGAATTCAACCAGGTATTCCATATCGTCTTCGCCGTTGCCTGCAGCTGTAATCTCCAACGGCACGGTTTCGGTCGAGAGGAACTGCGTTTCGCCGTCGGTGATGGCAAGTGTCAGCCCTTCGGCCGGCAGTGCATTAAAGTAAACGGTGACTTGCTCGGCAGTGTCTTCCACATCAACAGCCGCGCGTCCAGTTGTTCGCGCTTCCACTTTAAAATCATACGTATCTTCTTTATTTATAACAAAATTTGCTTCATTGCCCACTACATACGCACTAGACACCGCAATCCATTTGCTCGATGTACTGAGTTTATATAAAAATCGGTAAGTGACATCATTGGACTCATATCCGCTTTTTTGTGTTGGATTTGCCGTGAGGTAAATACCGGTGCTGTCCTGAACAATAATAGAATCAAACAGACCTTCAATCGTGAGTTCCACATTTTCAAGCGGCATTTTGCAGTATGCCATAACCTCGACAGGATCCGATAACTCGACCGACCCTTCCGATGTACGAGATTCCAAGACAAAAGTATAGGAAATGTCCTTTGTGCTTTCGGGCAATGTCCATGAAAACTCTGATATTCCACTTTCCGGCCATTCCTGACGCCCATATCCCGGTACCGTGTCGTATGTCAACGCATCGGTTGCATAGAGCAAACGAAAATCAACCGTCTGACTTTCCGGGATCCCCGCAATAATCGGTTCAAACGTAACCGCTTCTCCGGCTTCCAATGCACTATTTGCTGTCAAAAACAGATGTGTAGATTTACAGATACGTATCGTCGTATCGGGCACGTTGGAATCAATTTGCTGTGCGTTGCTGTCCGAAAGCAAGATTCGTGTATTGGTTCCGTCAAGTGATAAATCTTCCAGCCCGTCGTTAGTGGTCTCAATGTTCCAATAGCCCGCTTTTGTACCGGCCGAACAGCTTAGCGTCACCGCGTCGGTCAGTGTGGAAATATCAACGCCCGCACCATCACCGGTTAGAAAAGCACAGTAATTAATCGTACCCGAGACATTATCAATTATTTTGACAGACTCGTCATCTACTCTATCCTGCTGATCGCCAAAAAGCAGAGGGTTTAGCGTCACACTGTTAACCGTGACCATTTCAGGGTCAAACACCATATCCAATGAAATGCCGGAAAAGTCAGCCACTTCATCCACCTGGATAATGACTTCAAAATCCGTGCTGATATTGGTATACACCGCTTCGGGTGCTTGTATGGTGAGTACGTCCCCTTCGGCGGCGAAAGCAGTGAATGCCCCAAAAAGAATCACTCCCGCGATCACGGCGATTACGATATGTTTTCTTCTCATAACTTTGTTCTTCATCTTCTAATCCCTTTCCCTCTGCAAGTTTTAATCCAATGCATATGCAGTACGCGCTAAATCATATAGATTGGTTGCCCCATCGCATGTGACATCCGGTATATTGCTGTACGCTTCATCGTTGATGTTAAGTCCATAATCTTTCGCAATTGCGCTAATATCCAGAAGATCGACGATTCCGTCCCGATTGATATCCGGATTGCTGATTTTCATTGTTGCGAGTTCAGACTGCGCAAAATTCTCGTTTTTGTCTTGCGCATAGCCTGATATCTCATAATAGCCATTTTCAGAAAATGTCACTGGTTCCGTATAGATATCCCCGCCCCCGATATTGCTTCCGTTTATCTGATATCCATAAGTCAGTCGATATAGTCCGGAACCCGTATCATCGCCCGTGATCGTGATCGTACCTTCATTTTCTATGCTGGTATCCAGTATAATGTTGACCGATGGTGATGTATTGTCTGTCATCACCGCTTCATCCTTGACCAAGGTCGGTTCCAGCGTTTCTTCTACCGTACCATCCCCGTCAAAATCCACATCCAGCTCGGCATCGCCATTATCACTATCCGTAAACGTTTCTACCACACTTCCTGCTTCAACCGCGATTCCTTCAAATCTAACCACATCAGTTTGTTTGTTATCCACATCAAACTGCTGGATTTCATATGAGATGTTTTCTTCATTCGTGCCTTTAATCACGATTTTGTAACTTCCCTGATTTAAATAGGCAATCAGCATAGGCAGGCCATTTGAATTTTTGTCTAATGCAATAATCGTTCCGATATCAAAATGTGTCTCTGAAGGCTCATCATTTTTCGCATATGCTAATAATTCATCATGTTCTGAGTTATAGATATACAGCTCCGCTTCCGCCGATATTTTTAGTTTGATTTTTTCTTCAGTATTGATTGTTATTTCTTCATTATCTACAGAATAATCCTTTTGCTTTATACCTTCTGCATTCTGCGTTGGGTTATTATTAATGATTTTTGCAATTTCTTTAAGGACTGCGTCATCCTCTGCCAGCTTCTGATGTTCTATCCTCGAAAACGCCATGAACTTGAAACCCTGTATATTAGTAAAGCCGTTATAAACACCATATAGGCGCAAATAGCCTTCGCTTGGCAAAAGTCCCAGTGTGGCACTGGACAAAGGTACCGTTTCATCACCGTCCATAAAGTAAACATCGCTGATACTCCTCTGGATCGCGCCTTTTTTTGGTTTGTGTTGCGATATCAGATATGGAAGTGATATTCTCAAACACATCGCGGCGTGTTGTCTGGCCCTCATACGCGATACTGCTCTTAGTATCAAGATTACTTCCTATTATCATATACGCATCAACCGACTTCATCTCGGATGACTACTGATACTATTTATGGTTTGCTGGAAAGGCACAACAGTTGCGTTATAGAGTGTTTTAATTATAAAGATTCACTATTTCATCCGTATCCGAAGCACTGAAAAATTTACCGGAAATAAACGCGTCTTGCAGAAATACCCTATTTTTCATATAATGAAACTCGCAGAAAAATAGGGTATGTCCATTTTGAGAATCCGGATATATCATTGAATGGTAAAAGTTGATTGGCCCCAATAATATTGGGTACATATTCTTTTAACTTCCCGCTTTTTACACCGTATGGAAATCTATTGCCGGTTTCTGCAATATACAAAAATTCTGGTGCACCGAGATATGGTGTCCCGAGTGTTATAACCTTTTCAATATATATATCTGCCGATGTAGGATATTTCTGAATAAAGCTGGAAGCCACCAACCCTCCCATGCTGTGCGCAATAATTACGACTTGATTGTATTTTTCAATTTCCGCCTTTAGTTTATTCGCAGCAGAGGCTGTGTTAGACATCCGCCAATCATACGGAAAAAAGATCACATCATATTCAGACCCAAAATTCCTCTTCAAATATGTTACCATCTCTTTATAAGTTTCAAGCGCACCATACCGCTCATCTTTGTTTTCCGGCGGTCAGCCGATAGACTGAATTCCCGTTAACATCACATTGAATTTTTATTAAGTTTGGTCAATCCTGCCCAGGTGGTTCCCCAGACCAAATTAGATCCTTCATATAAATCGCTTCCCATAATTCCAGGGATCACGATGATCGCTTTTCTAAATTCACCGGAACTAATAATAAAGGGGGATACCATGTGAATTTGGCCATACTGTTGAACCACCGACCCGTTTTCACCGGACAATTTGAAATTCGTATTCTGAATATTAAATGCGTATTCCGCTATGCTTGTCACACTACTCGGGAACATACAACACCGATAAGTATTCACTGCACGCAAATGAAGCCTGACCAATACTCGTTACCTTGTTAGGTATATGTATATCCCGCAGCATACATGAATCGAATGCGTTATCAAAAATGCGCGTTACGGTAGTCGGTATCGTATATGAATGAGAATCCGGTAGTTTTGCTGACGGATGACGGATGATTGTTGTACGCGATTTATTAAAAAGCACGCCATCAACGGATGAAAAATATGGGCTGTCACCAGCGGCCACAATTTCTTTTAGGGAGTCACAAACATTAAAAACATAACTGCCAATAGACCTGACGCTCTTCGGAATTTCAATTCTAACCAAACTTGGCGAATTAAAGAATGCCCCGTCCTCAAGACGAACAACAAAAACCCCATTTATTATACTGGGAATAACCAATGTGCTTGCGCTGCCGGTATAGCCCGTAATCGTTCCCGTGCTGGTATCAAAAACAATCCCATCCGCTGTTGTGATAATCGTTTTTTCCGCAGGTTCACTTATCAGATCCTCTTCTTCAGCATCCTCATCCGGCTGCGCTCCAGATGGCGTCGGTATATCGGATGGCGAAGCGGAAGGCATTGGAAGCGGAGAGTCGCTCGGAAGCGCCGACGCGGAAGGACTCGCGGTTGTCGCCCTGTCCGCCTCGGGCGAAACTGCGGGTGTCGGGTTCCGCATAAACGATTGGCAACCCTAAAAAAGTGCACAGCATAATCGCTGTGAGTAGTATTACTGTGATTCGCTTCATCCCTCTGTTTAGCTCCTTAAGTCTTTTGATTATTCTTTAAAAAATAAAAGCCCATATGCTCCTTCTTAAGAAAATCATATGCGCCTTTGCGATATCCCCCGTTTCCATTCTCCTGCTCCAATATACTATTCACTTATAGATAAAGTGCATAACACCTTTGCTTATCACGTATTCACACAATAGAGTATACTACCATATTTTGTTTAAATCAATTCATTTGCATCTTTATTATTATTTTATTATATTAATATTTTCTATGATCTTTTGTTATTTTTTTCCAAATCGTATTTTTCGCAATTTTTTACTATTCCTCTTGTCTAATGAGAGTAAATGATTAATCAACGTCGAATTTTTTGACAATAAAAAAAGCGCATTCGCGCTAAATACTTGGTTTTTATACACGCTAAATGCGCTTTTATGCTAGTCTATTTTCAGCTTTCTTAAAAAGATTACACTTCAATTTTCCTAATTAGTTCTGCCGCACCAATAATGCCGTAATCTTTCCCCAATTCTGCGAATCTGATGTTTACCGGATACGAGATATGGTTTCTCTTGTTGAATTCTTCCCGAATTTTTGAAAACAATACTTCTCCGAAATGCACAAGCCCGCCGCCAAAAACAAAAAGGTTGATATTTAAGAGTTGATATATATTAAAAATACAAAAGGCCGATGTAGAACGCCATACGCTGTACGGTTTCAATCGCCAAAGCATCACCTTTTTCGTAAGCCGAAAGGATATGCCTGCAATCGATAGCTTCATTTTCAGAAAGAATACTTTTTTCGCCTTCCGCCAACCGCTGGTGCACAAACCGAGGAATATATCTGCCCGAAGCATATGACATGAAGCAACCCTGGTTTTCACACCCACACATCACACCCTCATCCGGTGTGATAATCATATGTCCGCTTTCCCCAGCCCAGCCGTAACTGCCTCGAAAGAGTTCTTCGTTGATGATCAGCCCGCTCCCGATGCCTGTGCTGGAAGCCATATAAACCATATGCTTATGTCCACGTCCGGCACCGTGCCGCCACTCCGCCAGAGCTGCGACATTGCTGTCGTTGTCCAGCACCACGCGTACACCCAAACGCTCCTGCATATAATCCCGCATATAAAAAATTCTGAATATTGGTCATGGCTGAGGTCAGACAGATTTTGCCCTCATCAAAATCAATAAAAGACGGCATGCACAGACCCACACCCCTCAAGATCATCCAAAGTCAATGCGTTTTTGTTCAGCATTTCACGGATGGATTGAATCATCGTTTCGGAAAACGCAGGCCCGTCCATCGTGCTGTCGGTTGAGTGCTGAAACCGGTCCACCATCTTTCCTCCGCAAAGAAACAAGCCGTACGCCACTTTTGTTCCGCCCGCATCAATACCAATCACATACTTTTGCATCTTAGCCTTCTATCTTTCTTGTACTGTATATATCCTTAGCCGCCAATTTTGACCGTTAAGCCGGCTTTCGCCATCATATCGCCAATCGCCTGCACCGTTTCATCCTTGGAAACTTTTATATCCTTAAAAGCATAATCCAGACCCATCATATCGTACTTCGCCTGCCCCAGCTGATGGAAAGCCAGCAGATTGACTTTATGAATGTCCAGCGAATGAATCAGAGAGATAAAATCCTTGACCGATTCATCATCCATATTGACTGTAGGAATCAGCGGAATCCGCGCTATCAGATTCTTTTTCTCCTTTGCCAGCCAACGTAGATTGTCAAGTATCAATCGATTATCAACACCAGTATAGCGGCGATGTTTTTCACAGTTGACGAGTTTTATATCGTATAAAAACAGATCTGTTAGATCTACAATTTTTTGTAAGTCCTTTAACGGAGCATATCCACTGGTTTCGATGGCCGTTTGGATGCCCGCCTGTTTGGCTTGACTTAACAGTTCTGCAGCAAAGTCACTCTGTAGCAGCACTTCTCCACCGGACAAGGTCATGCCTCCGCCGGAGTTCCGATAGAACGCGCTGTCTTTCAGTACGTTTTTCAAGACCTCATCGCTGGTATACCACCGGCCGAACACCGTTAATGCGCCGGTAGGACACACAGCCGCGCAGGCGAAATCTTGGGCGCATCGTTCTCTGTCAATCCACACCCCGTCCTCATTCCGCAAAATAGCATTATTCCCGCAAGCGCTGACGCACGCAAAGCATGCAATGCAATCCTTCTTGAGATATGCCACTTCAGGTTTTTTATGAAAAGATTCGGGATTCGCACACCATTGACACCGAAGCGGACACCCCTTAAAAAAGACAGTGGTGCGGATGCCCGGCCCATCGTGCAGACTATATCGCTGAATATCGAAAATTAATCCTTTTAATGGTTCTTTATTGTTTGGCATAAGAATCCTGCAAAAATCAATGATTTGGTATATTACAAGAAGAACAAGCCCATTGTAATACATAAAAAACGTGATTTCAACCCAAAATTCTTCTTTCGCAAGTATGCTTTGCGCTTTTTTATATACTATTTACTTTCATATGAAATTTTATTGACTTTCTTTTATATATTTGGTATGTTCTCAGAGAAGAGATAAATAAGATATTTTAATCTGGGTGGAGTATGAACGAAAGACAATTAGCCATTCTGGACAAAGTTTCAAACACCAATCAAATTGATGTCAGGCAATTAGCCGAAACCTTTGGCGTATCGCAGGTCACCATACGCACCGATTTGAAGCACTTGGAACAAAACGGGATGCTTGAGCGCTACCATGGCGGCGCAAAAACCATATCCGATGATGACATCATGAAACGTATGTCAGTCAGCTATGACATCAAGCTGAAAATTGCGGAACGCGCGGCTGAACACGTCTCAGACGGCGAGACGGTGATGATTGAATCCGGTTCCACCAACGCCCTTTTGGCCAAAGCGTTAACCAAAAAGAAAGATATCACCATCATCACCAATTCCGCTTTTATTGCGCGGTATGTTCGTTCCTCCCCACATATCAAGATCACATTGATCGGCGGGGATTATCAGCATGAATCCGAAGTCATGGTGGGTCCGCTCGCCAGACTGTGCCTAAGTCAGTTCAACGTGGATAAGCTCTTTGTGGGTGTGGACGGCTTCAGCGAAATCGCTGGTTTCACCTGCATCAATCTCATGCGCGCTGAAGTGGCCAGAGCCATGGCCGAACGCGCTAACCAGATCTACATCCTGACCGACTCCAGCAAGTTTTCCACCGTCGGCGTAGCCACCCAGTTTATGGGCAGTGAGGTGGACGTGGTGATCACCGATGACAGCATCCCTGCGGCAAGTGCTGAATTCTTAAAAAAACACAATGTGGACATCCATATTGTCAAATAAAAATTGACAGGAAAGAATTTTAGGAAATACAAAGATGATAGGAAAAATTGAAAGCAGCCGAATTATGGCATTGCGAGAGCAGGTGCTGGCGGCACAGCCATCGGTATGCACTGAACGCGCAAAGATCATCACCGATTCTTACGAAAAGAATCAAAGTCAGCCCATCGTCATCAAGCGTGCGCTGGCGCTCAAAGACATCCTTGAACACATGTCAATCTATATCTTGGACGGCGAATTGATCGTCGGAAATCATTCCAGCAGTCTGCGAGCCGCTCCGATTTTCCCTGAGTATTCGATGGATTGGGTCATTGATGAACTGGATGAGTTCGAAAAGCGTTCTGGCGATCGCTACACTATTTCCGAGAAATCCAAGGAAGACTTACGCAAAATCTATCCCTTTTGGGAGAATAATACCTTGATCAAATACGGACTTTCCTTGTTCCCCGAAGAGTCCATCAGTGCTTATGAAAACGGCGTGATTCGTGCCGAAGGCAATCTCACCTCTGGCGATGGACATTTGGCGGTAAATTACCGCAAGATTTTAGAAGAAGGCATTGACGGAATTAAGGCGGAAGCTGAAACGCGTCTCGCGAGTTTGGATCCAACGGATTTTGAGGCCTTAAAACAGATGACTTTTCTGCGAGCTGTGGTGATTACATTGGACGCTATGACGGCATTTTCCGATCGATTCAGCCGCTTGGCCAAAGAAGCAGCACTTTCCGAAACCGATCCAAAACGTCAAGAAGAGCTTTTCAATATCAGCCATATCTGTGCATCGGTGCCGCGAAAACCCGCTAAAACTTTTCATGAAGGTCTCCAGTCCATCTGGTTTGTCCAGCTTGTGTTACAGCTTGAAAGCAACGGGCATTCTGTATCATTCGGACGTCTGGATCAGTACCTATACCCGCTGTATCGAGAGGATATCGAAACCGGAAAAATCACTTCGGCCGATGCCCGAGAGCTGCTGGAAAACCTCTGGATTAAGCTCTACTCCATCACAAAAATCCGTTCATGGTCGCACACCCGTTTCAGTGCCGGTGGTCCGCTTTACCAAAACGTCACCATCGGCGGACAAACATCGGATGGCAGGGATGCGGTCAACGATTTAAGCTTTCGTGTGTTGGAATCCGTTTCCGCCACCCGCTTAACCCAGCCCAATCTCACAGTCCGATACCATCGTGGTTTGTCCGAAGAATTCTTGGATCAATGCGTTGAGGTGATTAAGCTTGGTTTTGGTATGCCTGCTTTCAACAATGATGAAATCATCATCCCGACTATGATTTCACTCGGTGTAGATCCTGTCGATGCCTGCGATTTCAGCGCCATCGGCTGTGTTGAAGTCGCTGTGCCTGGCAAGTGGGGCTACCGCTGTACCGGAATGAGTTTTCTAAATCTGATGAAAGTGCTGAAGATTGCGCTTAACCGAGGCGTAGATCCGGATACCGGAGTCAAATATCTGAACAGTGATAAGGGTCTTGGCACTTTTGAATCATTTGATGATCTTTTTGATACTTGGTCTAAGACCGTCCGCTATTTCGCTCGCCAGACCGTAGTGATCGACACTGCGGTGGATACTGCTTTGGAGCGTCTGATTCCTGATATCTTCTGTTCGGCGTTGACTGACGATTGTATCGGCCGCGGCAAGCACTTGAAAGAGGGCGGCGCCGTGTATGACTTTATCAGCGGTTTGCAGGTGGGTATCGCCAATTTGGGTAACTCGCTGATGGCCATGAAAAAGCTGGTGTTTGATGAAAAGCAAATCTCTCAGGATGAATTAAAGACTGCGCTTGATCAGGACTTTTCCGGTGAGGGCGGTGAAGCTTTGCGCCAAAAGCTTCTGACCAAAGCGCCGAAATACGGCCAGGATGATGAAGCCGTTGACGAAATGGTCAGTCAGGCATATATGGAATTTATCAATGAGCTTTCCAAGTATCATAACACACGGTATGGCCGGGGTCCTATCGGCGGCACATATTATGCCGGAACATCCTCAATATCGGCCAACGTACCCAGCGGTGCCAAAGTGGGTGCCACCCCGGATGGAAGAAAGGCCTATACGCCGCTTGCCGAGGGCAGTTCACCTGCTGCCGGAACAGATATCTTTGGTCCCACCGCCGTGTTGAATTCAGTATCCAAGCTCCCGACCGACCGCATTCTCGGCGGCGTGCTGTTAAACCAAAAAATCTCACCCGCTTCGATGAGGTCCCCTGAATCAAAAACCAAACTCAAAGCGATGATTCGAACCTTCTTTAATGATCTTAAAGGTTTTCATATTCAGTATAATATTGTGGATCGTGCCACTCTGGAAGACGCAGTGGTGCACCCTGAAAAGCATAAAAATCTCATCGTGCGCGTCGCCGGCTACAGTGCGTTTTTCACCGTACTCAGCCCCGATACACAGCAAGATATCATCAACCGAACTGAGCATGTCATATAAAATATGATTTGAGTACGAACCACCCATCCTACTTTCGCCTTCCTATAAAAGAGATGACAAAAAAAGACTGATATAAAAATCAGTCTTTTTAATATCTTTGAATTCTTTATTAAACAATATTGTCTTTTAATTCCCCCAAAGCTCCTGCCGCATCTCGTCCGCATTGGTCTCGTCCACCATGGTGAACGGCACTTTATAGGTTTTCTCCGGTGCTTCACCGTTAAAGTATTTAATAATCGCTTCGGCCGCCAATCTTCCATGATCTGCTGGAAACTGAGCAGCAACCGTCTTTATCCAACCTTCATTGATTAAATCCAACACCTCTTCATCAGCATCGATACCCGTAATTACAATATCAAAGCGGTCCAGCGCCTTCAGTGCCGCGCCGCATCCAATCGTTTGATTGCTGAAAGAGGTGAAAATCCCTTTCAAGTCTGGGTTTTCATTAATGACCTGTTTAATGGCTTCCATAGTCTCTTCATTGGTTCCCGACCGGAGCACAAAATCCATTACCTCGATATCCGAACCCGCAACGCCATCCATAAACCCGCGAATCCGTTCTTTTAAGCGGTACACATCATAAGGAAAATCGGTTATCAATACTTTCCCTTTGCCATTCAGCGCTTCTTTCATCGCTTTTCCCGCACCTAAACCATTCTGGTAGTCTCCCCCGCTGATTGTACTAACAGCGTTGATATCGGGTATCTTTGTGATGGTCACCACCGGGATACCCTTGGCCTCCGCTTCCCGCAAGCTGTTTTTAATTGCATCTTCTCCCATCGGACAAACCACAATAGCATCCACCTCGGAAGAGATCAATCCTTCGATATCGGCGGTCTGTTTAATCGGGTCGCCGCCCGCGTCAGTTAAGATATAATCATATCCCACGGCGTCCAACCGATAGCTTAGTTCGTCAACCAATGTATTGGCATAGTCATCCCGCATAAAATGCATACTGATTCCAATGGTTTTTACATCACCTTTCGGTAGTATCTCCTGCTGACCGGCGTGGCATCCGCTGAAAAGCAACACCCCCACAAAAGCTGTCACCAACGCTAAAATCAAGGCTTTGCTTTTTCTTACATATCCCTGTCTCATAATTCTTTATATTCCTTTGGTGAAATCCCCACCAGCTTCTTAAATACAGTGCTGAAATACTGTGGATCATTAAACCCCACACGATCTGCAATCTGATAGATTAAAAGATCAGAGTTTTTCAGCAGGCTTTTTGCCTTGTTGACACGAACTTGATTGACATAATCATTGATGCTCATCTGTGTGTTTCCTTTGAATACATGCCCCAGATAATTGGGGTTTAGTCCCATTTCATCCGCAATGTCTTTCACACCAATGGGCGATACGAACTTTTGATTGATAATATTCTTGGCTTTTTCCACAATGATCTTGTGACGCATCATCCTGTTCTTGTTGGTTGCCTGCATCACCTGATCTATCCAGCCCAACACAATTTCCTTTTGCTCCTGATAGCTGGTGCTGTTCAGCACACGCATAATCATCTCGGTCTGATTCCCGCCCATACTGCCGCAATCCACATTGATTTCTCGTAAAACCTCCATGGTGAGCACCATCAGCTTTAAGCAGAAAAGATTGAATAGATTCGCATCCCATGCTTCCTTTTTTGTGTTCTCAAATTCGGCAAAGGCTGCATTGACCATCTCAACCACTTCGTCTTGATTCCCGAGTTTTAAATTGATCTGAAAAACGTTTTCGTCAATATAATCTCCTGCCGTGGCAATCCCTTTCACTTTTGCCATGTCCACAACGTCCGTGTTTCCCGATGCCGACGCATACTTAACGCCGTTGACCGCCTCAAAAAACGATTGCCCAATCTTTTGACACCCCGTCTTCCACTGTCCCATGCCCGCTAATGTATTGATGCGAAACTCATTTTCAATCGCACCCTTTATTCTTTCAATCAGCTTAATCTCATAGTCTTCCACCATATGTTTTTTATAAAACATCAAAATAAACTGGCTGGAATTGGACTGGAACAGCTCCACCCCGTCAATCCCTTTCAGCTCATCATCCAGATATTCTTTTACACAGATATTAATAAGCTGCTTTTTTTCCTGAGTCTCAAAGATGTGATACTCGGATATTTCTAGCACCGCAATGCAGTAATCCTTTGACAGAATATTGAGCTTTAGCAGTTTCACCCGTTCTATAAACTCTTCGTCCGTCATCTCTTTTTGAACCACATCCTGGAAAAATTTTTCCTTCAGTTGTTCATGATGAACCGTCATATGCGCTTTTGCCCGCTCAAAATCCTGATTCAGCTTTTTTTCACGCTCTACCTCGGCGACCAGCTTTTTGTAAGTCGAAATCAGGTCTTTTGGTACAATGGGTTTTAAAAGATAATCCACCGCACCATAATCCAGCGCGCTTTTCATATACTCAAAATCATCAAAGCCACTCAATATGATGGTCTTAATATGGATACCCTTCTGCTTTAGCGTTTTTAAAAGCTCAACGCCGTCCATTTTAGGCATTCTGATATCCAAGAGCATTCCGTCTATGGAATCGCTTTCAATGATGCCAAGCGCCTCCAATCCGTTTTCAGCAACAAATATTGTAAGATTCGGAAAGTTGTCGGAAAGAACCTGTTTTGCCCCGCGGCTGTAAATCTTCTCGTCGTCCACAATCAATATCTTATACATATATCATGCTCCTCATCCGTTCTGCATACAAAAAAGTTTATATCTCAATCAGCGGCAAGGTGATTTTGGCGATAGTATAGCGCTTGTTTTTTGAAAAAACCAGTCCATAGCCGCTGCCGCAGTACAGTTTAATCCGCTCATTAACATTCCAAACACCAATGCCGAAATTATCGTTTTCTTTGTCTTGCTTTTCCTGTTGTAAATATTCATTGACGAAAGCGATTTTTTCTTCAGTCATCTGGTTGCCGCTGTCCAGCACTTCAAAGCAGATGTCCTGCCCCTCAGTATAGCCTTTTAGAATAATCATCCCTTTTTCATCCATGTTCTTGATGCCGTGGTATATCGCGTTTTCGATCAGCGGCTGCAACACCAGTTTTGGGATGCTGTAAGGTTTTATCTTTTCATCGATATCCATCACAAAGGAAAACATGTCTTCATAGCGTATTCGCTGAATCGTAATATAGCTTTGCACATGCTGCAATTCTTCATCAATGGTGATAATCGTTTTGCCTTTGCTGATGCTGATTCTAAAAAACTTTGAAAGCGCATCCGTCATCTCTATGACCTCATCATTGCGCTGATCGTTGGCCAGCCATATGATTGAGCTTAAAGTATTATAAAGAAAATGCGGCATGATCTGCGCCACGAGAGAACTCATCTCGGCTTTTCGCCTGGCTTTCTGCTGCGCGTATACTTCCTCGAAAGATTTCTTTAATCGGGTAATCATGCTGTTGTAGTATTCAGCCAGCATGCTGATCTCATCATTGGTATCCACCTGAACCTGCACATCCAGATTTCCCATATGAACCGATTCCATGCTCTTAATCAGCGTGTTGATGGGTGTTACGATCCGTAAGGCTAAGATGATGGACATGATGATAGCGACAGCCACCGAAATACCCGTCATGATGATGGTAATCAGGCTGATTCTTGAAGCGCCTCTGAAAACATCCTCCCTCAGCACTTCACTGATAAGGGTATAATCCTTGTTTTCACGTGAAAACAACAAATTCTGCTTGCCGGACATGTCCTGCGCTGTTCTGTAGGCCGCCGTTTCTTTCTCACGTTTGAATTTAAAGATATCATCCAGGTGCTGACCAATGTTGTCAGTATCATCCATATAGAAAATGGTGTCCTGATGATTGACCATGATGAATCGCCGGCTTTGATTGGCTCCGAATGGCTTAAAGATATCCGAAAAAATGTGGGTGTCCAAATTGATAATTATGATACCGAGCGGTTTAGATGTGGTTAAATCCCGAACGATACGCGCATAAGTGTAGACTTTTTTATTTTCTAACACATTGATCCCCACCCAATCGTGGGTCTTATTTCTTTCTTTCAGTGCTTTAAAACTTTTGTCAATAATACCCGATTCTTGGATAATATCAATCGGAAAATCGGAGTAAATGTTGCCGTTAAAGTCACTTAAAATCAGCGAATGATTACCCGACATAAATTCGTTGGAGTATACCAGCTTGTAAACCTCAAACCGGTCGGCATCGTTGCCCTGCCCGCTGGAAAGAATATTCTGTACGTTTTCATTCACATCAAACTTGATGGCAATTGTTTCTTTTTCCGTCAAAATCACATCGATGTCGGTTTCGAGTTCCTTTAGAATATTATTGGCATCCGCCACTTCCGTTTCCACTGCAAGATTATAGATGACATAATAAGAAACCATACCGACAATCAATGAAGCCATCAGCCCCACTGTGATGAAGTAGAAAATAAAACGCTTACTTAATTTCTTAAATTCGAAATGTTTTAACATATTCACTAAAATGACTCAAGGAGGGTCCTTTTAATAAAGGTCCCTCCTTGCAGCAGATAGATTATACTCCTATTTTCCCGTATGTTCAATTTCTTTTATCCGATTTATTTTTTCCAACGAAGGGCTTTCCTTAAAAGTCAAATCCAGCCATACATCCAAAAGTGCAACGGCGGTACGCTCACCAATTACCAAAGCACCCATGCACATCACGTTGATATCGTTGCTCAAGATAGAACGCTGAGTGGAGTATAGGTCATGGCAGACCGCCGCATAAACGCCTTCCACTTTGTTCGCCGATATCGCCATCCCAATCCCAGTACCACAGATCAGTATCCCGCGGTCCGCTCGGCCGTCTTTGACGCTGCCGGCAACCGCCAGCGCAATGTCCGGATAAATGGTTTTACCGTCTTTATCTTCACCAAAGTCCTCCGCTGCATGCCCAAGTTCATTTAAGCGCTTTTTAAGCGCTTCTTTTAAGCCCGCGCCGAGATTGTCACACCCTATTGCAATTTTCATCTTTGTCTCCATTCACGTGTTCTAGTCTTCTCCCAGAATTTCAGCCTTAATTCCGAGCATCTTACATATGGTTTTTAAAGATTCCACATGATCGCCATAGACCGCATGGCAATGATTCGCATCAAAACGATCAAGGAAAATCTGATGTTCAAATGGCAATTTCGCAAATACATGCGGCCATTCTTTGGTGGTCTCCGCCATTTTTTCCTTGGGCAGCTCCACAAATTCAGTCGGTATGATCGTCATTCGGTATTCGCCTTTGGTACGGTTAAGACGCGCAATCGTGGCTTGGCCCGATTGGGTCATGCAGTTGACATGGCAGCCGCCGCCCGCATAGATCTCAAGGCAAGGATACAGCGTCACGTTTTTCAGATTTTCTTTGGGGTCATCCTTGCTCTTTCCTGCATAGTAAGTGGACTGCGATCCGCAGTTACAGAAAACCATCACATCATAATCCTTATCATAATGACGCACGTCCATGAAAATCACCGGATCATCCGTCAGCAATTTTAAAATCTGCATGGTCAAGCCGGCATCCGAATCCGCTTCGCAAGCAAACACCACCGGCTCTTTAGGGCCGTCCCAATCGTAAGGGTCATTGATGAATGCCGCGCTTAAGCACTGAGTGCAATGGTGCCGGCTCATTTCATAGTGGCACTTTACCCCGACAAAGTCGTAGTCATTCTCCTTAATGATCTGCTTGGTTGCCTCATAATGCCGAATCTGCGTTTTTAGCTTTTCTTCGGTCAATCTGTCACCGTCGTATTCGATACTGCCGACGTTTTCGGTCAGCCACTTAAAACCTTTTTCCACCTGTGCTTCCGGAATCGTTTCAGCGATACGCACAATCTCAGATTGATCCATATGATCGACATCAATACCGAAGCGTTCCTGCCAATCCTGCATGCTGACCGTCGCACTGTACATACCAAGGCTTCTGCCTCCGATCAGACCATATTTTTGGCCGTTCAGGCGAGATACCACTTTGGCGCATTTCGCAAATTCAACAATTTTCTTTAATACTTCTTTATCATTCACATCTCCCGCTACACGGAAATGATCGATTCCCAAGTGATTCAACGCACCGCCGGCCGCCAGCATGGAAACCATACCCGGCCAATCCGGATTTAAGTTGGCCGCCAGCAGAAACGGGCCTTTGCCGTTTTTTGCGGCAATAGCCGAGAAATTCGGGAAACTGAAAACACCATAAGAGAACAAAGTTGCATCGACGCCTTTACACTTCAAAGCTTCCGCCTGCTCTTTTGCGTCCTTCACGCTGGCCACCAAACCATCGGCCACTACCACTTCAACACTGTCGTCTTGCTTTAGGGCCGCTTCAATGGCATCCAGTTGCGCCTGCACAATGTCTTTTAACTGTTCATGAACCTCCGGATCCCCGTCCGAAAATCCAATCAATCCCAAAATCGGTTTACTCATCTTTGTTTCTCCTTTACATTAATTTGGTCATGCTGTCCGCCATGGATGTCAGTATCATACAGCAGGATGAAGCGCCTGCGTCCAACACGCCGCGTGAGCGTTCACCCAGCCTTGCGGCTCTGCCTACTTTTGCCACCATGTTTTTGGTTTCATTCTTCCCTGCCTCGGCCGCTGCTTTCATCGCTTCCAAAGCTGCGACAAATGACTTGTCCTCTGTTTTGGCCGCTTCAAACGCTTCCACCGCCGGAATCAGACAATCAAGCAGTGTTTTATCCCCAAGTTTAGCATTGCCGATGGTCATCACGCCCTCCAGTGCTTGCTTCAACATCGCAAGAAAAGTGTCTGCATCAATTGCTTCTGCGTTTTCAGAAGCTTTCCCCATGGCCATAAAAAACTTTCCGTACAGAGGCCCCATGCTGCCGCCGATCTCCATCAAAAGAACGCGTCCTAGAGTGCTGAGCGCTTTAGACAGCCCTGTGGCTTCGCCATTCAGTCTTGTCTCACACAGCGTAAATCCTTTGTTCATGTTGGTGCCGTGATCTCCATCACCAATTGCGCCATCCACTTCGCTTAAATAGTCCTTGTTCTTCTGGATGGTCTTGATGAGGTCCAGCACCACACCCGTTGCTTCGCTATTCTTAAAAGATTCCATGTCTATCCCCCTTAAAACTGCGTCAAACCCATCGTTTGAGCCGGTGCATCGATCAGTTCTTTCAGTTCATCGTCCAGCTTCAGAACGGTTAATGTCACACCCTGCATTTCCAGTGACGTAAAGTAGTTTCCCACATACGGCCGATATACGTGAATGCCGCTTTCTTTCAACAATCGCTCCACTTCGTCATACACGATATAAAGCTCCATCACTGGGGTTGCGCCCAAGCCTGAGATCAGTACAACCACGTCATCGCCGCGCTTAAAGGGTAGATCGTCCACGATGATCTGGGTCATCATCGCCGCTATCTCGTTTGCAGATTTCAATGCTGAAATTTCGATCCCTGGTTCGCCGTGATGTCCAATGCCAACCTCCATTGTTCCGGCCTCAATGTGAAAATTGGGTTTCCCTACCGCCGGAATCGTGCATGATGACAGACCAATGCCGACACTTCTTGTTTGGCTAATCGTTTTTTGCGCCACGGCAATGACTTCGTCGAGCGATGCTCCCTGATCAGCTTTTGCACCTGCGGTTTTCCACATCAGAACTTCACCCGCAACGCCGCGCCGCTTATCCAGTTCATTCTTAGGAGCAGAAGCCGCATCATCGTTTGCCACCACGGCTTTAACCTCAATTCCGTCTTCTTCCGCCAGTTCCATCGCCATTTTCATATTCATGTTGTCTCCGGCGTAGTTCCCATACAGGCAGGCCACTCCGCGGCCCCCATCCGCTGTTTTGATCGCATGATAGAACGCGTTGGCTGTGGGCGATGAAAATATCTCGCCGACAGCGACAGCATCAACCATGCCTTTCCCTGCATATCCGATAAAAGCTGGTTTGTGCCCGGAACCGCCGCCTGTGATGATGCCTACCTTATCTTTTATCGGAGCGTTTTTATACTTGATAACCCGGTCATTTTCAGTGGGTGCTACGATATTCTGATGCGCTTTTAAAAAACCCTTCAGCATATCCTCCACAACCATATCGGGTTGATTGAATATTCTCTGCATTGCTTTTCTCCTTTTATTTGATAATGCCGATTTTTTCTCTATCGATTGTCATAAATACGGCAACGATCAATACCAGACCTTTTGCAATATACTGAACTTCCGGCGCAAGGCCGATCATGTTCATCCCGTTACTCAGGACGGCGATAATCATCGTACCGAGGATGGTGCCCTGAATACTACCGACGCCACCCGAAAGCGGGGTGCCTCCGACCACAACCGAGGCGATCACATCCATCTCCATACCTTCACCCATCGTAGGTGTTGCCGCATACACTCTGGCCGCCTGGAACATGCCAGCCAGTCCGCACAGCAGTCCGCAAAGCGAGAAGACGATAATCTTTGCTCTGTCAACCCGAATTCCGGTCAGCTGAGCCACCCGCTCGCCGCCGCCGATAGCCCTAATCTCCCGCCCAAACGAGAAATTGTTGAACACCACATAAACCACCGCGACAATCAACACCGCAAACATCACCGAATTCGCCACCCCAAAGCTTCTGCCCGCAAATACTTTTAAGAACAGTTTATTGGTGATCTCCACCGGAGCGCCTTTGGTCACCAGCAGTACCACGCCGCGAAAAGCGACCATGGTTCCCATCGTAACGATGAAGGACGGTACCTTGCCTTTAGCAAATATCACACCATTTAACAGGCCGCATGCCAATCCAACGATCAATGCGGGAATGATTGCAAAAAGCCCCATGCTCGGCACCATCTTGGCTGTCGCCAGCGCGCTCAGCGCCACAATTGATCCGACTGACAGATCGATCGATCCGCCGATGACCACAAAAGTCATGCCCAGCGCCGCAATCAGCGGTACTACCATCTGCTGCAAAATCACCATCGCATTTGAAAAAGTGAAGAATCGCGATTGGAGCAAACTGAATAAAAGTATCAGTGATATCAGCATCAAAATGGGAAAGTATTTTTTTATACTAAACCCCTTAAAGAATTCCGTTGTTTTCATTTTTTTCTCCTCAAACTTTGACTTATATCATGTAGCAGATGATATCCTCTTCTTGCGGGTTCTCATCACGCTTAAATATCTTATTTATCTTCTTATTCTTCATGATCATAATCCGATCGCTCATGCCGATCAGCTCCAGCAAATCCTCACTGAGCAGAATGACCGAAAGCCCCTCTCGCACCAACCCATCGATGAGAGCATAAATCTCCTGCCGCGCATTAATGTCAATACCGCGTGTAGGATTGTTCAGCAGGAACACTTTCGGATGTGTCGCCAGGAATTTCCCGATGACCACTTTTTGCATATTCCCGCCCGAAAGCGAATTTGCCCGCAGCTGCGGATTGTTGGTTTTTATCAAGAGCTTCTCAACGTATTTCTCAGTTGTCTTCGCCTCCGATTTTTTATCGCGCAAAAGTCCTTTTCGCGGCATGGATGCCATGATCAGATTATCCGATATACTAAACTCTGTAATTAATCCTTCCAATGTTCTCTCACCCGGCACCATGGCGATTTTTCGCCCCAGTGCATCATTGACGCTGACCGGAACATAGGTTTTTTCAAACAAAGTAATCTTACCTGCATCCGGCTTTAAATCGCCGTACAGCATGCGAAGGATCTCCTCGCCGCCGGCCCCCTTCAACCCGCCGATTCCCAAAACTTCACCTTCATACAGCTTAAAATTAACCGTATTCAGCTTGTTTTTAATCGACACATTTTCGATCGACAGCACTTCGGGCCTTGCGTTTTGCTTGCGCCTTTCCGGATATATCGTCCCGCCAATCTCTCTGCCGACCATCGCGGCTTCAATCTGGTCTGAGGTGACGTCGCCGATATTGAACTCAACGATCACTTCTCCGTCACGCATCACGGTGATGACATCGGCAATTTTAAATACTTCGTTAAGATGATGAGATACAAAGCCAATCGCCAGCCCTTGGGTTTTCAGCTTGTTTACCACATAAAGAAACGATTCGACCTCCTTGGTGTTTAAAAAAGCAGTGGATTCATCAAGCAATAAAACCTGCGGGTGATATGACAGCGCTCTTGCAATCTCGATAATCTTCCACTGCCCCAAATCCAAGTCCCAGATGTTATCATCCACACTAATGCCCGCTTCCATGGTGTCAAGAATGCTCTGCGCTTCGGCTTTCAAACGTTTCCAGTTGATGATTCCAAGCTTGTTTTTAAATTCTCTCAGCCGGTCGATAAAGATGTTCTCGCTGATTGAGACATACGGATCGACCGTGCTCTCTTGAAACACCAGCGCCACACCGCTTTTTGATGAGTCCAGCAGATTAGCAGGTTTAAACACCTTCCCATCCAGCAGCACCTCTCCGCTGTCTTTCTGGTGAACAGCCGATATGACCTTAAACAATGTGGATTTACCTGCCCCGTTTTCCCCAACCAGCGCATGTACCTGACCACATTTCAGTTTAAGTCCGGCATCCTTCAGTGCCACCGTTGCTCCGAATCGTTTATTTATCTGTCTCGCAATTAATTCCATAACATTTTTCCTTTTTGTTTTTGAAAGCAGAAGCGAAGTCTTCGCCTCTGCTTTCGTTAAGTTCTTCCTTGCCGAAAATTATTCGCTGTATTTCATTTCGAAATATGCGGATTCTGCATCCGGATTGTATGTTTTTGAGTGTGCTTTGAAGTCATAAGCCGGTACACCATCTGGGAAGTCTTTATTGAATTGATCGATCTTGTCGATGGTAAGCGGAAGCAGATCCAAAACGACATTAGCTTTATCTTTAGGAACGTCAAAACCGTTTAAGTAGTCGTACATCATCACCAGTGCAAAGCCGCCCTGCAGCCAGTGTCCGCCGATATCAAATAACAATTCGCCGTTAGCAACTGCATCTACGTTTTCAGGATTTAAGTCCATCGCTACCACCATGACATCTTCGCCCGGTACTTTGCCTGCGTTTTTAATCGCAGTCATCGCGCCGGTGGCTGTGCCGCCGTTGGCACACCATACACCCTGCATTTCAGGATGTGCCTGATAAAGATCTTCCATCGCTTTTTGCGATTCATCTCTTACAAAGTTGCCGTTAACGCGTCCAACCACTTCTACATCAGCGTTTTCTGCCAAAGCTCTGTCGAAACCTTTTTCTCTGTTGATCGCAACGCTTGTTCCCGGGGTTCCCTGAATGACGCCGACATACTTTTTACCGTCAGCTGCCGGTGTAATGCTGTTAAACAACGCTACCGCCATCTGGTATCCGGAATCTTCATCATTCGGTCCAACAAATGCAATGTAGTTTTCAAATTCGTCCTGAGGCTCGATACCGTCGATAAAGCAGTCCGCCGCAATAACCGGGATACCGGCAATATTGGTGTCGGTAACTGCTTTTCTTCCGGAAGCCCAGTAAGGCACAAACACAAGGCCATCAACACCCATGGACACCAAGTCTTCAATGTGCTTGTTGTTGGTGTCGGCATTGTTGTCTGCGTTGACAAAGGTCACATCACAGCCCAGCTGTTTTGCTCCCTCTTCCACAAAGCTTTTGTAGTTGTTCCAGAATTGAGCATCCAGCGTCGGCACGATAAAACCAATGTTCAATCTTTCGCCTTCCGCTGCAGACTCGGCTGCGGTTTCGTCTGTCATCTGCTCTGTTTCATCAGAAACGGCAACAGGTTCTTTTGCACAAGCGGCAAACATCGAAACCGTCATCATCAAGACAACAACCAATACCAGAACTCTTGTCATTTTCTTCATTTCTTTTCCTCCTTATATTTTTTGCGCAGCACATACCGCACAAACTCATATCGCTTCTCACAACCATCTGCATTTTAATTAAAAATTTGATTGGTTTGAATGGCTGCAAATTTGAATTAATGCACACAAACTATGTTCCATATGCTTTTTTTTCTATGTTTTTTAAAGGGTTTCTAAGTCTGAAAAAAGATATGAAAGATAAATGCACAAAATAGAACCTCGTGAAATGGCAGATTGAGTTTGTTTCAAGAACATATAAGGACGTTTTAAAAAATAGTCTTTAAGGAATTATTTATCGCAGGGGAAGGGTTTGCTCTCGAAGAACAAAAAATGCCCCTTGTTAAATCAAGGAGACATTTTAATTTAAGTTTTAAGCTATTTAAGAAAGGCGATGCCTAAGTATTTTGCTTTTGGATATAAGGTATTATCCCGCACCCACTCTACACAATTGTCGATTGGTTTAAACCAGCTTTTATTCTTATCCGGCTATTGCATTAAATAGTAGCTGCCCCCAATCATAAATCGTCTGAAACGGACCGATAATTGCGTACGCATATCTTGCCAGCCCTTCATGCCACGTAGATGCACTGACAAAGGCATAGCCCAGTGCCACGTACCAAAAGGTAAATATGTGTGATAGGAAGGTAACGCTTTTTTTATTAAAAAACGCTTTGACTTTCGGATGCTTCTTTTTGTACTTAGTGAACATATTAAACGCTACCAGACCGGTTGCATGATGCAGCGCCCAGAGCAGCCAGGTAAGATTAAAGTAATGCCAAAGACCCATAACAATCATACTGGCATACAGGCCAACCCATACCTTCTTGGTGATACCGAATACTGGGTAATAGACATTGGTCGTACACCAATTAGACAGCGACATATGCCAACTTCTCCAAAACTCGCTGATGTTTTTCTTCCAGAACGGATGGTTGAAGTTTTCACGAACCTTAAACCCAAACAGGCGGCTAAACCCGATGGCAATATCGGTATAAGCGGATAGATCATAATATGCATTGATAAAAACAAGAATAACATAGATCGGCAGTCTCAGCGATTGCAGCCAGGGTATCCCATAGGCAAAGGATAAATGATAGGCCGGAAAAATATAGGTACCCAGCAGCATTTCGGTGATGACCAGTTTTTTAAAATACCCAATTAGTATCCGCCGTATCCCATATAAGTAATCATCCAGACCATATTCATTGATATACGCGCTTTTAAATGATTGATAAGACTCAATTGGGCCTGCGCCAAAGGTGGGCAAGAACACCAGATAGGCTAAAAGATCAAATAAGCGGATTTCCTGAATCAGTCCGCGCCGGACATCCAGAATGAATTGAATGATCTTAATGACAAAGTAGCTGATTCCGATAGGAACTAGCACACTGAACCCCAAAACAGTATCGGTCTCAAAGAGCGCCGCCAACAGGTCTGCGCCATATTTTCCAACCACCAAAACCAAGAGAATCACAGCAAAACCGGTCAGCATAAATGCCCCTGCTGAGAATTTTTTTTGGATATATTGAGTGGCGATACCGTACATCAAAAGAATGACAAGCGCCACCAAAACAATAAACACAGGGTGCAATATCCCAAGAATAATCAGTGAAAAAACCGATAAAATTATGATCCTTGTATGATAAGGGAACTTGAAAATCCATAGCACAAGGCTCAATACAATCATTGAGATTAAAATGTAAGCTTCAGTAAATATCTGCATAGTGTCCCTACAATTTAAGTATTTTTATTCTTTCGGATCTAAAAAGCAACCCAGACTTTTCACAAAAGCCTTCGTAAAATCAGCTCTGGCTTCATACGACGATAAATGAATCATATCCATATACTGCTCATCTTTTATTCCCATATCCCAAATAAAATCAGCGTATTCAGCATCGGTTTCATCAGCTACCTGCTTTAGAATTATCCGGTATTGTGTTATAGCGCTCGTTTCACCATCCAATACACACTCTCTATCTTTAAACAGATCAACGTTAAATGGCGCGTCCAATAAAAGCAAGTCCAGATTTTTCTCTTCACAAAGCTTTGCGATATCAAGCAGCGTATTAATAAACAAAACCTCTTGCTGTTCGTTTATACCGCCTAAAAAGAGTTCCGAATATTCATCGGTCAGTTTTTCAATGTTTTCATCCTTAAAACGTGCCGTATAATCGGTATTATATTGTTCCACACCAATGGGGGCAAAAATCCATTTGACTTTTGGCGACAAAAACAAACGTGTCAACGGATTTTTAATCAACGTACCCCCCACATAGTTATAGACACGTTGATCAAACAGACCCATTTCCTTTGTCAGCTGATTATGATTGATATAATCGAGATATTGATGGCTGATCAGAGGCAGCCGATCCGGTTCACTATAGATCAATGCTCTTAATACATTGAGACTCAAAACAACACACCCGTTATCGTCGGGCAAGTTATCGACAATCAGCAGATTTTCCAAATTCATCAGCATACTGGTTGACAGTAGCACAAAATCATAACCTTCGCCATATTCATCTGCAAGGCACTGTTCCGTATAGGCTTCATTCACAAACGATCTTCGTGTCGATGACCCGCCGATGACATATATCCTGTAATCGCTGGTTTCACTAAGGTTTTCTTCTGCAAGTGTATAAACCAAATCACTCGAGTAATCATCATTATTGGAAATAAAGTATGCTCGTGGGATTTCCGTAAACCGACCGCTAGTCATATACCCGTTCATCCAATAAAGAACAACCGCCGCTAAAAGCGAAGATAATACAAAAACAAAAATGCTTAGCTTTGTAAACCCCGCTTTAAACCCTTTTTTCGCTTCTTGTTCCATCCTGTCTACTCTCCCGTTTGCCTAAAAGCCAACGTATCTAAACTCGCTAAAATCAAAGCCGGTGGTGATAACCGTAACCAGCATGATAAAGATAAATGCCCAGAATAAAACTTGGCAAAATAAACCGAGATTATATGCGCTAAATATTTTCTTAAAGAATTTTTTCATGATATCTCTTACATTCTGTAAATTTGAAATTTGATCAATATTGCACAATTATACCATAGACTATTATCACTGACAAATGATCTTCATGCTTTTATGTTTCTCTTTTTCCTCCATTAAAAAAGCCCAGTTTCAAGCACAAAACTAGGCTTTTATTTTGTTTTTTATTTATTCGCTATTCTCTGTTTAAAACAGTGAATCGCTTGCGCCATCTGACGCTTCCGGCGCAGAAACACTCGTTTCAGGCGTCGAATCCGGTGTGGCTGAAGCTTCCGCTTCTGCCGAAGGTACTGGTGCTATGCTGGGCGATGTTTCTGGCTCAGCCGGCGTATAGTACCATGCGTTTGTAATATCTTCTGTTCCGCCTAAAATGATTTCACCATTTATGCCGATCAGATTCAGCGCTATCAGATCGCCTGCTTCGTCCAGCATGTATCCTGTGATCACCGCATACTCATCTTCGCCAAATTGTATAATGACCAGCGGCGCATCATCTGCTGTAATGACACTCATCATATCATCTGCAAGCACAACATTTTCTACAAACTCACCGATATCCGTTCCCTTACCCAAGACATACTGAATAGCAAAATCAAGGCTGCTGATTTCAGGCGCTGCCCCTGTTGGATTTTCGCTGGGACTGGCGCTCGGTTCAGTACTTGCACTAGCTTCAGGGCTGATACTCGGTTCAGCGCTTGCGCTGGCCTCAGGTGATGGGCTTGGGGTATCTCCCGCCTCTGTATCAGGTGCCAAAGCAACGCTGTCTTCAATCGATTTCAAATAGAATCCTGTATCCTCATTGGTCGCTTCCGCAGTTGCGTCCACATCGCTTCTTCCCTGGCTCCGTGCTCTCACCCGGAAAATATAGTCGCCGCTGTTGCTCGGCATAAACGTCACTTCTTCCGCTGTAATCCAGGACGTGATCGGCTGCCATGTCGGTTTGCTCTTTCCGGCCATCGCATAACTATATTGATATTCTATTACATTGCCAAATCCACCGTCATCCGCCGCGGCTGTAAGTGTAATATACTCATCTCCGCTTGCAGACGCCGATAATTCAACCGTTTCAACCGGTGCAATGTTATACAATTCAAAGCTGTCTTCAGCATAGTCTTCAATCTTAGTGCTGTCATGCATCCGCGCGTTCAGCCGAATATAAATCGTATTATCACCCGAAAGTTCAGCCAGATTCAGCGTCACATCAATTGAACCTGCGCCGCTGTCGTCATACTCTCTCCAGGTATGCGCACCAAGTTTATTCCATGCTTTCCCGTTGGTCGAATACTGAAGCTGGTACTCTACATCGCCGCTCACAGGTTCGCTGATGGCAATATTCGCTGTGATAGTATCCGTATATTCATACGCTTCACCATCGATCATAAGCTCGGTTGTTACCTCACGCTCTTCCGTCAGCATCCAAATAGATTCAGGGTCGCTCACAGCGTCCGGCTTTACCCGCCCGGTTGAACGCACTTGCGCAACAATATAATAGTTTGTGTCTTTGCTAGCCGTTGGCAGTGTACAATTGACCGTTCCCGCATATGTGCCGGCATCCGTCAAAAATCGCCAATCGCTCAACGCCTTATAGCTTTTTCCAGCATTAGCCGAATACAAGATCCGGTATTCCAGCCCCGCTTCATTGCCTTCTGCGCTCACCGCTAAATGCATCTGGGTGTCTGTCTTTATAACGTAATCGCGATCCGCATCGCTGACAGCTAACGTCACAGACTCGGCAGGTTCGGCTGCAAAGTATATACTGATTACTTCTCCCAGCTCAGCAGTGACGTCTGCATTTTTTGTTTTTCTTCCCTTAGCCGAAGCTTGAACCATAAATTCATATTCCCCTTCGGTTTTTGGCCGGAAGAATGCTTGGTTACCAGTAACGTATTTATTTGCAATCGCCTTCCACTTGGTTGTGTCTTCAAGCCGGTAATAGAACTTATACGTTGCCTCATCATTGGCTTCTGCCGTCAATTGCAGCATGTCAGTCGTTTGGGCCAGTATAGCCAATCCATCCACCGCATCGCTTGTAAAGCTGTCAATACTGGTTAAAGGATCGATCACATACACATCCACTTCACAAGTATCATACATATCTGTCTTGGCATGTCCGACGGTTCTGGCTTCAATACGGACATAATAGTGGGTATCGACCTTCACCGAAGGCAGTGTGATGGTGTCCGTAGCGTCTTCAATTGCGCCTACTCCAGCGGAGTCCCAATCATAGCCCGGCAATACGCGATAACTTCTCCCATTGGTCGAATAGGTAATCCGCGATTCATAGGCGTTTGTTCCGTTGCCCTCCATGCTGAAAGTGATATCAAGATCGTTTCCGTCAAGATCGTTGACAAGAGCCTCTGTATCGGACGAAATCTCTGCCGTTCGCACACCAAGCGTGCCGGTATATAGTCCATAATAATCCGTCTCTTCCGATACTGTGTCAATCGTTGTTCGTCCATCCGTTCGGGCTTCCACACGGAATTTATATTGACCACTTACTGCCGGTTTGAAACTGATTGTTCTGGAATCTGACCAAGCTGTGCTGACATATTTCCACTTGTCTGTACCAAATGTCTGATAGGCAAATCGGTATTCGGTATCCTTGCGGTAAGTTGAATATAAAACAACGCCCGCACCGATTTGCTGCTGTTCATTATCATTTCCTACACTGACCATCTCGACTTCGCCCGCTTCGACCGGGTATGAGACCATCATTTCCACCTGTGTCACTGCATAGGCATCTGCCTCGCTGGCCCGCCCAACTGTTCTAATCAGAACCTTAATATAGTATATCGTATCCTTGGCCACAGTCGGCAACACCGGCACTTTGATTTTTGCGTCATAGGATTCTCCCAAGGACATCACTAGTCCCTGGTAACCTTCAAGCTCGGTGTATATTTTGTTGTCCGTGGAATACTGTAGTTGGTATTCCAAATCATCACCCTTGCTGTTTTGGGCCACATCCATAGTCAAAGTGATCATTTCACCGTTTTTATAGTCCTTTTTGCCTGATGTCAAATTATATGCTGCTTTTGCTGGTTCCGCTTTACTATACAGCGTATATCCCTGATAATCATACTCTGCTGCGTCAACCGTGGTTCGTCCGCTGGACATCGCTTGTACTCTAAAGTAATAAATGCCTTCTGCTGGCGGTACAAAAACCACACTGCCTTTCTTAGTAAATTCAGTACTAATATCTGTCCAATTTTTGGTGCCCTGCAAACGATAGCTGAAAGAATAAGTCGGCGTTTCATTGTAACCCGCCATATTCTCAGCGCTTGCCGACAGCATAATGCCTTCGGACGGTACGATCTGCATGTTTTCATCGTCCCCGATACCTGTAAACGTCACGCTTTCGAGCGGCATCACCGAATAGGCTTTAACCGTTACACTGTTCGACCCATCATAAAGGCTGGCTGTCGCTATACCTTTTACGCGTATTTGTACCGCATATTGATATTTCACATCAACGGCAGAGGTCGGCGGGGTCAACGTAATTTCTGTAATGCCCGCTTCCGGATAATCATCCCAGTCATAATCAGCGACCGATCCCCAACTTCCTCCGTTTTTGCTGTACAGCAAACGATACTCCAACTCATATCTTTCCGGAATATCATCCGTGTTAATATCCATATACAAAGTGATAGATTCGCCTGATCTTATCGTACTCTTGGAAATTCCCGTCAAGTTAACACGTCCGGTATCAATCGGTTCCGGATTGGAAACCGTCAGGCGTGTTATCGTGCTGATCCCACTATCTTCTTCGTTTCCACCGAGGCGAGCACTGGCCCGAATGCGCCAATACCCAACACCGTCTGCGTACCAAGTCACGGTGTCCGTTCCCCAATCAGAGATTGTGGTCCAATCTCCGCCCTTGTAGCTGGCTTCAAACTTATACTCTGCACCATCTTCAATATCCACAACTGTCGATGTTGCGGCTGCCGTCAGCACAATATCCTCGTAGGCTTGCGGTTTTGTATTAGAGCTTGTCAATGTCACTTTGCTGAGTGATTTCTGATTGCTCCGCACGACTTGAATGCCCTCAGCTTCCATCGCCGCTTCGTTAATCGCTGAAACACTTCCATCAGCAAAATCAATATAGTTGCCGGTCACATTGACCTTTAAAAGATTGCTGGACGATGACCAATCCGGCAGCTCAGATACTTTTGAATTGCTTAATTCAAAGTATTTCACCGAACCCCAACCTGCTAAGTTTGGAAAATTCGTGACTGCTGTATTGTTGAAAATTGCATATTCAAGATATTGATAGTTATCAAAAACACTTAAATTGGTGATAGACGGTGAATTGTAGACATACAATGTCTCAAGGTTCTGTGCCATCGTCATATTAGTTGTATTTTTCAGGTTTTTCACAGCAATATAGTCCGTCATCAACATCACGCTCATCGGCACTTTTGATCCGTCTTTGATCGCATAGTACTTTTTATAGAACGCCTGCAAATTGCTGTCGGATATATTACATATCATCTTCGGGTCATATGTTGTTAAAGAAACTGCATAATCGCCCCGGTCTCCAACGTTAGACTTTAAAGCGAAATAATAAGTCACACCTTCTGTCATCGGATATGATAATCCGCAGTTATAATAGTAAAGTCCTGTCTGATCGGGGTTTGGAACGTCGTCGTTTGAACCCAGAACGCCGGCAGAAGCGTTATATAACACCACCGCCACGTCGGTGTCTCCGATGGAGTTGAAATAGTAATTTCGCGTTCTGTCCGCGGTAAACACAAAGTAATCAATATCATCCGAGGTCTCTAAAGTACCCGAAATTTTATCATCTTCTTCGATCGCAGTAGCTGTTGCAAAAGAGTCGCCGTTTGTATCAGCCTTTTGGATCAATGAAAAAGACGTGACACTGGACGCATCTGATTCGGCAGACGAACTCCCTTCCGATTCTTTCTCTCCCTTATAAAAACGCGCGCGCTGATTGCGAAGATATCCATCAATGTCGTAAATACCTTCCTTGCTGCTATAACTGAAATCATTTGCCTGCGAAACAACTGTTCCAGCCTCTTCTTTCGATCCTAATGTGAAAATAATCGGATCAACCGTATAGCCTGCACCCGCCGCCAGATTCTCAGCGCCAAGGTCTACATCCGCTGTGTTTTTAAGCGTGTCCGATGTATAAACTCGCGCCAAAGCGTCAGACACGTATCCTGCTCCCAGGGCTGAAACCGTTTCGTTTTCCATGTTGTCTTTATCCAATGCAGTGATCGAAACAAGCGCTGTAACTGCCAGCACTGTTAAAGCCGACACTAAAACAAGAACTTTTCTCTTCATAATCAATAACCTCGTTTAATGAAAACTGCTGGTCTATAACCAATTCTTCAACTTCAGTTTGGTACACTCTCTGATACCAATAAACATTCTAACACAACACGAAAAAAACAAAATTAAACATTACGTTAACAATATCTACATATTTTTGTTTTATATTCTAAATAATTAGTATATATAACTAAGTTATTTAGAATATTCAATTATATCCAAAGTGCCAGAAATGCTTCTTAAAAGGCGAAACCGTGGCTGCTAACAAGCTCAAAAAATTTGTATAATAAATATCCCTTGGCGTAGCTGGGGATTCTCTTGCACAATAAAAAAAATATGTGCTAATGTACATATCTAATCTCAAATATAGTATATATTGTTGATGTCATAATTAATCTTGATGTATTCTCTTTCGCATCTAAATTGGTTTATTTTATCAGCGCCCCATCATCTATTCAATTATCGCTCTCAAACAAACGCCGAAACCCTCTGTAGGGTAAAAGACTATGAATTTCAAACTCAATCATCCCAGCCTGAACTAACGGCAGTGTACTGATAATCTGCCTTACATTATCTATCGTATCACATTCCATGATAATGACAGCACAATTCTCTTCTGTGAAAAATATTTCTCGTACAATATCCTTCTCATATAAACTATATATGTGCTCGGCTTCACTTTTATAAATATTAGCTGTATGTGATGTGGATATGCTTTTCACTTCTCTTTCGATTGCGATAAACTTCATGTTTTACTCCATTCCTAGCAATTCAGCGGGTTTATAAATACCTCCAAATACAAAGATAAAACGATTCTTTTTCAATGTTCTTCCAAGTGAATAGGTTCTTACGAGATAATAAAAAACTCCTCATAATATAATTCACCTAATTATACCACAAAGAGGCTTTGCGCACTATTTTTGTACTGTTGTTCCCGTATTGGTTCATGGTTATGATTGTTTGTCAAATTTTCTACTCGAACATAAAAAAAGACACGTACCCAATTGTTGCGCGTCTTTATCTGCGGCGATTCGCCGCTGGTGCCTAAGGTGGGAGCGCACTGCTTCGCACCGCCCCTGCTCGCTTACCCTCACTTCGCTTCGCTTCCTAACGTGCCGCTGGCACGTTTGGCGTAACGCTCCGCGCCCTCACAGGGTTCGACTCCCATAATATCTTCACATAAAACAAAAAAACCACCTTTGGGGTGGCTTCTTATGTATTGGTGCCGAAGGAGCGCAAAAAAATTACAGGACACGAGAAAACCCATTGAATAACATTCTCAGCAAGCGTTGCTCAAGAATTTCTAGTTAATAACCCGCAAATTATTATTAAAAATGTCCAAGTGGATTATTCTAAAACAAATCTTCTTATCTTACTATTCGATATTTCGCTATATTCCCAGAAAAACAGGTAGCCGTCATTGGGCATTCTAATAATAATCTCCAGAATCGTATTCCGCGTTCAATTTCCTGGAAACAAATATCATTGAAGACAAAAGCTATCATATGTTATTATTAATTAAGGTTAGTTGTTTTCTTGTTTTTTTACACGGAGGAGTTTTGTTTAAAGCCTTTATTTCTTTTGAACAATTATATAGAGATTTTTTATTTTCAGGATCAGCGAAAATTGCGTCACTTTGGTTTGATGAACTCATTTTACATCTTTCAATTGATATGCATAAATCCATATTAGAGAGAACAGCAGAAAAAACAATTTAACACGAAACACCTATAAATATTTAAAAAATATTTTTGTTCCAGTGACAAAGCATATACCCGAATTTCAATTCGGATGGAAAAACCCTTGGGAAAACGATTTAATACCTTTCTGAAACAATGTCATAAAGTATTGTATATGCAGGGTCCCCTTCCGTACCAAACTCTATCTCAGTCCAAAAAATCTGTTCGATTTCTTCAGCCGTAACTTCATCTGGTTCGTAGCCTGTCGCTGTTTGATTTGCGCTACTCCATGTTGAGAGTAAATCTTCTGGATTAGCATTGAAATCCAAAACAGTAGAAGGCTCATCCTCTACCTCCGAGTCACCATAATAATCATGGTAACCAAACACATTCGCCAGGTCGGGGTCAAAGCCTAAATCCTCTTCCATATTATGCATGCCCTGAAGCAATTGCGATGGTTCGCCGAATAATATATTTGAAGTCTGCCCGCCTCCTGAGCTTACTTCCGTACTTGCCGTAATCTCATAATCCAAGGGCAGCCCGGATTCTTCCACAACGCCATATACTTCCTCAATCATGTCCTCAATGATGGTTGGGTTGGTTTTAAGAACATTTTCTGGGATTTCCAAGTCTACAACAATAACTTCTGGGATTGTACCCTGACTGTACTCTGCTTCAATTAATGATCGAAGCTCTTTTCTTATCTTACTGCCTGCGCTTGTTAATTTTTGATAATTATAATCCGATATCGTGCCCACACCGGTATCTTTAGGCTCATCATTGTCTTTTGCCGGGTGCGCCGCTTGGTTCTGCGCCTGCAGTCCTTTTATCCTGTTCTGCGCGGCATAAATTTCCCCAGAAGACATGGATGTAATATTTCTTCCAAGGTCGGTCGTCAACTGAAAAATATAATCGTCTAATGTTGTTCCCATAAATTATAGCATCTTTTCACATTCTTTCTATACATAGAAAAGCCCCCGAGGTAATCCCCGAGGGCTGTTATCTTACTTCCTAACTTTCTTAGAATCCCGTCTTATTGGTCGGGTTATTCAAAATCCCAAAGCCGACCAGTAAGGTCACGATTGCGTTGACCATGGCCAGCACCATCTCAGAGTCGATGTTCAGCTCTAAGGTATTCACCAAAAAGCCGACCACAGCTGTGGCCAGAGTCACCCAAACCACCGGGCTTTTCCATTTGCTCTGTTCCATTTTCTTTCCTCCTTTAATCCTTGGTTATCTGTTCAATCAGCGCATCATAGCGCTTTTTCACATCACCGTTCACACCCATCTCAATCTGCCCCTGCATGATGGCTACCATGCACAGCACCAGGCACTTAATCCGCCGGATAATCCAGTTGATAAAAAAGCTCATCACCAGTGCAATAGCGATGACGATATAGTTGCCAACGGCTGCCAGCATACTTTGCGTTACTGCATCCATGCCTTCGTCACCTCCATTCCTTCCAGCTTTTTTTGCCATACCACCAAATCGTCGGCTTGGTCGGGTCTTTTCTCTCCCGAATGTCCAGATGTACATTGGTGTCCGAACCCAGACCGTATCCGCCGAACAGTGGCTTTAGTTCATCGTTGAAGTAGATGAGATTGGCCAAATCCGAGCAGGATACACTGCGGTTCTTTACATAAATATCCGCGGCCTTGCCATATAGGTGCTGACTGGCTTTAGCCCCGCCGACCGCCTTGTTGTAAGCGGGTGATCGATAGCCGGAGCGGATGACGATGGGAAGTCCCCCCACCGCCGTCCGTACCTGCTCCAGCCGGTCCATCACCGTTTGGATGTTGTTCCAATACATATAGGGTATCCCGTTGGCTTTTGCCTCGATATCCCCCGCACCGATAAACTCCTCATACAAGAAGTGTTCGCTTTGGGGTTTTTCTATCTCCCCACTATTTACAGCATCAAAAAGGGCCATTTCAGTGAAATGACCCACGATGCCGTCTACGGCAAGCCCGTTCTCTGTCTGGAATTCCCGCACTGCCCTTAAGGTGTTTAAACCAAACACCCCGTCAACGGTTAAGGTATATCCCAGTCTGTTTAATTGTTCCTGAAGCGCCTTCACTTTGGCGCCTCTGTCCCGTATCCTCAGCATGGCTATTCTGCCAGCAATGCCGCCACTTCGGCCTGCAAAGCGGCGGGCACGTCTTCGATGGTTTTAAGCCCTTTTTTAATCAAGCTTACATAGATCTTAACCATTTAATACCTCCTCGTACAAAGCCACCAGCGCCAGCTCGGCATCGGTCGCCTGTTTCATCAGTTTGAGTTCATTTAAGCTTTCCGCCTCTTTAGCATAATCGCCCATCTCTTCGATCAGCGCTTTGGCTTCCTGAATGTCCGCGATGGTCATCATATTGCCGATACTGCCGGGCAGACAGCGCTGGCTAACCATACCGGTGTAATCAGACCCGTTCTGATAAAAACAAGAAGGGAAGACTTCCACCTCAAAAACCAGTTTGGCGCCCATCTGGGCGATCAGCTTGCCGCTGACCAAGCCTGCATTGCTTTTGTTTACAATAATCGTATCTAACATCCTAAACCTCCATTGTATAGGTTTTTAATATCTTTAATATTCAACTTGCAATTAAATATCCGAATCTGGTCCATTGATGCATTTAAGTATTGTGCTGTAGCTATAGAGCCCCTTCCTAACACATTAATATTGTTTGATATGTTTGAATTCACGGTTACACCATCCGCCAAACCACCATCCACATATAGTTCAACATTGTGGTTATCCACGGTCACCGCAATATGATGATACTGTGTAGTATCGATCGTAAACTCAGTCACAATTGTTTCTCCAGTGTTATATTTCGCCCCAATCTCAATAATGCCCTCATTAATTTGGCCAGCTAAATGATTTAGTCCAGTATACCCAAATAAGCCTGTGTTAGTGCCAGTATGCTTCACCCAAAACGAGATGGTCTTACCTCCCATATCAATTTCATTGGCAATCCGAGCATATGCTTCAGTTGCTGAGGCTGAATTTAAGAAACCTTGATCAATCAACGCATCATCAGTTTGAATTTCATTAAGTGTCAACCCATAGTTGCTCGTTGTCGAGTTTGCTGATGCATCGCCGTCTGCCGTCCATTCATGCAACAAGGTACCTACCGTGACCGTCACTTCATTCGGGTCACGATCGTGCTCTTCGTCTTCGGTAATGTGTTCTTCATTGGGTGACGACGCATAAGGAAATGCCTTAACGTATATTAACGTCCCGTCTTCAACCGTTTCCGGATTCTCGGTTTCGTCCGCTGGAATAGTCACTTCATACCAGAAGTTATCACCATACAGGTTTGCATCCGATGTTAAGTCAGCAATTTCAATGCCGTCTTCGGCCATGGTATTACCCACCGCCCAAGGCTCCGGTTTATACTTCAGCTTCACGCCTTTAGCGTCTTCGGGCAGGTGAATTTTGAAGCGAACCTTACCACTTATCCCTGGAATCGCTGTAAAATTAATCATCTGTCCTTCATACTTGTCATTCTGCCCATATGGGCCCTGAATGCTGACCAAGAACAGGCTTTCGCTCAAACTAAAGCCTGCAATCTTCTGGGTCGGCACCGTATCAATCCGGCCGTCCTCCTGAACATAATAGGTCACCGGCCAAATCTCAGCCGCCGTAAGCGGGCTGGCCAGTTCAATGGTGTCAATATCTTCAGGCGCTTCTTCCATTCCCTCTGCAATAGCCCCTTTCAAGTAGTGCTCTTTTAAATATCGCAAATCGATATTGCAGAAGCCTTGCGTCACAATCCGTGTGCCGTCAGAGATGCCGATGCCGTAGTAGCTTTCCTTCCATTCTCCGCGGAAGATATCGATGGTATTCTCCACATCTTCGTCGGTGTTTTCATCTTTCAATTGCTGAATGCCGCAATAACCCGCCCGCACATAAGGCACCTGCTCGGTCTCGGCCTCATTCAGTTTATACGGCACGGGTAGGCTGCCGCCTCCAACCATCGCCTCCCGAATATCTTTGACTTCGGTAATCTTTTCCGTGTTGGTCTTCACCTCGGCAATGGGTACATAATATACATCATATCCATCCGAGTTATCAATGCTCGGTGAAAGATACGCATCTTCTGCTTCATTCTCGTCACCGCTTAGTACGACCAGTTCTGATGCTCGATTGATTTCACCATCCATTTTAATGGCCAAAATATTTGTTCGTTTCTGTCCGGAAATATCCGATAACGCAAAGCAAGGGTTGGAAGGTGTTGCCGCGTCACTCAGTGTAATCACCGTCTCTTCATCCGCATAGTACCACCAGCCCGGCATTTCGCCCAAAAAGGCAAAGCCGCTGCCCAGCGTAAATGTGCCGCCAGATACCCAATCCACTTTAAATGCATCACCCACGCCCATGACAATGCCTCCTTTTCCACCGGCCAGCGCGCCAAAGGGCAGCGCAAAGTCGATGGCTTGATAGGCTCTGTCGGTCGTGTTTTCCGCACTGTTAAAAAAACCACTTTTTTTCATGTTTCTCTCCTTTTATTTCGTTAATATGTTGTTAAGGCCGTTTAGCCTTCTGTTCATCGCCTGCGCGATAGATGCCGGCGCTTTGCCGAACACCAAACTTCTTTTTTCCATGTGACTGGAATCAAAGGTTCGCGTGATGCCGGTCACCTGCACATTTTGATAATTGTTTTGATTGTCCTGTATCGTCACCGTATCGCCCAGCGCAAAGGTAAACCGATCCGCATCTTTGGTCTGACCATCAATCGCATAGATTTTGTCGTACTCAGCCAGCGCAGTTTGTCCACGCGAAACAAGCTCATCATCGGTTTTAGCGTCGCTTAAGTCAATAAACGTCTCCCAGCGGCTAAACCCTGAAAGCGTGTTATTCACGGGTATCTCTTTGATCGTCCGTTCAAGGCCTTCGCCCGCGCCGCCCGCTAGTCCTACGGTTTTATACGCTGTGATATCCTGCGTCATCACCGCTTTTTCCAATGTGCCCATATTCAGCGAAAAGATCGCCGGGGCATTACGCGTTTGGTCAATGGTTCTGTCCGCACCCTTGTACACCAGCAGCGTCGCTTTTTTACGGCTTAAGTCTGCACTGCACAGCAAGCCCAATTTGTCGCCTGCCAGCAGTTCGTACACTTGCGCATCCAGCGGTTTTAACCGTGTGGAGAAATCCTGCTTGGTACCGATGCCAAAAATCTCGCCCAGCTCAAAGATCGCAATTCGCTTTCTTTGATCCTGTGGATTCACAATCAGCTGATTAATGAGGTCCATCACGATGGCATCGGTCGGCTGTTTTTTGTACACAAACGCCTCTTTGCCTTCGGGCGGCTCTGTGATACGGCTGGCAATCATATCTTTAAGCGATATGCCTGAGATATTAATGACCTCATTCGCCACATCCGCCTGACTGATCGTTTCTTTTCTGGTGATATATCCGCAGCAGGCGGGAGAAAGGTACAGCAGCTGTCCGACGCTTAAATTCTCTGCCTGCGGCAAACGTGCGTTGATGGTCAGGCTGAATTCACCCCGCGCGTTTATTTTTTGGGTAAAAGAAAAGTGCTCCCAAGCGGAAAGCACCTGCTTTAGCCCTAAGTTTTGATCCAGTATCAATAGTTCCATGGGCTTACACCCCCACGAATCGTTCGGTGTACGTCACATCCGCCGTGGCATCACTGTGCGCGGCCGAAAACATGATGTTGTTCGTGCCGGGCGCGATGCTGAAGTACTTGGATGCCGGGTTTAGGTAATTAAACGCCATCACCTTTTTGCCGTTCACCATCCGATAGGCCTCAATGCTCTGGGGTTTGGTGTTGACAAACACACTCTCGCCCTCATCCAGCGGCAGAATCAGCTCCACCTTCTCGCCGGTATCCGAATTCACCAATCGGTGTCTTAAGCCCGGGCCTTTAAACTCGATGAGCAGGGGTGTATCCAAGTTGCCTTCATTGTCGATGACCTCGGTGTGTCCCTGTGTGCCAAAGGAAAAGGGCAGTGAGGCTGTTTCCGTTCCGCTCACAACAACCTCTTCTTCATCGAATCTGGGCACTCTCAATACCAAGCCGCCGGCAAAGGCAGTAAACGCCTTCTCCTGTTCGCCTGCTTCGGCTTCCAGCCAGGCCGGGTCAGCCGCATACATCTCGATGGTAAAGCGCTGAACCAATGCGTTTCGGATGGCCTCCATTTGCGGCAGGCGTTTGACGGTGGCGGAAATCTCCCATGTGCCCGCGTCATTGCTGTAGCTAAGCGTCCCTTCGCCCGCTTTGGGGTTAAAGGCGCTTAACACTTCGTTTCTTTTCCCCAGCAGGTCCGTGCGCGAGCTGCCCTGAATCCACAGGGTGAGGCTCAGCTCCCTTGGTTCCAAGAGCGAGCTGAAGTAGTGTGTGCCGTCCTGCATAAAGCCCCGCTGGGTCAGCGGTTTGCTTTCCACTGTGCCTGTGCCGCTGATCTTTTCCAGCATATATGGAAAGCCTCGGGCAAAGGTCACGGTGTTGCCATACTTGTTTGTAAATGTAATCTCTTGCATATGTTCCTCCTTTTTTAGGTTTATTTTGTATGTAAAAAGCACTCCGGGGAGTGCTTGGGGTGGTGGTAGGTTCTTATTTTCCTTTTTGGCTTACTTATGTAGCTCGTCCAAATCCAACTGGTCTAAAACCGCGTAATCTTCAATCGGGTTATTGCTAACATCCAATATTTTTAGGTTGGGCAGGCTAAGCAACGGTGTTAAATCTGTGATGTTGTTGTCTGAGATATCAAGCTCAACAAGATTGGTCAGATTGGATAATGCAGAAATATCCAAAATACTGTTTTCTGAAATATTTAGTTTTGTTAGCTCTGTTAGATTTGAAAGCGGTGTTATATCTTCAATAAAATTCTCTTGAAGATTCAAATCGGTCAGCATGGTCAAGTTCTCCAATGCTGAAATATCTTCAATATTGTTAAAATGTATTGACAAGTACTCCAAATTCGTCAAGTTTTTTAATGCTTTTATATCGGATATTTCAATTTGGCTAATATCCAAAAATCTAAGATTGGTTATGTCTTTTAAAAAATCTATATCCTCTATGTATGTATATTCAGCATAGCTATCTTTAAGAATATATTTACGGCATGCACACAAGTTCAGAGATTTTAATGTTGCTAACTCCGAAATGATATCAACATTCTTTACTACTGAGCATGCTAAATATAGGTTCTCTAAGTTAGGAATGCTTTGTATTCCCTGAATATCTAACCTTTCGCATCCATCAAAGCTCAGCTCTTTAAGATTACTAAAACCGTTAATGCTATCACAGTTTTCAATTTCAGTTGAATTCGATATAAAAAGTTCTTCTATATTATTTAAACCTGACAATATGCCAAAATCAACCTCAGGGTGACTTATAACTAAAACACGCAACGTCGAAATGTTATTTAATTCCAGTAACGTTTCTGAATCTTCGAGTTCTATACCACTTAAATATATCGTGTATATATTGTTTACACGCCTAATATTTGCCCAACTATAGCTACTCATATTAACATCAAGATAGACTTTAGCTGTTAAAGTTTTCAGCACGGAAACATCTTCAATCCGATTAAAAAAACTCAAACTTGCACGAAGCTCTTCAAGATTGTCCAATGTGCCCAGCACAGATATGTCACTAATATCACCTGAAATCTCTAGTATCCGAATACTTTGTAGTCCGCTTAGCGGCTCCAGTGTCGTCACACTTAGTAAGTAAACTCCATATAGGTTTTTCAATTGCGACAATTCATCCTGTCCTTTGGTAATATCCCCCTGAATGAGAAGTCTTTCCAAATTACATAAATTGCTTATCCCAACAATGTTGCCATTTCGACAAGATAAAAACGTTATACAGTCTAAATCATCCCGTGTAATGTTTTCTCGTTTGCCGCATACAGATTCTAATTTCCTTACAACGCTATCACGAAACTCCTCATCTGGAAAAAGACTAACCATATCAATGTATGGCGATTCTGTTGCGCTGGTTGTCGGCGTAATGTTGGGTGTAACACTGGGTGTATTGTTTGGCTCGTCTGACTCCACTGACACATTGCAGCCTGATAGCACTAATGTTATTATCAAAAGCAAAACAAATTTCTTCATTTCTATTCTTCTCCTCCGTTTTTATTTGAATCGCCAAATATAGTTATTCCATAATACTCTTGTGCTGCAAGTTCTTCATAAGTATATGTAGACATTATTGTTCCTGATGGGGTTTGTTCTGCAACCGTTATTTTTTCTCCATCATTACCTACAACAAATCTAACATGTTCTTTTCCTTCTTCCATTTCTGTAGCTACTGCATCTCCAGGAGTTAAACTCGGATAACTTTGTATCAATTCTGAACTCCCTTGACCTTTGTCCGCACCTCCAACAAAGTCAAAATTTGTACTCAATACCCCCTTTGAAGTATGAACGTCATTTTCAGTATAATACTCACTCAAATACGGATATCGGGCTTTTAAATATTCCATATCAAGCGTACTGTCAAACAATTTGTCCACTTCATAAAATACCGGAACTGTTAAATCTCCATTTGCTCTTGAAATCATTGTTGACACACTGGTATATTGTGTCATCCAAACATCTCCAACAAAACCACTGCAATCGTTGCCATATGTTGGCATGCGTTTTTCACCATCATCAAATGTAGTATAGAAATTTGGGTTATTATTAATAACAAAGTCTAATCCTTCCAACACCCCTCGTTTACGTTGTGAATAAGGTACTCCCCCATAAGTTTCACCCGCTTCATAGTCTATTCCAGAGCTTCCATTATTATAGTTATACCATCCATCAAGATCATCTTCAGCTGTCCAAGAATAATCTAAATACTCTTGTACCCTTGTAAGCATATCATTTCGTGAATTTACTTCATCTTCTTCCATAAATTCAAAAGCATTATCGTATGCCTCACCTAGATTAAGCATCCGCTTATCTTCAAATGGATCTACATCTAAGCCATGCGCTTCCTGATAATCATTAAACACCTTTTGTCTGCCTTCGTCGTATGTAGTATACTCCCCATTATAAAACCCAGCCTGACCAAACTCCAATAGTTCAACGATGTTGTCATTTGGATTGTGTTCAGACGTTCCCCACACTTGTGTCTGTGCTTGCAGTGCTTCTGCCTGTGCTTTTGCTTCTTCTTCAGCCAGCCTTTCCTGCTCGGCCAATTCCTGATTCCTTATCATCACCTCATCGCGATAGTCAGTCGGAACACCCGCCATGCTACTGTACTCTTCCCATTCTTGCGCAACAAGCTCCTCATAGTTTTCAGCCGATTCGTCTGAATAACCTTCTATAGGCTGAAACACCACCGTGGTTGTAATATCCCACTCAACCAGAGCCAAGAACGGGTTCGCATCAAGTTGTTCTTTCACAAATCTGTTTAGTTCTTTTTCGGCTTCCTTTTGGGCTTGTTCGACATCTGCCGTTGGGTCATAGCCCTCCCCTATCTCGGTACCACCTGCATTCGTTTCGTTATTGCCCGAACCATTTTGTGTATCGTCATCCGCAAAAAGGTCCACCAATCCCAGCGGATTATGGCGGTCTCCAGGGTCTTCTTCCGCAAAGAAATCCATGTCATGCGCTGTGCCGCTTGTGTTTTGGTTGGAACCGTCAACTTTCAAATCTGTAGTTCCTTGTGTTTGGTCTGGCGTAATGCTTAATGTTTGCCTGTTTCCTGCGGTCGATACCCCTGTTTTCTGTCCGCCGCCTGCCCCGCCAGTATTCCCGCCCGATGCGGAATCATCTTGCGCTTCTGAATTTATCGGATTGCCAAATTCATCATATTCCATTTGATTTTATCATCCTTTCAAATAGTTTTCTAGTTTTTAGCTGGTCTGCCAGCCCTTTAATGCTCCTTGAAAAGGGCCGGCAGTCAGCTTCCGTTCTCTTTTTGCTCTCATATGGCCACCGCTATATCTGACTGGCCACTTTGCCGGTCACAGAATCGGTAATCTGCTGTTTGGCTTGATTCGCAGATGCGTCGTTTACCTGAATATTGGAGTTATAAACCGGCTTCGCATATTGCGTCTGTGCCACGCCTTCGGTGTTCATCTGCAAAAGCTCGGTTTCGCTAAGCGCGGTGGCGCCTTCGCCCAGCACCATCTCGGCGGTTTTGTTCCAAAGCTCCGGGTTCCAGTCGGCCTGGTTCATCTCAGGCGGTGCGGCACTGGGTGGTGTTGCGTTGGTTGGTGCGCTGCTTTGCGGAGCGGCTTGCGCCGGAGTAATATCCGCCGGGGCTTGCGCACTTTGTGCCGGAGCTTCAACTTTCGATTCCTGCGATGCGATCATATCCTCGCTTTTGTCCATAAACGCTTTCGCGTTTTCGCTGAAGTCCTTCAGCTGGCTTATGTCCTCCTTGGCCAAAGCCGGTTTCTCTGCCGCCGGTGCCTTGGGTGTTTGCGGCTTCGCGTTGCTCTGCGCAGGCGGTGCCGATACGTTCGCAGGTTTTTTCCCTTCTTCGGCTGTTTCATCCGGCATCTCCTGCAGCGCCGCGGTCTGATCGTCCAGCGCGGCGTTCATCTCATCCTGCCCACCAATCAGCGTATCGAACTTTTCCTGCAGTGCCGCAATCTCTTCCAAAACCAGCATCAGATTGTCGTTCAATGATTGTTCCAAATTGCCTTTCTCTTCTTTTGCCATTTTTAATCTCTCCTTTTTTTAAAATCCCGTTTCATCCACCTGGCTTTTTGTCGGCCAGCGTCTGGCTCTTTTGCTTTGTTCCGTATATGTGCTGACGCGAATAAACCACTTTAGGCTCTGGGCCAAAAACGCATCGGGTAGCACACCATGTTTGGTCAGCAGTGCATTTGCGGTTCGCAGGATATATGCTTCTATATCCTGCGGTATCAGTTTTTTCGGGCAGATGCACCGCCTTGCTTCAAAGTGCTGGAAAAGCACTCCAGGATATTCGCTTGGATGTCCTGATATGCGGACAAAAGCTCGGTTAAGTCCAGATTGGACTTAAGTAACTCCTCGGTCGTCAACCCCACGTATTCGGCCACCACCTGCACCGTCGCCGTGGCGGCGGTTTTATCCATCACCACGTTTTTTCGGTGGATGGCCTGCACATATTCCTGATAGTTAAACCAATCCTTCACCGTCGGCTCGGCCTTCTCGTATGCCTTGCCATCAATACTCAATTTCACTTTTTTCATATTTGCTCCTTTTTCGCTTATTTTTTGTATGAAAAAAGCACCCCGAAGAGTGCTTTGCATCGTTTAAGATATTCCTTTTATTACTCCTCACTCGCGCTAACAATTTCGCCATTAGCCAGTTCCACGTCCCCTGTGATATTGGGGCAATCGTCAATCTCAAGATAAACCAGCCCCGCAAGTTGCGATAGCTCGCTTAAATCGCCCGAAATATTTTCGCAGTCGCTAATCTCCAAGTGCTTTAAGTTTGTATATCCGGCGATATCCGAAATATCACATATGATTCCGTTTCCCTCCAGTTCTAATTTCTCCGCACTGGAAAGCACCATCCCGCGCAAATCATACTTTAGGTCTTCCGATGATATAACCAACGATTTAAGTTTTTCCAAATCCTCAATAAAGGCAATATTAACATACTCGCCTATGTACTCATGGTCATATCCATGCACCAAACATAACTCTTCAATGTCATTACACTCCGTCAAGGCTTCCAGATTAAAAATATTATATACATGAAACAAATATAAATATTTTATGCTATTCGGTATGGATTCAAGTACCGTCTCATCAGCCTGCATACCGAATAGAAAAAGCATTTCAAGGCTTTCTAATTCTTCAATCTTAGTATCAGATTCAAAAACACATTCATCCATTATTATGGTTTTCAGATGAGTAAGCGAACTCAAATCCCCCAAATCACCATCTATATATGCATAATCAATGGATATGCTTTGAAGGCTCTCAAATTGTGTTAGGGTCGATATATCCAGCTTGTCGTCAGGAGGATAGTAACTAAAGCCGAAAAGATGCTTGATTTCCTTATACTCCTCAATCTCTTCAAAATTACGAATTCCTGCTGGGTTATATGCATTTTTGATAATCAGCCTCTCCGCAACTTCGCCGTTATCATCATAAAGATCTATTCTCACATCAAACATCTCGCTTTCTGGAAATGCTAAAAAAAGAAATAAAAGTGCTCCATCTGGCGCAAAAGCGAATTTATCTGAATAATCAACGGAGTCTACTATAGTATCACGATTTAAATTTGGATACTTGTCCTCCAAATTTATTCCCATTTTTTCACAATAAAGCGTGCCTTGTTTATACTCGGTTTTAACAATAATCCCATATGGGTCCGTGAAGAAAAAAACTTGGGTTGGATCCGCTTCCTTAATCTCAATTTCTTCAACCACCTCATTGGCGGAATTATTGCTGGCTTGCGGAGTGCTTTCCGGTGCCGCGCTGGGCGTGACAATGGGTGTTGAAAAAACCTCATTGCTTGGTGCCGCTTGTTCCATCGCTGACGGTTGATTTGAACAACCGCTCAGCAAAATTGTCATCGTTAAGAATAAAGATATAAGGCTTTTTCTCATTTAGTTTTCTGTTTCCTCCGGCTCGAAGTCCTGATACAGCAAGGTGAAGTGCAGTTTGCCGTCGATGACTTCAATTCTGTTGATGCTGACATATCATTCCTGTTCATCCAACAGATCTGGGTCAATGATATATTCCAAGTTGACGACATCATTTGTTCTGTCTATATCATAAAAATACACTTGATCTCCCATCAGCTCTAGGTATTGTCTACTGTTATCAGAACTTTTACCTGTTTTTATTAGTTCCAATTCGTTCGTTTCCAAATGATATCCATACAGCTTATACGATTTTTCATCTGCAGTACTCGCAAAAAAATATATAACATCATCTAGTAAAACTGGGTACAAGCACCTCATGACATCAGACGTATATTCAACTTGAACCGACTCTATATAAAAGTTGACATCCTCAACCACATTGCTCCCATCAAGCTCAGACGTATACAGCTTCAAAGTCGTATAATTTTTGTCATCAATTTCTGGGACAAAGTAATATATTTTATCTTTTCCAACATAGAAATTATCAATCTGTTTTTTTGACGCTTGCAAGTTATATAGTTCAAAACCGGCTTTCTCTTCATCAAAGTCTAAAGAAACATAGCTGCTATCTTCGACACTGTGAATCTTATATTCCCCAGTATCGCTATTGTATGTTATCGCATATTGATTATCTAAAGATACTTTATACCGACCTTTCTCTCCTTGGCGTTTTATTGATTTAGTAATATCTTGAATGTCATAGAATATATATTTTTGCCCTTCAAAAATAAAACTACAGTAAAATGTATTCTCACCACAAGATATTTCCTCATCTGCAACAAACAGTTCTGTAGTTTGGTTGGTTTCAAAATCATACTTATATGCTATTGATGTTCTTGGTCCACCGACATAGTAAATACCACTTTCTACAGCAACCCAAAGATCTACACTGCCATAAACCATATCGCTAAAATCTAAAATTACTGTGTACTTATCCTGCTCTACACTAACCAACTGGTTTAACGGAATATCGTCTTCAATATGGTTTGCGACATAGCAATAAATATTATCAAATTTGTCCGAAAAAATATACCATATCTTAGCCTCATCAAATGTGTATAAAAGCTGTTCAACCCCATCTTTAAGCAGGTAGACTTCCGATGTATAGTGATAATCGTCCTCATACCATATGCCAAATTCTTCGTCGTAGCGTCTTGTGCTTTCATGATAATACCGAACAAAAGCAATGCTACCATCGCTCAGCACCGTACCGTATTTGTTAATCGGATAAACCGCTTCGGCAGGCTCGTCCGCTTCAAAAATCTCTGTTTCAACAAGCACATCTGTTGGCGTTGGGGTCGCCGTTGCCATAACAGATATTTCATGTAAATCCTCATCAACTTGCTTCGTTCCACAGCTTGTAAACAGCAACGTAAAAATAACAAATATCAGCAGTGTCTTTTTCATTTTAATTTCCTTTCATATATGTCGTCATTTTAATCCTCAACGGAATCCAGCAGTTCTTCAAAAGTGCCGGTTTCTTCGGTGAAAATCAAGGTGATATTTAGAAATCCCTCTGGATTAACATCAAAACCTCTTCCCTTACCAATTGTGTAATTATCCACGGCTCTCGTTTTGAGTTTGTCTTCTCTCGTCTCATTGGAATAATTCGGATCAGCAATCTGAATTTCACCATCTTCGTTTATATCAGTTGCCGCCACATAATGCCTGTTTTTAGTAAATTTAGTAGTAGCGTCGGTTAATATCAGAGCGACACCTCCATTTTCCAAGTGTCTTTTTAGCATTTCAATTTCATCCGGGTTATAATTATCCTCCTTACTGATTTGAACCACTTCCGTTACTCCAATATTCTCTAGTGGTACTTGATCTTCGAAAAACTCAGCCTTGTCTACGATCCCATCAGCGCCAACATATCTTTTGCCTAAACTGTTTTCGCCGTAAACCATATTACCAATGTCTTCAGCTGTAAAATAATAACCGTCTTCGATAGCATTTAAGGCAATTGCCAAAGAGGCTGCGCTACACCCTGCTGTCGCATAATTTGAACTGCTATAGTGTAAACTTGCCCACTCCGGATCTTCCATCGCAACATACCAAAGAGATTTCTTCCGGCTCTTCTGGCTCACCCGTCTCTGGGTTCGGTTCTTTTGGCGCACTCGTCACTGTTACATCAATTTCATAACCCAAAAGTTGATATAAGGGATTGAGTTTTGCCCCCTTTTCTACCGCCCCTGCAATAAAATGTCCTATTTTGCTCTCATCAACTTCTTCGGGTATAGGGATTTGTATTTCTTTTTGGCCGTTATCGTCGCTGTCCATCGCTTCCGCGACCATAGTTGTCAGCGCTTCGGCCGTTTTAGTCACCGTTTCCTTTGCCTTATTACACGTCTCTTTCACGCTCTTTAAAAAACCGCCTACCCCTTGACTACCTTTCTGCGCTTCTATTTCTTCTGGTGTTAAGTTTCCAAATTCGTCTGGCATTTTATCTTATCATCCTTTACATATATTTTCTATGCTTCATAGTGATCGTCGGCTCGGCTTTTTCGTAGGCCTTGCCATCAATACTCAACATCACTTTTTTCATATTCTCTCCCTTTTTCGCTTATTTTTTGTATTAAAAAAGCACTCCGAAGAGTGCTTGGGGTGGTGTTAGGTTCTTATGTTCTTTTGCTCTTACTTATATAGCTCATCCAAGTCAAACTGGTCGAGTATCGAATAATCTGCATTAAAGGCTCCGTTTTTATCCCCGAATAGGCACTAAAAGAATTTTTCGTACTGTTCGTATCTTTTTGTTCTCACTAATTCTTATTTCATCAAATGTCTTCTAATATAGTGCAGTTCTCTGTCAATCCCCGATACTAAACGAATAAGCAAAACTTTCCTCTGCATACGCTGAAAATTCTGTGTTGAATAAGTAAATTCTTTCATCAATCAAGTACTCTTTTAAATTCCCAAAACAATTTACTTTATCAAATAAATCATTTACTTTTATGCGCTCAATTATTTCATAATTATTATTATTTAAATCATAAGCAACATATATCAGTTCAGCACTATCACGATATTCAGGTAATATGCATTCTTCAATTGTGTGCTGATTATCATCACCTTCATTTGATCGATGGGTAAATCCATAATTAATTCTGAAGTAAACTATATTCTGCTCATGATCATAATCAACAAATCGCGTTTCATAATTAATCACTACAAGGGTTTTTACCTGTCCAGCATCATTAGCATCCCCAAAAATGCTAATCGATTTTATAGCCCCCTCGTCTGGACAAAAAAAGTACACATTTTCTTCATCGACATTTATTAATCGCGGCAATTCATCGCTAATTAATTTTAAATCCAACACACTAGATATTTCATAAGTTGTGCGGTTAATAATAAACAGCTTCCCGCTATCTCCATATTCATATTGAGCAGGGAAATGATAATTTTGTTCGTACATGCTTAAAAAAAGATAGTCATCATTGTATGCAAGGTCCGGAGATAATACATATTGCCAGCCATCTACGGAATACGCCTCCATTAAATATTTCAACGTATTGTCTATATAATTATACTCATAGTACTCATCTGGCTCGTAGCCTTGCCGATCCCACTTTTTAACGATGATATTATCCCCGTATTGTTCTGAGCAAAAATAATATCCATAGCGAATATCCTCTTCATCAATTACATCTGGGTAATCGGTGCCATAAAGAAGATGCAAAAAAGGCATATATGTACTTTGATTCTCAATATCATATAAATATTCTATCCCATTTCTTTCTACGTTCTCATCATATATGATAGCATAAATGTGATCTTCAAGCTCAATAACACCAGAAATATTATTCATAGCTGAAATAGCAAAATCATCATCAGATTCAAATGAGTCTTCCAGCGCTATTGTCTTCTCTCCGCTGTCGTCATATTTGTAAATATCCCATTTGTATAAAAAATATAAGGAATCATTCATTTGTGATATAGAACTTGACTGTCCAAGTTCTATTTCCCTAAAATCCGCAAAAGCATGCTCGCTATCACTATACAATTTCCCCTGCATTCCAAGCACATTATCACTGGTTATGTCCAACGCAACATCACTAATATCAGAAATTTCATTTAATATTGGTGTAGCCGTCGGTATTTCAACATCATTCGCTTTTTCACCATTCTTTCTAGTATCAATCGTTTTCAAAGTAACACAAGATACCTCAAAAAAGAGGAAAGCTAGCACCATAAAATATGATATACTAGTCGTCAGATTCTTCATCATTATTTTCACCACTCCATTCTTCATTTTCAGTAATCATATAATATCCATTTCTTACGTATTTGTTTATTTCTTCAAAAGTAAAATAAAGTTTTCCTTCTGCAAAGTCCTTTGCTCCATCTGCATTAGAATTCAAAACAAGAAACTTATCTTTAGCTTCATCATATTCAGTATACATATAATGGCCTTTGGTGCCATCTTCTGTTCTATCAAATAATCGCTCATCTCCGTTATCTTCAATATTAACAATGGCTCCTTCACAAGTCTTCAAAGCGTCTACTTTTTCTACATAATCCTCATCTTCCTCATTAATCTTAATCCCCTCGGTATTGACACTATATTTACCTTCTGTTTGTTGATCAATATAATCGTTAAAAAAGTTTGGATATAGTAGACCCGCCGAATTATAATAGTGATTGCCATTAATCTCCATACGATCATTCATCACAAAATCTGCTGCATGTTCTGCGGCTTCCGTTATCGAATTAAACTCTGTCATATAGCCCGCATTATATAAAAAACTTAATGTACTAGCTATACCACAACCTCGTCCGCTGATTGTTGAATTAGGATATGAACTTAATGGCGCAAAAGGAAAGACCCCGATGTTTTCTCCATCACCAAACTCTCCTGATTGTTTTATATAGATTAAGTCATCAATATTTCTTACGCCATCCTCTTCCTCTTCATCCTCCTCAACCGCTTCCTCTTCCATTTCTTTTAGTATCAGGTCGTCACGATAATCTGTAGGGACACCTGCATAGCTATTGTACTGTTCCCATTCAAGCAGTGCAGATGAATCCTCAAACTCAATCTCCGGCTCTTTTGGCGCACTGGTCACTGTTACATCAATTTCATAACCCAAAAGTTGGTATAAAGGATTAAGCTTTGCCCCCGCTTCAACCGCCCCTGCAAGAAAGTGCCCTATTTTACTCTCATCAACTTCCTCGGGTATAGGGATTTGTATTTCTTTTCGGCCGTTACCGTCGCCGTCTGTCGCTTCCGCGACCATTTTTGTCAGCGCTTCGGCCGTTTTAGTCACCGTTTCCTTTGCCTTATCAAGCTTTTCGCCTAATTTCCTAAATGGTTGCCATTCCTTATTTCCTTCTTCCTGTGCTTCTAATTCTTCTGGTATTAAATTTCCAAATTCATCATATGCCATCTCATTTTATCATCCTTTACTAATATTTTCTATGCTTCATAGTGATCGTCGGCTCGGCTTTTTCGTAGGCCTTGCCTTCAATACTCAACATCACTTTTTTTATATTCTCTCCCTTTTTCGCTTATTTTTTGTATTAAAAAAGCACTCCGAAGAGTGCTTGGATTGATATTTACTTATGACCTTAAATATTTTTTTATTCTTTGGCAATTTTTATATACATTAAATAATTGGGGTTATCCAGGGAACATATGCCCTGCATAGTCTGATAAAAAAACAAATAATCACCAACAAGGTAATAAGCGGAATCATTGATGCATGCTGTATATTCATTCGCCTGCTCATATTCCGTCAAATAGATTGTACCCAGCACTGTTTTTGAGCCATCATCCAGGTCAATTCGTACAACCTGCTGATAAGCCGTCTCATAGTTTTCTGCACATTCATTAACGTAATTATGTCTGGAATAAAACTCATGTGTAAAATTTGTATTCTCGAGAAGATAAACTGCGTTTTCTTCATAATCATAATCAATAAGGCGGGATTGTTTGTCTGGTATAAATAGAGTCCCCACTTCCCCATTGATTAAACTCAACGTTTTAATTTCGGAGGTTGCGTCATCATAGCAGACTAATTTATTATCATCAATATACATTAGCTCCAAATATCGCAAAGCGCTTTCTTCAAAATAAATCTCTCCAGCCAGCGTTAAGCTTTCACGGTTCAAAATATACCAATAATACTCGAAATACCCGTTTTCATCTGCTTCTTCTTTATCAAAATAAGCTTCACAAATTACATAATCATCTGTAAAATTCAAGACTTTTGTCTTATAAACATCCTTGTTTGCCAAAAATCCGGTATCATCAATAATAACTTCTGCGGTTTTATCCTGAAAACCGAACATCGCTTGCTCGGTATTCATTTTTTTGTCTAATTCAGGATTATCCCTATATGGCGAAACAAGTAGATAAGAAGTATCATAAAGTAGAGCTTCCTGATAAGCACCATAGGGCACACCCTCAAAAGACTTAATTTGCTTCTCAGTTTCAAGATTATACAACGCATAAAACTCGATACCGGTCACGTCAGCCATTGCTACAAACCCGTAAAGTGTATCCTCATAAATATAAAAAGCACGCAACCCTCCAGATGTTAAATGGCGAGTGTCTACCGTCCAGTAATAATCATGCAATCTTTCGATAAAATCCGTGCCATCGTAATAAACGCTGATTTCCTCTGTGTTTGTATCCATCCGATAAATAATATCACTATCAATGTAATAAATATCACCTTTGTATTCCATCACATAGATACTGGACGGATGATATACCTCAGTTTTTTCACTAAAATTCAAAATTTCAAAGTCGGGTATATCCACCTCCACATAAACCGGGACTGGTGTAGGTGATGGCGTCACAATTGGCAAGGGCTCGGGCACAATTGTGGATACGGCCAAGCTTTCCGACATGTTCGAGTCTAGTGATAAACAGCTTTGAAATATAGTTGCAAAAATCAAAATACTGAATAACGCTATTTTCTTCATCATTGATCTCCTTAATTAAACTAATATAGCTTTCTATTTATCAGTATATGTAATAGTAATACCACGATCCAAAGTTCTTTTTAACTCTTCTAGAGTTATATAACCTAATCCCGCTTCATACTCTGTTCTACCATCAGTCGTAGAATTAAGGTAGTGCACAATCGTTTTTCCTCCATGCTGATATACTTTAACTAAAATAATAAAGTGGGTATTAGCAGAATGATTAAAACTCCCAGGTTTCGTATTCATAATGGCATAAACGTCTTTCGTCTCATCTGTCATCAAATCTACAGCAATATCTAATTCCGGTCCATATTCTCCTGCTTCCCCCCAAAGGCTACTTTCTTTTCCTCTATCTAAATCATCTTGTGCTTTCCTCGGCCAAGCAACTTGCAAATCTATATCTGTATTATATCCAGTTAGTCCGTTCTCCTTAATATATTCTAGAAATTCTGGTAATCTAGCCGTTGACTCAACGGTACAACAAATGTCTCCTTCAAATTCCTCAATAAAATTCACTAAGTCTTGAACAAGCTGCTCATTTGTTACATCATCAGTCGCAATTCCAAACCCCCTCAGAGCCATTGCATCGTCAGCAACCCCACAATCAGAGTTCCAAATATCTGAGTTGTTATTATACGGAATTTCTTTGACATCATCGTCACCTTGCGAGATATATTGATTTGGATCTTCATTTTGATAATCATACCATATCATCCCCATCAAAATTTTGTCTCCTTCTGTAATATCATTCAATTTATCATGCATTTCTGCCGGCATATTCTCGACTTCTTCCAATAAGTCAACAATATTACAAACTCTGTCTGTTACAGCTTCCTCTTCCTCCTCGGCCGCTTCCTCTTCCATTTCTCTTAGTATCAAGTCATCACGATAATCTGTAGGAACGCCTGCATAGCTATTGTACTGTTCCCATTCAAGCAGTGCAGATGAATCCTCAAACTCAATCTCCGGCTCTTTTGGCGCACTCGTCACTGTTACATCAATTTCATAACCCAAAAGTTGGTATAAGGGATTAAGCTTTGCTCCCTTTTCCACCGCCCCCGCAATAAAATGTCCTATTTTGCTCTCATCAACATCTTCGGATATAGGGATTTGTATTTCTTTTCGGCCGTTACCGTCGCTGTCCATCGCTTCCGCGACCATAGTTGTCAGCGCTTCGGCTGTTTTAATCACCGTTTCCTTTGTTTTATTAATAAATTTACCCAATTTAGTTTTAGATGTTCCATCAGCTTCGCCGCCGCTATTTCCTCCCGATGTCGCGTCATTTTGTTCCTCTACAATTATCGGATTTCCGAATTCATCAAATTCCATCTCATTTTATCATCCTTTGCTAATATTTTCTATGCTTCAAATTTTTAATTTTCACTGTTAACTTTTCCTTTTACTAAAAGCGTTAACACTGCTTTAATCTTTACTACCTGTCCTTATCTTTAAAAGATTAGGGGCAGGAAAATCCCTGCCCCATAAAGGTTCGCTTCCCTTAAAAGGAAAACATTTAAGGAAGGATGGTACTTGTAACCTGTGTCTTTTAAGCCGAAGCCCCCGCCGAGGCACTGTCCTCGTTGGAAACGCCGTGCATGGTGCCGCCCAAGACCACTAAACGGCAGTCGTAGGTATTGCCCGGTGTCAGCCCGGTGATGGTCGCTGATGTATCGGTATCGGTAATCTCGGCGCTGGTCGAAACATTGACCCAGCCAAAGATATCCTGTACCTGCGCAATGACGCTGTCCGCGTCGGTCGGGGCTGAGAAGGTCAGGTCGATCTCGCCCGCAGAAGAACCAGTGGATGCGGCCAGGTCGGTCAAGTTGCCGCCCGGTGCCACCGGTGTATAATCGGGGCTTGCGAACCATCCCGAAACCGAGCTGTTCAGCAATGCATCGGTCAAGCCGTTTGGCAAGTTAGCATCGTCGCTGTCCAGTGTGCGTTCCAGCAATCCGTCACACGCACGGTTGAGTGCACGGAAAACATACTGCATGGGCTGGGAAGTGATCGAACCGCTTTTGGTCACCGCTGAACTGTCCGGTTTGGCGAACGAGCCCTTCATAAACCATTTGTAGCGATAGGTGTTGTTCGCCTTCTGGCGTCTGTAACCCAACGCATATTTCTTGGGTACACCTTTGCCATCGTCTTCTACCATACCGGTGAAGGTATCATAGGTTCCTCCGGTTACGTCAGCACGCTTTTGGCCGTTAAGTCCAGCCAGTGAGCAGATGATGTCAATGTCCCCCTGCTGGTTCACGGTTTCAAATGCGCCGTCATCGGCATAGATGGTCATGTTGCTATTGTTCATCTTCACGCCAATGGCATTCACGCCGGGTACCGGAAACGGTGTGCCGTACGATACGCCGGACTCGGTGTCGGATACGATTTCTGCTAAAAACAGACGATCCACACCAATCATAAAACTTTGTCTTTCCATAATTTTTTATCTATCTCCTTTTTATATTTTTATGGCTGTGTTAAAATTCTGAGCGACGATCACTCTGTCTTGGTCGTCCCGCTCCTGCTCGTATGCATCCTCGGTGGTGTTCACTCTAAAATAAAAAGCGCCGTTGATTTCGACGCCTTCGCTTAGAGTCCCAATATACTCATCACCGATCTGCACCAGCTCTTCCTCGATGGCTTTCATCGAAGCCATGGCCGCATCATAAGTGGTTTCGCGTACCACCACCTTGAACCGTGGCTTTTTGATGCCCATGATTCGATCGGCCGGCACATCGATACCCGCGATGCGCTCCACCGCGCTGTCCTCGTTTTGGTACACCGCAATGCAGCTGTCCGGACTGCTTGGCAGGTCAGAAAGGAAAATATCCATCCCCACTGTGCCGTACGCATTGGTCTCCAGATAATCCGTTATGTCTTTGACCAGGCTCACTTCATCACCTTCTTTTCACCGTTTCTTTGTTTCATCTTTCTCCTCCTTTTTTCTTTTGCCAAATCACATCCCATCCCTTTTTTAAGCATAAGCGATAGAAAAGCAAAGTGCCGAGCCTTGATATCAATCCTTGGCAATTCGCCTTTTTTTGGTTGGTTTTGCTCCCTTCATGCTTTTCTGCCCGCTTATCCTCTCTATCAGAATGGATTTATGGCCCATCAATAAAAAAAGACGGCGTTGCGCCGTCTTTTTCTCTTTTCTGATGGTATGATATTATCACAAAAAATCGGACATGCTCAGCCATCTTTCAATACTGACTGAATTTTCTGCTGCCGTTGTGATAATAAGCACTTGGGGGCTTTCACCATTGCTTTTTCGCTTCGCAAATTTGACATAGCGCAGCGGCGCTTCGACGCCGTCCATATAGAACTCAGATTCAAAGGATGTGATTTCATTGGTCCATCGTGCCAATACTTATTCGGATGCTTCGAGTTTGTTTCTTTCTTTACCTTGCGTATCGCTAGATTGTTATTGTCTTTGACTTTGATAACTGCATCGATGTTCAGATTCAAACATTCGTTCAGGAAGATCGAATTGCATGCAAGTGCATCATAGGTAATGACATCAACAAACCCTTTATGGGCAGAAACTGCTTTGTTTAGCAGCCTTTCGGCACAAAACTTCTCACCCAGTTTTTCCCGATGATGTCTTCCTTGTCGAGGTTTAAAACTTCACAGCCCTTTTCATTGATTGCCTCAACCCTGCCTTTGCTCGTTAACGAAAGCAAAATGACATTAGCCATATTGAAATATTTCCTTGCTTTGTTCTGATCAACCACCTCTTGTATTCCAGACATATCGTTTTCAGACGCGCCAAATACAAGGCCGATTATTCTTGTCTCTGCCGCATTATATTGCATAGGCATCAAACAGATGCGCACTGTCCCGCCCGCGGTTCCCGCTTTTGTCGTTCGACAATCCAGCATAGCCATTTCTGCCGGTTTGCTGCTTGGCGATAAATATCGTTTTATTAATGCTTTACTGTCCCCCTCAAAACATGAGAGAAATGCGCTCATGCTTTCAGGCGTCTGGTCCGCATCTATTCCGATAAGCCGACAAGCTTCATCGCTTAATTCAACGCTGTCTGTTTCAGGATGATAGTCGAAGCAGCCCACCATTGAATTGTCTGAGAATTCTAATACCATAGATTTGCACCTTTAATCGTGTTTTGAGTTTAATCTTGATGCTATACCTATAACCCCTGTGGTCTGTTTTTAATCGTCTACCTGTTGTTTTTATTCGACCCTGTCACCGAGACATAGAAATTCACGCTCTTGATCCCCTCAATCATATATAAGGAATATATCCCTTATAAGCACCAGACTTACTTCGTATTAAAACACCTGAAAGCAAAAACCCCAGTCATACGACCGGGGTTTATAATGTGTTTTAATATACTCTTTTTATGCCGCAGGCGTCTCGCTCGGCTGGGCCGACGGGCTTTCACTCGCCGCAGGCGCTTCGCTAGCCTCAGACTCAGGCGCTGGTTCTATGCTCGGTTCCCCGCTTGGCGTTTCGCTCGGCGCTTCACTGACCTCAGGTTCCGCCGAAGTATAGACCCAAGCCCTTAAGATACCCTCAGTACCGCCTAGAATGGTCTCACCCATTTGGTCGGTCAGGGTCAGTCTCTTAAGATTGCTGTCCTCGTCTGCCTCATAGCCTGTAATCACCGCGAAAGTCTCTTCACCCAGCTGCACCAGTATCATGGGTGCGTCTTCATCGGCCAGTACGCTGAGGATGTCTTCCAGTGCCACTTCTTGTTCTGTGTAACTGTCAAGGTCTGCGTTTTCGCCTAAGACATAGCTGGTTGCGTATTCCAGGCTGCTAATCAGCTTAGGTGCTGGTGTCGCACTCGGGCTGGCGCTGGGCTCAGTACTCGGCTCAGTGCTTGGCGCTTCACTCGGTACGGCACTCGGTATCACTGTCGGTGCTTCGCTCGGCGTCGGTGCCGCGCTCGGCTCTGGCACAGGTTCGGGCAGCAGCATGTCTTCAATCGATTTTAAGTAGTATCCGCTGTCCTCATTGGTCGCTTCGGCCGTCGCATCCACAGTTAACCGTCCCTTGCTTCGTGCTTCCACCATAAACAGGTAGTCACCCGACAAGCTGGGGGTAAACGTCACTTCGTCACTGACCGTCCAGGATGTAAACGGTATCCATGTCATCTTGCTCTGTCCTGCCAGCGCATAGCTGTAGCGATATTCCGCTGTGTGTGCAAAGCTGCTGACCGCAGATGCCTCAATCAGCGCATAATTCTCATCCGTATCCAAAACACCCATGTCCACCGAACTGACCGGCCCAATACTGTAGATATCAAAGCGGTCAACGTCAGAGTCCTCAATCTTGGTGCTGTTCTTCATTCTGGCATTCAGCTTGATATAGGCGGTCATATCGCCGTTCAGTTCCGCCAAATCCAATTCCACGTTGATGCTGCCTGTACCGCCATCGTCATAGACACTCCAGTCATGTGCACTTAAATCATTCCACTTCTTGTTATCCGTTGAGTACTGCAGCTGATATTCCACTTCGCCGCTCGCCGGTTCACTGATCGCGATGTTCGCTGTAATGGTCTCGGTATACTCATGCGTTTCGCCCGGTATAATCAGATCAGCGTCCACCTCGCGTTCCTGGCTCAGCAGCCAGATCTCTTCGGCTTCGCTCTCAGCGTCCGCCGTGGTTCTGCCTGTGCTGCGTACCTGTGCTTTGATGAGATACAAGGTATCCTTCTTGGCTGTCGGGAGCGCGCAGCTGGCCACATCGTCGAATGTACTGGTTGCCGACAACGGCTGCCATGCAGACAGTGGTTTGTAGCTCTTGCCGCCGTTGTTTGAATAAACAATCTGGTATTCCATGCCCGCGTCTGTACCGTCCGCTTCCATCTCCAGGCTCATCTCGCTATCCAGCCCGATGATGTAGTCGGCATCATCGTCATTAATACCCAGGCTGATCCAATGCGCCGGTTCAGCGGTAAACCAGATATCTATCGGCTCAGAAAGCTCCGCACTGACATCCGCCGTTTTGGCTTTTCTGCCCAGCGCTGTCGCTTCGGCTTTAAACTCATATGCGCCCTCGGTCTTCGGCCGGAAGTACGCCTGATTTTCTACCACATACTTAGATGAAATACTGCTCCATTTATCCGTTCCTACCGTACGATAGTAGAACTTATACGCCGCGTCATCATTGGCTGTCGCCGTCAGTGTCAGCACATCATCCACAGCGCCCAGCACCGCAAGTCCGCTGTCCGCGTCGCTTACGAAGCTGTCCATGCTGGTCAGCGGCTCAACCATATACACATCCACTTCCGCTGTGTCAAATACGTCCGCTGTAGTATGGCTATTTGTTTTGGCTTCCAGACGAATCCAATAATGGGTATCCTTCTTCACCGCCGGGAGCATCACTTCGCTTCCCCCGTCGGTAACCGCACCAGAACCATTGTCGCTCCAATCATAGAGCACTTTAAAGCTCTTTCCATTCGTCGAATAGGTGTAGCGCAGATCATAGGCATCGCTTCCGTTGCCTGCCGCGCTGAATGTTAATGGTACGTGTATGCCTTCCACGTCATTGACAAACTCGGTCGGTCCATCCACAGCCACACTGGCGCTCTCAGCGCCCAGGCTTAAGTAATACAGGCCATAGTAGCCGGTCGCTGCCGAGGTGGTATCCGTCGTCGTACGGGTTAAGCTTCTCGCTTCCACGCAGAACTGATAGCGGCCGTCAGTCTTGGGCACAAAGGTGATGGTGCGTTCCGTGCTCCATTTGCTGCTGACGTAACTCCACTTGGTATCGCCCAGCTTCTGATAGGCAAACCGGTACTCGGTATTGGCGCGTTCGGTGGCGGTTAAAGTAATGCCTTCCGCGTCCACGCTCTGTTCTGCCGCATCATTACCCACGCCGATGACAGCGACTTCGCCCGCTTCTACCGGGTGCGCGGTCTTGAACTCGACCTGAGTCATAGCGAACGCATCGGGCTCTTTCTCGGTTCTGCCGATGGTGCGTACCTGAACCTTTAAGTAGTAGATCGTATCCTTCTTCACCAAAGGCAACGCAGGTGCTTCGATTTCCGCTTTTCCTGCGGTGACCGCCAGCGGTGCATATTCCTTACTAAACGGTTTAAAGCTCTTACCGTTGGTCGAATACAGCAGCTGGTATTCCACGTCGTCTCCAGCGGTGTTTTGGGTGATGTCCATGGTCAGTGTTACGGTTTCACCGTTTATATAATCCTTCTCATCCGAGGTTAAGCTGTATATGCCCTTCACCGGCTCGGCGGTGTTGCTTAAGGCATAGGCTGTATAGTCATAATCCCATACATCTCCGGCCTTGGTCTTTCTGCCCAAACTCTGGGCTTCCACCTTAAAGTAGTAAGTGCCTTCGGTTTTTGGCACAAACCGGATGGTGTTGTCTTCGCTGAAAGCTTTACCGATATACGCCCACTTGGCGCTGCCCTCCATACGGTATGCAAACCGATAGGTCGGGGTTTCGGCGTAGCCTGCTTTGTTGGCTGCTGTCGCGGTCAGGGTGATGCCTGCTTCTGTAACGGCCTGACCCGCGGTGGTGTCGCCCACGCTGTCCAGGGTGACCGATGCAAGGGGCATCAACGGAAAGGAATTTATTATCACAATATCAGAGGTATCTATTCCTTGTCTTCCCTGAGTTCTTAAGTTTACACGAATAGTATACTCAGTATCCTTGCTCACTACAGGCAACGTTAAATAACCCGACATGGCATCCCCACCTTCTTCATCAGGATCAAACTCCCACCATGTAAGTGTTCGACCGCCATCAATTGACTTAAACGTTTTCCCATTTGTTGAATACTCTATACTAAATTCGAGCGTCGAGCTCCCCCAACCGTTATCAATCGCTCTGATAATCAATGGAATATCTTCAGTTGTTAAGAATTCATCTTTGGGAATTTCATTTTCAAAATCCTCAACGACTCTAACATCAATTTTCTGCGCTTTTTGATAACCAATTTCAATCACTGTACCATCATCATAACCTACAGTTTCCGTCGCTGTGCTTCCGGATGTTCGCGCTTCCACTTTGAAGTAATATTCACCTTCTTTTGTTGGATAGAAATTAATACCATTCTCCGTACTAAACTCTTTGTCAATCAATATCCAACTGGTTGAAGGCGCAATCCGATATGAGAAGCGGTACTCGGCATCTGCAACAGCCATGTTATACTTAAATGCCTCCGCACTAACCCAAACTCTGCTGCCAAAATCACTAATTGTTGTTGGATTTTTAAGCTCTGTCAATAAAACAATATCGATTGGATCGGTCTCTGAGCGATATTCAACATTCAATCCCTTGGCTTGCGCATAGGCATCCATCACACTTCCTTCTTCACAATAGATAATCAAATCAGCAGAGCAATTGAGGAATGCTCCTTCTCCAATCTCTGTTACACTGGAAGGAACATTAGCGAAAAGCAATTCACTACAACTATTAAGAACATTATCACCAATCGTCGTTACACTGCTTGGTATAATCACATGCTTTATGGTACTGTTACCTGCAAACACATTACCTGCGATGCTGATTACAGTATCAGGAATTTCCACGGTCTCCATATCGCCGCTGTAGCCCAAAAGCACTCCAGATGAAATATTAAAATATACTGTATCTAATAGCACAACAGGGATACCCTTTGCGATTGCATAGCTCTCCGCATAAGAGCCGCTGTAACACAAAATTTTTAAGTTTTCTGATGTGTTAGAAAATGCAGTATCTTTTATTTTGACAACCGTTGTAGGTATGGTAATACTGCTAAGCGATGTTGTTCCATAAAATACATAGGAACCTATTTCAGTCATGCCATAAGGCAATTCCAGATGCGTTAACCCACTGCAACTTTCGAACCCGCTGGTATCAATATACATCATGCTATCCGGAAGCGAAAGCTCAGTTAAACTTCGACAGGCAACAAATGCATTATATCCAACAGAAACAAGTCCATTCGGGAAGTTGATATTTTCTAAACCAGTACACATATAAAACGCATTGCGCTCAATCTCTGTAATGGTTTCTGGCAGAACGACTGTCTGTAATTTTTGATCACAATCAAATGAATAGGCTGGCACAGATGTGATACTTGCAGGTAGAACCGCTGAGATTAAATCAGTACAGTAAGCAAAAGCCTCATCACCAAGAACACTTACCGTATCCGGCAAAATCACTGTACTCAATGATTCACAAAACTTAAATGCGCGATAGCCAATACTGATCAAACCTTCCTCAAAATTGATGGATTGCAAATTATCACAATTATAAAATGCAAAGTCACCAATTGAATTTAGTCTACTGGTCGTTGTTACACTGAGAATATGCATTTGGTCACGGAAAACACCACTCTCAATTTCACGGACATCTCCAGGTAAAACAACATGTTTGCGAAGCCCAGTATAACGTGATAACACTCCGCCGACAACATCAAAATCCACATCGTCTATATAGCGATAATTAATATCATTCGCAATCGCATAGGATTCGGCATCGGTTCCCGCATAGCATCGTATTTCAAAACCATCCAAATTATTCAAGAATGCATTGGCTCCAATACTGGTCACACTACTTCCAATAGATACATATTCTAAATTCGCACAATTAGAAAATGCATTAGCACCAATGCTGGTGACTTCATCCTCAATAATAACGCCAACAACATAAACATTGTCGCTAAAAGCACCGTCAGCTATAGATGAAACATCGTCCGGCGTTCTGATTTCACCGCCCATACCCAAATAGTCGGTAAGGGTATCGCCCTCCATAATAAAGTCTTCTAACAGTGTATAACGGATGCCCACCGCTTTTGCATAGCGTTCACCTTCAGACCCCACATGGCAATAAATACGAAATGTTGATGCACAGTTGCTAAAACCATTATCGATAAGCTCAACCGAATTCGGAATTTCAACACTGGAAAGCCCGGTACAACCATTGAACGCTGAATCAGCAATATAGGTAAGCCCTTCTTTTAATTGCAGATCTGTCAGTGCAGTACAGCCAAAAAACGCTTCGGCGCCGACAGCCAGAATGCCGTCCTGCACCAAAAACGAGGTTAATCCGGTACAATTATAGAAGGCCCCGGCAAATAGATAGACCATCGTGCTTGGCATCACAACTGTTTCAAGCGCAGGACAATTATTGAACATGTCTACGCCGACATAAATCAAACCTTCAGGTAAAACAACTCGGTTTAATTTATCACAATCGCTGAAAACGCTATCGCCAATATTGCGAAGATCCGCGGGCAGCGTTATGTCCACCAGCTCATCACAATTTGAAAACGCGCCGTCATCAAACGTATCAATGGTATCCGGCCAAGTGATTTCAGCGAGTTTTGAACAGCCGCTAAACATATAATCGTTAATCTCGGTTACCGCATCGGGTATATCTATACTTATCAGATTAACACAAAGACTAAATGCATAGTCACCAATAACACGTAACGTATCTGCCCATGTCATTTTCTGAAGATTTGTACAACCAGAGAATACATAATTACCAATCGAATTGACTGTATCCGCCAGTATCACTTCCTCAAGATTTGTGCATCCAGAGAATGCATAATCACCAATATTGAGAAGACCATCTTGCGTAATCAAACTGGTAATGGTTGTGTTGTTCTTAAATACATTTTGTGCAATATGCGTCACATTATCCGGGATAATTACTCGACCCCCATTGCCAGAATATGCGGTCAAAACGCCGCCGATAATCAAAAAATCGTCATCCATGGCTCTAAATGGTATGCTGTTCGATATCGCGTATGTTTGCGGATATGTTCCGTTATAGCCGCACAACACAAAATCTTCATTATTATTAGTAAACGCCCCCTTCCCAATGCTTTCAATATTTAGGGCCGCTGTTACCGATGTCAGTTCAGAACACCCGCTGAAAACATTCTCTCCCAAAGTCGTAAGCGACATTGGCAAGAGCACGGAGGTGATTCGACTATCACCGACGAATAAGTTATCCGCAATACCCGTTATTCCTTCTCGGATTGTCATATCTTTGCCCGCACCTAAATACTCCACAATCGTACCATCTTCGAGAATAAAGTCCTCTAATAGAACAATATTATGATTTCCACTTGACGCAACCGCGTAAGCCTTTGAATTATAATGGCAATATATAGTAGGTCCATAAGCATTTTTACCAGGAAAGCTGTATATTTCTGTAACGCTGTTTGGTATGGTAATTTCCCTTAGAGACGCTAAACCGGAATACGAGTAACGTTCCATTTTTGTTATGCCATCAGGAACAATTAAGCTTTCCAAACTGACGCAGCCATAAAAAGCATACCACCCTATGTAACTCATCTCTTCGGGCATATCCACTGACACCAAACTTGTGCAACCTTCAAATACCATATCTCCCATTTCGTCCAAAGATTCCGGCAAAACAATGGTTTCCAGATCTGCACATTCCCAAAACGCACAGCTGTCAATTATTTCAATACCCTCCGGTAAAACCACATTTACAAGGTCACAACCCCTAAATGCACTGTTACCTATTTCTTTAATAGTCCCCTCAAATTCAATGGAGCTTATGCTAGTAAACTGAAAGCTGAAGCCAGGAATCACAGTGATCTTTTCAGGTATAGGACCAACGCTCGTCAGATTATAACAATCAACAAAAGTCCCGCCACCCCATGTTGTTAAGGTCGAAGGCAGCGTTATGCTGCCTAGCTGAGTGCATCCATCAAATGCATTATTCCCTAGTGTTTCAAGCCCTTCGGGTAAATTAATTGAGTTTAAAAGGCAGTCTCGAAAAGCAGTAGCCGAGATGGTCTTAACCGTATCTGGCAAATAAACTGCATCCAGCTTATTTCCTCTTATAAACATATCGGCAGGAACCTCGGTAATGATTGTATTGCTGAGGTCAAGCGTCACTATCGAATCGCAATACGAGAAAGCTCTTTCACCAATCGAAGAAACCAAACTAGGCAACGTTATGGATGGAAGCGCAGAACAACTATAAAATGCGCCATAGCCCACTGTTTCCAGTGCGCTTGGAAAATTGATCACTGTTAATTTTCTATTAGCATAAAACAAGTATTTTGGAAAATCGGTTAATGTATCCGGCAGTACAACTGTTTCGAGTAAAATACACGAGTAAAACGCGCCTTCTTCAATGGTTTCTACCGAATCTGGAACTGCAATTGAAGTCAGCATAGCGCAATTTTGAAATGCATATGATCCTATAAAGGTCAATCCCTCCGCTATATCGACACTTGCTAAAGCCGTACAGCCTTTAAATGCTTGACTATTAATCGTCGTTACAGTTCCAGGAACGACAACCCCAGTCATTGGATGCTCAATAAACGCATCTGATGCAATCGTGGTGACGGTTAAGCCCTCAAGCGTATCAGGTATTGTGAGCACACTGGCACTAGTACTGCTATTGCCCGTGATGGTTGCTGTACCATCTCCGTTGTCCATGTATGTCCAGTCCCCACTTACTGCCGCATGCGCCACTACCGTTGGCAACAGGCAACTCATAAAGAAAATAAAAAGTACAACAAAAAGCTTCCCGTTTTTTAATTCCATTCCTAACCGATTCATCAGAACGCCTCTCTTCCATGATGTTGTCATAATGTTAATATTTTATCTAAATTATTATACATTATTGCTTTGATTTGTTAAATGCTTTTCTTGCGATTTCGGAACTATGTTTAATATTTTGGGTTCTGGTGCAAAAAATATTGAAGGATATATCTATAGCCATGTTCCCCCAGTAATTATTCTACTTCGCTCATCACTTTGTTGATGAATCGCACCTCAGAACGGGCACATTGAATCCTTTCTACCTGCCCTTTGTGAACCATATGTATAATCTCTATACCAGAGATTGTTTTTCTTGCTGTTCCAATACATTTAAAACCGAGAATTGCCTTCGTCTTCTTTTTGATGAACCTGTGATCCTGTTCAACGATGTTGTTTAAGTACTTACACATGCGATACCCTCACTTCGTTGGGGCAGGCCCTGCTCTGTTCTCCAACTTAAATCGCCGTAATGTGTCTCCTCAAGCATCGCCATTTCGGTCGCTGGGTATAAATCCGTCGTGATTACCCGAGGCATTTGATTATGTGTTGCCTTCAAAGCTTTTCATAAGAAGCGTTTTGCTGCCCCTTTGGTTCTGCGTTCAGAGATGTAAAAATCAATCGTTTCGCCTTTTGAGTCAACGGCACGATATAAATAGGCATTCTTGCCTTTGATTTTGATATAGGTTTCGTCCATACGCCAAGAATCATTGGTTGGCTTCACATGCTTCCGTAATCTTTCCTCAAGCATCGGAGAATACTGATGAACCCCGCGCATAATGGTTGTGTGCGATACCTTTATCCCACGTTCTTCAACCATTTCTACTAAATTTCGATAGCTCAATGGGTACAATAAATACCAACGTACACACAACAAAATGATTTGTTTTTCAAAGTGCTTCCAGATGAATAGATTCTTAGACAAAAAAAGGCCCCGCTCAATATAATTTCCTTATTACACCACGCGGAGTCCTTCAGCACTATTTATTTTAGATTTTTTGCATCAGAACCCTAATTAGGACAAATATCAAAATTGCTATTCACATTAAAATCGAGGAGAAATATAATCTTCTGCATGAACCGTTACCGAGGAAGAAAACAGAATGTTTAACGTCTGCACGTTTCATGGCGTCCAAAAGCATCAACGTGCTTGTTATATTGTTATGATAATAATTAATAGGCTGCTGAACTGATTCGCCAACCGCTTTGAGCCCAGCAAAATGGATGACCGCATCAATTCTTTTCGCATTGAATTCTTTGTCCAGAACGATGGGATCAAGCAAATCCCCTTTCACGAAAGTGATTCGCTTCCCGGTAATTCTTCTACGCGTTCGATTGCTCATGCATCAGAATTACAGAGATTATCTAAAGCAACAGCATCATAGTCATTTTTTAAAAGTTCCACACATGTGTACGAACCAATATAGCCCGCTCCGCTAGTCACGAAAATATTTTCATTTCCTTATATTGTCTCTCGTGCTCCACCGCCCGCATTGGACTGATAGAAAGAAGCTTGTAAGCCTGTACGCTGAGTATATGCCTTTGCCATCGCTCGCTTAAAGGTTTCTACCTTGTCTTGCTTCACGATGCTGATATTACAGCCGCCGAATCCCCCGCCCGTCATACGCGAGCCAGCCACGCCTTCAAGTGTGATTGCAATATCAAATACTGCGTCCAGTTCGGGCCCGGTGGCTTCGTAGTCGTCTCGGATGGAGATATTTGCTTCGATTAAAAGCTTGCCAAACGCTTCAATGTCTCCGTCCTTCAGCACTTTTACCGCTTGATGGACACGAGCTTCTTCGGTCACACAGTGGCGTGCGCGGCGATACAGCATTTCATCTATGAGTTTGGGTTGATATGTTGCAAGGGTTTTTTCATCCATCTCGCACAGGTATCTAAAGCTCCCGCCGTTTTGATTGATGATTGATAGTGCCGCTTCGCATTCGCTTCTGCGCTGATTATACCGTGTTTCGGTTAGCTTATGCGGCGCGTTGGTGTTGGTGATTACGATGGTATAGTCGCCCAGATTCAAAGGTACCTGCTCATATACGAGAGTGGCGCAATCCAATAGCATTGCATGATTCTCTCTGGCACTGGTCGAGATAAACTGATCCATAATGCCGCAGTTCATGCCCACATACTGGTTCTCAGCTTTTTGGCAAAGCAATGCGATTTCCTTCATATCCGGTGTATTGTTACCGCCCAGGGCGCAGAACATCAGTGCCGTGGCCACTTCAATGGAAGCTGAAGAAGAGAGCCCAGCGCCGTAGGGCACATTGCCGTGATAGTTCAGGTCGCACCCAATGATGGGGTAACCCGCCTGCTGTAGCGTGTATGCCACACCCAGCTGATAGTTGCCCCATGGGAGTCGCTTGTATTCTGTAAGTCTATCAATATCAGCGCTGACCCTGTCCGGCAGGCTGGACACTGCGATATTGATGGTGTTTGTGCCGTTCGGCCTTGCAACTACCGTGTTTTTGTACTCCAACGCCGCCGGGAAAACATGTCCGCCGTTGTAGTCGATGTGCTCACCGATGAGGTTGATGCGCCCCGGCGCTTCAAAAAGACGGATGTCTTGCACGTTTCCGCCGTATACCTTGATAAATGATTGTATCTGTTCTTCGTTTGTCATGCGTGTGTCTCCATAAACCGTTTGTGCGCTTGTCTTAGCTCTTTCACCTTTTCCTCGGGGGCTGTGGGGTTGCAGTGTGCCCAGGCGCCAGTTTCGGACGAGGCTAGAAACTGCTGTTTCTCAGCCGAGCGCATAGGCGGGAAGAACTCGATATGAAAGTGGAACATCTCTGCATCATTGGTATTCACCGGCGCCGAATGCATACACATCATATATGGAAAAGGTTTATCAAACAAACTATCCAGCATACCGGTGGCCTGTTTCATGGTTTCGGACAGGCTAAGCTTCTGTTCCGCATCAAGGTCGGTGATATACATGATATGCTGTTTGGCGATGATGTGAAAGCCGTAGGTGAACTCCGAGTAAAAGGGCACAATGACCGCGAAGTGTTCGTTTTCGAAGATGACGCGAGCCTTTTCTTTCATCTCGGCATGCATCCAGTCGCAGAACAGGCAGGTTCCGGTTTCGGCTTTGTGCTTCCTCGCCAGGTCCAGCTCCAGCTGAAGCTTCTTTGGGATAAAGGGATAGGCGTAAATCTGCCCATGCGGGTGAGGCATGGTGACGCCCACCACTTCGCCGCGGTTCTCAAAAATCATGATATATTTCGACTGATCATAGGCTTTCAGGGCTTCAAAGCGTTCACACCACAAATTCATAATCTTGCCGATGTGGCTGAGCGGCAGTTCGGGCAGCGTGACGGTATGATCGGGCGAATACAGGATGACTTCGCATTTACCGTAGGATTTTTCCGTCTTAAAAAAGTCAGTCGCCACGTCATCCGGTTCGGGCGGATCCATAGACAGCGTCGGAAAGTCATTATCGTACGCGAAGACGTCGTACACTTCCGGCACTTTACCCGATCCCGGGCAAAACGGGCACCAGTCTTTTGGCATCTGCGGGCGGTTCTGCCGTGCAGATGCTATCATCACCCAGTCGTCTTTGAACGGATTGTATCTTAGTTCTGCCATCTAAACTTTTCTCCTTCTAATAAAAAATAAATGTGACTTTGCCCAGGATAACCTTTGAAGCGCAAAGCCACAAGCCGCAAAACAATCCCCTATAATTATCTTTAGCCTTTTATAGCGCCTGCAACAACACCCTCAATAATTCTTTTGCGCATAATGAGGTAGAACATAACGATAGGGAGCGTTGCCATAACCAGCATGGGGAAGAACGCCGTCCAGTTTGTAGAGAACGGTCCGACGTTCATATATACCCGCTGGAGGAGAACCTGTTTACATTGGGATTGCAACAGCAGTAGCGGTGTTAAAAAGTCGTTCCAAATGGCCAGCGCATCTAGGATAATCACAGTAGCCACCACAGGTTTTAATAGCGGGAAGATAATGCGCCAAAAGCATCGGAAAGGTCCGCATCCGTCAATCAGCGCTGCTTCTTCCAATTCCAGTGGTATGGTGTTAACAAACCCGCTAATAAGAAAGATGGATAGCGGCAAGTTAATGCAGAATATATCAACCAGTATGACGCCCAAATGCGTGTTAACCAAATCCACTGCTGAAAGAATACGGTAGATAGGTATAATGGATATCTGGAAAGGAATAATCAGTCCAATCATGAAGATTGAATTCATCAGCTTAAACGCGCGCTTCCTGCTACGCGCCACAACATAGGCCGCCATAGACGCCAGCACCACAAGACCGACGACCGAAACTACCACAATAATTAGATTATTCAGCAAAGCTTGCCCATAGCCCATGGCTTTTACAGCTTCTACATAGTTTTGAAATGTGATATGTTTTGGCAAACTCAGCGGACTTGCCGCCGCTTCGGCTGGCGATTTAAACGTGGTTATCAGCAGATAATAAATTGGAAGAAACACCACCACCACGATGGCTGCCAGCAACAGATAGTATAATATTTTTTTTATATACGTTTTTTTTATCATATGTAAATCGCACCTTCCCATTTTTTGAAAACGAAAGTTAACGTCTTGGTCAGAATAAACACCACGATGAAGAAGACAACCGCGAATGCACATGCATATGCAATGCGGCCACTGTTGAACCCTTCTCGAATCAGGGTGGTCATTATGGTTTCTGTGGCATAACCCGGTCCGCCTTTGGTCATAACAAACACCGCGTCGAACATTTTCATTCCGCCAATCAGGCTCATTAGCACATTAAAAGACATGGCGGGATAGAGCAGCGGCAATGTGACTTTAAAGAACTTTTGAGTGTCAGATGCGCCATCGATATCCGCCGCTTCATAGAGCGCAATATCAATGCTCTTTAAATTGGCGATATAGATGACCATCGCCCAGCCCGTCCACTGCCACACTTGCGTGATAAGCACCGAGTAAAGCGCGATGTTTTTGTTACCAAGCCAGTTGATCGGCGCACCTCCGAAGAACATGATGATAGAGTTTAAAAGTCCGCCGTCTGCCGAGGTCATAATATATTGGAACAGATACCCAACCACCATGATGCTTAAAACTGCCGGCAGAAAGAGCACCGATTTTACAAATTCCACAATTCTGTTTTTTCTGTTAAGTACCACCGCAAAGGCAATGGCCAAAACGTTTTGAATGACAGTAATCAGCAAAGCATATTTAAGCGAATGCTGCAGCGCGACCATTGTTTTTTCATCAGCCAGCAATTCCTTGAAATTAGAAAACCCAATGTAATCGATGTGCGTACTGTATATCGACCAGTTCGTGAGACTGTAGATAAAACTCATAACCGTCGGCGCAACATACAGAGCCAAAAAACCGATAAGAGCCGGAAGAATCATCATTAAATATATTTTGTTTCTACCTTTAGTATTCATTATCTTAAAGCCCTTTTATTAATTTTTTTCGTAAAAAAGTCAATTTTATAAGGGGATGTCATACAACACCCCCTTATTCTTAAGCGATTTGTATGTTCTTAGTTGCCCATCGCATCAATCAGTGTCTGATTAATCTCATCCGCATCAGTCAATGCTTCCTCAACGGTTTTGGTTCCAGTCAAGACTTCCTGCAGCGATTTGCCGTATCCTTCAACAACAGATTCGCCGTTGACCCAAACCGATACCCAAGGTGCATATACGTTGCCAGCTTTAAAAGCATCCTGGCAGTCAGCGTAAATGTCGCCAAGATCTACTTCAACGCCTTTAACAAACGAGCTGCCTGCGTTATCGGCAATCAGCGCCTGCTGAGCTGCTTCGGTTGCGGTGATGTCCAGCACCTGCAGCGCTTCAGCAATATGCTCGGAGCTTGCGTTGATGCAGAACGAGGATCCAGGCCCGCCAATTAACCAGCCAGGTTGGTCAGCGTCCAAGCCAGGTATTGGGAACATACCAAAGTCTAAGTCGGGATTCTTTTCCTGGATAGTGCCTACGCCCCAGGGGCCGCATTCCCACATCGCGGCTTTTCCGGTTGCAAATTCATCCAAAGCCTGGTCATAGCTTAATCCCAGCATGTCTTCTGTCAAACAGCCTTCTTCGATGATCTTGTACCATTCGGTAACCGCTGGCAGCCAGCCTTCAGCCAACTTGGATTCGCCGGTGTTAAAGCCAGCGTCAAAGTTTTTGTTTGCCGGGTCGGAGTAGAATTCATTGTTGACAAGGCCGATGCTCTGCTTCATCATCGGTTCCCAGGACTGTGCGCCCATGGTCTGCGGCTTAATGCCATTTGCTGCTAAAGTCTTATGAATCTCAATGAACTCGTCCCATGTTTTTGGTACAGAGATGCCGTTTTCCGCAAAAATTGTTTTGTTGTAGAAAATACCTTCATACCAAGATTGGAGCGGGGTTGCGTAAATTTTACCATCCACCGTGTAGGCTTGCAGACCTGCGTCCGAGTAATTGCTGATGAAAGGCTGGTCGGTTAAATCGTACAAATAGCCTGCGCTTGCTAACAATTTGGTTGCGCCGCCACCTTCAATGATGTCCGGGCCTTCTCCTGCCTGCAACTGTGCATTCAAGATGTTGGTAAAGTTATCAAGTGATACGAACTCAAATTCGATTTTGATGTTCGGCAGTTGTTCGTCCAAGTAGGCAAGATAGGTCGCCCTTGTCGATTCAGGGTTATATCCCATCATTCTTAGCGTAACAACTTCGCTTGAGTCTTGAGTTGAGCTATTCACTTCAGTATCTGCTGCCGTTGTGTCCGAAGTCTGACTGGCTGTGCCGTTTCCGGCGCAAGCAACCAGACTGGTGAACACAAAAACAACCATGATAAGAACGGTAAATATTCTCTTTCTCATTTTACATCCTCCCTTTGTTATAATTTTATAATTATTTATATCAGAGATAATCGCACGATTAAATTAACGATATTCCGTTTGTCTATCATTAAATTATGATGTTTTTAAAAAGGGCTTTTAAACGGCCAATATGGCAAAATATTATGTTGTTATATTCTTTTTTTGTTTTCCCGGTATTCGTTTGGCGTCATGTTCTCGTACTTTTTAAACAGTTTGGAAAAATAGCTGGGATTATCATACCCCACTCGAAAAGCGATTTCGTAGCTGCGCAAATCGGTGTTTTCCAACAGCTGTTTGGCATGTTGCAGACGGATAATGGTTAGGTACTTCCAAAGGTTCATGCCGGTCTCGCGCTTGAAGAGATAGCAGAAATGGTTTTTGCTCACCGCAACATCTTGACAAATTTCGTTCAGCGAAAGGTTTTCATTGTAACGGTTTTGAATAATTTCAATGCTCTCATTCACCGATTTACTGTAGGACTGATTAAAGTCACCTGCTGCAAAACCAAAGAGTTCATCGATAATATGATAAACTTTTCTTTTTAGGTCCTTTGTAGTGTTTATCTCAGCGATATCCTGATAGGTGATATCATAGAGTTCCTTTTCGCTCAAAGAGATAGCATCGCTTTCGAAGCGGATTTTCCGTAAGTCCACAATGGTTTTAAAACATAAATCACGCAAATTACCAAAGTATTTAGTATCGCCTTCGGAAATCCAGTCGAACGCCTCATCCAGCGTTTTGCGCACCGAAGCAATGTCTTTTTGGCCAAGCGCCTGCTCAATCTCGCTAAATATTCGTCCATCACGCGCCTGGCTCAGCGTGGTTAAGTTGCAGTTATAATCATAGCCAAATACGCTCTCACCTTCGATATAGAGATTATAATTGTAGAGATTCTTGACTTCATCATACAATACGGGCAGTTGTTCAATGCTGGTCCCAACCGAACTAAAGCACGCATTAACCATAATATCAGTCATCTGGCGCAAATTATCAACCAGTTGGTTGGCGACGCTCTCCCGTGTTATGTTTTCGTTCAAATTTAAAATCACAGTCCATAGCCCTTCGTCGTAATCCAACACAAGGCCTTCCAACTGCTGTTCGGACAAAACATTTTCAATTAAAGCCGTTAAGTGTCCTTCCTTTATCATCTCCAAATTATTCGCGTGATTATAGTCGTCAATGGTGCCGCTTTCGGCTTGAATCATAAACACCGCATATTTTTTAAAATCCAGAAGACTTTTGGATGACGCGCTGAGCACTTTATTAAGCCCATAGGATGTTTTCATGTACTGATATAGATGAATTTTATCCAACTGCTTTGCGCTCTTGGATATCACGCGCTCATGCTCGGCCGCACCTAAGATGTCTTCTTTTACATTGCGTAACGCCTGTTCCAATTCCAGCTCATCAATGGGTTTTAAGATATAATAACAGCACCCCAGTTTAATGGCTTCTTTGGCATAAGAAAAATCGGCATATGCGCTCATCAAAATGGTGCGGATGCCAAAAGAGAGCGCCATCACTTTTTTAAGCAAATCAATGCCGCTCATACCGGACATCTTGATGTCGCTAATGATGATATCCGGAGGATCTTTAATAACCATATCATAGGCTTCAAACCCATCCTTCGCATATCCCATCAGCTCCAAACCCATCTCCTGCCATGGAATCAGGTTTTGCAGCATGGTGATGGTTAAAACTTCATCGTCTACCAGCAATACTTTCATGGTTTTTTACGCCTTTTCTTTGTCTTTAAAGGGTATGCGGATAATCACCGTTGTCCCGTTTTTCACCTTAGATACAATCTGTACCCCATAACCCTCACCGTACATTTTTTCCAGCCTTTCGCTGACGTTAACAATACCAATGCTGTTGGCTTTGGCATACACTGTATGATTTAGTATGTCACTTTTTATCTTTTCCAGCGTTTGCGCCGGGATGCCTCTGCCATTGTCGTTAATGATGATGTATGCCATGTCACCTTCACGGTAAGCGTTGATATCCAGCACCAGTTTGTTGTCACCGACAAAGCCATGTTCAATGGCGTTTTCCACCAGCGGCTGCAAGGTTAGTTTGGGAATCAGCATCGGCTTTACCTCCGGGTCACACCGGAGCGAAACGAGGATACGGTCCTCAAAGCGGATATTTTGCATTTCAATATAGCTTGTAAGATAATTAAGCTCGGTTTCAATAGACACATTTTGGTGCGGTTGATACACCGAATACGCTAAAATGGTGCCAAGTAGAGTAGACATCCTGGAGATTTTAGTGGTCTCATTGGAGATTGAAAAAGACTTGATGGTCTGCAGAATATTGTTGATAAAATGCGGGTTGATCTGGTGCTGCAAGACGCGCAGTTTTTCCTCGGAAATTCTCTTTTCGTCCTCCAGTACCTTTTCCGAGAGCTGCACCACATTTTTCACCATGGTGCTGATGGTCTCGGTAAGGATGGTTATCTCCTCGCTCTTGGCTTCCTCAAACACCGCCGAATAATCGCCTTCTGCCACCTGATTACAACTGGCAATCAACCGGTTCATGGGGCTTAGCATACTCTTGGCCACGCGTTTGGAAACAATGACAATGCAGTAGATGGCAAACAGCAGCACTACCGCAAGCACAATCATCACGGTCATGTTAATGTCGCGAATCTCGGAGAGTTCTTTTACCCCCAGCACCTTCCAGCCGTATAGCTCGGACTTCATGAATACCGCGATGCTGCCCGAGAACAGCGAGCGTCCCACCACTTGCTGGTGCTTGTCCTTCTGCTCGGCTGCCAGAACAATCTTCTGCTGATCCGTCGCAGAAAGCGGCAGCGGGGTTTGTGTGTAGATGATGTTATTGGAATCCATAAACGCAAAATTAACATCGCCCTGCTGCTCTACATACCGCAGCAAAACATCCAGATCAATATCGCAAACCAGGTAAGCGTCCGGTTTAAAAACGTAGCTGGGGTAAATCTGTATGGGCTTAACAATCGAAATACAGGTATCATCCCGGTTGTTCACCAGGTATGTTCTGTCGTGAATACCCGAAACATAGCACGTATTAAGACGAATTTCTTCAATGATTTTCTCGTACCAATCTTCGCGTAACAGGTTGTAATCCTTTATCAGCGATTGTCCATAAAAGTAGATATAGTGTCCTCTTTTATCCACAATATAGGCGTTACTGACCTCTCTTGTTTCGGAAAGCAGATTAAATGCTTCGTCCATATTGCGTTTATACGTCAACTCTACGCCATAATCACGCACCGTACTGCTCTGGTAGTACTGCACGGCGTCTTTAACCAGGGGGTTGGAGGAAATAATATCCAGAAATCCTTCAATATGGGACGTCTGGTTATTCAGTAAATCCAGATTAAGGTTGACCAATTGCTCACAAAGAAGTGTGGTTTTATCCCAATACACCTTGCCGATAATCGTGAAAACCAAAGCATTGGCCACCAAAATAATGACGGTGAACACCAAAATAAAGGTTTTTCTTATTTTCTCCTGCAGGGTGTATTTCTTCATAAAACCTCCCGGAATCCACATTGATTCGTCTGCCTGCCTGCGGTTTATGACTATTGTCTTTTTATCTAGTAGTTAAAGATGAAATTATATGTCATTTGTTTTCTTGGGGTCAACGTTATAATCTGCTAGTTTATTTTACTTCGAATTGACTTTTTTGAAAAGTCATCTGTCCTAAAACGAATGAAAAGCCTTTACTGCAAACAAACCTGAAAAGCAAAGGAAGCCTTGATCGTAAGCATACCCTCTTACAATCAAGGCCATCACCAGCTTATTCGCTGAATAAAACCTGTTTCATGCTGTCTTCCCTTGTCAGTTGCTTAATATCGCATAGTGAGGATAGGGTAATATCCGAATCGCAGGCCTTAAACTGCCCTTTGCCCGCTTTCTTAAAAGCGGTGTCTCGGGGAATGTTGATTTTTTCGGCTGATTTATACTTGCTCTCAGCGTAGTTTTCAAATCGGTTGCCGTCCAATGTATTAATCTGCACCTCAGCTTCGCTGCCCAGTAGCATGGGCCCGTATTTGAACATATAGTATCCATGGATATTGTTCTTCAGGGTCACGTCTTCGGCATAGAATAATTGCTCAAACTCCATTGCAATGATGTCGTTTTCCTTCAACGAAGTTTTAAATTCCATAAAGCCATTGTTTAGAACTGCTTTCACCTTGTTTCCGTTAATGGTCACTTGCGCCTCGCTTTGTTTACTCCAGCTCGGGACAAACAACTTCCATGTTTTTTCAGAAGTATCGGTGGCGCTCAGTACTTTAATCGAAACACGCCCTTCATATGGGTATTCAGTTTTTTCCTCCAGTACCAATTTACCCTGTTCAAACCGCAACGTGGCAGTGCAGTCGTTATAGTACGGCAGATAAACCGAATTTTCATCGATAAAGAAATTGTACTCAATAGCACGTGTAAACCCTTCACCGCCGCGCATGGTGCAGCACCAATAGGTTTCGTAATTTACCGGTGCGATAAACAAATTGTCATCAGCCTCAACCGCACCCGAACAGATATCCGAACCGAAACTTCCATTAATACGATTGCCATGGCACAAGGCGTTGAAGTAGATATGGTGCGCATCCTCCAAATACTGCACATCGCGAGTCAACTTCCAAAGGGTTGTGGTGACAATAAATGAATCGATAATAGCGCAGGGCTCGGTCCAGCGAGGCGCGCCAAACCAGTTGTAATTGCCGTAGGCTTCGGTCCAAGCTTCGGATGTATACAATTGGTATCGCCTTTTAGCATAATCCAAATACTTAGGATCTTTCTCCAACTCATAGAACCGCAAAATACCGCGCACTGCACTTAATGTGGCGTGCGTCTGTATATTCAATCGCACTAGATCCATCTCCATATACCGTTCGATGATTTCTTCAACAATCTGTTTTAGTTCGGGCCAACGGAGCATCTTATACGCGGCTGTGACCCCATCCAGCATGATAAAAGCACAACCTGCATCCGACGTTTCAGCATGGTGTTTTGTTTTGGTCTGCAACTGAGAGAGCTTCCAAACATCCTGCATATTAAAGCGGTTATCCGGATCAATCGGATATTGAGAAAACTTGCCTTTCAACGGCAGCAAAAATCCCTTTGCCATGGTCTCCATCATCACCTTAATGTTTTCATCACGCGTTAGCGTGTAGTACTCGGTCAGTGCTCGAAAAATCCAGCTGTGTCCCGAAACATGTTGTTCGTCAATAATACCATCGGGCAGAATAGGGCCGAAGTATCCTTTAGCGTTTAAGTGCTCGGGTATTTTTTCGATAATTTCATCCAGATATGCCGGTGTGCGATGGGTGCTTTGTGCCAGCAGGGTCAGCGCCAGAATAACACGTCCTTCCCAGTCGGCTGGCCAGCCGTGTTTGTCCGCCTGAAAAACCTCGTCCGGTCGGTACCATTCCCCCTCTAAACGGACATAATTCAAACCCGAACGCACCGCGAGTTCACCCTTGATATTGATATCTGACAAATCCAGTGTTCTCATTGTTTTCTTTTTGCCTCCGAAGATTTTGATTTTTATAGATGTATTATAGTTTTTTTATCTTCGGCTTAAATGGCGCAGTGTCTGCGATATATGATATAATGTCGTATAACTGATTTTTTCATATAAAATACTGGAGCAAAAAATGCAATCAGAAATCAAACTTGATAAAACAAATAAGGCAAACATCCATCTAAGTCTCTACCTTTGTGGTCAGGAAAACTGCGATTCTGGGCATTGCTGGGGGCCGGTTGTGCGCGACCATTATCTCATCCACTATATCGAAAGTGGTAAAGGCACTTTTTATGTGGAAGACAAGTCTTATTTTCTGGAAGCAGGTCAAGGTTTTTTGATATGTCCTGATGTCTTAACCACATACACGGCTGATAAAAAAGACCCTTGGACCTATTACTGGGTGGGCTTTAATGGACTAAATGCAGAGAGCTATTTAAAGCGCGCCAATTTGACGCTGGATTCGCCCATTTTTACCTACAACAAGGACAACCGTCTTCTTGACTGTTTTTGGGATATGTTAAAAGCCAGGGATTTAAAAAAAAGCCGGGACATCCGCTTTATCGGTCTGTTACATGTTTTTCTTGCGTTGTTGGTTGAATCGGTGGAGAAACCCAATACAGACTATGAAAGTAAAAGTGTACAGCAAGGATATGTGCAAACCGCTGTTGAGTTTATTTATATGAATTACTCGCGCAAAATTACCATTGAAGAGATTTCGCATTTTATCGGTATCGACAGAAAGTATTTATACCATCTGTTTGAAACCTTTCTAAACACCTCCCCACAAAGCTATCTAATTAATTTCAGAATGAACAAAGCATGTGAGCTGATGCAAAACCCCGCGCTTTCCATTGGAGATGTCTCCCGCTCAGTAGGGTATGAAAATCCACTAATTTTCTCTAAGATGTTTAAAAAAATAAAAGGCGTTTCACCCAGTCAATATTGTACAGAATCTCAATAAAAGGACCCAGAGACAGAAATTACAGCTTGACCTATCCCCCCAATTGTGGCACTTCAAAGTTGGTACAATGGACTAATCCTATTTTCAAGCACCATGTTGCTTCGCTAGATTATCGTTTTGCCAATCGTTCACATTCAACGCTTCAATTAGAATTTTCCCACAACACTTTTTGTATTCAACTTCACTACCATCGGTTGAAATTCGTTTCTACTGCTCGGCAAACCAACATTTTAACGTAGTGTCCGTAGAGCACATTTTATTCATTTTTAAGACACACGATTTTTATCGCTTAGAATCGTGTGTACATTGCATTTAACGCTATTTGATTGCATAAAACTGAATCCAATAGAGAAAATACTCCTTTTAGTTTTCCGGTTGCAGTACCCGTTGCAGTACTCGACGCATTTTTATCATAATAACCTAATTTTAGTTAAATATAAGACCTCAATATATAGATATTTCATACAAGATAACATCTATATATTGCTGTTTTTGGCGGAAAGGAAGAGATCTGAACCCTTGCCTGTGCTCATCACGTAAACTTGGGTTTCCAATTGAATTCTATACCCGCATCTGATTGCAAATAACTGCATATAGCGTACTTTATTTAAATTCTCCACAAGATAACTGCATTGAACAGTATATAATTGCATACAATGTTTCCTGCGTTGCAGAACTGTGCAAATACATATGAGAATATAAAATGCGTAGAAATTCAATTTGCATTTGTCCATACCTATAGGCTTTCAGAATCACGATGTTCATCTCATAATTATGTTTCTTTTATTTGATATATAAATTCCGATATAATATAATGATTTTAACAAAGAAGCCGTTTATCGTATTAGCATGTAAAATTTGCCGATACGTATAATGAGAATCTCTAACAAAGGAGTTATTTATGGAGTATGCAAAAAGCAATGATGCCTTAGGTGTCACCAATCGAGGGAACCCAGCGGAATCGGGCCTATGCACCTTGTGCCGGGCCGACTGTACAGGTATGTGCGAAACGTTTGTTTCCTGCATGCAGGGAAGAAAACTGCTGTATCCGAGAGATTTTGGTGCTATCACGGCGGGCAGTAAAAACGTGGACCATGTGGGCGTCAGTTACAACGCGCTGCGCATTGAGGGCTACAACTACGGCGCGCTCGGTCTGCCGAAAGGGCTTACCAACAGCGCGGATGATTGTATTTTCCCCAATGTGGACATCACCACCAAGTTTGGTAAAAGCAGCATGACAAAAGCACGCGTCCCAATGATGACAGGCGCTTTGGGTTCAACCTTCATCGCTGCTAAGTATTGGGACTCATTTGCTATCGGTGCAGCGTTGGTGGGTTATCCTATCGTTATCGGCGAAAACGTTGTGGGCATCGACCGTGAGGCCGTTATCGAAAACGGGAAAATTCTGAAAGCACCCGAAATGGATCGGCGCATCAACACCTATTTGAAGTACTATGATGGCGAGCATGGTGCCATCATCGTGCAGCTTAACGTGGAAGATACACGCAATGGCGTTGCCGAATACATCATTGAAAAATTCGGCGATCAGGTGATTATTGAGCTGAAGTGGGGTCAAGGCGCTAAAGATATCGGCGGCGAGATTCAGGTGAAAAATCTGGATTATGCGCAGTTTTTAAGCAACCGCGGTTATGTGGTGGACCCAGACCCGAACACGAGGGAAGCTCAGGAAGCGTTTAAACACGGTGCGCTGAAATCGTTTGCCCGTCACAGTCGTCTGGGCTATACCGACCTTTCCAGCGAGCCCGAAGTGAAGCAGAACTTCATGGACGCAGTTGCATATTTGCGTCAAATCGGCTACAAGCGCATTACATTAAAAACCGGCGCATATGGAATGGAAGGTTTGGCAATGGCAATTAAGTATGCCTCAGAAGCCAAACTGGATCTATTGACCATTGACGGCGCTGGAGGTGGTACTGGCATGAGCCCATGGAACATGATGGAGACTTGGGGTGTGCCTTCCATTTACCTGCATGCCAAAGCCAGAGAATATGCAGATATTTTAAGCGCAAAAGGGGTGGACGTGGTGGACATGGCCTTCGCCGGCGGTTTTGCCCGTGAAGATCAGATGTTCAAAGCACTGGCACTCGGTGCCCCCTATGTCAAACTCATCTGCATGGGCAGAGCGCTGATGATTCCGGGCTTCCTTGGCTCTAATATTGAAGGCGTCTTAAAACCGGAAAAAAAGCAGGTGGTCAACGGCAACTGGGACAAACTACCTAAGTCTGTCTTAGTTAATGGCTCCTACGAAGAAGAGATTTTTGCCAGCTACTATGACGTGCAGACCCGCGTGGGCGCAGACGAGATGAAAAACATCCCACTGGGTGCCATTGCTGCCTGGACACTTTCAGATAAGTTGGGCGCAGGTCTGCAACAGCTGATGGCCGGTGCACGTAAATTCTCACTCAGTGCCATTTCCCGCGAGGATGTGATTGCGATGAACCGCGAAACGGCTGCGGTCACCGGTCTTGCGTTTATCACCGAGGCCAATGACGATAAAGCCAAAACAATATTGAAGGGTTAGTTACTACAGTAACGAAAGTATTCTCAGTATCATTAAAAAGGCCATCATTTGATGGCCTTTTTGTATATTCGATACATTATAATAAAAACAAAAAAACGAGTCGCTTCGCGCTTGCTCGAACATTGATATTTATATAACAGGTTTTGCTATTATGATGTTAAGACTCGGCGCCATGCACTAATATTTCTGGGAACAACAAAAAAATGATGACCATCTATGAGCCTATGCAAATGATAGCGATAATTATCCACTGAAAGCTCGCCATATCATTTGCCATGTAATACTAATAATTATCAAGCTCAACGGCCTCACTCAAACTGATAAACACCTTCAAAATAAACTCACCCATAAAAATTATTATTGACAATTTATATAAGAATATCTAAAATAGAAAATGCAACTGTTGTATATTCAACAATAAGGTGCGATTATGGAATTTTTTAAGCTAGAAATGCTCATTAAACTGGGGCGGGAGTTTGGACGCAAAAAAATACGCGATGCAGGTTTTTCAGATACCGAGCATGCTATCTGCGCATTTCTTTGTTTCCACGATAATGTTTCGCAGGACACCATATCGAAAGCATTGATACTGGATAAAACGACCGTGGCAAAATCGTTGCGCTCCTTAGAAGAAAAGGATTACATTGTACGAAAGCAAAACGAACAGAACCGTCGTAAAAACATTGTCCGAATCACTGAGGCTGGCAAAAACAGCGTCAGCCAAAATTCTGATATTTACGAACAATGGCTCAGTAATATTTGCATTGGATTATCTATTGAAGAAATGGAACAAATGGATGTCATTCTTGAAAAGATAACCAAACGTGCGCTTAAACTTCGAAACAAAAAACAACATGAAGGTGGAATAGGTTATCAATATGATTAAACAAATACTGATTGGCATAAAGGGGTATTTAACTGACTGGCGTAATTTGCTGGGACATGCGTTGCTGGGGGTTGTATTTCTATTTGTTGCGATTTGGGCTCCCATAAACATTTGGCTAAAGTTAATCATCATCGCGCTGCTCATAACATTCAATGTTTTCAGAATGCGACTGAAAGCAAAGAAACAGGTGCATAATAATCAATGAAATACTTAAAAGCAAGGCAATCGTCAAGCTTTATTCAACAACAAACGCATATATGAAACTTGTAGGGATTATGTGGATATGGAGCTCATTAACTTCCCATGACTATTAAAATGGTTTAGAAAAAGCTATACCATTTTGTATGAGTTCTCATTGTCTTGTCCCCAACTTCATTCACACCGTATTACTCATTTTAAGAAAACATTCTTGTGCACTCAACACTTAGCGCCAAACACTGGGTATTCATATTTTTCTATTTAGCAAAAGCTTACGAACTCAAACATTTGAGTTTTTTTTGCATGATGGTATAATAATTATGAATATTATATTATTTTTTGGAAATATTCGAATTTAATAATAAAGTTCGAAATATGCATTTTTTTACTTCATGTTTTCGGCTATTGATAGTATGTACGTAATCCTATTTTTGGCAGGTGTATATATGAATCAAGCATTATGGGTGGCTTTAGCAAATAATGCAGCGCTTCTCCTCGTGCTATTTGTTATTTATGAATTAAGCTATCTCATTTCAAAAAAGAGACAAATCCAGAACTTGCTGAGCGGGATCTTTATTTCTGGAATTTGTATTGCAATCATGAGCGCTCCCTTTCGTCTTTCAACGGGGGTTGTATTTGATACAAGGTCTATTCTAATCAGCGTTTCAGCGATGGTATTTGGGCCAATTCCCGCCTGCATCGCTGCTCTTTCAGCTATTATTTATCGCATTTTTATGGGCGGCATCGGTACTATTCCCGGAGTCGCTACCATTCTGACAAGTTTAATTATCGGTCTGATATGGCAAAGGCGTTTTTTAAGGGCTCCAGAAACGGCGCGCTGGAAACACGCATTAGTAATGAGTCTGATTGCGCATCTCTCCATGCTCTGCTGTATGTTTTTATTGCCAATATCTCAAAGCATTACCGTTATCAAAGAAATAGCACTCCCCGTGATGCTAATCTACCCCATTTCTTCAGTGATATTGAGTATATTGCTTGTTCGGCAAAAAGAGCGTATCAATCTTCAAAACCAGCTTCAAATCGAGAAGGATAAGGTTCACGCATACATAGAAGCTGCCAAGGTAATTTTCATTGTTGTGGACGCCAATATGAATATTTCGCTCATCAATGCCGAAGGGTGCAATATTCTCGGTAAAGAAAAAAGCATGGTCATTGGAACAAATTTAATCAGTGATTATATACCTGTTGAAAATCAATCTGATTATAAAATGCAAGTATCAAAGAAATTACTTGGCACCGATATGTCAAATCAATCTTTTATCAGCCCAATATCGGATTCTAGCGGACACACGTACATCATATCATGGAATATTGCATTAATTGAAGATAAGATAGGTTCGGATAAGAATGTAATTTTTTCTGGTGTTAATGTAACAGATCAGGCAAAAGCTGTACAAGCCCTGCAAGAAAGCGAACGAAGTAAAACTGTCTTTATTTCAAATATACCGGGTATTGCATATCGGTGTAATTTTGACGAATCTTGGACAATGCATTTTATATCACAAGGGTGCCTCGAATTAACTGGATATCACCCAGAGGATTTAATTAATAATAATATGCTTTCATATAATGATATTATTAGTGATGAATACAAATCTCCTGTTTGGCAGGGTTGGGTTTGCGCGATAGAAAACAAACAAAAGTACAAAGGAGAATATGAAATACTAACGGCCTCAGGAGACAAAAAGTGGGTTCTTGAAATGGGCCAGGCAGTCTATGGCTCTAACGATGACGTATTAGCCCTTGAGGGAATCATTATAGATATTGATGACTCGAAAAGAAGATATGAGCAAATTCTTTATATGAATGATCACGACTTTATCACCAATCTTTATAACAGGAGATACTTTGAAAAAGCAAAACTGGAATACGATAGATATGATAATCTTCCTATCTCAATCATCATCGCAGATATAAACGGTTTAAAATTGATTAATGATGCCTTTGGGCATGCAATCGGTGATCAGCTTATCCTTGGCGCGGCAGAAATTCTCTCGAAATGTCTCCCTGATACTGCTATTATCGCGCGAACAGGCGGCGATGAATTTAGCGCTATACTTCCTAAGATAAGTCCAAGTGAGATCATTCCGTTTCTTGATGCCATTACATCAAATTATGAAATCATCATCAGGAAAATCGTAAGCGGTACGGTGGTTTCAAACATTTCGTTAGGCTCAGCCACAAAAAACTCCGTTGATAAAAATATCAATATCGTGGAGAAAGAAGCGGAAGACAATATGTATCGACATAAACTAATTGACAGAGAGAGCCACCACAATTCAATCATTAAATCTATCATGGCAACCATGTATGCAAAAAGCAACGAAACTGAGGAACATGCGGAGCGACTAGCTAAGTTATCGACTCTATTGGGCGAAAAAATAAATCTTCCACAGCAAAGTATCGATTATCTTAAATTAGTTTCCATGCTCCATGATATCGGTAAAGTCGGAATAAATGATAGTATCCTTAATAAAAACGGCCCGTTATCTGATGCCGAATGGGAAGAAATGAAAAAGCATCCGGAAATCGGCTATAGAATAGCAATGTCCTCTTCCGAACTAGCACCTATAGCTCCATTTATCCTATATCATCATGAACGCTGGGATGGGACTGGTTATCCTGGTGGATTTGCGGGTGAAAACATTCCTTTATTGTCAAGAATATTGTCCATTACAGATGCTTATGATGCAATGACAAATGATCGGGTTTATCGCAAAGCGATGTCCCCTTCTGAAGCAATAAAAGAGCTTGAGAAAAATTCAGGTTCTCAATTTGATCCATATTTAACGAAAATGTTTATTGAAGTTTTAACTTCCTGATCATCAGTGACAATAATTAGTCTTTGCTTAATCCCTCTTGTTTTCTTGATACATAATTTAAGAAATCCGTCGTATAGCAAAGTGTTTTTGTAGGGCATACATCAATGCATCGACCACAACCTACACATCGATATGACTTAAGCGGTACTTTTGCTTCAGCCGCACCCTTGACATCAATGGACATGGGGCAAATTTTTGTACACTTACCGCAACCAATACATTTTGTCAGCGTCGTATCTATTCGCTGGCCGCCTAATCGTGCAAGTCCGGAAAGAACCGTTCCCAATGGACAGTAATAACAATACCCACGTCCGATAAATGCTATCCAGAAAAACATCGCCATTAACAATTCCCCGCTGAGATATATGTAGGTTTCTGTCTTTGAAAAGACATCTCTCGCTGATATGTTTGTATATCCGAGAACAGATAATATCCACCACAGCGTAAACATGAATGCCACTACGAGAAATGCGAAGCGCGCAAACACAAGTGCATTTAACTATTTTTTACTGGGTTTTCGCTTTTCTCCGATCAATGGAATTACTGGATCAAACACCTCAGCCGCAAAACCATTGAACAGGCAAAGCATTGAGCATTGCAATCTTCTCCCAAAAAGAAGCGTGCCAACGAAAACTAATAGACTTGTAATCGTATAAAAAATGAGTACGCTTATGATTCCTGCCGAACCCCAAATAGGATAGCGGCTTAGATAAAATGCTGAGTTTGTGTCGAGCAACTGAATCGGTGTCGTTGTCCACGGCAGCGGCATGGTGAAAAAATACCACTCGTGATTTCCACTTAACAGCGGCAATGCCACATGAACAATTAGGGCTGCAAGAAGAAAGCCAATTACATTTATTTGTCTTAACTTTGTTGATTGAGTTTTTTTTGTAATACGAATTGTTAGGATCCCAGCAATAAGGATAAACAGCGTCTTTACCCAGTTTTCATAAAAGTGCCAGAGCCAAGTAAATACTTGCGAAACATTTGGCTCTACTCTTGGTGCAACGCCATAGTTTAAGCCTGCTATTACAACGCACATTACAATGTATATCCACAGAATTGTCTTTAAAACCTTTTTTTCCATCTGCTCTTCTTTCATCAATGCTTGCTTTTTTTTTGAGTATATCCAGATCATCTGGATGGCTCTTGGTTGATATCAAGGATGAACTATAGTCATGTTTACTATCTACTTTTTAATTCCTCTCTAGTTTTACGATACTGAATAATCGGCCCATCGCCGGAAAGTAATTTTTCATGAGATTTATATTCGGAAGCTTTTGGTCTCTGGGTAATAACGACTCTTTTATCCTGTCGTTCAATGATTCTATTTCCAAACTTTCCAAAGAAAGCAATGATGCAGTTTATTGCTCGCAACTTAGAGATTTTGTTATAAAAACGAATATAGAGAATCGTATTCTCATCATCAACCGGAGCGAAATAAATCACGACTTTTATTTTACCGCTAATATGATTCATCCAGATATTCGGAAACAAAAACTTTAAATAAGTGGGATTAATCACACAGTCAGCCGCTTTTTTAGGCTGCTGCCCCAAGTCCACTTCATTGTTGGCGCTGGTGATAACGCCGCCGGGTATTAATTCAACTTTTGGCCCGTTGACTAATGTTTTGTTCCCGCGGCCGATTGTATTGTAATGCACAAAGGGCAGATGAACCACATCCAGCTGGTTTTCTATACACCTTGAATAGTGTGAATTCCAATGGTCCTCCATTTCGCTATAAACATAAGTTTCATCAATATCTTCGTAAAAGAAAGGGATTGCTTCTGCTTTCTCTTCAGGGTTGCCCAGCCAAATAAAAATAATCCCCGCTTTTTCTTCCACTGCGTATTGTTTGACATTATATCGGGTTAAATCATCTGTCGATGCTTTTCCATTGGCTGGAATCAATCGGCATCGGCCGGACACATCAAATTCTAAGCCATGAAATGGGCACTGAATACAATTGCCTTTGATCTGCCCCTTACTCAGAGCCGCCCCACGATGCGTACATTGATCGACAACGCAGCCCAGTTCGCCATCGCTATTTCGAAATATTGCTAAATCTAAATTCAGTCTTTTTACTGCAACAATCTGATTTCTTTTTACCGCTTTTGAAGGCAATATGGCGTACCACTGATTCTGTATCATTCTGTTTCTCCTTGCTCAGTAAACATTGAGCAGTTTCGCGTTTGCTCATCAATTGATACTATTCTACCATGTTTTACATATATAATAACAGAATATCTTACAAAGAAGTAGGAATAGATAATCTCCCGATCCCCAGAATTATTCTTCTCATGTTACGTTTATTCAGTTGTACCCAAAGGGCATGCCAAGCAGGAACTCTACAAGGTGAAGCAAAAGTGCGAGCTGTTGATGGAGAATATGCTGGATTGCGTCACCACCGACGGCACTTTCAACGAGATGATCCGTGAGCAGGAGCAACGCCGGAATGAGTTGGAGCAGGAGATCGGCCGCCTAAACAAATCCTTGATCCAGACACGTGAAGCTAGCCAGACAGCAGACGAGATGCTGGATAAATTCAAGTCATACATCTACTTGGAAAAGCTGGCCAGGGAAAGTTTGGTCGCGCTAATCGACAAGATCGTGGTGTCCTAGCGTTACATCAAGTATGGCATCAAACAGCAGGATATAGACCTCTACTACAATTTCATCGGAAAATCAAAGAAGCAAGCAGCTTAAAGGCTGTAGGGATTCTGCCAAAACAAAAGAGTGGGGTGGTGCGAGCACCTCACTCATATGGCAGAGAGGAAGGGATTTGAACCCTCGTTACGCTCATCACGTAAACACGATTTCCAATTCCACGAGCTATGCCCATATAGGTTTATCTAAGTCCTTCTAAGCCCTTTTTCGTGCCTAGAAAGTCCCTCTAAGTTGATCTAAGTCCTTCTAGGTTTATCCCTACTGCAGTCATTACTGCAGTCAATTTAATTCTCTTATAATCTTGTTCGGATTTTCGATACATTCCCTGAAGTAATGTTTTAATATTTCGTTCTGTTCTGCATACTACAGGGGTGTTGAAGCGGAAAAAACGCACATCGCTCCGCCATAGTTTTTCTTTTCGGGAACACTCAACTGACCATTGCATATTTTCAATAGATAGTCGATGCTCTCCTTACCCATGTCTTCCAGTGTCTTGCCTTCGGTAATTATCGCGCCTGCGTTGATATCGATATCCCCTCCTGCGCCCCCTAGCCGAAGATAAGTCTCGGTGTTTGAGGAGATTTTTATACACGGTGCCACTGGGTAACCCAGTGGATTACCTCGGCCTGTTGAAAACATAATAACTTGCGCGCCCGAAGCAAATATACCCGTCAGCGAGACCGGATCATATCCCGGTCCATGCATAATCAGCAGCCCTTTTCTGTCACTTACAGGTTCGGCGTATTGCAGCACATCCATGATGGTAGATGTCCCGCCTTTTTTGATACACCCCAGCGCCTTTTCCTGGATTGTAGTTATCCCGCCTTCCATATTCCCACGCGCGATAATCCGGGAAGCCTCGGGTCCTAGGTATTTTCGCACTTCCAATTCTTCATCTTCGATCAGTTTGCGAATTCTTTTTCCGACGTCGGCGTTTTTTGCACGTGCCGCTAAGATATTCTCAGTCCCAATCATCTCCGCAATCTCGGACAAGATGACCGTACCACCGTTTTCAACCACCCAGTCAGAGACATATCCCATGGTGGGGTTGGCTGTAATCCCTGACAAAGCATCCGAACCGCCGCACTCTGTACCAAACACCAGCTTGCTTATCGGCGCTTCTTCTCTTCGGCAAAGGGCTGCTTCTTTCAACAATTCATTGGCTTTTTTAACACAGCGTTCGATAACAGCCGTACCGCCTCCGTCGTCCTGTACAACCTGTGCAAAAACGGGCATCTGACTTATCTTATGTATTTCATTCCCTATCACCCTCGCATCGTCGGTCTCGCAACCTACGCCCACGAGTATTACGCCGTAAATATTTGGGTTTGTGCAAACACCAATCAGTATTCGCCGCCAGCGCTCAAACTCGCCGGGTATTGAGCACCCCGATGTATGAATCATCGGAATCGCACCCGGCACCTGTGCCGCAATATTGTTCACAATGCCGTTTGCGCAGCTGCAGTTTGCTATGACCATAACATGGTTCCGAATCCCCACGCGTCCGTTTGGCCGTATATATCCTTGAAAAGTTGTCATTTCTTTTCCCTTCATTTCATCATCTTTTCGGAGTCGACATTGTGCACATGGACATGCTGTCCGGCTTTAATCGCTTGGGTTGCGTAGCCCATAACAACCCCATACTTGATGACATCATCGCCCACATTAAAATCAATCAGCGCAATTTTGTGGGGAGGCCGGATATCTTCCAGTGCCGTTAAGACTTTACCTTCAATGCTTATCTCATCGCCTTTGGCAACCGCTTCAACGACAATCCCCACATTGTCATTCTTATCAATCAATAAACCGCGTTTCATAAGTATCCCCTATTCTTATCGAACTACCCGGCCCGAACTGTCGCCGCCGATAAGGCTTAAGACTTCGTCCGCCGTAGAGAGGTTGAAATCCTGCTCGATAGAGTGTTTTAAGCAGGACGCACCCGCCGCGTATTCAATCATTTTCTGCTCATCATAATCGTTTAAATACGCATAGATTAAGCCTGACGCAAACGAGTCTCCGCCGCCCACACGATCCACAATCTGCATGGTGTATTTTTTCGAGTGATAGGCTTTGCCGTCTTTAAACAAAAGGGCAGACCAGTTATTCACCGAGGCGGATATTGATTCGCGTAGCGTAATGGCCACCATTTCAAAACCGTATTCGGCCACCAGCTGCTTTGCCAGCTGTTTATACCCTTCTATGCTCAATACCCCTGCTGTAACGTTCGTGTCCGGTGCTTTAACACCCAAAGACTTATCTGCATCTTCTTCATTTGCAATCAAAACATCCACATGTTTCATTAAGGGCTTCATCACTTCCTGCGCTTCGGCTTCCGTCCATAGCGATTTTCGGTAATTCAAATCGCAGCTGACCTTCACACCGTGCTTTTTGGCCGCAACACAAGCCTGGTAGCAGATTTCTCTTAAACTCGGGCTCAACGCAACGGTAATGCCGGTAAAATGAAACCATCCCGCATCTTCAAAAATGCCATCCCAGTTAAAGTCTTCTGTGGTCGCTTCGGAAATTGCCGTGTGCTTTCTGTCATAAATCACTTTTGATGGTCTTTGAGACGCGCCTTTTTCCAAATAGTAAACGCCAATCCGGTCGCCGCCCCAAGCGATATGGTCTGTCTTTACGCCGAATTTATCCAGCGTTCTCTTTGCACAATACCCAATCTCATTGTCCGGAAGTTTAGTAACCAGTTCCGCCTGCATTCCCATATAGGAAAGTGCAATCGCCATGTTGCCTTCTGCGCCGGTGTAATTCAGGTTAAACTTTTCGGCTTGCGCAAATCTTAAGTACCCTTCGGTGGATAACCGTAAAAGTATTTCCCCAAATCCTACAAATTTCTTCTTCTCCATCTATTCACCCTACATTTGTACGACTGTTCACAATCGTCATAAAGTTCTTTGACCGTTCGGTTATTTCCGAAAAATTGCCCTCTTGAATGAGCTTACTGTTCGAAAGTCGGCTGCTGATGCCAGCGCCGCTGAACCCCAAGTTATAGTAATCCTTTAAGTTCTCTTCATTAACACCGCCGGTCGCGATTAAGCTGACATGGGACAGCGGTGCAATGATATCCTTGATGTAAGGAAATCCAAGCCAGGTTGCTGGAAACAGTTTTATAAAATCCGCGCCGCTGTGATGTGCGGTCAGTATTTCGGTCGGCGTCATTGCTCCGGGTATAGATACCAGCCCATTCTCCTTTGTGTAGCGAATCACCTCGGCGTCCGTGTTGGGTGAAATAATATACTCCGCGCCTGCGGATTTTGCGATATCCACCTGCTGTTTAGTTAAAACGGTACCCGCGCCGATTTTCATGGTGCCTTCAAACGCTTCTCTTAGTGCGGCAATGGCTTCTGCAGTTTTAGATGCGCCGTCCGGATCGCTCTGATCAAACGTGACTTCTATCAATTTTACGCCGCCATTCGACAGCGCTTTTGCCAGATTTAGCAGTTCATCGCCGTACAGCTTTCGGCAAATACAAATTACACTGTATTTTTCTATATATTCTGCTGTGTTCATGTTGTCTTTTCTTCCCCTTCCTAAAGTAGTCTTCTCTTCAGTCTGCGTTGTTATTAATCCATTGTTTTTTATGATGGCCAAATCAGATTAACAAGCCCCAGCGAGATGCCCGGAATGTATGTGATTAAAGCCAGACAGACGATAAGCATAATCAAGTATGGTACCGATTCTTTCAAGAACCCTTTTACAGAACACTTTGTGACCCCGCAGGTTACGTAAATCAGTGTCCCCATAGGCGGCGTAATGTTACCTATCGACATATTGAACACCCAAATCATACCGAATTGGATGAGGCTGATGTCATATACTATGGCAATCGGCGCCAGGATTGGGATTAGCATAACCGCCGCTGCATTGCCCTCAACAAACATGCCAACTAAAAGCAAGAACAGGTTAACCAATAGTAGGAATACAAATTTGCTGTCAATAGCTGTAACAATCGCATGTAGAATCGCCTGTGGAATCTGCTCTTTTGTAAACGCCCAAGCTATGGAAGATACCGCACCGATAATCAGCATAATGCCCGAAGTTGTGATGAGGGTTTCTTTCAGCGCAGTAACGATTTTCTTGATATTCAGTTCGCGGTAAACGAACCCTAATATAAGAGTGAAAATTACCGCTACTGCGCCAGCTTCGGTTGGAGTGACGATGCCTATACGAATGCTGCCGATGATGATAATCGGTAAACACAGCGGTAATGCTGCTTGCTTAAGCGCTTGCCAAAATTCCTTCGGCGTCACTTTGCTTTCTCTTATGGGTTTATATCCGCGCTTTTTGGAAACAAAGTAGTTCAAGATCATCATGGCGATCATCAGCAGAAGACCGATGCCAATACCCGCAATAAAAAGTTTACCAATTGATGCGTTTGCAAGCGAGCCATATACAATCATTCCAATCCCCGGTGGAATCAATGGCGTAATCATTGCAGAAACGGCGGTGACCACAGAAGAAAACTCCTTTGAGTATCCTCGTTCTTCCATTTCCGGAACAAGTAATTTGGCTTCCATCGCCGCATCAGCAAGGTTTGAACCCGAAAGCCCGCCCATCAACGTGGATAATAGAACATTAACCTGCGCGAGACCGCCAATCATTCTGCCAGTGATTGCCACGCAAAAGTTCATTATACGTTTTGTTACACCGGATTGATTCATTAGAACACCAGCTGCAACAAAGAACGTGATGGCTAGGAGTGGAATGCTGCTCATACCTGCTACCACCTTCTGCACCACCACAATCCCGTTAACCGAAGGCGTTAACATTAAGTAAACACATGTTCCGGACATGACCGAAGCAAACACCGGAACCTTAAGAAACATCAGTACAAGAAAAACAACCAATGTTAAGATAATTGCTGTATTCATCGTGTGTTCTCCTTCTCATCTTCTGTTGTTTCCGGTTTTAAGATGTGTTTTTCTATCATGTAATAAATATCGCTTAACATCATCCAAATACAACCTGCTGGAACAATCCATAATATTTTGTATGATGGTATTTTCAGTATGGATGTAATCTTATGTGTTTCGAAAAATTGAATATTTAGTCTCAGTGAAAAATAGAATACATAGGCCAGCGCAGCCAGAGTGCACAGCAACCCGAACCACTCGATAGCGGTTTGAATTTTCGCCGGCATTTTTTCTACAAGTACATCGATTGAGATGTGTGCGCCTTGACGAAAAGCATATCCTGCTCCGCCGAAAACCGCCCACACAATCATCCATACCTGCACTTCTTCGGTCCACACAAAAGGTGAGTTAAAAAAGTACCGCGCGATTGTACCAATAAAAGTAACCATGATTAAGACGAAAAGACTACTGAGCCCCAACACCAGATCAAGATTAAAAATAAGCTCAATTGCCCGTCTACCTGTCAATTTTTTCATTGTCAATCATTGCTCCATCCCTAAAAAATTTTGTCGCTTTATTTAAAATCAGCAGGAGCAGACTCGCCCCTGCTGATTTTCATACAGGCAAAATTAGTTGTTGATAATTGCCAACACTTTGTCGTATAAGCCTTCAGACCAGGTTTCTGAAGTCGTAGAATCCGTATAGAATGATTTTGCCGCTTCGGCAAATGCGCCAAAGTCGCTCACCTCAACAACTTCCACTCCCCTATCCTTCAGTTCCTGAACTTTTTCAGCTTCAGCCTGTTGCATTAATTCATTCTGGTAAATGCCCGCTTCGGTTCCGGTTTCAATCAACCATGCTTGCTGCTGCTCGGTTAAAGTATTAAAGAAGTCTGTGCCAATAACAACAAATTGAATTTGATATACATGGCGGTCCAAGAGGCAGTACTTACATACTTCATCAAAATGATTTGCTAAAAGCGTTCCCAATGGGTTTTCAACCGCATCAATGGTGCCCTGCTGCAATGCCGAGTAAACTTCGCTCAAGCCCATTCCAACCGGTGCGGCCCCCAAGGCAGCCATACCCTCAACCTGAACGGTGTTGCCTGGAACTCTGATTTTCAGTCCTGCGAAATCTTCCGGAGTTTCAAGTTTGTCTTTGGACATGGTGGATCTTGCGCCATACTGCCAGTTGTCACCAACAACAGTCATGCCGGCCGAGCCAAGCTGTCCTTTTAATTCGCTCCAAAGATCGCTGTTCACAAGTTTGTCTACCTGGCTCCAATCGCTGAACAGGTAAGGTCCCATTGTGATGCCAATATCCGGAACGCCATAGTCTGCTGCAAATCCGCCATCGCCGACAACCATAACCGGGTCGCCTGCCATCATCTGATCGAGCAGGTCGTTCTTGCTACCAAGAGAGCTGGAATCATAAACATCCAAAACCATGGACCCGCCGGATACTTCGGATAGTTTTTCTGCCCAAAAAACAGCAGCTTCAGTCAACGGTTCGCCGGGCAGATTGTCATGCCCAAATTGAATATGAATGGCCTCAACCGGAGCTTCAGCTACCGCTTCGGTGCTTTCCGCTGCGTCAGACTGTTCCGTAGTAGCCACGGTATCTGCTGTTTTGGGTGCACAGCCGACTAATCCGGACATGATGACCATCATCAGCACCAGTGCAACTGCCAACACTTTTTTCATTTTGTTTCCTCCTAAAGTAATTAATATATCGAAGCCAACAAATGAATCATGCTTACAGGCATTTTTCGAAATCGATTTGTTACTTCGAAACCTTGTTTGTTGGCATAATATCATTTAGATATCAATCTGTCAAATATATTATATTAATTTACTATATTTTATTATTAACTTAACAATATTATTGTCATATTACACTAATTTAACATTATTTTTATCCGCCAAAGCGTGTATTTCCGGCGTTGCGTTTTCACAAATCCAGAAGTCGATGTCCTCCAGTTTAGCGAATCTAAAAATCTCGGATTGACCCATTTTGTTGGAATCCGCCATCAATATAACCGATTTGCTTGTCTTGATTGCAACGTTTTTGATTTTGGCATCGACGTTTGAACTGGAAAACAATTCACCTGCTGGCGATATCCCGCGGGTGCCGATAAATGCCTTTTGAATATTGTACGCCTCTAAACTGTCGATAGTTTCCAGACTGGCCAGCGCATTCAGCTTGCGCTCCAACTTCCCCGGCAGGACGAAAATTGTGAAATTCGTATACCGCGTGACCAAAAACACCACATCGATATTGTTTGTGATCACCGTTAAATGCTTGGGTAAAGAAACCGGTTTTCTAAAGAGATTCAGTACGGTGGTTCCCGAGTCAATAAAAATGACATCCTCTTCTTCCAGCAACCCCATCGCCCTTTCACCTATGGTTTCTTTTGCAGACGCATTTTTTTGCTTTCGCTCATTAAAGCTAACCGGTAGCGCTTGTGTGATGTTTGCGACGCCGCCATATTTCTTTTCGGCCACCCCTTTCTCCGCCAGCTTTTTTATGTCCGAGCGCGCGGTATTATAGTGTATCTGGAATTTATCGCATAATTCTTCAATCGTAACAAAATCCCGTTCAATAATAAATTGCTCCATCTGTTTAAGTCTAGCGTCTTTCATACCCCAAGCGCACAAAGCCTGTGCTTTCCTCCTAAAAAATAATAATTTGACAGTGTTTTGATTAAAACTTAACACTGTTATAACAACATGTCAATTGCATTTTGTGATATTCGGCTTTTCATCGATATTTTCGCCACTATCTCATCAAAAATAACAATACGCCGACAATCTCATCGGCAGTTTGCAACAAACATCCCGGGCAAGGCGTTTGCAGCGCCCCAAAAAAATCGTGTTTTTCGCTTTATGTCGGTTGACAAAAAGACACATAAGTATATATTATTGCATTAGGAAGTTTGTGAAGAAAGAAGCGCCAAAATTACCGCGTTTCTCCTTCTTTCACGGCGGCAGCCGAGTAACCCATATATTTGACTAAATGACAGTGTACTTTTTATAGATAAGGAGAAACATAAGATGTATGATAGCGGACTTAACACAGGGGTGGAGATACTGACTCACGAAGGTGAGGGTTTTTCGCAAATACTACGTTCTGGCGGCTGGCGCGTTGCTATATTAAACCATTCTGAAAGATATGATGAGAACTCGCCGATTTTGATGAATAAACATCTGGATGGTGATGAGTGTTTTATTTTGCTGCAAGGTTATGCGAAGTTATTAATTGCAGAATCGAACGAAATCCCTGCCAAAGACAGAAAAGTCTATGAGATGGAGCTGAACACAATATACATTGTTTTGAATGGTTTTTGGCATCATTTATGGCTTTCGAAGGACGCAAAAATATTGGTAGTTGAGAACAGCAAAATCTCCTCATTTTCCACATTAAAATGTGAAGTCGAGCGTTAAATGATACCTTGTCGACCTCAAAAACAAAAAATGATTGAAGTTTAATTACTGCCCCCGACAGCAACTTCACTCTTCAGAGATTTTTGTTCGCGAAATGATAATTTTGCATACAATATATAATAAGTTCGTCCGCTGAGCATCAAACCCATGGGCTCAATTTTAATTTACGCAAAAATATTGAAAGAAGGGGATGGGTGCGGACAAAAATATCGCTCAATTTTTCCTGTTGCAGTCCCAGTTGCAGTCATTCGACCTATTTGGTATAAACTAGATTTTTCCTGAAAAATAAAAAACACAATATATAGATATTACACTCTTAATATACTCAATATATTGCGTTTTTGGCAGAGAGGAAGGGATTTGAACCCTCGTTACGCTCATCACGTAAACACGATTTCCAATTGAATTCTATACCCGCATCTGACTGCAAATAGCTGCATATAGCGTGCTTTTACTTAAAATCTCCACAAGATAGCTGCATTTAATGATATATAATTGCATACAACGTTCCTTCCGTTGCAGTACCGGTTGCAGTACAATTCGTAAAACCTTTAAGCTCTTACAAATAATAAATTGAAAGTATTTTGCTATTTGAACATCCTAATCAAAAATGTTCAACATTGCGTTACCTGTTCAAAATAAAAAAATAAGCCCCCGAGGAATCCCCCGAGGGCTGTTATCATCTTACTTCTTCCTTTTTAGAACCCAGACTTATTGGTTGGGTTGTTCAAAATCCCAAAGCCCACCAGCAGGGTCACGCATGCGTTGACCATAGCGAGCACCAGCTCGGAATCGATGTTCAGCTCTAAGGTATTCACCAAAAAGCCGATCACCGCCGTCGCCAGCGTCACCCAAACCACCGGGCTTTTCCATTTGTTCTGTTCCATTTGTTTTTCTCCTTTTAATCTTTGGTTATCTGTTCAATCAGCGCGTCATAGCGCTTCTTGATGTCGCCGTTGACGCCAAGCTCAATCTGGCCCTGCATGATGGCCACCATGCACAGCACCAGGCACTTAATCCGCCGGATAATCCAGTTGATAAAAAAGCTCATCACCAGTGCAATAGCGATGACGATATAGTTGCCAACGGCTGCCAGCATACTTTGCGTTACTGCATCCATGCCTTCGTCACCTCCATTCCTTCCAGCTTTTTTTGCCATACCACCAAATCGTCGGCTTGGTCGGGTCTTTTCTCTCCCGAATGTCCAGATGTACATTGGTGTCCGAACCCAGACCGTATCCGCCGAACAGTGGCTTTAGTTCATCGTTGAAGTAGATGAGATTGGCCAAATCCGAGCAGGATACACTGCGGTTCTTTACATAAATATCCGCGGCCTTGCCATATAGGTGCTGACTGGCTTTAGCCCCGCCGACCGCCTTGTTGTAAGCGGGTGATCGATAGCCGGAGCGGATGACGATGGGAAGTCCCCCCACCGCCGTCCGTACCTGCTCCAGCCGGTCCATCACCGTTTGGATGTTGTTCCAATACATATAGGGTATCCCGTTGGCTTTTGCCTCGATATCCCCCGCACCGATAAACTCCTCATACAAGAAGTGTTCGCTTTGGGGTTTTTCTATCTCCCCACTATTTACAGCATCAAAAAGGGCCATTTCAGTGAAATGACCCACGATGCCGTCTACGGCAAGCCCGTTCTCTGTCTGGAATTCCCGCACTGCCCTTAAGGTGTTTAAACCAAACACCCCGTCAACGGTTAAGGTATATCCCAGTCTGTTTAATTGTTCCTGAAGCGCCTTCACTTTGGCGCCTCTGTCCCGTATCCTCAGCATGGCTATTCTGCCAGCAATGCCGCCACTTCGGCCTGCAAAGCGGCGGGCACGTCTTCGATGGTTTTAAGCCCTTTTTTAATCAAGCTTACATAGATCTTAACCATTTAATACCTCCTCGTACAAAGCCACCAGCGCCAGCTCGGCATCGGTCGCCTGTTTCATCAGTTTGAGTTCATTTAAGCTTTCCGCCTCTTTAGCATAATCGCCCATCTCTTCGATCAGCGCTTTGGCTTCCTGAATGTCCGCGATGGTCATCATATTGCCGATACTGCCGGGCAGACAGCGCTGGCTAACCATACCGGTGTAATCAGACCCGTTCTGATAAAAACAAGAAGGGAAGACTTCCACCTCAAAAACCAGTTTGGCGCCCATCTGGGCGATCAGCTTGCCGCTGACCAAGCCTGCATTGCTTTTGTTTACAATAATCGTATCTAACATCCTAAACCTCCATTGTATAGGTTTTTAATATCTTTAATATTCAACTTGCAATTAAATATCCGAATCTGGTCCATTGATGCATTTAAGTATTGTGCTGTAGCTATAGAGCCCCTTCCTAACACATTAATATTGTTTGATATGTTTGAATTCACGGTTACACCATCCGCCAAACCACCATCCACATATAGTTCAACATTGTGGTTATCCACGGTCACCGCAATATGATGATACTGTGTAGTATCGATCGTAAACTCAGTCACAATTGTTTCTCCAGTGTTATATTTCGCCCCAATCTCAATAATGCCCTCATTAATTTGGCCAGCTAAATGATTTAGTCCAGTATACCCAAATAAGCCTGTGTTAGTGCCAGTATGCTTCACCCAAAACGAGATGGTCTTACCTCCCATATCAATTTCATTGGCAATCCGAGCATATGCTTCAGTTGCTGAGGCTGAATTTAAGAAACCTTGATCAATCAACGCATCATCAGTTTGAATTTCATTAAGTGTCAACCCATAGTTGCTCGTTGTCGAGTTTGCTGATGCATCGCCGTCTGCCGTCCATTCATGCAACAAGGTACCTACCGTGACCGTCACTTCATTCGGGTCACGATCGTGCTCTTCGTCTTCGGTAATGTGTTCTTCATTGGGTGACGACGCATAAGGAAATGCCTTAACGTATATTAACGTCCCGTCTTCAACCGTTTCCGGATTCTCGGTTTCGTCCGCTGGAATAGTCACTTCATACCAGAAGTTATCACCATACAGGTTTGCATCCGATGTTAAGTCAGCAATTTCAATGCCGTCTTCGGCCATGGTATTACCCACCGCCCAAGGCTCCGGTTTATACTTCAGCTTCACGCCTTTAGCGTCTTCGGGCAGGTGAATTTTGAAGCGAACCTTACCACTTATCCCTGGAATCGCTGTAAAATTAATCATCTGTCCTTCATACTTGTCATTCTGCCCATATGGGCCCTGAATGCTGACCAAGAACAGGCTTTCGCTCAAACTAAAGCCTGCAATCTTCTGGGTCGGCACCGTATCAATCCGGCCGTCCTCCTGAACATAATAGGTCACCGGCCAAATCTCAGCCGCCGTAAGCGGGCTGGCCAGTTCAATGGTGTCAATATCTTCAGGCGCTTCTTCCATTCCCTCTGCAATAGCCCCTTTCAAGTAGTGCTCTTTTAAATATCGCAAATCGATATTGCAGAAGCCTTGCGTCACAATCCGTGTGCCGTCAGAGATGCCGATGCCGTAGTAGCTTTCCTTCCATTCTCCGCGGAAGATATCGATGGTATTCTCCACATCTTCGTCGGTGTTTTCATCTTTCAATTGCTGAATGCCGCAATAACCCGCCCGCACATAAGGCACCTGCTCGGTCTCGGCCTCATTCAGTTTATACGGCACGGGTAGGCTGCCGCCTCCAACCATCGCCTCCCGAATATCTTTGACTTCGGTAATCTTTTCCGTGTTGGTCTTCACCTCGGCAATGGGTACATAATATACATCATATCCATCCGAGTTATCAATGCTCGGTGAAAGATACGCATCTTCTGCTTCATTCTCGTCACCGCTTAGTACGACCAGTTCTGATGCTCGATTGATTTCACCATCCATTTTAATGGCCAAAATATTTGTTCGTTTCTGTCCGGAAATATCCGATAACGCAAAGCAAGGGTTGGAAGGTGTTGCCGCGTCACTCAGTGTAATCACCGTCTCTTCATCCGCATAGTACCACCAGCCCGGCATTTCGCCCAAAAAGGCAAAGCCGCTGCCCAGCGTAAATGTGCCGCCAGATACCCAATCCACTTTAAATGCATCACCCACGCCCATGACAATGCCTCCTTTTCCACCGGCCAGCGCGCCAAAGGGCAGCGCAAAGTCGATGGCTTGATAGGCTCTGTCGGTCGTGTTTTCCGCACTGTTAAAAAAACCACTTTTTTTCATGTTTCTCTCCTTTTATTTCGTTAATATGTTGTTAAGGCCGTTTAGCCTTCTGTTCATCGCCTGCGCGATAGATGCCGGCGCTTTGCCGAACACCAAACTTCTTTTTTCCATGTGACTGGAATCAAAGGTTCGCGTGATGCCGGTCACCTGCACATTTTGATAATTGTTTTGATTGTCCTGTATCGTCACCGTATCGCCCAGCGCAAAGGTAAACCGATCCGCATCTTTGGTCTGACCATCAATCGCATAGATTTTGTCGTACTCAGCCAGCGCAGTTTGTCCACGCGAAACAAGCTCATCATCGGTTTTAGCGTCGCTTAAGTCAATAAACGTCTCCCAGCGGCTAAACCCTGAAAGCGTGTTATTCACGGGTATCTCTTTGATCGTCCGTTCAAGGCCTTCGCCCGCGCCGCCCGCTAGTCCTACGGTTTTATACGCTGTGATATCCTGCGTCATCACCGCTTTTTCCAATGTGCCCATATTCAGCGAAAAGATCGCCGGGGCATTACGCGTTTGGTCAATGGTTCTGTCCGCACCCTTGTACACCAGCAGCGTCGCTTTTTTACGGCTTAAGTCTGCACTGCACAGCAAGCCCAATTTGTCGCCTGCCAGCAGTTCGTACACTTGCGCATCCAGCGGTTTTAACCGTGTGGAGAAATCCTGCTTGGTACCGATGCCAAAAATCTCGCCCAGCTCAAAGATCGCAATTCGCTTTCTTTGATCCTGTGGATTCACAATCAGCTGATTAATGAGGTCCATCACGATGGCATCGGTCGGCTGTTTTTTGTACACAAACGCCTCTTTGCCTTCGGGCGGCTCTGTGATACGGCTGGCAATCATATCTTTAAGCGATATGCCTGAGATATTAATGACCTCATTCGCCACATCCGCCTGACTGATCGTTTCTTTTCTGGTGATATATCCGCAGCAGGCGGGAGAAAGGTACAGCAGCTGTCCGACGCTTAAATTCTCTGCCTGCGGCAAACGTGCGTTGATGGTCAGGCTGAATTCACCCCGCGCGTTTATTTTTTGGGTAAAAGAAAAGTGCTCCCAAGCGGAAAGCACCTGCTTTAGCCCTAAGTTTTGATCCAGTATCAATAGTTCCATGGGCTTACACCCCCACGAATCGTTCGGTGTACGTCACATCCGCCGTGGCATCACTGTGCGCGGCCGAAAACATGATGTTGTTCGTGCCGGGCGCGATGCTGAAGTACTTGGATGCCGGGTTTAGGTAATTAAACGCCATCACCTTTTTGCCGTTCACCATCCGATAGGCCTCAATGCTCTGGGGTTTGGTGTTGACAAACACACTCTCGCCCTCATCCAGCGGCAGAATCAGCTCCACCTTCTCGCCGGTATCCGAATTCACCAATCGGTGTCTTAAGCCCGGGCCTTTAAACTCGATGAGCAGGGGTGTATCCAAGTTGCCTTCATTGTCGATGACCTCGGTGTGTCCCTGTGTGCCAAAGGAAAAGGGCAGTGAGGCTGTTTCCGTTCCGCTCACAACAACCTCTTCTTCATCGAATCTGGGCACTCTCAATACCAAGCCGCCGGCAAAGGCAGTAAACGCCTTCTCCTGTTCGCCTGCTTCGGCTTCCAGCCAGGCCGGGTCAGCCGCATACATCTCGATGGTAAAGCGCTGAACCAATGCGTTTCGGATGGCCTCCATTTGCGGCAGGCGTTTGACGGTGGCGGAAATCTCCCATGTGCCCGCGTCATTGCTGTAGCTAAGCGTCCCTTCGCCCGCTTTGGGGTTAAAGGCGCTTAACACTTCGTTTCTTTTCCCCAGCAGGTCCGTGCGCGAGCTGCCCTGAATCCACAGGGTGAGGCTCAGCTCCCTTGGTTCCAAGAGCGAGCTGAAGTAGTGTGTGCCGTCCTGCATAAAGCCCCGCTGGGTCAGCGGTTTGCTTTCCACTGTGCCTGTGCCAGTGATTTTTTCCAACATATATGGAAAACCTCGCGCAAAGGTCACACTGTTGCCGTACTTGTTTGTAAATGTAATCTCTTGCATATGTTCCTCCTTCTTAAAGGTTATTTTTGTATATAAAAAGCACTCTTAAAGAGTGCTTGGAGTGGTGAAATTTCATGTTTTCATTTGTTTTTACTTATATAGATTGTCTAAATCCAGCTGGTCAAGTACCGAATAATCACATTTGAGACTCCGCCTTAATCCACCAAATAGACATTAAAAGGCTTTTTCCTGCCAGGTCCAACCACATATTCCACCTCATCATCCCAAAAAGGCAAAATTTCTTCTTCAAATATTTCATAAACAAGTTTCTTGTCGCGGAGGTCATTCTTCATCAGTGCACTGTAATGATCGATAATCACCACATAAGCTTTCTTTCCAAGCCATCCTAAATCTGTCATCCAATCACTATATCTAGCAATAATTGTGGTACAATCATCCGGAAAATGAATAAACGGGTCTAACGCCTCAATATATTCTTTCCAGTTGTCTATTTTGCTCCCATCAATCCGCACCACCAGCGTATCCGGCGTTTCGTGCAACTGGTCTAAAAAGCCTGCGTTTTCTTTGGTTAGTTTTATGATTTTGTTTTTCATGTTTCTCTCCTTTTTTATGTGCCTTATTTACTTTATTCGCCAAAAAGTTGTATAGTGGTCATTGGTATAATAAACGTTCCCATCACTGCCCGCTACAAATCGCTCAGCATCCCTGTTTTGTCCCAGTACTTGTTCATTAACATCATATTCTCTATACGTAATGGCTCCCCCATCAGAATCTATTCGTGGCAAATCAAAATTTCTGTCGTAATATTTCCGTCCAGCATTCATATTCTCTGGCTGTCCGCTAAATTTGCCTTGCCAGCTATGGTCGTTATATCCATTATACATATCCTGAACCTGATCCGAAAACTCATCCAGGCTTTTCCCGTCAATCTGTTTGACGACGCCGTCCGCGTTTTTCCAGATGACCGACCCATCATCAAGCACTTGGGCTGCCTCTGTGACATTCCCTACGGCTTTTGCGGCATCCGCCGAATTGTCCACAGCCTTGCCCACGTCAGCGGCGTTCTCGGCCGCTTTACCGGCGTCCGCCGCGTTGTCAATCGCCTTGCCCGCATCCACCGCGTTATCAACGCCTTTGGCAATATCTCCGGCGTTTTCTACGACCTTGGCTGTGTCCACAACGGTATCCACCGCATCCACTGTCTGTATGCAGTATGAACTTTCACGCCCCGTATATTATACCGAAAAAGTCCTCCCTAGAGGACTTTCTCGCCTTTTACGATATCTACAGCATTTTCTACTTATGATTTGCCTAGCAAAATATCAATTAATCGTTGATTGTTAACTTGCATTGCAAAGTCCAATGGCGAGCGTCCCGCATTATTCTTGGTGGTGATATCCGGCTGATACTTCATAAATAGCTCTACCATTTCGTAGTATCTACCTCGACAGTAAAGAACTGCCGTCCACATAGCATTATTCCCATACTTATCACGAATATTGATATCCGCGCCTTTCTCAAGCAGTAGCTTCGCAATTTCAATATCTTGATAATCTGCAATCAGATGCAAAACAGTCGAACCTTTATCTTTGCCTACAACAAAAATATCAATACCTTGGTTTATCAAAAACAATGCTGTATCAAATTTTCGGCCCACAATTGCACACTGTAAAAGATTTAGTCCACTATATTTATCCTTAGAGTTTAAGTACTCTTTTTTAAACTCTTTTATAAATGTTTCGAAATCTCCAAGTTGCGCAATATCATGTAAACTAGATTTAATCACTCTTTCTTCCTCCTAATATTATTCAAATTTATGACTTCTGTTTGCTGATGGACTTTCAGGTCTATAATGGCTTGGATCCTGATACCACTTCTTAAATTCATCTAAGCTAATCTTACCATCTGTGTATTTCTTGTGCCAATCACTATATTTATTGTCGGGTGTATGTCCCATATCCCACTGGCCATTCCTAGGTCTCGTTGTGTCCCAAGGAAGCTCTTCACCCGTGTTTGGGTCAAGCACTCTTGCGTTGGCTTTATCAGACGCTTCAAATCTTTTAATAGCGGCTGTCTTAATTTTGTCTACGATTTCTTGATAGTCCATATATCTTTCAGCTCCTTATATTGGCCGCCAAATAAAATTCTAACATCATGAGAAGCCTTATTAACAAAACTTTTTTTAGTAGCCCCAAACACTCCGGGGAGTGCTTGGGGTGGTGGTAGGTTCTTTTTTTTGTGCTTTACTTTGAGTACATATAGGTTAACCTATAAATTAGCTACAATTCTGATATCTTAGAATCTCTCCGTATATACAGTGAAGTATAAGCAGAAACAGCTACTACTCCACCCTTTTCACTTTCATCCACCAAAACTTTTTCGGCTTTTTCTATATCAATGCCAAAGTTAAGCATAACTTGAGCAGCAGTTACTCTAACACTTGATTCATCACTTTCAATTAATTCTAAAAGAATTTTTCTGCACAATTCTGAATCACCCTGAATGTTTTCAAATGTTTTCCAAATTAAAGCATTTTGCCTATTGCCCACACTTGTGTTGGCCTTATCAAGCGCATCAAATTTTTTAATTGCTACTTTCTTCACTTTGTTAACGATTTCTTCATACTCCATATTTATTTCATCTCCTTAATTATTTTCTCCATAACTTCTTTACCATATTCAAATTGTTCGTCAAAACTCTTATTGGATATCCAATCACGCATTCTCTTTCCTGTATTTTCAACTTTTGTTCCAAAAGCACCTGTAATTTTTGGATGTATTTTGGCGCCATCAACAGCAACAATATTCTTTGGATTATGAATCAGTTTGGGGTCAAACCCAGCTTTTTTAATTTGTGATTGTTCCACAATATGATGCCAGTGGTTGCCCGGACCGGGATCACCCATATGCTTTTTCAATTGTCTAAATGAATCAAACCCTTCATCAATGTTTACAATCGCTGAATCCGTAATTTTACTAATATCTTTACCGGCATCCACCGCATTGTCAACACTTTTTGCAACATCTTCGGCGTTTTCTACGACCTTGGCTGTATCCACAGCGGTGTCCACTGCATCCACAGCATTTGATAACTTCTTGATGGCTTTGAAGGCATCGGCAATGTCGTCCCCGTGTTTGATGATGCTGGCCGCGCCCGAGGCCCAGCCCGCAAAAGGTATTGCCGATGCGGCATCCAGCGCTGCGCCAAGATAGTCTCCCTGTTTTACAGATATCACGGCACTGGCAAGGTCGGCTACCTCGCCAAACCCTGGAACAAATCCCAAAACGCCAAGTCCGACCTGAGCGACATCCAGCGCAATTTCTTCTGCCAGTTCTACAGCTTCCGGACTAATGCTGGTTTCAATATCAATCTCATAACCCACCAGCTGAAAAAACGGATTGTTATTAATCGCCCTTTCCGCTATTTCGCCGAGCCACCCTGCCACTTTTGAATCTTCAATAAATTCCGGTAACTCAAGCGCAACCTCTTTTTTTCCATCACCGTCGCTGTCTGCCGCCGTTGCTATCGAGTTGCCAAGTTCTGCGGCTGAATCTTTTACGTCATCAACCGCTGTGCTCACCGAATCCTGCACAACATCGTAAGCATCATCTACAGCATTGGCGACATCAGTAGCCGTATCTTTGACATAATCAAAGCCTGCTTCGGCCGCATCGCCTACTGTATTTGCTACGTCCGTTGTGAAGTCCTTGACATCGCTGGCTAAATCTGATGCCGTGTCTTTGACATAGTCAAAACCCGCTTCGGCCGCATCGCCTACCGTATGTGCTAAGTTCGTTGTAAAATCTTTGGCATCGCCTGCAAAATCCGAAACGGCCTGCGTCGTTGCATCGTATGCACCTGTCACAGCATCCACAGCCGAGTTTGCAAAGTTTTTTGCGCCTTCCGTAACTGTGTCTGCCGCTTCCGACACGTGACCGACAACCTGAGCACCTGCTGCGCTTACCGCAGCCCCCGCTTCCGCTATCGATTCCTTCGCCTGCGTTACACCACTCGCAACCGCATTCCTCGCATTGCCAACCGTGGTTTTTACACTGCTTGCGGTATCAGTAACCTTATTTTTTACCGAAGAAGCTACTTTTTTAAATGTGCTGCCTGCTTTAGCAAAAATGCCCGTTGTCTTGTTTCCATTATGCATAGCCAACTCTTCCGGTGTCAAGTTTCCATATTCATCCGGCATATGTTTTTTTCCCCTTTACTTATATTTTTTTATTTTTTAGGCCCAAAATATTATCATTACTTTAAAATTGCTTTTGATATTTATCGGGCTAAAATCATGGCCTAAATCTGGCTGGCCACTTTGCTGGTCACAGAATCAGAAATCTGCTGTTTCACTGCATTCACTGATCCTCCCCTAATTTGAATCTTATTGTTCATGGGTGACTTTCCTTTTGCTGGCTGCCCTTCAGGTGTTGAATTATTTTGTAAAAGCTCAGTTTCGCTAAGCGCAGTGGCGCCTTCGCCCAGCACCATCTCGGCGGTTTTGTTCCAGAGCTCCGGGTTCCAGTCAGCCTGATTCATCTCAGGCGGTGCGGCGCTGGGTGGTGTTGCGTTGGTTGGTGCGCTGCTTTGCGGAGCGGCTTGCGCCGGAGTAATATCCGCCGGGGCTTGCGCACTTTGTGCCGGAGCTTCAACTTTCGATTCCTGCGATGCGATCATATCCTCGCTTTTGTCCATAAACGCTTTCGCGTTTTCGCTGAAACTTTTAAGCTGGCTTATGTCCTCCTTGGCCAAAGCCGGTTTCTCTGCCGCCGGTGCCTTGGGTGTTTGCGGCTTCGCGTTGCTCTGCGCAGGCGGTGCCGATACGTTCGCAGGTTTTTTCCCTTCTTCGGCTGTTTCATCCGGCATCTCCTGCAGCGCCGCGGTCTGATCGTCCAGCGCGGCGTTCATCTCATCCTGCCCACCAATCAGCGTATCGAACTTTTCCTGCAGTGCCGCAATCTCTTCCAAAACCAGCATCAGATTGTCGTTCAATGATTGTTCCAAATTGCCTTTCTCTTCTTTTGCCATTTTTAATCTCTCCTTTTTTTAAAATCCCGTTTCATCCACCTGGCTTTTTGTCGGCCAGCGTCTGGCTCTTTTGCTTTGTTCCGTATATGTGCTGACGCGAATAAACCACTTTAGGCTCTGGGCCAAAAACGCATCGGGTAGCACACCATGTTTGGTCAGCAGTGCATTTGCGGTTCGCAGGATATATGCTTCTATATCCTGCGGTATCAGTTTTTTCGGGCAGATGCACCGCCTTGCTTCAAAGTGCTGGAAAAGCACTCCAGGATATTCGCTTGGATGTCCTGATATGCGGACAAAAGCTCGGTTAAGTCCAGATTGGACTTAAGTAACTCCTCGGTCGTCAACCCCACGTATTCGGCCACCACCTGCACCGTCGCCGTGGCGGCGGTTTTATCCATCACCACGTTTTTTCGGTGGATGGCCTGCACATATTCCTGATAGTTAAACCAATCCTTCACCGTCGGCTCGGCCTTCTCGTATGCCTTGCCATCAATACTCAATTTCACTTTTTTCATATTTGCTCCTTTTTCGCTTATTTTTTGTATGAAAAAAGCACCCCGAAGAGTGCTTTGCATCGTTTAAGATATTCCTTTTATTACTCCTCACTCGCGCTAACAATTTCGCCATTAGCCAGTTCCACGTCCCCTGTGATATTGGGGCAATCGTCAATCTCAAGATAAACCAGCCCCGCAAGTTGCGATAGCTCGCTTAAATCGCCCGAAATATTTTCGCAGTCGCTAATCTCCAAGTGCTTTAAGTTTGTATATCCGGCGATATCCGAAATATCACATATGATTCCGTTTCCCTCCAGTTCTAATTTCTCCGCACTGGAAAGCACCATCCCGCGCAAATCATACTTTAGGTCTTCCGATGATATAACCAACGATTTAAGTTTTTCCAAATCCTCAATAAAGGCAATATTAACATACTCGCCTATGTACTCATGGTCATATCCATGCACCAAACATAACTCTTCAATGTCATTACACTCCGTCAAGGCTTCCAGATTAAAAATATTATATACATGAAACAAATATAAATATTTTATGCTATTCGGTATGGATTCAAGTACCGTCTCATCAGCCTGCATACCGAATAGAAAAAGCATTTCAAGGCTTTCTAATTCTTCAATCTTAGTATCAGATTCAAAAACACATTCATCCATTATTATGGTTTTCAGATGAGTAAGCGAACTCAAATCCCCCAAATCACCATCTATATATGCATAATCAATGGATATGCTTTGAAGGTTCTCAAATTGTGTTAGGGTCGATATATCCAGCTTGTCGTCAGGAGGATAGTAACTAAAGCCGAAAAGATGCTTGATTTCCTTATACTCCTCAATCTCTTCAAAATTACGAATTCCTGCTGGGTTATATGCATTTTTGATAATCAGCCTCTCCGCAACTTCGCCGTTATCATCATAAAGATCTATTCTCACATCAAACATCTCGCTTTCTGGAAATGCTAAAAAAAGAAATAAAAGTGCTCCATCTGGCGCAAAAGCGAATTTATCTGAATAATCAACGGAGTCTACTATAGTATCACGATTTAAATTTGGATACTTGTCCTCCAAATTTATTCCCATTTTTTCACAATAAAGCGTGCCTTGTTTATACTCGGTTTTAACAATAATCCCATATGGGTCCGTGAAGAAAAAAACTTGGGTCGGATCCGCTTCCTTAATCTCTATTTCTTCATCATTTTCATCCGGTAAATTATAGATGGCTTCCAGAGTGCTTTCCGGCGCCGCGCTGGGCGTCGGCTGCGCGCTGACCGTTGCCTGTGCGCCATCCGATTCTGTCGTTAATTCACTATCACTTGTCTGGCAGCCAAAAAGGCCACTGATAAAGACAAATATCAAAGTTAATCCTATAATTCTTTTCATGCCTTCTTCTCCTTTATTCAGTCTCAACTTCCTCATCTGGTTCATATTCTTCTATTGGTGTTGGGTTTTCTGGTATCTCACCGAGTTTGCTTCCGCCATTATCCCCAAATGCAGTAATATTATACTTCTTATTGTCGTCATCATTAATCGTGTTTAAATCATAGGTTACGCGCCTCACCACATCTTTAGAATTAGCCTCAATGGTATATAAGATATTCTTTATGGGGTCAAATGCTTCGACAATACCTGTATGTCCATAGGGCTTATTCCCTACTTGGAAAAATACACTGTCGCCCTTATGAGGGACATACCCATCTTCTTCCCCAATCTGACTAAATTCGTGAAGTCTTCCTGTTGGTGTGTAATACTTCCATTCCATTTTATTTCCCGCAGTTGCTGTTGGTATAAACGGAACTTTTGCTTGATCACTATCCGTATCTATTGCTCCAGGTGTATAATCCGCTCTAATCCCCGCTTCATCCGCCATACATGATGTAAATGCCGCACAATATGGGTCGGTTCCATATATTGGATCGTGATATTTTAGAGGACTTCCTGGGAAAGCATTGTATTGGGAATGATAAGGTGTCTCATTGGTACTGATTACATTTTCCAAAAGCGCATTTATAGCCTCCCATTCCATTGATGTTTCACCACGAAGCGCACTGGATAATAGGGCTAAATCTTCAGCCGACATATTTTGATCTCCTTCAATCGTGCCTATTTGATCGATTGCATTATCTACATAAACATTGATATAAGCATCTACCAACACTTGCGGCATTTCCTCATGCGTAGCATAATACTCTGCCGCAGTTTTTCCACCAATCATATCTTCGGCAGTCAGCAGCATATCATTTGCACTCATATAATTGTAATTGTAAATAGTGTTTGGATATCCTCGTTCTGCAAGCGATTTTACATGATCATATCCCGTTATTGTCGTACTGGGATACCCTTGGTCAACCAAAGAGATTTCTTCCGGCTCTTCTGGCTCCCCCGTCTCTGGGTTCGGTACTTTTGGCGCACTCGTCACTGTTACATCAATTTCATAACCCAAAAGTTGGTATAAGGGATTAAGCTTTGCTCCCTTTTCCACCGCCCCCGCAATAAAATGTCCTATTTTGCTCTCATCTACTTCTTCAGGGATTGGTATTTGTATTTCTTTTCGGCCGTTACCGTCGCCGTCTGTCGCTTCCGTGACCATCGTTGTCAGCGCTTCGGCTGTTTTAATCACCGTTTCCTTTGTTTTATTAATAAATTTACCCAATTTAGTTTTAGATGTTCCATCAGCTTCGCCGCCGCTATTTCCTCCCGATGTCGCGTCATTTTGTTCCTCTACAATTATCGGATTTCCGAATTCATCAAATTCCATCTCATTTTATCATCCTTTGCTAATATTTTCTATGCTTCAAATTTTTAATTTAACTGTTAACTTTTCCTTTTGCTAAAAAAGTTAACACTGCCCAAATGTTTTGCTGTGCCTTTATATCCTTCCCTTTAAAAGATTAGGGGCAGGAAAATCCCTGCCCCATAAAGGTTCGCTTTCCCTTAAAAGGAAAGCATTTAAGGAAGGATGGTACTTGTAACCTGTGTCTTTTAAGCCGAAGCCCCCGCCGAGGCGTTGTCCTCGTTGGAAACGCCGTGCATGGTTCCGCCCAAGACCACCAAACGGCAGTCGTAAGTGTTTTCGGGTGTTAGCCCGGTAATCGTCGCCGATGTATCGGTGTCGGTCATCTCGGCACTGGTGGAAACATTGACCCAACCAAAGATGTCCTTCACCTGCGCAATAATGCTGTCCGCGTCGATCGGGGCTGAGAAGGTTAAGTCTATCTCGCCCGCCGAAGAACCTGTAGCTGCCGCGAGGTCGGTCAGGTTGCCGCCCGGTGCCACCGGTGTATAATCGGGGCTTGCGAACCATCCCGAAACCGAGCTGTTCAGCAATGCATCGGTCAAGCCGTTTGGCAAGTTAGCATCGTCGCTGTCCAGTGTGCGTTCCAGCAATCCGTCACACGCACGGTTGAGTGCACGGAAAACATACTGCATGGGCTGGGAAGTGATCGAACCGCTTTTGGTCACCGCTGAACTGTCCGGTTTGGCGAACGAGCCCTTCATAAACCATTTGTAGCGATAGGTGTTGTTCGCCTTCTGGCGTCTGTAACCCAACGCATATTTCTTGGGTACACCTTTGCCATCGTCTTCTACCATACCGGTGAAGGTATCATAGGTTCCTCCGGTTACGTCAGCACGCTTTTGGCCGTTAAGTCCAGCCAGTGAGCAGATGATGTCAATGTCCCCCTGCTGGTTCACGGTTTCAAATGCGCCGTCATCGGCATAGATGGTCATGTTGCTATTGTTCATCTTCACGCCAATGGCATTCACGCCGGGTACCGGAAACGGTGTGCCGTACGATACGCCGGACTCGGTGTCGGATACGATTTCTGCTAAAAACAGACGATCCACACCAATCATAAAACTTTGTCTTTCCATAATTTTTTATCTATCTCCTTTTTATATTTTTATGGCTGTGTTAAAATTCTGAGCGACGATCACTCTGTCTTGGTCGTCCCGCTCCTGCTCGTATGCATCCTCGGTGGTGTTCACTCTAAAATAAAAAGCGCCGTTGATTTCGACGCCTTCGCTTAGAGTCCCAATATACTCATCACCGATCTGCACCAGCTCTTCCTCGATGGCTTTCATCGAAGCCATGGCCGCATCATAAGTGGTTTCGCGTACCACCACCTTGAACCGTGGCTTTTTGATGCCCATGATTCGATCGGCCGGCACATCGATACCCGCGATGCGCTCCACCGCGCTGTCCTCGTTTTGGTACACCGCAATGCAGCTGTCCGGACTGCTTGGCAGGTCAGAAAGGAAAATATCCATCCCCACTGTGCCGTACGCATTGGTCTCCAGATAATCCGTTATGTCTTTGACCAGGCTCACTTCATCACCTTCTTTCGTTTACAAACTCGCTTCATCTATGCTTCTCCTCCTCAATAAAAGTATTTACCTAAACGTAAACTTTATGCAAAAGCCCTCTTCTTCTCTCTTTACGACTCCCTTGGCTTTGTAAAGTATGCGTCTTAGTCAGTCTTCATCAAGCCCGCACGACTGTCTGGAAAAACAGTTCCACGGGGCTGCTCACCCCCGGTCCATTCCTATGGACGCGCTGTTCAGTATCCGTTGATACTGCAAACAGGTGTATCATGATTAAGGCTAAATGGTCTTGGCGGTCAGGCTTCCTCCCCTGATGACCAGCAGAATTTTATCGCTCCAAATTATCATGGCGCATTCTCTGGTCGGCTCGCATTCAGCCAAACGTATGCAGGCTTTCTATTCAGTTTTCAAAGATCGATGCTATCTAAATTCAAATTCCAGTATTTTTTCAATCAGTTTTGCTTTAATCTGTTCATACATTTCTTCATCAAGGTCATATTGCATACCGTTTTAATTTTGATAAGCGTTTGTGCAAATCGTCTTGATGTATGCTGAGTAATATGTAACGACTTTGTTAATCGATTCATATTCGCCACTCACCGCTGATTCAATCGTTTCCAACGTCAACATTTCCCTTACTCTCATCGCTTTCTCCCAGATGTTCTGCCAAGTCCTTTATCGCTTCTGCCCTGTGCTTTTGAACCGCACTTCTTGATATCTTGAAAAGCCGTGCAATTTCTGCGTCTTTGTATCCAACAAAGTAATAGAGAAGTATAATTGTTTTCTTTTTTCCATCAAGCTGTCGAATGGCTTCTACCAACAAAAAATCATGAACTAAAACCTTAAAGCCAGAGACAATAAATGTACTAAACTCTTCGGGTGATTCTGATAATGCCTGTTCCAGTTCTTGTGCGCTCATACCAGAAAATAGTTTGAATTTTTTTCGTATGCGCTTTTCGGATCGCCAAATATCCTTTGCTTGATTGATGATAATTTTCTTGCAATACGCATCAAAGGAATGCTGCGCTTTAATGTTGTCTTTTTCCATATCTATACCCATCCCTTTTTGTATATTTATTTCTATTTTTTTGTTTTCTCACTAATATAACGATTCAAAAGCTATATTCTGCCACCTAAAATACAAAAAAATTTATAATATGCACTAAATGCATATTATTTTGATTTAATATTCCCTTCATTCAGTTTTAAGTTCTTTAATAAAAATAGTGATATTTATTTCTTTTTAAAATATTAATTTATTGTTTTTCATTATATGTTTTGATTTTCGTTACAAGTTATTTACAAACAACGGCTTCTAATTCTTTTTTAGAATAAAAAAGCCGTCGAGCATATATTCCAAAGCAGACTATATGTCGCGGCTTATATTTTAAAATTATTTCCTTTTATTATTCTGAAAGTGTTAATATATTGCGCCCTTTCTTTGCGGCTCACACTCTCTTAGGCTTCAAGTTCTCCGCCCAATAAAAAAAGCCGACAAATAAGTATCGACTCTTTTGGCAGACAGCGTGCCCCTTTGGGCAGAGGAAGGGATTGCAATGCTATCACATTGCCCTGCTCGCTTTCGCTCACATCGCTCGTCGGCTGGCGTGCCACTGGCACCCCATCTTCTCTCCTCGCGCCCTCTTAGGCTTCAAATCCCACCCAATCAAAATAAAAAAAGCCGATGCGTTGCATCGACGTTTTTCATTTGGCAGAGAGGAAGGGATTTGAACCCTCGTTACGCTCATCACGGAAACACGATTTCCAATTCCACGAGTCAAGCTCTTATAGGTTTATCTAAGTCCTTCTAAGTCCTAAATCGTGTTTAACCCGTCCTTCTGAGTTGATCTAAGTCCTTCTAAGTTTATCGCTACTGCAGTCATTACTGCAGTCAATTAAATTATCTTATTGTTTTGTCCGAATTTTCGATATCCTCCCTATTCTTTATCTATTAATAAGTATTCTCTTGCGGCTTGATATATTTCTTCTGCTCTTTGTTTGTGACCTTTACATTCAATTCTTGTATCATCTAGATTGAAGAGCCCCGGCTTCTTGCTCCAAGCCTTGCACCCTCCACCACATAAATATCTATACTTACATGCACTGCATATATTACTAGTGTCAACGGTATGTTTTTGAAGTGCTTCAAATTTCTCACTAGATATAATTTTTGCTATTCCTTCGTCTACAACATTCCCTAGGAAGGAATTAGGTCCATGATATGCATAGCATGGGAAAGCTTCTCCGGAAGGCTCGACATATAAATTCTGACCTATACCACAAGAAGTTATTGGCTTAAACCCTCCTCTGATTATCTCCATAGGCGACATGTAGTTTCTCAATGGCTCTGACAATATTTCTTCATTACTATTTTTCGCTCTTCCAAGAGGTAAAACTGGGCGAAACTTTACATGATCAATACTAAGTTTACCAGCAAGTTCTTTCACACTTTTTCCTGCTGCTCCGAGTATATCTTCTGTCTTTAGTGTCGCTGAAATTTTCAGTATTAACCTATGTTCTCCTGAAGCCTCTCGAATTAAGTCTTTGTTGTTGCTATATAATTCAAGATTCCTTACTACTTTATCATAAGAACCTTCTCCTCTTCTTAGGTCGTGTTCTAACCTGCCACCATCTAAACTTACTACAATTTCATCAAATGCCTTAAAAATCCTTATATAATCATCCACCGTTAAAGACATTGCAAGATTAGTGCGCAAAATTAAACTTACTGGTTTGATTTGTCTTTTTAAAATTGCAAGCTTTCGAAGAATTCTCTCTATATCTTGATGCATTAGAGGCTCGCCTCCTGTTAGTACGATTGCTTTGAATCCATTAGACGTAGCTTCTTCTGCAATTTTCTCTATGTTCTCTAATTTCATTTCATCAACAAAAATATCATTTTCACACGCGGCATAACAATGACTGCATTTAAGCTGGCAATTCCATGTTACATGGATATATATTTTATTAAGCTGTCCGTTGCTTTCCATTGATTTTTGTAACGCCCGAAGCGATTGCAACGCAGATTTTTCGGTTTTACTTATGCCTGCGTATACAAGATACTTGACAACATCCGAAATCCTTTTTCTGTTTCCTAATTCATATGCTGCGATAATTTTTTTCGCCGTCCGAGCAGTGTGGTAAGGATGAGTTCCTTGTTTTGTAAGTTCGATTATCTTTCCTCTTTGTAGTAACAAATTTCCTTTTTCGAAAGATTTATTATTTATAATTGCCTTTAAGTTTTCCTCAGAAGCCATCTCTTCGCTGATTCTGTCCTTGATATCTGTGAATATCAATTTATATGCTTCACACAAGGGGTCAATTGTATTCAATGATTTGTTACCTGCTAATGCATTGTAAGCGCATCCTCCCTTGCAATAACTATAATGCTCACATTCCCTACACAAGTTCGCATTAATTGCAATAGTATGCTCACGCTCTAAAAACATTTTTGCTACTGTGCAAGAAAACAAATCCGTTATTGATGGGTTGTCATCAATGTTTCCTATTCGATATTCTTTTTTCCCGGCAAATCGTTGACAAGAATATATATCCCCATATGGATCAATAGCTAAAAACATACCAAAGCAGTCACGAAAGGAGCATACCGATGCCTCACCGTCTACAACACTATTACAGAACTGATCTAGAGATGAAACTTTATTCTCCTTGTAGTGTTCAATATAATAACTTAGCATTTCACTAGTGAGCCTATAATACTCAGTTGGTGATATTTCAATATCTATTCCTTTTTCAATCGATGGTACTAATGGATGCACTGCGAAATGAAGGTTTTGCATCAAAAAAAAATCAAATATCTCTTTCCACTGCTTAATGTTGATTGCCGTAAATGTGGCAATACAACTAACATTGATACCATAAGATCTAGCTAACCGTATTCCGTTCATCGTTTTTTCATAATTACCGGTGCCACGCTGCCTATCATTAATTTCTTTTTGTCCATCAAGGCTCGTTCCGATACTAACGTTATATATCTTAAATAACTCACAGTATTTCTCATCCAGCAGCCAAAGATTGCTTTGTATTCCGATATCGATATCTTCAAATCGTGCGCTTAGGTTTGTAACAATTTTTTCAATTATTTCAAATCCAGCGGCCAGGGGCTCTCCGCCATGTAATGTTACATTGATCTTGTCCTGTTTTGTAGATTTGACAATACCTGCTATGTATTCAGTAACCTTTTCTACAATTCGTATATCCATTGATGGTCCGGTATTTGGTCCAAAACAATAGATACATTCTGCTGGACATGAAAGTGATGGTATAACAAAAAAATGTGGGGGGTGTTTTTGATTCAAAACTATCACCTCCGGATCTCAATTGCTCAGCTTAATTAGAAATCAAAAATATCTAATCCCGTCGACACGCTATCGTCGTGTCTGGTTCCATGATGCTTCGCGGATGATGGCCAACATTCAGGGTCGTTATCAACATGACTAATATAATCATGATGTTTACTATTGAACAGTTTTCTTGTTTCAGTAGAAAGTACATTGCTGTTTTTATTCGCTTTTGCAATAGATATTAAAGAATGAGCAATCTCAATACGCAACTGTTCTTCTTTGACGTTTGTCTCTTTAAACGCAGTTATTAGAGGCTGAACAGCCTTTAGATCTTTAAATTTGCCTAATACCTCAACGATTACTTGACACACATATTTATCTTTATCATTTAATGCTTTTATAAGAGAATCTATAGCACGAGAATTATTAATATTACCTAACGCTCTTGCAGCTTGACTACGCACATATTTATCTTTATCACTTATTGCCTTTATAAGAGAATCTATCGCACGAGAGTCTTTTATATCGCCTAACACGCTTGCTGCACTTTCACGCACTTTGGAATCCTTATCAGTTAAAGTCTTAATGAGGGGTTCTACCGCACAAGGGTCGTTTAACTCGCCTAGTGCTTTAACTGCACAAACGCGCACAAGCTCATTTTTATTGTTTAACGCCTCAATAAGTTGGTTTACTGCACTTGGATCTTTTATTTTCCCTATTGCAGCAACTGCACTATCACGCACTTCCCAGTCTTTATCACCGAATGCCTTAATTAAAGGATCAACTGCACGAAGATCTTTTATTTCACCTAATACTATTGCTGCATTAATACGTATAGACTCATTTTTATCACTTAATGCCTCAATAACACGGTTTACTGCACGTGGATCTTTTATTTTCCCTAATAGCCAAGTTGCACTATTACGCACATTTTTATTTTCATCACTGAATGCTTTAATCAGAGGGTCAATCGAGCGTGGATCTTTTAATTTTCCTAATGCCTCCGCAGCACTTTTACGCACATCACTATTTATATCACCAAATGCCTTAATTAGAGGGTCAATCGAGCGTGGATCTTTTAATTTTCCTAATGCCTCCGCAGCACTTTTACGCACATAGAAATCCTTATCAGTTAAAGTCTTAATGAGGGGTTCTACCGTACAAGGGTCGTTTAACTCGCCTAGTGCTTCAACTGCACTTTTACGCACTTCACTATCTATATCACTTAATGCCTTAATTAGCGGTTCTAATGTACGTGGATCTTTTATTTTTCCTAATGCCACAGCAGCACTTTTACGCACTTTCCATTTTTCATCTCCTAACGCCATAATTAGAGGGTCTACTGCACGTGAATCTTTTACTTCACCTAATGCCTCTGCCGCTGCGACTTTTAACTCTTCAACACTATATAAAAGAAGTTCGATTAGCAAATCTACCGTGCTCGGGTTTTTAATTTTAGCTAATACTTGAACGGCCTTCTCAAACAATTCAATAAGTGGTTTTGCCGCCCTTAAATCTAATTTCTGTATTGCATTTAGTTGTTCTTTTATGCTCCAACTTTTAAAATACTCTCCCATTTCACGTCCGTGTAAAAACACAAACAGCTGCGTTTCAATATCATTTAGCATTGCAATTATTGGCTCAACCATGCGAAAATCATTTATTTCATGTAATACTTCTATAGCTTTTACGCGAATAGATAATGTGCCATTCTTCAATGCATTAATGATCGAAACCACCGCGCGTGAATCTTTTGTTTCTCCTAATCTGGAGAAATCATCATTGTTCCCCTGTATTACTGATTCCCACTTTTCTTCGCCTAGTTTATGTAGTGCCTGTGCTGCCGTTTTGCGAACATCTGGATATACATCTCCTAGCAATTCGATGAGCGGTGTCACCGCAGCTAAATCGTGTTTTTCTCCTAGAATACGCGCCGCCTCTTTACGAAAAGAACCATCCCAATGCTCAAGAAATTGAATAAGCAGGTCAACAACAAATGGGTATTTATATTCACTCAATGCTAACATTGCACCGAGTCTGCTCTTATAATGTGTATTTGTTAAAATTTCCATAAATGGTTCGATTAATCTTGGGTCTTCCGTTTTCCCTAATTTTGCGAAATCATCATCATCCCCTTGTATTATTGTTTCCCATTTTTTTTCGCCAAGTTTAGCTAAAATCTGTGCCGCTTTCAGGCGCACGATATTGGAATCGAAAGCAATAAAATTAACTACTATGTTGATATCTTTAATTTTTCTTAAATATCCTATTAGCTTTTTCTCGCATTTCTCCCTACCTTTTAAGAATGAGTTGTCGTATGCTTTTATTAACTGCACTAGTTCGCTTGAATATTCATACATATTAATTCCCTCCGTCCGCTTTGACACATTGCTTATTCGAAATTTCCCAAACACAAAGTATACTTGGAATGAGTCGTCTTCTAACTTGCATTTTTATCAAGCTCTATTTCCATCAATTAGCACTATTATGTGAGCAGTTTCGCGTTTGCTCAATAATTGATATCATTCTACCATATTTTTCATATAAATTGACGGAATCTCTTCACAAAAAGTTGGCGAGGATAGTCTTTCCCCCTCCCCAGAATCATGCATCTTGTATGTTCAATATTCAGTTGTGTTCTTGTTATGTGGTGTTCAACCAAAATATCCGCTCTACCAAAATTCCCGCTCAATTTTCCCGGTTGCAGTCCCAGTTGCAGTCATTCAGCCCATTTGGTATAAACTAGATTATTTCAGAAAAATAAAAAGCGCAATATATAGACCAATCGCTCAACGGATAGTCAATATATTGCGTTTTTGGCAGAGAGGAAGGGATTTGAACCCTCGTTACGCTATTAACGTAAACACGATTTCCAATTCCACGAGTCAAGCTCTTATAGGTTTATCTAAGTCCTTCTAAGTCCTAAATCGTGTTAAACCCGTCCTTCTAAGTCCTCTTAAGTCCTTCTAGGTTTATGGCTACTGCAGTCATTACTGCAGTCAAAGAATAAAATGCCGAGTTATTAGACATTTTAGTAATTTGTATCCAATATTGTGTTATCCAATCAAATAATATTTCTCATAATGGTAACCGAAATTTCGATACTTTCACCGTTATGCTTTGACATATAATACTTTTGTATTTGTTTAGAATATAAAGTAGAATATATGTGTCTATTTATCGCTTTCAAAAATCTTCTTCCTGCAAATAGGTTTAACATTCGTATGCATTTATAGCACCTTATATTGATATTTTGATTTTAGAACTATCGGGTACTTGGAGCCAAATTGAATACTTGCCCATAAAAGTGTTTAATCGAACCTATTTTAAAATTAGGCGGTATTGTAATATGCCATATAAAAAGATAAGCGGAGTATCGAAACCATCAGCGAGCACAGACAAGCATCGCAAAGAAAAAAAACAAATTCCTAAAAAGAAAACAGAGAATTCGATAAGCATTTCGCCGTTATCATCTGCAGATTTTCCAATTGTTGGTGTAGGTGCCTCCGCTGGAGGTCTTGCAGCATTCGAGGCTTTCTTCTCAGGAGCCCCCCCTGAAGCGAAAACTAATATGGCTTTTGTGTTGATACAGCATTTAGCCCCAGATCATAAGAGTATTCTTACGGATATTGTTCAACGATATACAAAAATGATGGTCTATGAGATAGAAGACGGAATGCACGTAAACCCAAATAGCGTATATGTTATTCCTCCAAACAAGGATATATCACTGATAGACGGTAAGTTATATTTACTAGACCCTTCCTCGGTAAATGGCCTTCGATTACCCATAGATTATTTCTTCAGCTCACTTGCTAATGATCGGCATGAAAAAGCAATATGTGTCATTCTTTCAGGAAATGGTAGTGATGGTACTTTGGGCATGCGCGCAATAAAAAGCGAAGGTGGCATGTCCATGATCCAAAACCCAGTATCCTCGGAATACGACGGAATGCCTACTAGCGCTATTTATACGAATCTTGCTGACTATGTGCTCTCTCCAAAAGATATGATTCCTGAGATTATAAACTATGTTAATCACCTCACAGTCAATAGCACCAATTATATAGGCTCAGCAACAAACGCGGAGAATGCTTTAAGCAAAATTTTTATGCTACTAAAAAATCAATTCGGACATGACTTTTCCAAATACAAGCCGAACACGATAATTCGCAGGATCGAACGCAGGATGGCCTTGAATCAAATTGGAACAACTGAAGCCTATATAAAATTTCTGCGGAGCTCACGTGATGAAATGAAATCCTTATTTGACGATATGCTTATCGGTGTTACGCACTTCTTTAGAGACCCGGATGCTTTTAAGACACTTGAAGAACAGGTTATAAATAAGCTTTTTGACGGAAAAGATTCAAAAGACGAGATTCGCGTCTGGTCAGTCGGATGCTCTACGGGAGAAGAGGCATACTCACTTGCAATTCTTCTTTCTGAAGCAAAAGAAACTCTAAACAAAGATATTAGAATCCAAGTTTTTGCCTCTGATATTGACAAGAGATCCCTTGAGATGGCCAGAAACGGTTTATATGCTTCTTCTGTTGTAGCAGATATAGATAAAAAGTATCTTCATAAGTATTTTATTGAAGAGAAAAATGTTGGATTTCGCATTAACAAGAAAATTCGGGATATGATTCTATTTGCGGAACAAAACGTTACCAAAGATCCACCTTTTTCAAATGTTGATTTGATTTGTTGCCGCAACTTACTAATATATTTTGGACCGCAGCTACAAAAAAAAGTTATCCCCATCTTTCATTATGCCTTAAAACCTGATGGTTATTTATTCATAGGGACATCTGAAAACATCGGAGACTTTGGAAATCATTTTTCAGTGGCTAATCAACGATCTAAAATATTCCAAGCAATCCCATACTCTTCTGGAGAAAAAACATTCAGTTTTTCTGAATTTGAAGCTTTTTCGTTAAAACCAGATGAACTGTTTAATAAGACCAATAATTTTGATTTCCCAAAAGATATCAGCATTAAAGAACTAACTGAGAAAACGCTTCTGAAGCAAATATCTAAAACGGCAGTCCTCATTAATAACCTTGGCGACGTTCTATATTTTCATGGCCACACTGGTGAGTATCTGGAGCCTGCTCCAGGTAAAGCTGATAAAAATAACATCATTAAGATGGCCCGGGAAGGTCTACAACGCGAGCTTACCATTGCTCTGCATAGAGCTGTGAGCAGCAACGAAAGCGTGTTTTACCCAAACATTAAAGTTAAAACAAATGGCAATTATACGCTAATTAATCTATCTATATATCCCGTTGAAGTGGATTCATATGCTCATGATATTAAATTACAAACCGGAAGATTTGAAAATCATTTGTATTTAGTCGTTTTGGAACACTCCAGTTCCGAATCACTAGATTCCATAGGCAACTATGTTCCTGGTAGCGTAGAGAATGATAAAATAGTTAAAAGATTAGAAAATGAATTAAAAGCTATGGAGGAATATATCCAGACTACCAATGAACAGCTTGAAACCGCGAACCAAGAACTACAATCGTCTAATGAGGAAATGCAGTCGTTGAACGAAGAATTGCAATCTACAAACGAAGAACTTGAGACCTCAAAAGAAGAATTGCAATCAATTAATGAAGAACTGACAACAGTAAACAATGAACTGCAATTTAAAAATTCAGAACTGACAAAAAGCAATGATGATATGAAAAACCTTTTAGCCGGAACAGGAATAGGAACTGTTTTTGTTGATTTTAATCTAAAAATATTACGATTCAATCCTTCAATCACTAACGTAATAAATTTAATTGGGAGCGATATTGGACGGCCCATAAGCCATATTGCATCCAATCTTGTTGATTATACAGGCCTAGTTGAAGATGCGAAGCATGTGATCGATACGCTTGTACCTAAAGAGATTGAGGTGATGACCGTCAATAAGCAATACTTCAATATGAGTATACGGCCCTATCGAACACTTGAAAATGTTATCGAAGGGATCGTCATTACATTTGTTGATATCTCACAAAGAAAACAGCTAGAACAACATTTAATCAAATTGAATGAACAAATGGCCGAGGCCGTTGTAAGTACCGTAAAGCAACCGTTGCTCGTATTAAATCCAGAGCTTAAAATTACATTTGCTAGCCGATCGTTTTATAGCACATTTGTAATAGAGCCAACAGAAACTATTGGGAACTTTATTTATGATATAGGAAACCACCAGCTGAATATTTCAAGTTTGCTAACTCTTTTGAGGGAAGTATTGTCAAACAACTCGCAATTCAATGATTATGAGATAGCCAGTGAATTTCATGGTATTGGAAAGCGTAAATTTTTATTGAGCGCTCGGCGTTTGTATGGTGAACCGACTCAGTATGACTTAATTTTTCTGGCTTTTGAAGACATTACAGATTTGAAATAGTAATAAATTTCATAAACGATGACACTAAACCCATCTTTTATCCTATTATGGAAACGAAAGATGGGTTTTACTTTGCTTCTGCCAAGTTTAGAAAATAGGGCTCTTATTCAAAGGAATTCCCCAAGCGCGTGCTAACGCAAAACAAATATATTCAAGTGTGGTATAATATTCTAGGTTGCTTTGTACTTTAAATAAGCTTTCAACAAAAACCTGCATCTCACCAAAGATTTGGAAATTGTTACTTGCATAGAGGTTTCTCACCACCTTTTCTAAATCCTTTTGCCATTACATACTACAAATTTCAAAATTAGTCAGTATCTCATATTGGAAAAATTGCACTACGAAACTTCAATGCGAATCTTGAATTTAATACCTGCGGTTTATTAAATTACAATAAGGGTAATTATATATTACTAAGGAAAATGTCAATTATGGATAAAAAAACTTTAAAATTACTTGCTGAAAAAAAAGCTCCTAATAAAAAATATTTTCGTGATGAAGATATAGAGAATATTTCACCTGTGGAAACCGGTAAACTTATTCATAACCTTAGAGTGCATCAAATAGAGCTTGAATTGCAGAACGAAGAACTACTAAAGCTCCAAGAAGAGTTGAACGAAGCTAGAATGCGTTATTTTTCTCTTTACGACTTGGCACCGGAAGGCTACTTAATTTTATCCGAAAAAGGAATAGTTGTTGAGGCAAATTTGACAGTAGCAAAAATGCTTGGTCTCTCAAAATCCGCGCTTATAAAAAAAAGCCTGACTAAATGGATTAGTGAAGAGGATCAAGACATCTATTACCTAAAAAGAAGAAAACTATTTGAAACATCAATTACACAATCATGTGAACTTCGTATGGTTAAGAAAAATGGCTCAACATTTTGGGCTCGTATAAGCGCTTCTTTAGCAGAAGAAAATGGTTCACCGCTGTGCAGGGTTATTATTAGTGATATTACAGTTTTGAAGCAAGCCGAAGAAACTCAAAGAACAAACGAAAAACGCTTAATCGCAGCGCAGGCGCTTGCGCAAGTGGGGAATTGGGAACTAGATTTAAGAACCAATTTAATTTGGGGTTCAGCAGAGGCTTCAAAAATCTATGGCATTGAAACGGATGGCTCATTTCTAGCCTTTGAAAGAGTGCAAAAATTGGTTCTACCAGAATATCGAGAAAAGATAAAGAATGCGCATATGGGTTTGCTTTCTGGAAAAGGGGATTATGATGTGCAAATCAAAATTCGAACAGAGAAACTCGGAGAGGAAAAACATATCCATTCAAAAGCCGTAGCAGAAACCGACGACAGAGGAAAAATAGTCAAATTAGTCGGTGTTGTTCAAGACATCTCAAAACAAAAAAACCTTGAAGAAAGTTTAGTGTATTTAGGTTATCATGATCAGCTCACCGACCTATACAACCGTCGGTTTTTTGAAGATCACATCAAAACATTTGATACAGAGGAGAATCTCCCGATTTCCATTATCATGGGGGATCTTAATGGTCTTAAAATTATTAACGACACGTTTGGACATTCTATGGGCGATAATCTACTAAGAAATGCGGCAGAAATAATACAGTCTACTTGCCCTAGCGGTAGCTCTATTATTCGATTTGGTGGCGATGAATTTATCGCGATCATACATAACACCGATGAATCAGAAACGGTAGAAATCATATCCCGTATTCAAAAAACTGCATCAAAAACAAAGCTTTCAGGCATTGAGCTATCCATTTCATTTGGATATGCAGTAAAAGTGCATAAAAGCGAAAATCTGCTTGCCGTTTTAGCCATAGCCGAAAATCATATGTATAAACATAAATTCAACCAACGATCTAGCACGCATTCTAAAACTATCGACATCATCATGAAAACCTTATTTGAAAAGAGCAATCGCGAATCTGCACATTCTATGCGTGTTAGCAGAATTTGCGAAGCGATCGCACAGCAAATGAGTTTTGATCAAGACGATGTAGATGAAATGCGAACGGCAGGGCTAGTTCATGATATAGGGAAAATCAGCATTGAAGAGGGCATTTTGAATAAAAGAAGTCCATTAACCAAAGACGAATGGGTTACCATCAAGAATCATCCTGAAAGCGGATGGCGAATTTTAAATGCTTCCGTTGATTTTTCAAATATCGCAAATCATGTTCGCGCACATCATGAACGTTGGGATGGGAAAGGCTATCCGTTCGGACTAAAAGGAGATCAAATCCCAATAGAAGCTAGAATCATTGCTGTGGCTGATTCCTTTGATGCTATGACAAGCGATAGACCATACAAAGTTAAATTAAGTTATGAAGAAGCAGCCCGCGAATTACTCAGATGTTCCAATTCCCAGTTTGATTCAGAAGTTGTTATAATTTTTATCAATCAGGTTCTGCCTCAGATTCTATAAGGAGTCAAAAGAAATGCAAACTAAAGATTATTATAAAGACATCGGTGTAACTAATGATGCTTCACAAGAGGAGATTAAAAAAGCCTTCCGTGAGCTCGCAAAGCTTCATCATCCCGATAAGAATAAGGGTAATAAGAAATCAGAAGATAAATTTAAAGAGATTAACGAAGCCTTTGAAGTTTTAAAAGATCCTGAAAAGCGCAAAAAGTATGATGAGCTAATACGCCAACCGCAGTTTAATGCTGGGCAGGAATTTAACCCATCACAATATGGCTATAAAAATACCAAGCAGTATCGATACAGCAGCGAAGGCGGTGATGACTATAGCGATTTTTTCAATATGTTTTTTTCAGGCAGAAGCGGTGGTTTTGATATTAATGATTTGTTTGGTGGCCAAAGAACAACAACTGCCAACACAATTTATAACGGTGAAAACATTGAGGCGGAGATTGAGATAACGCCGGAAGAAGGTGCCGTTGGCGTTGAAAAGAAAATCTCTCTTCAAACTCATCAAGGCGTTCGCAATTTCACTTTCAAAATCCCAAAAGGTGTTCGCAACGGAGAAAAAATACGCTTAAAAGGACAAGGATATTCAGGCGAAGGCGGCGGGCACAGTGGAGATTTGCATTTAATTGTTCGAATGAAAGCAAGTTCTCAATATACGCCAAACGGTGACGATCTTGAAATGACACTCGATATTTTCCCTTGGGATGCTGCGCTCGGGAGCCTTGTTCGCATCAATACTCTTAGCGGAAACATTGACGTTAAAATTCCCGAAAACGTTCAGGCCGGAAGCAAAATCCGAGTCGTTGGCATGGGCTATCCCGCCCGGAACAAACAGGGGGATCTATATATAAAGGTTAGAATCGTTAACCCGAGGACGCTAAGCGGCAAAATGAAAGAATTGTATATGAAAATGAAAGAGGCCAACCATTGAGCAGTTTCGCGTTTACTCAGTAATTGATAATATTCTACCATATTTTTCATAAAGTATCGCAAAATATCTTTATGGATAGCAGGAATAGATACACTTTCCCTGTCAACCTCAAAAATAAAAATGAATAATTTTTTGATGAACATTTGTACTTATTTTTTTGCTTTTTCACTTTCGATTTTATTTTTGAGGTCCACAGCTTAGTTTTTTTCTAAACCATCATTTTATAAACATGTCTTCTTGTTGTTAAAAGACTTCTAAAAAAGATATCTTGCTTCAAATCTTGATGCTCGTTTTAAGAAAAATTCCGGATCTCGTTTCAAAATAGTTGTTGAAAATGATCACTAACTTCTGATTTGAATGCATTCTCGCCTACATTTTAATTTATGAAGTCGACAATTAAAAAACGTATCATTTCGATACGTTATCAGTATATTTCTTTCTTAGAATCACTTATTTATCGAGCAGTTTCGCGTTTGCTCAATAATCGATATCATTCTACCATATTTTTCATATATGATGGCAAAATATCTTAACAAAATACCCGAATGGATAGTCCTTCCCCCTCCCCAGAATCAAGCATCTTGGATGTTCAATATTCAGTTGTATTTTGATTAGGTTGTGTTCAGAAATGCAATTGTTTTTCTATTTGCTTGGTATAACCCTCTGTGCAATAGTCTGACTAATTCAATCTGTATCGGCACATGATTCTTCAGTCGCCTGGTTTTAAATAATTGAAAAAGATTAGATGCGATAAACATCAAATACAGAATCGCTTCAACCGCGTTGCCGCCATGAACAAAACAATGATCCATATTGGCATGATTCTTCAGATTGTTGAATACCTGATTTTCGATATTCCAACGTGCTTTCATTATTCTGTATAGCGTCTTTACATTCATATCCAATGCCGTTGTGACAATCAATACTTGGGATCTTTCGCCATTGCTTTTTTTCTTGGCGAATTTGACATACCGCAACGGAGCATCAACACCATCCATATTGAAGATGGACTCAAATGCTGTGATTTCATAATCGCCATCGCGCCAGATTCTAGTTGACCGTTTTGTGTTTGTCTCTCTCTTAACTTTTCTAATCGCCAGATTGTAATTGTCCTTGACTCTGATAACTGCATCTATGTTTAGATTTAGGCATTCATTCAGAAACACTGAATTGCATGCGAGTGCATCGTAAGTAACGACATCAATAAGTCCTTTGTGCGTAGAAACCGCTTTGTTTAGTAGCCTTTTGCCGGCAATCAGCTCTCCTTCGCCGGTATCATTGGCTTGCTCGCGGTGCTTAACCATCTCATAATCTATAACCAGATTTGCGCCTTCACCGATCAATGACATGACGGTACAGGCGTGTGCGTAATATATCTTTCCGCGTCTAACGGTATAAATGCAATCATCGCAAGAAGGTTTCTTCCTATTGAAAAGATTGGTCCCGTCTATGGCTGCTACGGTATAACCATCAATTGTTCCTTCATTATATACTTTGTTTCTGACCGCTTTTCGTATCACTCTCTGATTAATTCGGCGCAGTGTATTCAGGTTTATTGATTTCAGTGAGCTCCTAATGACATCAATCTTTGGAATCTGGTCTTCATATGCATAAATATTGTTAAATTCTCCGGCTTTGATCAAATAGTTCAACTGGTTGAAACTTCTTATCCTTAGCAGGAACCCGACTAAAACCAGTGAAATGATCTGTGACGTTTTGTATGTCGGATTTAAACGATTATCGGTTATTTGCTCTATTTGCCTGTCGATGTGATACACGTTTTTCATGTATTTCAACAGCTTAACAAAGTAATTTTCTCTCAAATTCATCCGATAATCATATCATAAGCTTGAAACCTTAAAAACTGCGAATTTGATACATGCAAAAAGGCACTTTCAAGTGCCTTTTTCTGCGGGTTTTTAGGGTTTGACCCGAAACTGCTCACAGCACGATAGAGATACATCCATTTCCCATTAAGTTTTATATAAGTCTCATCAACTCTCCAAGAATCGCCAGTCTGTTTCAGATGTTTTCTCAAACCTCGATTTAATTCAGGCGAGTATTCAAGTACCCAGCGGTAGATTGTTGTATAATTGATATTCAATCCACGTTCTTGCATCATTTCTTGAAGATTTCGATAAGAAAGTGGATATTTTAGATACCAACGAACACAAAGAATGATTATTTCAGAATGATACTGCTTCCATTTGAATATATTTTTCATTATTTATGTCCCCAATCAATAGCAAAATTGTTATAATTATAACATGTGGAGTGAATATTAAAAAGTTTGCAACAGAACCCTAAATTAAATAAAAATGTATTATTTGTGGAACTAGGTTGAATCAGGGAGGCTGAAATGCTATATTCATTATGTATATATATTAATATATACATAAAATATAGTTTTTCATCAAACACGCCGAGCTTCTTTTGGCCGAGCTTCTTTTGCAAAATATGAAAATCATATCTGAAATTACGATATGTATTCTTAGTATTTTCTTAATATTAGAGAGTAGACTTTATTATTTATTTAATCGAAAATAAGGTGTAAACAGAGCAATATGGCGACAAAAACAAGGAAATTGATAATGAGATAGAAAATATTTTTGGAGGACAAGAGGGATGAAAAAGAATCGGTTATTGAGCTTGATGTTGGTTGTAGCGATAATGTTTTCCATGCTGGCGCCTGTATCGGCGTTTGCGGCAAGTTATAACATCACTTACAACAATAACGGGGGTGTGGGGACAATCGCACCGCAAGCGGCGGAAGAGGGAACAGAAGTGACGCTTTCGGATGGGGCTGGTTTTTCGTATTCCGGATACGTTCTTCGCGGATGGGACTCAAACGGGGATAACACATTCGACTACGAGCTTGGTGACAGTTATACGATGCCAAGCAATGATTCCACTATGTATGCGGTGTGGTGGACAGCCATAACCGTATCTTATGACGAAAACGGCGGTACATCCACACCAAATGATGTAACGTACCAAGGCAACACGACTACATTGCCGGACGGTTCGGACACGATAAGAACCGGCTATACGCTGCTTGGCTGGACAACGAACAGTGAAGCGCTGGTGAAAGAATATGACCCCGGCGCATCCTATACTGTGCCGACATCCGATACTACACTTTATGCGGTATGGGAGATTAATAATTATACTTACACATTTGATGAAAACGGCGGAACCCCCGAACAAATTGATGGTTCTGCTGATTACAACACACCAATTACTTTGCCGAATATCGGCGATATCACTAGAACCCACTACAAGCTTAAAAATTGGCAGTATTATGACGGCTCGGACACGCAAACTGTAAATCCCGGAGCGACAATTTCTATGCCGACATATGACACAACTTTTGAGGCCATATGGGAGTTGATTTACCTTGACATTGACGGCAGCACGCCTGGCACAACATATAGCATTACGGCTACTTCAATAACTATTGCTGACTCAAACCCTTCGACGCCTGAAGACGTGAACATCCTTATAGGCAATTATCAAAGCCTAACATTAGATAACGTTAATATTGTATGCTCCCAATCAAATACGCCTGCTCTGTATGTAGGTAAAAATGTAAACATAACCCTTGTGGGAACAAATGAATTAACCTCTGTCAGCGGTGCAGCTTTTCTTATTCCATTGTATTGCAGTGCAACCATATCGGGTGCTGGGTCGTTAGAATGTACAAGCGCTCGATATGCTGCAGGTATTGGCGGTGACAGCGGGGCCCCCGGCGTTGAAGGCAATGCGATTCTGGGGGGGCTGACTATTAATAGCGGAACGATTATTGCCAATGGCGGTCAAGATGCTGCGGGCATTGGCGGCGGTGACGGCGGAAGCGTAGGCTTGATTACGATAAACGGAGGTACGGTGACTGCAACAGCAGGTAGTGGCGGAGGAGCGGGCATCGGAGGCGGACCGAATGGATCTGCGGACGTTGTTATTAATGGCGGTACCGTTACGGCTTATAGCGGCACTGGCCCCGCTATTGGTTCATCCGAGAATGAATCGAATGTTGAGATTAATGGCGGCACGGTTAAAGGCAGCGGTGTGTATGGTGCAGAGGCCATTTTCCTTGATATAACCGGCGGCAAAGTGTTTATGAACGGAACGAGTTACGATTTGTGTGCCAATGGTATTGATATTTCTGGGGACGCAGCGGTATTTTTGCAACATGATAATGTATTTTCATATGGCAGTAAGACATCCACACACACCCATGAACCTGGTGCAAATCTGCCTTCTTCGGCCAGCAACTTAACAGGTGTTGGCACAATCTACAGCCTCTCCGGCATCCCATCGGGCTGGGAAGCCGACGCAACGGGTGGATATTTTTATAAAGAATATATCTTAACCTACGAGGAAAGCGGGGGCAATGAAACTCTTTCGGACGAAACCACCTGGGACGGCAAAGTGATTACTTTGCCTGATAGAACCGAACTGACAAAATCTGGTTATATTTTAGCGGGATGGGCTGAAAGCAGTGGCGCGGCTATGCCGGACTATGAGGACGGAGCAAGTTTTACATGTTCTTATGGCGATGTAATCTTGTATGCTGTTTGGAAAACACCGGTGAATTTGACCTATGAGGAAAATGGCGGCACACCGGAACTAACCGATGTGGTCGGTTATGAAGGCAAGCAGGTTAGACTCCCTTACTCGCTTAATATTCAAAAAGAAGGGTATGTTTTGAGTGGCTGGACGACAGACAGCGCGGCGCTTGTCAAAGAATACGACCCGGCTGCATTTTATACGATGACAGCAACCAACACTATGCTCTACGCAGTTTGGGAATTGCCGACTCATTATTTATATTTTGATGAACAGGGTGGTAACGAGACATTAAGTTATGAATCGTTTACAAATGGACAAGAAATAACTTTACCGAATGTGGAAGACTTAACCAAAGCGGGTTATAGATTATCGGGTTGGGCAAACAGCAGTGGTGCAATTGTACCAGATTATGAACCGGGCGGTACGTTTATCGGAGGCGATGTTGATGTAACCCTTTATGCAGTATGGGAAGAAGTATACACACTGTACTTTGATGAAAACGGGGGCAGCCCAGACTTAGAGAATATTGACTTTGTTGAAGATGAAGAAATAACACTGCCAGACACAAACGATGTAACGATGACCAATTATTACTTGGCGGGGTGGTCCGAAAGCTCCAGCGCGTCCACAGTGGATTATGCTTCCGGCGGCACCTACACTGGGGGTTCGGCGGACGATACACTCTATGCCGTATGGGTATCGGGCTACAGCCTGACGTTTGAAGAAGAAGGCGGTGCGCCCGAGCAAACCGATTTGATTCTGGGTATGGGCGAAGAGACCACCTTGCCTACAGCAGCGGAATTGACGAAAGACGGCTACGACCTGATCGGGTTTGCAGAATATAGCCCCTCCTTCCCGCCGTCCGGCACGCCGACATCCGCGGATATCGATTATGACCCGGGCGAAACTTTCACCATGCAGATCAGCGATGTGGTGTTGTATGCGGTTTGGGGAACCAAGGTGACGGTTAGCTACGACGCAAACGGCGGAACCGGAACCATACCCGCAGAGGCTGGCTATGACGGAAAGGAATACAGCCTGCCAGGTAACTCCGACGGTATGAGTAAAACAGGATATAGTCTGGCCGGATGGAGCGTCATCAGCACAGATGTGGAACCCGACTACTGGTCGCACGCAACTTACACCATGGGCGCCGGCGATGTGACGCTGTACGCCATTTGGGAGCAGGAAGAATACACATTGTTTTATGAAGAAAACGGCGGCTCACCCAGCTTGAGCAATCCATCGCTGTATTATGGAGATGAAGTAACCCTGCCGGCGGCAGGCGATTTGACCCAAAGCGATTCGCATCTTGTGGGATGGGATGAAGACGAATATGCTGTCAGTCCCACGTTTGAACCCGGCGCAATGTTTACCATGCCGGCGGATGATGTGATCCTTTATGCAATCTGGGCGGATGGCGAATACCTGATCGAATATGACGAACAGGGCGGTACACCCGAACAAACGGACGTATGGGCAAATGATAGTGATTTAATTACATTGCCAGGCACCGAGGATATATCAAGGGGCACGGATACATTGCTGGGATGGAGCATTGATTCGGAAGACACCAACCCGGATGATGAACCCGGGGATACTTACTATGTCTCAGGCGATGCAGTGCTCTATGCCATCTGGCAGGGCAACAACACACTGACCTATGAGCTGGACGGCGGCGATCCTGTAGGACCAAGTAACCAGCAGAACTTTGTACTAGGTGAGGGTTTAACCCTTTGGGGAGAGGACGATGTATGGCGAGAAGGTTATCGGCTGTATGGCTGGTCAACAACCGAGGGCGGCGAGTATGACTATCTCCCGGGTGAAACCATCACCGCACCCGAAGCGGATTTTACGCTTTATGCTGTCTGGGGCAAAGCCATCTACTTTGTCAACTACTACGATAACGACGGGTCAGACCAGGGCTATGGGTGGGATTCTTTCTTTTATGATGATTATGACAACAGTGTTCTTAAAGACAGAACAGAAATCATAAGATCCGGATATATGTTGGCAGGATGGACCTTAACATACGGCACATCCAGTATCGATTATGAAGAAGGCGCTAATATCAGCATGCCTGCAAGCAATTTAGACCTGTTTGCTGTGTGGGAAGAATATACCTATACGCTGTATTTTGATGAAAAAGGCGGAACCGAAGTAGACGATATTCCCGTTGCAGGAGATACAAGTGCGGGCGCGTGGATACAGCTGCCGGATAATGGCGATATCACAAAAGCGGGATACTATCTTCTTGGGTGGTCGTTGGCAGATGATGATATGATTGACCCAGGCGATTATAACCCCGGCGACTATCATATCATGGAAAATCAGGACTTAACACTCTTTGCTGTTTGGAGAGAGGCCACAGAGATTGATTATAACGAAAACGGCGGCTATGAGATACTTGAAAATGCGGTACAAACATACAGCGGTGAATCGGTGCAATTACCGGACAATATAGATTTAACCAAACGCGGTTATATCCTGCACGGCTGGGTGGATGAAGCGGTATCCACAAACATCTATGCACCAGGAGAATGGATAGCATATCCCGATGCGGATATTTCTTTACGTGCCATTTGGAAAACAAGAGCCAGTGGCGTGACGCAGTATGAGGATTTTGAGGGAAGCACGCCCACCAGTCATGTAGTGAATACAAGTTATTTGTTCTATTCCGGCTACAAAGGTACGGCGCCGGATGTGGTAATCCCAACATCGGTGACCACGCCAAACTATACCTATGAGAATTTAACCATGATTGGCCCTAGCGCGCTGACCAAAAACACACGGGTTAAGACGGTGGAGATAGCAAGCGGCTATACGACCATCGGCAATTTTGCCTTTGCGGATAATCCGTATCTAACCGTTGTAAAAATCCCAGCCAGTGTAACCAGCATTGGCGTGGATGCGTTTGCGGGCAATGCGGCGAGCTTTGCGATAGAGGGCGAGCTGGGATCCTATGCTCAAACTTATGCGGATGCAAACGGTATTCCGTTTAGGTTGGATGTTGAGGGTATGCTGACAACTACGTTAAATAAAACCTCGCCAGACAAAGGCGGAAGCAATGGCGTGGCAACTTTTGAGCCGACAATTACCGGAATTCCGGAAGGAATGACTGCCAGATATACGCTGAAATACAGCATCAATGGCGGTACAGCGTTTACAATTTGTAGCGGTTATTCGGACAATGAATGGGTACCGGGTTCCGAACTAACCTTTACATTTCCGCAACAAACGAGAGACTATACTTACACTTTTGAAATGGATGTAACTTTGGAAGGAGTGCAAGGACAGGATACATCTGACCGAGAGCAAGTGATGGTGTACGCTTGCATGCCTTTAAACTCTGTTACATTGGACACCGTAGGGGATACGAGTTCGCATCAGGTAGTCCCGATTGATGGGATTGAACTGAGCGCAGCAGCCGTTAATGAGGATTGCTACAGCGAAACTCCGACTTATCGGTTTGCATACCGTAGACAGGGCAGCACCAAATGGGCGTACATCAGCAAAGCGTTCAGCGAATCGAACACCATTCAGTTTGTGCCCAAAACCGAAGGGGTGTACTACTTCAAGGTAGAAGCCCAGAGTTTGGGAAGAAAAACAAAAGCGGGTGACGTCTGGGATTATGATTACACCGCGTATGCTTTAAGCAAAACAGCTGAGCCCGTCAAGGGAATATATAACTTAACCTCGGATAAGAAAGACTACCTCAACGGTGAAACCGTGACCCTGACCATGGATGTCACACAAAATTTCGCCGAAGACGATGTGGAATACCTGATGCTGTATTCAACCAACGGTAAGAGCTTTAAACCGTTCAGCAAGGTTTATACGCCGCTCACTATTGACAGCGGAGAGACCGAAATTGATGTACCGACATTACCGTTGGTGAAGAAGGACACCATCTACTATTTGAAAGTTCAAGTAAGAACAGTCGGTCGGCTAGAAAAACTGCCTGACGCATATGCGATAACGCAGGTGGAATTCAAAACCGCGCACCCGGTAGAGGTGGGCGAGGTGGGTGTGACCCACGTGGGTAGCGACGACCTTGAACAGCAAATTGATGCTACGGGTATTGTTTTGGTTGCTGATTTCCGGCCAGATACCGAGTACCGTTTTGGCTATCAGAAGTTTGGCACGACCAAATGGGCCTATGTGAGCAGCCGCTGGAGCAACTACAATGAAATCACCTTTGTTCCCAAAACCGATGGTCGTTACCGGTTCTGTGTGGAGGCAAGGAGCATAACCCGCAAGACCATCGATACCATATCGGAAGCCACAGAATATTATGGTTTATACGTTGCCAGCTTGGGGGCAAAAAGCGCCAGAATATCCGCAGATCCGGTTGATTATATCAATGACATCGCTGGCAATGATATCGAAATAACATTTAGCGCCGAAGGCAACAGTACGGATAGCTATGACATCCGTTACACTTATTCGACCAACGGTAGAAGCTATCGCGTGATACCGGGATATGACTGGACCACGCAGGGAACAACCAATCCGATTGTGGATGAGTCAAAAACGCTTACTCTGCCGGCGATAAGAAGTGACTCACACTATTATATACGTATAGAGGTAAAAACAACTGGTCATTTCGCCACGGATGTGTTTGATACCACCGAGGTGGATGTGCGTATGGTGCAGCCACTGACCAGCATGGACAGCTTTGTCAGTGACGCTGAGGATGGGGTTAAACTGTTGCCGCTGGCAGGAAATACACTGATCTTAACGGCCGAGGCCAATGCGGAGGCGACCTATAAGTTCTACTATCGGCTGGAAGGCGCAAGCAAATGGAGTCTGATCTCAAGCAGATATGTTGTGGACAATCAGGCATTCTTCCGCCCCAAAAAAGAGGGGGCCTACGAGTTTAAAGCCGAAGCGATTGCGCTGGGCAGGGTATCGAAAACAGCCGATGTCAGTCTGGAACTTAGTGAAGCAGTGGATATTTGGTTTACCTCACTGCCTGCCGAAACTTGCGAGATGGATGTGGCTGATGACGATTACGACTTTATCATTGGCCTTGAGACCGAGATGGATTTGAGCATTTTTGCGACAGGCAATGAAGCAGGGCTCGAGTATCAGATTGTCTATTCGACAAACGATGGCAAAAGCTACAAAACGTTAAGCGCATGGCAGTCGTTGACTACTTCTGCAATATTTGATGATATGGTCAGCTGCACCTTGCCTGCGGCAAGAAGAGATACCCGATATCTTATCAAAGCACAGGTGCGCAGTGTAGGCAGAACGAAGTCGGACACAGAAAGCGAAGCAAAAGAGATTTGGATGCTAAAAGAAGAGCGCAATGTGACCACTGGAATCAGCATTCCGCTGGAGTCTTATGAATACACCGATACAATTACAGCCCAAATATTCATAAGTGAGCCTGTGGTGAGCGGAGATGTGGAGTATCAGCTACAGTATTCGACGGATAATCGAAAATGGAAGAATCTGCATGCGCACGATTGGACCATTTATAATGATGGCGGTGCAGACTATATTCTAGTGAACCTGAATTTGGCCGAGATTAACGGAGATACGCTGGTCTATATCAAAGTCAATGCGCATATGAAAAACAGCACTAAGATTGAGGACTTCGCAATAGACAGCTTTATGGTTTATAACATTGCGCCGCTAACGTCGGTTAATTTATCTGCAACGCTCAATAGTACAGATGAGTCCATTACACTGGAGGCTTTGGCAAATGGCGGAGCTGGTCATACTAGAGAATATATGTACAGTTATGCGATGGCAGGGCAGAAAAAAACAACATGGATTGCGATATCTTCATGGGTTGAGAGCGATACAGTGACCTTTACACCGAGCTTTAGCGGGGATTACCTTTTCAAGGTGGAAGCCAGAAGCAAAGGACGGTTGAAGGCGGATGTGGAAGACGTGGCGACCAATGAGGACAACGGGTATTATTTGAAGTCGGTATTGGAGTGAGTAGCTAAAATGCTGACTGGGCTCAGGCAAGCACTTGCTGAAAGTAAACAGAGAAAGGCACATATTGATAAACCCCGACTTTCGTGGTCGGGGTTTTTTGCTAAGCTGCTCATCCAGTAGTACCTTGTGGGCGCGACTACGCTCTCAGCCAAATAAAAGCCGATGCAAAGCATCGGCTTTTTATTTATCATTTAAAAAACCACACGCTATGCGTGTGGAGTAGTGGACAGCTTTAGCGTTTTGACGAAGAAAACCTCCAAAGAGTAGAATAAATACGGTTGTCGACCTCAAAAATAAAAAACAGTTGCTTTATTGATCAGCTTTTTTGTAATTGCCTATTCAAGTAATTTGGTTTATGCTTGCTTTAACAATATAAAGGAACGAAACATAAATGCTAAAGCACTTGAAAATAATTATATCATATTTGAGAGAATCAATATCCACAATTAGACAATATATTATTCTAAAAGCATTAACTGACGACGAGAAAACCATCCAAATACTTGCATTAACCAAGGAAATACAGGACCTTAAATCACAAATGCAAAAGCAGAATATTCCGAAACCTCAAGCCTCAATCGCATATAAGCAGTTCTGGTCTTTTCTTGCTAAATACCACCCCAATTGGAGGATGTTTTACTCTAGATTTAAACCAGAAACATGAGCAGTTTCGCGTTTACTCAATAATTGATACTATTCTACCATATTTTACATATGTGGTGGCAAAATATCTTAATAACTTGCCCTGCTGAGTAGTCCTTCCCCTACCCCAGAATCAACCTTTTCGTATCTTCGTTATTAAGTTGTTATTTCTTTAGGCTGTGTTCAGAAATGAGATTGTTTTTCTATCTGTTTGGTATAGCCCTCTATGCAAAAGTCTGATCAATTCAATCTGTACTGGCACATGGTTCTTAAGTCGTTTCGTTTTAAATAGCTGAAAAAGATTTGATGCGATAAACATCAGATACAGTATTGCTTCAACTGAATTGCGGCCATGAACAAAACAATGATCCATATTGGCATGATTCTTCAGATTGTTGAATACCTGATTTTCGATATTCCAACGCGCTTTCATTATTCTGTATAGCGTCTTTACATTCATATCTAGAGCGGTCGTGACTATTAGAACTTGGGATCTTTCACCATTGCGTTTTCGCTTCGCAAATTTGACATATCGTAACGGCGATTGAACACCATCCATTTTGAAGATGGACTCAAATGCTGTGATTTCGCAATCGCCATCGCGCCAGCTTCTAGTTGACTGTTTAGTGTTTGTCTCTCTCTTAACATTTCTAATCGCCAGATTATAATTGTCCTTGACTCTGATAACTGCATCTATGTCTAGATTTAGGCATTCATTTAAGAAGATTGAATTGCATGCAAGCGCATCATAGGTAACCACATCAACGAGTCTCTTATGTGTTGAAATTGCTCTCTTTAGCAGCCTTTTGGCAGAAATCAGCTCACCTTCGCCGGTGTCATTAGCTTCTTTTCGATGCTTGATCATCTCATAGTCGATAACTAGGTTCGCACCATCACCGATTAGAGACATAACGGTGCAGGCATGCGCATAATATATCTTCCCTCGTCTATTGGTATAAATACAATCATCGCAAGAAGGTTTCTTCCTATTGAAAAGTTTGGTCCCGTCTATGGCGGCTACAGTATAGCCATCAATGGTGCCTTCGCCGAGAACTTTGTTTCTTACCGCCATCTTGATAATTCTTTGATTAATTTGGCGCAGTGCATCAAGGTTTACTGATTTCAGCGAGCTTCGAATAGCGTCAATCTGTGGAACCTGTCCTTTACGAAAATATATCTCATTAAACTCTCCAGCTTTAATCATGAAATTCAGCTGATTGAAGCTTCTCACCCTTAGTAGAAAGCCCAACAAAACCAAGAAAATGATTTGTGATGTTTTGTATGTTGGATTTAAACGATTATCGGTTATTTGCTCAATTTGCCTGTCGATGTGATACACGTTTTTCATGTATTTCATCATCTTTACGAAGTAATTTTCTCTCAAATTCATCCGATAATCATACCATAAGCTTGAAACCTTAAAAACTGCGAATTTGATACATCAAAAATGACACTCGAAAGTGCCATTTTCTGCGGTTTTTTTGGGTTTGACCCGAAACTGCTCTTAACCTGTTGACAATTAAAATTTAAAGGAACTTCTCAACATCAACGTTCATAAATGTGGCTCTCTCAAAGTCCTTTTTTAGATGAAATGGTACCGTGCAGTCAAATATCATCTTGCAACTCATCCCTTTATTTTTAAGCGCAGGATTATATTCTGGTGATTGCGATGGATCTAATGGATGACACCGAACCCCAGGGATAGCTATCGCATCCACATCCCCTTGAAAGCGCGTATTAAGTGCCCACAGCACATCATTCATATCAAAGATATCAACATCTTCATCCACAATAAAAATATGTTTTAACTCAGAGAATGCAGAGAATGCTAACATTGCAGCCTGCCGTTGACGCCCCTCATCACTGGCGTCTTTTTTCCTGAATTGAATTATCGCCATAAACTTTCCGCCGCCTGCGGAAGCCGCATACACATTGACCAACCTGCCCGGCATTGCTTTTTCAATCATATCAATAATGCTTGCTTCGGTCGGTATACCCACCATGCTCACATGTTCCTCAGACGGCCCAATGCATGTTTGCATAATCGGGTTTTTTCGATGCGTTACTGCTGTCACCTTAATTAAAGAACAAGAGTCGGATGCTGGTCCAGTGTAACCTGGAAACTCCGGCATTGCGTTACCGGTTCCCGTGGTTTTATCCTCACGTACTTTAATTCCCGGTAAAATCTCTCCTTCAATGACATATTCAGCACATGCAATCGCCATTTCATCAACGCTGATACACTTGACCATCTCAACCGCTGCACCCCGGAGTGCTCCGGCAATTGAGAGTTCATTAAATCCAATTGGCGTCGTAGGAGGCTCAAAACATGAAGCGATTTCTATTGCCGGATCCACTCCGATGCTAATTGATATAGGCAGTGGTTTATTGAGTTCATCTGCACGTTGTGCCATTGCTCCTATGTGCCGCGCGCCTGGTGTAAAGTAAATCGATAATTCATCTTTTCCTTGAACACATAACCGATGAATCGTGATATCCGATTCCTTTGTGTCCGGATGAGATGCGTAGCACAATCCCAGTGTAATATATGGACCTGCGTCCACCAATGTATTTGTCGGTGCGGGTACTATTTTTCTTAAATCAAAACCGCGATCAGTTACACGATGAACCACTTGCTGGCATGGGGCATCTGAATTTGCTACTTCAGTCGGATCCATGGGATGATGAACGCAGTCTCGCAATGCAAACCCTAGATTCTCCGGCTCAATACCCAGAAGCTTACCTACGCGCTGACGTGTTGACAACATCCCAATGAGTACTTTTGCATCATCAAACCCTTTTACACGATTAAAGATCATCGCAGGCCCACTCTGTGTCGGCCGCATGACGGTACCACCAGCTCCGACATATCGATAGATACCTGCGATTTCGCCATGCGGCTCCACGGGGGTATCAGTTTCAATGATTTCTCCAGGCTGTTCTTTCAAAAATTCTATTGCTGTCCGTAAATCTTTAATCACTGTATTACTCATTCCACTTTCCCATGTTCAAATATTTTCAATTACGAATATCAAGTACAACGTCTATAGATATAATAAAACAGCGCATATTTACATACAATTCTTATTCTGATATAATATATTCCATATTAGAATACGTTTGAAGGGAACTGGTATGAACCTCGAGCACATTAGAGAATTCCTAGCCATTGTCGAACACAAGAGCTTCTCAATCGCAGCTCAGGAATTGTGCATGTCTCAATCGTCCCTTTCAAAACACATCATCCATTTGGAGCAAGAATTAGATATCCAGTTGTTTGACCGCTCAGCACGCCAAGTTACCATCAGTGACGCGGGCAGGCTATTTTTACCCTATGCACAGAAGCTGTATGATACAAATGAAGACTTTACCCAAGCGCTTTCAGCATATAAAGAAAAGAATAAAAGCACCCTTAAAATCGCTTCTCTGCCCGTTATGGCGCAGTATGAAATCACAGGTGCAATCGCTTCATTCCGGAAAAGCCATCCCGAAATATCATTAGTCATCTCTACCCATGAGGCAAATGATATCTTAAGGTTAATGGAACAAGGTGAGTTTGAACTTGCCTTTATCAGAAGGCCCAATACCGATGCAAATCTTTTGAACTATATTACCTTTTATGAGGACCATTTAGTTGCGCTGTTGCCAGATACAAATCCATTATCTCAGAAGAACAAAATTAACCTGAATTCACTTAAAGATGAAGAGTTCATGTTTTTAGATAATGGAACCTTACTCTACAGGCTCTGCTATGATACATGCGTTAAGGCGGGTTTTACTCCAAAAATTGGGTATACCGGTCAACGCCCGGAAAACCTGATTGATTTGGTATCAAAAGATATGGGCATCACATTGCTTATGCGACGACATGCCGAATTTTCAAAACACGATAATGTCTCCATTGTAGAAATTGAGCCTCAAGTCACTTCATCTATCTGCCTGGCTCATATTAAGAACAGAAAGCTGTCCAAAGCCGCAAAGCAATTTTGGGATTATATTGCCCATGACAAACCCCTTTTAACTTAAACGAGTACCAAGGATTATCGCTCACAGTATTATTAACCCTTTAAGTGCAGATCTAAAAAATCAAATGCTTTCTTCATGTTTTCGTCGGTATTGAACATATCATCCGCATGATCCGCGCCTTTGAGTATTTCAAATTTCACACGTCCAGGCCCGATCTCTTTTTCAATTTTATCCACAAGCAATTTGGACTGACGCCATGGTACTAAATGGTCTTTGTCTCCATGCTGAATAAACATCGGCGGAATGCCATCATGTACATATGTCATTGGGTTCGCCTGCTGTACCCAATTCGGGTCCAAATCCGTGATCTTGCCACCCATATATTCCGATTCTGGTGAATCTGCGTCATTGTGGTCAAGCGGCCCCAATCCATCCAATGCCAGTTGCTCATTCATCTTTAAAAAGTCAGTCGGCCCAAACCATGCAACCATTGATTGAACTTCACAGGACTCCCCGGCATTGCCCATAGACAGGTCAGACAGGGCGTCAACATTTGCGCTGACTGCAATCATCTCTGATAGATTCCCGCCGGCCGAACCGCCAACCACCGCGATTTTATTTTTCTTAATATTGTATTTTTCACAATTTGCTCGAAGATAACGAATTGCCGCTTTGCAATCATAAACAGCCGCTGGGAAAATGGCCTCCCAGGATAATCGGTAGTTGATACTGGCCACCGCATACCCTAGCTCCAGCGCTCCCAACCAAGGCACAACCTGAATATCTCGTTTATCACACATCTTAAAGGCGCCACCATGAATGTGAATAATCAGTGGAAAGAGCCCTTTACTGTTTTCAGGCAAATATAAGTCCAGCTTCTGTTCGTCGGAAGCATCCGCGTATCGAACATCCAAATACTTATTTTCAATATGCGAGACATCTGCTGCCTGTAAATTTCCTGAATCCTTTATATGTATCATATCAATCTCCTCTTAAGTTCGCATCATCGTTTTGCATGTGAATTATTTCAATAATCGCTTTTTGACACAGCTTATCGGAAAGAATTCGAATGTTCTCAATTTCCGGTGCTGTGACACCATCAAAGTGTATACCGCAGGTGACCACACACGTCTTCCCCATTGCTTTTGCAGTTTCATAAGCAATTTTATTCCCGACAATATCATCTTTATGCCCCAGCAGATTGATTGTCGAAACAGTTGCCGATGCGGCGCCATCGCCTTTCAAACTTTCCCGATACTCTGCAATGCTCACAGAACCAATATGCGGTCTTGTCCCGCCCTGGACAATCAGCGTCAAATCCTCGCCTGAAAAAACACCCTCCATGTTCAGAGCAACATCTCCCTCATTAACCTCAACTGAAAAAGTATTATTTTTCATCTCAGCCTTCCCAACGTTTATAATGCGAATACTCAATGCCAAACGCATCCAATATCTTCCCAACAATATGCCGTGTGCTATCCTCAATGGTTTTTGGATGATTATAATAACTCAACACAGGCGGAAGCATCATTACACCTAATTGAGAAAGTTCCAGCATATTTTTAAGGTGAATCGGACTTAACGGGCATTCTCTTGGCACCAGCAATAATTTTCTTTTTTCTTTAATAGCAACATCGGCTGCGCGTTGTATCAAATTATCACTATATCCGTTCGCGATGCCTGCAAGTGTTTTCATCGAACATGGCACAATAATCATGCCCTCGTTTTTAAATGACCCGCTGGCTATCGTTGCCCCAATGTTGCCAACATCATATACAACATCCGCTAAAGCCTTGACGCTTTCAACAGAATCATCCGTTTCCTGTTCAACTGTTCGGATGGCACTATCCGATATAATCAAATGTGTTTCAATTTCAGGCACCATCGTTAATGCTTTTAATAGCTCAATCGCAATTGGTGCACCGCTTGCGCCGGTAATGCCAATCACTATCCGTTTTTGTTTGTCCAAAATATTACCTCTGTTTATCGTAGGCATAAACTGCTCGGGATATCCTATTTTATGTGGTTTGGATCATAGATGATTGAAGTGTCTTCTTGTTTAAACATGTATCCTTCACCGGCAAAAGTCATCACCGGTTTACCGATTTTAGGGTTATTATAAATAGCCTGCGCACACGTAATTTTTTTATCTAGCACATCATACGTAATCGGTGAGGGTAAATGCCCCGGGTATACCTTTAAAACATCCAACTCCATCTCTTTGATTCGCTGCATTGCATCGATATACATGGAAAGTGGCCCGCATACATCGAGATGCAGCCATGTACTGGTGTTGGTCAGCACATCCCCGGCAAACAAGCCCTTCGATAGCGTATCATAAATGCAAACGCTGCCTGGTGTATGGCTAAACGCACCTATAACAGATAAAGACCTTCCTCCAAGGTCAAAGGTCATCCCTTCCTTAAGCTCTTTTGTCTCGGGTGTGCCTTCCACAAATTTCGGGAAGATTGATTTTGCTTTATCACCATTACCTCTAATCAGATCTTCTTTTCGAAAATCGATTGTGCACATTCTTTTGTACACCGCAATATCATTTGAGTTAAGATAAATATCCTTATCAGCAAATTGGCCGTTTCCACCCGCATGATCCGGGTGCCCATGTGTATTGATAATGAAATAAGGCAGCTCTGTAATTTTCTCAACCTTGGCTCTTAATGAGCCTATACCAATTCCGGTATCAATGACGGCCGCCCTTTTCTCTCCTACAATCACATAGGTAAGGTCCTCAATAAAACCAGCGATATGAAATATATGTTTTGCATGGCGAACCACTTTAAATTTAATCCCCAAAATGCCCCCTCAAATTATCATTAAATTAGAAGACTCAGCCTAGAAACAAGATTTTTTTCAGCAGCTGAGTCTTCAAACAGCAAATATATAGTCAACATAAGCTTCCCCTTAACTTTATTAAGACTATCTACTGCTTTTTTCGTATTCACGTCACCTAAATCGTATCAAAACATAATATCTGTATCCGAGTTAAGTTATTTTAAGGTTATGCCTTTACTGTTTTCGCATTTTCTTTTTGATACATATCAAACGCAACAGCGCCTAGTAACACGGCTCCACGAATAAAATACTGAACATAGGTACCCATATTGATGAGCTGCATACCGTTGCCAAGCACACCCAACAGGAGCACGCCAACAACCACGCCCCAGACTCTACCTTCACCACCGGTGAAAGATACACCACCAAGAATTGCGCCGGTCATTGCAGTAAATTCTGTGCCCGGGCCAATTGATGATTGTGCTGAACCGGAGCGGCCAAACAAAATCATGGACGATATTGCAACGGTGAGTCCAGTAATCATAAAGACATACAACTTCATCGGTTTAACTTTTACGCCAGCCAAATGCGCGCCCTCGTCATTTGAACCCATCGCATAGATATATCGGCCAAAATAGGTCTTGTGTAAAACAAAATCCGCTATAAGCACGATGACCACCATGATAATCACACTGAACGGGATTGGACCAATATAACCTTGTCCAAAAAACTTGAATGTCGCGGGCAGGTTAATAATCTGCTTGGAGCCTGAAATGGTATATGACAACCCTTGAAACATGGTTGCCGATCCCAAGGTTACTATCAACGGATGAATTTTTAACGTATTGGACAAGAACCCGTTGAAGAGACCAAGGGATGTACCAATAACAATGCCAATCAGGACAGCCAGATATACCGGAAATCCAAAATTCATAATGAGCATTGATGTAATAACACCCACCAAAGACATCTGATATCCTACAGACAAGTCGATACCGCCACTAATCATAACGAACGATAATCCTACTGCCGCAACAATAACATATGACTGCTGAACAAAAATATTAACCAAATTGTTAACGGTTAAAAAATATGGTGACAAGATTGAGAACAGTGCAATCAATGCAATAAATAAAATAAGTATAATATACTTGCTAAAAAATGCTGAGATGCTTCCCTTTTTCATATATCCCTCCTATAATATCCCAGATGCTAATTCAAGCACTCGGTCCTGGTTAAATTCATCACGGCTTAATTCACCTGCGGTCTTGCCTTCATACAAAACAATGATGCGGTCTGACATCCCCAGTAGTTCAGGCATCTCAGATGTGATCATAATAATCGCTTTTCCTTGTTTCGCTAATTCAACCATCAGATGATATATTTCCTGTTTTGCGCCAACGTCAATACCTCTAGTCGGCTCATCAAAGATCAATACTTTTGAATTCGCAGCTAACGTCTTTGCAATTACAACTTTCTGCTGATTGCCTCCGGAAAGGTTTTTGACCCTTTGAAATATACTGGGTGTCTTAATGTCCAATATCTTCGTGTAGTGGTTTGCTTGATCTATTTCCTTGTTTATATTCACAACAAGGTTCCTTGATATCTTTTTAATGCTGGCAATGCTACAGTTCCAATACACTTCCTTAGATAAAAAACACCCCTGCAACTTCCTATCTTCCGGAATCAAGCCAATACCATTCTTTATGGCATCGCTGGGTAAGCGGATGTCCACTTTTTTCCCATCAACATATAATTCGCCGCTTTCCTTTTTATCAGCGCCAAAAACCAATCGAGCAAGCTCAGTCCTTCCGGCTCCGACTAATCCAGCCAACCCGAGAATTTCTCCTTCATGGATATCAAAGGAAATATCATGGTCCCCATTCCCTGAGTAATTTTTAACCTCTAATACCTTCTTGCCGATCTTGCAGTTCTTTTCAGGATATATTTGGTTCAGTGACCGGCCAACCATCAGCTTAATCAGCTCGCCGATGGTAGTCTCTTTCGTCGATTTGGTATCAATATATTGACCATCTCGAAGAACCGAAACCCGATCCGCAATTTCAAAAATTTCATCCATTCGGTGCGAAATATATATAATCGTAACGCCTTTAGACTTCAGTTTGCGGATAATTTCAAACATTTTTTCAATTTCACTGACAGACAACGGGGCACTTGGTTCATCCATGATAAGGATTTTGGCGTCGCGCGAAATTGATTTTCCAATTTCAACCAATTGCTTTTGGGCTGTGGGCAAATTGTAAACCTTCTGGTTGACATCCATCTCTATGCCCATATCCGTAAAAATTCGCTTGGTCTTATCCTGCATCGTTTTATAATTTACTAAACGTCCATCTTTCTCACCAAAGCAGATATTCTCGGCTACTGTTAAGGTGTCAAATAGATTGAACTCTTGGTAAATAACTTCAACCCCGCAGTCCTTCGCTAAATGCGGATTAAGTTCTTTAAAAGTTTGATCGCCAATGGTTATTTCACCTTCTTCAGGAATAACCGCACCAGCGATAATTTTGATCAGCGTCGATTTCCCCGCGCCATTTTCACCAAGTAGTGCGTGGACTTCCCCTTTTTTAAATTCCAGAGAGACTTTATCCAAGGCAACCACGCCAGGGTATATCTTGCTGATGTTTTTTACAGATAATACTACATCACTCATACTCTACTCCAAAGAAATATTTCTCAGATTTTATTTGTACTTCAAATCATAAGATTGAAAGCTGCCGCATACGCTGCTCAAGTAAACTTGATGTTACAACATTTATATACGACAGCTTTCCTGTTTTAAATCAATAGTTTGTTGTTTCTTTTAAGATTTGCATCTTTCGAGTCGTTTTCAATGTTTATTCGGCTGAGGGTAGAATTGCTACAACCGAGTCACCAGAGTAACCGACGTCTTCACCCTTAATTAAGCGATCAATGATTGTAAATGTTCCTGAAGGCAGGTCAACACTCTGTCCGTCAATGGTCGGTCCGCCAATACCCATCGTTCCGCGGAAAACGGATTCGTCTGTTGCAGACATATTGATTAATTCTGCAACCGCGTCAGAGGTATCACATGCGAAAATACCAAATTTGGATTTGTCGACCGAGCCAATACCCATGATGTATTCGTTTACGCCAATTGCTCCATCTGATGCGTAGCATACCGCACCGATTGCATCGCTGTTCTGCTGCCACATGTTTTCCATAACGGTACGGGCATCTGTCGCGGAGATTGCTTCAGTTTCAGAAACAACCACGTTGAAGCCAGCTTCAGTCAAACCATCGATGATTCCGTTTGAACGTTTGGTCGATTCGGATGTTCCAGTGGATTTAATGACAATAACTTTACCGGTGGTCTCGCCGAAAGTTGCAGTTGCCCAGTCAACCATCAAGTTTGCACTGGCTTTGCCCCATTCATACTGGTCCACGTTCATCACAACGTCCGCGCCAGCAAGGTCCCCACCAGCGGTAACCAGTTTGATTCCTGCGTCAGCAATTTTTTGTGTGGTATCCGCCAAAGCAACCGGATCGGTAGCAAAAACGAATACTGCGTCAACCTGCATCGTAATGAAGTTTTCTAACTGAGTAATCTGAGTTTGAACATTGCTTGCTGCATCCGCAACCATCACTTCATATCCTGCGGCTTTTGCAATTTCTTCAATTCCTGATCCAACATAACTGATAAACGGATTACTTAAGTCGTTCATTGATAAACCAATGGTTTTGGTTTCAGAAGCGCTAGCCGGTTCCTCGGCAGCGGCTGCCGGTTTTGTCGTTTCCGTTGTACTTGCGGGTTTCGCTGTACAGCCGACCAGAGCGAAAACAACCATTGTCAGTACGAGCACAACACTAACAACTCTTTTCATCTATAAAACCTCCAAAAATATATTTACTGCAATGTCATCGTATATCTATTTATAGGCTGAATCAATTCGATTTTCCTTAGGTGTTATTCTAAAATGGAATAGGACTTGATAGCCATGTTACATCAACTCACCAAGCTTGAACAATCAGATACACTTTTTATTTTTTCCAATGTTTATAACGAGTAAATTACAACGTCTTTCATTCAAATAATTCTATATTCATTATAACATGGCGCATTAAAATTTTTCCCCTTGAACAAGACGAGTTTGCGTTATAAACTAAATTCCTATCATTTTAAGGAGTTTATTAATGAGCTCAAAATATTCAAAAGACTTCAGATCAGCGGTGATGCAGTCATACACCGATGGAAGTTCAGTATTCGATATTTCAAATGTCCATTCTATCCCGAGAAGCACAATATACGGTTCTGGTGCAAAAAATATTGAAGGATAGATCTATAGCCAGGTTCCCCAGTAATTATGCTACTTCGCTCATCACTTTGTTAATGAATCGCATCTCAGAACGGACACATCGAATCCCTTCGACCTGCCCCTTATGGATCATATGCATAATCTCTATGCCAGAGATTGTTTTATGAGCTGTTCGATAACTCTTGAAACCCAGCATCTGTCTTGTTTTCTTCTTGATAAATCGGTGGTCCTGCTCGACAATGTTATTCAAGTATTTACACATTCGATGCTGCGTTTTCCAGCTTAAATCGCCGAAATACGTCTCTTCGAGAATTGCCATCTCAGATGCCTTATATTGATCTGTTGTTATTACCCGTGGCATTTGATTATATTCGGCCTTGAGTGCTTTCTTTAAAAACTTCTTTGCCGCAGGCTTATCTCGCCTTTCAGACACGTAGAAATCAATGGTGCCACCTTTTGAGTCAACAGCGCGATACAGATATGCGTTTCTGCCCTTGATTTTGATATAGGTTTCATCCATTCGCCAAGAATCGTTCGTTTGTTTCACGTGTTTCCTAAGTCTCTCATCAAGTATCGGAGAATACTGGTGGACCCATCGCATTATCGTCGTATGCGAAACTAAAACTCTTCGTTCTAACATCATCTCTACTAAATTTCGATAGCTCAACGGGTATTTCAAATACCAACGGACGCATAATAAGATAATCCCTTTTTCGAAATGCTTCCAAATGAATATGTTCTTAGACAAAATAATAGCTCCACATAGTTTAATTTCATAATTATACCATATGGAGCTTCTTAACTCTATTCAGATTAGATTTTTTGCACCAGAACCTATATTAGTACTCCTAATCAGAATACACAATATAAAGGGGTTTTGGCAGAGAGGAAGGGATTTGAACCCTCGTTACGCTCATCACGTAAACACGATTTCCAATCGTGCGCCTTCAGCCGCTCAGCCACCTCTCTACGTCTATGAAATTTTAAGTCCGGTAGACATTTTAACATACGGCATTTTAAAAAACAAGCGCATATTTAGTGTTAAAAACTATTGACGATTTTTAAAAAACAAAAACCGGCAGGATGAAAGAATCCATTACCGGTTTAAAAATAACTATTTAAACTAACGAATAGACCGTGCTTATTCTACAGCAGCTTACCCAACAGCGAACCAAGTAAGCTTTCATCATCGTCGTCATCGTCACTGGTGCCAAGTAAAGCGTCCAGTCCACCAAGGTTTTCAATGATATCTCCCAATTTGCTTTCATCCACTTCGTCTTTGTTTTTAAATAGATCCAAAATGTCGCCAAGGCCTTCGCCGCCTTCGCCGGCCAGCTTCGCAATTCCTTTTAGGTCAAAATCTTTAAGATCAATACCAAGCTCATCCAAAACCGAAATCCATTTTGCAACGTTCGTAATCTTACCAAGTGTGCCCATCGTATTTTTTTCTCCTTTTCTCATTACCCAATCTTTTTCTTGGATAATCAATCTTACCATTATTTTTCTGATATCACAAATAAATTATATCGCTATGGAAGTTCATTTTATGTGATTATGTTACAACGCTATACCTGACTTGATGTTTTCGTTTTATTCATGTTTTGTTATTAATTTTTTCAACCTTGCGCTATAATATGAATATCATCATAATCATATTATATGAGGTAATACTATGTATCTGGATTGGACTTGGCTTTTAATTATTCCCGCCCTCGTTTTGGGTCTTTGGGCACAGTCTCATGTGAAACGTACCTACAATAAATATTCCGGTGTCTTTTCATCGCGCGGTGTACAGGCGCAAGACGTAGCCGCAGATATCCTCCGCACCGAAGGATGTCATGATGTTCGTGTGCAGGCCGTCGACGGTGACTTGACCGACAATTATGACCCGCGTACAAAAACCTTAAATCTTTCTCAGTCGGTCTATGCCAGCAGTTCACTGGCCGCTATCGGCGTGGCCGCGCATGAAGCTGGACATGCGTTGCAGCACAGTCACGGATATGCCCCGCTGGCTTTACGATCGGTGATGGTTCCCGCGGTACGTATCGGTTCAGCCATGGCGTGGCCTATCTTTATTCTGGGTCTGATTTTCAGCTTTCCATTGCTGATGGATATCGGCATCGTTGCTTTCTCACTTGCCGTATTGTTCTCCCTCATCACTCTGCCGGTCGAACTCAACGCCAGCGGACGTGCGGTGAGAATTCTCGCCGAAGGGCATTACCTCACTGAAAATGAAGTATTAGACGCCAAAAAAGTGCTGAACGCCGCTGCGCTCACCTATGTCGCCGCCGCGCTGGCTTCCATACTCCAACTGGTTCGTCTATTGGTTCTGCGCGGAAGAAGATAGTATCAGCAACGAATTAACAATTTATTTCTTTAATATAAACGAAAACCGCCGTTTTATGCGGCGGTTTTGTTATTCTGATGATTTGAAAAGCTTTTGCTATTCATTTAGTTCCCCTTGTATGCCGCGATTGCTCTCCAGCGAAAACTGAGCGTCATACAACCGCTTATACAAACCGTCTGCTTTCGCATACAGTTCCTCATGGGTTCCTTGCTCCTCCACGCCCTGATCGGACAAAACAATAATCATATCCGCATTCCTTATGGTAGAAAGACGATGTGCAATCACCAGTGTCGTTCTGCCTTTGGAAAGCTGTACCAGCGATTTTTGAATGATCTTTTCAGATTCATTATCCAGTGACGAAGTCGCTTCGTCCAGAATCAAAATCGGTGGATTTTTTAGAAACATCCGCGCAATAGACAATCGTTGCTTTTGCCCGCCCGAAAGCCTGACCCCTTTTTCACCAATCCATGTGTCATAGCCGTCCGCAAGCCCATCAATAAACTCAGCAATATGCGCATTTTCGGCCGCTGTTTTCATATCCGCGTCCGTCGCACTAGGCCTTCCATATAGGATATTGTCCTTAATGGTGCCCGTAAAGAGAAACACTTCCTGTTGAACCAGTCCGATAGCTGTCCTTAAAGAGTTTAACGTGTAGTCCTTCACGTTAATGCCGTCCACCAGCACTTCGCCTTCGTCGACGTCATAGAATCGCGGAATCAAATGGCACAGCGTGGTTTTTCCGCCACCCGAGGGCCCCACCAGCGCCACCGTCCTTCCTTTTGGGATAACCAGCGATAAATCACGAATCACCTTTTCTTTATCATTATAATCGAAAGAGACGTGCTTCATCTCAATCTCGCCGCGCGCTTTTTCTAGCACACGTTTCCCGTCCACAATGTCCGGCTCAACGCGCATGATTTCTTCAAACCTCGCAAATCCGTTCATGCCCTGCTCAAACTGCTGGGTAAAGTTCGTCAGGCGCCGAATCGGCTGCATCACCAAATTGATGTACAACAAAAACCCGGTCAGTTCACCCACCGTAATGGTGCCCCGATAGGTCAGATACCCTCCCGCACCTAATACAATGACGTTAAGCATTGAGATTAAAAAACCCATGCCGGTTGCAAAGAAGGACATTTCCTTATATGCATGGTTCTTTGAACCGCGAAACCGCCGGTTGCCCTGAATAAACTTTTCAATCTCATGCGCTTCGTTGGTGTAGGATTTTGCCACCCGAATACCCGCCAGCGAATTTTCAATCTGCGCATTGATGTCCGCGGTTTCTTCCCGAACACCTTTAAACGCAAGGCTCATTTTCTTTCGCTGTGTTACCGAAAACCAGATCATCGCGGGAATGGCAAACGCGAAGATCCCCACAGCCAAATGCCACTCCTGCCGCACCAGAATCACGAACGCCCCCGCAAACATCACAAACGAGATAAAGATATCCTCAGGGCCATGGTGTGCCAGTTCACTCACTTCGTTTAAGTCATTGATGATCCGGCTCATCAATTTGCCCGTTCGGTGCGCATCAAAAAAACTGAACGGCTGTTTTTGCAGGTGTTTAAACATATCATCCCGCATATCGGCTTCCATGCGCACACCCACCACATGACCCCAATAATTGACGAAGTAATTAAGCCCCGCCATGATGACGTAAAGCCCAAGCAAAATCGCCACCGTAACCAAAATGGCGCTTAACATACCGTTTGGAATATATTCATCGATCACACGCGTGGTAAACACCGGATAGCAAAGTTCAATCGCGGCCATCAAAAAAGCCGCCAGAAGATCCAAGTAAAACAATCTTTTATGCGGTCTATAGTAGGAAATAAACCGCTTTAACATATCCTTATCATAATTCAAATTTAGAACACCTTCTATCTGCCTGTTATCTTAGCCATTAAAACATAAGGTTTAAGTTTTTTCAATAAATAAAGTGCTAAGAAAACATTAAAAAACCCTTCACTGTTTTTAAAGTACTGTGAAGGGTTTCAGTATCTGCTTAAGGGTACTATTCCGCCGATATTATTTCAAATTGATCCAGCATCTGTTCCATTCTGGCACCGTGCCCTTCCTCAGCTTCCATAAAATATCGTATCCGGATGACGAAGACCCCGCCATGGGTGTTATCAAAAACATAGACTTTCGTCACTTCGTCGTCCCACTGCGGCATGATCTCCTTATCACCATTAATATCCCCGTTAAACGCGGCCAGCTTCTGACCCGATATGTGTGCAAAACTGACAGGCTCCGCATCGTATACATTATCGTAAGCATCGTTCAGCTGTGTGAAGATTTCATCGGTCATACTGTCAACCGACTCATTCCCTTTTTGTGAAATCCGCATATCCACCGGCGGATAATCCTGTGGGTAATCCTTAGGAACAATGATATCCTCATTGTCGCCTTTTACCATCGTATAGCGTTCTTCATCAATATACAGCACATATCTAACCGGCTTTTGTTCATCATTTTCTTTATCTTCCACGGGCGCTTCAGAAACAACGACCTGCGCTTCTTCTTTTTCCCCATCTACATACAAATCCTGCGCGGCTTCTTCCTGCTCGCCTTCCACAGTGGTGGTCACCGTTTTTTCGGCCGCAAACAGCGCAATAATCCGGTTCACTGCCGCTCTGCCTGTCGGTGTAAACGCTGTGAATACCACCAGAACCGCCAATATAATACTTGCCGCCATCCATCCCGCCGCACTTCTTTTTTTCCTCATCTCATTCACCTTTATTTCCGCGTCAATCCGACGCCACATCCTTTCTTTTTCCGCTTCGGTGCTTTTTGTTGCGCTGTACACCGCTTTTTTGAAATCATCTCTAAAATCACTCATCGCTTTTTTCTCCATATCCGGCCTGCTCAAGCATCTTTTTCATCTTCTGTCTGCCTTCATACAACCGTGATTTCACCGTGCTTTTTTTCTGAGACAGCAACTCTGCAATCTGATCTTCCGAATAGTCATTTAAGTATTTCAGTGTCACGGGTATACGATAGATTTCGGGCAATCCAGCAAGCGCTTTTAGGATTTCCTCATGCTCTTGAAAATCATATATGTCTTTTTTACCGGTTTCCAAAAAGCCATCAGGATTGACAGTCTGCCATTTTGCCTTATTTTCCTTTAAGCGCTTTCGGCATTCATTCACCAGAATCCGGTTAAACCAGAATTCAAACGGCCGATGCTCGTCAAAACGATTACGGTATGAATATGCTCTTAAATAAGCTTCCTGTACCGCATCTTCCGCTAAACTATCATGTTTCATCATTACCTTTGCAAGGCGCAGCGACGCATCAATGGTTCGCTCGTAAACGGTTTTAAATGCCGCTTTGTCTCCGCGTTTAAATTGTTTTAGCAATAGTCGTTCCACATGATACCTCTTCTTTAAACATTTCACTTACACTATATATATCCTGATACATCGAAAAAAGTTGGGGGGTTCTCTATATAAATTAAAAAATCACAAAAAAGGCAGGAGATTCCCCTGCCTTATCATGCATCGATTAAAAATTTTTATGATCCCGATAGCTGACACGAATCGGGCCTTTATGCTTTTTCTTTTTCGCTTTCTTCTTTGGACCGCTCGGGCGTTTCTTGGGCACCGGATTAATCGGCGGCATGGAAGATCCTTTTAGCTTCTTCGCTTTTGCTTTTTTAATCGGAGCCGACTCATCCGCTTCCTCTGCTTTTGCGGACGGTTGGCTCCCACCGCCTATCCTCTTTTGCGCCGCAATCAAAGCCAATAGTATAATGACGACGACCAGAATCGCTGCACCGAATCCGATGGCTGACCATGCCCATACCGACATACCTAAAAGCCCTGCGTTCGGTGCTTCGGAAGGCAACGGTGTCGGCGTGGCGGCGGCCTCAACCGCTGCCTGTTCGGCCTCGGCAGCTTCCGCGCTTTCTTGACTCAATACCGTGACGGTAGTCGGATCTGCATTCGTATTCACAGTAAAGACATTCCCGTCGGCGTCGTGCACCTTCACTTCAAACACCACTTCGCGCGTTTTCTCCACTGGTGTTGTGATGCGAACCAGTCTTTCGCCTTTTTCCATATTGGTCATTTCGGCCACAACGTCCCCTGTGCCAGTATCCGTGACACTGATGTCGTAAAGGCTGTATTCGGAATTGTTGGTCAAAAGAATATCGAATGTCGCCGGACCGGGTACAGAAAGCTTGTTATATTCCGGTTCGGCGCTCACCGTCAAATCGCTGACATTAAAATTGATCGGCACCTTGATTTCGATGACATTGGACGCATGTGAATAAACGGTGCCGTATGCATCTGTTGCTGTGATATCAAATTGTACCGAATCGGATTCCTTAAAGCTTGCGGTCGTAACGACCGATACCGAATTGCCTGAGTACAGCTGTGTACCTTTCAGCGGCACCAGCTCATTGTTGTGATTATAAAGCTTTAGATTTCGAAGAGGTACGTTTCCGTTGTTTCTCAAGCGCACGGTGAACTCCACCTCTTCCCCCGCAGCCGGTGTGGTGGTGCTGGCTTCCAAAACCACTGATACGTCATCATTAATAATGTAAAGCTTCTGTGACGGGAAGCTGATGGTATGTGTCGTACCGCCGGCGGAATACTGCGCGCCGGGCGACAGGGTTAAGTCATGGTTCAACGGCAGATTGTAGGTCACAACCCGCGTTTCGCCGGGTGCCAGCGTGATGGCGCTGTTAAGCCAGGCTCCGCCGGCAATGCTGGAATCCCGCACTGTCAGTCCCGATATGGTCACCGTTCCCGTATTGACAAACTTAAAACGAAGGCCGATATATTCGCCTTCCCAGATATATTCACGATCCACCCAAAATTTTGACTCAAGACCCACCTGGTCGCCGCCGGGTGCCGCCTGTGCAGTCGGGTGAACGCTTACAAAAATCGTCAGCATCAATATAAATAAAAGACCGACAAAAATCCATTTTTTCTTCATGTTTTCCTCGCAAAGCCGGGTCTGTTCTGCCGCAGCAGATACCCGCCAAAATTCTTACATTTGAGTATACCCGATTAAAAAAGAAAAAACAACCGATGCCGCTTTCGTTCTCAAAGTCTTAACAATCTTTTGTTTAATTGTTCCCCATTTTGTCATGAGTTTGTCTTTTTTTATCCATACCCCTATGATATAATGTAGCAAGATTTATAGACAAGGAAAGGTAAATCTATGTCAAAAGTGTTGTTAACCATCACAGGCATACAAAACGGCACCGAAAATGTTGAGCTGATTACCGAAGGGTTTTTGGAAGAAAACGAAAAAACCCTGATTTTAGAATATTCCGAAACTGAAATTTCCGGCATGGATGGCACAAAAAACATCATCACCATCAACGACAGTATAATTACGTTAGCCAGAGAAGGCGAAGTAAAAACCAGTTTATATTTTGAGCAGGGCAAACGCTTTATCGGCAGCTACGAGACCGAACTTGGCACCTTAAGCATGAGTGTTTTCCCAACGCTGGTCACTTCACAGCACGATGAAATGTCAGGAACGGTGGATTTGGAATATGAGCTGGATTTAGAAGGCGAGCAATCGCTCAACCGTTTAAGTTTATCCTATAAAAAACTGGGCGGAACCATCAATTAAGGCGAGTTGGATTTCGCATGGCAGTGTGCATGCTCGGGGAGGCGAAAACCTTTGAAAATCGTTTGGCTGGGTCATTCATCATTCAAAGTTATCCTTGACAATGGAAAGGTGATTATTTTCGACCCCTATGACGATACCTACGGTTATAAAACTCAAGCGATCACCGCCGACATCGTTTTATCCTCACACGACCACCACGATCATAATTGTGTTGCTAATATCCGCGGTGACTATACGTTGATTAATAAGCCCGGCGAATACACGCTGGGTGATATCGACATAAAAGGCTATGAAACCTTTCACGACAAAAGCGGCGGTAAAGAACGCGGTCTTAATACGGTGTTCAAGCTTTCAGCCGAAGGGGTGAGTCTCTTGCACCTCGGCGACATCGGAGAAGTGCCGGGCAGCGCCTTTTTAAGATCACTCGGGAAGGTGGATATACTCTTCCTCCCTGTAGGCGGCGTTTTCACCATCGATGCCGCCGAAGCCATGAGTGTGATGGATGCTCTCTCGCCAAACATCATCATTCCTATGCACTACCTGACCGAAGCCGTCAGGTTAAAGCTGGATCCGCTGTCCAGGTTCTTGGAGACCATCGACGGCAACTACGATTACGCGACGCTGGGCAAAAACACCTTCAGCGTACACGCCGGCGACCTCAAAAAACGGTCCCGTGTCATCATAATGGAATATACGTAACCAAAAATAATTCGGGGAAACCTGACTTATTTTTTTGGTTAAGATAATATAATAATATTTTTAAGGGGTAAAAAGACAGATGGAAAAACAAACAAAATATATCTTCGTCACCGGCGGTGTGGTTTCTTCGCTCGGCAAGGGCATCACCGCAGCCAGCCTTGGAACGCTGCTGAAAGCCCGTGGCTTAAAGGTTAATTTACAAAAATGCGACCCATATATTAATGTAGACCCGGGAACCATGAGCCCTTACCAGCACGGGGAAGTCTTTGTTACCGATGACGGCGCCGAGACCGACCTTGATATCGGGCACTACGAGCGCTTTACTGATGAAAACTCATTTAAAGATTCCAACGTAACAACGGGGAAGGTTTATCAGACTGTCATTAACAAAGAGCGTCAGGGCGAGTATCTCGGCGGCACCGTGCAGGTTATCCCGCACATCACCAACGAAATTAAAGACCGGATTTATTCCGTTGGTAAAATGGGCAGTCCGGATGTGGTCATCACCGAGATTGGCGGCACGGTGGGCGATATCGAATCGCAGCCTTTTTTGGAAGCCATACGTCAGATCCGCTGGGATGTCGGTAAAACCAATTGCCTTTTTATCCATGTCACTCTGGTACCTTATCTATCCAAGGTGGGGGAAACCAAAACCAAACCCACGCAACACAGCGTCAAGGAGCTTCGCAGTCTGGGTATCGAGCCGGATATCATCGTCTGTCGGACCGAGCAGGTATTGGGCAAAGACATGAAAGCAAAAATCAGCCTGTTTTGTAATGTTCCGGCTGAGAACGTCATCTCCAACACTGATGCTGCATTTTTGTATGAGATTCCATTGATGCTGAAAAACCAAAAGCTGGATGATATCGTCTGTACCTCTTTAAACCTGGAAACTCCGCCGCCCGACTTGGCCGAATGGACTGAGCTTGTCAATAAAGAGCTGGCTTTAAAGGAAGAAGTCACGGTCGCTTTGGTCGGCAAATATACCGAACTGAAGGATGCTTATTTATCCATAGTAGAATCCTTCAACCACGCGGGGATCTTTAACAATGTTAATGTCAAAATCCGGTGGATTGAAGCGATTGATCTGGAACAAAACAACGATATCGCGCCGTTTTTCGCTGGAGTCAGCGGTATTCTGGTGCCCGGCGGATTCGGCGAGCGCGGTATAGAAGGGAAAATTGAAGCGGTGCGTTATGCCCGCGAAAATAATATCCCTTACTTCGGCATCTGTCTTGGCATGCATATGGCCGTGATTGAATTCGCGCGGAACGTAGCCGGCATGACGGGCGCGCATTCCACCGAGCAGGACTCGAAAACACCATATCCGGTCATTGATCTTCTGCCCGAACAGCGCAACATCTCCAACATGGGCGGCACCATGCGTCTTGGCGCGTATGATTGTCAACTGGTCCCGGGCACTCGGACAGCCGAAGCATACGGTGAGAATATGATATCCGAACGCCACCGTCACCGCTACGAATTCAATAATGAATATTTGGATATATACAAAAAAAATGGTATGATAATAGCAGGGATTAATCCCGATAAAGACCTTGTGGAGATCATTGAGCTTAAGGATCATCCCTGGTTTGTGGGCGTCCAGTTCCATCCGGAATTTAAATCCCGCCCTTTGCGGCCGCATCCGTTATTCAGAGAATTTATCAAAGCCGCGAAAACGTATCAGGATCAATAAAAATAGGAGGATACACATATGCATAAAAAATTAGTTGATGAATTAAATCTACAAATCATGTATGAATTTTTCTCGTCTCATCTATATTTGGCGATGGCTTCTTTCGCCAACAGCCGTGACTTCGACGGATTTGAAAACTGGTTTCTTATCCAGCGCGACGAAGAGGTTTTTCATGCCATGAAATTCTACCGCTATCTGCTGGAGCGTGGTGAACAGGTGGTGATCACCGGATTTGAAAACCCGAAAACCGATTATGAAAGTCTAACCGATGCATTAGAATATGCGCTGAACCACGAAGGCTTTGTGACCAGCCGTATCAATCACCTGATGGATGTTGCCACCGAGGTGAAAGACTATGCGGCTATTCAGTTTTTGCAATGGTTTATCAACGAACAGGTAGAAGAAGAAGACAGTTTCAGAAACATTCTGGGCAAGGTGAAGATGGTCGGTGAAACCGGCGAAGGTATTTTCCATATTGACCTGGAAGCGGCAAAAAGGGTCTTCACTCCGCCAACTGCCGAATAGACATCCATATTTTGGAGAAAAACTTGCTTAAAAATTAGTTTGCTGTTATAATCGGCTTTGCCATTTATAGCAGCAAATTTTAAGGTTGAAGCGATATGAAAGAAAAACTGATTATCAAGGGCGGTAAACCCTTACACGGGGAAGTCAAGGTCGGCGGCGCCAAAAACGCGGCGGTTGCCGTGCTTCCAGCTTGTATTTTATCCGACGGTGTGTGCGTGATCGACAATCTTCCGGATATTGATGACGTAGCTGTCTTAAAGCTGACCCTCGAAAAGATGGGTGCCAAGATTGAACGCCCCACCAAACACTCCTTAAAAATCGATTGTACTACGATCAATAACGCCACCGTCGATTTCGATATCGTTCGGCATGTGCGTGCTTCTTATTATTTACTGGGCGCTTTGATGAACAAATTCGAAACCGCCAAGGTGATGCTGCCCGGCGGATGCGCCATCGGTGAAAGACCGATCGATCAGCATATTAAGGGTTTCACCGCCATGGGCGCTGTTGTCACCACCGAGTACGGTTTGCTGAAAGCCACCGTACCCGAAGGCGGATTGCACGGTGCAGATATCTATCTTGACTGTGTCAGCGTAGGTGCCACCATCAATATCATGCTGGCTGCCGTGAAAGCCAACGGTGTAACCACTTTGGTCAATGCGGCCAAAGAACCACATGTCGTGGATGTGGCCAACATGCTTCGCATGATGGGCGCAAAAATCAGCGGGGCCGGTACCGACATTATCCGCATTCGCGGCGTTGAAAAGCTCTCGGGCATCAACTATTCCATCATACCCGATCAGATTGAAACAGGCACTTTGATGGTCGCTGCCGCCGGAACCAAAGGCGATGTTACCATCACAAACGTCATCCCTACCCATATGGAGGCCTTAAGCGCTAAACTGATGGAGATGGGGATTCACATTGAAGAAGGCGAAAACACCATCCGCGTATGGGCAGACGGGCACTATAACGCGGCGCATATCAAGACCATGCCTTATCCCGGTTTCCCCACAGATTTACAGCAGCCGGTCACGGTTCTGCTGTCCGTCGCGCACGGCACCAGCATGATCGAAGAAAACATGTTTGAATCGCGCTTTAAGCACATCAATGAGATTCGGCGAATGGGCGCGAATGTCACCATCAACGGTCGCGTGGCTGTGGTGGAAGGTGTGGAAAAATTGACCGGCGCGCCGGTGCGGGCCACCGACCTTCGTGCGGGTGCGGCGCTGGTGATTGCGGGCCTCATGGCCGACGGCATCACCGAAATCGACAATGTCAAGTATATCGACCGGGGTTATGACCACATCGAGGAAAAATTTATCAGTCTGGGCGCAGACATTACACGAAAGCAGGTTCCGCGAACTGACCATGAAGATGATTATTACGGGTATGCTTAAAAAAAAGTAAACAGGCCAAAAGCCTGTTTTTTATTGTCCAATCCATCCGCCTCAGGTATACAATCCTCATTTTAAAGAAGTTGCATCGGATTATACTCTCCATTCCCTACTTGAAGAATAATCACAAAAAGTCCCGCTCCCCCTTTGTAATCATAAGGGGGACAGAAAGCGTCCGATTTCAGGGGGGTAAGATCAATACACCTGCCGATTTGTGTCTCGCGATTCCCGATAAAAGCGGTTGAGTTTTTTGATGCTGGATATCCATAGATAGATTACAAAAGGGATAAGCGCCAGCAAAAGCAACGGAATTTGTGAGAACAAAATAAAATCGTAGGTACCATGCAAAAACGTGGGCACCATCAGCGACCGCCGCCGATTTAAAGCCGCGTCCGCTTGATGGGTGCTGTATTTGCCAAGCGACATATAATATCCCATGGTGATGCCCACCATCAGGTGCACTGGCACCGATGTGATCGCCCGCATCCATACGATATCCGGATAGGTCGAATACATTGAAAAAACATAGCCAATGTTTTCGGCCGCCGCAAACCCCAGCGCCGCAAACGCACAATATACAATCCCGTCCAACCGTTCATTATAGGCCGGGTTACGATATGCGTGGCGCATGACCGCCCATCGCTTAAAGAATTCTTCAGAGAGCCCCACCACGATATATGCTTCAAACGCAATCCCTAACAAATTGCTGCCAAATATATTGATAAATCCGCCCAGCATTTCGGCCAGTATAGACGGCACAACTGCCAGCGCACCAAAAAAGAATATTTTGATGAGCAGGCCAAGCGGCTCACGTTCAAAGCGGTCATAAATGAGAATGACCGCACCTAATATTAAAGACGGCAGAATTGCCGCTAAAACCAGTCCTATCGGCATCTTTTTCCCTCACAATTTGATTAGTTTATTACTCTCATTATATAGTAAGCACTGTGACTTTTAAACGAAAAATACGGGGACGTATGTTATAATAATCAAAAAAACATCTAATGGAGATTCCTCTTGAAAAAAGATCATACTCTGCTTACCCTATTTTTCACCATGCTGAAAATCGGGGCATTCACCTTCGGCGGCGGATATGCCATGATACCGCTGATTGAAGATGAGTTCTCTACCAAAAAAAAATATGTGTCCGGCGAAGAGATGGCGGACATTCTTGCTTTGTCCCAATCCATCCCGGGACCTATCGCCGTTAACGCGTCCATCATCATCGGTTACCGCAAGCAAGGTCTTCCCGGTGCCCTGGCGGCTATCTTTGGTCTCGCTCTGCCTTCTTTTGTTGTGTTAACGCTGATTACCTATCTCTATCAATCATTCAGCGAGAACCCCTATATCGCTGCGGCGTTGAAAGGCATCCGAGCCTGTGTGGTAGCGTTGATTTTTTCGGCGTTTATACGCCTTTTTTCACGCATCAAGAAAAATGCGTATACCATCACCCTGCTCCTTATTTCGTTTGCCGTCTCGGTCCTTTTCGAGATCAACAGCGTCTATATCATCCTTTCCGGTATTATAATCGGTCTTCTTTCCAACTTCTTTTTCAAGGGGGCAGTTGAATGATGACTTTGCTTAAATTCGCTTTTACTTTCTTTAAAATCGGGCTGTTTACATTTGGCGGCGGGTATGCGATGATTCCGCTGATTATCAGCGAGCTCACCGCGCAGGGGCTGGTCACACAAGCCGAAATCACCGATATCATTGCGGTGTCCCAAGTGACCCCCGGCACTTTTGCCATTAACGCTGCGACTTTCTCGGGCGTGAAAACCTATGGCCTGCTCGGCGGTGTTTTCGGTACGGTCGGTGTCATGCTGCCTTCCATCATTTTGGCTTCGCTGATGGCACGGTTCTACTTACGCTTCAAGGAAAACCGCATCCTGAAAAACACCATGTTCACCCTACGCCCCGTCGTGCTCGGGCTCATCGCGTCCGCTGTTGTGGTATTAATCCCTTCGGCACTTACTCGCTTCGGCACTGTTGATTTTAACTCGATCACCGCGCTCTTCTCGTCTTTCGATCCCATCAGTGTCATCATCGCCGTTTGTGCACTCGGTTTGGTTCTCGGGCTTAAAGTCTCACCCATTTTAGTCGTTTTTGCCAGCGGTGCCGCTGGTGTATTGGTTTATATGCTTTCTTAAGTATGATATCCGTCGTTGATATGCTAAAAACCCTTTAATAAAATGAGCGCTGGTGTTATAATGTAAAAACTAATTGTTAAAAACTTATCAGTATTAACCCGATATTCTAACGGATTTAATCAAAAAATAAAACGAATTATGGTGGTTTTGTATTATGGATGAGAGAATTTCTGAAGCGGTTGTCAGGCGTTTGCCCAAATATTACCGCTATCTTTCCGATCTGGATGCGCTGGGTGTGGAACGCATCTCTTCTTCTGCCATGAGTAAGGGCATGCTGTTGAATGCCTCTCAAATTCGAAGAGATTTAAATTGTTTTGGCGGTTTTGGACAACAGGGCTACGGCTATTCTGTGAAAAACCTAAAGCAGGAAATCATGCATATCCTCGGCATCGATAAGCAATATAACGTCGTTATCATCGGATCGGGCAACATCGGACAAGCGCTGGCTTACTATAAAAGTTTCGCTATGGAAGGTTATATCATCAAAGCCATTTTCGATGTGGACTCCAACCGCATCGGTAAAAAGATGAATAATATCGAAGTGAAGAACATGAACGATCTGGAGCGATACTTAAAGACCGAAAACATCCATATCGGGATTTTGGCTACCCCCAAAGGCGCGGCACAGGATGTGGCGGATATGCTGCTGAAAGGCGGCGTCACGGGCATCTGGAACTTTGCCCCGATTGATGTAAAAGTCCCTGACAGCGCCTATGTTGAAAACGTTCACCTGTCGGACGGCTTATATGTGCTCTCCTACTACATGCAAAGAGGGCGTCGCTGAACAAAGGAGCTTCTATGAATTATCTTCACACCATTAATACCCCGAATCGGGTTTGTTTTACCGACATTACCCGTCTTGTGAAAGAAGCCGTCAAAGCCAGTGGTGTATTAGAAGGGACAGCCCTGGTTTTTGTTCCTCATACCACTGCCGGTGTCACCATCAACGAAAACGGCGATCCGGATGTCCTAAAGGATCTCGCTTTTGCTCTGGAGCGCGCCGTACCCAATCAAGGCTTTCATCACTTTGAGGGCAATTCAGATTCACACACCAAAACACTCATGACGGGGCCCTCACTGACATTGATTATCACCGGCGGGCATCTGGTGCTCGGTACCTGGCAGTCGGTCTATTTTGCCGAATATGACGGACCGCGGCACAGAAATGTACATATCAAGATCATGGAAGGTTAACGGGTTTTGAAAAACGAGCGCATTCCCAAGCCCCGAAAAAAAACAACCCATAAGAAGAACTCCTCGAAATATCTCATATTCTTTGCCGTGTTTATACTGCTTGCGCTTTGTCTCGGCGCGTTTTTAGGCGCGCGTCTGGTTTTTCTCAGTCTCAGGCGAGAAGCCAGTCTTGGCACATATGATGCTTCTTCCCCCATACCCAGTGTGTCCCAAGCCGTCCATTTTCCTGATGAAGAAGATTTGTCGGACAGCTTTGCGGTATCTATTCATCAACCTACCATTGTCGGCACCCAACATGCGGTGATTTGTGCCGAATTAAAAAGTGAAAAAAACCCGTCAGGATCTTATGGTTTTTTGCTGCGCGACATACTGCATAACACCGGATTTGAAATTGATGCCCAAACCAATGGGAATTTCATCTATGCCCGAGCGAACCGATTGATGGCAGATACCGATTATTTAATAACCGCTTTCGTGGTCGAAGAAGACCGCAAGCTTTATGCCAGAGATATGGTTACATTTGCAACGCCTAAACGCATCCTCACGCTTTCACAAGTAGACGAAATTTTAAAAAAGGAATTTCCAGACGGCACCGCCAACCTCTCCGATGAAAAGCGAATGGCTTATGAAACCGATGCCTGTCTTTCACTGATAGGATTCGATATCGGTGAATTTGGGACATATGATTTTGAAACCAAATCAGCCATTCTGATGATGGAATACAGCTTCACCTCTGCCGGATACGTTTGTGACTGGCCCATGTTGACCGGCATCTATACCGAACCTTTTTTAAATACGTTGAAGGATATCTTAAGCGTCTCCCCGATTACGGATAAAGACACCCTGCGAGAACCCTTCACTGTCAGCGCCTATTCGATGACTTCATATGCGGATTATGCCGAAGCCGGCGCCTTCATCAATTGTGATCAGCTAGTGTTGGACGCATTAAAGAAAAATGAACCCGCATATGCTGCTTTTGCCGAATATCCCTTTGTTGTCGATTCGCCTGAGTTCCAGGAAAAGTACGCCGGGCTTGTGAATCATGAACTGGCTGAGGCTGAAATAAATGCGCTGGCCGGTCTGTATGGACGAGATACACTGCAGGAAACCTCCGAAACTATGCTGGCAGCGATTTCCGCAAAAAACAAAGCTTTTTTTGCCGCCGAACAGAGCGATTGGCTGGCCGGTTTAAGCGGAAATCTGGAAAGCTCTATCACCCTGTCGGGAAGCGAAAACGACCAAACTGCTTTTACGCTCCTTCTGCCTGCCGCCCTGGCTTTTTGTTATATGAATGATGATTACAAAACCAGGTACAAAACTGCCCTGCCTGTGACGCTGTCCTTGCGTAACACCCCTAAGAACTGGGCAGAATACTCCAGCGGATACGGCAAAAACGAAGTCTTAAAATTCAGTGCGCTTTGGCACTTAACCCGTCAGGAAAATCACTCCGTTCCCGGATTCTGTCTTCCTGAATATCTGGTTTCGGTTGACTTTGCGCCCGCAGATGATACAATAATGACCTTGGATATTTACCGTTATCTATATGCTTTTGCATCGCAATACGGTTTTTATCCCGATACTGCCCACCCATATCGGTGGATTTATCTGGGCAAAACCATTCCAGACGAGGCCTTGGCGCTGTCACCGCCTCCCAAACCTTTGGAGAATTAATACTTATGACAAAAAAAATATATTTACTGATCCCTGTTATTCTGCTGGTTGCCCTGTTTTTTGGGGCATGTGGCCCATCGGAAATCTCATCTGCGCCTGCGGAAACCCCAACGCCTTCTACCGCCCCCACAGCGACACCCGCTCCCGCCTATGATCTCACGTTTTATCCGACCGAGTTTTATGGATGTACCCACGCCATCATCAGCGCCGCTTTTTCACCAATCGATGCTGACATCACCGAGTTTGGTTTTGTACTTTCCGGCGTGGATGGACCCATCAATTCCACCGTTGTGGACGGAACCGCATATGCTGTGCTCGCCGATCTTTCTCCCAACACGCAATATATCTACAACTTATGGTATTTGGACGACGATACCACATTGACCACCGAAGAAGCTTTTTCGTTTACAACGCCGGCGCAGCAGCTGAATGAAGAAGCTCTGAATGAGTATATCTATGCCGAGCTGAAAGATATCACAGTCACCGATGAAAACCGCTTGCTGATAGAAAGCCAAGTCTGTCTGTCTCTTCTGGGGCTGGACACTGACCGTTATGGACAATGGGGTGCGGTTACTCAGGCCAATCTGACTCGCTTGGTGTACACCGCAAATTCTCTTAACAACTTTGTGGACTACACCAATATATCGGCAGAGCCGGACGAATACACACTGAATTTATTAAAAGATATCCTTTCTAAAGAGCTTTTAACCAATGGTGAGGATTTCATCCGTGATTTCATGCCCACCCCATACGCACTGACCGAGTATGCCCAGCTTAATGAAGAAGGCGGCAGTCTTAACATCGAACGCTATATTGATGATATGGCGGTGATGAATAATGATATAACGGCTTTGATGAACGAATACCCATATGATATGACCACAGAAGCTTTTAAAACCCTATATGCAGAAACCATTGCTGACCCCAGTTTCAGTGAAGAAGGCCGTGCCGAAAAACTGGCCGGTTATGCCGCAAAAAACAAAGCGATGTTCTCCTATAAAGCCGGAGATTGGATGGAAGAGGTTGCGCAGCCCAAAGAGCGCCTAGTCACCTTCGCCGGGTCGGAAAACCAGATCACGATCAATACTTTCGTCGCTTATGCTTATTTGCTGATCGACGCTTATCATGCCACCGGCGATATCTTTATCACCAGCACTACCTACCGGGATATTGATAAGCAGTGGTATTTCTATTCTGAGCAAAAAGACCGCTCGGTAGCCTATCGCCACAACGGGTCTTGGCACCTAAAACGGCAAAATTATTCCTATGTACCCGGCTTTTCCAATCACCAGTACGGGGTGGCGATTGATTTTTATGAACGCAACAGCTTTGGCGCCACCGAGCTTTTCGACTACTTGGAGACGCACGGCAATGAATACGGTTTCTATAATTACTATCTGGAGCCCTGGCATTGGGTATATTTAGGCAAGATTTTTTAGATAAAACCCCGTGATGTATCCTTTTGCCCCCTTTTTTTCTCCATTGGATCACATAGAGACACATCAAGAAATTGTAAAAATATTTTTAAAAACGTTTACTTTTAACAGACCCTGGTTTATCATAAGGTCTGTTATTCTTTATAAATAAACTAACATTAATATATTATAATCTTAATCAGGAGATAGATGATGGCAAAATACAGCGGCAAAGGCCCCATATCCAAGCAGGACTTACAGCGTGCAAAACTGGAAGCCAAGCGAGCCAGAGCGGCAAAAATGAGTAACGGCACAATACCCGTAACGCAAAAGAAAATAAAGCCGTACGGCACAAAAAAAACAAACACCCGTCTTTGGATTATCATTGGGGCGGCAGCGGCGGCTGTGGCAATCATTGGTATGGTTGTTTTCTTGGTCGCAAGTCAACGGCCGTCGGATGACGAGCTGCTCGGTTTTGTCACAGGCGGGGTTTATGCCGAAACCACCACCATAGAAGGCGTTGATGTCAGCGGCTTAACTTTATCCGAAGCGCGTACCGCGCTTTCGGATATTCTAAAAGCAAAGTTGGATGATGCCGCAATACAGTTTACCTTTAACGGAGAATCTCATACTGAAACGGCTGTATCCCTTGGTTTTGTAACCGATGTGGAAGACGTTTTGGTTGACGCGATGCTCTATGAAAAATCCGGCACATATTTTGATCGTCAAAAAAAGCTGAAAACCGCACAAAGTGAAGGCGTGAAGTATGCGGTGCAGTTGATTGCCGATCAGGACATGGTCGCCAAGGCGGTTGAATCAATCGCCGCCAAATACCAAGTGGACGCGGTTGAGCCCGAGATGAGTTTTAATCCTGATGCTGAAACCGAAGAAGCAACCATCACTTGGTCAGACGAAGTCGAAGGTCTAACCATTGACCAGCCTGCTTTTGTTTCGGCAATTCTGGCTGCCGTTGAAAATGGAAATTTTAATCTTAATACCATTGACACGATTGTCATTACCCCTGAGCATACCAAGGCGGATATGGCAGGCAGCGTGGTTAAACTCTCCGAATATACATCCTTTTTCGGCTACGGCACTTACGATGATGATGACCGCGTGTTCAATATTAAACTGATGTCCCAAACGCTTTCCGGTAACTCACTTGAGCCGGGAGAGGTCTTCTCCATCAATGAGACCACCGGTGAGCGAACCGAAGAAAAAGGCTGGAAAGCCGGCGGTACCATCCGCAAAGGCGTGCTTGTCGAGGATCTCGGAGGCGGTGTATGTCAGGTTTCCAGTACGCTATACAATGCCGTGCTCTTGGCCGATCTCGGTATCGTCGAGCGACACAATCACACCTATCCTTCGGACTATATCAACAAAGTCGGTCGGTTTAAAGTCGGTGAGTATGATTATGTGACCAGAAACTGGAGCGATAATCATGTCGCCGTAGACGCCACGATCGACTACCCCAGCAAAGATTTTAAGTTTATCAACACGCTATCCGAAACCATTTACTTTGTGATCTATGTCGATGATGAAGCTCAAACGGTTACCGCGGCTGTCTACGGACCGCCCAGAACCGACGGTTATCAGGTGGTGATTCGGACCCTTCTGCACAAGACCATTGCACCCACCGAAGCGACGACGCGTATGATTGCCGAAAACGGTGTGGCCCCCAGCGGCGCATATGTGTATATTGGAAAACCGCTGTCTTATCCCGCAAGAAGAGATGGTCAGGTATGGTGGACCTATAAATACTATTACCCAGCGGGATACGATTTTAAAAATGACCCTGATCCATTATCCTGGGTGGGTTATAATGGTGCCGATGAAAACAGCGGTGAAAAATATCGCCTGACACTCTATGGCACCGATACATACATCGACTCATATTTTCCGGCTATTGCAGGCGTCACCTATTATAATCCTTCGGACCCAGCGGCTAGTGATTTGCCGGGCTATATTCCGCCCGATGCCTCGACTGATGGCGGTGGGGACGGAACGACAACGCCTTAAAAACCTGTAATTAAGACGAGCCAAACGGTTCGTCTTTTTCTTATCTGCAATCATGGCCTATCTGTAAAAAATGTGCGAAAAGGTTTACTTATCGCACTTGATTGGTTAGAATAGCATTGAATATAGCATACGAGGTAATTACATGAGCAGTGAAACCCCAAAAAAGACGATCAAAATACTTTTTATTATACTCATCATTCTAGTCATCGGCTTAATTGTCAGCGGTATCTTGGCTGTCAAGTATAACCATGATTTAAAAGCCAATCAAATTGATACCATCATTGAAAAAAATGTACTTAAAAAAGGCATATACATTGGCGGCTTCAGTGTCGCCGGGATGGATGAAGCCGAGGCACGTGCGGCCATCGCGCCCCGTCTTGATACCTGGTATATCGATAAAGACATCGCGTTTACATTAAGCGGCAATGCTTTTTTATATAACGTCAAAGCCATGGGCGTCACGCCGGATATTGACGAAGCGATCCGCGATGCTTTCCTTTATTCCACCAAAGACGTTTTACCCGAAAGCTATACTCCGGAAACCATGGACGACGGCGGAGTTAATTTCCCGCTTCAACCCATTGTTTCTTTGGATATGATCTTATCCTTTTTGCAAAGCGAAGACGTGCAAGCCGTTATCAATATCTCACCCGATGACGCCGGCGTTATCTTTCGACCGTCTGTAGAAGAAGAGGACAAGCGGTTTTCCTACGAACAGCCTATCCCCGGATTCGAAGTGAAAGTGGATGAGTTTTCATCGATTATTTATGACGCGATTCTGACAAACGATTATTCCGTTCTGGAAGCACCGTACAATGAAATCAATTCGTTTACCAGCATTGATGATATGAAATACAAAACCCAGCTTATCGGTACCTACACCTCACAGATCAAGTCGCGCGGGGAAGCGCGTGTGGGCAACATCAAACGCTTGGTTGAACTGATCAATCAAAACGTTTCCGTCATCCAGCCAGGCGATACCATTTCGCTGAACACCGACTGCGGCGCACGCACAACAGAAACCGGGTTCTTAGAGGCTCCGGCACTCAACGCGGGCGCGCATGTATACGAAGTAGGCGGCGGCGTATGTCAGGTTTCGTCCACGCTGTACATTGCGGCGCTCACAGCCGAGTTGGATATTCCCGCCAGAACGCACCACTCACTGGTCTCCGAATATATCCCTGCGGGTCTCGACTCTACCATCAGCTTTACCCCTGACCTTAAGATTACAAACAACAAAACATCACCCATCTATATCAGTATGGTGGTAGATGAAAAAAACTATACCGTCACCTGCAACATCTACGGCGAACCGCCGGCGCACGGCTATACTGTGGAGATGCTCTCAAAGGTTTATAAAACCACCATCCCCTATCCGGCTTCCTACAGCTATGCCGAGGCCAGCCCCGGCGGCGTTGCCATCAAGCCGGGCGATACCTATACCTACACCGAGCCCGCATACGGTACACGCGTTAAAGTGTATCGTTTATACAAAGACGCGGACGGTAATGTGGTTAAATCTGAATTTTTATATTCGGATATCTACGATGCGATTTCAGGCGAATATTATGTCAACCCAAATGCACAATAACCTGAAAAGCATATCATCATGCCGATCTAATTAGATCGGCTTTTTGTTTGTTTTTTCGATAAAATCTATATATAATGTGATGACTATAGTTTAAAGGGGATAGCTTATGAACGCCATATTAACCGTCGTGGGCAAGGACAAAGTCGGCATTATTGCCGCGGTTTCCGCCACGCTCGCGAAACTCAATATCAATATACTGGACATCAACCAAACCGTTATGAAAGAATATTTCACCATGATAATGCTTGTGGATATCGAAAAAGCGAATATCGGATTTGATGAAATTAAAAAAACTTTAAGTCGGGTTTCGGAGGAAATCGGCTTGGAAATCCGAATCCAACGCGACGAAATCTTTCAATCCATGCACAGAATTTAGGGGCAAGAAATCATGCTGAATCAAATAGAAATTTTATCAACACTTAAAATGATTGAATCAGAGCATCTGGATGTCCGGACCATCACCATGGGCTTAAGCCTGCGGGATTGTATCGACAACGATGCCAAAAAGTCTTGCGATAAGATCATCCAAAAAATCACCCGATACGCCAAAGACCTGGTAAAGACGGGTGAAGCCATTTCGGTCGAATATGGTATCCCCATTGTCAATAAGCGTATCTCAGTCACACCCATTTCGCTGATCGCGGAAGCCAGCGATGCCGAAGATTATGTCTGTTTTGCCAAAGCTTTGGATAAAGCGGCCAAGGAGGTGGGCGTCGATTTCTTGGGTGGGTTTTCCGCGCTGGTGGAGAAAGGCTTTACGCCCGGGGATCGTAAACTCATCGCCAGTATTCCTCAAGCTTTAAGCGAAACCGATGTGGTCTGCTCCTCAGTAAACGTGGGCGGAACCAAAAGCGGTATCAATATGGATGCCGTTCGGCTGATGGGCGAAACGATCAAGAAAACCGCTGCCCTCACGGCAAACAAAGACGGCTTGGGATGCGCCAAATTGGTGGTGTTCGCCAACGCTGTACCTGATAATCCCTTTATGGCGGGCGCTTTTCATGGTGTTGGCGAAGGAGAATGTGTGATCAATGTGGGCGTTTCAGGCCCCGGCGTGGTGCGTGCAGCCATCAAGGATATGAAAGGTCTTCCCATCGACCAGGTCGCCGAAACCATCAAGCGCACCGCGTTTAAAATTACGCGTATCGGGCAGTTGGTGGCGAGAGAAGCTTCCGAGCGGTTGGGCGTCAATTTTGGCATCGTCGATTTATCCTTGGCCCCCACGCCGGCGGTGGGCGACAGCGTAGCGCGTATATTGGAAGAAATGGGCATTGAAACGTGTGGCGGACACGGTACCACTGCGGCTTTGGCGCTTTTAAATGATGCGGTCAAAAAAGGCGGAGTGATGGCATCCTCCCACGTCGGCGGTCTTTCGGGTGCGTTTATCCCGATCAGTGAGGATGAGGGTATGATTGCGGCCGTACAGAAAGGTGTTCTTTCCCTCGAAAAGCTGGAAGCCATGACCTGTGTCTGCTCGGTAGGCTTAGATATGATCGCCGTGCCTGGACATATACCGGCCGAAACCATATCGGCGATCATTGCGGACGAAGCGGCGATCGGCATGGTGAACAGCAAGACCACTGCGGTTCGTATCATCCCTGTACCCGGCAAGGATGTGGGCGATGTGGTGGAATTCGGCGGTCTTTTGGGCACCGCACCGATTATGCCCTACAACCAGGTCAGCGCATCCGAGTTCATCAGCCGCGGCGGTAAAATCCCCGCGCCCTTGCAGGCACTTAAGAATTAACACGTCTTAAAAAAGCATCAGGTTTACACAATATGCCTTGACAAAAACGCTTAAAAGCACTATTCTTTGATATAAGTAAAAAACAAGAATTAAAAGCAGTGAAGGAAAGAGTAAGCTGGATTGGCTTTGCAAACTTAAGAGAGCGTACTGATTGCTGAAAGGTATGCACCGCAAAACGAACTGGCTGAATATGGCTCCGGAGCTCCGCAGGCAAGGGAAACTAAACCTGCGGCGGGAAAGCAAGCCCCCGTTACCAAAAGCGCACGCCTGTTAGGGTGGTTTAAACGGTTCACTTTTTTTAAGTACGCTATGGCCCCTATCTTATACGGGGCTTTTGTTATTTTAAGATTATTTTTGGAGGTTAACATGAGCAAAAAATACTACATCACCACACCCATCTACTATCCTTCGGATAAACTGCATATCGGCCATTCCTATACCACAGTGGCGGCCGATGCGCTGGCCAGATACAAGCGTCAGAACGGTTATGATGTGATGTTTTTGACAGGGTCGGACGAGCATGGACAAAAAATTGAACGCGTAGCCAAGGAAGCCGGCACCACACCAAAGGCGTATGTAGACAACATCGTAGACGGAATTGAGAAGCTTTGGAAACTGCTCAACATCAGCAATGACGATTTTATTCGTACCACACAGGAGAGGCATGTTAAAACCGTCCAAAAAATCTTTAAACAACTCTACGAACAGGGCGATATTTACAAAAGCGAATACGAAGGCTGGTACTGCACGCCGTGCGAATCCTTCTGGCTGGAACGGCAGCTGAAAGACGGCAAATGCCCGGACTGCGGACGGGAAGTTGAGTTGACCAAAGAGGAATCTTACTTTTTTAAACTCAGCAAATATGCTGATCGCCTGATTCAATATATTGAAGAGCACGATGAGTTTATCCAGCCCGCGTCCCGCAAAAATGAGATGCTGAACAATTTCCTTCTGCCTGGTTTGGAGGATTTGTGTGTATCGCGCACCTCTTTTAAATGGGGCATTCCGGTGGATTTTGATGACAAACATGTGGTCTATGTGTGGATCGATGCACTCTCCAACTACATCACGGCCTTAGGCTATCTGCAGGAAGACGACAGCAAATTCAAAGAATTCTGGCCGGCCGATCTGCATCTGGTGGGCAAAGAGATCGTGCGTTTTCATACTATTATTTGGCCAATTATGCTGATGGCGCTTAAATTACCTTTACCAAAGCAAGTGTTCGGTCACGGATGGCTGATTCTGGAAGGCGGCAAGATGAGCAAATCCAAAGGCAATGTGGTGGATCCAGTCAAGCTGGTCGGACGCTACGGTGTGGATGCCATCCGTTACTTCCTTTTGCGCGAAGTACCTTTCGGTTCGGACGGGCTTTTCAGCAACGAATCCCTGCTGTACCGGATCAACTCGGACCTTGCCAACGACCTTGGCAATCTGGTTTCCCGTACGGTCGCGATGGTGGAGAAATATCAAGGCGGTGTGGTGGCAAAAGGCGGTGAGCGTTCCGAGCATGACGCTGAAATAGAAGCTGTCGCCAATGACCTTTATAAAAAAGTCGATATGCATATGGAAGAACTGCGTATACCCGAAGCGCTGGAAGAAATTTGGGTTTTGGTCTCCAAGAGCAATAAATATATTGACCTGACAGCACCATGGATTCTCGGCAAGGATGAAAGCAAAAAGGATGAACTAAGCAACGTGCTTTACCACTTGGTGGAAAATATCCGCATCATCGCAGTGCTGCTGGCGGCCTTTTTGCCGGAAACATCTGCAAAAATTTTGGAAAACATCGGTGTCGCTGACTTAACTTCGATTGACAGCGCAAAAGCGTTTGGTTCACTGGAGAAAACTACCGTGAAAAAATCAGACCCTCTTTTCCCTCGTATTGATGTGGAAAAAGAGCTGGAATCTTTAGCTGACGAAACGGCTAAAACTGCTGACCCCGAAAAGAATGAGAAAAAAACCGAGAGCCTGCCGCAGATCACTTATGATGACTTTGCCAAATGCGAATTCAGGCTGGCTAAAGTTTTGGAATGCGAAGCTGTGCCGGACAGCGATAAGCTCTTAAAGCTGCAAATCAAAATCGGTGATGAAACACGCCAGATTGTCAGCGGCATCCGCACCTGGTATTCACCCAAGGAGATGGTGGGTAAAACCATCGTGGTGGTGGCCAATCTTAAACCCGCTAAAATTCGCGGTGTAGAAAGCAACGGTATGCTTCTTGCTGTAGACAACGGTAAGGATTTGGCCTTGCTCGCACCCGATAAAGACATGGCAGATGGGCTGCAGGTAAAATGATGCTGTTTGATACGCATGTACATCTAACCAGCGAGCGTTTTGACAGTGACCGTCAAGCTGTGATCGATGCTTTCCCGGAGGAAAACATTCTCGGAGTTGTTGAGGCCGCATCCGATGAAGCGGATTCAAAAGCCGCGGTGGAATTGGCAGAAGCAAACACACGCATTTATGCGTCGGTCGGCGTGCATCCGCACGACGCCAAAGATGTATCAAAAAATTATATCCGTGTTCTTGAAAGTTTGGCCGCAAGCAAAAAAGTAGTCGCCGTCGGTGAGATAGGGCTGGATTATCATTACGATTTTTCGCCGCGCGATGTTCAGCAGACGGTTTTTAAAGCGCAGATTGCACTCGCTAAAGATTTAGGATTGCCTATTATTATCCACAGCCGCGAGGCCACCAAGGATACGATGGATATCCTATCTTCCTTTGCGCCATTAAAAGGCGTGGTACACTGCTTTTCGGGGAGCAAAGAAACTGCGCTTGAAACTATCAAACTTGGTCTTCATGTATCCTTTACCGGAACGCTGACTTTCAGTAACGCCCGCAAAGTGCAAGAAGCGTTTTTAGCCCTGCCGATTAATCGCATCATGGCAGAAACCGACTGCCCCTACCTCGCTCCCGTACCCGTCCGCGGTAAGCGCAATGAGCCGAAATATGTCCGGCATGTGATTGAAAAGATGGCTGAACTTAAAAATATGGATACCGAGGCAATAGCCAAGATTAATATCGAAAACGCAAAATCGCTGTTCGGCGTTTTGGGAGAGTAAACGTGGCAGACATTAAAAAAGACACCTTTGTATATGAATACGGCGGGGGTATTTACATCAACCCTACCAATCGCTGCACCAATAACTGCCGCTTTTGTTTGCGTAACCTGACTGACGGCATAGCAGGAAACGAACTATGGCTGAGCAGTGAACCTTCGGCTGAGGAAATTATAGTAGACCTAAAACCGCTTTTACCCTTGAAAAAAATCACATTCTGTGGGTTTGGCGAACCCATGCTGGCGTTGGATGTGATGAAAGCTGTCAGCGAGTTTGCAAAAAACAACGGGATTTATGTGAAGGTCAACACCAATGGACAAGCAAATTTGTATTACGGACGCGATGTTCTGCCGGAACTAAAAGGTTTGGTCAACGGGTTTTCTATCAGCCTCAACGCCAGCAATGCCGAAAAATATCAAACCGAGTGCCAGAGTATTTATGGTGTGTCGGCGTATGCCGCTATTCTGGACTTTGCAAAAGAAGCTGTCGCTTTAGGTTTTGATACCACCCTTTCGGTGGTCGATTATCTGCCCGAAGAGGAAATTGAAGCCTGCCGAAAGATTTCAGAGGAGGTCAACGCGGTTTTTCGCGTCCGGCATATGGCATAAAAAAACAGCGATTGCTCGCTGTTTTTGTTCTATTCTATTCGTTCAAGAGATCACGGCTCCAGTGTGATCTTTTTCTCTTTCAATTTTTTTGCCGTATAATTTTGCAGCAAATACTGCGCCACAGCCATGGTGGGTGTTGCCAGAAACGCACCGAGAACACCGAAAAGTCCGCCGCCGATCAGCACCGCCGCCAGAATATAGAACGGCTTTAACCCCACGCTCTCGCCCAAGATATGCGGCCCCAACACCCATCCGTCTATCAGCTGGATGATGATGGTATAGATCAGCACCCAAAGCGCGGCGGGCGGGCTGATGATAAGCGTGATGATGATACAAGGAATCGCTCCGATGATAGGCCCGATGGTGGGCACCATATTGGTGATCCCCATAATAACCGCGAGCAGCATGGGCACAGGTGCCCCGATCAGAAGCAAAACAAAATAGGAAACCACACCGACAATCGCCGAGTCGATGAGCTTCCCGTAGATGAAATTGCGAAAAATTTTCCCCGAAACCGAGGAGACTTCGGCCGCATATTCGGCTTTTTCTTTATCTAAAAGCGAATAGGTCAGCTTACGGATACGCCGGGTCAGACCTTCTCGCTCAATCAGCATATAAACCGAGATAACGATGCCGATAATAAAATCTAAAGCTCCTCGAAAAATGCCATAGGACGCGCCTATAATATTCAGGCTGATATCTGTCAGACTAACAGCCAGTTTATCCACAAGGTCAGCTTCGGTGTCAGTCACCCAATCCTGCAAGCCGGGGATGTTAAGGCCCCCAACCCAATCATAGAACCGATCCAACAGACCCCCTATTGCTTCGGCCCAGTCGGGAATCTGCCGGGTGATTTCAGAAACATTGGAAAAAATAAGCGGAACCAGCCAGACAAACACGACCGCCAACACTCCGCCAAACAAAAGATAGACGATGATCATAGAAAGCAGTTTTGCCCCGTGCTTCAGCTTGCCAAACAGTTTTTCAAACCAGGCGATAAACGGGGACAGGACAAAGAAAATCGCAAACCCCCACACCAAAAAACGTATGACGCTGAAAAAAACCTCCAGCTCGCCTTTAAAGTTCTGATAATCAAAAACCAACCGCCCAACGATGATGAGCACAATGATGACCGGCAGCGTAAACGCCGCCCATGAGGAGCGCTTTTTGGCTCTTGGCTCTTTTGGCCTTATCGTTTCGGTGATTCTACCTTCAACCTTGTCTTTAACGGTACTTTCTTCCTTTTGCTTTTTTTCCACAGGATATCTCCTCTATCAGGGTTTGTCCTACTTTACCTGCTCCATCGCACGCTTCATGGTTTCCATCATGGCTTTCATTTTGGCTTCTGAAGCTTCCATGCTGTTTCCGCGCGCCGATACATAAATCTTTATCTTGGGTTCAGTTCCGGAAGGCCGCACCGTAACCCAGCTTAAGTCATCATAAATATATTTTAATACATTGGATTTTCTAAGGCCTGTATCGCTGATTTCTCCGTTCTTTACATCCTCTGCCGTCTGGTATAAATAATCCATTTTTTCGGTTGCCGTCAACTCCGGCATATCCGGGAATCCTTCCGAGCGAAACGCTTTCATGATGCGGGCGATTTTGTCCAAGCCTTCTTTTCCATCCAATTCCACAGCAATCTGCCCATCCGAGTAATACCCGTACTGCTCATAAATATCAATTAAACCTTCATAGATGGATTTCCCGATGCTTTTATAATACGCCGTCATCTCGCAGGCCAGCATGGAGGCCACCACAGCGTCTTTATCCCGTGCAAACGTGCCGAGCAAGTAACCGTAGCTTTCCTCAAAACCAAACAAGAAAGTCTCATCCGTGTTTTCCATCTTCTCAATCATCTCGCCGACATATTTAAAACCTGTCAGCACTTCATATGTCTTAATGCCATGTTTTTTTGCGATATGCTTGGTGATGTCACCTGTGACGATGGATTTAATCAATACGCCTTTGCTCGGCATATTGTCCTTTCTGGCTTTCAGGACATAGTCGAACATCAAAGCACCGATCTGGTTACCGTTCAGTCGGATATATCCGCCCCGTCCGTCCGGCACCAAAAGCCCCAATCGGTCACAATCCGGATCGGTTCCGATGATGATATGCGCACTTTTTGCCTTAGCATATTCGATGGCAAGATTAAACACCGCTGGATCCTCCGGATTTGGCGCTGCTACCGTGGGAAAATCACCGTCCGGTTCCACCTGCGCTTTGACCACACAGACATCTTCAAACCCGAGTTCGTCCAGAATCCTTCGAACCGGTACATTGCCTGCTCCATGGATGGGCGTATAGATGATGCGAAAATCCTTGGGCAAATCCTTAGATGTGGAGAGCGTTTTGATATCCGCCATGTAGGCGTCGTCCACTTCTTTGTCGATATATTTAAAGAAACCCTTTTCCAACGCCGCTACTTCATCCATCACACCGATGCTGTCGTAGTTTTCAATCGCATTAACGCTTTTCACGATTCCGTCGGCAATTTCGTCCACCGCCTGCGCCCCGTCCTCCCAATACACCTTATAGCCGTTGTATTCTTTGGGGTTATGGCTGGCCGTGATGGCAACACCCGCGATGGTCTTAAGGCGCCGTACCGCATAGGAGAGCACAGGCACCGGCCGAAGAGAGGTAAACAAATAGGCCTTAATACCGTTTGCGGCCAATGTTTTAGCGGTTTCCAACGCAAATACATCCGAAAAATGCCGACTATCATAAGCGATGACCACACCGCGCTTCTGTCCGCCTTTTTGAATGATATAGTCCGCCAGCCCTTGCGTAGCCCGGCGGATCATATAGACATTGATACGGTTGGTACCCGCGCCCAATTTGCCTCGCATACCCGCTGTGCCAAACGCCAGATTGCGGTAGAATCTGTCCTCTATCTCCTTTTCGTCGCCTTTAATCGCCAAAAGCTCATTTGTAGTGGCTTGGTCAAAATAATCGCTTTCCAGCCACTTTTCATACTCTTTTTTATAATCCATCTATGCTCCTTAAAAAAAATATATCAATACATAATTTTCTTTTTTACGTGTAAAAAAATTATACCTTTCGCTCCGTCTTTTTTCAAGTTTACAACACTGATTATTCACATGATTTAAATTCTGTTAATAAAAAAAACGCCCTGACCAAACAAAGCGTTTTTTAATAATTTTGTTATTAACGTTTCGAGAACTGAGGCGCGCGTCTGGCGGCTTTCAGGCCGTATTTCTTACGTTCTTTCATTCTCGGGTCACGGGTCAAGAAGCCCGCTTTCTTTAGAATGGCGCGGTACTGCGGGTCGGCTTCCAAAAGCGCCCGTGAGATACCATGGCGAATCGCGCCCGCCTGTCCGGTATAACCGCCGCCTTTAACGTTGATCAAAACGTCGTAGGTGCCGATGGTTTTGGTTTCCTCCAAAGGCGAACGAACCAGCATCTTCAATGTTTCAAGATTGAAGTATTCTTCGATATCGCGTTTATTAATGGTTATTTTTCCTGTTCCGGATACAAGGCGTACTCTGGCAACAGAAGATTTTCGTCTGCCTGTTCCGGTATAGAGTGTTTTACTCATTTACTTTTCGTACCTCCCTGTTAGTTTTCCCGGTATTCGGCCGGTTTGTAAGCCACGGGCTTCTGTGCTTCGTGGTCATGATCCGGTCCGACATATACCCTTAAATTCTTCAGCATCTCTCTGCCGAGCTTGTTCTTCGGAAGCATTCTTCTCACCGCGTTCATGAACAAAAACTCAGGTTTTTGTTCCATCATCTTCGCGTAAGATACTTCTTTCAGTCCACCCGGATGGCCGGTGTGTCTGTAATATTTCTTCTGATCCAGCTTTTTACCGGTGAAAACAATCTTTTCAACGTTGACCACAATCACGTGGTCGCCGGTCATAATGTGCGGTGTATATTCGGGCTTATGTTTGCCTTTTAAGAGCGTTGCCACCTGGCTTGCAAGTCTTCCAAAAACCTGCCCGTCTGCATCGATAAGCAACCATTTAGATTCCACACCGCCGGTCTTAGCCATATATGATTTCATAGGGCTTCCTCCTGCCTGTTTTCTATTAAATTTTTTTAACGATTGCATATGTTTGCATTGGGCTGGAACGCAAACAGTCGCAACAAATATTTTAATCAAACGAAGGACATCTGTCAAGTAAAACTTGGGCGACCTTTCGACAGAAAAACCGAATATCTCGCGCTTTTTTAAGCAAACAAATAAAAATATCTAAAAAAGGTGTTGAAATGGTGGGGCCTTTCGATTATAATAAATTTCGCTGACAATTAAAGCCGATTTGCCGCTATAGCTCAGTAGGTAGAGCGCATCCATGGTAAGGATGAGGTCATCAGTTCGAATCTGATTAGCGGCTCCAAGATAACGTCTATCAAAGGGTGATAGGCGTTTTGTTATTTATCTTTTTTTTTTGCAGAAAGCAAAATCATAAGTTATAATCTTTATGTAAATATTGTTAATATCTTGTTGCCTAAAAAGGAGCTTCAATGCACTTTAAAAGAATATTCCTTGTTTTATCTATTTTTATCCTTATCTGTTTATCTGGTTGCTTGGAATCATCTATATCTGATTTAAATGTAACTGCTACAGGTGCAACCTCCTACCCCACCAATATGCCTGCGGAGACGCCCGAACCCAGCCGGTCACTCGACCCTTATGATCAGATGATCCAAGATGAAATTGACGCGCTAGTTCCATATTGGGATTATGACTTAAGTGAATACACGCCTGTTTTTATTGATAATGATTTAATTGCTATTTTCAAAGGTGACGATTGGATCAGTACTTATGAGCTATATCCGTTTATCCATTGGATGAATTGGAACGACAAAATTGAAGCCTCTGCAAATAAAAGCTTTCTAGACAATAAAGATACACTCTATATTTATAATGCTGATGGTATGATCAATGAATATAGCAATTACACCTATGACATGTACTACTTTGGTTCTACCGGAGATATTCATTTGATGCTTGATTATGATGAATATAAGTCGCTAAACCCCGCTTTCGAAAGGCTGTGTGTTACTACCTCCAACCCTGCCATTACCCTGCCATTAAGTGTTACGATATATAAGGACGATTGGAAAGCCCGCTATACTTTGGATATTGATGGCGACCACAAAACAGAAACCGTTACATTCGAAAACATCATCGAGAATAATGTTTTCACTTCCGAGGTTAAAATAGCTGATGGAGAAAATGAACATATTATTACCTTGTATTCATTTGAACTAGACGAAGTCTTTGAAGAGGGCGAAAGCTTGAACGAGCTTAAACTAATCGGTGAGGGCACCAGTTTTAAGGCAATTTTTATGGATATAAATAATGATGGCGTTTTTGAAATCATCACCGAAGAAGGTTCCTACGATTTTCACAATTATTCATACGCATTGTATGTATTTACTGAGAATCAGTGGCAACTGGTCAGTTCTCTCTATTATGGTGATTAATTAACCTATTATACTTGTGTTACAAAAAGACAGCTTTAAGGAATCAAGAGAAAAAGTGGGTTTTCCAAACATCATTTTAATTGTTTTTAATGCTGTATTATCCAAAAGGACAATCTATTCACTGTATTTTTTTATTTCTAAGACCTTGCTTTTCGAAAAAACAATGGCAATGCTCAACCTCAACTCTTTTCCATAAGTGTTTCGCTATTGTTTGTCATTTTTTTGCTCCCGTATTTTTATTAAATCTACCCTTCACCCCAAAAACCATCATCGAAACCAGTATCGGTACCAAATAGGTAAACGCCAGCCGGAAGAGAATATACAAACCCGCATTGGCGTCGCTTAAATTGAACCAACCGAACCATCCCCACGCTTCAAAGCAGACCAGCACCACATAGTTCAGCGTGCTGTGGAACAAGTAGATGTTAAACCCGTGCTTATATAGGCCTTTAAAGACTTTGGTGTTTTGCACACCAGCGGCACACAACGCCTTGGAAACCCCATAGATCACACCAATCCCCAAAACGGCCTGCAGCAGGTCAAAGCTAAGGCTGAGCCCTTTTTGCAGAATTGCGTTGGTGTGGCCGAAGAAAAACTCGCTCCGATAATACAAAACAATATACGCCGCGACCCCGACCGCCGCCATGGTCAACGCCCCTTTGGTGGTGATTTTTTCCTGATACTCATTAAAAATCAATCCCAGATAGAAATAGATGATATAGGCAAAGGTGATGTTTAAAAGAAAAGGCAACTGGACACGATTGTAAAAAGCCAAGCCGGCCAGCAACAGAATCGTCACTGGAATCTTAAACCGAAACAGATATTTGCGAAGGAAAAAAGCGATAATAAAGATATAAAACAAAATCACCAGAAACCAAAGGTGATCCAAGTCACCCAGCAAAATCAGGCGCTTAACAAGAAACGGCAGGTTTGAAAGCGCATAGATGCCGAGCAGCAGTTTCAGCGGCAGGATATAGAAAAACCGCGTGGTATAAAAAGGTACCGCCAGCCGCTTGGTTTTTTTCCAAAGCAGTCCGCCGAAGGTGTAGGATTTCTGGTTATACACATAGCCAAACACCGCGCCCGACACAAAGAAAAAAAGCGGCATATGGAAGGAATAGATGATACCGATGATGATATTCAGCACATACTGTGCCCCGTTGGCGGCATTGTAGCTGATCGTGTGATTTGGGGTTTCACTAAACCCGATATGTCCGGCTACCACCAAAAATGTGGTGATGACGGTCATCACTGCATAGGTGTATTCCCGTTTTTTCTGCTTAATCTGCTCCATTCTTCTCCCTTTTCTGCTAACCGATATTTTCTCTAAACGGTTTTTTTGCAATCAGCAAAAACCGATGCTTGACACTGGTATAAAAGCCGTTTTCTTTAATTTTTTCTCTATTGCTTTCAGCGGCTTGAGGCGCGCCGCCACGCTAAACCCCGGAAACTCCCATTCGATGATTTTAACAAAACACACCACCGCACCGGTGTCTAAATCAAGCAATTTTAACTCAGGCGAGCGTTGTACTTTAACCAGACTTTTGTAACACCATGGCAAACCCTCAAGCTGCCATCCCCCGTCAAGATAGGAAAAATCCCAGCCCTGAAACATTTGTTTTTCGCTATCCAACCCATCAGAAAAAAATTTTTTTATTGCTCTTTCATTTTTTCGATTATAGCATTTTTTAAGACTCGTTCAAAGCATTGTTATCTTTCTGTTATCTTGTGGTCTTATACTGACGTTAATATAAAAGCTGAATCATCCATTTTGTGCTAAAATAGATTGAGATAAAATAAATTGCATACTTATTAAAAAATAAGGATTTTAAGCGATGGAACAAGAAAAAAACCCCTATAAAATACTTGCCGTGGATGACGACACCCGCATCCGGCTTTTGCTCACCACCATCTTGGAAGCCAGAGGATACACGGTGGTCACCGCGGAAAATGGTCAAAACGGGCTTGATACCTTCAAGCGTGAAAACCCCCATCTCGTCATTTTAGATATCATGATGCCGGTGATGGATGGGCTTGTTTGCGCAAAAGAGATCCGTAAAATTTTGGATTGTCCGGTGCTGATGCTGACCGCAAAAGGTGAAGAATATGACCAGGTGGAAGGATTTGATACTGGCGCGGATGATTATGTGGTCAAGCCTTTTGCGCCGATGGTCCTTATCGCTCGTATCGAAGCGCTCCTGCGCCGCGCCTACGGGGAAAAGACGGGCAAAAAACAATACGGTCAGCTTTTGCTCTCGCCCGAAGGCAGGGAGGTGTTTGTGGCCGGCCAACCCGTTGACCTCAGCCGCAAAGAGTATGATCTGCTGAGCTATCTCGTCGAAAACCATCATATCTCACTGTCCCGCGATCAGCTATTAGAAGCGGTTTGGGGTTACGATTACCTCGGCAGCGACAACACGGTGGATACCCATATCAATCGGCTGAGGAACAAGCTGAAAACTGCCAGCGGTTATATCGTCACTTTGCGCGGTTTCGGTTATAAGTTTGACCCAAAGGAATAATTCATGAAACGGTATAAGACTTCTATCTCTAAACGACTGTTTATATATATCCTCTTTATTGTACTGGCTTTCGCGCTTGTCGTGATGATCTCCAACACGTTGCTTTTGCGCCCGCTTTACCGTTTTTACATGAAGCAGGACTTAAAAGACAGCCTTGAAAAAATCATGGCGCTGGATTTCACTGCCGACAGTGAGGCGTGGGAATCCGCGCTGGGAAGCATTGAACAGGGCAACACCTTTGAAGTTTTAATCTACGACGATACCACCCTTATCTATTCCTCCAACGAAGGTTCCAACTGGATGGGTGCCCAAAAGGGTAAGCATCACGACGAAATTATAGAGCGTATCCGAGAAAACGGTGACGCGCCCGAGGACGTATTGGAAGAGGTGCGAAAGCGCGGCGGGGTACAGGATGTGCTGTACCAGACCGGCGAAAAAGACGGCTATACGGTGATTATCACGCAGGTGATGGACGCCATCGACAGCACCATTTTGCAATCCAATCTGGTCGTCGGCTCTGTGACGCTGATATTTTTGGTATTCACGCTGATTTTAGCGTTTTCGCTCTCCAAAAGTTTCACCCGGCCCATCAAGCGTATGCAGTCCTCGGTGAACAGTATGGCTAAACTGAACTTTGACGAGACATGCGATGTCTCAACCGGAGATGAACTGGAGCACCTAGCGCACGACATCAACGCACTTTCATTCCGTCTAAAAGAAACGCTGGAAGAACTCAACCAAAAGAATTTACAGCTGGAGAAAGACATCCTCTCTCAGCGGCAGTTTATCTCAAACGCCTCGCACGAACTCCGAACCCCGCTTTCTCTCATCAAGGGCTATACGGATGAACTCTCGGGCGGATTTATCACTGATGCAGAGCATCAAAGGGCAGTATTGGACATAGTCGGTGAAGAAGCGGACAAAATGAACCGCCTTCTAAAAGAAATGCTGGAGCTTTCCCGCATGGAGAGCGGGCGGATGGCGCTGAGTCTTCAGCCCCTTTCCGTTGGAAGCGAAATACATGCATTTATTGAAAAATACGACGGATATATCGCGGAAAAGAAGTTGGATGTGTCGCTTGATTTGTCCAAAGAAAAAGATGTCGCTCTGATTGATCCCATGCGTTTTGAGCAAGTGATGGCCAACTATCTTTCCAATGCGGCCAAATATGGCGACGAAACACATAAAATCATTATTTCAACACAAATTGAAGAAACCAAAGTTCGTATCAATATGTTCAATTCCGGTCCGGCTTTAACCGAGGATGCGCTGTCCAAACTTTGGGATCGGTTCTATAAACAAGACCCGTCGCGTACTCAGGACGACACCAGCTACGGCCTGGGTCTTTCCATCGTCGCCGCCATCCAGCATCTGTCCGAACAGGACTTCGGCGCTGAGAACTCCAAAGGCGGCGTGACCTTTTGGTTTGAGGCGGCTATCGAAGAATAAAACAATTGAAAACAAAAAAGAAGTGTGCCCATTCACCTTCTTTTTTTATTTTTCTTTTATAATATCTATATATCGTCTCTATATGTCGTCCGCATCCACCAAGAGCTTGTCCGGTACCACAGTGAACAGTGTGGAGATAGACTCTTTTGAATGAATCCGACTGATTGCCTCGGCAAACAACGGCGCCACGGATACCACCTTAAATTTTTTGCTCATCATCGGGTATGGGTTGTTGACGGTATCCGTGCCTAAGATAAATTCAATCGGACAATCTTCCAACAATTTCACCCCTTTTTCCTTCACCATCAGATGAGAAAGACAGGCGAAAATCCGCTTTGCACCCTTGTTTTGCAGTGCCAGAGAAATCTCCTTCAGCGTCCCACCCGAAATGGTAAAGTCATCGACAATCATGCAATTTTTCCCGCTCACTTCGCCAATCACATTCAGGCATTTCGCGTTTTCATCGTGCCCCACACGCTGTTTATCGCCGATCGCCACATCCACGCCTAAGTAATCCGCAAACTTACGCGCTTCCTTGGCAAAGCCCACATCCGGCGAAACCACCACCAGATTTTCATCCGCCAGACCCATCCGCTTCACATGCTCGCATAAAATCGGCATGCTCATCAGATGATCCAATGGGATTTTGAAAAACCCCTGTACCTGCGGGCTGTGAAGATCCATCATCACCACACGGTCAGCGCCGGCCAGTTCAATACTCTCGGCGCATACCCGCGCGCGGATGCTGACCCTGGGTTCGTCTTTCTTGTCGCCTTTTGCGTAGGAAAAATAGGGGATGATCGCGGTGACCGAATTGGCTGATGCCCGCTTAAAGGCGTCCAGCCAAAACAGGATTTCTACGAATTCGTTGTTGGGGTCCATCCCGATAGGCTGAACCAGATATACATCCTTATCCCGAACCATCTCTTTGACCCGGACAAAAATATTGCCATCCGAGAACCGGATGACTTCCGAATCGCCAAGTTCAATATCCAAATATTTGGACATCTTTTTTGCAAAAGACATACCCGATGTTCCCGCAAAAACTTTGATATCACCGCTTGACTGAGCCATAATGATTTAATCCCCCCAAAAAACCGTTTACACTGCCACGCTGTCTATATTTTAGCACATTCAGCGCCTCAATTGAACTGAATAAAGTAAAAGGATAAACGATTCACAATCCGTTTATCCTTCAAACATTTCTTCAATACTCCACTTCTCGCGTAAGTCATCCAGCGTTCCGTCCGCCTTCATTGCGGCGATGGCCTGGTTAAACACTTTAGTCAATTCGACGTCGCGCGAGTTAAACGCAAAACAGTATTCGTGATATAGCATCCGATCGGGCAAGATCACCAAATCATCTGTCATGTTTAAATGAATATTCAGCATACTGGCGGCCAGTACATCTGTATCAAACGCCTCCACCGCCTCAAACAAGTCCTGATAACAAGCATATTGAATCACGTCATAAGACTTTTGCTCTTTTTCCGGCTTGGTTTCGTTGACCGTAGCAAAATAGCTTTCAATATTCTTATCCGCGTAAGAATCGTTCAGTACCCCGACCAACACCGTATTTGCGGCCAGCACATTCAGTCGCTGGTCTTTTCGGGTCACCAGCGCCACTTCATCCACAAAAAAACCGTCTGAATAATTAAGCGTGATCCTTTCAGATGATTCCGGTACAAAAGCGCCGATGCATACATCAATCTCCTGTGTATTCAGCTTGGAAAGCTTGGTCGTGGAGGTGACTTCTTCATAGCGGATTAAAATCCGATCTTCAAATATACGGTGAATCACTTCTTCGCATACATCAATCTCAAAGCCTTCCATGTCGCCGGTCTCCGGATTCTTTCGGCTATAGGGCCCAAGGTCGCTGCGTACGCCGACCGTGATCATCCCTTTGCTGAAAATCTCTTCGGATGCCAAACTGATGTTTGGCGGTTTTTGCAAATCATAGATATAATAAAGAATCGCACCCAGTGCGAATATACTGACCACCGAGAGCACAAAAGTAAACTTGCGGTTAATATCGCTGTAGCTTTTAACACGCGGCCCAAATATTCTTCTAATCCATATTTTCAGCTTCTTTTTCATCAAGCGTATTATACCATCCTTTTATTCTTTTATCTGCTGCCCAAAATCCCTTTATAAAAAGTTAACATTTGCGCGTTGCCTTATAATCTGGTCCTATGGTATCATTAAAGCTGTTAAAACAAACTAAATATCAGCGTGTTCATTTTCTTTGGATTCTTAAAAAGTCAGCGGAATCATTAATACATTTTTCTGCTAAAAAAAACTGACTTAATGGAGGTAAAAAGAAAATGGAAACACAACAAAAAACAGCACAGACGATTTTAATCGTAGGAGATTCTCTTAGCAAAGGCGTATCACTGAACGAAGAAATGAAACGATACTTTTTCCTAAAAGAATCTTTTGCAAACAACCTGAAAAAGGCCACCGGTGCAAACGTGGTGAACTTAGCCAAATTCGGCTCCACCATCACGCTCGGAAAACGCAGGCTTTCTGAAAAGCTGGAGACATTGAAACCCCAAATCGTGCTGATCGAATTCGGCGGGAACGACTGCGATTTTGCTTGGGATGAAATCGCGGATAATCCTTTTTGCGAGCATCTGCCAAAAACGCCCCTGCCCGAATACGAAGCACAGCTTTCTGAGATGGTGGAGATGATTTACGCCCGCGGCGCTGTTCCGGTATTGATGACCCTACCCCCTTTAAATGCGGTCAGCTACTTTAAGTGGTTTACCAAAGGCAATCAGGAAAAGGGTGACAACATCTTAAAATGGCTTGAGGATGTTTCAAAAATCTATTGGTGGCACGAGCGTTACTCAATCGTAAACCGTTCTGTAGCGGACAAGTATGGTATTCCCTTGGCGGATGCGCGGCGATATTTTTTAAAATCGCCGGATTATCGCGCATACATCTGTTCAGACGGAATTCACCCCAATGAAAATGGACATCGGCTGATTACTGCAAGTATCTTGGATTGTTTTAACAAGAATGCTGAGCGTTTCAAGCGTTTAGGCGCTTAAAGAAATGCGCATTGAAAAAGCTGCTTTGTTTAAACATGGTTTGAAGAAAGCAGCTTTCTTCTTTTTTATGAGGAACGACTATGTCGGAAAACAAGTTTGCCGCACTGGAAAAGAGAATACTGTCCCGGATCAAGAGCGGCACCTATCCGCCCGGCCGGCCTATCCCCTCTGAGCGTCTTTTGGCCGAAAGCGAAGGCATGAGCCGTATGACCGTACGTACAGCGATATCCGATCTTGTACAGCAGGGTGTACTTTTTCGTCAACAGGGCCGCGGCACTTTTGTATCCGCCAACAAATTCACCGAAAACAACCTGATGAGCTTCAGCAGAGCGATCGCCAACAAAGGCAAGACTCCCAGTACACAGGTGCTCTTTTTTGCGCTGACTGGTTCCGACGATTATCCTGATATCGATGACTTGCTAGGCGGGCAGAAGGTATATGTCGCCAAACGTCTTCGTTTGGCCGATGAGATTCCCGTGGCTGTTGAAACCGTGTTTATTCCCTTTGTTCACTCCCCCAACTTAAAAAAAGAGATGCTGACAGGTTCTTTGCATAACCTGATGCGGGAAAAATATGATTTGGAGCCCAAGACCTGCGAGCTTTCGGTCAGCGCCTCGCTTTGCACCGAAAATGACCAGCGTGTGCTCAGAGTGGCTAGAAATACACCGGTTCTCAATATTCGTTCCAAGTATTTTTCCACTTCCGGAGAATTGATCTATATTGAAAAAGCCGCTTACCGCGGCGATATGTACGAATATACCTTGTTCACCACCAAAGGTCAGGCCTCACCGACCCCTTAAAAAGATAAGCCCGTATGTTTCATATCCACCAAAAAAACCTGCTCGAAATCCATTGCTTCGAGCTTTTGTTTTGCCCCGATCCCCTCGTCTTTTTTAAACAGGCCGAAAACCGCCGAGCCACTGCCGGTCACCTGCGCCGCCATTGCCCCCGCCTGCTTCAACGCAGCAACCGCCGATTGACTTTGCGGCGCCAGCCGAAACGCACAAGGTTCCAGCGCATTTTTAAAGGCTTTTAAGTACGCCGCTTCATCGACCGATTTCATAGCAGCGATCATCGCCAGCGCACTGCCTCCGGTCTTTTCCATTTGGTCAAACAGCTTATAACTTTCCGGTGTGCTGACCCCGCATTTAGGCTTGACCACCACCACATCCAGCAAAAAGGGATTTTCGAGCGGACTCAGCCTTTCCCCGATCCCTTGCGCACGCATACATCCGCCCTGCAAAAAGAAAGGTACATCCGCCCCAATGCTTACCCCAATTTGCTGCATCTGCCCTGTGCTCAGCCCGCAGTTATACAACCGATTCATCCCAGCAATCACAGCTGCGGCATCGGCACTGCCTCCACCTAGTCCTGCTTGTGAAGGTATTCTTTTTTCAATATCCACAGCAATGCCCGGTGCACCCGTTTCATCCATCATCCGGTTTGCCGCCTGATAGCAGGTGTTGTCGGCATCCACCGGTATGCTTTTGTCATCGCATGTGATATAAATCCCTTCAGATTTTGTCAAAATAATGTAATCAAAAAGACCGATACTCTGGAACACCGAGTCCAGCTCGTGGTATCCGTCTTGACGCAAAGCAGGTATGTGCAGGCAAAGATTTATTTTTGCATATGCCTTAATTTTAAGGATATCCATCGTATTAAATTCCACTAGAAAAAATAATGTTTATTATTGTTTTCCACAAAATTTCTATATCCAAACGGGCTGAAAGCCGCTCTAAATACTCCATATCCTTCTGAAAGCGCTCTTCCTGATTTAAATCACCACGTCCGCTGACTTGAGCAAGTCCAGTCAGACCCGGCTTAATCATATGCCGAAACTGATGGTCACGCGTCAATTGTACAATTTCTTTTTCAATAAATGGCCTTGGTCCGATAAAGCTCATATCCCCCTTGACCACACAGAAAAGCTGTGGCAGTTCGTCGATGGAAAAACGGCGCAGAAGTTTTCCGACACGTGTGACGCGTTCGTCGTTTTCGCGCTGAACAAACGGGTTCCCTTCGGCTGTCTCCTCATGCTGGATCATAGCCTCCGCATCAACACACATGGTTCTCAGCTTATAGAGTTTAAATACATCACCAAATAGCCCGATGCGCTCCTGTACAAAGAATACAGGGCCTTTGGAATCCAATTTGATAGCGATGGCGACAAAAGGGAGAAGGATTAACAGCACAACTAAAACAAAGATGCCAATGACAAAATCGGCCAACCGCTTAAACCCCGGATAATAGTGCTTGGTGTAAAAAGGGTAGGCTTTCTTTTTTGCTTTCAGCTCTGCAATCAAAGCTTCGTCGAATATATTGCGTTTTTCCGGTTTTGGTTTTTTCATCTTGGGCCCTTTTCGGCAAAAACAATTCATTTATATGAGTGATAAAATTATACATGATGGTTTTATCCTTTGTCAAAACTGATTATTTTGCCATTTATAAATTCTTTTTCCGTGTTTGAAAAACCCGCGTAAAAGCCATATGAATAAACTTTAAACATTACCCTTCTTTCATGATAGGTATTGACATATCATAGTAAAAGACTATAATATCTAATTAAGATATGTTTGCCGGACGGACAGCGTATCTAAACAAACAAAGGCCAGATAGACCAGACGGAAAAAGCGCCTTTGTTGATCGTGATAAGACATGGAAGGAGGATGTGTGTAATGAAGATTAAAAACATTAGCGAACCGAAGAAGTTTTTTGAAGTTTTAGAACAATGCAAAGGCAACGTTGAACTTGTCACTTCTGAAGGGGACAGATTGAATCTGAAATCGACTTTGTGCCAATATATTGCGCTGACACAGATGTTTAAAGACGCAAAAATTGACGAAGTTGAATTGATCGTATCTGAACCGGAGGATTTGAACCTGCTTTTAAACTACCTGGTAAGGAAGTAAAAAACGGGATCAATCCCAATTAAATTGTTTCATCCATTGCCGGGCATATTTCCTTGGCAATATTATATACACTTTTTTAAAAAAGGTATTTTCAATGCCTTTTTTATTTTTGTTTATTTGACTTAAAAGCCGTTTACGACTAATATATAGTATATATTTTATACGCTATTATGGGTGATTATGCGCCTTTATATGGAAGGATTATAGCTTACACAAATGGAAGTCTCTGAAAAACATAATTTTATTTGGCTGGTTGTTGCCTCGACGATTTGCGCCGGTTTGGCTGTGTTGGTTTACTTCCCGTTTCTTTTACCTGCTGTCATTGTGATTGTTTGGTTAAAGTTCCGCGGCTCAATGGCGATGGTACCTTATTTTATCTATCTGGGTATCAGCTATTTGTTCAGTACAGTGTTTTCTTCTTCAATTGCCGCCCTCGGTTTTGATGTTCCGGGTCTGCCGATTTTGCTCACGGTGCTTTTTGTTTGTCTCACTTTCCCCGCCGCCATCGTTTCGGTGCTGATGCATCGTTCGGGCAGAAGGATGTATGAAAGTGTGCTTTGGACTATTCTCGCTTCTCTTTGCGGCGTGGGCGCTTTTGTCGCATTGGTCTATATTTACACCGAACAAAACCTGACCGTTCTGCTTTTAAATGCGCTGACTCAAATATTGAATACGCATTCTGACTTCTTATCGGCCTATTATGACTGGACGATCAATTTTACCCAGATATTAAGCGGAACTACAGCGACAAATATTTCAACCACAGATGCGCAGAAAATTACCTATCTTACCGAACTTGCCAGCGAATCGCTACCGGTTTTTCTTGGTGTAGTCACGGTTTCTTTCAGCCTGCTCAGCGGTTTATTCAGTTATTATCTGCCCTATCTTTTTTTAAAAAACAAAGATGTAAAGCTGACGCCATGTCCAGATTTTAAAGACCTTCGTGTCCCAAATCCGGAAAGGGTCATTTTGATCGTTGTTTTCTTAGCCGCTTCCCTTGTCAGCATGACCAACGCTTACCAGCTCCAAATCGTTGCTAGTGTACTGCGCGCAGGTGTTGTCTTGGTTTTCATGGTACAAGGCCTCTCTTTTTTAACCTATCTTTTTAAAAATAAACGTATCGGCACAGGTTTCTTTATCTTCTTAATTATTGTTGGATTCGTATTTAGAGTCGTGTTTTGGCTTGGGCTTTTTGAAGCCGTCATGAACATGCGTATGAGAATGGACATGCTGATGAAAGGCGGAGGTGAATAAACGAATGAACAAAAAAATGCTGCGGATTTTTACTTTTAGAAATGTATTTTTGATCTTTTCTTCGTTTGTCGTTTCAGTGGGTTTTATTTTCTACGAATCCAAATATGCGCCTTATACTGTCTCAGGTGTTTTGGTGCTGTGGCTGACTTACCATATCTACTATGTCTTGATGCAGCAGCGTTGGTTAAAGCTTGCAGATCAGGCGCTGCAGGCATTAAAACCGAACTTATCCATTTACGTGGACACAGCGGCCATGCCCATGGTACTGACCGATTCCAGAAACACGGTACGCTGGCAGAATCCAGCCTTCACCAGCCTGATGGGCGGCGTCTTGACGGGCAAAGATATCTATCAAATTATCCCGGACATTGACAAACCCAGCAAGGATAAGTCTATCGTCATTCATGACAAAAAATTCATCAAAGAATCCTATGGCTGCCAGTACCGCCATGTGGATATGATTCTACATCGACTGGTTGACCCGCAGGAAGACGTTTTGGCTTCCACGCTGTACCGCAAGCATCTGCCGGTGGTCAGCATTATCCAGATTGATAATTACGACGAACTTTCGGCTGGTACTGAGAATATCTCCACCGCGGAAATTTCGTTTGCTATCGAAAAAGAGCTCAATGAATTTGCAAAGCCGATTAAGGGGCTTTTAAAAAAATATGATCGGGACAAATACTTACTTGTCTTTGAGCGAAAATATCTGGCCGGTTTAATACAATCGAAATTCGATATATTGAACAAGATTTCGTCTATGAATATTGACGGCGCACAACCGACCATCTCGATTGCCATCGGTGTCAATAATGATCTTTTCGATTCACACACCTCAGCGATGAAATCACTAGAATTTGCGCTGGGGCGGGGCGGCAATCAGGCCGTCATCAAACGAAAGGATAAGTTTAGCTTTTATGGCGGCCCAAAAGGCAGTATTGTGCGATCTTCCAAGGTCAAATCCCGTATGTTCAGTCATGCCTTAAAAAACCTGATGGAACAGTGTGACCAGGTTTTTGTCATGGGCCATACGATACCCGATCTTGACTGCATGGGTTCGGCAATGGGCATCATCGCCTGTGCCCGCCATGTGGATAAAAAACATTATATTGTCATGGATCCACCCACAGCATCTCTGGATTATTTTTTGGAAAATGTCAACAAAGTCAAAGAGTATCGCGATGTAATTATCTCTTCGAATGAAGCGCTTAATCGCATTACGCCTTCTTCTTTGGTCGTCGTGGTGGATACCCATCTCGAATCGTTCTCCGCGTCGCCGGAATTATTACAGCACGCCGAAACCATTGTCATCATCGATCATCATCTCATGGGTACCGACAACATAGAAAACGCCGCGCTGAACTATCATGAGCCTTTCGCTTCTTCGGCCGCCGAACTGGTCACCGAAGTGGTGCAGTATTTCGACGATAGTGTCCAGCTATTGCCCATCGAAGCTGAATCACTGCTTTCAGGCATCACGATTGATACCAAAGGCTTTTCGTTCAAGACTGGTGTGCGTACCTTTGAAGCCGCCTCATATTTACGTAAATCCGGCGCGGATACCACCAGCATCCGTCAGCATTTCAAAGACGACTTTAACACATTTACCGCCAAGGCGGATGTGGTGAAAAACGCTGAAATACGACCGGACGGCATTGCGCTCGCGGTTTGCCCCAAAGGCACAGAGAACGCTCAGGTCATCGCCGCGCAAGCCGCGGATACACTGGTCTCAATCACCGGCATCAACACATCATTTGTTTTTTCCACGCAGGATGATGATGTGCTGATATCCGGCCGCAGCATCGGCGGCCAAAATGTTCAACTGATATTAGAATCGCTCGGCGGCGGTGGACACGCCACCATCGCGGGCGCAAGACTGGAAAAGACCAGTCTGGAAGATGCAAAAAAGCAACTGCTTAAAAAGCTGGAAGAACTATAAACCCGTATGCGGAGGTAAAGCGATATGCAAGTCGTATTATTGCAGGATGTCAAAGGAACTGGAAAAAAGGGCGACCTTGTCAATGTCAGTGACGGGTATGCCAATAATTTTTTAATTAAAAAAAACCTGGCGACGCCCGCCACAAAAGAGAATATCAACACCGCCAAGATGGCAAAAAAAGCGGAAGCGCATAAAAAGCAGGTGGAGCTGGACGAAGCCCGGGCTCTGCAGGCCGAAGTAAACGGCAAAACCGTGAAGCTGGCGGTTAAAGTGGGCGAAAACAAAAAACTGTTTGGCAGTATCACCGCCAAGGAAATTGCGGCCGCGTTAAAGGACCAGCACGGATTCGACGTGGATAAGAAAAAAATCATCCTGCCCGAACCCATTCGTGAACTGGGACAGTATGAAGTGGATATCAAAGTATACGCCAACATGACCAGCAAAATTTTCGCGATCATCAGCGAGGCATAGCGGCAAGCCTCCAACACCCGTATCAATGATTATTTTAAGGAAATAAAGCCATGGCAGACCAACCTTTGGGGAAAACCCCGCCGAACCATATACAAGCCGAACGTGCGGTTTTGGGCTGTATTCTGCTCAACGAAAAAGCCGCTTATATTGCGGTGGAAAAACTAAAGCCCGAGGACTTTTATGCGCCGAAAAATGCGCTGGTTTTTGAATGCGTCACCGAGCTGATCGTCGAATCACGCCCGATTGACCTCATTAGTGTCACCGACAAGCTGAACGCCAAAAACAAATATAACGAGACCGAGGACTTGCGTGATCTTGGCGATATGATGCAGCTGGTCCCTACCATGGAAAACCTGCCTGAATACATCGAAATTATCAAGGATAAATCGGTCCTGCGGCAACTGGCTGCCGCTTCCAATGCGATCATCAGCGATGTCTATAATTCGGAACAGTCTGTGGAGATCCAGCTGAACCGGGCCGGCGAGCTGATGTATAACATCGCAGTGGGTGAAACGCAAAACTCACTGACGCACATTGAAAACGCCTTGATGGAATCCTATAGATTGATTTCTGAACAAGCCAAAAACAAACGCGGCCTCATGGGTCTGGCCGCCGGATTTCCGCTGTTTGACAAGATGCTTTCGGGTTTGCAGCCCACTCAGCTGATCATTGTCGCCGGACGTCCGGGCATGGGTAAAACCTCGTTTGGATTAAACGTGGTCCAAAACGTTGCTATCCGCGAAAAGAAGCCTGTTGCCGTCTTTTCGCTGGAAATGAGCAAGGACCAGCTGGCCACCCGTTTGATGTGCTCGGAAGGGCGTGTGGACAGCCAAAAGACCCGAACCGGCGCGTTGTCTGCCAACGATTTTGAGCGTCTAGCCGATGCAATGGAATTTTTGAGCAGTGCCCCCATCTACATCGATGATACCCCAGGAATCACCATGACAGAAATTTTGGCCAAATGCCGGCGGGTAAAGATAGAGCATGGCCTGGGGCTTGTGATGATCGACTATCTCCAGTTGATGAGTTCCACCAAGCGTACCGACAACCGTCAACAAGAGATCTCCGAGATTACCCGGTCTGTCAAGCTGATGGCCAAAGAGCTTGCGGTGCCTGTGATACTGTTGTCTCAGCTGTCGCGCGCCTCCGAAAAAAGAAACAAAGAAGAGCGCATGCCCGTGCTTTCCGACCTTCGTGAATCCGGCTCCATCGAACAGGACGCGGATATCGTTATCTTTTTGCACCGGGATAATTATTACGACGAGCAGGCCGACCAGACTGACGCCAAGGTAAAAATAGCCAAGCAGAGAAACGGCCCGACTGGCATTGTCAACATGATATGGAACAGCGAATTCACGCGCTTTGAAGAAAAAGATTTAGTGCATCAGGAGGAGGCCCCGTTTTAGGGCAAATTAGCATATGGTGACCAACCGATGGTTTTTAGGGGTCGATGACATCAGCGACGCGATGATGATCCGGGATACCGTCTTTGTAGAAGAGCAAGGCTGTCCCGTTGATATTGAGCACGACGAATACGATAAATCCGCCATGCATTTGGTGGTTTATGCCGACGGTGCGCCGGTGGGGTGCGCACGCATGGTGCCGCAAGAATACGGCTTTAAGTTGGGGCGCATTGCTGTGTTAAAAATTGAGCGCGGCAAACATTACGGCGATCTCATCATGCGGCTTTTGCTGTTTAAGGCTTTTCAGATGGGTGCCAAAGAAGCCCACTTGGGTGCTCAATTGCACGCAGTGGATTTTTATGCGCGATTCGGGTTTATTCGAGACGGCGAAAACTATATGGAAGCCGGTATCGAACATGTGCCCATGATGGTGACTGCCGAGGAAGTGCAATACCCCAGCGATTGCCATCGTTGATATTATCAATAACAAAAAAGCCCTTTCGGGCTTTTTTTGCTTTAAACAGTATTATTTTAGAAATCCATTGAGGATGGTGTTCTCCGCTTCTGCTTCAGTCAGGCCGATGCTCATCAGCTTAATCAACTGCTCGGACTCTAATCGTCCAATCGCCGCTTCATGCACCAACTGTGCTTCGTTGTGATAGGCCGACACTTTTGGCGTGGATAGCACGGTGGCTTCGTCCATGATGATCGCATCACACTGGATGTGCCCACGGCTTTTGTTCTCTCCCGACAGGTCAAAAAAGAAATCCTGCTTGGATTTATCCCGCGCCACCGAGCGCGATATCACCTGCGCGGTGCTATCCTCGCCTTCCAGTTTGATGTTGACGCTTGATACCGCTGTTTGTATCCCGGTGGTCAACAGTCTCTCAGTGACGATCAGCCTGGCTCTGTCACCCAAATGCACGGTAGTTTGCCGGTTGGTGTCATCAACGCCTTCAATCTGCACCAGTTCCAGCTCCACTACGCTGTCCGCTTCCGCCCAAATCTCGGTTTTGGGGTTCAATATTTTCTGCCCAACGCCAGGCCCCTGACCATAGTGCTTTTCCACATAGCGCATTTTCGCGCCCTTTTTGACGTAGAAATCATGTACACCGTCATGTCTTGCAGTTTTTCCACCGGCATTATGAATACCGCATCCCGCCACAACCAATACATCGCTGTTTTCACCGACGATGATGGTGTTATATACCTTATCTTCCGTGTCCTCTTCTGTCACCAGCGCCGGAATATGCACGCTCTCGTTAACCGTCCCAGGTTTCACCGTCACGTTGATGCCCGGTTTATCGGTTTTCGCTTCCACGGTGATATTGGCCGTTGAGTTCTTCTGGATGCCTACACCGTTTTTACGGATGCTGTAGGCCCCAATCGGTACACTATGCAAGTCAGCAACTTTTTCAAGTAAGGTTCTATCCAACGCGTTCAGCATCCAAAGATACCTCCTCACCGTCATAGCAATCGCAGCCCATGGTGGTATCCTGTCGATTTAAGATGCTCTCAAGCGATACACCTTCGGTAATCCTCCCGTTTTCCACCAGAATAATCTCATCTGCCAGCTCCAAAATGCGTTCCTGATGAGAGATAATGACAATGGTGGTATCAAGCTTTTCATGCATCGTGTTAAATGTCTGGGCCAGTTTTTGGAACGACCAAAGGTCAATGCCAGCCTCCGGCTCGTCGAACACTGCCACTTTCAGCTGACGTGCCAGAATAGAAGCAATCTCAATGCGCTTAATCTCGCCGCCCGAAAGGGTGGCATCAAGATCACGGGTTAAATAATCCCGCGCGCAAAGCCCCACCTGTAAAAGTAAATCACGCATCGGTGCGCTGGCCGCATCCATCGCCAGTTTCAGCATCTCGCGCACTTGTATCCCTTTAAAGCGGGGCGGATGCTGGAACGCATAACCGATGCCCTTCTTCGCCCGATCTGTAACCGAAAGCCCGGTAATGTCCTCACCGTCCAAAAGGATTTTGCCCACTGTTGGTTTTTCTATTCCCATCACCAACTTGGCCAGCGATGATTTTCCGCCGCCGTTCGGCCCCGTCAGTACATACAGCTTTTTCTCGTCTAGTTTTAGATTGATATTTTTCAGCACTTCAAACCGATCCTGACCGATTTTCAGCGACACGTTTTTTAACTCAAGCATTCAAAACTCCTTAATTTTTGATTAATTCTGATTATAATACTAGGAATTCATTTTGGCAATACTCTTTTGCCCGTTCATAAAAGTTTTACGAACTTTTACGAACAAAAAGCCCTCCATCGGAAGGCTTAAAAAAACCTTTATTTATTCTTCAAGCATAACCTTTCTGGGGTCTTTTTCGGTCTGATTATAGGCATAAACCGCTTTTGCAAACACATTTTCCACCGGCAGATAGATAATCTCAACCCTGGACTCCAGCAAGATCTCCGTGGACTCATACACGGGTGAATCCAAACGGTTAACCGGAAAATCCGCTAAATATACGTCTACGCCTTTTGCTTCGCACTCTTTGGCAAACCACAACAAAGAGTATTCCACATAATCAGCTCCTACCAGTGTGTTAAACGTGTTGGAATGAAACGCTCCGTGCACCACCGCCGAAATGCCCTCCAGATTAAACGTTGAATAGTCCAGACCCACATATGGCATAATGCCCATCACACGTTTTTGATAGGTAAAAGAATTAAATCGCCAAGTCAAATTATCCGCTGGTTTACGTGTGTCCGGCTGCCCGACAAATTTTCTATCCATCATCACCCCATAAGGCTCACGCGTCGTCGCTTCAAATTCTTCCGTATAGGGCGAAGCGTTCAGCACACCATCCGAAGGATAAACCACAATATCTCCATGGTTGCCGTTTTTTTGATAGATAAAGAAAGTGCCCAATCGTTTTTCTCGCAGTATAAAGTCCACCGATGCTTCAAAGTTATTGATGCCATTGGACCGGAATTCGCGTATGGGTGCATTTGCCGCTGTCACCACAATCGGAATCGGTAAACGCTTATAGTAATGTCCTAAAAATCCAGCTGTATATACGGCTGTGTCGCTGCCATGAATCACGATGATCCCGTCAAAATCATGGTGATATTCGAAAACTTCATTTAAGCCGTGAGTGATCTTTTCCCATATTTCCGGATGCATATTTTCGCTCAGCATCATCGCCGCGTGCAGATACGTAAACTCCACCTGACTTTCAAAGGCCTCTTCAATATATTCAATAAACCATTGATGTGCTTTTTCTGATACATTCATCACGCCTTTGCGGCTGGTTTGTGAGCCAAATGTGCCGCCGGTAAAACAAATTAGAATCTTATTCATCAAAAATCTCCTTTAGATCTTGGAGCAGTTCTGCCACATCATTATAAACCAAATCCGGCTTAACTTCACTTCTCTTAATATCCGCATTGGTTGTCTCCCCGCTTAAAACCGCAATGCCCAGCATGCCGCCTTTTTCCGCGGTGGCCATGTCCGTATACAATCTGTCCCCAACGATAGCAATCTCTTCGGGTGCAAGTCCGGTGGCGGATAAAATATAATCAATGGTCGGCTGTTCTGGCTTGCCCAAAAACTTCGGCGGCTTTCCGGTGGCGTTCTCAATCATTTTAGCGATGGATCGGCAGTCCAGCAAAAACCGTCCGCCTCCGAGCGGACAAACATCGTCCATATTGGTTGCAAGATAGGTCACCCCGTCCATGATATAATCGGTCAAAATCGTCAGCTTTTGATAGGTCAATTCCGTGTCAAAACCGAGCACTGCAAAATCAATCGCTTCATCGGAGCCTGTTACCACGTGTATACCCATACGCTTTAACTGGTGTTTCAGCGCTTTCGTACCGCAGACGAAAACGCGCGGGTTTTTAACCTGGCTCAATACATACGCAGCGGTGACATCGCCCGATGTCATCACCTGGCTTTGCTTAACTCTACCCATCTTAAGCCGATTTATTTTATCAACATATTCCCTCGGGTTTTTCGATGAGTTATTGGTAAAAAAGTAAAACGCAAAGGGTCTCTCCGCTAAATAGCCGATCAGTTCCTTTGCGCCGTTGATGGTTTTATCTCCCAGCCAAAGCGTTCCGTCCATATCCAGAACAAATGCTTTGATTTTCTTTAGTTTTTCGTTTTTCTTCTTCATACGGTTTTAAGTCCTTTTTATGCTATCACCAGCATAACACAAGGCGCTTAAACCGCTCAAGCGAATTTATTACCGACTTTCTCTTTGACCTTCCAGCACAGTATACGCGATATTGGTAGAATGGTCCGCCACACGCTCAAGATTCGTAATCAAGTCGGTGAAAATCATACTGGCTTTGGGGCTGCATTGCCCTTTGGTCAATCTCGCAATATGATTTTCTTTATATTCCAGCTCCTGTTTATCCACCAGTTTTTCTATCTCAATCACTTCTTTTGCCGCTGTTCTATCAACATGTTCAAATGAATGGATTGCTTTTTCCAATGCTTCGGTCACGTTGTTTCGCATCGCCATCAGTTCATCGTTGGCCGTTTTCGTGATCTCAACCTTCTGATCAATCCGGACAGTGGCATACTCCACAAAGTTTTCAGCATGGTCGCTGATACGCTCTAAGTCGGTGACCACATGGAACAAATCGGCGATGAGCAGTGAATCGGAAGCCAGAAGCTCCTGTGCACTGAGTTTGGCCAAAAATGCCGTCAGTTCATGATTATAGAAATTTACTATTTTCTCCTGCTCCAGCACCTGATTGATCACAGTTTCGTCTTTATCAAAAAACGCCTTCATGGACAGGTTAAAGTTAGCCAGTGCCAGATCGGCCATATCCTTCACTTCCTTAAGCGCTTGTCCTAAGGCCAGTGTCGGAGTATCGATAATTGAAGCACCGGTGATATAGTTCAGCTTTTTTTGCGGTTTTTCAGCGTCTTCTCCAGGGACAATTAGTTCGGCAATCTTAATCAGCACCTGGGGTATACCAATGAGCAGCAGCGCCGTGGTTACATTAAAGAACGTATGGAAGTTCGCCAATTCCGCTTTAGCCAAATCCGCCGCGGATGTCGAATTCGAGTAAAGCAGCCCAGTAAAGTCTTTCACCCACTGGACAATCGGCAAAATGCGTACCAGAATGAAGAAAACCACCACCCCGGTCACATTAAACATCAAATGCACCATGGCTGTCCGTTTGGCTGTTTTGCTAGTTCCGATAGAAGCCAGCACCGCTGTAATACATGTACCGATGTTAAGTCCCATGATCAGATAAATGCTGGAGTCCAGCGTCACAAGGCCTTCACTGGCCAGCGCGATCAGGATACCCATCGTAGCAGAGGAGGATTGGATAATCGCCGTAAACAGCGTTCCAAACAAAATCCCCAGCAAAGGACTTTGAAAATTGACGATAAAGTCGCTAAAAGCCTGCAATTCCCGTAAGGGTTTTACCGCATCGCTCATGATGGTTAGACCCATAAACAGGATACCAAAACCGGCCATCGCTTCGCCCACACGTTTTACCGTACGCTTTTTCCCCAACATCATAATCATTACGCCGATAAATAGGAAAATCGGCGCGATTTTTGTCAGCTTTAGTGCCGCAATCTGTGCCGTAACCGTAGTACCAATGCTCGCGCCCATCAAGACCGGCGTCGCCTGTACAATGCTCATCACTCCGGCGTTGACAAAGCCGACGACCATTACCGTGGTGGCCGAAGACGATTGAATGATCGCGGTTATCCCTGCGCCAACGGCCAAGCCCATAAAGCGATTTTTTGTCACTTTTTCAAGCCCGTTTCTCAAGCGATCACCCGCAGTGTTCTGCAGGCCCTCACTCATGATCTTCATACCGTATATGAATATTCCAAGGCCGCCCAGAAGCTTAAATACCGCAAATACAATATCAGTCGTGGTCATAATCTTTTCTCCTAAAATCTATATTAATCTTTATTTAAATCAAATCTAAAAAATCCAACTGCCGCAGTGCTTCGTATACCACGATGGCAACTGCATTAGAAAGATTCAATGAGCGTCTTTCTCTGTCCATCGGTATTTTAATGGCAGTTTCAGGATTGTTTTTGATGAGGGTTTCGGGCAGACCAGCTGTCTCTTTACCAAAAAGAATATAGTCACCCTCTTTAAATTCCGCTTCCGTATAGCGTTTTTTTGCTTTTGTGGATGCATAAAAAAATCTGCTTCCCTGATATTTGTTAAAAAACGCGTCTAAGTTTTCGTGTGTTTCTACGCTGGCGTACGGCCAGTAATCCAGCCCGGCTCTTCGCGCCTGTTTTTCGTCCAAATCAAAACCCAAAGGTTTTACAAGATGCAGCTTAGAATTGGTAATGGCACATGTTCGTGCAATGTTTCCGGTGTTCTGTGGAATCTCGGGTTCCACCAATACAATATTAAAACCCACATTCTCCCCCATGATAGCTTTTCATCTGCATTATATCGGCTGATAAAGCATTTCGCAAGAAAAAAAAACACTATGCTTACACCGCGTTTACATCGACATTACAAAAAAGACCGCCTGCATTTTTAGCAAGCGATCCTTTAAATAGGGGTTAGAGAGTTTTAAGAAAAGATTACTTGATTTCAATCGTTTTATCCGAGATATATTTTTCGTCCTTTTTCAACGAAATCTTCAGCACGCCGTTTTCATAAGAAGCGTCGATGCTGTCCTGATCAATGCCCTGTAACGAAAAACTTCTTTCCTGTCTGCCAAAGCAGCGTTCTCTTCTGACAAAGTTTTCGTTATTCTCTTCCTTCACTTCGTTTTTTTCCGCCGATACGGTCAATACATCGTTTTTGGCTGTTACGCTGATATCGCCCTTGTCATAGCCGGGTACGTTCATGCTGATTTCATAACCGGTGTCTGTTTCTTTAATATCAGTCTCCAAACTTCTTGCCGTATCCATCCAGCGCGGAAAATCATCTCTGAAAAAACTGTTAAATAAATGATTGGGTCTTGCCGGAATTAAATCAAACATCGTTTTTGCCTCCTTTAAATATTTTTATTTTTTCTACGATGACATTATAAAATATAGGTCAAAGAAAGTCAAAGTTTATTTTGTAAATAATTTATGAACTCAGTCTTTTTGCTTTACATATGCTCTTTTTTTGTATATGTTAGTAAGTGCTTACATTCGTATTTGAGGAGAAACTATGTCTACCGCAAAAGAAAAAATCATTCGCACCGCAGCGCGGCTGTTCGAAGAAAATGGTTTTAAAAGCGTCACCACCAAGGAGATTGCAGAAAAAGCCGGTGTTTCAGAAGTGACGGTTTTTAGGAATTTTGAGACCAAACGCGCTTTGTTCTCCGAGATCCTAAAACAAAAATCACATCCTTTTAAAGTTCATCAATACTTAACCGACTCGGCCACTTATGACCTTGAAAAAGATGTACGGACGATCGCCGATCTGATGCTTGACACTTTGGAAAAAAACCTGCCTTTAATGCGCATGGTTTTTCGAGATCATCATGATGTGGGTGAGCGAAAGCGTGTGGCGCATCGCGATCACGCTGCTAAAGAATGTGTTTTAGAGTATTTTGAAAAGATGTATGCGATGGGGAAAATTTCTGTTCCGCCAAAAATGGCCATGCGATTTTTATTTTCGAATATCACCGGTGTCGTTACAAAAGCTTTATTTCACACAGAAGAAGAATTTGACCGGGAATACTTTGACTGGATGATCAGCAAGATCATCCAAGTTATCCAATAAACCGGTATAAATAATTTGATACAAATCGAAAGGATAATTTATGACAAAACTCTTTAAGTATTTAAAACCCTATTCGCTATGGGTTGTTCTGGTTGTCGTGCTCACTTTAGTCCAGGCATTCAGCCAGCTTTACCTGCCCACACTGATGAGCGATATCGTCGATCAGGGTGTGGTCGGCGGGGATATCGGTTTTATTGTTAAAACCGGACTTGTGATGCTCGGTTTCACGCTGGTGGTTTCAGTCGCCACTATTTTTGCGCGGTTGTTCGGCGCGAGAACCGGCGTTGCGTTTGCTAGGGATCTGCGACGCAATATTTTCGTCAAAGTAGAAGGATATTCTTTAAACGACTTTGACCAGATCGGGACTTCTTCGCTCATCACACGATCAACCAACGATGTCACGCAGGTGCAGAACGTCATGGTGATGATTCTAACGATGCTCATCTTTGCACCGTTAATGTTTGTCGGCGGATTGGTGATGGCACTTCGAACTGACATCCAGCTTTCGTGGATCATCCTTGTTTCTGCCGGTATCCTCGGTATCGTCATTGGGTTTGTCGCAGCCAAGGGTATTCCACTCTTTAAGTCTATCCAGAAAAAGATAGACAAAGTCAATTTGGTGCTTCGCGAAAGTCTGACCGGCATCCGCGTCATTCGCGCATTCAATAAGGAGAAATTTGAGGAGACGCGTTTTGAAAAAGCCAACACGGATCTGACCGAGACCAGCATCAAGGTGTTTCGCATCATGAGCATCATGTTTCCGGCTTTGATGCTGATCATGAATATGACTACCGTAACCGTAGTGTGGTTTGGTGCGCATCGAATTGAAACTGGTGCCATTCAGGTGGGCGATATGATGGCTTTTCAACAATATGTCATGCAGATTATGTTCTCTATCATGATGGCCACTATGATGTTTGTGATGATTCCGCGCGCTTCAGCATCAGCCGAACGTATACTCGCTGTTCTGAATATGGAGAACGAGGTTCTGGAACCATCACAGCCGTTGGAAGCAAAAAGCTCGCACGGGTGTGTTTCGTTTCGGAACGTATCGTTCTCCTACAAGGGCGCCGAAAAACCAGTTTTGAAAAATATCAGTTTTGAAGCTAAGCCCGGAGAAATTACAGCCATTATTGGGTCTACCGGTTCGGGCAAAACCACACTGATTAACCTGATCCCCCGTTTCTATGATGTATCCGAAGGTGAAGTCTTAGTAGACGGTACAGATGTTCGAAAGCAAAGCAAAGCCTCACTTCGTGCCAAAATCGGTCTGGTTCCCCAGAAAATCAGCCTCTTTTCGGGCAGTATCCGCGAAAACTTGCAGTACGGCAAAGCGGACGCAACCGATGAAGAAGTTCTCACCGCGCTCCATACAGCCCAGGCAGGCGACTTTATTGAAGAACTGGAAGCAGGCATTGATGCGCATGTCGAGCAAGGCGGCGCGAACTACTCCGGCGGTCAAAAGCAGCGGCTTGCTATCGCACGTGCGCTGGTCAGAAAACCAGAAATCTATATTTTCGATGACAGCTTTTCAGCGCTCGATTTTAAAACCGACGCCAAACTTAGAAGCGCACTAAGAAAAGAAATTGACAATGCCACTGTGCTGATAGTTGCGCAAAGAGTAAGCACGGTTATGAATGCCGATCGCATTTTGGTTCTTGACCAAGGAGAAACGGCAGGCATCGGCACCCATAAAGAACTTTTAAAATCATGCGATGTCTATAAAGAAATTGTAGCGTCTCAGCTCTCTGAGGAGGAACTTGGCAATGAGTGATAATAAATCAAATGATACACAAAAACTAAAACAACCCATGCCGCGCGGCGGTGGTCCTGGCCACCACGCCCCGCTGGTCACCGAAAAAGCAAAAAATTTTAAAGGAACACTGCGGCGCCTTGTCAAGGATATCGGCTATCAAAAATATCCCGTCATCTTTGCTCTGATCATGACCATTGGTGCAACCGTGTTTGTCATCCTGGGTCCACGACTTTTGGGTAACGCGACCACCGAAATTTTTTCCGGAATGGTCAGCGGGACTGGCATCAATTTTGCCAAAATATTGAGCATCATTACGACCGTGGCTGTGCTTTATCTCATCAGCGCGGCGCTCAACTATGGCCAACAATACCTGATGGCAGGTGTTTCGCAGAAAATTGTCTTCAAAATGCGTGCGGACGTGAAAGCCAAACTGGATAAACTCCCGCTTAAATTCTTTGATCGTCACTCACACGGAGATGTCTTAAGCCGCGTAACCAATGATGTTGATATCATCAGTGGTACCCTGCAACAGTCATTAACCCAGATTATCAGCGCCATTGCCACCATTTTGGGCGTCACTGTGATGATGTTCAGCATCTCCTGGTTGATGGCACTGATTACGCTCTTCATTCTGCCTTTTGCCGGCTTTATTACGCAGTTTGTGGTCAAGCGGTCTCAAAAATATTTTAAAGGTCAGCAGAAAGAGCTGGGGCTTTTAAACGGACATGTTGAAGAGATGTTCGGCGGGCATACCGTTATTAAAGCATATGGCAAAGAAAAGGAATCCATTGAAGCTTTTGATTCGGTCAATGAGCGCCTATTTCAGGTAGGCTGGAAGGCACAGTTCATGGGCGGCATCATGATGCCTCTGATGAATCTGGTCAACAACTTCTCTTATGTTCTGGTCTGCGTGATCGGTGGTGTGATGGCCATTAACGGCAGAATCAGCGTGGGGGACGTTCAAGCGTTTATCCAGTATTCTCGTTCCTTCTCCCAGCCTATCGCACAAGTAGCGCAGATTGCCAATGTGCTGCAGTCAACCATTGCAGCGGCCGAGCGGGTGTATGAGATTATGGACGAAGAAGAAGAAACTCTCACCGCAAAATCCGACAAAGCGCTTCGTGATATTCGCGGCGGCGTCTCGTTTGAAGACATATCATTTGGTTATAACAAGGATGTAACGGTAATCAAACAACTGCGTCTCGACGTTAAACCTGGACAAGTTGTGGCCATTGTCGGCCCGACCGGAGCGGGAAAAACTACGCTCGTTAATCTCTTGATGCGTTTCTATGATGTAGACAAAGGGCAAATCCTGCTGGACGGTGTGAATACTCTGGATGTTTCTCGTCATGCCTTAAGGCAGAATTTCGGTATGGTATTGCAGGACACCTGGCTTTTTAACGGCACCATCCGTGACAATATCGCTTATGGCCGTGAAGGCGCCTCCGAAGCCGAGATTGTGGCTGCTGCCCAGATGGCGCATGCCGACCGGTTTATCCGTCGTCTGCCCCAAGGTTATGATACGGTTCTGAATGAAGAGGCCTCCAACATCAGCCAGGGTCAAAAGCAGCTTTTAACCATCGCGCGGGCACTGCTCGCCGATCCGAAGATTCTGATTCTGGATGAAGCGACCTCCAGTGTGGACACCCGAACTGAAGCTTATATTCAGCAGGGTATGATTGCGCTGATGGAAGGCCGAACCAATTTTGTCATCGCGCACCGCCTATCCACCATTCGAAACGCCGACACCATTTTGGTCATGAATGAAGGCGAGGTGGTGGAGCAGGGCAACCATCAACAGTTGATGGCCAAAAACGGCTTTTATGCCGACCTGTATAACGCACAGTTTTTGGGCGAAGACTTGCAGGATCAGGGTGCATAACCTATAATTTATAATATCAAGACTATCCGTTAAAAATGGATAGTCTTTTTTTCTTATGAGGAACAGCTATGAAAAAACGACCAATCGTCATCATCCTTCTCGCTTTTTTATCCTTATTCAGTCTGATCTTGATTTTCCCTTTCTCGCGTTCACTGCTTATCATGAGCGTCTATTCAGCCGCCGAACGACGCGATTCTGTCTTAAAAAAAGAGGGATTTTCACTAGATTTACCCGGCGGGCTTTCCACTCCCGAAAAAGACTGGTACCCTTTAATCATCACCTTTAATGCCGATCATTTTGGCGCATATGCCGATCGACCGGTTGATCTCACCATTTTGTACACCTTTGGGGCATTCGATCCGGCTTTGGGCTGTTCTTCTTTCTATAACCCCGCCAGCAATTATCACGGTGCATTTTACGGCGCTTATGCTATTAAATCTTACGATGACACACTATACGGTTACCATAATGACGGAACTCTGGACGTTGAAGCTATGGCAAAAGTTTTTCAATACGATATGAACATTCTGGTTTTGCAGAGTTTGGGCTGTGATGATCCATTTTTCGATTATACGCTGCTGGGTACTGCGAAAAAAACCATCGACGGTTACGTTTTTGACGTAATTGATGCCGAAGTAGTCACGCAATCGCCGCTGCATACGGTTTCAACTTTTCATCCAGCCTATTATCAATATGGCAGACCAAAACGTCTATTTACACAAAAGGACTTTAAAAAACTCACCGTTTATGGCAGAATATATGCATCGGAATTATCCGAAAAGGGAATTACACTTTGTTTTTATATGATTGCCCCTGACCGTAATACGCTTGAAACCTGTGAGCGGGGCATGATAGAAAAAGCAAAGATTTGTCTGGATTAACCGAGGTGCAAAACCATGAAGAAAGAAAAAAAAGTTTTTAATATCTTATCCAATATCTCCTTTGCAATTGGAGTACTGTTTGTGATCTACTATGTTTACAGCTATATTTCCACCCGTACCAATTTGCCGGCTGGCGTTTGCCCGTTCGATCAAAATCGTCCCATTGCCTTTGCCGCCAGCGGATTTTTGGTGTTGTCGCTTGTGCTCTCCTTCTTTGAAGTCAAAAAGCAGCGCAAAACAAAAAAGCAGGCCGATAAAGAAGAAAGCTCCACCCAAGATCATGAATAAGGATACTCACATGAATGCTATATAGAACATTACCGAGTTCGGACACATCTCTCTCCATTTTGGGCTATGGCTGTATGCGCTTCCCGACCACAGCCGCAGGCACAATTGACAAACCCAAAACCAAGGCGCAAATTCGATACGCTATCGATCAGGGCTTAAATTACCTCGACACCGCCTACATTTACCACATGGGCGCTTCCGAGCGTTTTTTAGGCGAGCACGTTTTAACCGATGGTTACCGCGAAAAAGTACAGATCGCAACCAAACTGCCTTGTATGCTCGTCACCAAAAAAGACCAGATTCAAAAATATTTTAACAAACAGCTGGAGCGGTTGAATACCGATACCCTTGATTTTTATCTACTGCACGCGCTGAACAGCAGTCTCTGGGTGCGTATGAAGGCGCTTGGCGTCGTTCCCTTTATGGACGACCTTAAAAGAAGCGGCCATATAAGATATATGGGGTTTTCCTTCCATGGGCCTTTGGATGAGTTTAAAACCATATGTGACGATTACCCCTGGGATTTTACCCAAGTGCAATATAATCTTTTGGATGAGCACTTCCAGGCTGGTGCTGAAGGCATCGACTATGCCGCCGAAAAAGGCATGGGCGTCATCATTATGGAACCTTTACGCGGCGGGATTCTGGTCGGTAAAATTCCTAAGTCTGTTCAGGAGATTTGGAACCGTGCGCCGATCAAGCGTTCACCTGCCGATTGGGCGCTTCGGTGGATATGGGACAATCCGAACGTCACCGTAGTTTTAAGCGGCATGAACGAGGATGCGCATATTGAGGAGAATTTAGCCGCCGCCAGTCAGGCCGAGCCGAATGCGCTCTCAGAAACCGAGCGCGACATCATCCGACAGGTGAAGGACGAATATCAGCGTCTTTTGCAGGTGGGATGCACCGGATGCCGGTACTGTATGCCCTGCCCGGCCGGTATCAATATCCCAGCCGCTTTTCATTCGCTGAATGCCCTGCATCTGTTTGGCAGTGTGATGCCGCTTTACGACTACGCGGTCGAAGTAGCCTTTAACGACAATCCTTCCTGGACCAGTAAATGCATCGACTGCGGCGCTTGTGAAAGAGCCTGTCCGCAGAATATTGAAGTTCGAAAGGAGTTTGTCAAGGTACGTCGGCATATTGAAAACCCGATCATCAAAGGTCTGGTGTCGATTATCCGGCTGTTTTGGACGGGGATAAAAAGATTTGAAAAAGTACAAAAAAGCAAAACCAGCTGATCGTTTCGCCGATTATTTTTATTATCTCTCGCCCTTTTCCTTTTTAGCAATTTTTCGATAGTTTTTCATACCACCGACTTCGGCCATCATACGGTTGAGCTTGGCAGTCTCGCGCGCTTTAGCCGAAAGGCCATCGTAGCTCATCTCGGCTTTCAGCTTATTGTAGCTGAATAGGCGCCCGGCGTCCAACCGCCCGTCCGTAATCGCCGCTTTCACCGCACAGCCCGGCTCGCTTTGGTGCTGGCAATCCGAAAAACGGCAGTTTTCTGCTAAAGCTTCAATGTCGGAAAAGCTTTGCGACGTATCGCCGCTCTCAATACCCACTTCCCGCATACCCGGCGTATCGATGACCGCACACCCGTTTTCCAAATAGATGAGATTTCGCGTTGTCGTGGTATGCCGGCCTTTGGCATCATCTTCCCGAATGTCCGCAGTTTTAATACGCTCTTCGCCCAAAAGGGCATTGATCAGCGTGGATTTACCTACGCCTGAGGACCCCAGAAAAGCCACTGTTTTTCCGCTCTTTAAAAACGGATTAAGCGCCTCTATGCCTTCGCCAGCTTTTGCAGAGGTGATAATGATGTCAACCCCTGGCGCCGTGCTTTCCGCTTCGGCCTGTTTTTGCTTCACTTTTTCGCTTAAATCCGCTTTGGTCAACACCACCACCGGCACTGCCCCGCTGTCCCACGCAATGGTGAGGTAACGCTCCAAACGTCTTAAGTTAAAATCCTGATTCAGCGACATGGTGATAAAGCAGGTGTCGATATTAGCCGCGACAGCCTGCACTTCATGCGCGGTACCCGCGGCCGCGCGCACAAACAAACTGCTGCGCGGCAGAACCGATTGGATAATAACCTCGGCTTCGTTGGTGTCTGAAAGCAAGACAAAATCGCCCACGACCGGAAAGTCGGCGGCTTCACCCGCGGAAAAGCTGAATTTCCCGCTGACTTTAGCCGGCTTTTCCCCGCCGACCGTCAAAACCCGATAGATGCCCCTGGACTGGGTCAGCACCCGTGCCATGCAATCTTCATCGTCGCCTGCCAGTATTTTAAATTTCTCTGGAAAAACTGAATTTTTGAACGCTTTTTTCTCCTTGGTTTTCGTTTTATTCCGGGTCATATTGTAACATATTTTACAGCGCTTTGCTGGTAAATCCTATACCCATATGATAGAATTAATCTTATCAAGCAACGAATTTTTTAAAAATGGAGACAATTATGAAAAACGAAATCGTAGTTTCAGATGAGAATTATACAATAGAACCGTTTGATAAATTATCAGCGGATGAAAAAAAGAGAATCAACGAAATCGCGGGTGCGATTGATGTCAGCGATTCGGAAGCGGTGGTGCAATACGGTGTCAATATCCAATCCGAAATCTCAGAATTTTCGGACAGTGTTCTAAACCGCGTACAGAGCAGCCAAACCGGATATGTCGGTGAAATCTTAAGCGATCTGATGGTCAAAGTCAAGGCTGTGGATGTGGACGACATCGCGGGCAAAAAAGGGTTTTTATCCCAGGCTTTTGCCAACATGAAAACCCGCTTCAACCGCTTTATGGCGCGTTACCAGAAGCTGGGCACCCAGATTGACAGCATCATCGACAATCTCGAAGGGGCCAAAACCGGCCTCATCGACGATATCGGCCTTCTGGATACCCTGCACGAAAAAAATCTGCTGTTTATGAAAGATCTCGAATACTACATCACGGCAGGCGAAATGAAGATTGCTGAACTGCGTGAAAAAATTCTTCCCGAACTGCAGGCCAAAGCTAAAGTCAGCGGCGACCAGATGGATGCGCAGAATTACAACGATATGAAACAGTTAGTCGATCGCTTTGAGAAAAAAGTCCACGACCTCCGGCTTTCCCGTATGATTACCGTGCAAACGGCCCCTCAGCTGCGCCTGATTCAGCATAACGACCAGGTGCTGGTGGAAAAAATCCAATCATCAATTTTAAATACCATTCCGCTTTGGAAAAACCAGATTGTCATCGCCATCTCGCTATACCGTCAGCAGGCCGCACTCACATTGCAAAAAGAAGTGACCGATACCACCAACGAGCTGCTGATTAAAAACGCTGAGCTCTTAAAGGAAAACACCATCGGCACGGCCACCGAAGCCGAACGGGGAATTGTAGACCTCGAGACCTTACAACAGGTCAATGCTGATTTGATTGAAACCCTCGACGAAACCATGCGGATTCAGGCTGATGGCAAGGCCAAACGCGCCGCGGCCCAGATTGAGCTGGAACGTTTGGAAGATATTTTGGAAGATAAACTCCTTATGGATCCGGTAGAATAGTTTTTTAAAACAACAAAGCCGAACCCAAATGGGTTCGGCTTTGTTTCTATTCTTTTCCCTGTCCTTTTTAGTTTAGCGCCAGCTATTTTTTAACCCTTTTGCCTTACCTTTTTTCAAGAATAAATCCATTTACTCCTCTGTACTCTCAAAAACAGTTACAGTTCCGCTATCATTTACTTTTGCCATACTACCATCCGTAGAAAAGAATAATCCATCCCCCGAATGTGTCCAGACACGTATTTTGATTCTGCCAATACTGGAATCTAAACTAAGCAACTCTGCAATCAAATGATATATTATTGTACCTTTAAAAAACATTAACGAAATAGCTGCTAAAACAGGGGCAATTACCAGCGCAGTAAATGATAAGACATAATCAATATGGCTAAAAAGAAATTTCGTATAATCTGTTAATATACTAGAATTAAAAACTTTCGATAATAGCGGAATGATAGCAACTGCTATTAGGGACAAAACTAGCCAAAAAAACACGCCTCTGTCTAAAACGACACAACCGCTTCTGAAAAGAAACGAAGGTGCTTTTCTTATGCTTAGGTGATTTCTTCCTATCGTCCTGTCAATAAAATAAATTGTAAACCCAATTAAAAAAAACAAACCTATTATGGTGATTATAACACTTTCATTCTTGAAGAGTGTATCAATAAAAGAAGCAATTGATTCCGAATATATTTTTGTTACATCTCCATATGTTTGTGTAAAAAGAGTATTAATTGCTTTGAAGAAAGCCGGAAACCAAGGAACTACTATAATGGTTAATACATATAATACAAAACAAAAGATAGACCCGAAAATAAAAGATTTAATAAAATTGGCAATAACATTTGTAAACTGTTTCATATCAACACTCCCTTATAATTCATAATTTTATAGATTCAATTAAATTTTACTATTTAAGGTGATAGGCCGCAATGCTTAATGCGAAATATTTTATTATATACCTATATTTTATACTGATATTAACATCTTTTTTTATTTTGAATAAATTGTATTACCCTTCATATCCCGCCTCTGCAAAAGCTTTTCATTTCTATCATATAACAAAAAATCCCTAAAGTCATTTTCAGTAAATTGTTCTGTATGACCTACGGGATTAATTTCACTCATGTACCAATTCTCTCTTTGTTTTTTTACTCATACACATTCATCATCTCAACCAGCTTTTCGTCCAAAAGACAAGGCGTGTTTTGGCCCATGCACTTTAGGCGGAAGTTCATAGCCGCCACTTCAATGATGATGGCAAGATTGCGTCCCGGGCGAACCGGAATGACGATCTCGGGAATTTTAACGTTTAAGAGATTCGTATACCGTTGGGTCATTCCCAGACGGTCAATATCCTTAAAATCTCCGGGTTCTAAATGAATCGCAAGCTCAATGGTCTTCTCGGTCATGACCGCACCCACACCGTAAAGCTCACGCACGTCGATGATGCCCATACCGCGGATCTCCATCATGTGCCGGATAATATCCGGGCTTTTTCCCAAGAGCTCCGTCTCCGATATTTTTTTGATATCCACCACATCGTCGGCCACCAGCCGATGGCCTCTTTTTACCAGCTCCAAAGCGGTCTCAGATTTTCCCACACCGCTTTCACCGGTAATCATGATACCGATGCCGTAAACATCCATCAGCCCTGCATGTCGCGAGATAGAGGGGGCCAAAAACATGTCTAAGTATTCGGTGGTTTTGTGCCCCAGCTTGGTGGTGGTAAGCCCGCTCATATACATGGGCACATCATATTTGCGTGTTGCTTCGATCATTTCGGGCGGCGGATTTAAATTTCTTCCGATCAGCACCATGGGAATATTTGAGGAAAAGTATTCCTCCATCCGCTCGGTTAAGACTTCCTTCGACAGACTTTCAAGATACGTCATCTCCACCATACCAAAAAGCTGTATCCGATTGATTGCAAAATATTCAAAGAATCCGGACATCTGTAAGCCCGGACGGTTAAGGTCTGAGGTGTTCACCTCAATCTCCTCCCGTTTGGCTTTATACACCGGCGTCAGTTTCAGCGCTTTTGCAAAACTCTCCACATTCAGTGATTTCTTCATTTCTTTTTCCCATCTCCCGTCCAAATAACGGCTGACCCGTTAGAAGCAGAATTTATTGATGGCTTCGGCTACTCCCGAATTCAAAACATCTTCGGTGATATAGTCCGCAGCCTTTTTGATATGTTCTGCGGCGTTACCCATTGCCACGCCGATACCTGCATATTCTATCATAGATACATCAATTTCGCTATCGCCGATTGCCATCATCTCTTCCCGTTTTATACCCAGCATTTCACCCAGCGCCTTTAAAGCCGAACCCTTGCCGCAGTCCTCATGATTGATTTCCAAATAGTGCGGAAAGGACCTAAGCGCCTTGATATGGGAAAACTGATTTTCCAGTACTGGCCTCAAAGCTTCAATACGATCCGGTTCATCGATAAACAAAATTTTTGCCGTCTCAATCTCATCGCGTTCGGCCAGCTTCTCATCCAAAACACCGGGAACCCCGGTAGCTTCCTCATACAGCGCCGACTCTTTTCCTGCCCGATAAAAGCAGAAATCGTCATTGATATAAACTTGCGCGTAGTAGCCGTTATCATAAGCAAAGCGGATGATCTCGGCTGCGGTTTTGGGCTCCACAAATTTGGTATACAACCGCTTGTTGTTTTTGTCGGATATAATCGCCCCGCCGGTTGAGATGCTATATGTATCCAATTCTAAGCGGTCGATAAACATTTTTAATGAGCGGTATGCCCGGCCGGAAGCCAGTGTTACATAAATCCCAGCTTCCTTTGCTTTTTCTATCGCGTCCAAGTCCGCCTTTGAGAAATCTGTTGTTTTTGTAATCAGTGTATTGTCTAAATCCAGTGCAATTAATTTGATGCTCATTCTGTCTCCTCTGTCACCTGTCTTTCTTTTTAAGCGGTTTATATTATAGCCGATTATAGCTCAAAAAGCTAAAAAACTTTCTTTTGTTTTGCTTTATTCAATGTTTTTACAGTCGTTTTTTCGCTTTATTGCCGCAGGAAAAGAATTTAAAAAATAGTGGTTGACTAATCGGGATAGATGAGTTAAGATATTACTTGCCGTTTTTTACGGTGTTTTTTATGACGCGGGGTAGAGCAGTTCGGTAGCTCGTCGGGCTCATAACCCGGAGGTCAAGGGTTCAAATCCCTTCCCCGCAACCATTTTAAGGCGGCGTGGCTCAGCTGGCTAGAGCATTCGGTTCATACCCGGAGGGTCACTGGTTCGATTCCAGTCGCCGCTACCAGTAAAAAGCATTCCTTTCGAAGGGTGCTTTTTTATTGTAAAAAAGATGCCGCTTTTTACACGGCATCTTCACTTATGTTCTTATTTTAGTTCGGGTCGATATGCCCGATATTTCCGTCCTTTCGTAAATACAGCACATTGATATTATCGCTTTTCGCATCCCGGTAGACAAAAAAGCTGTGCCCCAAAAGCTCCATCTGCAGCGCCGCTTCTTCCATGCTCATCGGCTTTACATCAAAGCTTTTGCTCTTTACCACACGTCTGGGTTCTTCCGCTTCATAGGATTCCTGATACAGAAGCTCTCCAACCTTGTACGCGTCCTTGTGCAGTTTCTTTTCAAGGTTTGTTCTGTGTTTCATGATCTGGTGCTCAATTTTGGTCAGTGCACCATCAATAGCGGCATACATATCGGTGGCCGATTCCTCCCCGCGCATCACGATGCCGTCAAACGGAATAGTCACTTCCGCAATATGTCGGCTTTTTTCGATGCTCAAGGTCACATGTGCAGTGGTAGTTGGCTTAAAATACTTTTTGAGCTTCCCTACTTTCTTGTCAACGAGTCCTTTTAAATAGTCGGATACTTCCATGTTTTTGCCTGTAATTGTGATATCCATCTTTTAAGCCTCCTTTTACCTAAAAGCTTTATGATATATACACCGCTTTTAGGGTTCTATATCATCTTTCGAACCTCTCCGAAAGAAGTTGATTACCATTTTGATTCGCCCGAGATGTCGCAAAGGTTACCGGGATAATGCGGGTATACCCCGCTGCTTTTAACGATCCGGCGGCCGCCGCCATCGTCGCGCCGGTGGTATGCACATCGTCTAATAATATTATAGCAGATTTTTTTTCTACGTTTGTGTTTATATCACACTCAAACGCATTCTTAACATTTTGTTTTCTATTTTCGGCGGTTAGCTTGGCCTGTGTTTTGGTCCGCCGGACACGCTTTAGCGTACGCAATGGAGTTAGTTCCATCTCAGCCGCCACGGCTTGCGCCAGTCTTTCCACTTGGTCAAACCCGCGCTTTTTTTTCTTGGTTCTGTGTAGTGGTATGTAGGATACATAATCCACTTTTACTTTCTGGTTTTTCAGCATAGCCGCAATGCTTTCGGCCATCATCTCAGCCATATCCTCAAAACGAGAGTACTTATACTGCCAAATCGCTTTTTTCACCACGCCGTCGTAGTAGAAGCATGCAAAAGGCTTTTTTTGCTTCCCGTCCACTTTCAGCGCTTCCCACTCGTCCCTACAGGCGATGCATTCGCTGTCGGCTGTCTCTTTTCTCGCCCCGCAGAATCGGCAAATCGGCAGCGGCGGAAAAACAAAATCATATAGTGCCCCAAAAAACCATCGAAGATCACTCATTGCCGTCTTCTCCGTTTTTCGTTATCTGGTCAAATACGTCTTTAAGTTCCTTTATCTCGTTGCTTAAAACCGTATATCGCCGCGTGATACGGTTGTTGCCCACCATATGCTGAATGGTCCGGTTAAGACCGATCAGCACCACCTTTTTTCGCGCCCGGGTGACCGCAGTATACAGCAGATTCTTGGTCAGGAAAGGCGAAGCCCCGTAGAACAGCGGCAGGATGACCGTATCAAACTCACTGCCTTGCGATTTATGCACCGTGATGGCGTATGCGTGTTCCAGCTGTTCCAATTCATTTTGGCTGTATTCAGCCTGACGATCGTCAAACACAATACGCGCAATTTTGGCATCCTTGTCAATTTCGGTGATTTCACCGATATCCCCGTTGAATACCCCAAACCCTTGCTGGTAATAGACCTCCGGTTTTAAATAAAACCATTCTTTGTTATAGTTGTTGGTGGTCTGAATCACCTTGTCTCCCTGGCGATAGGTTGTCTCTCCTTTTTTCAGCTCAGGAACACTAACCAAATAAGGGTTTTTCTGTTCCCTTACTTTCTCATTGATATTATATACACCAATTACGCCCTTTTTAAGCGGGCAAAGTATTTGTGCCTCCGCATAGGCATCATCATCCAAAAGTTTCAACAGCTGATTCAGCGTGCTTTCGTGGTCGGGAGCCGGCATAAACACAAAATCTCCGGTCTGATACATGCTGGGCATCACGCCCATATTGATCTTGTGCGCGCCCGCGATGATATTGCCTCCCTCCTCCTGCCGATAAAACTTGGTCAGGCGAAACACAGGCAGAAATTCGGATTTGATGATATCACGCAGGAAATTTCCCGCACCCACGCTGGGCAGCTGATCGGCATCTCCCACAAAGATTAATCGTGTTCCCTGTTTAATCGCTTTTAACAGTGCATTGGACAAGAAGATATCCACCATAGAGACTTCATCCACAATCACAGCATCCGCCTCCAACGGGTTTTCATCGTTGCGTATGAACTTGTTATATGCGCCTTGTCCGTCCAGCCCTTCGCCGAAGTCATAGCCGTATTCCAAAAGACGGTGAATGGTCTTGGCCTCCTTGCCTGTGCTCTCCTCCATCCGCTTAGCCGCGCGCCCGGTGGGCGCACAAAGTGCCGTCATGATACCGTTGGCTTCCATGATCTTTAAGAGCACCTGTATGATGGTGGTCTTTCCAGTGCCCGGGCCGCCGGTGATGACGCAAACATTATTTTTAAGCGCGCTTTGTACCGCCGCCTGCTGTTCTTCGGATATCGGCAATTCACCCGCGTAATGCGCAATTTCGCCCTCAATATTTTTAACTTGCCTGTCCGACTCGGCTTTGGACAGCATAAACAGCCGCCTGGCCGTTTCGGTCTCGGCGATATACGCCCGCATCAAGAAGACCGCCGTAACCCCTGAATATAGTTTTCGTGCCACTTCTCCAGTAATCGCTAACTGATGCAAATTGAGCTTGACCAGTTCCTCGGATACACCGATAATTTCGGCCGTTTTTTTTAAAAGCATGGCTTCGGGCAGGCAGGTGTGCCCTTCAGCCAAAGCCAGCTTCAATGTGTGCTTAATGCCGTTTTCCACCCGAAAAGGCGCTTCACGTGCCAAGCCCATCGCTTCGGCGATACGGTCGGCGCGCTCGAACCCAATGCCGTAGATATCATCAATCATCCGGTAAGGGTTTTCCTTAATCAGCTCTTCGGCGATGGTACCGTATTTCTCATAGGCACGAAACGCTTGTTTCACGGAAAGGCCCAAATTTTGCAACTGGATAATCACACCTTTCAGTGCGGCGGTTTCCATAAAGCTGTCGTGAATATCCTGCGCCATATGATTTGAGATACCCCGAATTTCGGACAGCCGCGCATAATCGTTTTCGATGATGTCAAACGTATCCGGTCCAAATGTGGCAACAATCTTCTCGGCGGTTGCGGGCCCGATGCCCTTGATGACGCCGGAGGACAAATACATCTCAATGCTGACCGGACTGTCGGGTAATTTGGTTTCCACGCTGGTGATTTTAAATTGGCGGCCATAAGACTTGTGTTCGGTCCAGATACCGTAAAGGCGCGCGAACTCGCCCACCGCGACATGCGGGCAGGCACCCACGGCGGTGACAAGATCACCTTCCGATTCAATCTCTAAAACCGTATACCCGTTGTCCTCATTGCGATACACGATATCGATGATGATGCCTTCAATCTTGACCAAACTTCCGCCTTCTTTTTAGTTTGTATTTAGTAAGCTTATTCTACTAGGTTTTTGTGTATAAAGCAAAAGTAAAAGGCATGACAATTTGATAAAATTATTTTATAATTAGTTAATATGAATAATAAGGAGTTTCCATGCGAAAAATATTAATTTCTCTGCTCTTGGTTTGTTCCATGCTTGTTTCTTTCAGTTGCATAACAATAAGTAAAAGCAGTTCAGCACCAACGTTCACGCCTACGCCAGCCTCTACACTTTCCGAAGCAGAAGAAATACTAACTTACTACAAAGAGATTAAACCTGCCCTTAGCGATACGCAGTACGATAGATTATTGGAAATGTATGACGATTACGGGCTTGAGATATATTTTAATTATTATTGGACAGATACAGATTATACGATTGCATACAAAGACCTTGATTCTGACCAATACGGAACGATTGTCGATACCATTTATGATGCACTTATGATGCTCGGCAGCGATGAACTGACAAAAACACTCATATCAGAATCTTTTAATGAGATCCTGTGTAACAAGTCAATGCAAATCGACGATATTGAATATAACTCCTATGTACACTCCTATTATTGGGGACAATATTATTTGTCTTTTTCTGACCCTGTAGATACAAAAGAACTCGCCGTGCTTTTTATGGGCTTCATAGCTTACAACAACGCAGGAGAATCTGCGCTCAATGATGCGGGCTTTATTGAGCAATACTACAATGGATTTAAAGGGTATTTCTATGGTGAGCTTGATGATGAGGTGGGTTATCTCAGCTATTTGGACTCCTACGGCATTGACGACCCGTATCGCGCGATGATTGAGTGCTTAAAAGCCGGTGTAATGCATGTTTTCGCCACCAATGACTTCCGATATGATTTTTCAGAATATATCAAAGCTTGTATGTCCTCTGAAACTTCACTTTGGTGGGCATACCCTTCGATTGAACCTATAAGAACGAAGACGAATGCGGCTCTCCAATATATAGAATCTGTTAACCCCGCCTGGGGCAAGGATTTCTTCATTGAGTTTAGTGATCCTGCAAATGCTGATGCGCTTTATGAGCCCATGTCATCCGAACTTAGCTATATCTATTTTTATGATGACGGCACCTACTATGGCACCTATGAAAATTCAACAGGCACAATGAACGCCACACTGCATATTGATGAAATAGATAATGAGACGGGGAAACTTGTCGCTAGCTTTTCATTCTGCCCTGTAGATGGAAATTTAGATGGCAAGAGCGGAGAATATCGTATGGTAGGCAATGTCAACTTTCGCACCAGCGAAGTATTTTTGAAAGGCGAAGAATGGATATCTGAGCAACCGCGCGGGTATAATATGTTGGATATCAATGGCATGCTTTTTGCGACGCGGTTAATCGGTGAATTTAATCGAGAAGAACTAACTGAAATCGTTTTAGACAGAGCCGAAGACGATTTTTATACCGACTAAAGCACCTGCTTTCGGACACGATTTTTTCTGCAATAAAAGACGGTGAAACGCTCACCGTCTTTCTTATTTTATAAATTAAATGCCGTACACCCGAAAGTCGAATAAAAACAACCCTAAGGCCCTTGGCGAAGCCGACTCAAAGCAAAACTTGTCCAGGCACATGCTTAAAATCCGCTTACTGCTGCTTCCGTCAGGACCTGACAGGGTTCACGGCAAAACATCGCTTTGGGGCCTGCTTATCAACGCCAGCCATACACCACACCATACTAGGACCGCTTCACCCTCAAATCAGGAATCCAGTTCCGCTGTAGCGGGTTGCGGATACAGGGCACCGCTGGCTCCCCACCTGGTACGGCAAACTTTATACTTTGTCTGGATATCTATTATACTCGATAATCCCCGTTTAAGAAAAGCATTTAGAGATACTGTTTACGCAATATACATTCTTCACGGCTGGCACCTACACCGATCATATCTACCGGAATTCCGAGGAAATCCTCAATAAAGTTGACATATTCTTGTGCCGCCTTAGGTAAATCCGAAAAATCACGAATCTGCGCCAGGTTTTCGTCCCAGCCATCAAATTCTTTATACACCGGTCTGCAAGCTTCCAGCTCTTTTAATGACGCCGGATAATTGCGGATGACCTCACCGTTAAACTCATAACCGATACAAACCTTGACCTTATCAATACCGCCCAGCGTATCCATACGACTCAGCGCAATGGATGTGATGCCGTTGATACGAGCCGCGAACTCGATAATCACCAAGTCCAGCCAGCCGCACCGTCTCGGTCTGCCCGTGGTGGTGCCGTATTCGTTTCCTTTTTCACGGATCAAATCACCGATCTCGCAACTTAGTTCGGTCGTAAACGGACCCGCGCCCACCCGTGTAGTGTAGGATTTTACCACACCCACCACTTCGGTCAGTGCCGCAGGGCCAATGCCCACCCCGCTGGCCACGCCGCCTGATGTTGGATGGGAAGACGTGACATACGGATATGTACCGTAATCCAAATCCAAAAGCATACCTTGCGCGCCTTCGAACAGCAGCGTCTTTTCACTCATTTTTGCATCATAGACCATTTTGCTGGTGTCGGTGATATAGGGTTTCAAACGCTCGGCATATGCTTGATATTCCTGAATGATTGCCTCGGCATCCAGCGGCGCTTTACCAAAAATTTTCGTGATAATCTGGTTTTTTTCTTCTGTCCGGAGTCGGGTCAGCGCTTCAAACCGCTCACCGTCCAGCATGTCGCAAAAACGAATACCCAGCCGCGATGTTTTATCCGTATAGCATGGGCCGATGCCCTTTTGTGTGGTGCCAATCTTTTCGTCACCCAGTGCATCTTCGTTCATCGCGTCCAATGCGCGGTGATACGGCATCAGTACATGCGCCCGGTCGGACAAAAATAGTTGATTGGTTTTAACCCCAGCGGCTTCCAATCCGTCAATTTCCTCTATAAGTGCCTTGGGGTCCACCACCACGCCGTTGCCGATGATGCAGGGTTTATCCCCGTAGAGTATCCCTGACGGAATCAAATGCAGTTTGTAGGTCACGCCATCGTTAATGACCGTGTGTCCCGCATTGTTTCCGCCCTGAAAGCGGATGACCATATCCGCGTCTCGAGCTAAAAAATCCACAAATCTGCCTTTGCCCTCGTCGCCCCACTGCGCCCCGCAAACTAAAATTCCTGCCATTTTCCCTCTCCCGATGCCTTAAATGCGCACCTATATCCTTTCAAAAATTGTTTTTTCAAAAAAATAAAAAAGATATCCGATAGGGATCCCTAAACGAATATCCTCGGCTATCATACCATAATCTGCTTTTTTAATCAATTAGTTTTACTTTTCCATCCTTCGGTTTATTAAATCGGCTTAACTTAAAATAAACATTATTATGCAAACCTTTACTTACTAGTGTATAATATTGATAAACATCAAAAACTTTTGACGATAAAAAGATATAAGGAATCTATTATGAAAAAATTCTTTGCCGCAGCCATTGTTTTTGTTTTGACCCTCATATCCATTCCATCTGCTGTCTTCGCTGAATCTTTCGACGGGTTTTCTGTTGATTTCCCCGCCAACTTTACTGGCGCTTACACCGCAGTAGACAGCGAGATTCAATCTGATTTTTTTACTGAAAACCTCATATACGAAACCCGAAGCGACTATGAACTGATGCGTGTTTTGATTGGGGAAAGTGCCAGCCTTGATGCCCTTTTCGGCAAAGACTTCGGTTTTGCTAATCGTCAGGATCTGGACCTGTCACTCTTGACCGAACAGCAACTGGCAAACCAGGCTGAGAAACTGACCGCCTATATTGATAAGTCTTTCCCGCTTTATATGACCTATGTCTCCCCAAAAAGCATGGTGGTAGATGGGCGTTTGGGATTGGTCGTTACCGGATATTATACCGATTATCAAGGTGGGCTCACCGGTGAGTTCCGCGCGTATGCTTTCTATTATATGGGTCAGGTGATTATCATCTACTATGATACCCAAATTGAAGGCACCTATTTTGTCGAAAGTGTATTCGATCTGCCTGACAGCATTGTTGAAACATTGGACTTTGAACTGAATCCCGCGGCTCAGCCGACAAATGCCGCATTATATAGAGAATTAATCGACTCTGCAGCACCCGTAGCCGGATTTCTGGCTGTCGCGGTATTGCTTGGAATCCTATTCGGTTTTGTTTTCAAAAAGCGGTCTTCCGGTGAGACGGCGTTTTCCCCGAATCTTTCTTTTAATCTTTCAAACTCTGACAAAAAAGCCGAGCTAAGTAAAAAAGAAAAACAGGCCGAAAAAACAGAAGAAAAGCCAAAGAAGACAACGCTCGCCAGCGAACCGCCTGTTTTGATGCCATCGCAAGCGGATGAAGAGGAAGCGGTGGATTGGACGTCTATGCTCAACGATTTGAAAAAAGACACCACAGATCCCATTCCGGAAGCATCTGTGTCAGATCCGGAACAGTCCCCGCAAGCAGAGCCTGTTCCTACACCTTCTTTTGATGTTCAAAAAGAAGCTCAGGCCTCTGCACCAGCCGTCGAAAAAGCCGAAGAGACGGAAAAAAAAACGCCAAAAATGATAGAAGAGCCACCATCCGGCTCTTCGGAAAACGAAAAAAAGTCGAATGAGGAGATTCCTGTGTCCGTTGCTGAGGACGATCCTCTGCTGGCGCAGCTTAAAGCGATGGATGATATGACCGCGGAGATTTCGGCAACCCTTGGAAGTCTGGATGCGATCAGCGCTGCGTCAAAAGTCTCTGCCGAAGCTTCCCCCGATATATCAGCACCCATCCCGGAAAAACCCATTAGAATACAGCTTGAACCGACTGTACCTGAAGTTGGGTTGTCCCAAAGCAAGAATGCGGAAACGGTCTCTGAAAACTATCAGAGCTATTTAGACAATCTTCTGCCGACAAGAAAAAAACAAAAAAAAGAAGCAAAGGAACCTGTGTCAGAAAATCCCGCATCCTCAACAAATGCGGAAAACGAAAGTGACTTTACCTCTCAGGCAGTCAGCGAAAGCCCGAAAGAAAAAGATAATACAAGCACACAAAAAAACATTCCGCAAAAAAACACAAAAACGGGAAGAAAAGAAAAAAAACAGGGTGTTTTCACCCGGATGCTGTCCTCGGTCGCCGACCGCATTGAGCGGGACGGAGAAGAGACGAATGAGCCGGAATTTGATAGTCGGATGGAGATGCATATCAGTGAAAAAACTGAACGGAATCCGGTGGAAAAGCTGATGCCGGGACTGTTTGACGAGGATCCTGAAGAAGAACCGGTGGAGATTCTGCTGGATCAAAGTGAAGATTTAAAATTTGAACGGAGCAAGAAGAACCCGCCGAAATCTGAAGCGGAGCGAAACAGCCAGATTAAAAACCGTGTGGATAATTTGTTCAATGATTAGCACCCGAAAGCGCCTTATATCCCAAGATAAGGTGCTTTTTAATATGATTTGACTTGAGTAAACCCTTCTCGTGATTTATAATTAGGATATCAATAAAAATGAACTGTTTCGAAAGGTGGAAATATAATGGCCCAGTGTAAAAACTGTAAAGCAGAGCTGCCGGAAGGCGTCGATTTTTGCGAGCAGTGCGGCACGCCAGTAGCGGATAAATCCCCCAAAAAGAAATCCTCAAGTCTGTTTGGCGGCAAAGATAAAAAATCCAAAAATGATTCTACCCCATCTTTTGATGTGGGCGTAGATACCGAAATGCCTGAGGCTCCTACTGAACCTTTGGATATTGAAGCAGAAGCAAAAGCTTGGGCCAAAGAGACAGGCGGTGTTCCCAGCGAATCAGAACCTGTTAATTTGCCCACTCATGATTCTGTTTACGTTCCGGATAAGCGCGTGGTGCCTTCCGCTGTGTTTATTGCCCGAACCAAAAATGGAATTGCCGATAAATTCTTTGGCTTATTGCTCTTTTTTGTCGTGCTTGCCGTCATCATCATGTCGTTTGTTCTCAACACCGGCCTGCTTAACCCAGATGTACTCTTGGATTCGGTCAAAGCATATATTCCGCTTCTGATGCTGTCTCTCGGTGCCATTGTTATCGCACGAACAGGCAGTGTTGATGTGGGAATCCCGATCGTTTCGGTTATCACGTATTTTCTTTTGTCCGGTGCTTTTGCGCAGAGCAATGTCTACCCCATCATGGTGATGTCCATTTGCGTCGCTGTTTTTATCGGCCTTGGTGTGGGAATTCTCACAGTGATCGGAAAAGTGCCCGCGGTCTTCTCTTCATTTGTGCTTTTGTTCATAGGTATCGTCTATCTTAACATCATGCTGGGAAGTGATACCACTTTTATGAAAGTGGCATATACCGATCTTTCGGTCAACATTGTACCTCTTTCGCTGGTGATTGTGTCGGTGATGGCGACTTTTATCCTCATCTATATGACCAATCTGGGCAAGCCGCTGTTTAAGAGAAAAGGTATTACCAGCAAAAATAAATGGCTGTATATCCTTTCATTTGCATTTGCTTATTTCTTGGCTGCCGGTGGTGGCATTATGGCGTCTTTCCATGCCGATCTGACTGCCAATTTCTCAAACGCTCTATTCTATACTTTCGATTTAGTCTTAGGCGTGCTCTTTGTGGTCGCGCTCAGCGGCGCCACCACATTATTTGATAACCGGTCCATGCCGCTTTTAGTTGCGCTTTTGAGTTTTCTGGTCTGGTTTGCCGTTTGCTTTGTTCTTGCAAACTCGGTAGGAAATATGCAAAGTCCGCTGGTTGCCGGTTCAATAAAAATTGCGTTTGTACTGTTGGCCATGATCGCCGATCGTGTTTATACCAAAACGCAACTGGCTGATTTTTATCAAACCATTCACGTAAAAAAATAAACTTAAACAACTTAAAAACCCGAGGGATTATACCTTCGGGTTTTTTTATCGTCTTCAATCACCGTTTTTACTTTTTCTTTTTTGGCTTCTGCGGGGGTGTCTGCGGCAGCGGATACTCGCTTAAATCACGCCGTTTTAAGCCCGCGAGCAAGAAAAACCCAACAAGCCCCACAGCAAACATGCCAAGGCTGATGACCTGCTGTTGAGAAAATATACCAATGCTTTGTATATAGTCTCCTCGAGTAAACTCAAGCCCAAACCGCAGCAGACCATAACCCATCAGATAAACCGCCATCATCCGGCCGGGCACCTTGCTCCTATATCGCAAAGACATGATAATGGCAAAAATAATCAGGTTGCCAATCATCTCATAGATGGGGTATGGATGCAACGCAACCCCGGAAGGCGCGATAGGACAAGTCACCGGATAGATGATGCCCCATGGCAGGTCGGTGGGCGAACCATAGCAGCAACCAGCAAACAAACAGCCGATCCGGCCGATGGCGTGCCCCAGGGGGATGGCTGGCGCCGCGGCGTCCACATAGTACCATACCGGCAGATCTTTTTTTCTGAAGAAAAATACCATCGCGATGATTGCTCCGATTAAACCCCCGTAGAACAAAAACCCGCGTCGGAAATCCGAAATAAACAAACTGAAATTATTGATATATGCCTTGTAGTTCACGAGTACATATAATAATTTGGCTCCGATAAGAATCGCGATCAGGATATACAGATACGCGTCCAGCATAGAGTCTTTATAATTCCTACGCAGACGTTTATCACCATAAACAAAGACTAAACAGCCGGCAATCAAACCAAGCGTGAAGAATATCGAATAGAAATGGACTTCGAATCCAAAAACTGTGAAAAATACGGGATGCATAAAAAAGCTCCTCTCGTTGATTTGTCAATTCTTTTTTACGTATACGCTGAATTCTATCACGTTGTTTTTAGCTTGACAAGCAAACTGCTTTTGATACCCACAAGACTCATTTTTCAAAAAACTTGCTTTTTGGTTGCCGCCCGTTTATACTGGGTTTTGAAACAAACCTTATCAAGAGCAGTTTAGGGAACGGGCCCTACGATAACTGCGGCAACCGGCGCATAAAACAATCGTTTTTCGCTATGGTGCCAAATCCCGCAAAGCGCTTTATTAGCTTTGGAAGATGAGGCATAAATCGAGAATGCATTGATTTATACTAAACCTTGTCTTTAAGCAAGGTTTTTTGTTTTAAGAAAAACAGCTTAAAGGAGACAAAGATGAAACGAATTTTTACTTCCGAATCCGTCACCGAAGGTCATCCGGACAAAATCTGTGATCAGATTTCGGATGCCGTTCTAGACGAAATTTTGAAATGCGATCCCCATGCGCGTGTGGCGTGTGAGACTGCCGTCAACACCGGTCTTGTGTTGGTGATGGGCGAAATCTCCACCGATTGCTATGTGGATATCCAAAAAATTGCGCGTGATACCATCCGTGATATCGGGTTTACTCGCGCAAAATATGGTTTTGATGCCGATACCTGCGGCGTTATCACCAGCATCGATGAACAATCCGCCGATATTGCTCTCGGCGTCAACCACTCGTCCGAAGACAAAACCGGTGCTCACTTAGGTCAAGGCGCTGGTGACCAGGGTATGATGTTCGGTTATGCATGTACCGAAACCGAAAGCCTGATGCCTTTGCCTATCAGCTTGGCCCACGGTTTGACCAAGCGACTGGCAGAAGTGCGTAAAACCGGCATTCTGGAGTACATCCGTCCTGACGGGAAAGCGCAGGTCACGGTAGAATATGATGGTAATACGCCTGTTCGCGTGGATACGGTGGTGGTATCCACCCAGCACAGCGAAGATGTTTCACATGAAACAATTCGAGAAGACGTCATCCGCGATGTGGTGAAAAAAGCCATTCCTTCACACCTTCTGGACGAAAAGACCGTCTATCATATCAACCCCACCGGTCGTTTTGTCATCGGCGGTCCGCAGGGAGATAGCGGCCTGACTGGCCGCAAGATCATCGTAGATACCTATGGCGGTTATGGGCGGCACGGCGGCGGGGCTTTTTCCGGCAAAGATCCCACCAAGGTAGACCGAAGCGCCGCTTATATGGCACGCTATGCGGCAAAAAATCTGGTTGCGGCAGGTTTGGCTGAACATTGTGAAATTGAGCTTTCTTACGCTATCGGTGTGGCAAAACCAGTTTCGGTGTTTGTAGAAACCTTCGGAACGGGCAAAAAGGATGAGGAAACGCTGGCAAAGCTGGTTTTAGAGAAATTTGATTTAAGACCGGATGCCATTATCGAACGGCTTGACCTCTTGCGACCCATCTATAAACAAATCGCTGCTTATGGTCATTTCGGACGTATTGATTTGGATCTGCCTTGGGAAAACACAGACGCGGCTAAAACACTATAAAAAAACAGCCTTGTCTTAGACATTAAGCGCAAGGCTGTTTTATTTTCTTCTTACTCAGTCATCTGTACGGGGATAATCTCAAAAGTATACCACCCCGGATTTACCTGAAAGGATTTCCGGCTGCCGTCCTGAATCATAACCTTCTCGCTCTGCCATTCCCTAAAGAGGTTGGCGTTTGCCCCGCCGTAACGCTGGACCACCCAAATTCGGTGACCCGTCCCAACTGCGTCTAATGATTCGACCACCCGGCCCTGTGGCTGGAAAGCATCATAGTTACTATATCCCCCTGTACCGTGTGGCTGATAATAAATCTGCTCGTAATCGGGAAAATAGTAACAAAATGTGCCGAATGTGTGCTCATCCATATGCAAAAACATATCATCCGGAACCAGTTTTGTTTCAAGATAAGCCACCGCCTCCGGCATCGGTCCGTTAAAGCGCTCTTGTGCGTTATAACGAATCTGCGGAACAGCCAACCCTAGAATCACTAAACAGCCAATGATAGGCAAGATTCTTTTCCCCAGACTGCCAATACCATACGCCAAACCAAGCGTGAAAAGTCCGAAAACCGGCATCATATACCGCGCGACCAGCACAGGACGGATGACATACGACGCCACGATTCCAGCCAAAATGGTCAGTGCGTACCCGCCGACGGCGAATGCTGCCATTTTCACCCCTTCGTCTTTTTTGATACTGCGATAGATCAAACCAAATAATATCAGCGCCGCCGCTACATAGAACGCTATATCAACATATTCTGGTCTCCACCCGTAGGAAAACTTGTTGCCAAAAGGATAAATCAGCGTACTTTTAATCACTTCCCCCGTCACCGGGGGTATCCAAAAGCTCTTGGATACTCGGCTGACCTGAGCTGTCAGCTTGAAAAGCCACGGTGCGTACCCCAGCAAGGCGGCCCCCAAAGTGATCAAATAAGGCGCCATCTTTTTCTTTTTTACCAGCATCATCATGCAAAGCAGGCCGAATATCACGATTGAAGCCAGCAGAGCATAATAATGCGTATACGCCGCAAACAAGGCCAACAGCCCAAAGAAAATCCAATCTTTCCCCTTGTTTTCCTTAAACGCTAAAAACCCGAAAAGCGCACTGCCCGTGACAAAGCAAGCCGCCCAGGTATACATTCTCGCTTCCTGCGCCATCGAAAACGTAATCGGAAGTACAAAAATAAGAAATGTATAGATCAGCCCAAAGCGCCTGCCCAACACGCGCCGAACAGGGCCTGCTCCCCAAGCTGCAAGACCTGCGGCTCCGACGACAGAGAATGCACGTAGAGAAAACACTGAAACGCCAAACACAACAGTAAAACCGTGCAGCAGCAAATAGTACAGCGGCGGATGGCTGTCCGTCCCTGTGATGTTGATGATATCCCGAATCGAATGATTCATCAGTGCTGCGGTATAAGATTCATCATACCAAAGGCTTTCTCTGGTGATGCCGATAAACAGCAGAGCTGTACCCGCCGCCATGATAATTATCCAAGTGAAGAGAAAAGAACGGTTGATTTTTTTCTCCATTTTAAGACCAACCTCCAAATTCTAACGTATTTCAAAATCTCCCGGAATAGTAACTGTTTCAATCATAGCAATTATCTTACATTTTAACAACACACAAATAAAAAAAGAGCAAAAGCTCTTTTCACAATTCATGGTATTAATTTAATAGCCTATTTTCGGACGTCCGGGTAAGCTGACGGAATAAGATACTTAGCCGACGTTTTTGAAAACAGGCGAGAATAGATTCGGTCGCCATAGCGCGCAACAAAACTCTGTGGGTCAAGATTGGTAGCGATGACCGTGGCGTTCCCCCGCGTTTCCCGTTCATTAATAAGATTATAGAAATATTCAATGGTCACGTTTTTGGTCATAATCTCGGTTCCGAGGTCATCAATCGCCAACAGCGGTACATCATAATAGCTTTCCAGGTCCACTTCTTCCCCCAAACGATGACTATAAAACGCAGAGAACAACCGATTTGCTGTGACGTATAGTGCTAGCCCTCCGTTTTTCAGCACGCGATTGACCACTGCCTGTGTAAGATAGCTTTTCCCTGTACCGGCACTGCCCATCAAAATCAGGTTTTTGATATTACTGTTTAACGCTTCGTCAGAGTACTTTTCACACCGCTCCCTTAGCCCCAGCATATACTGTCGTTGGCTGACCTTCTCTTCGCCTTTATCCGCGCTGAACACCTCGGCATCAAACGCTTCAAAAGTGCCCCTGTTTTCGGGCAAGCCGCTGTCCTTGATACTTTCCTCCAAAAGGTAACGATAATAGCACTCGCACCGTCTCCCAACAGGCGTGATGCCGGTATCCTGACAGCGTTCGCATTCGAACTTTTGTTCCAGCGCATCCGTTTTAAACCCGTTTTGCGTTAATAACTTCTGAACATCTAAAACCAGCTGATCGCGCTCCTGGATCAAGGCTTTGCGATCCAACCGTTTATCAAGCCCGCTTCCCAGAATATCCAGGTTAACCTGCAAAAGCCTGCGCTCCAGCGCCTCAAAATCGGGTACGGCGGCGTATATTGTCTCGCGCGCTTCACGAAGCTGCTCGGTCTGGCGATGCGCTATCTGCTGATAGCGCGCTTTGACGCTGTCATGTGCCCTGCTCATCGGTCAGCCTCCGTTTCAAAATCCAGCTCATCCAGAACGGACTGAAAATCCTCCGCCGAATATGTTCTCTGTCGGATCGCCGCATCTCCAACGGGCTTTGCGGCGGATTGATTCTCAAACGCTTTTTTTGTCAGAATCCCCTTTTCTTTTAAGTTCTCCAGCACTTTTTTCATATACTGGAACGGGTTATTGGCGCTCCGGCTGGCCTCGGCCACTGCCGTCAGCAAATCTGGCGCAAAAGCGTCCTCGCTTGTCCATTTAAGATAGGCCTCAAAGTGTGCCTCATTCAGTGTGGTTTTCATTCCAGCTTTCTTATACATTGCGTAAGCGCTTTTTTGAAAGTCGTTCCGTCCAGTCAGGTACTCGGCTACTTCGGCTTTGGTCGTCAATCCTTTTTCCTGCCAACTTTCCAGAACCGTTTTGACATAATTCAGGCTGGGTGTCTGCCGCTTGGCCGCTTCTCCGAAGGCCAGCGTTAAGACTGCTTCATTTTTGCAAATGTCTTTCAGCACCGCAATTTTCTTAATATTGGGCGGAGTTATCTTTAAGCCCAGCATGGTCAGCAATTCTTTGGCCTCACTTCGCTTCTTGCCATCGTTTTCCTTGGCTTCGCTGACTTTGCGGGATGTCGTAGCGCCTTTGCTTTTTAAGTTTTCTAAAACACTGTCAATATAGTTAAAACTAGGGTTGACCGTGGCCGAAATATCACCGATCGCGGTTAAAATCGCGTCCTGACTGAACCCCCAGTCCATAGTCCATTTTTGATAAAGCGCCATCTCGGGCTGGCTTGGGAGTCTGCCTGAGGCCCCAATGAATTTCAGTACGCGGTTGGCGCCGCCGCTGATACGCTCATACCGATCAATCTCAGCCATCGCTTCTTCCACACTATCAATCCCTTTTTCTGCCCAGCTTTTGGCCACCGCATTCATATAGCTAATGTTCACGCCGCGGCCTTTCCGTGAAACGGAATACTCAATCACCATCATAGCGACTTCTTTTGGCAGATGCAGCACATCTGTCCAGTCATAAATCAGTTCGAACTCGCTGGTTTTTAAAATATGTGTGCCAAACAGCTTTTGCAGGGCGTCATTATAGTCTTTGTCGGTATATAACTGACTGGAACGTTGTTTGCCGGAACCTTGCGTTTCCTTTAGTTCCACCCAGGTCTCGGCTTCATTTCTAATTGTCAGAACACCCTTGCCCTGCCAATACTCCAGCGCGGTGATAATCTCGGTCTCCCGCGTGTTCAAACGGTTTGCAATTTCCGAAACCAACGGTTTTTTATAAGCAGCAAAATAACACACCACCAGATAGACTTTGACAAAATCGCCGGGCGCGTATGGGAGATGTTCTTCAATCAATGAACTTGGAATTTCGATGGTATGGTTGGAATTTGCGAAGGTCATAATCATTTTTTGGATGGGAGCGCCATCGCAAATCCTTTCTTAAGTGTTGTTTTCCTCTTCGGGTTCAATCTCAAACTTCTGCCAGTTTAAGAACTTAACCAGCACATCATTAAACCGCTCATATTTTTCCTCATGAAGCAGAAATCCTGCATTTCGAATCTGCATTAGGTGCGCGTTTTCGATGCCTGTATTAAAAAACTCGATGATCTCTTCGGAATGATACGCATCGTCCATTCCCCAAAGAATTAGTGTTTTATGCTCCAGCATATTTAAATGCTCAATCACTTCAGAATCGTCATAGTGTGCCAGCATCTTTTGTAAAATCCGTTTAGCCAACGGGTCGCGATATTGAATAAAGTAATTTTTGACCATCCTCGGTGTCACTTTGGTTTTGTCAAAAAAAGCTTCTTTCAAAAAATGTTCCATCATACGCGGGCGAAAAAACAGCCGCGCAAACGTTTTTCCCGCAAAAGTCGCCATGGCTTTTAAACCAAAAGGATAGCTCATATTGATGCCGCCGGGCGAGATAAGCACCAACCGATCCACACGGTTCGGCAAACGAAGCGCCACATCCAGCGCGTACGCAGCCCCTTCAGCCTGCGCCACAAAGGTGACTTTCTCCAGCCCCAAAGTATTGATCAGCGCCTCTAAAAAAACGCCCTGGTCTTCAACCGAATAAAAGATATCCGGCTTTTCCGAAAACCCGCATCCAATAAGATCCGGCGTTATCGTCCTAAAGCCTTTGCTCGCCAGATGGAACATGGTTTTTCTAAACGTGTAGGCGCTGGAAAACGCGCCGTGCACAAACACCACCGGCTCGCCATGGCCGTGGTCGTGGTAATGCAGCGTAAAAACCTGCTCAAACTCCTCCGCTTTACGCTCATTCTTATATTCTTCTAAAACAATGGAAACATCGATATATTTGCCGGTATTCTGCGCATTGACGAATTTGCCTTCTTTTTTTGGCTCAAACATCGCTTTTCCACCTTTCCGCTAAAGTTCTGCTTTTCGCATGCATTTCATCATACAAAAAAAGCCGCCGCTTTGCAACTAATATTCTACACCCAAAGCATTCGCTTTTCAATGATAACACATTTGAAAACATTGGAGAGTGAACAATCCTAAAACAATGTGCAAGCCCAAAAAACATCTGGTTTCGCCTCCAAAACAGCAGCTCCGTTTGACTTTTTACAATCGTCTATTGTATAATTTCTTTCAACGCGCAAAGCGATTTTTTTGGGCGAAAATCGAACATTTTAACATGATTTTTAATATATTTTAGGAGAACAAACCCGATGAAACACTTGACTTCCGATCAGCTTCGTACGATGTATCTGGAGTTTTTCCGAGAAAAAGGGCATGCCGTAATTCCTTCTTCCTCGCTGATTCCGGAAAACGACCCAACTGTGCTCTTCACCACCGCAGGCATGCATCCGCTGGTGCCCTATCTTTTGGGCGAAAAACATCCCGAGGGCAAACGGCTGGTGGACGTACAAAAATGCATCCGTACCGGCGACATTGATGATGTTGGCGATGCCAGCCACTGTACTTTTTTTGAGATGCTCGGTAACTGGTCGTTGGGCGATTATTTTAAAAAGGACGCAATCGCATTCAGTTATGAGTTTTTGACCAGTGAAAAATATCTTGGCATCCCCAAGGATATGCTTTATTTCACCTGTTTTGCCGGTGATGAAAATGCGCCGCGGGATACCGAATCGGCTGAGATTTGGAAAAACCATGGTGTGGAAGACAGTCATATCTTCTTTTTGGATAAAAAGCACAATTGGTGGGGCCCTGCCGGAACCACCGGTCCCTGCGGTCCGGACACCGAGATGTTCATTGATACTGGCAAAGCGCCCTGCGGAGAAAACTGCGATCCTTCCTGTTCCTGCGGCAAATATCTTGAAATCTGGAACGATGTATTTATGCAGTACAACAAAACCGCAGACGGCAGATTTGAGCCCCTTTCCCAGACAAACGTCGATACCGGTATGGGGCTGGACAGAACCATCGCCACCCTGCAGGGCAAAGAAAGCGTTTACGACACCGATGTGTTTGAAAAAATCATCGATAAAATTGAAGAATTAAGCGGTAAGTTTTATACTGAAGCCAACGATGACGAATTAAAATCGTTCCGCATCATCGCAGACCATATCCGCTGCGCCACCTTCATTTTGGGCGACCCGAGAGGCGTTACACCTTCCAATGTGGATCAGGGCTACGTCCTGCGCCGTTTGATTCGGAGGGCTATTCGTTACGGACTCCAGATGGGCATTGCAGAAGGCAGTTTAAAAGATATCGCATCAGCTGTGATCGAGCAATATAAGAGCGCATATCCTGAACTGATAGATAACGAAAACCGAATTTTAGATGAGCTAGACAAAGAGGAGCAGCGCTTCCAGCGCACTATCCGCCAAGGCTTAAAAGAATTTGATAAGCTGATTGAACGGTTGGATGATAAAAAAATCGACGGGAAAGCCGCATTCCATCTCTACGACACTTTTGGCTTCCCGCTGGAATTCACATTAGAGCTGGCCAAGGAAAAAAACTATACTGTGGACGAAGCGGGCTTTAACGAAGCGTTTGAACAGCACCAAAAGGTTTCGGCCGCCGGTGCGGAACAACGCTTCAAAGGCGGTTTGGCCGATACCAGCGAAGTCACCGCCAAACTGCATACCGCGACGCACCTGATGCATGATGCGCTTGGCAAGGTCTTGGGAAGCGAAGTAAAACAGATGGGTTCCAACATCACCCCCGAACGTCTGCGTTTTGACTTTGGGTTTGAACGCAAAGTGACGCCCGAAGAATTAAAGCAGGTGGAAGATATCGTCAACGCGGCGATTGCCAAAAAAATCCCCATCACGATTGAGGAGATGAGTGTAGACGAAGCCAAAGCGCAAGGCGCTGTCGGCGTATTCGATGACAAATACGGCAACATCGTCAAAGTATATACCATGGGCGATTATTCCAAAGAGATCTGCGGCGGGCCGCACGCCAAAAATACCGGAGATCTTGGGAAATTTGTCATCCAGAAGGAACAGTCCTCTTCGGCTGGTGTCCGTAGAATCAAAGCAGTATTAATCGCTGAATAAACAAAAAAAGCGCATTTGAGAATTTTCTCTCACAATGCGCTTTTTTCTTTTTGCTTTAAATCATCACACTGAAACTAACGGATATGAAGCCGTATAGCAGCGCCGGAAACAGCGCGGAAACCGGCATATTGTTGCCCACGCGTTGCAGACTTTCTGCATAGTTCAGGCAAAACCAGATCAGGCCAAACTGCAGACCCATACGGTATAAGCTGCCGCCGCCGTTCAGCCAGCCCAGAATAAACAGCATGATGAAGGGCACCATAAACGTCAAACGAATAAGATAGCGCTGACCGCGCTCAGACGCACCCTTCATATACATCACACCAAATTCCAGCGTATAAAAGTAGAATGCGAGCCATGAGATAATAACCGAAACTCCGAGATAGAACCATTTGGTCTTAAACACATGAAATCCGGTGAATCCGGCCAGTGACCAGAACAAAACACCCACCGAAAACAGAAAACCGATAAAAAAGGCAAAGCCGCCGCCCAGCGCTGTGTCGCCGGTATGAATGACTTTTCTAAACTTTAGTTCATGCAGACCGGTCAGCATATAAGCCAAAAAAATAACAAGCACGTCATCATAGAACGGAACGATATGATAAACCATGCGATCTGCATAATAGAACTTAAACAATAAATATAGCCCGATTACCGCCACCGAAAGCAGCAGGCGTTTCAGCCCGAAACCATAGGGCGATTTTTCCTTTCGGCTGACACGCACGGATGGCGCAAACGCTTTGCCCAGGAAATAGATCAGTGCCATCATGCTGAACATCACAAGGAAAAATAGAATCGAACGGGTATTGAAATAATCGTCCTTGATCTCCCGGTTGCTGTTCGCCGCCACTTTAAACACGATCTTTTTTATATAGGCGTTGGATGACTGCTCAAGTCCCGGAATTGCATAATCCAGTTTATCAAATTCCACCATACCCGATAGACTGATATTACGTGCCTGCTCAGTTTTCAAGGTTTCATTGGTCAGGCCATTATACAAAATCGGTGCCAGATAGTTACAATAATCTTTGTTTAAGCCGGAATACAGTACCAGCACCCGGCTGGTCTCACTCAGTGTCATCAGCTCATCCGAAATCAAATCAGTATCTGAACGTGCGGTAAACGGCTGGATCAGGTACAGCTCCTGCCCTGTGTTATACTGAGAAACATACTTCAGCGCACAGCGTGCACCAAGCCCTTCGCCGACCAAAATGATGTCTTCGGGCTCCATCCCGCTGATGCGTATCAGCTTATCCATCGCTTTATCCAGCGTGTTTTCCAGATAATTATCAGTATATAAGTCCGTGCTGAAAACCCCGTCCGACTCCCCATGACCCGGCAGATCATAATAGAATACGGTATATCCTTCGCGGTTTAATGCAGACGCCAGTGCGGTCATGCTGGTTTTGTCCTTGCCTTCATCATGCAGCAATATGACCCCTCTGTCCAGATTTAAATCCCCCTGAACGTACGTGCCGTAAATCTTCTGACCGCTGCTGTTGAACACCACGGTTTTTGTTTCGTCAGCAAACGCCTTGGTATTGATGTTGATAATCGACACGGTACAAAGTATCAGCAGTGCCAAAAACAATACCAGCGCAACGCCTCTAATCCTTTTCATCGCTTTTTTAAAACCCCTTTACCCCGTTTTATTTATTATATATGTTTTCGTCCCGAATCACTGCCACAATCACCGGCATATCTTTCACTTCCAGCATTTTGATCGATTCGGGTCCTAAATCCTGATATGCGATCTCCTGCAGTGACAAAACCGATTTAGCGATCAGCGCACCCGCGCCGCCTGTCGCCGCAAAATATACCGCACCGTTTCGCATAAGCGCACATTTCACATCATCGCTGATCGACCCTTTGCCAATCACACAATTCAGCCCCAAATCATAAAGCGCTGGTGCATATGCGTCCATTCGGCTGGAAGTGGTGGGCCCGCAGGCGCCGATCATCTCCTCCGGCGGTGCCGGTGTCGGGCCGGCGTAGTAGATGCACGCGTCTTTCACCGCAATCGGTAATGGTTCTCCTTTTTCTAACGCGATTTTCATTCTCTGATGTGCCGCGTCCCGTGCGGTGTAGATTCTGCCCGAAAGCAACACCTCATCGCCGATAGAGAGGTGTTCAATCTCGCTTTTTTTAATCGGTAATGTGATCCTCTTCATCTTGTTCTATATCTCCGCCGACGCATGCCGTGCCGCATGGCAGTTAAAGTTGATAGCCGCCGGCATCCCCGCCAAATGTGTCGGAAAAGTCCCGATCTTGACGCCGAGGCAATAGATATCCCCGGGAAAGCCCATGGCCCCCATACCCTGACTGTTGGCGATGCCGCGAAGCTCCGCTTCCAACGCCGCAAGTGCTGTATCTTCGTTCAAATCATTTAAATCCCGCAGGAGCTGACGTTTGGCCATAATCGCCGCTTTTTCCATCGTACCGCCGATACCGACTCCTAAAATAACGGGCGGGCAGGGTGATCCGCCTGCGGCGTTAACCGCCTCGGCGACCAGCGCCTTGATGCCGGCAACGCCGTCCGAAGGTTTCATCATTCGGAGCATGCTCATATTCTCACTGCCAAAACCTTTGGCCATCACTGAAATTTTAATATGCTCTCCGGCTATAATATCTTTATGAATCACCGCGGGTGTATTATCGCCGGTGTTTTGCCGCTCCAGCGGGCTCAGCACCGATTTTCGATAATAGCCGTCAGCATATGCCCGTTTGACGCCCTGATTGATTGCGGCATCAATATCGCCTTCAACCATCACTGTCTGGCCGATATCGATAAATACCACAGCCATGCCGGTATCCTGACAGGATGGCAGAGCTGAATGATCACATACCTCAAGGTTCTGCAGAAGCTGGGCCAGTACCTTTTTCGGCGCTTTCCCTGTCTCTTCTTCATAGGCTTTTTTCAGCGCCGCAATCACATCCGGCGCAGGCTTTTTTGCCGCGCTCAAAAACAGACGATATACCGTATTTTCAATATCATTGGCGCCTATCTTTCGCATAACCCTTTTGCGTTCTGCTCCTTTTCTTTATTGTCTGTTAGTATACTGTTTTTGGACAAAAAAGTAAACCACACCGTGGTTTACATAATGTTTTTGGTTATAATTTGTTCTGACTTAACTTTCGCAGTGTAAAAGACGAGTAATACTTAAACCCTATCGCTTTCAGTCGCTCGGCCGTCTTTTCAATCGCGTCACCCACCCGGTCAGGTACATGCGCATCCGACCCCAACGTAATCACTTCGCCGCCAAGTTCATGATAACGCCTTAAGATGGAATCGGACGGCAATGTATCTCCCGTGCTGTCAATGCCTTTTGTGTTCGCTTCCAAGCCCTTGCCCGTTTCAATCAGCTTTTTTAGTATGCTCTCCAGAATATCCGAAAAGTCCGGATAGCGTATTGCCCTGTCCACTCCCGGGTAAAAACGAGAAGCATATCCGATATGTCCGATTACATCATAATCATCAAAGCCTTGCATCCCGTCATAGATCGCTTGTAAATACTCCAAATATGCCTGTTCTTTGGTTCGGCCATCAAAAAACTTTGGATAATAGGGGTCCATCCCATTTACCACATGGATGGATGCAATCACGAAATCAAAATTATGCTCACGGATTATGTTTACATAATCTTTTTTTGTTTCGGGCATTAACCCGATCTCTACCCCCTTTTTGATAATCATCTGCGGATACTTTTTTTGTACCGTATCTATCTCTGCGTTTCGCGTTACTATATCAAACGAAAGATCCAAATCGTACGGATAGTCAATATCGATATGGTCGGTGATAGCGATTTCGCTTAAATTCGCCTGCACCGCTTTTTCGCATATCGCTTCCAGTGCTTGTTCGCTGTCCGCTGAGTATCGGCTGTGAATATGATAGTCTTGCATCTATCGCTCCTTTAAAATCTGTTTGGCTAAAACAATCAACTGTTCTTTTTTATTCTGTTTAGGGCTTAGAAGCACGCGTGCGTGCAACTGCTTTAAAAGCAGTCCGATCTCCTTGCCCTCCGTTATATCCAAAGTTTCCATCAGCGTTCTGCCGTCAATGTCAAGGTCTGCAATCGTCTCGGGCGTATCTTCCGAAATCATCCTGTCCAGCACTTGTTCCCACCTGTCAGCGGACCTGTCGTAAGTATTTCTGCCGGAACCTGCGACGTCGGCCCTGCGAAGGGCGATGAGTTTTCTAAACCGGCTAAAGCCCATCTTCCCTGCTTTCTTTTTAATCGTATTGATCTTGGCTTGTCCCTCAAGATCAAACATATGATAACGTATCAACTGGGTGACTTCCTGTATGAGCGCCTTTGGCATTCTTAAATCGTTCAGCACCTGCCGGGCTGTTTTTTCTCCGGCTATATCATGTCCCAGCATTTTTCCGGTCTGCTCTAGCATTTCCGGTTTGGCCACATCATGCAAAAGCGCCGCCAGCCGAAGCGCGTAATCGGGCGGCGTCGCCGCCATAGTGCAGATGCCGTGCATCAATACATCATGCGCATGATAATCTGCTCGCTGAGATACACCTGCCCCTGCACAGAGCGCCGGAATCAGCCCATTCAGCGCACCGCTTTCTTTTAATATCATTATCCCTCTTTTGGGTTTTGACGCGTTAAATGCGCCGTGAAAGCCCGGGTATTTGATATCTGACAGCAGTATCTTTTTCAGTTCTTGCTGCTTTCTTTCGGGCGTGATGTCCTTTAAATAATCGGCGTATCGCTTAGCCGCTTTAAAGAGTTTTGGCGACACTTTAAAGTTTAACTCAGCCGCAAAACGCGCCATACGCATGATACGAAGGCCATCATCGCTCAATGTTTCTTCGGGGTTTTCTTTAGCGGATTTTATCACCATATCCTTAAGATCGGCCAAGCCGCCTAAAGGATCAACCATTTCTTGCTTTAGAATATCATAGTATAGCGCATTAACCGTGAAATCACGCCGAAGCGCATCCTGCACCATATCATCGGTAAACACCACCGCGCTTGGGCGGTGCGTGCCGTCATCGTGGTAAAAATCCTTCCGGAAGGTGGTGTGCTCAAAACTGGTTTTTTCCTCACCCAAATATATGTCGATTTGCACTGTACCAAAATCCAGCGCTTTGGGGATGACTCTCACTTCATCCGAATTTTCAAAAAAAGCCATCACCTGCACGGGTGTGGCTGTCGAGGTGACATCCAGATCGGCTGACGGCAGAAAAAGCAATGCATTTCGCACATACCCTCCTACCATATAGAGCGTAACCCCTTGCTGGTCAAACTTCTCCGCCAGCTGAACAATGGAGTTTTCCAGATTTATTTTTATCGTCTTCACTGCCTTACTCTTTTCTTATCAGTCAGATTACCGGTTTAACCTTTCTTAAAATAGATCCCTTCGAACACCGTTTCGGCCGGTCCGGTCATCATCATGGTTTCATCGTTTAAGTATTCAATATTTAAATCGCCCGCTTCCAGTTTGACAGTAACGTTTCTACCTGTCAAATCACGGCGTGCACAAGCCACCACCGCCGCACAGCATCCTGTACCGCAGGCCATCGTTTTACCTGCGCCTCTCTCCCATGTGCTGACGAATATCGTTTTTTCATCCACCACTTCAACGAAATTGACGTTGGTGTTTTTGGGAAACAGCTCGTGCTTTTCTATCATCGGGCCAAACTTTAAAACATCGTCAATATCTATTTTATCCACAAACACCATCGTGTGCGGTACGCCCGAGTTAAGGCAAGCTATATCAAAGGTGCGTCCTCCCACTGTCACAGAGGATGCTAGCAGCGCATCCTTTGGAAGGCTTACAGGAATCAGTTCCGGTTCAAAGATGGGTTTGCCCATATCCACCGCCACGCCAATCACCGCATCCTGCTCCAAGATCAATTTGGGGCGAATGGTGCCCGCCAGCGTCTCGACGGTCATTTCGGTTTTTTTAACGATTCCTTTTTCAAAAGCATATTTGGCAAAGCAGCGGATTCCATTGCCGCACATTTCGGCTTCGCTTCCGTCCGCATTGAATATACGCATCCGAGCATCACAAACATCGGACGGCAGCACCACAATCAGCCCGTCTGCGCCTACCGATATTCTTCTGGCGCAAACCGATTTAGCCAGCGCCGCATAATCCCGTTCTTTTTCTTTCTTGGGGCTGTACATAACGAAGTCGTTCCCCAGCCCGTGCATTTTAGTAATCTGCATGGTTTCCCCGTTACTCTATCTTCATATGTTTTTGCTGGTATGATTATAACAAAGGTATTTATGAATTGCTATCTTTGTATGTAAATTTTTTGTGTGCGGTATCATCTCGGCGTGCCAAAAGGTTTACAGTGCATCTGTAAAAAGATATAATCTCAGTAACTTAAGGTAAAGGGATCAGGTATATAAGTTCTATGCAAAGAAAATCAGTTGTACGCATCGCCAATATACGGCGTTTTATCATCTCAATTATCATCCTGCTGTCCGTTGCAATTCTAGTCATCGGCATCTATTATTTCGCTTCAACGCGCAATACGTTGGATCGTGATTTTACCGCTGCGAACATTTCGGATGATACTCAGTATGTGCTTTTGGATGACTTTTATATTGTTTTGGACGGTAGTACGCTTTCCAACTATACCTATGATGGAGATTTACTTTGGTCAAAAATCGTCTACTCGGATGCGCTCATCATGAGCGCCAGCGAAAAACTCGTGGTCATCTACAGCAACAAATCATTTCAAGCTTTAACGACTGAAGGCGAGTATCTCTACTCCACTGACGTGATCGGTACCGTAAACCGCATCATATGCGGCAACAACGTTATTGCGGTTTTCTCGGAGATAGTAGAAGAAGACGGCACGTCAAAAAACATGGTCTACTTCTATAATCCCACCGGCAGTCTCTTTGACTCCATCAGCTTTTATCCGCAAGTCATCATCGACTATGGGTTTACCGGCTCTGACAGCCTATGGGTTTTGACCAACGACCCCACGGGCGTCATCCCTGTTTCCAGAGTCATCACCTATAATCCCGGCGTATCTATGACCGGCCTGACCACACTGTATTCCGAGCTGATTGAAAAGGTCTATTTTTCAGGCGACCATATGTATATTGTCTCCACCACAAACCTTTTAAAATACGATCTGTTTGGAAAGCAGCTGTCATCCAACATGATCTATGACTGGCAGGTTAAGTCGGCTTCTTTTGATGCTTCAGAAGATTATTTTGTCGCCGTTCCGCGTTCCCAAAACGGTGACACCTATTACTCTAACGCGCGCATCTTGACTGCCACAAACTCGAGTAAAGTCAATCTGCCGAAACAAGTGGATAATCTTCTGATGCAAGAAAACAAACTTTATGTTTTCGGCGGAGATACTATTTATATCTATTCTGAGAAAGGCGATTATCTTCGCCAGTACCAGTTAAAAAATAATATCAACTTAAAAGCAGCGGCTTCTGCTCATCGCATTTTGGTCGTCAATCAAGATAAGTATTACTTTTTAGATTTGCCATAAAACATGCTATAATGTCTTTGTTTATCCTTAGACAATTTTGGAGGAATCATTTTTGAGTATTTTAGACTGGTTTGTCGTCATCGTTATTCTATATACCACCCTGACAGGAATCTATCGCGGTTTTATCCATTCGGCCTGCTCCTTGGGCGCCTTCTTTCTCTCCTGGGGTTCGGCCGCTTTGTTTTCACCCCTGCTGTCGTCGGGTTTTGTAAAAGGAGAAGGCGTATATGCTTTTGTCTACAACTACGCCGAGGGCAGTGAGCAATTGACCCATTTTGAGGACACCAAACTTTTGGTTGAAAACCTTTCGGTGGATCAGATAAAATCACTGGTGTCCGAATCCAATCTGCCGGCCCCTTTTTCTTCATTGATGATCTCTAACATCACCAAAGGCGTATTCGCCGATCAGGGCGTCACGACGCTGGGCGAATACTACAATTTGACGATTGCCAATGTCTGTGTCAACATTCTTTCGTTCTTTGTTGTGTTTTTTATCGCGCGTGCTGTACTCGCTTTTGTCATCAACGCCGCTAATTATACATTCAAATTTCCGGTGCTGCGCCTGTACGATTCTACGGTCGGCGGTGTGTTCGGCTTCCTGTCCGGACTATTTATGACCTATGCTGTATTTATCTTAATGCCGCTTGTATTAATCGTTCAGCCCGTTCAACAGATTTATGACATCATCTATGGATCCGCATTTGCCGACTTTTTCTATTCTTCCAATTTTCTGCTCAATTTTATCCGCGGAGTAATATAAATTGTTCCACGTGAAACAATGAGCCACAATATATTGTGTTTTTACTCAGAAAACTTAAAAATGCCCGATAAATCGGGCTTTTTTCGTGTTTCTTTCGGCCAATCACAGTATATTGTTGTTTATTTGTTTCTTGAAGTGTATAAACAACAACATATTCGAATATCCTTTAATTTCTGTGGTTTTAACTCAGACAATAAAAAAAGAGCCTTTCAGCTCGTTTTTTATTGTCTTAAAAGATAATCATACAATGATTGAAGCTGTTCTTCAGAAAAGTACTCAATCGTGATTTTGCCTTTTTGCATATCGCCAACAATCTTCACTTTGGTTTCGAGGGCGTTGGTCAGTTTGTGCTCGGCTTCAACAATCTCTGCCGCCAGTGCTTTCTTTTCACTCTTCTTGGTTTCTGCTCCGGTTCTTCCTTTGCTGTACTTCTGAACAAACTTTTCGGTCTCCCGCACACTCATCCCTTCGTCAGCCGCCTTGGATGCAATAAAAACCTTATCTTCATCGCTCGAAAGGCCTCCCAGGCATTTAGCATGTCCGCTGGATATTTTGCCTTCAAAGATCAAAACTCGGACAGGTTCGGGCAGCTGCAAAAGCCGTAAAATGTTGGCGACCGCTGGTCTGGATTTTCCTATACGCTCTGCTACCGCTTCCTGATTTAAACTGTATTCAGTCATCAATAGCCGAATGGCTGCCGCTTCTTCCAAAGGGTTTAAATTCTCGCGCTGAAGATTCTCAATGAGTGATATCTCCATCTGCTCGCGGCTCCCAATTTCCTTCACGATACTCGGAATTGTTTTCAGCCGTGCAATTCTTGCCGCCCGATACCGACGCTCACCGGCAATAATCATATAGCGGTCTTCATTTTTTCTGACAATAATCGGTTGGACGATGCCATGTGTTTCAATCGATTTTGCAAGTTCATTTAGTTTTTCTTCATCAAAATTTTTCCTCGGCTGATCCTGATAGGTATCAATCAACCCAATATCCAGCTCTAGAACCTGCCCTTTCACGCTTTGCAGCGCAATCGCATCTTCATCCAATGCATCTATCTTTAAGGGGTCTTCGCTTAAAAGCGCCCCCAGTCCTTTTCCAAGTCCGGTTGGTTTCGCCATTTCTCTTCCCCCTTATTATTTATTTGCCGCGACGACTTCTTCCGCCAAGGCCAGATACGTTTCCGATCCCAATGATTTTGGATCATATTTGATAATCGGCAGCCCAAAGCTCGGCGCTTCGCTCAAGCGCACATTTCGCGGAATAATCGTTTCATATACTTTATTTTTAAAATATGCCTTAACTTCCTGTACCACCTGACTGCTTAAGTTGGTTCTTCCGTCATACATGGTCAGCACAACGCCTTCAATCTCCAGCTTAGGATTCAGCGTTTTTTTAACCAACTTGATCGTACTGATAAGCTGGCTTAAACCTTCCAGCGCATAGAATTCGCACTGGATAGGCACCAAAACATTATCCGATGCGTTCAACGCGTTGACGGTTAAAATGCCCAGCGACGGCGGGCAATCCAAAAAAATAAAATCGTAATCATTTTTGATCGGCAGCAGCGCCTCTTTTAAATAGAATTCTCTGGCCATTTTTCCGACCAGTTCCACCTGCGCTCCGACAAGGTCTATATTGGCCGGTATCAAAAACAGCGTATCCATCATGGTCGGCATCACCGCATCTTTTGCCGGAACCCCATTGATAATCACCTCGTATACCGAATGTTTAATCTCGGATTTATCAATCCCGAGTCCGGATGTTGAGTTGCCTTGCGGATCGATGTCCACAATGCAGACGCGTTTTCCGAGATGCGCCAGTGCGGCGGCCAAATTTACCGATGTCGTGGTTTTACCAACCCCGCCTTTTTGATTGGTAATCGCAATAATTTTCCCCAAATTCTCTCTCCTGTATCTCTTATAAAATAATATTGTTTCTTATAAAATCACAATCCGCTCAATCGTCTTGGCTTCCTGAACGTCAATTACGTGCAAGGCTTCGGCCGTGGCCATCATCGGTTTAAACCGCTTGGCCGCAATCTCAACACCGCGCATGAGCTTATCCTCCTCCACATTGATCGCGACGGTCACGTGAGGCACCCAAACGCCCGGCATATAAAACCGCCACGCGCCTTTTGAATATTCATCCATATGGTTGTAGAAGTTTTTATGCATAAAAATTAAATCGCTGGTCACCGTTACCGCCAGATAGATGATGTTACGCTCAACATTAAATAGCCCGATACTGTTAAGATTGATCGTCGGTTTTGATATCGTATAGGAAAAGGAATGGACCTGGCGAATGAAAGCTTCCATATCCTCAATCCCGTTGTACATCGCCAAAGATAGATGTGGCACACCGGGTGAATGATGTAAAAACTGGCTGACCCCATAATCGCTCATATCTTTCCAGATACTGCGGATTTCACTTGAAGTGTTTTGATCAAATTCCAATTCAACTGCTATTGGCATAACCTTACCTCACAATGCTTTTTTTTTGATATTTGAAAACTTTCTTGGATAAATCCCTTTCAGTTTTTCTTTACGTTCATACACGACGATCTGGGTTTTTTCATTTGCGTCTGTATACACGCCTGTAAATACAAGTCCCAGCGTCTTTGCCGCCGTTTGGGCTTCTGCAATTTCCGCTTCCGCTTTTTCACCTTTGTAGGCCAAAATCCGGCCGCCCGGCTTTACAAATCCCGCACAAAGCTCTAAAAGCACATTCAGTCTGGCCACTGCCCGGGATACACATATATCATAACACATTCTGGCATTTTCGGTATGGGCAAATTCTTCCGCACGGTCATTTATTAAAACAATGTTCACACCTATGTGCTCTGCCGCCTTTTCAATAAAAGCCGCCTTTTTTCCCGTAGCCTCGAGAAGGGTCATATCCAGATTCGGGCACGCAATCTTTAGAGGAAGTCCGGGAAACCCTGCTCCCGACCCGATATCAATCACCTTCTCATCGCCCTTAATCAAGCCCAGAGATATTGGCAGCAGACTGTCTGCAAAATGCTTTTTCGCCACGCCCGCCTCATCCAAAATCGTCGTCAAATTGGTATGCGCACCGGTTTCCTTTAACGCCTCAAAGTACCTTTCAAACTGCACAAGCTGATTATCAGTCAAATTGATTCCTTGAGCTTTCGTTGCCTTTGTCAAATGCTCTGACATACTCATCGGCTTTGTTCCCGCTGTTTAAAGTAAATCACCAGCACCGCAATATCCGCGGGGCTCACTCCCGAAATACGGCCGGCCTGGCCCAAGCTTTCGGGTTTAATCGTGTTCAGCTTCTGTGCCGCTTCAATCCGAAGCCCTTTAATTCTCATATAGTCCACGTCCACAGGCAGACGCTTTTCTTCCATCGCCCGCTGCTGGTTGACCTGATTTTCCTGCTTTTTAATATACCCTGCATACTTTACATTGGTCTCGGCACATTTCATGATCTCTTTATCCAGCCGGATAAACTCTTCATCAAATGCAATTAAGTCCTCCAGATAAACATTCGGTCGTTTGATAATATCCGCGTACTTCACATTGGCGGCCAGCGGCTCGGAACCTTGTTTTACAAGATAATCATTGATCTTTTCAGCCTGCACTACGCGTGTTTCCATCTCGGCGACCACTTTCTCAATGCCGTCCTGTTTTCTCATAAACCGATCATACCGATCATCCGATACCAAACCCAGCTTGCGGCCTTTTTCGGTCAGCCGTGCATCTGCATTGTCCTGCCGAAGCAGCAGGCGGTATTCGGCACGTGAGGTCATCATGCGATAGGGTTCGTTGGTGCCTTTAGTGATCAAATCATCGATCAGAACCCCGGCGTATCCGTCTGCCCGTCCCAAAACCAGAGGCTCTTCGCCACGAATGTATTGCACCGCATTAAGTCCTGCAATAATCCCTTGCGCTCCCGCTTCTTCATATCCACTGGTGCCGTTGATCTGACCTGCAAAAAATAGTCCCGCGATATCTTTGCTCTCCAGCGAACTTTTAAGCACGGTTGAATCAATACAATCGTATTCAATCGCATAAGCCGGACGCATAAACTGTACGTTCTCTAAACCAGGCACTGTACGGTACATCGCCACTTGCACTTCCTCGGGCAGGCTGGATGACATGCCCTGTACATATACCTCATTGGTCTGCAGGCTCTCGGGTTCCAAGAACAACTGATGCCGTTCTTTGTCCGGGAACTTGACGATCTTGTCTTCTATGCTGGGACAGTATCGCGGGCCCGTGCCCTCAATTTTGCCAGAGTATAACGGTGACCTTCCCATATTTGCCTGTATAATTTCACGTGTTTTTTCATTGGTGTAGGTCAAAAAGCAAGGCACCTGTTCCCGCTTGATTTCTCCCGACATAAACGAAAATGGGATGATTTCCTTGTCGCCGTATTGGGGCGTCGTTTTGCTAAAGTCGATGCTCCGTTTGTCCACCCGTGCAGGCGTACCTGTCTTAAAGCGCCGAAGCTCAAACCCTAAACCCTTAAGCCCTCTGCTGAGATAGGTGGCCGGAAACAATCCGCTTGGCCCGCCTTCATACATCCACTCGCCGATGATGATTTTGCTCTTTAAATATACCCCTGTTGCCAAAATAGCCGTTTGGGTCTCATACACCGCGCCGGTCGTAGTCTTCACGCCGAAGACGCGCCCGTTCTTTTCCAATATGTCGGTAACTTCGGCCTGATAAAGTGTTAAGTTCTCAGTCGCTTCAATCGTGCTTTTCATCACCCGCTGATATTCTTTCTTGTCGGCCTGTGCCCGCAGGCTGTGCACCGCAGGGCCTTTGCCCGTATTCAGCATTTTAATCTGGATAAATGTTGCGTCTGCGTTCAGCCCCATCTCGCCGCCCAGTGCGTCAATCTCGCGCACCAAATGACCTTTGCTGGTGCCGCCGATCGCCGGGTTACACGCCATCAGCGCAATACCGTCCAAGTTCAGCGTGAGCAGCAGTGTCTTCTTTCCCTGTCTCGCCGCCGCTAAAGCGGCTTCACATCCGGCGTGGCCTGCTCCCACCACTACCACGTCATATGCTCCTGCGTTATATTCCATAAAGTCTTCTTTCCTATTTTCCCAAACAAAAGTTTTCAAAGATACGGTCGATGATTGCTTCGCTGACATTCTCCCCGGTGATTTCACCAATATGATACCATGCATCCCTGATATCAATGCTGACACAATCAAGATCTGATCCTGCTTCAAATTCGGCCATCGCCGCCCCCAATGAGTTTACATAATCATTAAGACAGTGTTGATGCCGTGCATTGGTGATTATGATGCTCTCCGACTTTTCCTGCTGCTTTACCGCCGCATCAAAGATCACCTGTTCCAATTCATTCAGTCCCTGTCCGGTCACCGCACTGGCATTGACCCGCGCCGTGATATGTGAAAAGCTATCATACTCCCCAATGTCCGCTTTGTTTCCCACCAGCACAATCGGTTTATCCTTAATCTTTTCAAAAACTAACTGATCCCGCTCATCCGGCGGCGCAGATTTGTCCACCGTAAATAAAACCAAATCTGCTTTCTCAATCGCTGAAAGCGATCGCCCGACGCCGATGGTTTCCACCGCATCACCGCTTTCTCGTATGCCCGCTGTATCAAAGTACCGTACCGGTAAACCTTTGATATCATACAGAACTTCGATGATATCCCGCGTAGTCCCCGCTACGTCGGTCACAATCGCCCGCTCTTTTCCGGTCAGGGCATTTAACAATGATGATTTGCCGACATTGGGTTTTCCGATAATACAGACATTAAACCCTTCTTTTATATATTTTCCTGATTCAAACGAATCAATCAGCACTTTACCTTTTTCGATAAGCTCATCCATCACCGGAAGTGCTTTCCCCTTAATATCGCTTTCCAAATCCTCTTCGGGGTACTCGATGCCTGCTTCAATCATAGCCAGCAAATCAGTCAGGCGGCTTTGCATATCGCGAATGGTTTGGCTGAGCTGGCCTTCCAGCTGGTCAAACGCGGCTTTGGCCGAAAGTGAACTGACCGCGCCGATAAAATCCATCACGGCTTCTGCCTCGCTTAAATCCATCTTGCCGTTCATAAACGCCCGTTTGGTGAACTCCCCCGGCTCAGCCGGACGCGCCCCCGCTTTTTCTACCGCCGATAATACCTGCATCATGGGCATGCGCCCGCCGTGCGGAAAAATCTCGGCCATGGGCTCACCGGTATAGGTTTTTTCCCCTTCAAAACCCACTGCCATCACTTCATCCACCTTTTCTCCATCATCCAATATAAAACCATGGCGCATTTGGGCGTGGATAAACGATTGGCCGGACTTGAAAACACTATTTAATATGTCTATGGCCGCGCTCCCGCTTATCCGGATGATGCCGACAGCACCCACTCCGGGCGGAGAGGAAACGGCGCATATGGTATCATTGGTTTGCATTTCTTATTTTATGCGCATATCTTTCCTATTATATTTTTTTGCATATCTAATATACTGAAAAAAGCGCTAAATCGCAACTACCATATATAGTTGTTGGTTGCCTACGGCTCCTCAATTATGTTATGATTGTATGAAACTTTTATAAAGGCAAAGGAAATTCTACGTGAACTATATAGAACAATTGGCTAAAACGCTTGAAAAAAAGATTGGCATTCCCGCCGAAGATATTGCTGGCATGCTCGAAGTACCCGCCGACGAGACCATGGGTGACTTTGCGCTGCCTTGCTTTAAGCTCGCAAAAACATTAAAAAAAGCACCGCCGATGATTGCGGCAGACATCGCGGAAAATCTCGTCCTGCCGGAAGGATTTAAGGAATTTAAAGTCATCGGCGCGTATCTCAATTTCTTTATTGATCCCGTCAACTTTATCCAAAACGTCATCAGCGAAAGTGCTCTCACTGGATATGGCGGCAGTGACGAAGGCCAGGGCAAAAACATCTGTATTGATTATTCTTCGATCAATATCGCAAAGCCCTTTCATATCGGCCATATTATGTCAACCGCTATCGGCAATGCCCTGTATCGCATCTATAACTATCGCGGCTATACCGCTATCGGCATCAATCACTTGGGCGACTGGGGTACCCAGTTTGGCAAGCTCTGCTACGCTTATGAAGCTTGGGGCAGTAAAGAAGATGTGGAAACGCGTAACATTGACGCGCTTTTAGAACTCTACGTTAAGTTCCACGACGAAGCGGACAAAGATGATACCTTAAATGATGCGGCCAGAGACTGGTTCAAGCGCATCGAAGATGGCGATGAATACGCGGTTTCGCTTCTAGATTGGTTTACGAACATCACACTGAAACGCGTAGAAAAAGTCTATGATATGCTGGGCGTTAAGTTTGATTACTACACGGGTGAGCGTTTTTATAATGACAAGATGACACCCATTGTGGACGAGCTGGAAGATAAGGGTCTTTTGACCGAATCGCAGGGCGCGCGAGTTGTGAATCTGGACGAGTACAATATGCCGCCCTGTATCATCATCAAAAACGATGGTACCACCTTGTACGCCACCCGGGACCTTGCCGCCGCATTTTATCGTAAAAAAACATTTGATTTCTATAAAGCGCTTTATGTCGTGGCGTATCAGCAGAATCTGCACTTTAATCAATGGTTCAAAGTGGTGGGTTTGATGGGATATGACTGGGAAAAAGATTTGGAGCATGTCAACTTCGGCATGGTTTCTTTGGAAGATGGAACGATCTCCACGCGGAAAGGACGCGTAGTCTTCTTAGAGGATGTGCTGAATAAAGCCTGCGAAAAAACCGCCGAAATCATCGAAATCAAAAATCCTGCACTTGAAAATAAGCAGGCTATCGCCAAACAAGTGGGCGTCGGGGCTGTGGTGTTCAGTGTGCTGTCGCAAGGACGCATCAAAGATATCACCTTCTCCTGGGACAGAGTTCTAAACTTCGAAGGCGAAACCGGACCGTATATGCAGTACACAGCCGTGCGTTGTAATTCGCTGTTGATACGGGGAAAAGAACTGCTCAGTGAAACGCCCGACTTCTCAGCGCTGGATAATGATGAAGCGTTTAAGACCGCCAAGGCGCTGGACAAGTTCCCGACCGCCATCGAAAACGCGCTGAATAAAAACGAACCCTATCTGATTACCCGAAATATCATCGACGTGGCCAAAGCTTTTAATAAGTTCTATTTTGAGCATAAAATCATCGATGAGAATAAGGCCGCTTCGGCCGCCAGACTGGCGCTGGCTAAGGCCGTTAAAAACGTGATCACCACTGGGCTTTACTTGATTGGTGTTGAGACCCCTGAAAAAATGTAACTTAAAAGCCCTTGTGATTTTTCACAAGGGCTTTCTTTTTAATCTACTTTTCCAAACTTGCTAAACGGCCAGGCGCGGAACACCACTCGCCCGCGGATGCGATCATATGGAATACTGCCGATAAAGCGGGAATCGAACGAGTTGTTCCGATTGTCCCCCATGACAAACACACTATCCTCTGCCACCACTGTGGGTTCGAAAGTGCCGACCTCAGGCTCGTGCAGATAAGGTTCATCAATCGCTTCTCCGTTGACGTATGTCACACCTTCTCTTATTTCCACTGTGTCGCCCGAAACGCCAATCACCCGCTTGACATAATTTTTTCGACTATTGACAAAATCGAAGAACGGATTCTTTTTCCCCTCATCAAAATAACAAACGATAATATCTCCCTCTTCAGGAGCGTCAAAATGATAAGTCACTTTCTCTAAAAAAAGCCACTCACCCGTGTATAGGGTCGTTTCCATCGAGCTTTGCTCCACCACGACAAAGTCGAATACAAAAAAGCGTAATGCAAGCGCAACAACAACCGCCGCAACCAGCGAAATAATCCAGGACACGAATTCCTCCTTGGGTGTTTTTTCTTTCCTCTTAGGCGGACTTAGGCGCACCGGCTTGAACTTTTCTTTTGAATGACTCAACTGTTTATTCTCCTTTTAAACCCTTTTTTAAACTCACTGTTTTTCATCATCACCATCCGGCCGCAGCCCGTACATTTCAGCTTGATATCCATGCCGGTCCGAAGTATCCTCCATGCATTAGTGCCGCAAGGATGGGGTTTTTTCATCATTACCAAATCATTTTCTTTTATTTCAGCGTCCATCATGGCTCCAGATTATTTATTGATCACAACACGTCTTGGATAAGGAATTTCAATGCTTTCTCTGTCGAAGTTTTCCTTTACTGCCTGCAGTAAATCCCGCTGGGTCTGAAACTGCATCGTGGGTTTAACGTCCATCACCACCCGCAAGGTCACATCCGATTCACCCAATGAAATGACTCCGGCGTATTGAGGTTCTCCCACCACATAATCGTGTTTTTCCTTATAGTTTTTGGCGGTGGCCAAAATGCTGTCCACCGCTTTTTGTATATCCTCCTCATACGCGATACCAATATCTAAAATGGCAAGATTATTTCCTTTTGAGTAATTAATCACCGTACCGATAGAACCGTTCGGGATAATCACAACTTCTCCAGTATAAGCCTTAATCTCGGTATTTCTCATATTAATGCCCTGTACCGTACCCATCACATCGGCGACTTTCACCAAATCGCCAATTTCATACTGCGATTCTATAAATAAAAATCCGCCGCTAACCACGTCTTTCACCAAGTCCTGCGCGCCAAAAGCCAGCGCCACGCCGCCGATACCTGCGGTCGCCAAAAGGCTTCCCGCCGATATACCGATTTGATCCAGCACCGCCACAATGACGAAAAACCAAACCAAAAACTTCACTACCGATTTCGTCAAAGAAAAAACAGACTCCATTTTCTTATTCGATATCTTTTCGGACGATTTCATGTGCTTATTGAACAATAACTTTTTTGCGAATTTAATGATCAGCCATATCGCGATTTTACCCACAAGAAAAATGATAACGATAGTAAAAAGTTTCAGAATGATCACATCAATGTTGGACGCGATATTCTCAAGTCGCGTGGTCATGCTGTCTACAAATTGCTGCCACATCTCTTCTGTCCTCTTTTCTCTTTATCTTTTTCGGTGTCTATTATAACAAAGAAACTTACCGATTTATATACGTTTCACACTTTATTCATGATAAAAAAAAGAGCGAGGTTCTCGCCCTTTCGCTTTTTTATTCGGTTTTCTCTGTCTCATTCGGTTCGGCTTTCTCTGCCGCCGCACTTGTTTCTTCGTCTTCTTCTTCACCAATCGGCACCTTGGCTACGCACACTACCTTGGTGTCATCGGTCACACGCATCACGCGCACACCCTGTGTGCCCCGCCCAAAGACGGATATCTCAGAAGTGTTCATGCGGATAATGATGCCCGCATCGTTGATAACCATGATGTCCTCATCGCCGCAGACCATCTTAAGCCCGCAGAGCAGGCCGGTCTTTTCAGTGATATTGATGGTCTTCACACCGATGCCCCCGCGCACCTGAGTCCGGTATTCTTCCTCTTTGGTACGTTTTCCGAAGCCATTTTCGGTGATAACAAAGATATCGCAGTCCGGCACCACAATCGCCGCATCCACCAGCTCATCGCCGGTTTTCAAGCTGATGGCCTTCACACCCATCGCTGTCCTTCCCATGGGGCGCACGTCTTCTTCATTAAAGCGGATGGACATCCCGTTTTTGGAACCCACAATGATGTCGTCTTTGCCCGTGGTTTGGAACACCCGAATCAGCTCATCGTCGTCCCGAAGACCGATGGCACGAAGGCCGCTGACGCGAATCTTAGCATACTCGCTCATCTCGGTTTTTTTGATATAGCCGTTTTTGGTGACCATCACCAGATTAGCACCCTCGTCATATTCGCTGACCGGGAACACCGCAGTAATTTTTTCATCAGCGTCCAGACTAAGCAAGTTTACAATCGCCATGCCTTTGGCTGTTCTTCCGCTCACGGGTATCTCATAGCACTTTTTACTGTAAACATTGCCTTTGGAACTGAAGAACAAAAGGACATTGTGTGTGGATGTGACAAACACATTCTCGGCAAAGTCGTTTTCGCGTGTGGAAAGTCCAGTGATGCCGCGTCCGCCCCGCTTCTGCGAACGGTAGGTATCCGCACTGACACGCTTAATGTAACCAAAATGCGTCAGCGTCACGGTCATATCCTCTTCCTGAATCAATTCATCAAGATCAATTTCATCATCGGCAAAGGTGATCTCGGTGCGTCTTGCATCACCGTATTTGGCTTTGACTTCCGAAAGTTCTTCTTTGATGATGTCAATCACCATCTGCGGCGTATCCAGAATACTTTGCAGATATTCGATGCGCTTTTTAAGTTCTTTATATTCCTGCTCAATTTTGTCCCGTTCCAGGCCGGTCAAGCGCGAAAGCCGCATATCCAAAATTGCCTGTGCCTGAATATCGGTTAAGCTGAAACGCTCCATCAACTGCGCTTTGGCCGTGGGAACATCCTTGGCTTTTTTAATCAGATCCACCACATCGTCGATGTTATCGAGCGCTATCAAAAGTCCTTCTAAGATATGCGCACGTGCTTTGGCTTTTTCAAGCTCATAAGTGGTTCTTCTGACAATGACCTCTTTTTGATGCTCAATATAATGATACAGCACCTGCCGCAAGGAAAGCACTTTAGGTTCGCCGTCCACCAAAGCCAGCATGATGATGCCGAAAGTATCCTGCATCTGCGTGTGCTTATAAAGCCGGTTTAGAACAATATTGGCGTTTACATCCCGCTTTAGTTCAATCACAATACGCATGCCGTGTTTATCCGACTCATCCCGAAGATCGGATATACCTTCGATCTTTTTTTCACTGACCAAGCTGGCAATTTTTTCAATGAGTGCGGATTTGTTCACCTGATAGGGCAGTTCTTTAACGATAATACGCGATTTATTTTCTTTGTAAGTTTCAATTTCGGCTTTGGCTCGGACAGATACTTTGCCGCGGCCGCCCATATACGCCTGACGGATGCCACTGATGCCCATGGCAAGACCTCCGGTTGGGAAGTCCGGCCCTTTGATATATTCCATCAGCTCATCCACTTCGATACTCGGATTATCCAGCATCGCAATCGTTCCGTCGATCACTTCGTTTAGGTTGTGCGGCGGAATGTTGGTGGCCATACCCACGGCGATACCGCCCGAACCATTGACCAAAAGATTAGGATACCGCGCAGGCAGCACTGTAGGTTGCATCAGGGTTTCATCAAAGTTCGGGTAAAAATCCACCGTATCTTTATCGATATCCCTTAAAAGCTCCATACTGATCTTGGAAAGCTTGGCTTCGGTATACCGCATCGCGGCAGCGCGGTCTCCATCCACCGAGCCAAAGTTGCCGTGTCCCTGCACCAACATATGGCGGATTGAAAAGTCCTGCGCCAACCGTACCATAGCATCATACACCGCGCTGTCTCCGTGCGGATGATATTTACCCAAAACATCACCCACAATACGTGCGCATTTACGGAAAGGCTTATCCGGTGTTAAGGAAAGCTCACTCATTGAATACAGAATTCTTCTGTGCACAGGCTTTAGGCCGTCTCGTACATCAGGCAACGCCCGGTTAATGATAACGGCCATAGCATAGGAGATGAAGGATTTTTTCATCTCTTCTTCGATACCTACATTTACAACTCTTTTTTTATCGTTCTGTTCCATCATCTAATCCCTCAATATCCCCTATATATCCAGATTCGCGACGAGTTTAGCGTTCTGTTCAATAAACTCGCGCCGCGGTTCCACACTATCGCCCATCAGTATCGTAAATATCTCATCCGCTTCAATCGCATTTTCCAACGATACTTTGAGTAACGTTCGCTTTTCAGGATCCATCGTGGTGTCCCAAAGCTGTTCAGCATTCATCTCACCAAGCCCTTTATAGCGTTGGAGCGTGACACCGTCCTTACCATTTTCATTCATAAAGCTTTCCAATTCTTCATCACTGTAAAGATAGACTTCCCTTTTGCCCTTGCTGACTTTATAAAGCGGCGGCTGGGCGATATAGACATGACCGTTTTCAATCAGTTCTGGCATATATCGATAGAAAAAGGTTAAAATCAAAGTTCGAATATGCGAGCCATCCACATCCGCATCCGTCATACAGATAATTCGATTATATCTTAATTTTTGAGTATCAAAATCTTCACCGATGCCTGCGCCAAATGCTGTGGCCATCGCTTTGATTTCGTCATTCGCCAATGCTTTATCTCGGCGTGTTTTTTCCACGTTTAATATTTTACCCTTCAGCGGTAAAATCGCCTGAAAACGCCGATCCCGTCCCTGTTTGGCACTGCCGCCAGCTGAATCGCCCTCCACGAGAAAAATTTCACACTTATCTGCATCTTTCTCCGAACAATCCGAAAGCTTTCCCGGCAAAGCTGAGGATTCGAAAACAGATTTTCTACGCGTCATCTCTCGTGCCTTTTTTGCAGCTTCTCTGGCTCGCTGCGCGGTTAAACATTTTCCAATCACCGCGCGCGCAATAGCAGGGTTTTCTTCCAGATAAGCAGAAAGCCCTTTGCTGACCGCCGAATCCACCATAGGCCGTATATCTGCGTTACCGAGCTTGGTTTTCGTTTGGCCTTCAAATTGGGGATCAATCAACTTTACACTGACAACCGCAGTTAAGCCCTCCCGAATATCATCGCCCGAAAGATTATCATCTTTATCTTTTATAAAATTAAATCGTCTGGCATAATCGTTGATAATACGGGTTAATCCCGATTTAAACCCGAGTAAATGAGAACCGCCTTCATGCGTTGAGATGTTGTTGGCAAATGAAAACAGCGTTTCGTTATATCCTTCGTTGTACTGCATCGCAATTTCAACGCTGGATGTATCTTTTTCGCCTTCAAAGTATATGACCTCATCAAAAATCGGCGTTTTATTTTTATTGAGGTAGTCCACAAATTCAACAATACCACCGTCATATTTAAATTCCATATTCTTTTCTTTGCCGGCACGCTCATCCGAAAGCACAATGCAGATGCCTTTGTTTAAAAAAGCAAGTTCTCGCAACCGCGATTTTAACGTATCAAAACTATAAACTGTCGCATCGAAAATACTCGAGTCAGGATAGAATTCGGTTGTCGTACCGGTCCCATCACTTTCCCCCACCACTTCAATTTCAGAGACTGGAATGCCTTTTTTATATTCCTGACGAAAAACTTTACCGTCCCGATGAACATGCACAATAAGCTTTTCGGAAAGCGCATTGACCACCGAAACGCCCACGCCATGCAAACCACCGGAAACCTTATATCCGTCTCCGCCAAATTTTCCGCCGGCGTGCAGTTTGGTATGAACCACTTCCAATGTCGATATCCCAGCCGTCGGATGCATTCCCGTGGGAATACCACGTCCGTTATCGGTTACACGAATACCATCACCTTCAAGAATAGCGATTGTGATACGGTCACACACCCCGGCCATCGCTTCGTCAATCGAGTTGTCCACCACTTCGTATACCAAATGGTGCAGTCCCCTCGAATCAGTGGATCCAATATACATGCCAGGTCGTTTTCGTACCGGCTCCAGACCCTCCAAAACTTGAATTTGTGATTCATCATAGGTCTTACTCATAAAACTTTCACTCTTTTCTTTATTTATTGCTATAAATAAAAAGCTTAAACTCGTTTAAGCCAAAGTATAGTCATTTAAAAAATGATCAGCGCGCTTTTTTAAAGTAACAGAAGAGATTGGTGAATAATACAAAAGTGTTTTTTCGTCTTTTATTATCACGATCAAAGACTTACTGTTTTCTTGTATCTCTTTTTTTTGATTTTCAGCAGAAAATGCCCGATCAATAAATGATAAATTGGTCTTGCTTTTTTTACAGGTATTAATATCTAAAATAAAAACAATATCAGATATAGGAATCATCACATCGTTGCCTATATGGAGCAACATAAAAAAAACACCTGCACTTCCCTATCGCAATTACTTTTCTACATTAATATATTCATTATACGCTTTTTTCTGTAAATAAAAAAGTGGTTTTCATTGTTTGTTTAAAAATAGCGTTAAATTTTATCGTTTTAAGCGGTTTTTTTACTGGATTAATGGTAAAAGGCTAAAAAAAAAAATTTGTTTAAAACAGGCTTTATTTCGACGGATACGTTTATTTCTCATTCTACCCTGATTTTATCTGCCCATTTTCCACCACAAACGCCTGATATGTTTGCTTTACATTGATTGGCACCGATGTCGTGATAAACACCTGTGATGAAACTAACAAATCTGTCAGACGATTTTGTCTCGAAAAATCAAGTTCACTGAATACATCATCTAAAATTAAAACCGGTGATTCCCCGGTTCTCTCCTTTACTTTTCGCAGCACTGCCAGCTTATATGCCAGCATCACAGAACGCTGCTGTCCTTGAGAACCATAAAGCTTTAAGTCTTTATCGCCAAGCATAAAGACAAAATCCTCTTTGTGCGGGCCAAACAAACTCTGCCGATATTCAATTTCTCGTGTCATTAACCCATTTAGCTTATTCAAAAAAGCCTGCTCTATGTTTTGGGATTCAACTGAAGCACGGTAGATGATACTGGCAGTTCTTTGTTCATCCGAAATCATTTGATATGTTTGGTCAAAAGTCTCCGCCATCTCTTCTAAAAAAGTCCGTCTTAAACGAATAATAGTTTTTGCACAGCCGGCCAGCTGTTCATTATAGACATGGATCAGACGTTTTTCATTATCTCCGATTTTTTTTTTCAAAAGGGCATTTTTCTCAGAAAGAATCTGAAAATATTCTTTTAAGTCAAAAAAATAAGCGGGTTTAATTTTTGCAATTTCCAAATCAATCAATCGCCGCCGTAATGCCGGTGTTTCTTTAACGGCCTTAATATCCTCAGGCGTAAAAGCGATACAGGAAAAATGTCCAAAAAGGTGCCCGAGTTTTTTAATCGGCATCGCATTGATATTAAAGCTTTTGGTTCCGTCCTTTTTTAAAACCGCATCAATTTTGTTTTCACCTGCGATAGTTGTATAACTAGCGCTGATCTGCGCAGTTTCTTTTTCAAAAGAGATCATCTGAATATCACGATTGGTCCTGAAAGATTTACCGGTACTTAAATAATAGATCGCTTCCACCAAATTTGTTTTGCCTTGCGCGTTTTTACCATACAAAATATTCAGCCCTGGTTGAGGTGAAATCGTGATTTTTTCGTAATTTCGAAAATCTTTTAATGAAAGTGTTTTAATAAACACGCGTACTATCTCCGTTTTTTGTTATTATATCATACAAAATAAAAAAGCGATTCACGTTTTAAACGTAAACCGCTCTGCCCTCTTGTTTTACCGCATTTGAACCGGCAGTACCAGATAAAGATAATCATCATTTTCTCCCGATCTAATCACACAGGGGCTGACATTGGTATTGAATTCTAAAATAATATCTTCATCATCAATTACTTTAAACACATCGGATAAATATTTGGCATTAAAAGCAATATCAATATGCTTCCCTTCCAGAAAAATATCCACCTGCTCAAACGCTTCTCCCATTTCTGAAGCGGAAGTGATACTCAATAAATCATCCACAATACTGAATTTAACCAACTTATCTTTTTCATTACGAGCAAGAATGGAAGCACGCTCTACACTATTTGCAATATCATTTTTGTTCAGCTTAATCTTGGATTTATATTCATTCGGTAAAATGTTTTTATATTTGATAAAATCGCCTTCCAAAAGCCGCATAAAAATCTGAGTTCGTTCGGTTTTGATGCAAGCAATATTATCTGCCAAATAAATAGATAGCTCATCATCGGTATCATCCAGTATTTTTATCACTTCGCGTAGTGCAGAAGAAGGAATGATTGCCCTTGTATCTTCAACAGCTTCACTAAGCGCAATCTTTCGAAATGCCAGACGATATCCATCTAACGCCACAACATTTAATGTATTTTGAATAACTTCTAATAAAACACCTTTCAAAATTGGCCTTGCATCCGAAATCGCCGCAGAAAAAATGGTGGTCGAAAGCATATGCTTAAACGTCATCTGTTTTAATACAATCGCACTTTTTTCAGGTAATACTGGAAAACCAGGAAATTCAGCCGCATCCATCACAGAAAGATTTGTCTTGGAATGATGATTAGATATCTTTAGACGATTATCTTCCTCCATATAAAAATCAATGATACCCGCACCATACTTTGAGAGTACTTCGTAAAAAATTCGCGCGGAAACCACAATATCTCCCGCCATAATAACTTCACCATCAACTGTAGTGGTTTCAATACTCAAAGATAAATTTGTTGCTCTCAGTGTAATAGAGTTATTGATAGCTTGAATATAAACACCTTCTAAAATTGGTTTAATATTGCGAAGCTCTACTGCTTTTTCAGTGATAGATAAACCTTTTAATAATGTGTCACGATCGCATTTAAAATGTATGGACATGGACGATTCTCCTTTTTATTTTATAAGTTAATATATTTTAAGTAGTCGTAGTCGTAGTAGGGGGTGTGGACAATGTGGATAAGTCGAAAAACCAGCGATATTCTGCGGTTTTTTGAACCTTCGCCTTGTGCATGATATCTTGAAAAACATAAATATTTTTGTTGATATCATCTTTACAAGGTGTGTATAACCGATATGAATAAAACCGTTTTCATTTTTATTTTCACAGGTCTTCAACAGATTGCTTCACAGAAAACCAAGGGTTACACACAAGTTATCAGCATCCTTTACACAGATGCGTCCGACAAACCTTAAACTAAAAACATCAATTATTTTTTACTTTATTAATCAGATCATTCACCGTAATCTTAAATTCCGTATTTTCTTGCATATCTGTGTTGACTTTGTCGCAGGCATGCATCACCGTGGTGTGATCACGCCCGCCAAAGAGTGATCCGATTTTTGGCAATGAATAATCAGTGACCTCGCGCATAATATACATGGCAATTTGTCGCGGATAAGAAATTTCACGCGCCCGGTTTCTCCCCTTGATGTCCTCTTCGGTGATATTATAATAGTCACAGACGATATCAATGACATCTTTGGGATAAATCATTTTGACATCCGATTTAAAGAAATCTTTTAATATTTTTTCGCTCATTGCTAAGTCCACCGGTGCGTTGTTGATTCTAGAAAAAGCAAAAACTTTTTGCAGGGCGCCTTCCAGCTGGCGAATATTGGTGAGCGATTTTTCCGCGATAAAGCTTAAAATTTCCTCGGGTATATTAAAGTCAAAATTCTCTTTGGCTTTCAGGTTGTCATATTTATTTTTTAAAATCGCCATCCGGGTCTCGTAATCTGGCGGTTGGATGTCGGCCAAAAGACCCCACTGAAAGCGTGAGGACAGCCGATCTTCAAGAGAGGGAATCTCCTGCGGCGGCTTATCCGATGAAATGATAATCTGTTTATTGGTTTCATAAAGTGCATTGAAGGTATGGAAGAATTCTTCCTGAGTACTTTCACGTCCGGCGATAAATTGGATATCATCGATTAAAAGTACATCTACATTTCGGTATTTGTCACGAAACTCTACATTGCGGTTGGTCTGGATGGAAGAAATCAGCTCATTCATAAAGGATTCACTGGTCACATACATAATGTTGGCTTGTTCGTACTGCTGCTTAACGTAGTTGGCAATCGCCTGCATCAGATGGGTTTTACCGAGGCCCACGCCGCCGTAGATGAAAAGTGGATTATAAGTCAAGCCGGGACGTTCAGCCACCGCGACACTGGCGGCATGAGCAAATTTGTTGGAACTGCCCACTACAAAATTCTCAAAAGAATAGGATGGATTGAGTTTGATGGGTTTAGCCGGTGTGGTGTCAGCTTTTAACGGACTGGTATTCAGAAGCGATTTTTCCTTGGTGGTTAAAAGCTCCACATCAAAAGTTTCCGGATCTGCCGGGAAATTGGACTGCATAATGGTCTGCATCAAACAGTCTTTGATGGTGGACATATACCGATCCACAATCATTTTTTTATGCAGATCGCTGGCCACCTCAAAATAGAAGATGTCATTCTCCTGGTTTAAAGGCTTCAATTCCCTGATCCATGTGTCAAAGCTGATGCTCTGTACATTGTTTTTGAGCACCAGCATGGTGTTCTCCCAAAGCTGCGAAAAGCCTGCCATTTTTGCTACCTCCTATATGTTGTGGATAACTTCCAGTTGACCTACAAAAACTATGGGTTATCCACAGAAATGCAGGGATTTTTATTGAAAAACACGGTTTTTAATAAAAAAAATATAAAAACGGCAGAATATCCACAACTTTATCCACAGACTGTGATTAAAAATTATGTAAACTAACCCATCTTTACCTGCATCAATTCTACCACAGTTTTTGATAAAAAAATAGGAAAAAGCAAAAAAAGAAAGTGATTATGATAAGAATTTTATTAAAAAAACTTAAAACCACAAGATGTAGTTTGTAAACATATTGCGACAGCGGATTTGTCTTAGGGGTGAATCTGTGTATACATTTAAGAGGTTGTAAACGATTGTTTTATTTGTTGACACGGATATGGGATTAATCTATAATATAGAAGTCTTTTTGGCGAATAAAAGGCGAACAGGTTTCGTTTTAAAATATCAAGCAAGGGGTTTTACACATGAAAATGACATACCAGCCCAAGAACAGACAACGTTCTAAAGTTCATGGGTTTAGAAAAAGAATGAAAACAAAATCAGGAAGAAACGTATTACAAAGAAGGCGTGCAAGGGGCAGAAAAGTCCTGTCGGCATAAAACTAGTCAGGTACATCATCGTTTTAAAGGCCGCTTGTTACTAAGCAGGCCTTATTGTTTATATTTTGGAAAAACAAAATATAAAACTATGGGTTGAAAGCCAGGATGCCTTGAACAGAAGTTATTCTTTGAAAAAAAACAAATCATTCCGTTACGTCTATCGGCGGGGAAAGTCTTTTGTCTATGACAATCTTTCGATCTGTTATGTGATGAAAAAAACGCCGGGATTGCAGGTGGGGTTTTCGGTTTCCAAGAAAATCGGCAAAGCAGTGGTGAGAAATCTTGTCAAGCGGCGGTTAAAAGAAGCATTTTCGCAAGTTTTAAGCGAGATTAAACCCAATGTGCTCGTCATCATCATTGCTCGCCCGGGAATTGAGGAGAAGGATTACGCAGCGATCAAACAGAATGTGCAACGAATCCTTTTAAAAGCAAAGCTGTTTAAAGAAGCGAGTTGAAGAAATCAGGATGAAAAGATTCTTGATTTTTATAATCGATTTTTATAAAAAAGCCATATCTCCATATTTACGGTCGTCATGCAGGTTTACACCGACTTGTTCTGAGTATGCCAAACAGGCGATATTAACGCATGGTGCATGGAAGGGCTTTTGGATGGGTGCGTATCGTGTGCTGCGCTGCAACCCTTTTAACAAAGGCGGATATGATCCGGTGCCCCCGAAAGATAATCAGCGTGAAAAACGCTATTAATATTCTAGGAGGAATAGACTTTGGGTTTTCTTCAAAACAATTTCATTTCAAAATTCTTTTTATTGGTTTTTAATTGGCTGGGTGATTTCTTTGGCGATTATGCGATTGCCATCATCATTTTGACTATTGTCATTCGTCTGGCGATGCTGCCGGCGGACATCAAACAGAAAAAAAGCTCGCGGGATATGGCAAAAATTCAGCCTCAACTGAATGAGCTGAAAAAGCGGTATGCTAATGATCCGCAGATGATGCAGAAAAGGCAGCAACAACTTTATAGCGAGAACCACATCAAGCCGATGGCAGGCTGTTTACCGCTCCTAATCACAATGCCGATTTTCTTTGCTTTCTTTGGTTCGCTTCGTATGCTGGCGACCGAACAGACGTTGACTATCATTATGCAGGGATTGGCAAAAGGGGTATCCAGTATCGATATTCCCGGGTTCTTTTGGGTAAATAACTTGTGGCAGCCGGATACCGGCCTTGCGCCCATTTTGCCTACGGGTAAGTACCTGTTACGATTTTTAACACAGAATGCTGATTATGTAAACCCCCAAACGCTTGCGATTATGCAGTCAAAAGGGCTGTTAGAATTTACATCCTCAGGGCTTAATATCACGGCTGCGTATGATTCGCTGGTTAATGGAATTATTGCGGCAAACGGAAAAGCAGGACATAACAACGGATGGTTTATTCTGCCCTTGCTTTCAGGTGCGGGTCTTTTCTTTCAGCAATGGATACAGCAGAAAAACAATCCGGCGATGGCCGAACAGCAGGGCGGCGCGATGATGATGTGGTTTATGCCGATATTCTCGGTTTATATCTGCTGGATATCCAATGCGGCTTTTGCGCTTTACTGGGTGGTTTCCAATGTATATGCGCTGGGACAGATGTTTATCGTCAATAAAGTACTGGACAGCAAGCAGGCAAAAATAAACTTGAACACGATAAATCGATAGTTTTAACATAGAGAAAGCTTTTATTAGGCAGGAAAGGAGCTAATTTGACGTATGGATGAAATAATTGCAAAAGGCAAGACCGTTGATGAAGCAATTTCAAAAGGGCTGGATGAGATGGGTCTTTCCTTGGATGAAGTCGAAATCGAAATTCTCGAGGACGGCGGGGGCTCTTTACTGGGGTTTGGAAAAGCAAAGGTGATGCTGACCCGGAAAAAAGGGGTGACAAACAGCGCTGAAAACTTTTTAACCGAAGTGTTTGCAAGGATGGGCGTGAGCGCCAATTTAAATATTGATGAAACCGATGAAATGGTTTCTATCGATATTATTGGAAACAATTTAGGCGTGCTGATTGGACATCGCGGAGAAACGCTGGATGCATTGCAGTACTTGACAAGTCTGGTGGTTAACAAAGGCAGCGAAGACTACAAGCGGACACTGTTGGATACCGAAAATTATCGGCAAAAAAGGGAGACGGCACTCATCAAACTGGCTAATAAGCTGGCAAAAAAAGTGATCGATACAAACCGCAGAGTGAAGCTGGAACCCATGAACCCGTATGAGCGAAGGGTGATTCATGCGACATTGCAAAACAACCCCAAGATACGGACCTACAGTCAGGGAGAAGATCCTTATCGGAATGTCGTGATCGAAAAAGTAAGATAGGAAAACAAACATAAGAGCCATACACCGGCTCTTTTTTTATGTTTCGCTATTTTCTGCGGCCAGCAGGGGTTCGTCCTTAAAGGCATATTTACGCCAGCGATAGAAGTGGTAATTTAAGACTGCCCCCACCAACACGATGATGGAACACCAGTATATCCATACAAAGAAAAGGAAGATGGACCCAACCGAACCCAAAAGCGAGGGGAACAGCGAAATACGGGTAAAATATAAAGAAAAGAAATTGGTGATAATCAGCCAAAGCACGGTCGTGAAAAGTGCGCCGGGAAAGGCGTGGATGAATTTGATTTTAACATTAGTCAGATAAAAATAGAAAAACCAAAAGCTCATCAGCATGAGGATTACAGGGAAAACGAGTCGCAGCCATGTCCAGATGGCAATAAAGTTAGCGGAAATGTCTAATGGCGAAAAAAGCTGTAAAGCGATGGTTTTCCCCAAAACAGAAAACACCATCACGGTGGCGAGCAGCACCTCAAAAACCAACGTAAACAGCATAGACCGATAGGTGCGCTGGTAATTCTTTTTGGCCTGAATCGCGTTATAAATGGTATCAAAGGAAAACATCATGGAGCGGATGGCTCTTGATGAAAACCAAAAGGACGCACATGCTGTTGTGACAAGCGGCCATACTTTACTGGGCACCGATACCTGAGCGACGATAGAATTAAAAAGACGGATGATGGCGCTGGGGAAAAGTGTATTGGAGGCTTCGGCGGCGCCTTCTTTGATGATAGGAATTAGACTGGACGCATAGACCAACGTTACACTGAGCGTGAAAAAGGCAACAATAAAAAAATAAGCCAGTTGAGCACCCATTGCGTTGATTGCGTTGTCTGAAAAAGAGCGAGACGCGATCATCACGAAACGGGCACTGCGAACAATGCGCGGATGCTTGGAAAAAAAAGGTCTAAATCTGTCTTTAAATTTCATCATATCATACCTGATAAAAACTAAAAAATATTATACTGTAAAACCAAGAAGAATACAAATTTTAAAATACATGGTTTGAAGGGTACTGGGGTTTATGATATACTTGTTTGAAGAATTTTATCGAAGGAAAATGGCAGTAAAATGACCGAAAAATCGAAGCTTTTGCATCCTTCCCAGGTTCTGGTGCTGGGTTTTACTACACTGATTGTCATAGGCGCGGTACTGCTGAGCCTGCCAATCGCCAGTACAACCGGACATTCGGTGGGGACGATTGACGCGCTGTTTACGGCGACATCTGCGGTCTGTGTGACGGGGCTGGTGGTGCTGGATACCGGAACGCAGTTTACGATGTTTGGGCAAATAGTTATTCTGCTGCTGATTCAATCTGGCGGCCTTGGATTTATGTCCATGGCGTCATTGATTTTTTTGCTAATCGGCAAGCAGATCACCCTGCGCGAGCGGATTTTGATTAAAGAATCCTTAAACGAATTTAAGATATCCAGCGTAGTGCGCTTGGTCAAAACGGTTTTACAGTTTACGTTCAGCATCGAGCTTTTGGGCGCGGTGCTTTTAAGTTTTCGATTTGTGCCGCAGTTTGGTTTGGCTGAGGGTATTTATCGCGCGGTTTTTCATTCAGTCTCGGCGTTTTGCAATGCGGGGTTCGATCTAAACGGCGGGTTTAAAAGTTTTTCGGATTACGCGGCAGATCCACTGATTAATTTTACTTTTATGGGCCTTATCATTTTGGGTGGCCTTGGATTTGTTGTAATTTTTGATATTATCAATAAGATTAGAAACCGTAAGAGTGTCAGATTGACGCTACATTCCAAATTGGTTCTTTATGCATCCGGTATTTTAATTTTAGCGGGTTTAATCGGTTTTTTTGCGCTTGAGCTTTCAAACCCGAACACCTTAGGTGGGTTAAGCCCGAAAGGTAAGGTGCTGGCCGGCATGTTTCAGGCCATTACGCCAAGAACTGCGGGTTTTTCCACGATCGATCAGGGATTGATGAAAACCGGTTCCAAGCTGTTAACTATGGTACTGATGTTTATCGGAGCCTCTCCTGCGGGTACGGGCGGCGGTATCAAGACCACTACAGCGGTTGTTGTTTTTCTTTTGGTCGCCAGCGTCGCCAAAGGACGCGATGAGATCACTGTAATGAAACGGAGAATCAGCCGAGGGATTACCCTGCGCGCCATTGCGCTGTTTGTGGGTGGCTTGGTTTTGGTGATGACGGTTACTTTCCTTTTGGTGATTATAGAAAACGGGAAAGGCGGGCTGTTTACGTTTGAAAATATCATGTTTGAAGCATTTTCGGCATTCGGTACGGTAGGGCTTGGCACGGGTATTACGCCGTATTTACAGCCGCTTAGCCGGATCGTGATTATATTTTCCATGTTCGCCGGCAGAGTGGGCTTACTCACCGTAATGTATGCAATGGCTAACCGGATGCATCATGCTGATGTAGACATAAGATATACCGAAGAAAACGTAATGATTGGATAGAAGATTTTTGACGAGGTAGACTATGAAAAAGCAATTTATCGTGATTGGACTTGGTCGTTTTGGTCGCAGTGTTGCCACGGCATTGGCGAGTGCGGGAAACGATGTTTTGGGTGTAGACACATCCGAAGCACTGGTGGAGGATATGGCACCTTTTGTGACGCATGCGGTTCAGGCAGATGCGACCGACGAAAAGGTGCTGAAAGCGCTTGGGATAACAAACTTTGATGTTGCTGTAGTGGCCATCGGCGGAGATATTCAAGCCAGCATCATGGTGACCATGCTATTAAAAGAGCAAGGGGTGCCAAAAGTTTTGGTTAAAGCGCAGTCGGACATTCACGCAAAAGTTTTGGAGCGTATCGGCGCGGACCGTATTGTTTTTCCCGAGCGGGATATGGGCAATAAGGTAGCGCTGAATTTGGCCAGCGAAAACATCATCGATTTTATTGAGGTTTCACCCGACTACAGTTTGATGGAAGTGGATACGGTAAAGGCGTGGGTGGGGAAAACCCTAATCGGGCTAAACTTCAGGCAGCTTTATAATGTCAATATCATCGCGATTAAAAAAGAAAGCGGGAAGATCAACGTTAATCCTGCGGCGGCGGATTCGATTGAGAACGGGGACAGTCTGATGGTTGTGGGATCGAACGAGGACATTAAAAAGCTGGTTGAATATATCACCAAACATAGATAGCCATGCAGTTTTTAATCAACACATTTCCAAACACAGATTTTGAGCCTGAAAAAGAAGGCTACACCAAAATGAAAGAGCCCAGCATGGAAAAGCTGCTGTTGATGGCGATTCCGGTGGGCATTTTGGTTTCTCTCGCGTTATATTTTCTTGCTCAGATTCTTACAATAACGAATTTAGATATGATTCGGATTCAGTTTGGAGATTTTCCAATTATCATCGAAATTCTATTGTTCTTAGGCGGATTTATACTGTTTAATGTGGTGATTGTTGTTCTGCATGAGCTGGTTCATGCATTTTGTTTTCCGGAAGGGCTGGCATCAAAGCATGTGGGATTCGGATTCCATAAAAACGGTGCTTTTTTCGCTTTCTATACCGAAGATATGTCAAAAGTTCGAATGCTGATCACCATGCTGATGCCTTTTATTTTATTCACCATGGCACCCTGGCTTGTGATCATCATTCTCGATAAAAACCTGCCGCTTGTAATGATGGCTTTGATGTACCATGCGCTTTTGGCTTCGGGTGATCTTGTCGGGTTATATTTAATTATAAAAAACACGCCGAGACACAGCGTGCTTAAGAATAAAGGCTATTTTACATATTACAAATAATTAGGTTAGTTCACACTCGCCTTACCGTTTTCATCAACGGTGATCAATTCCCAGGCTTGGGCTTCCATGTCTTCGGCGATCTCATCAAAGTAAATATCTGCGCTTTTTAGCTTTTCAATCGCGGCTGCGTCTGCCGTTTTGTCTACAATAATCATATCATCCTGGTAAAGTGTGTTATAGACATTAATTGCACCGACAATCAGTGTCGCGTTTTTGACGGGTTCTTCGCTTACTACCATGGATTCCTTAATGGCGGCCATAAATTGAATGAGATTCTCATCTGGCGTGGGTATAGGCGTGGGCGTGGGAGCCAGCGATGCGGAAGGCTGCAGCACCATTTCTGGTACAGGGGTTGCATCGGCAGTTGCTTGCGCGGCCGAGGCTCTGTTTGTTGAGATGCCCGAAGCAAAGAACGAAGCGGCAAACGAAAGAACAATTAGGATGACGATAAGGCTGAAAATCGTTTTTTTAATTCGCTTGGCGGAAGTTTTCTTTTTGTTTTTCTGGTTCGATTTCATAGTATTCAATTCTCCATCTTGCTGTTTTCGGTTTATTATACCGTTATCTGGTATGTGGTACAACTGAAAAAGTATAAATAAATGATGAAATCCACTCATAAAAGTGATATACTAACCCGCAGGTTTTTAAAAATAATAATATCAGGGGAAAAAATGAAGAAAATCAATGCAAAATATATCACACAGGCTGCGATTATCGCGGCATTGTATGTCACTTTGACATTTGTGTTCCGGCCCATATCTTTTGGCCCCATACAAGTGCGAATCGCTGAAATTCTATGCGTATTGCCTTTTTTTACGCCGGCAGCGGTGCCGGGTTTGTTTATCGGGTGCTTAGTCGGCAATGGCCTGGGGTCTAATTTGGGATTAATCGATGTGGTTTTGGGCTCGCTCGCTACACTGGCTTCGGCGTACCTAGCAAGCAAGATCAAAAAATGGTGGCTTTTACCCCTGCCAGCGGTAATGATCAACGCATTTGTAGTGGGCTTTGTCCTGTACTATGCGCTCGGTGCCGATATGGCGGGCGACTTTCCTTTCCTGATCGCGGATTCGCTTTATCTGACCGCATCGGCGTCTGTTTTTATAGGTCAGTTAATTGCCTGCTACGTGGGCGGACTTGCACTGTTCTGGGTGCTGAAATCCAGAAAAGGGATTATTCAAAATCCTTTGGAAAACTAAAAACAGAAAAAGGAGCGGTTTCCCGCTCCTTTTTGTTTTTGCTTAGTCTATTAAATCGGCACCAAAATACGGTACCAATGCTTTAGGAATTTTGATGCTGCCGTCGGCCTGCTGGCAATTTTCCAATATCGCGGCAAAGGTTCTGCCCACAGCCAACCCGCTGCCATTCAGTGTATGCACATATTCGGGCTTGGCGCTTGTGTCCCGTTTAAACTTGATTTCGGCACGCCTGGCCTGAAACGCCTCGCAGTTGGAACAGGAAGAGATCTCTACATACCGGCCGTAGGAGGGCATCCATACTTCAAGGTCATAGGTCTTGGCGGCACTAAAGCCGGTGTCGCCCGTGCACAGCGTGATCACACGGTAGGGTAATTCCAGTTTTTTCAGGATGCTTTCAGCATCGCCTAAGAGTTTTTCAAGTTCGTTATAAGACTCATTAGGTTGACATATTCTCACCATTTCAACCTTGTTAAACTGATGCAGGCGGATGAGTCCGCGGGTATCTCGGCCGGCCGAACCCGCTTCGGATCGAAAACAGGCCGTATAGGCAGTATGCGCAATAGGCAGTTCTTCCGCTGAAAGTGTGCTTTCTCGGTACATATTGGTCACCGGCACTTCGGCGGTCGGGATCAAAAAACTGTCGCCGTCTGAGAGTTTAAATGCGTCCTCCTCAAACTTAGGAAGCTGACCTGTGCCTTCCATGGTATGTCGTTTGACGATATAAGGCGGCATCACTTCGGTATAACCATTCTCGGTTGTGTGGGTATCCAGCATAAAGTTAATCAGCGCACGCTCCAAACGCGCGCCCTTGCCTTTATACAGCGCAAAACGCGAACCGCTGATTTTTGCGGCGGTTTCGAAATCCAGAAGGCCTAAATTTTCACCAAGTTCCCAATGTGCTCTGGGCTCAAAGCTCATTTTGGGCAGTTCACCGACTTTTTTGATTTCCACATTTTCGCTTTCGTCCTTCCCAACCGGTGTGGTTTCGCTTGGCAGATTCTGTGTGGTCATCAAAAGTTGCTTTAATTCATCATCAATGGTTTTTAGGGTATTATCTTTTTCGGAAATCTCCTCGCCGACCACTTTCATTTCGGCCATAATGGGCGCAACATCTTTGCCCTCTTTTTTAAGCTGGGGGATGCTCTTGGAAACTTCGTTGCGTTTGGCTTTCAGGCTCTCCACATCGACGATAATCGCCCGCCGTTTTTCGTCCAGAGTCAAAACCTCCTCAACAAAGCCCGTCACCCCGCGGGTGGCCATCATGGCTTTGACTTTGTCAGGTTCGGTTCGGATCAGTTTAATATCATGCATGCACTTTTTCCTCAGTTCCTTAAAAATATATCAATCATTAATTATTCAAAAAGGTTATTAGAAAAACAATAACTCAATTATAAAGGAGAGCGGAAAAAAAGCAAAGGGTTTTAGACCAAGATTTTTAAAAGGGCAGATAATAGAAAATATGCTATAATACGCGTATGGAAAAATTGACGCTCACACATAAAGGTATAACATATTCTTATTTGCTGGAGACCAAGAGCATTAAAAACGTTAAATTGACGGTAGATAAAGATAAAAATGTGGTTGTTTCGGCACCGTCATATATATCAGTTAGAAAAATTGAGGATTTTATCATTGAAAATATCGACTTTATCGAAAAAAATATTGAACGAAGAAACGAAATAGAACGCCTTAACAACCTAAAAGAATATAAAACCGGTGAACATTTTCTGCTATTTGGCAAACGTATCAAAATTGTTTCTAAAGAATTCAGTCAAGATAAAGTGATATTGGAGGAAAACACGCTGTATATCCTCTTAAAAGAGGACACCGCGGAGAATCGAAAAACGCATTTTGAAAAATTCCTAAAACGAACGGGAAAGAAAGTATTCGAAGAAATTTTGGACCAGCATTATCCGGCGTTTCAAAAAAAAATTAAAACCAAACCACATATCACGGTGCGCCAGATGATCACCAAATGGGGTAGTGCCAATCCGGCAAAAAATAAGATCACGATGAATACCGCTTTGTTGTTCGCTCCAAAGGATTTAATCGAGTATGTGCTGCTGCATGAACTTTGCCACTTTTATCATCTTGACCATTCCAGAGCGTTTTATAAAAAATTGGCCGAATCGGTGCCTGACTATAAGGAAAAGCGAAAAAGGCTGAAAGAAACCTATGGGTTTATGATTTGATGTAATCAAAAAAGACCATGTACTGGTCTTTTGTTTTTTAACTTAAAGCATATCTTTTTTGCCTAGTATATAGGTGACGAAGCCGGTGATGACCAGAGTGCCGCCCAAAATCAGCCAAAAACCTAAAGGGTTGCCTTGCAAAGGAACGGGTACATTCATGCCCCAAAAGGAAGCAAACAAAGTGGGTACGGCGATGATGATGGTGATGGAAGCCAACAGTTTCATGACCATGTTGAGGTTATTTGAGATGATGGAAGCAAAGGTGGTCATGGTACCCGAAATAATGTTTCGGTAGATATTGCTCATCTCAATCGCCTGCTTGTTTTCAATAATGACGTCTTCCAGAAGATCGGTATCCTCGGGGTATTTGGTGAGGATACGGGAGTTCAACATTTTTTCCAAGATAATCTCGTTGCTTTTTAGCGAAGTGGAGAAGAACACCAGTGATTTTTCCAGCTTTAACATCTGAACGAGTTCGCGGTTTTTCATGCTCTTATGCAGAGCGTTTTCCACCTGCGTGGTGGCTTTATCGATTTGCCGCAAGTATTGCAGGTATTTGGCACTGCTTCGGTACATCAGCTGGAAGATGAAACGCGTTTTCTTTGCGGTATCAAAACCGCGTACACGTCCTTGGTAGAAGTCTTCTATGATTGTGGTGTCTTCCAGACACACGGTGACAATCGCATCGCCCGCCAAAAGAATACCGAGCGGGATGGTGTTGTATAAAAACGAAATGCCTTCGGGCTGCACCACTGGAATGTCCACGATGATAAACGTCACATCATCTTCCCGGTCAAAACGAGCAGATTCCTCTTCGTCCAGTGCGGCTTTTAACAGGTCCATTTCAATATTCAGCTTTTCGCTGACTAAACTTAACTCCCCCAAATCCGGGTTCTCCAAATGTACCCAGGCGCCGCTCGGTGTTTTTTCCCGAGCCCATTCCTGCGGCTGTATGGTTTCCAGAACATTGAAACCGGTTGAGGTTTTGAATACTTGAATCATGGGTCTTTCACCACCTTTTTTTATTATAGGTCAAGCGAAAGAGATGAATGGTTTGATTTGCCTGAAAAAATCAAGAAAATGACAGGTTTTCAAGTAAAGCAAAGCATGCGCCAATTCCGCTTGGGTCGGTTTTAAAGCTTCTTCGCCTAGGGTCCGCATCCACGGCTTTACTCACCACCTTTATTTTGGATTAAAGTCCTTTTCAATTATACGCTCTTGGTAAAGCTTGTGCAACCCGAAAATGTGTTAGGCATTTTAAGGCAATACGCAAGCAATGACAAGAAAATCATTCATAGATTGTGATACAATATATCAAAGAGCAAAGAAAAGTACTGGTAAGGGTGAAAAAGGTGGACGAAAAGAATATGAATCCGCAGTATCAATGCCGCATTAATCGGGTACTGGACTATATTGAGAGAAATATAGAGAAAAATTTTACTCTAAATGAACTGGCTGAGGTTTCGGGGTTTTCACCTTATCACTTCAGCCGTGTTTTTAGCGGGGTGATGGGAGAGGCGTTGTTTTCCTACATACGAAGACTAAAACTTGAAAAGGCTAAAATCTGGCTGGTGGCAGTGCCACATAAAAGCATCACAGATATCGCACTGGATTTTGGTTTTAACGATTCTTCCGACTTTGCCCGATCGTTTAGACGTGCGTACAGCGTGAGCGCAAGCCGGTATCGCAAGCAGAGCAACCAAAGCCAAGAAAAGGAAATCATTAAGCGCTATAATGAAGAAAAATCTTCAAATAGGAGCGAAATAATGGATTTAGAATATCAGGTGGAAGTAAAGTCGGTTGATGCGATGGACACGATATATTTAAGGCATATCGGGTCTTACGCGGAATTAGCGAAGAAATTTCAGCGCATGATTGGCAAGCTGCTGAGCTATGGGCAGAAGAACAAATGGCTGAACACAGAAACACTACTCTTGGCTGTTTATCACGATAATCCCAGTATTACCGATGATGAAAACAGACGGACCAGCGTATGCTTGACTGTGCCAAAGGGCATTAAGGCAGAAGGTGAGTTTGGCCAAATGACACTTCCGGCCGGAAAGTATGCGATCGGACACTTTGCGCTGGATGATGCCGAACAGGCCGCAAGGGCGTGGGAAATCATGTTTGGACAGTGGCTGCCAAAGAGCGGATATCAGCCGGACGACAGGCCGGTATTTGAAGCGTATCTAAACGATCCGAATACTCATCCGCAAAAAAAGCATCTGATTGATATTTATCTGCCGATAAAAGTACTATAAAAGCAAACAAAAAAGCGCCAGTATTGGCGCTTTTGCTTAGCTTATGTTTAAACAAAAATATTTTCGTTCCGATTGACGATAAAAAAACCTTTTTCGTTCAGTGTATTTTCGCGGTTATAGGTCATCGGGGTTTTGTCCATCTGCATCATAATACCCCCGGCGCACTCCACCACGGCTTGCATCGCGCAGGTGTCCCATTCGCAGGTCAGACCGAATCGGTAATAGATATCCGCACTGCCTGCAGCCACCATACAACCTTTCAGCGAAGAGCCGAAAAAAACCAGTTCGGCGATTTTGTCCTGATGTGCTTCCATCAGCGCATCCAGTTTTTCGGAGCGGTGCGACTTTGAGGCCACCAGCTTTAAGCTTTTGGTATGGTCAGTCACATGCAAAGGCTTTGTTTGGCCATTTTTGTCATCAAGAAAAGCGCCGACACCTTTCAGTGCATAGTAAAGCTCATCTAAAACCGGAGCGTAGACCACACCCATCACAGGAGTGCCGTCTTTTACCAAAGCGATATTGACGGTAAATTCGCCGTTCTTTTTTACAAACTCCTTGGTGCCGTCCAGCGGGTCGATGATAAAGCAATACGGGTTTTTCCGGCGGACTAAATCGTCTTTTTCCTCTTCGCTTAAATAAGCGGCGTCAGGAAACTCAGCTTTAAGACCGGCTAGAATTAAATCATTTGCGGCTTTGTCTGCTTGCGTCAGCGGGCTTTTGTCGTCTTTTAATTCTACGTCAAAATCCTGCCGGTAGATAACCATAATCGCATCGCCCGCTTGCTTGGCCAGTGTTTTAGAAAGGTTCAGTGCTTTTTCTATATTCATGTTTGCTTTCTTTCGTTTGTCCTTATAGCACGCCGCGTTTTTCCAGTTGGGCGACCACATAATCAACGGCCTGTTCTATGGAGAGGTCTGAGGTATCTACGGATATCTCAGCATCTGTCGGAGGTTCATAAGGGTCGGAAACGCCGGTGAAGTTGGGAATCTCCCCCGATCTGGCTTTTTTGTAAAGCCCTTTTACGTCGCGCTTTTCACAGACCTCCAGCGGTGTAGAAACATAAATCTCCACAAATTCACCGCCAATAATTTCTCGGGCCTGCATTCTGTCCGAGATATAGGGCGAAACAAACGCGGTTAAAACCACAAGTCCGGCGGTATTCATCAAGCCCGCCACTTCCGAGATACGGCGGATATTCTCCACGCGGTCAGATTCGGTGAACCCAAGGTCTTTGTTCAGCCCATGACGGACGTTATCGCCGTCGAGCAGCATGGTGTGTTTGCCCATCGCCACCAGCTTTTTCTCCAATGCATTGGCGAGGGTAGATTTGCCCGATCCTGAAAGGCCGGTGAACCACAGCGTATAGGGCTGCTGGTCCTTCTGATTGGCGCGGAATTCCTTGGTGATGTCGCTGTCCTGCCATACCACGTTTTCGGAACGGCGCAGGCTGTGCTCAATGACACCGCAAGCGCTTGTCATATTGGTCACACGGTCGATCAGAATAAATCCGCCAAGTGCGTTGGTTTTTTCAAACGCGTCGAATACAATCGGTTTGCTGGTGATGATATCGCAGGATGCGATTTCATTTTTAATCAATTTTTTGGCTGTCAAATGACTGCCCGTATTGATATCCAGTTTGTATTTGATGCTGAGCACGGTGGCCGGAATGGTCATAGTACCGCATTTTAGAATATAGTTTCTGCCCGCTACCAGATGGTCGTTATCCATCCACAAAAGATTTGCATTAAACATATCCGATACAATTGGTTTTTCATCTTTAATCAGAACACAGCCGCGGCTGATATCGATTTCACGATCCAACTGAATGGTCACCGGCTGACCGGCAACAGCACTATGAACCTTTTGGTTGCCAACGTGCAGACTTTTTACTTTGGCGATCTCCTCATGGGGCAGCGCTAAAATCTCGTCGCCGACGTTGATCTCGCCGCCTTCAATCTGGCCCTGGAAGCCGCGGAAAGTATGGTCGGGACGGCAAACGCGCTGTACCGGCATGACGAAACTGTGCTTGACCGCATCGATGGCCACATCAATGCCCTCTAAGTATTTAAGCAGCGGATCCCCTTTGTACCAGGGGGTATTCGCCGAATTTACAGTTAAGTTGTCACCTTCGGTGGCCGAAACCGGAATGATATGCAGACTACTGAAGTTATAGTTTGCGCTTAAGGATTTAAACTCCCGTTCAATCGCCTCAAAACGGGTTTTATCATATTCGATCAGGTCCATCTTGTTGACGGCCAAAATCACATGACGAATTCCCATCAGTGCGCAAATGCGTGTATGGCGGCGGGTCTGAATGGCCACACCGTTGGAAGCGTCCACCAAAATAACGGCCAAATCCGCAAAAGATGCACCAACGGCCATATTTCTTGTGTATTGTTCATGTCCCGGACAATCGGCTACAATAAAGCTTCGCTCTTCGGTAGTGAAATAGCGGTAGGCCACGTCAATGGTGATACCCTGTTCCCGTTCAGCCATCAAGCCGTCTAAAAGAAGCGAATAATCAATTTCGCCGCCCCGGCTGCCCACCTTACTGTCCAATTTGAGTGCGTTCTCTTGATCGGCAAACAGAAGCTTTGCGTCATACAGCATATGCCCGATCAGGGTGGATTTTCCGTCGTCCACCGAACCGCAGGTTAGAAATTTCAGTATGCTTTTCATCTCTAAAAATACCCCTCCCGCTTTCTTCTTTCCATGCTGCCCGCCGCTTCGTTGTCGATCACGCGGCTGGTGCGTTCGCTGGCGATTGCGGCCAGAGTTTCTTCGATAATCTCATCCAGTGTATCGGCATTGCTCTCAAAACCGCCGGTTAAAGGATAGCAGCCCAGCGTTCTGAAACGTACATTTTTTATTTCGGGTGTTTCGCCGGGGTTTAGGCGCATCCGGTCATCATCCACCATGATAATATTACCATCGCGGAAGACCACCGGGCGTTTGGCGGCAAAATAGAGCGGAACGATTTCGATCTTCTCGCGTTTGATATATTGCCAGATATCCTTTTCGGTCCAGTTACTGATGGGGAAAACGCGCATGCTTTCGCCCTTGTTGATGGCGGTGTTAAAAAGCTTCCACATCTCGGGGCGTTGGTTTTTAGGATCCCACGCGTGCTCTTTGTTTCTAAAAGAGAAAATTCGTTCTTTGGCACGGGATTTTTCTTCGTCTCGCCGGGCGCCGCCGAAGGCTGCATCAAACTTATATTTGTTTAGCGCCTGTTTCAGCGCTGCGGTTTTCATGATATCGGTATAGGCCGCACCGTGGTCGAAGGGGTTTAAGCCCTGCTTTACACCGTCTTCGTTGGTATAGACGAGCATCTCAATACCGTGTTTTTTAGCCACATTATCGCGGAAGGTGATCATTTCCTTAAACTTCCACGTAGTATCGATATGCATAAACGGAAACGGCGGCTTTTCGGGATAGAAAGCCTTTAAGGCCAGATGCAGCATAACCGAAGAATCCTTGCCGATCGAATAGAGCATGACCGGGTTGGCACATTCTGCGGCTACTTCCCGCATAATGTAGATGGCTTCCGCCTCCAGATTATCCAGATGGGACAGACTACTCATAGCTTCTCCTTTGAATCTTGACTTATTTCATATTAACTCAGTATATAATAGAGGAAAACCATTGATTTTTCAAGGAAAACAAAAAAGGATATGTGTTTATTTACATATCCCAAATAAGCAGATTAGATTTTTTAGTTTTGTGCGGGGTAAACCTCTGGCAGCAGACTAATCGAACTTGGCAGATGCCTTTCGATGATCTCTAAAATCACCACATCCGGTTTTGTCATAGCGATTACATCGTTTAGGGCCTGTGCACCATCGCTATCCCCAAAAACCATACTATAATGGACAAAGTAATAATCGGAAAAGCTGGATTCAAAATAAGGCGAAAGCCGGCTGGAAAAAGAATCACCGATTAATAAAACACTGGCACGGTTTAGGGCATCTTTGTTTTCAAAATGACGAAGGCCCTGCCAGGTTGTGTTTTCAGTTAAATAAGTCATTTCAGCTTCGCTTTCGGGTGAAACAGTGACAAGGGTTTCAAAGTCGTTATAGCTACCGGCATAACCAAGGGCTTTGGTCAATTCATAGCCATCATTTTGAACAATTTCATAGGAAACCAAGGCGAGCGGCTGAAAAACCGTTCCGTTTTTTGTGTTGAGACTTTCAAGAATGCTTTGATATCCAAAATAGGCGCCGAGTGCAGTCCAGTGCGCATCGGTTTTGGGGTACAAAATATCGCCGTATTCGGCTTTGGCCGTCATAATGTCGGGGTAAAGTTCATCGATCAAGTCCGTTCCGCCAAACGCCTTAAAGCTTTCAGCATACTTTGGCATATCATCGACGGTCAGCCATTCAGGCGCATGTTCGGGATAGACATTTTCTTTGTTTGGCGGCACAGCAAAAAGAAAAGCAATATCTTGATCATTCAAGTATGTGTTAAGCGCACTAATGCGTTCGATATCTGTTTCTATCTGGCTTTCTCTATAATCAATGATGCGGCGGTACTGATCGATTTTTCCGGCATGTATGTTGCCAAGGAACATCCAGCCGTCCTGGCCGAGCACCACATATTCCGGATTATTTGAAACACCGACAGTGACATTCAAATGCGCAAAGGCAGAAATCGCAGTCTTTCGGAAAGCGAGATGATCGGAAAACCAGCTTTCAAATGTGCCGAGTCTATCGGTCGAATGATAGACATCCGAAAAACTGGTGGCATAACGTTTGTCCATATCCTCAATATCCGCTTCGTTTTCTTGGTAGAAAAACGGCATCAGTGCCAAGGGAACGACCAAAAGTAAGGAGACGAAGGCGATATAAAATTTTTTGCTTGTCTTGTTCATATAGTATCCTTTATGCAGCGGTTAGAACCTAAAGTATATAAAGGGGTTATAACTGCCGTTGTATATGCTGGTGATTGAGACAATAAACAGTACAAAAGTCAGTACGATATACATATGCTGCCAGAATCCGTGTTTTTCTTGGCTATGCTTATGCAGGAACGCAATACCGCCAAGACTGGCAATGATGCCGAATACAAATGCGATGATGATATCGTTTTGTAAAAACTCTGAAGGCACACGGAAAAGCTGTCCGGCAAAGTCGCCGGGTAAAAACAGCGTTTTTAAATACTTTATTGCATAAGTGAGGCTTTCAGCTCGGAAGAGTACCCAGCCGACGATGACCACGAGCACCATATAGATTCGACTTAAAATCTGAGGGATTCTTCTCAGCCATTTCCCCAAAAAAGCACGTTCCATCACCAAAAAGAAGCCATGCCACAAACCCCAGATGACGAAATTCCATGCCGCACCGTGCCAAAGGCCGCACACAAAAAATACGATGACAAGATTTAAATAAGTACGGGAGTTTCCTTTACGATTGCCGCCCAATGGGATGTACAGGTAATCGCGGAACCAGGAGGACAGCGAGATATGCCAGCGACGCCAGAAATCCTGAATGGAGATGGCAGTATAAGGCAGATTAAAGTTTTCGTGGAGATCGAATCCAAAAATTTTGGCAAGGCCGATCGCCATATCCGAGTAAGCGGAAAAGTCCAGATAAATCTGCAAGGTATAGGCGATAATACCCACCCAAGCGATACCAGCGGTGAGCTCAGGGGAGGCGAGACCAAAGACAGCATCCGCGGCTTTGGCCACCGTGTTGGCCAGCAGGACTTTTTTAATAAAGCCCGCCATAAACCGGAGCATACCATTAAATACGCCGTTTAAGTCGATGGACCGAGTTTCGATTTGCTCATAGATATGCGCATATCGCACGATGGGGCCGGCGATTAGCTGTGGGAAAAACGATACATACAGCGAGAAGTTCAACAGAGATTTTGTAGAGCCAACGTTTCCAAAGTAGACATCCAGCGTATAGCTTAGTGCCTGGAAGGTATAAAACGAGATGCCCAACGGCAAAACGATGTTTTTGACAAAGGCGGGAATGGGGATATCGATACCCAAACGAGAAAGCAAACCGGAGGTATTATCCGCCACAAAATATGCATATTTGAAATAGACCAAAAGGCCAAGGCTTAAAACCAGCGTTAGGATGAGAATCAATTTTTGATAAGGGGTACGTTTTATGTTTTTGTCTAACACATGATTGCTGATACCGCGAGTTAAAAGCAGACCGGAAAAGTAATTGACTAAAATCATGGAAATGAGGATTAAAGTATCCTTGCCGCTGCCCCAAAAGATGAAAAACAAGCTGAAAAGCAACAGGATGATGTTGGCCAGCTTAAAATTAATCTTCCACGCAATTGCGTAGAAAACGAGTAAAATCGGCAAAAAGCCAAAAAGAAAAATCGAAGATGAAAATACCATATTGCTTTTTATCAGCCTAAGCTAAAGCAACCTCCTTTAAGATATCTATTTGTGTTTGAATATCGCCCGCTTGATATTGCCTAAAATCTTGCGGAATCGCGGCGGGATTTTATTCAGCACAAATTCATAACGTTTTTCCGCAGTCAGCATGGGCAGATGTTTGTCCAGGGTATTGATCACGGCCGTATATTTTTCATGCTTTAAACCGACTTTATCCAAAATCCGGCGGTTTAAGCCCAGCAGCATATGGTAATGCGCATTCAGCTGGAGCACGCCGTAATCCTGACTTAAAAGATGAGCGGGAAAATAACCGGCATTTTGCGCGGCGTAAGGGTACAGCCGCTCGTAAGCGTGCAGTACAGTTCCGTTTAAATTGTTCGGCTCAGCCGGGAAATCATCATAGGTTAAATCGTCCTTGCAAAGCCCGGCCAGCGCTTTGCCGCGAAACCAAAACATGGTGCCAAGCGGCGCCAGAGGCGGTTTATCATCTTCAATAGGGACATTGATACCGTATTTTTTGGCCAGTTCCACCGTATTTTCATAGTTCAATATCCACTCACGCCCTAGTGTCTGGTAGATGCTGGCGTGGAAAGGCGGGGTGGGCGAAAGAATGCCGAGGCGTGGATTATCCGCAAAAGTCTGCAAAACATTGCTGACAAAATGCCCGGAGGCCAGATTGTTCTCGAAACATTGGTAGGAAAATGCGTCTCCCACACTGGCGGGAGACCACTGGGTGGTTTTTTTATCGTGCATATAGCAGATTACTTCGTATTTTTCCACTGCGTCTCTGCATCCAATCAGCAGCGAAGAAACATCTCTGCCCCGGTTGCCGATGACGCGTACATCCAGAGAAGAACAAGTCAGAACGGAGAAAACTTTTTCAATGGCAGTTTTCTTTTCAGCCGAATTGGTGGTGATGACTACGTGGGTTCTTGCAGGCATCGCTTTGGCGTAGTTTAAGCAGTATTCAAACAAATCCTCATAGTAAAGGTGCATACAGAGCGCTACCGAAAGCGCATCAGCGTTGGAATTTTTGGGGATTTCATGATCGCTGGGGAGGATGTAAGACAGTCCCAGCGCGTTTTTAATATCATGTTGATTTTTGGTTCTTAATATTCTGCCCCAGATAAGATTGATATCAAAATCGGTGTGCTGGCCGATGTAATCAAACGCAGGCCGAACGGTTTGGCCTAAACTGGTTTCTAACGTTTCACCTAAATCGCGGGCGAAGATATTTTCGTCGACAAACGGAGCTTTTCTATTCTGAATGGCGATAAGCGGAGCATCCAGCATCAGGTTGTGTGTATAACCTGTCATGTCATCGGTTTTAAGGTAAGTATCGAATGAAAAACCCGCGGCTCTCAGCATTTTTGTGGCAATGACTTCGTCATATGGACGCTTTGCCCGGCTTAAAACACGTTTAAAGGCAGCGGCGGAAAACGTTGTTTTTTTAACGACAATCAGTGACCAAACAAGATACCCAGGGAGTTCAGCGTACTTTTTTAAACCGAATTTCTTTTGTTCGGAAGGTTCGGCCGCATGTGATTCAACTTTACTTAAACTCCAAAAATCACATGCCGATGACTGCATCCGTTCAAACATCTCTTTTGGAGGATGCAGCGGGCCTAGAAGAGAGGAATCGAAAAAACAGATTTCATCGAATTCCTCGCGGTTTTGCGCCAGCTTGAAAGCAGCATCATATGCCGATAGGCGGGAAACTATACCACACTCAATAAAAAGTGAAGTGAACTGCGATAAAATGGCGTTGGTATCATCGTTGATTTTAGGGGTGACCACAATCAGGTCATCCAAAAAAGGCATCAGGCTGGTCAGCTGTTTTTCTGCCGCTGCGTCCAGAATGCCGTTTTGATCGATTAAATAGTATATGCCAAGTCTTTTTACCTGCATCATCTATCCTTACTTCTTTAAAATGGCTTGAATTTTTTCCGCATTGCCATAAACGATCGGTGAATCGTATGGACGATCGGCGAAAGCGCCGTATTCCAGTTTAATGCGATAACCGTTTTCTTGAATGAACTTTTCAACGACATCTTTCAGCGCTTGCGGTTTTCCGCTGCAGCAATTGATCACGCCGGTGACTTCAGTTTGGGAGGCGGTGGAAGCGATCATATGCGCCAGCGTTTTGATATCGATAAAATCGTATTGATTGGTACCGGTAGTAAAGGGAAAGGTTTTTTTGCCCGTTTGTTCGGCCTCGATCAGTTTGGTAAACACTGAGGCGTTCCGCTCATCGTCGCCCAAGATATAATAGGCGCGCACCCATTGCAGCAGGCTATCGGTTTTTTCCAAAGAAAGAGTCAAGCTGCGCCGCAGAGCATCTTTGGCGATGCCGTACAACGAGCGTGGATTAGTCGGCGTATCTTCGTTAATCTCACCCTCAAAATAGCCCACTTCATGCATACTGCCCATCACCAAAACCTGCTTTAGGCCCTGGTTTACCATGCTCATGATAAAATCGTAGTGCGACGAAAGAAACTGCATATGCGCAGGGCTGTTGTGTGAAAAACCATCTTTCCAGGCCATATGAATCATCACATCAGGGGAGCCTATTTGTTCAAAGAGGCCTTCGTGATCTTTGAAAATATCAATCGACTCGATATCTGCACGCGGATCGATATCCTGCGTGACGAAATCCAGCGCCGTGACGCTGTGCCCCATATCTAAAAGTGAAGATACAACATGCCTGCCGATATATCCGCCGGCGCCGGTGACCAGTAATTTTAATGCCATGAAAGTAAGCTCCAAATCTTTAAAAACAAAAGGCTTAATCATCATTTGTTTTAAGCCTAAAAATATCTAAAATATTATACAACATTTATTTTATATAAACAACGTATAACCATCGCGTATGGTGTCAGGGCTCCAGCAGATCTTTTGCAATGGTGAATTTCGCGCCACCCTGATTGGATCTGGATTCCAGCATCACCAGCACCAGCCGGTCATAGCTGCCTTCGGTCCAAAAGCCTGCAAACCAGGAGATTTCTTTGGCTTTTGAAAAACCAACTTCGGCTGTACCCGTTTTCCCGGCCAGCGGTGTTGAAACCGATGAGACACGACGCCCGGTACCTTCGGTGATGACGCGCTGCAACAACGGGAAGATGGTGTTGTAGGTTTTGGCTTCCATCAGGTTGGCGACAGCGACGGTAGGTTCGGCACTTTTGATCAGCACATGTTTGGTGCCTTGTGTTTGTTTGATCTGGCTGACGAGATAGGGCTTTATCGAATCGCCGGTACCGTTGGCATACGCCGAGAAGAGCGAAGCCATCTGGATGGGCGAGACCAAGAGCTCGCCTTGCCCGTAGCCCATATCGGCCAACAGGCGGGCATAAAGTTCATCGCCCTCGTTAATGATGTTCGACTTGCGGACAGGGACATCAAAATCAAATGGTTCGGCAAAACCAATACTGCTTAAAAATTCGGTCATTGCTTCGGCGCCCACCTTTAAAGCCACCCATGCAAAATAGATGTTGTCCGAATGGATCAGCGCGTTAGACAGCCTCAAAGGCGAACCTGTGTTGGAAACACGGGTAATCGGTGGTGAATTCCAGTCACTGCGGTTTGGCGTCCATTGGTTATTGATAATTGTTCCATCAAAAGATGAATCCGGTGTCACCTTGCCTTGTTCCAGCGCGGGGATGATGGTAAACGGCTTTAGGAGTGAGCCGGGCGGGTAAAGGCCTTGTGTGGCACGGTCGTAAAGTGGTTGATTATTATCCGGATCATTGAGTTTTTTCCATGTTTCAGAGTTGATCGGAAAAGAAAACAGATTGTTATCATACGACGGATAGGAGGCCATAGCCTGTACAGCGCCGGTTGCAGCATCCATCACAATCGCTACGCCGTTTTGGCCGGAATAAGTATTTTCCTTTAAAAGATCATATGCTTCAATCTGTTTGGAAAGCACGATGCTCAAAATTAAATCCTGACCCTGCACGGCCGGTTCCTGATAGAGTATTTCTTTTTGATTTCCCCATTTGTCCGACGTGTATATAATAAGGCCGTCCTGCCCGCGCAACTCCACCTCATAAGAACCCTCAAGTCCGGTTTTCCCCACCCGTGAGTCCAGTGTGTACCCTCGGTCGGGATGGGTGTCCAAATATTCCTGGGTGATGGAACCCATATAGCCAAGGATGTGCGACATATATTCCCCATAGGGGTAGTAGCGGATGGGAGCATAGAGCTCGGTATCTATGCCGATGCCGTCGAAACCGAGCAAAGTTTTTTTATCTTCATCGGTAAAATAATCATTGGGGTAGGTGGCAATGACACCGACGTTGTTTCGCCCCAATTCCTGATTCAGTGCAAGGGTATTGTTGAAGGTATCAATGATATCTTCTTCGGTTACATTCAAGAGACCGGATAACGATTCGCTTAAGGACAGAATATTTTTAATTTGGGTGACATCCATATATACGGCTGTTGCAAAGTCGTTTTTGGCCAGAATATCTCCATCCTCGGTAAAAATCTCACCGCGTATGGCGGGAAGAGTTTCCACATGAAGCTTATCCTCATATTCCATAAACGGAAAGATCAGATCCTGCCCCCACACCACGTAAGTTACCGATTCTACGCTGCGCAGCTCCATGTCAAAATCGTATGTAAAGGTGCCATAGTCTTCGGTGATATAAGAAGCGGTGTATGTATATAATGTTCCAAAGGAATCGGTGGTAACAAAGGAATTGGTGATCTCCATTTCTTGGATACCGAGCCCATCAAAAATCGCTTGATATTTTTTAACGAAATCTTCTTCACTTAGGGTGGTGGAATCATAGGGCCAGGTGTAGCTGTAAGCCAGCGTGAAATCCTGTTTAGATACTGCGTCCAAAAAGGCTTCAGCAGTTTTGGCAGGGTTACTGGTATCACAGGCACAAAAAAAGAGCGCAATAAAAGTGACAAAAAGAAGGATCAGTAAGTTTTTTGATTTGGAAAATTTCAATTGCGCGCTCCATGCATAGTTTTTCACTTTTCACAATAAAACATAATTATTATATGCTAAATCTGAGCAATGAAAAACAAAAATCGTGAAAACAAATGTAACAAAAATGTTACGAAAGATTGACATGGAGCTAGAATTAAGTTATAATTACGACATAATTAAAAGAAATCACACTAAGTAGTATTTTTAAGCTTAATTATTAATGGTCTATTATCTGCCTTGATGTTCTCCTTCATTGGGGCAGATAGGACCGACAAAATGATCCTCAGAGATTCCTCCGAATGTATATGTTAACCTTATGAAAAGAGAAGAAAGTCAGCGTTCTTCTCTTTTTATGTATACCAACATGTTTTTTTATTTGAATTGGACATTAAACCCATATAATATATAAGTGCATCGTTTTGCAATCAGTGTAAATTCGTTCAGATAGGAAAAATCGAATGGCGCATATGAGTATTTCAAAGATAAGAGAAGTTTTATCAGAAAAAGGCTTTTCTCCGCTCAAGCAATTGGGGCAAAATTTTTTGATTGATGAAAATATTATTACGACCATTGGCAAAACAGCCGACGTAGAAGGACAAAATGTCATCGAGATTGGACCGGGACTAGGTGCGCTGACCGATCAGCTGGTGAAAAGCGCCAAAAAGCTGGTTGCCGTTGAGATCGATCGCGGCTTTTTCGGGTATTTGCAGGAAACCTTTGCGGCAGATCAAAATTTTGAGATTATCAATCAGGATATTTTAAAAACAGATTTAAAAGCACTTTACCGAGATCACTTCGATGGCGGCGATGTAATTTTAGCGGCAAACCTGCCTTACTATATCACTTCAGCCGTCATCATGCATTTTCTGGAGGCGGATATTCCGCTGGCTCGTATGCTTGTGATGTTACAAAAAGAAGTGGCTGAGCGTTTATGCGCATCGCCGGGGTCTAAAGCCTACGGTGCACTGACCGCAATGGTGCAGTATTTCGGGAAACCCGAAACGGTGATGAAGGTATCTCCCGGTTGTTTCTATCCCCGCCCGGATGTGGATTCTGCTGTGGTACGGCTGGTGATTGAAAACAGGCCGGATGAAGTAAGCCATAGATATATGCGTTTTGTTAAGGACAGTTTTGGGATGAAGCGGAAAACACTGGTGAATAATCTCATTAAAGCAGGTTATGAAAAATCAGCGGTTTTAAAGGCTTTGGCACAACAAAACATTGATGAAATGGTCAGAGCGGAGACATTGTCAACCGAAAAGTTATTTGCGTTGACAAATAGCTTGACAAGATAAAGAAAGATATAATAAATTAAAGGAAATACAGGACTTACGACGAATTATAATAAATATAGGTAAGTTTATTGATTTAGCTAGTTTCATGTGTAGAACAAAGGCAAAAGCTACATCGTTTTTTATCTCTTTACAAATATGCATTTAATCCAAAGTGCAAGACTTTGGTTGAAAACTATTATAAAAAATGTGAAACATAAAGGAGAATTAAAATGTCAGAAAACAAAGCGCTTGAACTCATTCTATCCAAATGTGATGAAAAAAGCCAAGAAAAAATCAAACTGATTAGCAATGCTGATATATTAAACAAGATTGCAAGCAGAATCGAGCTTTGTAATCCTAAAGATATCTTCGTTCACTCAGGCAGTGAAGAAGATAATGAATATATCAAAAAGATGTGTTTAGAAACAGGCGAAGAATCACCTTTGAAAATGGAAGGCCATACGATTCATTTTGACCCGCCAAAAGAGCAAGGCCGCATTGTTGCGCAGACATATTCGATCGAAGATGAAGGCATGTTCACATCTACCCTTGCAAAAGCACTGCCAAGAGCTGAAGCGGACGAGCTTATCCAAACCAACATGAAAAACATCATGGATGGAAAAACGATGATCGTTGCTTTCTATATTCGTGGACCGGTTGGTGCGCCAACAGCTTATCCGTCTTTAACAATCTCGGATACATGGTATCTTGCGCATCAGCAAGACAATCTGTATAGATGCTCTCCGGAAGGCTTCGAAAAGCAAGTTGAAAAAACAGGTCTTTTCTTTACGAATACACATAGCAAAGGCACATTAGACACGACTAAAGCTTATGTATTAACAGACAGAACAAATATTGAAACTTGGGCATGGAACGTATCCTACTTAGGCAACTGCGCTTTGATTAAAAAAGGTCATCACAGATTGTCGAATGATGATGCGATTTATAAGCACAGAGGGGAGTACATGTCAGAACACATGTTCATCACGGGTATTAAGATGAATGATGGTTCTATCGTGTGGATCGATGGCGCTGCACCATCAGGCTGTGGTAAAACAACAACAGCTATGGCTGGTAATACTTTCATCGGTGATGACCTTGCTCAAATCTGGATTGCAGATGATGGAACAATCCGCTCAATTAATCCTGAGATCGGAATCTTTGGTATCGTTAAAGACGTTAACAAAGAAGGTGACCCGCTTCTCATGGAAAGATTAAGAAATCCTGGTTCAGAAGTCATTTGGTCAAATGTTCTTGTTGCAGATGGCGTTCCTTATTGGGAAGGTTCAGAAGAAGAAACACCTAAGACCGGAATAAACTTCCAAGGCGAATGGACCGAAGGCATGACCGATGCGAATGGAAAAGCTGTTCCTATTTCACATCCGAATTCCAGATGCACAATTCGCTCTAACCAATTGAGCAACTTTAATGAAGCAGCATCAGAAGACCCAAATGGTGTGGATACGCTCGTATTTACATATAGCGGTCGCGATTCTGATACCATGCCTCCGGTTGTTGCAGCTTTGACTCCTGAAGAAGGTGTAACCTTCGGTGCTGATATTACATCTCAAACCACAGCAACAGAAGTTGGCGCCAAAGGTGATGTCAAAAGATCTCCTTGGGCAAATGCGCCTTTCTTCTTGGGTGCATTGGGTGATTATATGGATGGTCAGTTTAAATTCTTCACGAATCCAAAGATCACAACAAAACCTGTTTTAGCATCTTTAAACTACTTCCTGACACACGCAGCACGTGGCGGAGATTCAAATAAACTGATGGGTGAAAAACGTGATGTACGCGCATGGTTAACATGGCTTGCACGTTTGGCGAAAGGTGAAGTTACAGGAATCAAAACAGCGCTCGGAGTTATCCCGACATTTGAAGAAATCAAAGGCATTTTTGATGAATTAATGCCGGATAAAGGATATTCCAAAGAGCTATATGATAAGCAATTCTCACTTTATGTAGATAAACTGATTGAAAGAATTGATATGCAAGTTGAAGCTTACAAAAAAGAAGTCAACGTTCCAGACATTTACTTTAAAACACAAGCTACCAAAAAAGCGCGCTTAGAAGAACTCAAAGCAGCTAAAGGGGCTATTGTTACACCAGATCAATTAGCGTAAGCCTCAAACAACATAAGCAGACGTTAAATAAAAGGGCAGTTCTTAATCTGAACTGTTCTTTTTTTAAAACTGCTGATATACTAATAAAAAAACAAAACAGAATTTAGGGTTTACTATTTACTTCACAAAGGAATAATTTTATGAAAAGTGAAGAATGGGAGTGTGAATAATGAATCAATTTGCTGAACGATTTAACGGAATCAGCGGTTCTGCTATCCGTGAAATATTTAAGCTTTTGGCTAATCCAGATATTATCTCTTTTGCGGGAGGGAACCCTTCTCCCGACAGCTTTCCTAAAGAAGCTTTGGCAGACATCGCCAAAGATGCGCTTTTGGAGAACGGGGAGTGGATTTTGCAGTATGGGCCTACTCGCGGCTATAAACCTTTGATGGAAGAGATACAGAAGATGATGACCGACGAGGGGGTTAAAGCCGACCTTAGCAATATCATCATCACTTCGGGTTCTTCGCAAGGTATAGAAATGATGGCCAAAACCTTGATCAACAAAGGGGATGTCATTTTGGTGGAATCCCCGACGTTTTTGGGTGCCATTCAAACCTTTAAATCCTACGAAGCCCGCCTTGAACCGGTCAAAACCGATGATGGGGGCATTATACTGGAAGACCTCGAAAAGCAGATAAAAGCCCATAACCCAAAATTCCTCTATGTGATTCCGACATTCCAAAACCCAACCGGCGTGACTTTGGCGGGGGAAAGGAGAAAAAGGCTGGTTGAGATTTGCGCTGAAAACAGTGTTAAGGTGTTGGAGGACGACCCTTATGGTGCCTTGCGGTATTCGGGCGAAACCTTGCCATCACTGAAATCCTTTGATAAGGATAATACAGTGGTTCGGTTATTTTCGTTTTCCAAGATCATTTCGCCGGGGATCCGTGTGGGGGCCGCTATTGGAGACCCGGACATCATTGCAAAATTCGAGCTCTGCAAACAGGGTATGGATGTGCATACACCCATATTGAACCAGGTGATGGTCTATGAGTATTTAAAATCCGGTCAGCTTCCCGAACACATCAAGCAGATATCATTGGATTATAAAAAGAAAAAAGACCTGATGCTTAAGCTCATCAAGGAGACATTGCCCGAAGGTGTTTCGGTTGCGCCCTGCGAAGGCGGACTGTTTCTCTGGCTGACATTGCCCGAAGGCATCGATGCGCTGGTTGTATTTAAAAAAGCAGTGGAGAACAATGTGGCGTTTGTGCCGGGTACTCATTTTTTTGCAGAGGGCGGACATGAGAACACATTGCGGTTAAACTTTTCTATGGTCAGTGAAGAAAAAATTATAGAAGGAATGACCGCGCTGGCTGATGTGATTAAAGCGGCAATATAGGGAAACCAGACGGTAATTTCGGCTTTTTAAATTGATTTTAAAGAGTAATTGTGATATAAAATATCACGAAGAACAAAACAGTGAAGTATTTGCTGTATGTTATAAATGATAAAGATAAAAGGAGAGATTAGATGACAACAATTATTGATGTTGTAGGACGTCAGATCATGGACTCCCGCGGCAACCCCACAGTTGAAGTGGATGTTGTTTTGGAATGCGGTGTTGTTGGCCGTGCGGCGGTACCTTCAGGCGCTTCTACTGGTGCGTTTGAAGCGGTAGAACTGAGAGACGGCGGCGAAGCTTATATGGGTAAAGGCGTTTTAAAGGCGGTTGAAAACGTCAACACCATTATCGCAGAAGAGGTTATCGGCATGGATGCCACCGATCAGGTGGGTATTGACAGCCTGATGATTAAACTTGACGGCACACACAACAAAGGCAAACTCGGCGCCAATGCGATGCTGGGCGTTTCTCTGGCGGCGGCCAAAGCAGCGGCCGAAGCGGTGGGTCTGCCGCTTTACCAGTATATCGGCGGAGTCAACGCAAAGATGTTTCCGGTTCCGATGATGAATATCATTAACGGCGGAAAACATGCGGACAACTCGGTTTCCTGCCAGGAATTTATGATTATGCCGGTAGGCGCAAAAAGCTGGAGCGAAGCGCTTCGTATGTGTGCTGAGGTTTTCCACAACCTGAAAAGTGTTTTGAAGAGCAAAGGCTATTCAACAGCTGTCGGAGACGAAGGCGGTTTTGCACCGAACTTGAAGTCGGACGAAGAAGCTTTGCAGGTCATCGTAGAAGCGGTGGAAAAAGCAGGCTATAAGAGCGGATCAGATTTTAGAATCGCGATGGACCCGGCATCTACCGAAATGTTCGAAGAAGCAAAGAAAATTGGTAAAGACGGATACTACTTCTGGAAAACCGATAAATTCTTCACCCGTGAAGAAATGGTCGATTTCTGGGCGGGCCTTTGCGACAAATACCCGATCATCTCGATAGAAGACGGTCTGGCTGAAGAGGACTGGGACGGCTGGAAGATGATGACTGAAAAACTGGGCGGCAAGATTCAGCTGGTCGGAGACGACCTGTTTGTCACCAATACCGAACGCCTTAAAAAAGGTATTGATCTCGGTGTTGCTAACTCCATCTTAATTAAAGTCAACCAGATTGGTACACTGACCGAAACGTTGGATGCGATTGAAATGGCTAATCGTGCGGGTTATACCGCTGTGGTTTCACACCGTTCGGGCGAAACTGAAGACACCACCATTGCGGACTTGGTTGTGGCGATGAACGCTGGCCAGATTAAAACCGGTGCGCCTTCCCGTTCCGACCGGGTTGCGAAATATAACCAGTTGCTTCGGATTGAAGAAAGCCTGGGCGAAAAAGCGATTTATCCTGGTTTGGACGCTTGGTTTAATCTGAAAAATAAATAGAAAAACAATAAAAAAAGATAAAAACCAGTCCGACTTGCGACTGGTTTTTTATTATTTCGTGATAAAAACAAGAAAACTTATTGAATATCAGGATGACAGAAGGAATAATAAAATTATGGTAAACCTGTGGATAGAATGTGCAAAACACTGATATCCCATTAAATTAACACACAACTTATCCAACTTTTCCACAGACTAATCCCCAAGGTGCGAATTAAAAGGGATTATTTTGGATATATAACCGAAAGTTATCCACAATTTCCACAGTGAAAGGAAAATCACATATTATGTTGACATAAGGTGATTTTTATACCAAAATACAATCGAAATTTAAAAAGTAAAGATATTTTTCTTTAACCGGATAGTCAGTCAGATCGGTGAGTGCTCTGGCGTATGTTTCAATTTGGCGTGTATATGCCTTTTGTCGAGCAGATAAGGATTCTTGGGTCACGTGGTCAGTTTTATAATCGACCAATACAAAAGCGTTGTCCTCTAAAAAACAAAGATCAATAGTACCCTGTACGATCACCATCTCCCCAGCTGGCAAGCCGATTTCATCAGAATCCATTTTGAGCGAAAAATTTTTCTCGCGGAAAAGGAGCGGAGATCTTTTAGCGCGCGTGATGATATTTGATTGAAGCACGGATAAGATACGTTCGGGCGAAAGCGCGGAAGCTTCTTCGGCAGTTAGTACATCATTACGAACCAGCGCATCAATATGCCTTTTAATGTCTGGCACAGATGCGAGATGAAAATCGGCATGCTGCATGTAGACATGGAAAGCAGTGCCTCGTTCGGCAGGATTCAGGGAGGAGGCATCAAGAGCGGTGAAAGCGGCTTGTTTTTTTGGCAAATAAATTTCATTTTTAGGTTTTAAGCTGGAGACTGATCTTTTAGAGGGAATACCCAACGTATCGCTGTACGGATAAGTATATCCAAGCCTGATGGGTTTTGCGGGTTGGTTTAAGAATTCATCCAAAATCGATTTTCGATCGGTGTTTTCAGTATAGGCGTAACCGCTTTTGGGCAGGATGTGGATGGGCATGAACGGAGTGCGGCTGAGAGCAGGCGGCAAAAAGCGGTCGATGGGGAATCCTTCAGCAAAGCCTTGTTTGTTTAAAACCACTGGTGCAATCAGGTCGATATAGTTTTTGGCAAAGTTTCGTGCCGAGTCCCCGCTTGTCAGCCAGCCACCGAGACTGTTTTTTAAACCTTTAATTCCGCCCACCAAATATAAGTAATTTTCGGCACGGGTCATGGCGACATACAGAACACGGGCTTCTTCATACAGCGCCATAGTTTGCTGCTTTTTTAATAAGCTTTGAAAGATAAGACCATCCCGTTTATAGTTTTTTGTAGGATTTAGAATTTTAAAGCCAAGCCCCAGATTTTTATCCATTATAAAGTAATTTTTGTTATCCTGTTTAAAGCTCTTTTCCAGTCCGGCGACAAAAACCACAGGGAACTCTAAACCTTTTGATTTATGGATGGTCATGATGCGCACGGCATGAGGGCTTTTATGGGTGGAATTCGCATCCAACATTTCTTCGTGTTGTTTCATTTCGTCCAACATCAAGACCATACGTGCCAAATGTGCCGAACCTGGCGCTTCGGCCAGAAGCGCACGGATATACCCTTTCAGTGCTTCGGCTTTTAAGCTTTTTCTTGGGGAAGCTGCCAGTATTTCTTCAAACTGCAGATGATGGTAGACAAAAGAAAGAAAGGCTTCACCGGACAAAAGAAGCGATTGATCTTTTAATTCTGTCATGGTTTCAAAGAAGGTAGTTAGACGCTGACTGAGCGTGTCGCTATGAGTGTTAACATAATCAATCGCGCATTCATAGATCGAGACCTTTTTGTCTGCCGCAGCGATACGCATCGCCGCGATATCGCCAGAACTGATTTCAAAAAAATCGTATTTCATCGCTGAAATCAGAGCGATGTCATCGGTAGGGTTCAATACACACTTCAGGATATTAGTAAACTGTTCCGTTTCGGGCAGATTAGCGCTGTCTGAAGAAAAGGCGATGTCAACCGGAATTCCGCAGGATTCAAAAACACGCTTGTAGATCGGCCCGGAGGTTTTCAGTTCACGGAGCAACACCGCTACGTCGCTGAATTCCAGATTCTTTTCTTCGCCGGCTTCACGAGAGAAAAAGCGCTGACCTTTGATTTTTATGATCTGGTTGGCGACCGCAAACGCTTCGGCCTCAGCGGATGAGAGCGCTTCTCCATTAAACTCGGGCGGATAAAAATCGGCGTTGGAATCGACCAGCAAAAGCGCTGCCCCGCCGTCTGTAAGACTGGAGGCATGTACCAATGCTTCTTTGTTTTTGTAGTCAATACCGCCGAAATCTGGCGACAGCACCTCGTCCATCAGAAAATTGACCGCTGAAACCACAGGACCGGATGACCGGAAATTGTCGTTCATGCGAATGAGTTCGTCATCCTCAAAGGGTTTCTTATCAAACTCCTTATAGCGGTTCTGTTTTTCAAGAAAAATGTCCGGATCCGCATGCCTGAAAGCGTAGACGCTTTGTTTCACATCTCCCACCATAAACAGGTTATGCGCACCTTTGATCTTCTCGATAATCGCTTCCTGTAGCGGATTAGTGTCCTGATATTCATCAATGAAAATAAATTTGTAATTAAAATCTTTTGCGTTCTCGGAGTCTTTCAAAATTTCATAAGCAAAGTGCTCCAAGTCGTTAAAATCGAGGGTGTTCCTTTTCAGCTTGGCTTCCGAAAAACGCTGGCGCAGAAGCAAAGCCAATTCCAGCAACACGCGCGCATCTGCGGATACCATCAGGATTTCTTCTGAAAGAAAATGATCTGCGGAAACAAAAGCATTATCGCTCAGCACGGAGTCGATTTGCTTTTTTGCTTCGTCCCGCCCGCGCTTAAAAACGCTTTTAATATCATCGGAATCGATTTCCCGGGTAGCTAAGTTGGCGTCAAATACAACGATATTTTTCGCTTCACTATATTTTTTTTCGTTAAAAAGCTGAATCAGTTTCTCTAGATTTTTTGAATAGCTCAAAACCAGCTTGTGAGTATTTGTGTAGCCCGATTTTTCAGCAAGTAAGGCAAGGTTGTGAAGAATATCGAAAGCATAACCAAGCTTTTTTAAACCGTCCTCGTGCAGAATAGAAAGCACGGTATCGCGGAAAGATTCATTTTTATAGCCCGCCAGTACCTGCTGTAAGTAGATTTCAGGCTCGGGCATTACCATCAGTGTCTGGTAGACGGCGATAATCATCTCATTTAAAGCCTTGCCGCTGCGCTTGCCGTATTTTAAATACAGCCGTGCTAGATTCTCATTCTCGGCCAAATTGTGTTCTTCCAAAATTTCCGAAAGTGTTTTTTTTAAAAGACGGGAGTTATCTTTTTCGGAGGCAATATTGAAAGACGGAGAAAGCCCCAAAATATAGTATTTCTCCCGGATGACACGCTGACAGAAACTATGGATGGTGGAGATCTGCGCCCGCGTGACCTTTTCTGCGGCAATGCCCAGTGCTTCAGAATCCAAAGACAAAACCATCAATCTTTCGTAGATGCGTTTTTTCATTTCAGCGGCGGCGGCATCGGTGAAAGTGAGCACCAACAGATCATCAACGCCCGCATCACCCCGGTGGATGATACGGCAGATGCGTTCGGTCAGTACACGGGTTTTTCCGCTGCCTGCCGCAGCAGACACCAGAATGTTCCCCTTGTTTTCAATCGCTTTGGCCTGTTTATCGGTATAGTTCATTATCTATTCTTCCCATCCAAAATCGCTGAGGGTTTTGTTTTCAATACTACGATAAGCATCTAAATCCGCGTCGAAGAGACAAATGCTTTGATAGTCGCAGGTTTTACAGGCGGTTTCCTGCCCGTCTTTAAAAGGAATCGGCGTCACTTCACCCTTTAAAATGTCGCGAAAAGCCTGCTGCATCAGACTTTCACAGTGCGAAAAAAGCAGGTCGAACTGCTCGGTGGTGAAGATGGTTTTGGTGGTTTTGCTTAAGGACCCGTCGTTTTTAATACTGCCCTGTGTGGCAATCAGGTTCTTGCCGTCCGATTTGGACATTTTCTCATTGATGGCAGCGTTATCCACTAAAAAGCCGTTCATCCGCTTATCTTTTAACAGTTTTTCAGGTGAAACATCCTCGCTCATAGGCAGAGAAAGGTCGTAATAAAAAGCACCCCCGATGATGACAGTTTCGCCCAGAGCTTTAAAGTATTCTAAAACGAATTTTAAATAAATTAAAAGCTGGATATTAAGGCCATAGTAGACATCTTTTAATGCCGCCGTTTTGCCCGAAAGCTTATAGTCTACGATCCGAACGAATTTGGATGTGCCATCATCCAGCATGTCTACACGGTCTACTTTGCAGGTCAGTTTAAGTTCGGTACCGTCGTCCAGCATAAAAGTTAAGTACTCAGCGTTCTTTAAGGTCAGCTCGGCGGCGTATACCGAAACATCAGTACCCGAGAGCTGGTCGCGAATGGTGCGAAGAGCCGAAAGAAAATCCAGCTTTAAACGCTCATAAACGGGGGTAAAACGTTTATCCATGAAAATGCCCTGATGATGGGTTCTTTTATTCTGTTCACATACTACAATGGCCGTTTTGGTCAGCTCAGCATCTGCCAAAGTGCCCCATGTTTGCTTTTTTTCTTTGATGGCTAAAACAAAGCCATACAGGCAGGCATGTAAAAAATTGCCCATCTCCAGCGGGGTTTCTTCAAATATTTCTTCCTTTTTTGGACGAATACCGTAATCCAAGAAGTATTGCATGGGACAGGTGAAGAATTTTTCTGCGCGAGAGATGCTGGCGGTCAGCGGAGAGTACAGCTGGCGCGCAAGCGCGGGGTTGATCGATTCTGTTTTATCCGTTTTTTTCAGCCGCTCGGTGATGCGGCGAATACGCGGTTGCCAGTCCAGATCGTTTTCGAAGTGTGCATAGACATCCCGCCAGGTATGATCAACAGGAAGGCCTTCCAGCTTTTGATTGAGGCTTAAAGAGAGGTCGCGGAAAATACTGCCTTTCGCAAGCGAAGGATATACTTGTTCCCTCGGGATATACGTATTCGAGGTCATTTTTGGAAAAAGTTTTTGAATGCGCGCGATCAGCACCGAAGGTTTGGCGGGGTCTTTGCCCTGACTGTTGGGATAGGAAAGAAAAAGCTTTTGCGTGGGTCCGGCGAATACGCTGTAAATACGCAGGCGCTCTTCAAAAAAACGGTCACGATACCCGGCACGAATCCCTTGATTCTCCAATGTCTTTTTTTCAGCATCAGTCAAAACGGCCGAAGTATCGGGCGAAGTCGGGATTTTTCCATCGTTTAGCCCCAGAAGAAACAGCACTTTCACCGGCGGGAAAACGGTGCGGGAAAAGTCACCCACCAGAACATCGTCTGTGCTTGGCGGGATGACCGCAATCTCAACGGCTTCCAGTCCAGCTTTAACAGCCGAGACAAAGGATTCAAAGCTGGTGGTTTGCCCCTGAAACATCACACAAGCCTGCCGGATTACCGCGATGATTTTCTCGAAAACCTGTGAAAAAACCTGTGCGCCCGTCAAATCGCCGGAGGCTTCTCGTTTTTGCGCGAAGCGTGAAATGTTTTCGTCCACCGCGCAGATTTTGAGATAGGTTATAATATCCTCACCATAGCTTTCGGCGCTTTTGGCTGACTTTAATGATCGAATCAGTTCAAATATCGGATCGGTCAGCGATTTTCTGGCTTTCTCTGTTTCAGAATCGGTGTGTTTGAATGCATAGTTCAGCATATACCCTTTGATTTGGTATCTGCGGATATAGTTTTCCACAGCGAAGAGTTCATCTGAGGGGACGTCCAAAAAACCGGATTTGATATGTACGATAAAATCAGCAGTGTCTTTATACAGTACAAAATCCAGAAGGCTGATGAGGAATTCGGCAAATGCTGTGTCCATCAGTTTGGTTTTGGCATCCATAAAGAACGGGATATGGTTTTCATCTAAATGAAAGGATAGTTCTTCACGGTATGTATCCATATCGCTGACACAGACGGCGATATCCCGAAAACGATAGCCCAAATTCACCAGATCAATCAACTTGGCACAAAGATCTTTCACCTCCAGTGCTTGGCTGTCTAAAGCAGTCAGGCAAATGTCCTGAGGCGATTCAGCGAACGGGACAAATGGATAGGCAAATAGATTCTGTTCCAAATGCAGGATTTCCGGGGAGACAAACTTGGTGCGAGATGTATCGGTGCCCGAAAGCACGATTTCGTCTGGCTTCATGCCTAAGCCTTTTGCGGCCTCCAGCACGCGGGTATACAGTTTTTCTTCGGGCTCAAAAACCGAATAATCCGGTGACGCAACGGGGCTTTTTTTAAAGGTGATGGTTGTTGCGGCGGCCTGATGGACCGCGATCATCAAAAGACGAAGCAGTTGATTGGTTAAAAGGTCAAATCCGTCGATAAAAACGTAAGCACCTCGGAAGAAATTTTGCGATTCAGCTTTTTCAATGGCAAGAGAGATCATGTCCTCATTGTCCATATTCTGATCAGCGAGTTTTTCGGTGTATGCATTATACAAAAGCGAAATATCCGCTAGTTTTTGCCGTGTAACAGGCAAAAGATTCAGTTCAGCTGCTCGTGTTAGTTCGGTAACCGGGGTATCCTGACGTTTCAGCTCGGTCAGCATTTCGGTCATTTTAATCTCAAAGCCGGGCATCTTCGCAGATTTACCGAATACAGAGAGGTTATCTCTGTGCTCGTCCAAAAGCGTGCGCACCACCATGGTTTTCCCGATAAAATCAAGCGGATTCAGCGTACGCCCGCCACAGACGGAAAGAATTTCGTGCACCAAACGGTCAAAGCTGACCACACTGATACCGAACAAGCCGGGCAGACCGCATGTTTCAATCAGTTCCCGCTCCATACGAAACGTAGCTTGTTCGGGGACGACGACGATGATACGACAAAGCTTATCTTTGGACATAATGTCTTTGATATGGTTTAGGATATATTTAGTTTTTCCGCGGCCGCTGCGGCCGATCACAAAATTTAGTTTCATTAAAATTAGTGTAACATTTTTTGGATAAAAAAAGAACAAGCGGTATTAAAGGATTTTAAACCGATTGCTTTTATAGTCCTCTTAAAATCACGTTTTCCACCAGCGGACTGATATGTTCCTTGGCCGCGTGAAAAAAGCTGGGTTTTAACGGCAGAGGGAACATATTGCTGGGCGGGTTTTCGGGCGTGCGATACTGCTGCAGGGCATAAGACTTTGCGCCTTTGATGTACCCCGCCATTTCAAGCATGTCTTCCAACGTCAGTTGGGGGACCACGGTGGTTCGAAACTCATAATCGAGGCCGCTTTGCATGATGATGTCGATACTCTTAAAAAACGCGGCTTCGTCAAACGGAACACGGATGATGTCCGGATATTTTTCTGCCGTGGCCTTGATGTCCATAGCGATAAAGTCGATGAGGTCCTCATCTAAAAGCGTCTGCAGGCGTTCGGGATAGGCGCCGTTGGTGTCCAGCTTAACCAAAAGGCCTTTATCTTTAATCGCTTTGACCAACGGAGAGATATCCGGCGTGACAAAAGGTTCGCCGCCTGTGATGACGACACCGTCCAGGATTTTTTTGCGGGTGTCGATAAACGCCAAAATATCATCGATGCTGTATTCTATTCCTGTGCTGCCCTGACAGACCGCGGCGTTGTGGCAGTACCAGCAATCAAAATTGCAGCCGGCTAGGAAAAGCACGGCTGCAATATTTTTTGGATAGTCAACAAAAGAATTTTTTTGTAGTCCGACAATCTTCATGCTTACTTATTTCCCGCTATGCAACTTTCGGGCACCACGAGCTTTTGTCTGGCGAAATATTCCTCTTTTTTGCCTTTGTTATAATTCTGAACCGGCCGCAAATATCCCACCACACGAGACCAGATTTCAGTTTCTTCCTGACATTCGGGACACCGGAAGTGCTCGCCTGCGATATAACCGTGGTTGGCGCAGACGCTGAAGGTTGGCGTCAGCGAGATATATGGCATCTTATAGTTGGAGAATATCTTTTGGATCAGTGATTTGGCAGTTTCAATATCCTCTATGCGTTCGCCTAAGTACAGGTGCTGAACCGTGCCGCCCGTATACAGGCATTGCAGCTCGTCCTGCAGGTCGATGACCTCCATGATATCGTCGGTGTATTCCACCGGCAACTGGGACGAGTTGGTGTAGTAGTGCACGTCCTTGCCAGAAGTGATAATATCGTGATAACGTTCCAAATCCAGCTTGGCCAGCCGATAGGATGTACCCTCGGCGGGCGTGGCTTCCAGATTATATTGATGGCCGGTCTCGGTCTGGAATTCCACCATAATATCGCGCAGTTCATTCATGATCTCTATGCCGAACTCCTGCCCTTCTGGGGTTTCAATTCCCTTGCCCATAAAGTTGAGCAGCGCTTCGTGCATGCCCACAACACCGATGGTGTTAAAGTGGTTGTGCCAGTATTGTCCGGTACGTTTTTTGACGTCTTTTAAATAAACAGAAGAATAGGGGTATAAGCCTTTTTCGGTTTGGCTTTCAATGATTTTGCGTTTAATTTCAAGAGAAGTTTTACCGATTTCAGCGACTTCACGCATCCGATTAAAGAATTCTTCTTTAGTTCTGGATTTATATCCGATTCTCGGCAGGTTGATAGTGAAAACACCGATGGAACCAGTCAGCGGATTGGAACCAAACAGGCCGCCGCCTCTTTTTCTCAGTTCGGAAACATCCAGCCGTAAACGGCAGCACATGGAAACCGCGTCCTCGGGGGAAAGATCGGAGTTGACATAATTCGCAAAATACGGAATGCCGTATTTGCAGGTGATCTCCATAAACTTGTCCACCGTCGGGCTGTTCCAGTCAAAGTCCTTGGTGACGTTGATGGTGGGGATAGGGAAAGTAAACACACGGCCTTTGCTGTCGCCTTCCAGCATCACGTCGCAAAATGCGCGGTTCAATAAATCCATTTCTTCCTGAAATTCGCCGTAAGTCTCTTCTTTCAGCGCACCGCCGATCATCACCGCACGATCTTTGAGCATCTTTGGCGGTTTAAGGTCGAAGGTTAGGTTGCTGAACGGGCATTGGAAACCCACGCGCGTGGGCACGTTCATGTTAAAGATAAACTCTTGAAGACATTGCTTGACCTGTTCATAGGTCATATTGTCATATCGGATAAACGGTGCACAGTAGGTATCAAAGCTGGACCAGGCTTGCGCGCCAGCGGCTTCGCCCTGGGTGGTGAATGTGGAATTGACCACCTGACCCAAGAAAGCACGCAGGTGCTTGGCAGGACGGCTTTCCACCTTGCCGGGGATGCCGCCGAAACCGTGCTCAAGCAGTTGGAACAGATCCCAGCCTGCGCAATAGGGGCCGAAAAAGCCAAGGTCGTGGATATGGCAGTCACCCCGTTCATGCGCTTCGCGCACTTCATTGGGATATATCTCATACAGCCAATATTTTTTGGTAAAGGTTTCACGGATGTAGTTATTAAGCCCGTTGACCGATTTGTGCGTGTTGGCGTTTTCCTTCACGTTCCAATCGGTTTCGGACAGATAATTGCCGAACATATCGATGGTTGCGCCGATCAGCGCGTTGATCTCGCGGGATTCTTTTCTTTTTTCACGATAAAGGATATAGGCCTTTGCCGTTTTGGCATGTCCGTTTTTGATCAAGACCCGCTCAACAACATCCTGAATTTTTTCAACTTCAGGTGAGGAATCCTTATATTCCATACGCAGGATATCCACTACATTGTCTGAGAGCATTCTTGAAAGCGCCATATCATCACCGCCGCACGCTTTGGCGGCATTAAAAATGGCTTGGGTGATTTTCTCCTGATCGAAAGCTTCCCTCCGGCCATCTCTTTTAATGATAGTAGTTAACATAAGTACATTCCTCTCAATTTAAAATGTAATTCTTCCCCGTAATTTTATTGTCACTTCGGCTTTTTATGAAAATCAAAGAATTGTGTATTAATTATTATAGTGCCCACCATATATTGTGTAAAGGGGAAAAAGCGTTCATGCACAGGAATTTTTTTAGTCACATTTTATAAACAGTTAATCCCCAGCTTATGCACAGGAAAAACATATTTTGGAATGGGTTATCAACAAGATATGCACAGATGGGTAAAATGGGTATGTGACAAGAAAAACGTACTCGATGTTGTGGACAAATAAAAAACCACCCAAAATGTTGTATTTTGAGTGGTTAATTGATCAGATAGTTATGGTTTAACTATACATTAAACTTAAACAGCACCACGTCACCGTCTTGAAAAACGTATTCTTTACCTTCTTGGCGAACAAGCCCTGCTTCTTTGGCTTTGGCCATACTGCCGCTGGCGATGAGGTCGTCGTACGCCACAATTTCGGCACGGATAAACCCGCGCTCAAAATCGCTGTGTATCTTGCCCGCGGCCTGCGGAGCTTTGGTACCTTTTTCTATTGTCCAGGCGCGCACTTCCTTCTCACCTGCGGTCAAATAGCTGATCAGCCCCAACAGTTTATAGCTTTTGGCAATCAAGCGTTCCAAACCGCCGCTCGCCAGTCCCAATTCCTCCAAAAACATCGCGCGCTCTTCGGCATCCAGCTGGTTCAGTTCGGCCTCAACCTTGGCTGACACCACCAAAACCTCTGCGCCTTCTTTTTCGGCCACGTCCTTGAGACGTTTTACCAAAGGCAGGCTGTCTTCGGGCAGGCTGACGTCCGATTCGGACACATTAGCGGCGTAGATGACGGGTTTTGACGTCAGTAAAAATAAATCCCGTACCACTTCTTTTTCAGTATCGTCAAATTCCAAACTTCGGGCGGGTTTTCCGCTTTCCAGCGTTGCTTTTATTTTGGATAAAACGTCCGCTTCCAGCTTATATTTTTTGTCACCGGTTTTCTGCATCTTGACGGCTTTGTCCAGCCGTTTTTCAACCGTCTCTAAATCGGCAAATATCAGCTCCAAGTTGATGGTTTCAAGATCGCGTACCGGGTCAATGCTGCCATCCACATGTGTGACGTTGGTATCCTCAAAACAGCGCACCACATGCACCGTGGCGTCCACCTCACGGATGTGCGAAAGGAATTTATTGCCGAGGCCCTCGCCTTTGGACGCACCTTTCACTAACCCCGCAATGTCCACAAACTCAATGGTGGCGGGAGTGTATTTTTTGGGGTTGTACATTTCGGCCAAAACGTCCAAGCGTTTGTCCGGCACGGGCACGATGCCCACATTGGGCTCGATGGTACAAAACGGGTAATTTTCGCTGGCCGCGCCCGCTTTGGTCAGCGCATTAAACAGCGTGGACTTGCCCACGTTCGGCAATCCAATAACGCCTAATTTCATGATTGGTTTCTCCTTAACAAGTATCCTTCACTTTTCCAAAACTCATTATACCTGAAAAACAGATAGGATTGGAAGGTTTTTTCGAGCATCAAGAAGGTGAAAACTTGCCTTTTTTCGGCTTTTTGGTTAGAATTAAACCCAAATAAAAATGAATGTTAAAGAAAATTTATATATAAGGAGAATTTAATTGATGGGAAAGGCATTGGCAGCAAAGATCATCGAAAACCATCTGCTCTCCGGCGAGATGACGCCGGGCGGGGAGATCGGCCTTAAGATTGACTACACCCTAACGCAGGATTCCACCGGTACCATGGCATACTTGCAGTTTGAGGCCATGGGCGTGGACCGCGTAAAGACCGAAAAAAGCGTGGCATATATCGACCACAACACCATCCAGTCCGGCTTTGAAAACGCGGATGACCACGCGTACATCGGAACCGTGGCTAAAAAGCACGGCATCTATTTTTCCAAACCCGGAAACGGCATCTGTCATCAGGTGAATTTGGAGCGCTTCGGTAAACCCGGCAAGACATTGCTTGGTTCGGACAGCCACACGCCCACCGGCGGCGGCATCGGCATGCTGGCCATCGGCGCAGGCGGCTTGGACGTGGCTGTGGCTATGGCGGGCGGCGCGTATTATATTCCTATGCCAAAAATCATCAATGTAGAGCTGGCTGGAGAATTAAGACCCGGCGTTGCGGCCAAGGACATTATTCTAGAGGTCTTGCGTATTCTGACCGTCAAAGGTGGTGTGGGAAAAATTGTGGAATATTCCGGAGAAGGTGTCAAAACCTTAAGCGTACCCGAACGGGCCACCATCACCAACATGGGCGCGGAACTGGGCGCCACGACATCTGTCTTCCCTTCGGATGAAACGACGCGGGCCTTCTTGAAAGCGCAAGGCAGAGAGGCGGATTATACTGAACTTTCCGCGGATACAGACGCCGAGTACGACGAAAAATATACAATTGACCTTTCTGCGCTGAAGCCTATGGCGGCAATGCCGCGCACAGCCCAGATAATGTGAAGACGGTTGGCGAGATTGGCCCCATCAAAATCGATCAGGTATGCGTGGGTTCCTGTACCAATTCTTCCTATATGGACATGATGAAGGTCGCGAGCATTGTAAAAGGCAAAACGGTGGCTGAAAACGTTAGCTTCACCATCTCCCCCGGTTCCAAACAAGTCTTGACCATGCTGGCCGAAAACGGCGCTTTGGCGGACTTGATTGCGTCGGGTGCAAGAATTCTGGAAAGCGCCTGCGGACCCTGCATCGGTATGGGACAGAGTCCCAAGTCGGATGCGGTTTCCTTACGGTCCTTTAACCGCAACTTCTTTGGTCGGAGTGGAACCCAATCGGCACAGGTTTACTTAGTCAGCCCCGAAGTGGCGGCGGTTTCCGCCATTGCCGGTGTTTTGACCGATCCGACGGAAGCGGGACATCAATCTTTCTACGATTGCGGCAATCAGAGAACCCGAGCATTTCTTGATTAACGATAACTTGATTGTACCGCCGGCCGAAAAATGCTAGTGATGTGGAAGTACAAAGAGGCCCGAACATCAAGCCTTTTCCGCTGAACTCGGCTTTAAAAGAAACAACCGAAGGCAAGGTGCTCTTAAAGATGGAGGACAACATCACCACCGACCATATTATGCCCTCTAATGCCAAGCTTCTGCCCTACCGTTCCAATATTCCTCACTTGAGTGACTTTTGTCTGGCACCGGTGGACGAAACCTTCCCGGCCAGAGCGAAAGCTGAAGGCGGCGGGTTTTTAGTAGCCGGGCACAACTACGGACAGGGATCCAGCCGTGAGCACGCCGCATTGGTGCCGCTGTATCTCGGCATTAAAGGCGTCATATGCAAATCGTTTGCGCGGATTCATATGGCTAACCTCATCAACTCCGGCATATTGCCTCTGGTTTTCAAGGACGAGGCTGACTATGACAGAATCGATGCCGAGGACGAATTGGTGATTACCGATTCGGTAAACAAAGTTTTAGGCAAAGCTGAGTTCACTGTGGAAAACAAAACCAAAGGCTTCAGTTTCCCGGTGGTTCTGGAAACTTCCGAGCGCTTAAAAAAAGTCATCGCGGAAGGCGGTTTGCTGAACTACACCAAGAAAAACGCATAAAAATTTAAGTGAATAAGGAGATGACCCATTAGAGTTAAAACAATTACGCTTGAAAAAGCAAATGTATTTTTGTTGATGAAAGAGGAAAATTGCATTCTGGTCGATACCGCCCTGTCGGGCGATGGGCCGGAGATTCTAAGAGCCATTGATAAAACCGGACTTAAATTAAAATATATTATCATCACACACGCGCATTATGACCATGCCGGATCTCTCGGTGTGGTTCATAATGTGACGGGCGTTCCGGTGATTTGCAGCAATTTTGAGATGCCGCATTTAAAAAGCGGAAAAACCAGTGTCATCCAGCCGCAGGGTGTGACCATGGCCGATTTGGTGAGAACCATTGGGCTTTCGGATAAGGATACGCAGAAATTTGATGCGACCGATGCCGAGTATATCACGTTTGATGATGTCTTTAACCTAGAGGCGCTTGGCTTTGACGGATATGTAAAAGTATTGCCAGGGCATACGCCGGGCAGTGTGTGCGTGTTTACGCCTGAGGATATCATCTGCGGAGATACGGTGTTTAATATTTCGTCGCGGCATTTTCCGCCGATCTACAGCGACAAAGCCGCGTTGATTGAGACTTTTCAGATTCTTAAAAAACAGCGGATGCCGATATATCTATCCTGCTCATGGCAGGCGGATGAAGGCGGCTGAGTTAAAAATGGATTGGTCGGACTAAAAAATACAACAAATAAAACGCCTTATGGTATAATTATGCAAGATATACCAAAGGCGTTTTATATTAAAAAATATCAAAAAGGTCGTGCTCACCTTGCCAAAATCATGGAGTAGTGAAAGAAAGCGTTTAGAAGAAGACCTATTATGCGATGTCTTAAAAGGCAGAGTAAAGTATATTATTACATCTTATCGAAAGTCCCATGACCAAACTGCGAGATTTGCCGTTCGAATCGATGATAAAGAAGTGATTGGTGGTAGTTTTTGTGGATATAATATGCAATTTTATCGGATGCTAAAAGCACTTTTGGGAATCAAAGATAGAACAGATAACATTATACGCACACACAATAGAGCATATTACAAGTCGTGCGATGAAGCCGAAGAGATTATGAAAAAAGACTCGATATTTCAAGTATATGATTTCGCAGAAGCTTTGCTAGAGTATAAGCAAAGTAAGATATCTGAAAGTATTGCATCGGATAATGCATTAGTCAGACTGCTGGCTGTTGTAGACAGACGTATTGGAAAGCGAACGCTGGAAAAAATAAAATACGATGTAGCACATCAGCCTAAATGGTTACAGCAGTTTTATATATTGAGGTTGGATGCAGAAAACATAAAATATTAACAGAAGGAAAACGATTTTTTTACACCGGCATGGTTAAGATTTGCCGGTGTTTTTTATGGGGTAATATCGCCATATGGAGAATACAAAAATGAGTGAATTTACCCATCTGCATGTTCATACCGAATACAGTCGTTTGGACGGCGCAAGCCGGCTGGATGATTTGATTGCGACTGCCAAAGCACACGGCATGACGTCTTTAGCAATCACTGACCACGGCGTGATGTATGGCGTTGCGGATTTCTTTAAAAAATGCGTCAAGGCCGGTATCAAGCCGATATTGGGATGCGAAGTTTATATCGTAAAAGACATGACCGAGAAATCGAAAGCCTATCGCGAGTACGCCCATCTGGTGCTTTTGGCCAAGAACCAGACTGGTTATCAGAACCTGATGCGACTGGTGTCGATTGGTTTTTTAGAGGGGTTTTATCATAAACCGCGAATCGATTATAAAACACTTGAGCGAAGCACAGTGACGGCCTTATTTGTCTTTCCGCATGCCTTGCGGGCGATATACCGCAAGCACTGTTAAACAGTGACTATGCCGGAGCCAAAGCACTTGCGTTGGAACTAAAAGCAATGTTCGGTGAGGATTTTTATATCGAACTGCAAGATCATGGTTTGCCCGAGCAGAAACAGACGAATCCGGATTTGATTAAAATTGCTAATGATTGTGATATCCCTTTAATCGTCACCAATGATGTGCATTATGTAAACCGAGAAGATGCACAGGCACAGGATGTTTTGCTGTGTATTCAGACACGAAACTTTCTGGATGATGAAAATCGCATGAAGTTTGCGACCGAGGAATTCTATCTTAAGTCTGCCGAAGAAATAGCAGAACTTTTTCCGGAACACCCTGAAGCAATGCAAAACTCATTGCAGATCGCCGAAAAATGCAACGTTAAGCTGGAGTTCGGAACTTACCATATGCCGGTGTTTGATTTGCCGGATGATACCGATCATCAAATTTACTTAAAGCAACGGGTATTTGAGGGACTTGAATATCGCTATGGAGAAGTGACGACTGAACTCACTCAGCGTGCCGAATATGAGCTTTCGGTCATCGGCAATATGGGCTTTACCGATTATTTTCTCATTACCTGGGATTTTATCAAGTTTGCTAAAGACCGGGGTATCGTTGTGGGCCCGGGGCGCGGCAGTGCGGCGGGCAGTATTGTGGCGTATGCACTGAGGATTACGGACATCGACCCGATTAAGTATACGCTTCTCTTTGAGCGGTTTTTGAATCCTGAGCGTATCAGCATGCCGGATATCGATATTGATTTTTGCATTGAACGTCGGCAGGAAGTCATCGACTATGTCGTGCAAAAATATGGTGAGCAGAACGTTGCGCAGATTATCACGTTTGGAACGCTCGGCGCTAAGCAGGCGGTGCATGATGTCGCGCGCGTGATGCGCTTTCCGTTCGGCGAAGCGGTACGCATCGCCAAGCTGATTCCAAACGGTCCGACTGTGACGCTGAAAAGCGCACTAGAAGACAGTGAGCCTTTTCGTCGGGAATACGAAACTAAGCTCGAAGTGAAAGAATTGATCGATATGTGCATGAAGCTGGAAGGTATCCCCCGCCATGCTTCGACGCACGCGGCGGGGGTGGTCATCGCTAAAAAACCGGTGCTGGAATATGTACCGCTGCAGATCAACCCCAAAGACGAATCGGTGATTACACAGTTCCCGATGGGCCTTTTGGAGGAACTGGGGCTTTTAAAGATGGACTTTTTGGGCCTGCGCAATTTAACCGTAATTCGTGACACCCTGACGATGGTGGAAAACGCGACGGGTGAGACCATTGATTTTGGCAGTATGGAATATGATGATCCGGATGTGTATGCGCTGATTTCATCCGCCGATACGGATGGCGTTTTTCAGCTGGAAAGTCCGGGCATGCGGCGGCTGATGCAGCAATTAAAGCCCAATAGTATGTCGGATATCATGGTGGGCATCTCGCTATTTCGGCCAGGCCCGATGGACAGTATCCCCACCTATATTGCGGCCAAAAATCATCCAGAAAAAGTACGATATGATCATCCCAGTTTGGAAAAAACGCTGAAAGAGACTTACGGCTGTATCGTGTATCAGGAACAGGTCATGCAGATTGTGCAAGACATGGCGGGCTACAGCTTGGGCCGTGCCGATTTGGTGCGCCGCGCGATGAGCAAGAAAAAAGCCGACGTGATGGCCAAAGAGCGTGAAGTGTTTATCTTTGGCGATTCCGCGCAGGGCGTGGAAGGTGCGGTCAATCGAGGGATTGAGCAAAAAACGGCTGAGAAAGTGTTTGAACAGATGACCGATTTTGCACAGTATGCGTTTAATAAGAGCCATGCCTGTGCTTATGCGGCAATCGCTTATCAAACGGCTTATCTTAAGGTGCATCATAAACGGGAATTTATGACCGCACTGCTCAACAGTTTTATCGGCACGCCGGACAAGACCGCATCGTATATTCAGTACTTAAAAAAAGCGGATATCAAGGTTTTGCCGCCGGATATCAATTTGTCAGGTCCGCGTTTTCGGGTGGATGGCGAAAGCATCCGATTTGGCTTTTCGGCGATTCGGGATGTGGGAGCCAAGGCATCGATTGAGATTGTGAAAATTCGAAAAGATAAGGAATACACCGACTTTCTGGATTTCATCAAACGCACCGCAGGTGTGATCAACAAAAAAGCGCTGGAAGGTTTGATTCTAGTCTGGATGTTTTGACCGCTTTGGCGTAACGCGAAGCAGTTTGATGAGCGTTTACGAAAAAGCGATGAAAAGCGTGTCTGATGAAGACAAGAAGGTGATCGACGGTCAAGTGAGTCTTTTTGACGGCGGATTCGGCTTTGCGGCGGATCAGGGTATCAGCATTCCACCACTAAAGGAATACGATATGCGTCAGCTACTGTCTTTAGAAAAGCAAACGACGGGGTCTTACCTCAGTGGACATCCTTTGGAAGCCTTTGAGGACGAACTGGAAAAGCGTCCGCATAACACCTATAAAATTCTTTCCGCCGCCAGTGATCCTTCCGCCGCTGTTTATTACGAAGGCCGAGAAGTGGAGTTGCTCGGTATTCTCGGCGATGTAAAACGACGCTCGACCAAGGACAAGCGAGCCTATGCGCTGGCGACACTGGAAGATCTTTATTCCATTATCGATGTGATTGTTTTTCAGGGGCCATTGGCCGAAGTGGAACCTGTTTTATACAACGATAATATTGTTAAGCTGAAGGGACGGGTGGACATCAAGGAAGGCGAAGCACCAAAGATTATTTTGGAAAAATTGACACCGATATTAAAGACGGAAGAAGCGTTTGCCGGTAAGAAACTGTATGTTAAAATCCCGGCAATGTACGGCGAGAACACGGATAAGCTTATCAATGTGCTAAAAAAATATCCGGGTAATTCTTCAACTATCGTTCACATGGAAGCGACTAAAAAAACTGTAGTCACCAATGGTGGCTTTGGGGTGACGTATACGAAGAGCCTGATTGATAACCTGAAAATTGCATTTGGCGAGGCAAACGTGGTGGTAAAATAGATAAGCACATGAAGCGAATGGGAATTAACAGATTGTGTTAACATAACCTTTTTGATATACTAAACGGGAAACAAACCAAGGGAAAATGCGGGATACCCGCAAAGGGGATAATGATGGAAGATAATCGAGAACTGATTCAGGACTATATTGTGGTTAAAGCCTTGGAAGACGGCGTCAACATCATCGGAATGACCCGCGGCAGCGCAACAAAATTTCACCACACTGAAAAACTGGACGCGGGCGAAGTGATGGTGGCGCAGTTTACCGAAAACACGTCGGCGATGAAGATTCGTGGAAAAGCGCAGATTATGACCAAATATGGCGAAGTGGAAAGCGGCAAATAAAGCAAAAAGAAGATTAAGCGATGGGCTTTCTTTCGCTTAAAATAGATTTTAAAGTTTTTAAGGGAGAAACAGATGAAAAGAATTGGTGTTTTAACCAGTGGCGGGGATACGCCGGGCATGAACGCCGCCATTCGTGCTGTGGTGAAAGCCGCACGCGTCAACGGTATTAGTGTGATGGGCATCACCAAAGGCTATCAAGGCCTGATCGAAGGACGTGTGCACGAAATGCACCGCGCTGAGGTGCATGACATTGTGGGGCAGGGTGGGACGATTCTGAAAACCGCTCGTTCCAAAGAGTTTATGACCGAAGAAGGCCAGCAAAAAGCGATTCAAGTTTTGCAGGCTTTTGACATTGAGGGTCTGGTCATCATCGGCGGTGACGGCAGCTATAAAGGCGCAAAGACGTTGTGGAAAAAAGGCATACCTACCATTGGACTGCCAGGCACCATTGATAACGACCTCGCCTATACTGACTTTACCATCGGCTTTAACACAGCTGTCAGCGGTGTGGTGGGCGAAATCCGTAAAATCCGTGACACGATGGAGAGCCACGAACGGGTGGGCGTGATTGAAGTCATGGGCAATCGGTGCGGCGACATTGCGCTGTTCTCGGGTGTTGCCGGAGGCGCCGAGCATATTCTTGTGCCCGAAATACCATTTGACCTTGACGCGATCTGCGACGACCTGGTGCACGACCGTATCCGAGGAAAATTGACCAGCATCATCATGATCAGTGAAGGCGCGGGCAAGGGTGAATCGCTGGCCAACTATATCCATGCTAAAACCGGATTGGATGTTAAAGCCATTGTACTGGGGTACATCCAGCGGGGCGGGCAACCCACCGTGGACGATCGCATTCTTTCCAGCCGATTGGGCGTAAGGGCTGTGGAGTTGCTGATGGAAGGCAAGGCGGGCCGTGTGGTGGGCATCCGCGATAACCATGTGGTGGACGATGATATTGATGAAGCCTTGGCGATGAAACCCAGGTTTGATAAACAGTTGTATGATATGGCCGAAACACTGACCAGTCTGTAAAAACAAGAATTTAAATTTTAGAGGGCAAAGGAAACTTTGTCCTTTTTTGTAAAGTTGAATGTCAATTAATTGAAGGGTTTGTAAAATGAGAAAAAAATCAATTGTTATAATCGTGATGATCTTATGTATTTGTTCATTGCCACTGAGCGCTTATGCTAATTCAGCGACTTTTTTTGATGTGAATAATGATGTGAGCTATTCGATTGAGCTTTATAACGAAACAGCAAAGCTTGGTGGTAGTCTTAGTTATAAGGCAACTATCTTCAATCAATCAGAATATGAAATTGAAATTGTGTCTATAAATGATAATTCTGGTTTTTGGTTTGATTTTTGGGAAAACCAAATTGAGTCGTTTATTCTTGAGCCGGGCGAGTCAATTAGCTTTGTCGTGGTTGAAACACTATCAGAATGTTGTGACTGGTACTGGGAAAATGGAAAAGTATATATTGATGTTAAACTTTACATCTATTTTAGAACAGATAGACCAAAGGTAGAAGGCTGGGTTGACCCACTTAATCATTCACCTGCGAAGATGGAGATTACCAATTTAAAAGATGGGAGCGGGTTAGTTGACTTAGAAATTCTCGGGTCTGCAACTGAAATGGCTTACTTAGATGAAGGGTACAATTTAGACTACAAGCTCAATTCATCAAAAACAAATATCAATGGGTTTGCGATTCTTCCGATATATATTACAAATATCAGTGGACAAGTGCTGGAAGAAGTTTTGGTTATGAATCCTTTGCTAAACTATTCTGGCGAAAGTTTAGAAGTGAACCCAGGACAAAGTATTTTCGAGGTCGAATATGATTATCAACAAATAGATCCAACGCAAACTCGTCCCGAGACTTCAAATGCGTATGCAAGGGTACAGATAAATAAAAATGGGGAATATTACGGCGTTCAGGCTACAGCAATTTGCAGAAATATTTTTATCGACCAAAAGCCAGAGATGGAAATAGAAGTTGAAAGACTGCCGGAAGCACTGCAAACTGTCGAAATGGGTATGGATAGTTATAAAGTTACAATAAAAAATATAAGCAAGCATCCAATCCAAAGTTTTTTTGTTGACTTGGGGAGCAGCGGATATTTGAATACCGAGGGGGCATTTGAAGAAACAGATACTATTTATTCTTTTGAAATAAACCAAGTGGTCACCCGAAATTTTACAGCACCGGATACTGGAGACATTAATATCGCAATCGGCAGTATCGTCTTTGGTGAACAAATTTTAAGCCTTTACTATAATTATAATGTGGAAGAAGATGAAGGGAAGGTGTGGAATGCGTATCCATATATGCATTTTGATAATAAATCTGATTATATTAAGGCAACGCAACACATTGTGGATGCGATTGGAGGTGATTTACCGCTTCTGTTTGAAAACTATATAAACGAAATCGAAAAAGCAGAAGCTTCAACGACACCAAGCGCATCCCCCAGCCCAAGTGTAGCGCAGGAAGTTCAGGCTGAAAAACCCGAACCTACCCCGACCGCGCAAATCATCTATGTAACCAAGAATCCTGCTATTCCTTCCTGGGTCTGGCCGGTGCTGGGGTTGGCCATCGTTTTGGTTGGCGGTGTGCTGATGTGGCTGAGGCAGGAGCAGAACAAGGAAGAGCAGGGAGAGAAGACCGATGAAAAAAGCATTTAAAGGGATACTGATTTTTGCAATTTTAATGGTGGGTTTATTACCGATTGGGGCTTCCGCCAATTCAGCCACGTTTTTTGATGTGGATAACGACGTGAGCTATTTGATAAAACTGCATAGTAAGACTGCCGAAATAGGCGGGGACATCTCCTATACGGTAACAATTTATAATCGTTCAGTCTATCGGAACACGATTTTTTATGGATCAGACAGTCTTGGTAATGAATTTGATTTTTTGGATGATGACAGGTTGAGCCTTCAGCCGGGGCAATCGATCAGTTTTGATATCAAAGGTTCGGTACCCGAATACTGCGATTGGTATTTCGAGAACGGAAAAGCATATGTGGATATTACGATCAGTTATTGCTTTGATTCGGGTCGGGAAACTATGGAACCGACGACATATGCTAATGCGGTGAATGATTATCCGCAAACGGTTGAACTCACCAATCTTCGGGACGGCCGGGATATGATTGATTTAAATATCCACGGCAATTTTAATGAGATGTATTTTATGGATGATGGTTATAATCTGAAATATAAGCTAAACTCATCAAAAACTAATGTATGGGGATTTACGATTCTGCCGGTTACTATCAGTAATATCAGCCAGGAAACGGTGGAGGATGTGACCGTGTTTTCGACGTTGCTTGGGGACTATAATCATCAGGTCAGCTTGCAGCTTGGAGAAAGCGTTTTTGAGGTGGTCAGTGATTCTGTACAAATCGAATCGGGTAAACCGCGGCCTGATGTATCCAGTGCAAGTGCGAAACTGATGTTTATAAAAGGCGGTGAATATTTTGGGGTGCAGGCCAGTGCAATGTGCCGCAATGTGTTTATCGACCAAGCACCTGAACTCAGTGTGAAAGCGGTAGCTTTAAAAGGTGATCTTAAATCATCCAATATTGGGATGGAAAACTATAAGGTTACGATTAAAAACACAAGCAAAAACGCGCTCCAGAATTTCTATGTGATGTTTCATACCGAGTATTCAGAAGAAAAGAAACAAAGTCAATATAAGACGCATCACATATATCAACTTGAGGTGAATGAAGCTGCTGATTTTTATGTTGAAATGATGGACGATGGGTACATCCTCTTTGAAGCGGGCGGCATGTTTTTTGGAGATCAGATGGAAAGCGGCACATATTTATACAACCTAAAAACTGGGAAGCTGAGTGTTAGAGCGTATTATCCAGGAATGTACTACTTTGATTTTGATGAGGAAGCCGTAGCTAGGTTTGTTGTGGAGTCAATCGGCGGTGATTTGCCAAGTATATTTGAAACGTATGTCGCAAAACTGGCCGTCGAAAAAGAAGCCGAAGAGAAACCATCACCCACATCAGAACAAAGCACGCTGTCCAGCGCGGCTACACCCGAGCCATCGGCCACAATAATAGTTGCACCACCAGGTGACCTGAATCAATTGGTTGTTAAAAAGCGCTTTTTCACCTGGCAAATGGCTTTAAAAACCTTTTTTGTACTGATACTGGCCACAGGACTGATCTCGTATGCGATTTATGCAAATAGAAAATCGGAAGAAGAATTGAAGGCCGAGAAGCAAGACAAAAAATGATAAAAAGAACAAGAAGGCTGATCGCAAAGGCGATCGGCCTTTTTTAATGAATAGTCTTTTTATGTAATCAGTGATGGCAATGCATAAAACACATATCCGGCGAAGATAGTATTCACCGCAATAATCGCGACAAACGTGATTAGAAGTTTTTACTTAAACACACGCGAAATCAAAAGGTTATTAAACCCAAACAAAAATAGAAACATAACGGATATTATGCTGTAATAAATCGTTTGTACGGAATAAAAACGGTTTATTAATCATATACAGGATTTGGGAGAAAACTTTGAATGGCCTTAAAAGCGATCGAAATACCGGAAGGTATCCAAAACGGTAACATTACAATAGAAGAATACTATAAGCGGCTGGTACATTTTAATCAAGCCGGAGATATTGGTGTGTGGTTTATTAGGTCGGGATCGGATGAAATTGCTTTTTCAGATATCGCCTGCAAAATATATGAGCTGGATCCGGGTATTACCATGACACTGCCCAAACTGCTTACCATTATACCTTCCGAAGATGTACACATCGTTGAGACAGCGATTTTGGAGATTAAGAGTGGGAAAACTGACCATTTTAATATTATACACGGCTTTAGAACAAAAGCAGGGAAAGTCAAATATGTACAAGCCTGGGGTATTAAGCAAGCCAAAGAGGGCATATATGGTACGTTAAAAGATATTACAAATGAGAAAGAGCGGATAGAAAAAGAGCAGTTGTATGGCGGATATTTGGATCTAACATCTCAGACCGGGCAGATTTCACTGTGGCGATATGAGACGGAAGACACCGAGATTGCGGTGAACGAATGGTATCAGGCGCTGGGATATCCTGTAAAGGACAGCCGATTTAATGCGAATAAGCTATGGGGACAACTGATTCACCCCCAAGATAAACGTCAGGCGATTGAAAGATTCTCAAGTTTTATAAAAAATAGAGAAGAATTTTATCGCGATATTTTTCGTCTGCGTAAAGCAGATGGAGAATATGCCTATATCAAAGCGCTCGGGAAAGTGATCGAATGGACGGATAGAGGAACGCCGAAGGTGGTCATTGGTACACAGTCTGATATCTCGGATGTGATGCAGATACAGGAAAGTCTTAAGGATATTGAATTAAAACAGACTTTTTTGATGGAAAATGTGGCAGATATTGTGATACAGGTGGACAGCAAAGGGCAAATACTATTCGTGACAAAAAAGTTTGAAAAAATCGCTAAAACGCTGGAAGAGAACAGCGCATTATTGTTCAATTATATTTATAAAGATGACAGAGATATTCTCATCTCTAAATTGACAGAAATCGATCAAAATATGCAGGTGGTAACCACAACATGCCGATTAGGGTATCTTAATCGGTATGTTTGGTTTAACCTGCATATCAAAGGCATATTCAGCGACGATGGCGTTTTAGATTCGTTCATCATTGTCGGTAATGATATTTCTGAAAAAGTCAACGCACAGCGCATGATACGTGAATCCGAAGTGAATATACGTATGCTGGTTGAAAATGTTAAGGATTTAATTATTAAATTTAACGGTCAAAACAGAATCACATACATCGCGGATAACGCATCCCTGATTTTAGGGATTCCTGTGGAATATATGAACAGCATGGCGATGGAAAAAGTATTTTATGGAGTAAAAACAGATAAAGTGAAAGAGGTATTTGATAGTATCCGTGAAAATTTAGGTGCGGACATATCTTTTAATGCAAGGGTCATCACATCTACCGGCGTGCGCTGGTATGAGTGGAACGGACGCGGGCTGAATACGGAGGGAGATATTGTTTGCGTTGGACGGGATGTGACCGAAGTGATTGAACATCAGATGCGAAATGACGAGTTGGTAAAGAAAATTGATATGACATTGGATGTGGCGGGCATTGCCACTTGGGATTGGGATTTAGCATCCGGTAAAATCACCTTCAGTCCGATGTTGTTTAAAATATTGGGGCGGTCAGAAGTACCGGTTGAAAAGCACGGATTTGATATGATTAATCAATGGATACATCCGGATGATCTTAAGAAGATAGTGGAGGAAGAGACACCTGACAATCCGGCGCGCAAGATTATCATCGAAGATAAATTCAGAATCATGACGGCAGCGGGCGAGTATATCTGGCTTCAATCACGTGGATATGTCACCGAGTGGGATGAAACCGGAAAAAGCAAGCGTGCGCTTGGTGTATATATCAATATTCAAAAAGAACAGCAGATGCAGGATAAACTAAAATTTTTAGCGTATCATGATGAGCTGACCGGATTATATAACCGTAAGCGTATTGTTGAATTGATGCAAACAGCAGCGGCAAGCGGACGGATGAAAAAAGCGGCAGCGATCACGTTGGATATTGATAATTTTAAGGCGACCAATGATGTTTTCGGGCACGCCATGGGCGATATGCTGCTCATTTCCATTGCACAAACGCTAAAAGCACGGGTCGGTGACATGGGAAAATGCGCACGTTTGGCGGGCGACGAGTTTTTCATATTTATTCCGAATTTCGAAAACAAACAGGAAGTGATCGATCTGACATCCAAGTTGATCAATTTTTTCAGCAGCGCTATGGTGATGCCAAACGATCATGATATCGATATCAGTATGTCTGCCGGAGTTGTTTTCTATCCGGAGGATACAGAAAATATTGATATGCTGATCAATTACTCGGATATCGCGATGCTGCAGGCCAAAGAAGTAGGGAAAAACCGGTTTGTTCTTTTTAATGGTGAAGTCACCAAGCAATACTACCGCTCGCATCAGTTACTGTATGATATCCGTATGGCCATTAAAAATGACGAGTTTGTTATGCATTACCATCCGGTCGTGGATCTAAAGAATGATAGAGTGGTACAGATGGAAGCGCTGCTTCGATGGAAGCATCCCGCATATGGCATGCTGATGCCTTCCGAATTTATCCACGTGGCCGAAACCAGTGGAGAAATCACTTATATTTTTAATTCATTATACAGAATGACATTGCTACAACTAAAAAAATGGCATCGTAAACATCCTTGGCTGAACCTCTCCATCAATCTTTCAGCCCGACAGTTGGTGGATGAGCAATTTGCCGATTATTTAATTGAAGTGGCTGATGTGGTGGGAATTCAGCCAGACCGCTTAATTTTTGAGATTACCGAGACAACGCTTTTGCATGTCGTTGAAACTGTGAGAACAAATATTAAGGCGCTTCGAAATCATGGATTCAAGCTCGCATTGGATGACTTTGGGATGGAGTACTCTTCGCTTGCCATGCTGGAAAAAGTGGGGTTTGATATTATTAAAATTGATAAGTTTTTTGTTTCAAATTTCGAAGAAAGCTTTGTTTCAAAAGAAATTATTAAGATGATTAAGTCAATTATCAGCGGCCTTGATAAACAGAGCATCGTGGAAGGTGTGGAGACGGAGCAGCAGCTAAAGACGATGCAAGCGTTGGGCTTTCATTTGATTCAGGGATTCTATTTTTCAAAACCACTGCCTGCCAGGGATGTGGAGCGATTTATACGGGAATTTAATCGAAAAAATAAAACAAATAAGGGGCTTAGTGAATAAGCCCCTTTGAAGCACAATGTTTTACATATTGTCGGGAATTAAAGGTATAAAATCAACGGGGTATTTACGCGAATCAAATTCTGATTGCGTCATCTTGATTGGGATATAGTAAATCACGCCCGCACCGTTCACCACATTGGTATTCAATTCAAAACTGGCAAAAAAATAGGTTTTTTGATCGAAATAGAACTCATTATATTTGGGAACAAACTCATTTCCGATTTGAATATAAATATCATATTCGCCATGGACAATAGAGTCAATCTTATGCTTTTCACCTGCACGGATATAGCGCGCAACCACTGCAGTTGAACTATCATCAGACGGGGTGATGTAAACGACCATATCGTTGGCAGTCTGGTTGTCAAAATCAATATAGCCATAACCCTTAACCGTGTTTTCCATCAATTTGCCGGTTTGGGGACGAAACGTATTATAAAAAGGCATGTCATAAGTTTTGCCGCCGAATTTAAATGTATGAAATCCGTCGGTATTCGCACTGACACTCACATCAAATTTCTTTTCGGATTGACCAGCAATCGCTACAGCACCTTCATCAATGACTTCATCATCGAACAAAGCGGTATAGTCACAATTGCCTCCGGTTTCACCTGTGTTTGCAATAATACAATCCACGCTAAAAGGATAGTTGGTGATATAGTAATACTCATCGGCATCGCTACGGAAAGTAAATATCGGCGCTGTAAAAACATTAAAACTGTCTGACAGGTCATTGATCGAAGCCGTATGCTGTCCTGGATCGGATGCAGCATCACATATGATTTCTGCGGACTGATTGATCGTGGTGATTTCTCCCATCTTTCCGCCCTCATAGTCAACAGCAAATGTATGCACGAGTATGCTGTCGATGTATACTGGAATTTCAAATGTTTTGGCAAGCATCCCATCAGCTTCCACAGAAATATCCACGGGGATGGCTGCGCCGAAATCGATATTTTCACTTGGGATATCTATTTCGACCAGTTCGTATGAACTGGAGACAAAAGCGGCGAAGAAAATAAAAATCGCAAAACCCAGAAACAGCGCCAGCACGGGGCCTAATACAAACCAAAGGAGCTTGCCTTTTTTTTGAAGGGTTTCTTTTTCTTCCGGGGTTAGTTGATGTGCACATTCGGGGCAGAATTCTGCCTTTTTCGGGATGTTCGCGTTGCATGCAGGACATTTCACGGTTGCATTACCTCCATCAGTATTTTCATACATATTATAACAAATATGCATAGGCTGAACAATGCAAAATGCTTAAAGATAAAGTAACATGCTTTCATCATAAACGTTATTAAAAAGAAAGATAAACAGTGAATCAACACGGCTTTTTTAAGAACGTCTAATATCAGTATGAAAAAAACTTAAAAAAGAAACGAGATAATGACGAGCAGAATAAACAGTGCCAAAACAATATACCAGCTAAGTTTTCCAAGAGTATTTCTTCGATTTACTATTTTTCGCTTTTCAGCGTTTAGCTGGCCGTCAAGCTCGAAACGGATGTCCTTCATCTGACCATCTGTAAGACCGAGATGATATTTCTTGTTAAGCTGTTTTAGCGTCATTGTTCGGTTACAGCCCGGACAAACAGCCAGTGTTTTAATCACAACACCAAACACGGGTATCCAAAAAATATGCCCGGAGGCGTAATGATTGGTGAGCACAATCGTATCTTTATCACACTTTTCACACGGCAAACCGGTCAGTGTCTTTTGTCCGCCGGTCAGCGTTTTAACACCATAAAAAATCATCGTTTTTCTTTCCTTTATTGCATGATAATTTAGAATCAAAAATCAGAACGTTTTATTGCTATCAGCCAAGGTTTATTTTGTGTAAGGTGTGTTTTCCAGCGGTAGTTTCGTACGGAAAATACCGTCTTTTTTGTAGTATGCTGCACTGACCGCAGGTGCAGTCGGGATGGTGGCCAGCTCTCCTACACCTTTTGCGCCATATGCCATGGCCAGCTTATCACTTCCCTCCACCAGAAGCACTTTGATGGGCGGGGTCTGGTCGGCACGGAACAAGCGCAGTTTGGCGTATGTGGCTTGCGGTATACTGTCAATCAAAGGATAATCCTCGGTGAGCGCGTACCCAAGGCCCATTGCCACACCGCCCTCTACCTGGCCTTCGGCGCCGGTGCGGTTGATAACTTTGCCTACATCGTAGGCGCAGATCACGTCGGCCACATTACCGTCATCATCCAGCGAGACCAGCTGTGCACCGTAACCATAAGCTGCATGGCTGACCGGGTGCTCTTTTTGGCTGTCGATTGGGTCGGTAACGCAGGTGTATTCGCCGTACGCTTCTTCGCCTTCCATATCCGTCCAAGTGCGAGCGGCTTTCCTTGCCAGCAGGTTTTCGCAGGCCACACGGACGGCTTCGCCGGTAAATAGTGTCTGACGGGATGCGGTGGTGGTACCAGAGTTGGGGGTGCGCTGGGTGTTGGGTTGTTCAATGATGACCTGGCTGGGTTTAACACCCAACGCTTGGCAGGCCATTTTTAAAATCACAGCGTCCAGGCCTTGACCGATGCGCGCGGCACCGGTGCGGACATGGAATTTTCCGTTTTCCATGCTGACAATGCACCTTCCGGTATCCGGAACACCGACACCGAGACCACTGTTTTTTAAGGCGCAGGCGAGGCCCATGATTTTGTTTTCATCGTAATAAGGCTGCAAAGCCACCAAACATTCGTAAAGCGCGGTACTTTCATCGGCAATTTGTCCGTTTGGCAAAGACTGCCCTGGCCGGATGGCGTTACGCAGGCGGATCTCCAGTGGGTTGATGCCTACTTTTTCGGCCAGAAGGGTCAGGTTGGATTCGATGGCAAAAACCGATTGCGTTACACCAAAACCGCGAAAAGCTCCTGCTGGCGGATTATTAGTGTAAACGGCTGTACCCTTGATGTCCACATTAGGGTAGTGATAGGGGCCACCCGCATGGGTACAGGCGCGTTGCAGCACCGGGCCGCCCAAGGAGGCGTATGCTCCGGTATCCGACACAATTTCAGCCTTGACCGCGGTAATCAAACCGTTTTCGTCGCAGGCCGTGGTCATATCAATCTCCATGGCATGGCGTTTGGGGTGAACCAAAATACTTTCTTGCCGAGAGAATTTGACTTTCACGGGCAGACCAGTGATAAACGCGGCGAGCGCCGCATGGTGCTGAACGCTCATATCCTCTTTGCCGCCAAAACCGCCGCCCACAGTCTGGGATTCGATATGTAGGCGTTCAGGATCGATATCCAAAATATGCGCAATCTCCCGCCGTTCATCGTAGATGTTCTGGCTGGCAGTATAGAGCAGAAAATTTTCTCCCTGCGGCACACCGATAGCACATTCGGGTTCCATAAAAGCATGATCGGTAAAGGGTGTGGAAAAATGATTGGTCACCACAAATGCGCTTTTAGCAAACACATCTTCCACAGGCTCACCGCGTTTTAAATGCTGAACGCTTAAAACGTTGCCGCCTTCATGCAGGTGCGGGGCGCCTGTGGCCAGCGCCATGGCAGGCGAGGAAAGCGGCGATAAAGGTTGATATTCTATCTTGACCAAAGCTTTAATTGTTTCAAGAGTTTCTTTGGTTCTTGAGACCACCAAAGCCACACCGTCGCCCACATATCGGGTGTTGTCGCCTTCGGCGATGAGGACATCCCAGTCCTTTTTTAAGTGGCCGGTTTTGTTGACAGGAACATCTTTGGCGGTGATAACGGCCACACAGTCGGGGTGTGCCAATGCTTCGCTTGCATCGATTTTTAGTACGGTGGCTCTGGGGTATCGGGCGCGAACGGCGGAGCCATAGGCCATGCCGGGCAGTGTGATATCATCCACATACACCGCTTTTCCCAAAGTCTTGGCTTCGGCGTCCGGACGAATGATTTCATCACCGAGAAGCGCGGTATCCACCGGCTGGGGCACGGGAATATTTTCCCTAAAATATTTGGCTGAAAGCGAAATTGCTTCGATAATCTTTACATAGCCGGTACAACGGCAGATATTGCCTTTGATCGCTTTGCGGATATCAGCTTCGTCGGGATTTACGTTTTTATCCAAAAGCGCTTTGGCGCTGATGACCATACCCGGAATGCAAAAGCCGCACTGAACCGCACCGGCAACACCAAAGCAGTATGCGTACACTTGTTTTTCGCGTGCGGTCAAGCCATCCACCGTCAAGATGGACACACCCTCAAGCTTTTGTACCTTCTGGGTACACGCTCGTTTACTTAATCCATCAATCAGCACCGAACAGGTTCCGCATGCTCCAGTGGAACAGCCTTCCTTAACGCTGGTGATCGCAAGATCATCCCGAAGGAATTCAAGCAGGTTTTTTTCACTATCCGTCGCGATCTCTTTTCCGTTTACAACAAAGTGAATCATTATATCTACTCCATTATCTTTGTACGTTTATTATAGCATGCTTTTATTTGATTTGTACGATTATCATATCCGGGACATCCTTTAAGATATTGGCTTTCATTAATATTGACGCGAAAATATGAAGAGTGTTAGAATGAGAGAACTATAAAGCGGAAAGGATCGGTGCGGGACGGTGACGCGCCCAGAAGAACGATGAAAAATATGCGTAAAGAAATATTGGATATCCTGCGGGATGACGCAAAAGTATCGGCCAAAGAGATTGCCAGCATGATTGGAGAAACAGAAGCGGCCGTTGCCGCCGAGATTAAAAAGCTGGAAGATGAGAAGATCATCTTAAAGTATAAAACCCTGATCAACGATGAAAAAATGGATGATGAGTATGCCGAAGGGCTGATCGAAGTGAAAGTGGAACCCCAGCGCGAGATGGGATATGATCGTATCGCTGAGCGTATTTATCGTTTTGATGAAGTCAAAGCCGTTTATTTGATGAGCGGCACATATGACCTTTCGGTGCATGTAGCGGCCAGTACGATGAAGCAAATTTCAGAATTTGTTTTTGAAAAACTCGCGGTGATGGACGGGGTGCGCTCCACGGCCACATATTTTATCATGAGAAAATACAAAGAACACGGCGTGGTATTTGTGGATGAAGACAAAGACGAGAGGTTGGTGATCTCGCCATGAAATATGAAAACTATATTGCTAAAGTGGTCAGCGAGATTCCGCCCAGCGGCATTCGCAAATTTTTTGATATCGCTTCCGAGATGGACGATGTCATCAGTCTTGGTGTAGGCGAACCTGATTTTAATACACCTTGGAATATCTGCGAAACCGCTATCTATGCCATTGAGACGGGTAAAACACACTATACATCAAACTATGGAACAACGGCCTTGAGGCAGGAGATTGCGGCCTATTTGGATGAGCGGTTTTCTTTGCAATATGATATTAACCAATTGATTGTGACGGTGGGTGCTTCCGAGGCATTGGATATTGCTTTTCGTGCGGTGATTAACCCGGGCGATGAAGTGCTGGTGCCCGCGCCTTCTTATGTTTCCTATATGCCGGGGGTAAGGCTGGCCGGAGGCGTGGCGGTGCCCGTATTGACGGTGGCCGAAAACGCGTTTAAGTATACGGCTGAAATTTTAAAAAGTGTGATTACACCAAAAACCAAGGCGGTGATTTTGCCCTTCCCCAATAATCCGACTGGAGCCATTATGACACGGGAAGAGCTTGCGGGCATTGTTGACGTCATCATCGAAAATGATTTACTCGTCATCTCCGACGAAATCTACTCCGAACTGACTTATGATGGCGGACATGTGTCCATTGCGTCTTTGCCGGGTATGCAGGAGCGTACCATTGTCATCAATGGTTTCAGCAAAGCATTTGCCATGACGGGCTGGCGCTTGGGTTATGTGGCAGCGCCGCTGCCACTCACCAAAGCCATGGTTAAAATCCACCAGTATACCATCCTTTGCGCGCCTTCGGCCGCACAGGAAGCGGGACTGGAAGCGCTGAAAACCGAGCGCAAAAACGGATTTAAGCAGGTTCGGGATATGGTCAATCAGTATGATTACCGTCGGCGGTATCTTTTTGAAGCGTTTAACGCTTTGGGGCTCACTTGCTTTGAACCCAAAGGCGCTTTCTATATGTTCCCGAATATTCGCATTTCCGGCCTAACGTCGGATGAGTTTTGCGAGCGGCTGGTGAAGGAGAAGAAGGTGGCCTGTGTGCCGGGTACGGCGTTTGGCGAAGGCGGCGAAGGATTTATTCGCTGTTCCTATGCCTCCTCTATGGATAATCTAAAAGAAGCGGTCAAGCGAATCAGTGCGTTTCTTTCCGAAAACAACTGGCGTTAGAAGTGTGTAAATCCGCTTTTCAGCCCATATATTCACACAAAATCAACAAATAAATGATATAATCACTGTAGTTTAAGAAAGGTGATGCACATGAACTTTAAAGTGGTTGGGAAACCGATGCAGCGGGGAGACGCCGCTGCCAAGGTGACCGGCAAAGCGATGTATACCCGGGATATAACCATGCCCGGTATGCTCTATGCAAAAATTCTGCGTGCGGAGATTGCGCACGGATATGTGAAATCCTACGATATTTCTGAAGCGGAAAAACTTCCCGGCGTCGTCAAGATTGTCTTGCCGAAGGACGTCAAAGCGAATCCTTGGCCCAGTGCGGGGCATCCATACAGCCTAAACCCTGCGCATCAGGACATTGCCGACCGGCAGATTTTAAACGAGAAAATCAGATTATACGGTGACGAAATCGGTGCTGTGGTGGCCAAAGACGAGCTAACGGCGGAAAAGGCGCTGAAGCTGATTAAGGTGGAGTATGATGTGCTTCCCTTTGTTTTGGATGCCGAGGAAGCGATGAAAGAAGGCGCACCGATTCTTCATGGTGAAGAAACCAATGTTTTGCGTCATACCGAGATTAAACACGGCAAAGAGGACTTAAAGACCGCGTTTTCCAAATGCGATTATATTTTAGAAGAAACATTTGATGTACAGCCGGTTCAGCACGCCCATATGGAAAATCATATTGCCTATGCTTATGTGGACATGGAAGACCGTTTGACAGTGGTGACCTCGTCGCAGATATCGCACATTGTGCGGCGTGTGGTGGCCAAAGCGCTGAATTTGCCGTTTGGTAAAGTGCGTGTGGTTCAGCCGTATATCGGCGGCGGTTTTGGCAACAAACAGGACGTGGTGGTTGAGCCGATGGCGGCCATGCTTTCGTTGGCTTGCGGAGGCCGTCCGGTGATGGTGGATTTATCGCGCGAAGAAGTGTTTTTTGGTTCCCGCACAAGGCATGGTATTATATTCAAATTCAAGACCGGTGTTTCCAAAGAGGGGCGTGTGATCGCCAAGTCAATGGTTAGCATCGGCAACAACGGCGCTTATGCTTCGCACGGCCATTCGATTGTCGCCAAAGGCGGTACGAATTATTCCAGAACCTATCCGGCTGAACTCGCAACCGAGTGGAACGGATATACCGTCTATACCAACACAGCCACAGCGGGTGCGATGCGCGGATATGGCATTCCGCAAGTATGCTTTGCGGTGGAATGTCATATGGATGATTTGGCGGACGATCTTGGCATGGATCCGATTGAATTTAAACAAAAAAATGTGATGAAGCTTGGATTTGTCGATCCGGTTTCGGGTATCGAGGTTAAATCCTGCGGTTTGCCCGAATGTATCGAAAAGGGTAAAGCCTATATCGATTGGGATTACAAGCGAAAAGCGTATACAAATCAAACGGGCGATAAGCGAAAAGGCATTGGATTTTCGTTGTTTTCCTACGCCACCGGCGTTTGGCCGTTTTCTATGGAACTGGCGGGAGCCAGATTGACCATGAATCAGGACGGGACCTTACAGCTGAGCGTAGGTGCGGCTGAGATTGGACAAGGATCAGATACGGTGCTGGCGCAGATGGCGGCCGAGATTATGGGAGTGCCTTTCGAACATATCAATGTGGTGAGGGGAACGGATACGGATATTCACCCCTACGACCCTGGGGCATATGCATCCCGTCAGACCTATGTGGCTGGGCATGCTGTCCGTCAGGCGGCCGAGAGTGTGCGCGACCAAGTCTGTGCGCGTGCGGCAAAAAAATATGATATTCAAGCGAGTGACGTTGAAATTCGCGATGCGAAGATTTACCGCGTTAGTGCGGGCAGATTACTCTGCACACTGGAAGAATTGGCGATGGAAACTTTCTATGAGAAAGATGAATCTTCGACCATATCCAGCGAAAAAAGCGCGAATGTGAAAAGTAACGCACTGGCTTTTGGGGTGTGTGTGGCCGAAGTGAAAGTGGATGTTAAAACCGGTAAGGTGAATATCCTAAAGATATGCAATATTCATGACAGCGGCACGATCATCAACCCCATTTTGGCTACGGGTCAGGTGGAGGGCGGTATGAGTATGAGCTGCGGTATGGCGCTGATGGAAGGGTTGAAATACAACCCGAAAACCGGCCAGATGCTGACCGATAATCTGCTGGATTATAAACTGCCGACCGTCATGGATTCACCGCATTTCGATGTGGATTTTGTTGAGCCCTACGATGAAACCGGCCCATTCGGCAACAAAGCGCTGGGAGAACCTCCGGCGGTACCTCCGGCGGCGGCGATAAGAAACGCCATCAAACACGCAACCGGAGTTCGGGTGTATGCGACACCAATGAATCCACAGAGCCTCTTCGAGGCTTTCCGCGAAGCGGGACTGAACTAGAGGAGAAGCATAGAAAATGTTTGATATAGCGAAATACTATGAAGCCAAAACGCTGGAAGGTGCCCTTGGCTATCTGAAAGCCAATCCGGACGCCAAGGTGATAGCCGGCGGGACGGACGTGCTCTTGCGCATCCGCGAAGGTAAGATGACAGACGCGCATCTGATGGGCATCAGTTTTATCGGTGAACTTAAGACCGTGAAAAAAGACGAAAATGGCGATTTACACATCGGACCGATGATGACCTTTACCGCGATTGAAGAAAATGAGATGATTCTGCAGAACATCCCGATTTTGGCTGAAGCCGTGGGTTCCATCGGCGGACCGCAGATCCGCAATGTGGCGACTGTAGGCGGTAATGTTTGTAACGGCGCGACCAGTGCGGACAGTGCATCTTCTCTGTTTTGCTTAAACGCCAAACTGAAGATTCAGACGGCGGACGAAACCAAGCTGGTGCCTATACAGGAATTCTACCTAGGGCCTGGAAAAGTGATTTTACAGCCGGGTGAAATGCTGACTGATATTATTATTGATAAGAAAGACTATGACGGATATACTGGAACTTATAAAAAATTTGCTCAGCGCGGGGCGATGGATATTGCTACGATCGGCTGTGCGGTGGTTTTAAAGCATGACGGGAAAATAATCGAAGATATCCGTATTGGTTGCGGAGTTGCGGCGCCGACGCCGATACGCTGTGTGGACGCCGAAAATATCGGGCGCGGAATGGTGATTACACCGGAAAACATTGATGCAATGGCCAAAGCGACGATATCCAACATTCGCGCGCGGGATTCTTGGCGCGGGTCCAAGACTTTCCGTGAGCATCTGGTGTATGAGCTGACCAAGCGGGGCACCAAAAAGCTGGTCGGACTGTCCGAGGAGGAATGAAGCGAATATGACAAATCAGACGATAACTTTTACCATCAATGAAGAGGTGCGCACCATAGCCATCAAAGCGGGTCAGTCGCTGCTGGAACTCATCCGTGAGGATTTGGGACTGACCGGCGCCAAGCAGGGATGCGGCGTGGGTGAATGCGGTGCGTGTGCTGTTTTGGTCAATGGTCAGGCGGTGGATTCCTGTATCTATCTGGCGGCGTGGGCGGATGGCAAGGAGATTGTGACGATTGAAGGGCTTTCCAAAAACGGGGAGCTGACTAATATGCAAAAAACTTTTGTTGAAAGCGGCGCGGTGCAGTGCGGTTTTTGTACGCCGGGCATCCTCATGACCGCGACCGAAATGGAAGCAAGAGACAAAAACTATACCGAAGCGGATATCAAGCGGGCGCTCTCAGGTCACCTTTGCCGTTGTACGGGATATACCAAGATTGTGGAAGCGACCAAGCAAGGGCTGGAAAACGTGGGCAAATGCAGTTGTGATCACGATAAAAAAGAAGTATAATCAAATTAAGTAAATACTTAATGACAGAAAATAGGAGGATATTCATATGGCGGCAAAATTCGAAGTATATAAAGATAAGAAGGGCGAATACAGATTTCGTCTGAAGGCGGCAAACGGACAGGTGATCGCAACCGGTGAAGGATATTCATCGAAAGACGGATGCATGAACGGAATTGAATCGGTGAAAAAGAACGCACCGGCGGCCGATGTGGTCGAAGTTGAAGAATAAGGTTTAAAAAACACCCACACCGGAGAAAAAAACTTCGGTGTTTTTTATCGTATGGGGGGAAAATATGCTGATAGCAGGCGGAAAAGTTTATACGGGAAAAGGATTTGAAGCCCTTGATATTTTGGTGGAAGATGGGAAAGTAAAAAAACTTGCGCCCAAAATTTCAGTGACTGCCGATCAATCGGTTTTTGATGCAGAAGGGAAAACCATCCTGCCGGGGGCAATTGATGTCCACACGCATTTTGATCTGGATGTTGGGTTTGCCAAAGCCAATGATGATTTTTATACCGGTACAGTCGCCGCGGCCTGCGGCGGGACCACGACCATCGTCGATCATCCCGGATTTGGACCTGAAGGCTGCGGGTTGATGCATCAGATTAATCTTTACCATACTTTGGCTGAGGGTAAGGCAGTTATCGATTATGGTTTCCATGGTGTGATGCAACGAGTGGATGAAGGAATTCTTGATGACCTTGAAAAACTGAAGGCACACGGTGTGACCAGCGTAAAGATCTATATGACCTATTCGGGGCGGCTCAGCGATGCGGAGATTCTAAAAGTGCTGACGCGCGCAAAAGTGCTGGATATGCTGGTGACTGTACACTGCGAAAACAATGATGTGGTGGAACATCGGAAAGCCGAATTTGTGCGTCAGGGAAAAACCGGTCCGGAGTATCATCCTCAAAGCCGACCGCCCTTGGCAGAAGCAGAAGCGGTGAACCGTGTGCTGACTTTGGGCAGAATGGCGGATGATGCGCCGCTGTATCTGGTTCATGTTTCCGCTGGGGTTAGTCTGGAATACATCGACTTCTTCCGGCGCAGAGGCTATCATAACTTTTTTGTCGAAAGTTGTCCGCAGTATCTGTTTCTAGAGGATTCGCTGTACCGAAAACCGGATGGGTTGAAATATATCCTGTCGCCGCCGCTTCGGGCGAAGGAGAATAATACGTTATTGATGCAGGCCTTGCGTTTAGGAGAAATTAACACGCTCGGCACAGATCATTGTCCGTTTAACTTCACGCATGACAAGCAATTGGGCAAGGATGATTTTACGAGATGCCCGAATGGGATGCCGGGGGTTGAGACGCGATATCCTTTGATGATCAGTCAGGCATTACAGGGGAAAATCAGTTTTGAAACAGTCGTAAAGGTTTGCGCCGAGAATCCGGCCAAACTGTTTGGGATGTATCCGAAAAAAGGAAGCATTGTCGAAGGTGGGGATGCCGACTTTGTGGTTTTGGACGAAAAGGCTAAGGGAAAACTATCGCATACAAACTTACACGAAAACTGCGACTATACGCCGTTTGAAGGCATCAAGACAAACGGCGCGATTACAGCGGTATTCTCCCGTGGAGAACTGATCGTTAAAAACAATCAATTTATTGGAGAAAGAGGGCGCGGGCAGTTTATTTCGCGTAAAACCTATCAGTTGTTTTAAAGTAAATAGGTAGAGACAAAAAAGACCGCTTGAAAGATATCAAGCGGCTTTTACATTTCATAGCGTATCCTTTTAAATAATATCACTAATGTGATAGAATGGAATATCGAAAAATTTTAAGAGGGACGATGATGAAAAAACTGCGCATAATCGCGGGGGTTTGTGCAATCTTATTTGTTTTGCTGTTTGCATGGCCGGCTTCCGCCGAAGGAGAGTTTGAGATAACGGGTACCACGCTGACGGGTTACAGCGGACATGACTTGGCAGTGAATATACCTGAAGGTATCACTGCGATTGGGGAGAAAGCCTTTTATCAAAACACTGAAGTGGAGCAAATCCACCTTCCTTCCACATTGACTCATTTAGATTCTTCGGCTTTTGAGGGATGCTCGGCACTTGAATCCATCAACTTTCCCTCTGGCTTGATTGATATCCAGAACAATGTTTTTAAAGGCTGTGTTTCTCTGGGGCGCGTTCAACTGCCGAGAGGACTTAATACAATTGGAGCGCGGGCGTTTTATAATTGCCAAAACTTAACCGAAGCTACGATATATGAACATATCGGCACCATCGGCGCGGAGTGTTTTCGCGGCTGTGATGCGCTGACCATTCGATGTCCGGAAGGGGCGTTTGTCGCCGGATATGCGGCGTTGATTGGAACCGGGCTTGAGACGTTTACATATTCCGTCTCAGGAGATTATATTTTAGATGATTCGGTTTTGGTCGGCTATACAGGAAACGAAGCCGCTGTGGCATTGCCTGAAAATATCACAGTGATTGGTGCGTATGCCTTTGCGGGAAACGCTGACATCACCAGCCTCTCAACAGTAAGCCAAATCAGTGAAATCCAGCCCTTTGCTTTTTCAGAATGTGAAAATCTGACAGTAATGACGCCGCAGACGCATTTGCACACTCTGGGTGCCTATACTTTTTTGGGTTGTGTAAATCTTACAGAAATCACGCTTTCCGGCGACTTTAATTCAATACCGCAAGGCGCATTTCAGGGATGCACTTTGCTGAACGATATGAACCTGCCTCGATGTGTGACAGCATTTGGCGATTATGCTTTTGCTGGGTGTATCACACTTCCGAGGTTGCCCGAAGCGGGGGATCTGATCAGTATTGGCCATCATGCTTTTATGGGTTGTGACGGTTTATCGCAAGTGGTATTACCGGACACGATTGAGTGGCTGGGAGAAGCGGCTTTTTTGGGATGCGGAAATCTGACCGATTTTGTGTTCCCGGCAAATCTTATAGATACGGGAGAAAAAACCTTAAAAGATTGTACCAAGCTGCAGAGCGCTGCTCTGCCGGAAAAGCTTAGAATAGTGGGATCGGGTGCGTTTGACGGGTGTACACAACTTGAGACAGTAGCATTACCCGACACAGTGATTTGTATTGGTACCGGTGCTTTTAGAAATACAGAGCTGACTGAGTTGGTACTGCCGGAGACATTGATGCGACTTTCCGATCAGGCGTTTTATGGTGCGCTTAGTGATGCCACATTTTTTATTCCGGCCTCGGTGACGGAGATCGGAGATGATGTGTTTAGTGCGTGTGAAAATTTAATGATTCAATGCTGCTATCAATCCTGCGCTTACGAATATGCAGTGGATAATGGAATAGTATATGAGTTGATCGGGGATGCGGAAAATCCATTTTTGATTGATAACGGTGAGCTGATTCGGTATTTTGGACAAGAAACAGCTGTCATCATACCCGATGAAATCACTGTTATTGGGGTGGATGCTTTTAAGAACAAACCGGCGATGGTTTCGATCACGTTGCCGGACGGGCTCAATGAGATTAGAAGCGGGGCTTTTGAAAATTGCCGCTCGCTTTCTCGAATTGTTCTGCCTGCGGCTTTGGCCTGTGTGGGCGAGAATGCTTTTAAAGACTGCACTGGGCTGACAGAAATTACCGTTTTAGGTACGGATACAGCATTCGAATCGGATGCATTTTTGAACACGTTAAAATTTACAGCTAATGTCTTATTTGGTTCCAGCGCCGATATGTATTTTAAATCGGCGGGAAAAACAGTCGCGTATCTTTCGGACGATCTGCCGGTGGAGGAGATTACACTGGATGATATTCCCGACATGATACTAAGCGACGACGGTGTCACAATATCCGGGCTGGTTGAAAAACATGGTCTGCCTGCGCCGAATGCGGATTATCGCATTGCGTATCAGATGGTTGATTCGCCCTGGTGGACCTATGTTTCGACAGGGTTTACGCCATGTGGGGAGAATGGCCGATTCAGCCAAACTGTGGCTTTGCCGCAGGAAGGGACGTACCGTTTTAAGATTGAAGCCAAAACAGATGTATCCGTTGCGCCAGAAATAGAGAGTGAGACTCACGCGGTAGATGTGTTTTTCGGAGCTTTTCCTGTCAGCTGTATCACATCCTTGACTTGTGAAAAAAAGGCTATATTGGCGGGTGAAACTTTGGTGCTGATTTTTGAAACTGAAAATGAGATGGATGAGCAGGCGGTGCAGACCCTTGTGGAATACAGCCGAGATCAGACGACATGGACACAGAACGGCAGCGGGTGGAGTGGCTCTGTGACTTTAAACGGTTACGGCGGGCAGGTGATGTTGACGCTGCCCCAAGACTTTGCTGAAGGAGAATACACTTTTAGGCTGAGTTTGCGTGCGGACGGACGGGAAGCGGCAGATACTTGGGCGGAGTGTGCTGTGTCGGTATATCAGGTGATGCCGATACAAAGCGTGACACTTAATGATATGGACGATGTTTTGGTGGCTGGGGCGGCGGGTATAACGCTCTTTGCAGCGGCGCAAACCTATCCGGGGTATACGGCAGAAGCGCAGTATAGTTTCTATTATGCTTATAACGGTGGTGCTTTTACGCGATTCCGAGCGTGGGGGTCTGATGAAAGCGTGGTGTTTAAACCGACCAAGGAAGGCAAGTACGTATTTAAAGTGATCGCGCGAAACATTGGACGAAATGATATTGATGCGGAGCATATTACTGGGAGTTATACGATTTATCTGGGAGCGGTTCCGGCTTCTGAACTTACAGTGAAAATGGAAAAGAATCATTTCGAATACGGTGAGCCGATTAAACTTGCGATCAAGATAACCGAAGGACGAGAAGAGCAGACCACGCTGTATCAGGTTCAGTACGCCAGAACCGGATCAAAGCGATTTAGCGCGCTGGCGGATTGGCAGGAATATGTTCTGCAAGACGGTAAAAACAATGTTACGTGCCGCGTTTTAGTTCCTGCCAGTCGGCAGGATTTGGGCTATCAACTGAGAGTTGCCGTGAAAACGGCTGAAAGAAAAGGCGAAGATATTTCGCTGACGCAGGATATCAATATTTGTGTCGGCGAATCTCCGGCACGGGTGACCTTGACATCTTTGGAAAATCCAGCGGTGCAGGGGGATTCAGGTCTTTGGCTACAAGCCGTTGCTCAAAAGCAGGATGGAACGCAGGCTTATGTTGAGTATCGCTTTGCGTACCGCAGTGCGGGCACTAGCCGATGGCAGTATGTCAGCAAGCAGTTTTCATATGATAGTAAAATATATTTCACGCTTAAAAATGAAGGGATATATGATTTTCGGGTAGAAGCAAAGGCTGCGGGCAGCTTAAGCGATATAACAACGGATGAAATACCGGGGATTCAGGTATACTGTGACGCGGTTCCGGCGATTGGCGTTACGGCTTCGCTTCGCAACGGAGAAACCGAGTTTTTGTCGGAAGAAGCGGTGATGCTGAATGTGATCGGTACACCTTGCGGCGAAGAAAAATACGGCGGGCTAGAATACTGTGTATTGTATTCGACCAACGGCAGGCAGTATAAAGTGCTGCCGGGATATGAGTTTGGAGAGTATACCGGAAGGGAACCGGTGGTTCTGCCCCAGATTAAAAAAGATTCTTTGAGCTACCTGAAAGTGGCGGTACGCACCGAGGAGCGGACGGGCACGGATGCGATTTCCGAAGCGATATGTGTTTCGCGATATATGGTTTTACCACTGGATGAGGTGATACTCACGGTGAGCGGAGAAAATCTGCAAGTGGTACCAAACGAGGGTGTGCAGTTGTCGGCGAAAGGCCTTAGAAGAGGTGAAGAAGTACCGAGTTCATACCGCTTTTGCTACCGTTTGGCGGGAACCACGAAATGGCAGTATATCGGGAAAAAGTGGTCCGAAGAAAAAACGGCCGTATTTGTTCCGCGTGCGGAAGGGGAATATGAATTTTGTGTTCAGGCACAGACGCTGGGCAGAAAGACCATTGATGCTAGCTCGGACGTCTGTGGGCCGGTTGGTCTTTATTTTGGAGACCTGCCCGCAGGGAGAGCTGAACTTGACTTGGGAGGCAAAACAAAAGCAGTGTACGGCGAAAGCATTCCGCTGACGCTTTCTGCCGCGGACAACGGCAAAGAAGGCACCGCGCTTGAATATCAAATATTGGTCTCCACCAACAACAAAAGTTGGAAACCGTTACCCGAGTATGCCGCGTATGAACCGCTGGTTTTAACGGATGACACAGCGCAGGTTGATATCAATATCGTATCGAAAACAGATAAAAGATATTATATCCGCGTCAATGTTCGGACAAAAGGTCGAACTGGACCGGACGTGTGGGCGTCTGACATGATTGATATATACACGGTGATGCCAATAGAAAGTGTCGCGTTGAATGATATAACCAAAAATGAAGACGGATGGTTGATCCTTTCGGCAAACGCTGTACAAGCCGTAGGTTATGATGATTGGGGCTATGTGCCGCTTTATCGCTTTTATTACCGTGTTTCAGGCACCAGCAGATGGCGGCCGATTACCGGATTTGGCGAAAACGCCACATGCTTTTTTTTACCCACACAATCCGCTTACGACTTTAAAGTGTTCGCGGTCAACAGCGGAAGGCGCAAGGTTGACGCGGAAGATGTTATAATCGGTTATTCGGTCGGCGAAGAATGATAAGGTGATGTATAGAGTTGTGGTTTAGTGTTTTGTTTGCTTGCCAGCAAAAGCGTGCTCATATATAATGGGAAGCGAAAAGTCAACGCTTGAAAGGGAACGGCCAAATGGCTGAGTGGATATGATATGAGCAATAAAACCAAGAATTTTGTTAAAGGTGCTGCTGTACTTGGTATTATCGGGTTGGTGGTCAAGGTCATCGGGGCGGTTTTCCGCATCCCGCTGGCCGATGCGATTAAGACGCAAGGCATGGCTAACTACCAGAGCGTTTACCCAACCTATGCGCTTTTGCTGGTCATCTCGTCTGCCGGCATGCCGGTGGCCATCGCTAAGATGGTTTCGGAAAGACGTGCTGTGGATGATTATTCGGGCGCTAAACAGGTACTTGTTGCCTCGCTGAAGATGCTCCTGGTTGTCGGGGTTTTCACGACCGCTTTGTTATACCTGGTTTGCGGGCCGCTCGCCGCAGCGCAAGGCATACCGGAAGCGCGTGTGGCCTATATGGGCATTGCGCCGGCGCTTTTCTTTGTTGCGGCCATATCGTCTTATCGCGGGTATTTTCAAGGCATGCAGATGATGGCGCCAACCGGTTTTTCTCAGCTGGTAGAACAGCTTGGTAAACTGATCGTAGGCCTTTGGTTGGCAAAGCGATTACTGCCAATGGGGCCTGAGTATGGTGCAATGGGTGCGCTCATCGGCGTTTCAGTTTCTGAGGTTTTGGCGCTCATCTTACTCTTGATTATCTATTATAAAAAGAAAAGCGACTTTGACGCAGAAATCCTGTTGACGCCTGCGGACATGCAAAAAACGTCCGAATGGGCGCTTTTGAAAGAATTGCTGGTCATTGCCATTCCGATTATGATTGGGGCATGTGTGATGCCCATTGTCATGTGGATCGACAGTGCCATCGTAGTGCGCGGGCTGGAAAGCATCGGGTTTGCGCACGAAGATGCTTTGGATAAATTTGGACTATTATCGGGTTATGTCAACTCGCTCATCAATATGCCGGCAGTGTTGTCGCTGGCGCTGGCGATGAGTTTGGTCCCGGCGATTTCTTCCTATAAAAAGCAAAACAGAATAACCGAACTTCAAGAGCAGTCCGGGCTTGGTTTTAAAATTGCACTGTTGGTGGGTTTGCCCGCCGCAACCGGCTATATTCTTTTGGCAAAACCCATCATCCATTTATTGTACCGTCATCTCGAGGGCGCGCTCTTGGAGGAAACGGGCATGCTGCTGATTATCATGTCGGCTGGGGTGATTGTGCTGACGTTGCTGCAGACCATGACGGGAATATTACAGGGTCTTGGAAAGGTACAAATACCTGTGATTAATCTGGCGATTGGAGCAGTTGTTAAGCTGGTCATTTCGCTGGTGCTGATTCGTATCCCGGAAATCAACGTCAAAGGTGCGGCGATTGGTACGGTTGCCTGTTACTCTGTGGCGGCGGTGCTGGACGTCATAGCAGTGATCAAGCATAGCAAAATGCGCCTGAGTTTAGTGGGGCATCTCCTAAAGCCGCTGGCATGCACGATTTTGATGGGGGCGGTGGTGTATTTCCTCTATCCGTTTGTTTACGGCATCACGGAAAGCAATACCATATCGGCATTGGGTTCAATTCTGGCCGGTATTGCGGTGTATGCCGGAGCGCTTATCTTAACGCAAACGGTTACCAAGCAGGAAATTGCGGCGATACGCGGCAAAGAGGCAAAAGCGTAATATACCATATATAGAAGGAAAAAAGATGATTACAATAGTCGGCTTCGCCGATGGAAGAAAAGAAACTCTGACATTGAAAGCTTGGGACGCGATAACAACCGCGCCCAAGCTGTTTTTGCAAACCGCGCAAATTCCGTTTGGCAAGGAAATTGAACGGGAATATACTGCTTTTGATGATTATTTTGCTTCGGCAAAAGACTTTGATGCGCTGAAAAACGAAGTGGCAGAGAAGTTGATCTTGGAAGCAGCTCAGGCAGATGCTGTGTTCTGTGTGCTGGGAGATGTGATGCAAAACCAGTTGGCCCAGGCTGTGGCTGAAAAGGCGAAACAGCAGGGTATAGCGCTGTCGGTTATCGCGGGCATGTCCTGCGGCGGCGAGGCTTTGGCAGCGGCGCTGATCGGGCAGGAACAAATGCCCAAAGGGATACAGACCATCAGCGCGCTTGCGTATGACGGCCAGTATGACGGCGAGAAAGGTCTGCTGGTTTATGAGATCGATTCAACCTTTTTGGCGGGTGAGATTAAAATTACGCTCCTGCGTCAGCTACCCGAAGATAAAGCCGTCTATATATATAATGAAGGCGAAGCGGCCAGAGCGGTTGTTCTGGAGGAACTGGACAGGCAGACGGCTTATGACTATTCAACATGCGCCTATATTCCGCCCACACCGCTGGCCGAAAAAACGGGCTTTACCTATGCGGATTTAATGATGATTATGGCGCGCTTGCGCGGCAGGGACGGCTGTCCCTGGGACCGCGAGCAGACACATGACAGTTTAAAGCGTTATTTGGTGGAAGAAGCCTACGAAGTATTTGACGCTGTCAAGGCGGATGATATGGATATGCTCTATGATGAGCTGGGTGATGTGCTGTTGCAAGTGGTCTTTCATGCCGAGATTGCAAAAGAGCATCGCGCATTTGACGCGCTGGATATCAGTACCGCCATCTGTAAAAAGATGATTAACCGCCATCCGCATGTGTTTGCCGACACTAAGGCAGATACGAGCGAGAAAGTGCTGAAGAATTGGGAGAAGATTAAAGCCAAAGAAAAAGGAATCGAAAATGTTCGGCACAACCTAAAGGATGTCCCCAAAGCGATGCCGGCTTTGATGCGTGCGCAAAAAGTGCAAAAGCGGGCGGCTGCCTGCGGTTTTGACTGGGATGGCCCGGCCTTACCTATGGAAAAAGTCTTTGAGGAATTAGAAGAACTTAAGCAGGATATCGCGGATAAAAAAGACCCGACCACCGAGCTTGGGGATGTGCTGTTTGCGGTGACCAATTTGGCCAGACACTTAAAGCTGGAGAGTGAAACCGTACTTTATGAAGGCGTCGAGAAATTCATCCTTCGTTTTTCCGAGATGGAAAAATTGGCAGAGGCACAACAAAGGATGCTCTCGGATATGACCCTTGAAGAGATGGACGTCCTGTGGGAACAGGCAAAAAAGAGCTTAAAAAAGGAACAGAATTTCTGACAAAAAGGGCTTGCTATCTTTTGGAAAATCCCGTATAATGGACAGGCTTTGTATTTGATAAATAAAAGAAAATTTTTAGGAACCATGGAGGACGGATATGAACAAAAACGAATTTATTGCTGCTTTCAGTGAAAAAGCTGAATTGAGCAAAAAAGATGCGGAAAAAGCTTACAGCGCTTTTGTAGATACGATCACCGAATCATTGAAAAAAGGCGAGAAAATCCAACTGATAGGCTTTGGCACATTTGAAGTGAAAGAAAGAGCGGCCAGAATGGGCTTAAATCCGCAGACCAAAGAAAAGATTCAGATTCCGGCTTCCAAAGCGCCGGCGTTCAAAGCGGGAAAAGGATTTAAAGATATTTTCAACGCTTAAAAAACAGAATTAAAACGAAGCTTACACGGCCTGAAGGTTTATCCTATATCAGGCCTTTTATATTTTTACGTGTGTTTTATGATATAATAGCGAGTACATATATTAGGAAAAACTTGAGGTACTATAATGAGAATATTTAACGGGTTGTTTGCTTTAATTATCACTGTGCTGATTTTAGCATTGGTGATTCTATATCCGTTAGCGTCAGCGACTAATGATAACCTATTATCGGATACATTCTATACGGAACAGCTGGAGACGGCGGGAACCTACGAGGTCGCGTACGATGCGATGTTGGGTGAAGTGGAGCAGCAGGTAAAAACAGCGGCACTTGAAGACCCAAATCTGGATGAAGATATTGCGGATTGGGTGATTGAGAGTCTTCAGACTGTATTAACGGAAGAGTATGTAACGGATTTACTTAAACAAAATATGACGGGAACAGTGTCTTATCTGAGCGGAGAAGCGGAAGCACTGCCAACCTTTGATCTGATGCCCAAATACGATGAGCTGCGCGTGGTGATGTCGGACGGATTAACCTTGGACAGGGTACTAAAGATCAGCGGACTTTCCAGCAATGGCGCGACAGAAGCGGTGTTGGTTGCGCTGGGTATTGTGGATCAGGAAGGCAATATCAACAGTGTCTTAAAGGAACAGGCCATGCGCGCCACGTTTGACACCAATGAAGCGCTGAAGGAACCTTTTATGATGACTTCGGTTGTAGATGTCATGATATATACTGGGAATGAAAACGCTATAGCAGATGCGGAGAACGCGAAGCGATGGGTAACCCTTTTTCATAAGGGCATATTACCCATGCTGCTGGTTTTAAGCTTCTTGTCCACGCTTTTAATTTTAATGCATCTTGGCCGCATCAAAACGGCATTCAGCTTAAACGGATGGGCTTATACCTTGGGAGGAGCGGTTTCAGCGGTCTTGGGAGCGGCATTAATCCAGAAGAACGGGTTGCTGTTGCAAAAGATCCAGAGCGTGATGGAAAAAAATATCGGTGCGTTCTCGGATGTACTTTCGCTGGATGTATTGATGCATCCCGTGGGAAAAGCGATGGCGGGTAAGGGATTGATTTTGTTTGGCATCGGTGTGGTGTTGCTCTTGCTGGCGGGATTAATGAAGAAACGTCAACAGCGGGATTAAGAGAAAAAACAGATATCAGTTTTGACTAAAGCGTATTCGCGGCGAAAAAAGCGGAGCGCTTTTTTGTTTGCAAAATGGATTAATTTCTCAATAGAGATAGCAGTGGCATGAAATCATTATCTAGGTAATAATTATATTATAAATGAGAACATAAAACTGTTGACAAGGCATAAACTAAGGTGGTAATATATTAAAGCTGTCCGCGAAGAGCGGGGAGCACAAAAGAACTTTAAAAACCGAATAGCAGTACCAAAAAAGCAAGGTAATAAAACGACAGCTTGTAAGCGGAGCTACGGAGATTCTGTTGATTGAAGATAACTCATTTAGGTGAGTTAGAAATATTTAATTAAGAGTTTGATCCTGGCTCAGGACGAACGCTGGCGGCGTGCTTAACACATGCAAGTCGAACGGAACTTATTCGAATGTTTACATTGGATAAGTTTAGTGGCGGACGGGTGAGTAACGCGTGAATAACCTGCCTATCAGAGGGGGACAACACTTAGAAATAGGTGCTAATACCGCATAAGACCACAGTGCCGCATGGCACAGGGGTAAAAGATTTATCGCTGATAGATGGATTCGCGTATCATTAGCTAGTTGGTGGGGTAACGGCCTACCAAGGCGACGATGATTAGCCGGCCTGAGAGGGTGAACGGCCACACTGGAACTGAGACACGGTCCAGACTCCTACGGGAGGCAGCAGTGGGGAATATTGGGCAATGGGCGCAAGCCTGACCCAGCAACGCCGCGTGAGGGAAGAAGGTTTTCGGATTGTAAACCTCTGTCCTTGGGGACGAAGAAGTGACGGTACCCAAGGAGGAAGCTCCGGCTAACTACGTGCCAGCAGCCGCGGTAATACGTAGGGAGCGAGCGTTGTCCGGAATTACTGGGCGTAAAGGGTGCGTAGGCGGCATATTAAGTCAGGTGTGAAATACCCGGGCTCAACCCGGGGGGTGCATTTGAAACTGATACGCTTGAGTGTGAGAGAGGAAAGTGGAATTCCTAGTGTAGCGGTGAAATGCGTAGATATTAGGAGGAACACCAGTGGCGAAGGCGACTTTCTGGCTCATAACTGACGCTGAGGCACGAAAGCGTGGGGAGCAAACAGGATTAGATACCCTGGTAGTCCACGCCGTAAACGATGAATACTAGGTGTGGGGGACATAAGTCCTCTGTGCCGAAGCTAACGCATTAAGTATTCCGCCTGGGGAGTACGGTCGCAAGACTGAAACTCAAAGGAATTGACGGGGGCCCGCACAAGCAGCGGAGCATGTGGTTTAATTCGAAGCAACGCGAAGAACCTTACCAAGGCTTGACATCCTCTGAACGCTATAGAGATATAGTTTCCCTTCGGGGCAGAGTGACAGGTGGTGCATGGTTGTCGTCAGCTCGTGCCGTGAGGTGTTGGGTTAAGTCCCGCAACGAGCGCAACCCCTATGTTTAGTTGCCAGCATTTCGGATGGGAACTCTAAACAGACCGCCGAGGACAACTCGGAGGAAGGTGGGGACGACGTCAAATCATCATGCCCCTTATGTCTTGGGCTACACACGTGCTACAATGGCCGGTACAAAGAGCAGCGAAACCGCAAGGTGGAAGCGAATCTCATAAAGCCGGCCCCAGTTCGGATCGTGGGCTGCAACCCGCCCGCGTGAAGCCGGAGTTGCTAGTAATCGCGAATCAGCATGTCGCGGTGAATGCGTTCCCGGGCCTTGTACACACCGCCCGTCACACCATGGAAGTTGGGGGCGCCCGAAGCCAGTGTGCTAACTTTTATTAGAGGCAGCTGTCGAAGGTGAGATCAATGACTGGGGTGAAGTCGTAACAAGGTAGCCGTATCGGAAGGTGCGGCTGGATCACCTCCTTTCTAAGGTGTTACAACCAAATCCTGAGGCCATGGAGATAGAATCGACCATGGACCTATGAATGTAAAACAAATGAGTAGACAAAGCTTAAACAAGCGAAGGTGAGTTACTTTGCTTGGTACTGCAAGGTTTTTTAAGTGAAGATGTGGGGGTGTAGCTCAGCTGGGAGAGCACCTGCCTTGCAAGCAGGGGGTCAGCGGTTCGATCCCGCTCATCTCCACCAAAAATCACGTGCTGAGAAGCAGGTGGTTTTGCAGGCTAAGGGGTTCTACTGGGACCACGAAAAAAGAAGGCTGAAACCATAATTTTATGGGCTTATAGCTCAGCCGGTTAGAGCGCACGCCTGATAAGCGTGAGGTCGGTGGTTCGAGTCCACTTAAGCCCACCAGTTACTTTATTAAGGGTAACGAAAGCACATTGAAAACTGCATATGGAAGAAACGTTTCGAAAGATACGAACACGATGATATCAAAAATTGGTATCAACAAACAAACACATAAAGATCTTTTTTAAGGTTTTTATACGAAAAACTAAGTGAAATAAGTTTTTCCGTAAACAAATCGCAAAAACAAAAAAGAACTTACATGATCAAGCTAATAAGAGCGTAGAGCGGATGCCTTGGCATCAGGAGCCGAAGAAGGACGTGACAAGCTGCGATAAGCGATGGTGAGCTGCAAATAAGCTTTGACCCATCGATTTCCGAATGGGGAAACCCACCAACCTTAATCGGTTGGTACCCACCCTTGAATATATAGGGGGTGAGGAGGGAACCCGGTGAACTGAAACATCTTAGTAACCGGAGGAAGAGAAAGAAACATCGATTTTCTGAGTAGCGGCGAGCGAAAGGGAAAGAGCCCAAACCTTTTGTCTTTTGACGAAAGGGGTATGGGCCGGCGACATGGATTGTGAAGGGTTAGTCGAAAAGCGTTGGAAAGCGCTGCCACAGGACGTAAAAGCCGTGTAGACGAAAACTTGACACACCTAGCCGGTACCGGAGTACCACGGAACACGAGAAATTTTGTGGGAAGACGGGAGGACCACCTCCCAAGGCTAAATACTACCTGATGACCGATAGCGAATAGTACCGTGAGGGAAAGGTGAAAAGTACCCCGGGAGGGGAGTGAAAAAGTACCTGAAACTCTATGCTTACAATCAGAGGGAGCACCTTATGTTGTGTAACCTCATGCTTTTTGTATAACGAGCCAGCGAGTTACGCTGTGTAGCAAGGTTAAGGCATTCAGTGCCGGAGCCGAAGGGAAACCGAGTCTTAATAGGGCGTATAGTTGCACGGAGTAGACCCGAAACCAGGCGACCTATCCATGGGCAGGATGAAGCTGTGGTAAGACACAGTGGAGGTCCGAACTCACTAACGTTGAAAAGTTAGGGGATGACCTGTGGATAGCGGAGAAATTCCAATCGAGCTTGGAGATAGCTGGTTCTCCTCGAAATAGCTTTAGGGCTAGCCTCGTTTGAAGATATACGGAGGTAGAGCACTGACTGGGATAGGGGGCCACAAAGCTTACCGAACCTTATCAAACTCCGAATGCCGTATATTACCTAAACGGGAGTCAGACTATGTGAGATAAGTTTCATAGTCAAAAGGGAAAGAGCCCAGATCTCCAGCTAAGGTCCCAAAGTACAAGTTAAGTGGCAAAGGATGTGTAATTGCATAAACAACCAGGATGTTGGCTTAGAAGCAGCCATTCATTTAAAGAGTGCGTAATAGCTCACTGGTCGAGTGGTTATGCGCCGAAAATGTCCGGGGCTGAAACTTGTCACCGAAGCTGAGGATGGATACATTATTGTATTCGTGGTAGAGGAGCATTCTATTCGGGCAGAAGCCGTACCGTAAGGAGCGGTGGACTGGATAGAAGAGAGAATGCTGGCATAAGTAGCGAGAATAATGTGAGAATCATTATCATCGAAAACCTAAGGTTTCCTGGGGAAGGCTCGTCCGCCCAGGGTAAGTCGGGACCTAAGCCGAGAGCAAACGCTGTAGGCGATGGACAACAGGTTGATATTCCTGTACTACCGATTTTTCGTTTGACTGATGCAGTGACACAGTAGGATAGGCAGAGCGGGTTGATGGTAGAACCCGTCCAAGCGTTTAGGCTGGGAAGTTAGTGAAGTACGGCTTCCTTTAAGGCTGAGGCGTGATGGGGACAGAAAATAAGTATGGAAGCTGCTGAATCCACACTGGCGAGAAAAGCTGCTAGGAAGAAAAATAGGTACCCGTACCGCAAACCGACACAGGTAGGTGAGGAGAGAATCCTAAGATGAGCGAGATAACCCTTGTTAAGGAACTCGGCAAAATGACCCCGTAACTTCGGGAGAAGGGGTGCCACCGAAAGGTGGTCGCAGTGACTAGGCACAAGCGACTGTTTAGCAAAAACACAGGTCTGTGCGAAATCGAAAGATGACGTATACGGGCTGACGCCTGCCCAGTGCTGGAAGGTTAAGAGGAAGTGTTAGGACTTGATCCGAAGCACCGAATTTAAGCCCCAGTGAACGGCGGCCGTAACTATAACGGTCCTAAGGTAGCGAAATTCCTTGTCGGGTAAGTTCCGACCCGCACGAATGGCGTAACGACTTGTGCACTGTCTCAACAAGGGACTCGGCGAAATTGAAGTACCGGTGAAGATGCCGGTTACCCGCGATAGGACGGAAAGACCCCGTAGAGCTTTACTGTAGCTTGGCATTGGAATTTGGCATAAGATGTACAGGATAGGTGGGAGACTTTGAAGCAGTGACGTCAGTTGCTGTGGAGTCATCCTTGGGATACCACCCTTCTTATGCTGGCTTTCTAACGATATGCGGTTATCCCGGTATCGGACATTGCCAGGTGGGCAGTTTGACTGGGGCGGTCGCCTCCCAAAGAGTAACGGAGGCGCCCAAAGGTCACCTCAGAATGGTCGGAAATCATTCTTTAGAGTGCAAAGGCAAAAGGTGGCCTGACTGCGAGAGAGACATCTCGAGCAGGTACGAAAGTAGGGCTTAGTGATCCGGCGGTAGAGAGTGGAATTGCCGTCGCTCAACGGATAAAAGCTACCTCGGGGATAACAGGCTTATCTCCCCCAAGAGTCCACATCGACGGGGAGGTTTGGCACCTCGATGTCGGCTCGTCGCATCCTGGGGCTGGAGCAGGTCCCAAGGGTTTGGCTGTTCGCCAATTAAAGCGGCACGCGAGCTGGGTTCAGAACGTCGCGAGACAGTTCGGTCCCTATCCATCGTGGGCGTAGGAAATTTGAAAGGAGCTGTCCCTAGTACGAGAGGACCGGGATGGACATACCTCTGGTGTACCAGTTGTCCTGCCAAGGGCACCGCTGGGTAGCCAAGTATGGAAGGGATAAACGCTGAAGGCATCTAAGCGTGAAGCCCCCCTTAAGATAAGATTTCCCACTCGAAAGAGTTAAGACCCCTTGAAGACTACAAGGTTGATAGGCTGGAGGTGGAAGTGCAGCAATGTACGCAGCTGACCAGTACTAATCGGTCGAGGGCTTGATCTATTATCTAGTAGAAACGTTTTTACATGTGCGGTTTTCAATGTGCTTTACTAGTACATTACTAATTCCGATATACATTTTCCGGTGGCGATTGCTAAGGGGTTCCACCTGTTCTCATCTCGAACACAGAAGTTAAGCCCTTATACGCCGATAGTACTTGGTTATCTAGACCTGGGAGGGTAGGTAGCTGCCGGATTCAAATTTTTATAAATGTAAAAAGTCCTCTAAATATAAGAGGACTTTTTGCCTTTTAGGCGGGCAGGGGATATAATACGAAATATGAAAATATTTGAATTGAAACACAAAAAAATCGGATTTTTTACAGGCATTTTGTCAGTCTTGGGCATTTTGGTTGGGTTATTTGTACTCACTTTTGTGCTGTATCTTTTAAATGAGATTTTGCATTTTCCTTATATGTTTTGGGTAGAGTTCGTGCTGATTATCGCACTTGCTGTGTATGTCGCGCGGACCAAACTCATTGAATTCACCTATTATCTGGACGGTGACATATTAAGAATTGACCGTATTGCAAGTTCCAGGCCCAAATTGGATCTGTTCACGCGGATGGATAAAATCATTTTTGCAGGCAAGCTGAGAGACATACCCGAAGCGCACAAAAAGTATAAGCATCAAAAGGAGACCTTTATGCGCTTAACAGAGGAAGCTTTTTGTGTGGTTTATTTGAATGAAACCAGATATTTTACGGCGATTATGACCCCGTCTCAAGAGTTTGAACAGGCGGTTATGGATGCATGGAAAGAATACACCTACAAGCCGAAAAAGAAAAAGTAAAAGGATATCAGTACGCATGCAGACGACGTTTATGCTTTTTTTTGTGAAAAAATGAGCAATAAAATAATTAAAGCATTAAGAAAAGCAGCAAAGAATGATAAATTCCGCTTACATATGCCGGGCGCAAAGGGAAGACGTTTGGGGTTTCTCAAAGGATTTTTCAAGTATGATTTTACTGAAATCGAGGGGCTTGATAATCTACTTGAACCGGAAGGTCTTTTGGAACACAGTCAGGTTGAAATGGCGCAGGATATCGGGGCGAAGAAAGTGTATTATACGGTCGGCGGCTCCAGTTCGGGGGTTTTAGCGCTTCTCAGCCTTTTTCGTGGCAAAAAGGTAATCATGGCACGGGATTTTCACTTGAGCGCTGCACATGCGATTGAGCTATTTGATATTCAACCTGAATTTATCTATCCTAAGACAGACACAATTTCAGGTGTGATCAACTTTTCTGCGGTGAAGGACATATTGGAGAAAAAACCGGATATTGCCGCAATTTATCTAACTTATCCAAACTACTATGGCTTTTGTGTGGACTTAAAGGCGATCATCACCCTTGCACACAAAAGAAAAATTCCGGTGATTATGGATGCCGCACATTCGGCATGTTTTCCCTATTCGGATCTTCTGCCATCGTCTCCAGCAGAGGTGGGAGTAGATGCATGGGTGGTCAGCACACATAAGACGCTACCCGCGATGAACCAATCTGCTTATGTGGCAATCGGGAAAAAGAGCTTGATCTCCCCGGATTATATTAAGGAGGCGCTGAATCATTTTGTCACCACTTCGCCGTCCTACCCCATTATGGCTTCAATTGATTTTGCCAAGGATTATATGAAAAAAAAGGGAAAACAGCGGATTGAAAAATTGTTTTATACAATCGTGCAGTATTCTAAAAAAATCGATGTACTGCATGGATTTGCTGTGGTAAAGCAGGCTGATAAGAATGAATCCAAAGATATATTAAAATGGGTGATTGATTACCGTGACAGTGGGCTTTCTGCTGAAGCGATTAAGAAAGCACTGCATCGAAAGCGAATTTATGCCGAGACGGTGGACCCGCAGTATATGCTGTTTTTGCTTTCACCGGCTGACCGAAAAAAATCGCTTAAGAAGGTCTATCGCGTCCTAAAAAAAATGCAACAAAGCAATAAAGCAAAGGACACGGATTCAACATATCATATTGAAAAAACGGTGTGGGGGAATACGGAGGAGAGACAAACGGTGTGGATGGATTTAAGCAAGAGTGTCGGGAAAACGGCGGCCAAAGCGGTGGCGGTTTATCCGCCGGGGGTGCCAGCAATTTTAAAGGGCGAGATTTTAACTGACAAGGTGATTGAGCAGATGAATTGCGCCAGAAACGAAGGGCTGTCGGTTGTGGGGCTTAAAGAAGCGTTGATAAAAGTGTATATCGATAAATAGATTTATTTTGGATTCCAAAAATGATAGAATACTAAAGAATACGAAAATGAGGACAGGAGATGCATAAAGGGTTGTTTATCACGTTCGAAGGTGCGGACGGCAGCGGAAAATCGACACAGGCGCGTTTCCTGGCAGAGGGCCTAAGTGCGCTTGGGTTTGACGTGCTTTTAACGCGCGAGCCGGGCGGTTGTCCGGTGGCCGAGAAAATACGCGATATTGTACTGGACAGAAACAACTCGGATATTCTGGACATCACCGAGGCTTATTTGTATGCGGCGGCACGAGCACAGCATGTGCATGAAGTGATTGCCCCCGCGTTGGAACAGGGCAAAATTGTGGTGTGCGATCGGTTTATCCATTCGTCTGTGGCGTATCAGGGATATGGGCGAAACCTGGGTAAACAACGGGTGCTGGAGATCAATAAACATGCGGTAGACGGGTGCTTACCCGACATCACATTTTTTATTACGGTTAATCCGGAGCATGCATTTGACCGTATGAATGAACATAAAGAGCGGGATCGGCTGGAGACGCAGGAACAGCCATTTTATGACCGGCTTTATCAAGGCTATCTTAATATTTTAGAAGATGAAAAAGATACAATCATCCCCGTTGAAGCCAAAGGGACTAAGTACGAAACCAGAGATATTATTTTAGAAAAAACCAAAACGGTTTTTAAAGAAAAAGGTCTGATTTAGAAGTATGATACTGCAAGGCGCAAAACAAGCGATGAGCGATGCTAAAAACAGCATAGTAAAATCGGCATATCTGGTGACCTGTCCCAAATTGCGTGCGCTTGGCGGCTATGCGCAAGCGTTTTTGCTTCATTTATACTGCGAGACGCACAGCGCGTGCGGCGCCTGCCCGGGATGTAAAAAAGTGCTCAGCGGCTCGGCAGCTGATATTTATACCATAATGCCCCAAAACGGCAACATCAAGATTGGACAAATTCGCGAACTGAATCATTTTTTATATGAAAAACCCTTTGAAGCCACGCACAAAACCGTGGTCATCTATGAAGCAGACAAAATGAATATTGCGGCTCAAAACGCGCTGTTAAAGCCATTGGAGGAGCCGCCCGAGAATACTGTTTTTATGCTTTTAGCAGGCTCGGATTATGGGCTTTTGGCTACAGTGGTTTCGCGGTGTGAAAATATCCGTCTTTTACCCATGGAACACACCGATGCGATGGAACTTTTGATAAAAGAAGGGGTACAGCAATCGCGCGCTGAACTGGCGCTGGCGCTGGCGCTGGGGTATTATGAAGAAGCAGCAGTGCTGGCCGCGGACGACGCTTTTTTTGCACTTCGTGAACAGGCGTTTCAGTTGTTTTATAAACTGATGGCGCAGACATCCTATGCAGTTTCCGCTTTTGTCGCTTTTTTTGAGGCGAACAAAGAATCATCAAATGACATCATTGATATTCTAAAACTGGCGCTGATGGATACGCTTAAATACCAGTTTGTGGGCGGCGAAGCACACTTTGTTAATATTGATCAAAAGGATATGCTGGTTCGGCTGGCAGACAGCTTTACAACCGGCGCAATATATAATATGATTGAAAAGTTGCTGGAACATGAGGGTAGAATGAAATATAATGTGAACTTTATCTTAAGCTGCGAAAGTATGCTTTTTGAAATATTAAAGGAGAAATACCAATGGTTAAAATCATAGGGGTTCGGTTTAAGGATGCGGGCAAAGTTTATTCCTTCGATCCCGGTCATGATAGTTTTTCGTTTGGCGACCATGTGATTGTGGAAACCGTTCGAGGCGTAGAATACGGTGAAGTGGTGATGACCGAAAAAGAAGTGGATGAAAAAGAAGTGGTGACACCGCTGAAAAAAATCATCCGTAAAGCCACCGAAGAGGACTGGAACACGGTGCTCAGCAATCGTGAAAAAGAGCAAAGCGCTTTTACCAGCTGCGTTGAAAAAATAGAAAAACATGATCTGGATATGAAACTGGTGGATGTTGAATACACGTTCGACGCAAAAAAGATCATCTTCTATTTCACGGCCGACGGCCGGGTGGATTTTCGTGAACTGGTTAAAGATCTGGCTTCGGTTTTTAGAACGCGCATTGAGCTGAGGCAGATTGGCGTTCGTGATCAGGCAAAATTTTTGGGTGGTATCGGCCCGTGCGGACGGGAATGTTGCTGCAGTGCTTTTTTGGGAGAGTTTCAACCGGTTTCCATCAAGATGGCCAAGGATCAGAATCTTTCACTTTCACCCACGAAAATATCCGGCCTGTGTGGCAGACTGATGTGCTGTCTTAACTATGAACATGAACATTATCAATATATGAAAAGCGTGATGCCACCGATCGGCACACGGGTGAAAACGCCCGACGCCAGCGGCACCGTGGTGGAAAACAACCCTATCACAGAAAAAGTGAAGGTCAAAACCGAACTGCCCGATGGGTCGTTTGATCTAAACGAATATAAGCTTTCGGATGTCTCTTTTAAGCGCGGAAAGTCACGTCGTGACAGGGAGGAGCCGGAAGAAAAACTGGACGATGAGATTAAAAAATTGCTGGACGAATAAGATTTACTTGTTTTTTCAGCAGTTAGTGATAAAATAGGCATGGACAAAATATCTGGAGGTAAAATCATGGCATATAAGATTAATACGGAAGAATGCATTGGCTGCGGTGCGTGCTCGGACGAATGCCCGGTTGGCGCAATCACCCAAGACGGTGACAAATACAAAATCAACGCGGACGAATGCATCGATTGCGGCGCTTGTGAAGACACTTGCCCGACAGAAGCAATCAGCCCTGAATAATTAAAAAAGAGAAGAACCGAGTCTTCGGTTCTTTTTTAATTTGCTTATATTGAAAGGAGACTTTTAATGGCGAGGAAAATTGTTCTTTATATCGCAATGTCGCTGGACGGCTACATTGCCGGGGAATTCGGCGAGCTGGATTTTTTGAGCGATCTTGGCGAAGTGGATTTGGGGTATGATGCGTTTGATGCACGCATTGATACGGTGGTGATGGGAAGCACCACATACTTACAGGTGGTCAATGAACTTTCGCCCGATATGTGGGCATATGCAGGTAAAAGCACGCTGGTGGCTACGCATCAGGACCTGCCGGAAGACGAAAACGTCGAGTTTGTTAAGGACGGGATCGTGGAGCGGGTACTTCAGGAAAAACAAAAACCGGGCAAGGATATTTGGCTGGTGGGCGGCGGTGTTTTAGCTTCCGAATTTATCGAAAAAAATTTGGTGGATGAATATATCATCACGATCATCCCCGTGATACACGGTGCAGGGATTCCGCTTTTCTTGGGCGGACATGAACCGCTGGATTTAGAACTCGTCAGCACCAAACAAAAGAACAATTTGATCGAATTGACCTATATAAAGGCATAAAAAATACAACTGATCGAGATATAAGCTGACTCTGGAAAAAATAAGTATTTCTCTTCTACCGCAAAATATTGTATAATATAATGTAAATCAGAATCATGATATAGCGGTTTTTCGGTATAAGGGGTTTTTATGCGTAAAATTATCACCATCGTTCTTATTCTTCTTTTTGTCGGCATGGGGGTTTTCTTTATTATTGACCGTGCCAACGCAGATGAAGACCTGACAACCATTCGGGTAAAGCTGTCTATCGGCGACCCGATCACATATGATTTTAAAGCAGTGGGCAGTTATTATGTTCAGGAAGAGCCTTCCATTGAATTAGACGGTTCGCAGTATTATCGTGTTGCGCTTTCGGGCAGCAATAATGTGGCGCTCTACAAAAAGGAAAGCAGCGGCAACTATACCCTTCTAACCACCAAAACGTCGATCACTTTTATCGGACGGGATTCAGACAACTACAATCTTAACCTGATGTATCTATATAACGACCGATACAGCGCGACGATAGCTTATACCGGGGACATGATGTTCTATAAAGACCCGGCGGCCTATCATTTGCATGCAATCAATAATATTTATATTGAATACTATCTTTATGGTGTCATCGGCTATGAAATGAGTAACGCCTGGCCGATGGAGGCTTTGAAAGCCCAGGCGGTTGCCGCCCGATCGTATGCCGTTAAGCATATCGGCGCTTATACCTACTATGATGTAGTGGATACCACAGGAAGTCAGGTTTATAAAGGATGGAATGATTCGCTGGACCGGTGTTTTACTGCGGTGAACCTGACAAAAGGGGAGGTTGTCACTTATCTTGACGATGAGAAAAAAGCCGATCCGAATTATACAGTGCAAAAAGGCGATATTATCATCACATACTTTTCCGCCAGCAACGGGGGGCAGGTGGATATTCCCCAGCATGTTTGGAACTTGGGGGGTACGCCGAACCCATGGGAGCGCATCACCAATGATCCATACGATACGGTCAATCCTTCCAGCCGTGAAGAACGGGTTTTCTTTCCGGTTCGCACACAGAATGAGTCCGATTTCCCTTCGGGCGCGCTAAAACAGCTGAAGGATTTAGCGATTCCGATTTTGCAGGAAAATGGTTATAACGCAACCAGCAGAAGCGATTTTAAGCTTCTGGGTGTGACCGATATGTATACCTTAAAAGGCCAATACAAAACCAACACCAGCGGGACCGTGTTAGAAGATCATCGGAAAATTTTCTCTAATCAAAATACCATCTGTATTGACTGCTGGGTGGCGTTTACCACTATCACGGTTTTGGCCGAGAAAACGGTGAATGGGCAAACAGTTCAGGAAGAAACTTCGATGCAGGTACGCCTTGATATCAACGAATGCGAGGATACGGCCAGCGCATATAATGTGTTCAGCCAGACATCGCTGCGGTTGACTGTAGCCGAACCCAAGATGAACGGAAATACGCTGGAGGGTTTTTATCTGGTGCATCGCAGATATGGACATGGTCTTGGCATGAGCCAGCGCGGCGCACAGACGATGTCCAAAGAAGGTTGGACGTATGATGAGATTCTGCTTTTTTACTATCCCAATACAGTGCTTCGAAATTTGAACGGAACAAATTCTAACCCTTCGACTTCCTCCACGCCGGGGCCGGTGGAAGAAGAAAACTATAATGCAACGATTGTGTGCAATACTTTCCTCAACGTCCGTACAGGACCGGGAACAATATACAGCATCATCGGGCAATTAACCAACGGTGAGCGCATTACGGTGGTGACGCCGTATGCCGATACATTCTGGCATAAGATACTCTATAATGGTGTTTATGCCTATGTGCATGTGGATTATGTTAAGCTGGATACACCTTCGTCGCCGACAGATCCGGGTTCCGGCCTGCCAGAACCATCATTGCGGCCGATATACACTGAGGAGCCGGAGCCGACGGCCACCATACCGCCGACGCCGACCGAGACGACTAACCCTCAGCCAACGCCGACCACTACCACTCAGCCGGATGATGGCGCACTGCCCTATGACGCGGTAGGATACGTCACCTGTTCTTCGCTGAACGTTAGAAACGGTCCGTCCACGTCTTACAGTATAGTGGGAAGACTATACCGAGATGATGTGGTATATATAAAAAAATCTTACGCCACCAGCAGCTGGCACCTCATATACTACGGCAACACCGTACGTTATGTATATGCGGCATATATCAAAGTGACCAATACGACCGATGGTTATTGCTATTATGAAAACGGGGTCTATAAAGCATCCAGCTCCGGCGGTTCTACCGGAACAGGCGGCTCAGACAGCGCTGTATATGCTACGGTAACGGCATCGTCCTTGAATATTCGAAGCGGGCCCAGCACATCTTATGCCGTTATTGGAAGCATTCCGCGCGGCGGCGTAATTGAAGTGAAGGAATATGGTGCGACCTGGTCCAAGATTCAGTATGGCGGCATCAGTGGATATGTGGCGACGCAGTACTTCAACCTGACAACGGGGTCGACAACTGCGCCTGCGGATACGGCTACGGTGCTCGCATCGTCTTTGAATATTCGAAGCGGACCGGGTATATCCTATACCCGTATCGGTTCTGTACCTTATGGTGCGAGTGTGACAATCATCAGCTATGATTCGTCCTGGTCAAAGATAAAATATGCAGGAATCACGGGATATGTGTCCTCGACATATCTAAAAGTCAATTAGGCGATAAAGAACCTTTTATTTAAGGGTTCTTTTTTTATGCGCCGAAACAATCCTTATGATATAATGCATAGCAGTTGAATAAAAGATTGATAGACGGAAAGGAAGCAAAATATGCTGACAGTTAAAGACTTGCTGGGAGAGGAAACCCGTGCATTGACAGAGGATATTGGTCTTGATAACAGAATAGAGAGCGGGTATGTTTGCGACCTCTTGTCCTGGGCGATGAGCCATGGGCAGGCGGGCACGGCATGGATTACCGTACAGAGAAACTTAAACGTTGTGGCGGTGGCGACCCTGATCGATTGTGCGTGTGTCGTTTTGGCTGAAAGCGTCATGCCAGAAAGCGACTTTTTGGAAAAAGCCAAAGAAGAAAATATTGCGGTTTTAAGCACGTCCATGACCGCGTTTCAGTTTGCCGGAATACTGGCGGTGCAATTGGGGAAATAGATGGTGAAAGTATATTACGATCTGCATATCCATTCGGCGCTGTCGCCTTGTGCGGATGACGGAATGCGTCCGCGGGATATTGCAAATATGGCAAGGCTCAAGAGACTGGATATCATCTCGGTGGTGGACCATGTATGCGGCAAGAATATGGCGGTGGCAAAAAAGGAGGCCGAGACGGCCGGCCTTCTGTTTCTGCCCGGCATAGAAGCAACAGCCAGTAATGGTACGCATTTGCTCTGCTACTTTCGCAAGCTGGAAAACGCATTGGATTTTTCTGATATAATTTATCATTCCCTGCCAAGCTCTTCAGAGAAAGCCGCTTACTATGGCAATCAGCTGGTTTTAAACGCCGATGATAAGGTGGTGGATGAATGGGTCAAGCCGTTAGCGGTCAGTACACCATTTTCAGTATGGGAAATTATCGGCCTTGCCATGGAATACGGCGGCGTAGTGGTGCCGGCACATATCAATCGTGAATATCAGGGAATTCTGCATACCGAAGGCAGGGCTGCTTTTAAGGAGTATCCATTCACCGCGGTGGAGGTCAAGCACCATCTGCCGATGGATTATGGTATAATTAAAGGGCTGAAAGTCATCGACAATTCGGACGCCCATGTGCTGTATAATATCAACGAAGCGATCAACTGGATGGAACTTCGTGACAAAAGTGTTGATGCAGTATTTGAATACCTGTCTTCTTAAAGAAAAGAATAGAGGATAAGAAAATGATACCAGTATGGGATATCGCACTGCGATTGGCTATTGCGCTTGGAGCCGGAGCGATTATCGGAACCCAGCGGGAATACAAAAAAGGAAATTCGGCGGGGTTGCGCACGCACTCGCTGGTGTCTTTAGGTGCGTGCTTGGCGATGCTGACCAACGAATATCTCTGGCATAAATTCGGTGGTTCCAGTACCGACATTTCCCGCATGGCGGCTTACGTCATCAGCGGAATCGGCTTCCTTGGTGCGGGCAGTATCATTAAGGACGGCATCCGTGTGCGCGGGCTGACCACTGCGGCCGGACTTTGGGTGGTGGCGTGCCTCGGTATCACAGCGGGGGCAGGCTTCTATACGGCGACGGGAATCGGTACGGCTTTTGCGGTGATTGTGATGTGGAGCTTAAAAGCGCTGGAATATAAACTGTTTAAGAAGAAAAATATCGCGGTGACGATTTTAGAGATTGACGGTTCACAGGAAAAACTGGTGGAAGTCTTAAACGTCTTGGCGGTGAATAAAATGAAGATTAAAAACATTGAAATGGATGAAATGGATGATGGCAGCACGGCACTCACCATCGTATCCACAACGCCCAGCACTTCGATCGGCATAACGCTCGACGCGCTAAAAGCGATTCGCGGAACCAAGATCATTTCGATGGATACGGAAAGCTAGAACAGAATAAACGGGAAAGAATTTGGCAGAGGCGCGGTGAAAACCAGCGTCTTTTTTGTTGTGGGGTGCGGGAAGCTTAAAGATGCGGCAAACAGGGCAAGCTCGGACTTGCCTGTGGCGGTGCCGTACTTATGATCGCCCACTAATGGGAAACCGCGGTGGGCAAACTGCACACGAATCTGGTGATGTCGCCCGGTCAACAGTTGTACTTCCACGAGACAAAAGCCTTCGCTCTCATTCTTAACGGTATAGTTAAGCTCGGCGCGTTTGGCGCCGGAGGTATGCTCGCTGACGACAAATGATTTTAGCGCTCGCTCATCTTTTTTTAAATCATCGACCCAATGTCCTTGTTTTGGCGTAACGGAACCCTCTACAACACAAAAATAGGTCTTATTGAATTGATCCTTTTTTATGCTTTCCGAAAGCCGCATGGCGGCCTTGCTGGTTCTGGCAAATACCATAACTCCTGCGGTTGGTCGATCCAGCCGATGCACCAAACCTAAAAATACGTCGCCAGGTTTATGATATTTTTCCTTGATATAAGCTTTCAAAAGCGTCAGCATATCCGGCGCTTTTGAACCATCCGCCTGGCTTAAAACACCGGCGGGTTTTACAGCAACGATAATATGATTATCCTCATAGAGGATAGGGAAATTTAACGCTCCCATCGGCTGGCTGATCCGCAGGGCAGATGTGTTTTGGAGTTTTCAACCGGTAGCGCCAATTACATCCCCTCGTACTTTACCTTTAAACTTAGGCACAATGGTTTTGTAGAGCATATTATCCATCGCCACATGACTAAGGCCGGTGGTGTAGGAGTTGATAAGGAAAAACAATGGGTTAGGGACAAGGATTTTGACACATTCCAGAATCAGGCCATAAATATCTTTTTCCATCTTCCAGACTTCACCGCCCTTACCGCGACCGTAGGATGGCGGATCCATGATGATGGCGTCGTATGTGTTGCCCCGCCGCTGTTCTCTTTGGACAAACTTCATACAATCATCCACGATGTAGCGGATCGGTTTTCTGTCCATATTGGAAAGGGCCAGGTTTTCTTTAAACCAATCAATCATGCTTTTGGCAGCGTCGACATGCACCACACTGGCGCCGACCGAAAGCGCGGCCAATGAAGCTCCGCCAGTATAGCCAAAAAGATTTAGGACTTTGGGCTCGTTCTTACCGCTTGCCTTTATTTTTTCGCGAATCCAATCCCAGTTGGCGGCTTGTTCGGGGAAGATGCCGGTATGCTTAAAGCCGGTAGGACGCACATACATTTTAAGCCCCCTATAATTAAATACCCAGCGCTCGGGAAGATTCTCGCTTAAAAACTGCCATTCCCCGCCGCCGGTTTCCGAACGGTGGTAGACCGCATCGGCTTTCTGCCACAAATTCGGGCTGGTTTTTGGCCAGATCACCTGTGGGTCCGGGCGGGCCAGCAACACGCCGTTCCAGTCTTCCAGCTTCATCCCGTCGCCGGTATCCAGCACTTTATAATCAGTTAAATCTTTTGCGATAAACATCGGTTTCTCCTCATTTAGGTTTACGCTATAATATATCACGATTGGACAAAAAAAAGAAGCGGATTAATCCGCTTCAGTATATTCATCTTTAGGTTATTGCTGTAAGCCGATGGCCGCACTGCCTTTCATGACAGCGTCGTCCACGGTCAATATATCATATTTCAAACCCGCTTTGGCCATGTAGATGTCCAAAAATTCTTGGGTTTGTTCTTTCATACGCGGCAATTTATAAAAGGTGGTGCCCTCAACGGTGACACAAAGTTTGTCTCCGGGTTGACTGCATTTTCTGGACAGCGCATATATCTGCAATGCCGTCAGGTTGGCAGCCCGCCGGATGATGTGCGCTAAAAGTGTGTGCAGCGCGTCGGTGTCCGTTTTCTCGGTAATCAGTTTGCAAAGTGTGGCGTCGGATACATGGGTGATAAACTCGCTGATATCGATCGAGGATAGTTCTACTTCCAGCAATGATTTACATGCGGGAGCGGAGAAGAGGTTTTCTTTTGCCGCCGCTTTAATATATGCGTCGCAAAGTCCGCCGATATACCCGCCGCTGACCATCTTTTCCAATACATGATAGCCTTCGTCTGTGGTGGAAGCATCAAACGCCTTATCAATTTCTGAGCGCAGAATTTTGTCGAACCCGCCTGATTCGGTGTTGATCATCATGCGTGCAGGACCGATATGGTCGGGTAGTTTTTTAATGGCATCCATATTTTCGGGGTAACAGGTATTCATACCCGTCCCTACGATCACACCGATGTGGCTTTGATAGTTTTTCCCGATGGTTTGGGCCTTGCCCGCAAAGGCTGTCGCCGTAGTGTCGTTGGTGACCATCACGCGCACGTCGGACTTGCCCATTTTTTCAAGCTGTTTGGTCAGCTCAACGCCGATCAGTGCACCGTCCACGCCCGAAACTTTCAATTCCTTCACGAGCTTGATAATCTGCCCGTCCATGCTCTCGGTGATGGTGGTGGGGTACGCAAAGGAGATGACGATAAGGCGGGTTTCATCGAGATACGGATATACAAGCTCGGCCATCCCAGAGAAAAATTCATCTTTGGTGAGGGCTTTGTCCGTGCCCAGCATCGCTTGCTTCTTAAAGTTTTCAATATGATATTCGCCATTTTCGTCAAACCAGACGCATCCGAAGCGAAGGTTGGTGCCGCCCGCGTCGATGACTGCGATTTTTTGATTCAAGCGGATATCGCTGTCCACCAAAGCAAATGACGGGAGCATTAAAAGAGATGAAGCCGATAGTCCCGAAAGCCCGCGCTCCATCTCGTCTAAAAAAGCATCGCTGATTATATCCAGCGCATAGTATTCGTCGGCTAAGAAATTCTTTGCCAAAAATTCTTTCATCACAAAACCTATCCCTTAAAGGTATTTAATACTGGCTGTATTTGCCGTACCATACGACGTCCCGATAGTTTTTCCGATCGGTGTCGCCCTCTGTGGATATTACCAAGATTCGGGTGTTTTCGTCAAGCCCTAATACGTTTTTTGTTTTTTTATCCTGTCTGATTATGTAATCTACAAGGCCGGTCCCGACAGCACCGGATTCGCCTGAGATGACTTTCGCATCGCCGCCCAGCGGGTTGGCCAAAATCCGCATCCCGTTGGCCGAAAGAAGATCATTGATCGAGAAAAAGCCGTCCGCGTAATCTTTAATCAGGCTCCAAGCGTCCGGACTGGGAACCCCGCAGGAAAGACCAGCCATAATGCTGTCAAGGTCACCGGTGACACTGACCGCTTCGCCTTTTTGCCCCGAGCGGAAAAAGCAATTCGCCTGATGCGGCTCCATGATATAGAATTTCGGCGGCGCGCTTTGGTATTCCAGCTTCAGCGCAGTCAGCATGGTGGAGGCCATAGAACCCACACCGGCCTGTAAAAATACATGCGTTGGGGGAGCGTCAATCTGCTTGATGATTTCGGATGCCATGGTGAGATACCCCTGCTGCACCCATCTGGCAATCTGCGGGTCGCCTTCGCTGGCGGTGTCCGGCACCATCACCCAACCGTTTTTCTCACTGTCTTCGGTAATCATCCGTGCACAATCGTCATAGTTGCCTTTGGTGACCACCACTTTGGCGCCCAGCGCTTCAATGTTTTTAATACGGTCTTCGGCAGTGCCTTTTGGCATATAGATGATGGCCTTTTGGCCCACAAATTGTGCGGCGTAGGCCACGCTGCGACCATGGTTTCCGTCGGAGGCTGCGGCAAAGGTCAGTTCGCCCAGCGCGGTGATTTTCTCTTGAGTTTCATCGGAACCCGAGAAGTATTCATCGGGGTTAAGCCGGTCATTTTGCACAAAATCTGCGCGACGGCGTGTGAGCCGCCTAGCAGTTTAAACGCATTCAAACTCCCGCGGCGGGATTCGTCTTTGACGTAAAAAGCGCCGATGCCCAAATCTTCGGCTAAATGGTCCAGCTTGACCAACGGTGTGGGCTGAACGCCGAAATGGTTGTGAATTTGGCGCGTGTTTTCTCTCGCTTCTTTGGTAAACAAAGCCAAAAGCGCATTCGCGCTTTCGGTTTTGAGTTTATTAGGGATATACTGAATCAAATCGGTTTTCATCTTTTTTTCCTTTAGGCTTCAACCAGACGATTGAATTCCTTGATGAGTTCGTCCAGTTTATCCACTTGTTTGGGGATTTCGGTCCAGTAGCTTTCATCCTCCCACTGCGCCACGATTTCCTCATAGGTCTTGCCCTGTTGTTCTACCCAGGTGTAATATTTCAGGTTGTGCACCGCTTTGCGGTCATAGTAGTTCAGTTCTTTGATATAGTCTATGCCAAGTCCGTCCAGGTACCGGGCATTGGCCACAGCCGCTGCAGTGGCTGTGAAGGGGCCTTCTTCGTCGTTGAGTTCTTTGATACGGCTTTCGTACATCTCCATGCTGTCGGTCAAAATGGTCACGATCACATCGGTGGATTTCAGTTCAAAATATTTGGCGTACTTGATGGCCGAGATGATGTTGGCCGCGCCGGAGATACCGATCCAGTTAAGCTTTCCGGCCAGGTCGTCCGAAATGCCCTTTTGCTTCAAGAGTTTAATGCCCTCGGGTTCGTTCGCCAAACGGATAAACTGCATCGCGGCTTCATCATCCACCGCCACAGCGACATCGGTGTTCTTGACGTTGTGAATCCAGGGAATATGTTTGTCGCCGATGCCTTCAATGCGATGTGCACCGAAACCGTTCATATAGATGGTGGGGCACTGCAGCGCTTCGGAAGCGACGATTCTGGAAGAAGGAAATACTTTTTTAAGATAATCGCCCGCAGCGATGGTGCCGCCCGAACCGGTGGAGGATACCAGACCGTGGTAACGGTCGTTTTCGCCCATCACTTGCTCCAAAACGCCTTCAATTGCATGCCCGGTGACATCGTAGTGCCACAGGTAGTTGCCGAATTCTTCGAACTGGTTGAAGATCATCAAATCTTCGCCGCTGTTACGAAGCTCCCAGCACTTGTCGAAAATCTCTTTGACATTGCTTTCGGTTCCCGGCGTCTTGATGGTTTCGCCCGCGACTTTGGAAAGCCATTCAAACCGTTCAGAGCTCATGCCTTCGGGTAGAATTGCGATGGATTCGCAAGCCAAAAGTGCGGAGTCGTAAGCGCCGCCGCGGCAATAGTTGCCCGTGCTCGGCCAAACCGCTTTTTGACGGCTGGGGTCGAACTGGCCGGTCACCAAACGGGGAGCGAGACAGCCGTATGCCGCGCCGACTTTATGCGCACCCGTGGGGAACCATTTACCCGAAATCGCGATGATTCTGGCATCCACGCCGCTCATTTCGGAGGGGATTTCGATGTAGTTGACGTAGCCGAATCCGCCGCCGCTTTCGGTTGCCTGGTTGTGCCAGGTGATACGGAACAGGTTTCTCGGGTCAATATCCCATAATCCCTTTGTTTTAAGCTCATCTTTGATGGACTGCTTGATGGCGTCGGGGTTTTTCATCTCGGCAAAAGTCGGCATGATAATGCCTTTTTCCTTTGCGCGTTTTACCGAGTTTTTTAAGCCTGCCTCATCGATGTGCAGATCAATCTGATTGAATTTTGTTGCCATATGCTTTTATAAGCCTCCCTGTATCGTGATATCAAAAAATATATTTATTTTTAATCATTTTTTCTGCTTTGCAAACCAATTGTACTTTTTTTAAGCGGCCAGTGTCAAGAAGCGGCCAGACTAATTAATTAACAAAAGAAAATCAGTGAAAATGCTTTAAAATATTAAAATCATATAAAAAGAAAACAAAAGCCGTGTTATAATAGCGCTGGTATTTTGACTTGACTAAAAAATGTTTATTAATTCGATAGATGAAAAGGGGACAAGGACATGGATTTTAACGCAATTAAAGAAAAAGCAGGCGCATATGAAAAAGAGATGACAGGGTTCCTTCGGGACCTGATTCGAATTCCTGGGGAATCCTGCGGTGAAAAGCTGGTGATTGAGCGCATCAAGCAGGAGATGGAAAAACTCGGATTTGATGCGGTACGCGTAGACCCGATGGGCAATATTCAGGGCTATATGGGCGATGGCGATAAGATCAT
>CAXXJI010000006.1:0-311319 GCA_963666035.2 Christensenellaceae bacterium | reverse complement strand
CAGCTTGGCAAACTCAGCGATGGTCATGCCCACGCTGTAGCCCTGCTTACGGCCGTCCACACAGATGAACAGATAGTCGCCGGGGCCATAGTAGCCGATGCCCGTCCTCGGGTGCTTAGCATCCCGCACAATACTGCCCGTGATGTTTTCGGTAATAATCTCGCCGTCCTGAATCATTAACGGCCCAAAATTGAACGAGTTGACCACACCCTTTGCTTGCAGGTCGTAGACGCTGGTCCTAAGCCCGTCCACCACGTCCATGCTGCCGTCTTCAAAGATGCAGAGGGTCTCCCCCCACCCATTATTCAATATCACCTGACCGTTTCGAATGATGTTGCCAGAATCACGATAAGTATAAAAATCGGTATTGATGGCAAGCACAGCTTCGTTTTGTCTGGCGGTGGTGACCACATCGCTTTTCACCACCTTGCCAAAGGTGTTGGTATATGTTCCGGTTTTCAGCAAGGCAGGGTCCTTGATGCGTACATGCGCCACATAGTATGTGTTGGCGCCTTCACTGACCGTATCAATTTCGATGGACACCTCGCCGCTGTAATAGCTGTTTTCGGTGGCGCTGTATCCTGCCTCGTTGACTGCCTCAGCGCCGGTTTGTACAAAATCATGGCTGATGCTCCGCGGCATCTGACGCACCGGGTAATTCAAGGCCAAATAGGGCTTTTGGACGATAATCAACGGGCTTTTCAATATGCTGTCGTCTCCCGCCAAGGCATTGCGAAGGCCAGGTAAAAAAGCGACTGCCACGGCCGCGCACAATAAAACAAACAGAAAGGCGGAAACGTGTTTCGCCTTGCCCATCTCTCGCTGTGTGCGTATCATTTTACGAGCATTGCCCTTTATTTTCTCTTCCACGAAACCGTTAATCCCGCTTGTTTTAAGCTTCTTTTAATCTCGCAATACTTGCTTTCAGCCGCGCCAGCGTTTCTTCCCTGCCCAAAAGCTCAGCCGCCTCAAACGCACCGCCCGGCGTCACGGCCGTGCCTGTGATGGCGACCCGCAACGGCCCCCAGCACCTGTCCGGTTTTAACGCCCAGGGTTTCCACCAGCGCCATCAGCGATCTTGCAAGCCGTCTTTGGTGTAATCGGTCAGCGTCTCCATCAGTGCCAGACATGGTTCCAGCACGCTGAGTGCCATATCGCTGTCCGTTTTCATCTTTTTGCTATAGTATAGTTCCAGATCATAATCCGGCATTTTGGTGATAAATGCCAGCTTTTCGGGTATCTCGGTCATATGCTCAAGTCTTGGCTGCATCACTTCGGTGATCAGCGCAAGGTTTCTATCTGCCACACCCGCCGCATCAAAGTAGGGCATCGCTCGGCGGATAAACTCGTCCTTTGAGAACCCACGGATATACTGTGCATTCATCCATGTCAGTTTCTCCACGTCAAAAATCGCAGGCGATTTGGAAAGCCCCGAAAGGTCAAACGCCTCGGTAAGTTCACTTAAACTGTATATTTCGCGGTTGTCCTTGCCGCTCCAGCCCAGAAGTGCGATATAGTTAATCACCGCTTCCTTGATATAGCCTTTATCAATAAAGTCCTGATACGAAGCGTCGCCGTGCCGCTTAGAAAGTTTTTGATTCTTGTTTTTCATCACAGGCGGCAGATGGATGTACTCGGGCAGGTTCCAGCCGAACGCTTCATACAAAAGATTGTACTTGGGTGTACTACTTAAGTACTCCACCCCACGAATCACATGCGATATTTCCATCAGATGGTCATCCACCACATTCGCGAGGTTATAGGTCGGCATCCCATCCGATTTTAGCAAAACATTATCATCCAGATCCGCGTTGGGCACGGTGATGTCCCCAAACACGGCGTCGCTGTAGGTGGTTTCCCCTGCGGCGGGGATATTCTGGCGAACCACATACGGTTCCCCTGCATCCAGTTTGGTTTTGATTTCATCCGCACTGAGATGCAGACAATGCTTATCGTAAGTGAACTGTTCACCTTTGGCTTCCTTTTCGGCCCGTAAATCCGCCAACCGTTCCTTGGAACAAAAACACCGATACGCCGCGCCGTTTTCAATCAACATTTCGGCATGCTTTTGGTATATCGCCTTTCGTTCGGACTGGATATACGGCCCAAATTCGCCGCCGGCATCCGGCCCTTCATCATACATAATGCCGGTATCTTTCAGTGTGTCATAGATCACATCACATGCGCCTTCTACCAACCGTTCGCGGTCGGTGTCTTCCACGCGCAGGATAAAATCTCCGCCGTTTTTCTTTGCAAAAAGAAAAGCATATAATGCGGTGCGCAATCCCCCAATATGCAGGTACCCTGTGGGGCTTGGCGCAAACCGTGTTCTCACTTTTGTCATCAATCGCTCCTTAAACATTATCTATTTCTGCATCGTTTTGGCGTAGCTGTCCCGAAGACCCACAATCTGGTTCAACACGGGCTTTTCAGGTTTAAACGCCTCGCTGTCGCAAACATAATAGCCCTGACGCAGAAACTGGAACTGCTGTCCCGGCGTTGCAGTTTTGATAGCCGGCTCAATCATGGCGTTATCAAAAACCGTCAGCGAGTTTTCATTCAAACGCTCCATAAAATCTTTTCTTTCGCCGTCTTCAGCGGGATTCAGGAGATAATCATACTGGCGCACCGTACCCTTAACGGCTGTGCCTTTGTCCACCCAATGCAGGGTGCCTTTCACCTTCCGCCCTGCGGTTGCGCCGCCGGTTTTGCTTTCAGGGTCGAAGCTGACCAGTACTTTCACAATATTCCCGTCTTGATCTTTGACGATATCTTCATACTTAACAATGTAAGCATTCATCAGGCGCACTTCTTTGCCCGGCGCCAGTCGGAAGAATTTGCCCGGCGGCTCTTCCATAAAATCAGCCTGTTCAATATAGATATATTTTGAAAAAGTCATCTCACGCCGGCCCGCCTCAGGATTCATCGGATGATTATCCGATTCCAGCACTTCAATTTCGCCGTCAGGATAATTGACGACTTCCAGCAGAAGCGGTTCCAGCACCGCCATCCGCCGCAGTGCGCGGTTGTTTAAATCCTCTCGCACGCAATGCTCCAAAAGCTTCACATCCACTTCTGAATTGGCCTTGGAAACACCGATGCGCTGGCAGAAGTCCTTGATCGCTTCGGGCGTATAGCCTTTGCGCCGCAGACCGGAAATCGTCGGCATACGCGGATCGTCCCATCCGTCCACCACTTTTTCATCCACGAGTTTTTTAAGGTAGCGCTTGCTCATGATGGTTTGGGTCAGGTTCAGCCGCGCAAACTCGTATTGATGCGGCTTCGGGTCCTGTTCAGTGTTATCCACCACCCAATCGTACAGCGGCCGGTGATCCTCAAACTCCAGCGTACAGATACTGTGCGTGATTTTCTCCATCGCATCGCCCAATGGATGCGCGTAATCATACATCGGGTATATCAGCCAGTCATCACCCGTGCGGTGATGCGTCGCACGTAAAATTCGGTAAATAATCGGGTCGCGCATATTAAGGTTGGGGCTGGCCATATCGATCTTGGCACGCAGTACCTTTTCGCCGTCGGCATATTTACCGGCGCGCATATCCTCAAACAATGCCAAATTCTCTTCTGTGCTCCGGTCGCGGTAGGGGCTGTTTTTTCCGGGTTCGGTCAGCGTACCGCGATAATCCCGAATCTCCTCGGCCGTTAAATCGCAGACATATGCCAGACCCTTTTGAATCAGCTTCACCGCCATCTCGTACATGAATTCAAAATAGTCGGAAGCAAAACGGATTTCCTCCCACTGAAAACCCAGCCATTCAATATCCTTCTTGATGGATTGGATATATTCATCATCCTCTTTGGCAGGATTGGTATCGTCAAATCTTAAGAAACATTTCCCGCCGTATTTGATCGCTGTTGAAAAATTGAGGTTGATCGACTTGGCGTGCCCGATGTGTAAATATCCGTTCGGCTCGGGCGGAAAGCGTGTAATCACCTGACTGATACGTCCGCTTTCAAGGTCCGCATCAATGATTTCATGAATAAAATTTCTACCGATTTCTTCTGGCATGATGTATGTTCTAACTCCCTTTTTTTGTCTTAAACTAATAATAGATTTTAACACAAGCACAGGCGAATATCAAACCATTAAACGTAAAATCGACGGCAAAATCTGTTTTGCTTATAAATCTCACAGTATTCTTTATTTTTCCAAAAACCTTGTCTTTCATCCCTTGAGATAACCGCCAAAATATGTTTAAATAATAAATATCATTTATATTTTATAAGAGGTAATGCCTAGTGAAAAACATCAGAATTTTTGTGTGACTCCGCATCTGACCTGCCAAAAGACATCGCTGAAAAGCACGATATCACGGTTCTGCCGCTGTATGTCATGTTGGGTGACACCACCTATCTCGATGACGGGCGTCTAGCCTGCGGCGATCTTTTTGATTATGTCAGTCAGCATGACGAACTGCCCAAAACCGCCGCCGTCAATGTTTCCGACTTCATCGACACATTTAAACCCGTATTGGAATCCGGTGATGATATCCTCGTTTTCACCATCAGCTCAGAGCTTTCCTCCACCCCCCAAAACGCATTTAACGCCATCAATGAATTGGGCGCCGCGGGTCGTATCTTTTTGGTGGACACACGCTCTCTCTCCTCGGGTATCGCCTTGGCCGCACTGAAAGCGGTGGATTTGCGCGCCAAAGGCCTTTCGGCCGCTGAAATAAAAGAAAAAATCGAGAAGGATATTGTGCCAAAAATATCAGCAAGCTTTTTTGTGCCTTTGTTGGATTACCTTTATAAGGGCGGGCGTTGTTCACGTCTTTCCGCCTATTTTGGTTCCAAGCTGAAGCTTTCTCCCCAGCTGGTTCTGATCGACGGTAAAATCGTTCCCGGAGAGAAATTCCGCGGAGGCTGGAGCAAGGTTTGCGATGATTATTTGGAAGTGACATTAAAGCATGGAAGCGGCATCGATAAATCCCGTGTGTTCATTACGCACACCGCACTGGGCAAGGAAGAAAAGCGCGCTGAGATTGCGAATATGCTGAAAGAAAAATACGGTTTTCAGGAAGTCATCGACAACTTCGCCGGCGCAACCATTTCCTCGCACTGCGGTCCGGGTACGTTGGGCGTGCTGTTTATCAAAGAATAATCATCCGATTTGACGCACACAAAAAACGCTTCGGCTTCCCGAAGCGTTTTATTATTGGACAACAATGGGCAAACTCACCACAAACTCGCTGCCGATATTCTTTTCACTGGTCACGGTCACACTGCCGCCGTAAAGCTCGCAGATATGCTTGACGATGGAAAGCCCAAGACCAGTACCTCCGAGCGCCTTGGAGCGGCTTTTATCCACACGGTAAAAGCGTTCGAATAACCTCGGAATATCTTTTTCGTCAATCCCGCTGCCCGTATCTTTCACCGAAATTTTCAAGATATTCGCATGCTCGCTGACAGTCAAGGTCACCTTGCCGCCGGGCTTATTATACTTGATGCCGTTATCAAGCAAGTTTAAAAGCAGCTGCTTGATGCGGTCCTTGTTGGCCCAAACTTCAACCCTCTCGGGCTGGTTTACGATGAGTTCAATCCCCTTCTTTTCGGCACTGATTTCAATCAGGTCAATCACTTCTCCGATGATGTTTGAAAGCGTGTGCCGCGAGATATTGACGTCTTCGTTCTTGTTCTCAATCTCGGAAAGCTCCATCAAGTCATTAATCAGCACATTCAGCCGGTCGGCCTCAATTTCGATAATCTCCAAAAACCGTTTGGCATTGTCAATATCCCGTATGCCTTCTTCTTTCAATGTCTCAGCATAGCCTTTGATGGACGTCAGCGGGGTTCTCAGTTCATGCGATACATTGGCCACAAAATCGCTGCGCAGTCCCTCCAGTTTTAGCAGATGCGTCACGTCGTCAAAAAGGATAATCGCACCGGACACCTTGCCCCGATATTGCATGGGCGAAATCAGTACGCGGTAATCCCTGATCTCCTCAGTCCCCATCTTCACTTCTATCAGCTTGGCTTCCAACGTTTCCAGACACGCTAGGACTCCTTCGATAATCGGACGCTGGTATACAATAACTGAGAGCGGTAGTTTTTCACTTTCGTCTTTTGGCATATATGAGAAAAGCGTCTGCGCTTCGGGGTTGATATAGAGTATATCCAAGTCCAAATTAACTGCAATCAGTCCGTTTTGCATACTGGAAAGCACCGCATTGAATTCGGCGTTCTTATGTCTCAGCTGATTGACCGACAAATCCAACCGCTCGGACATGTAATTAAAGGCTTCGGCTAAACCATCCAGCTCAGTTCTGGTCCCCATATCCACGCGCGTGCTCATATTACCACCGGCAATCGCTTCGGCCGCTCTGGCCATCTGGCCAATCGGGCGGGAGATGCGCCGTGCAAAAACAATCGCGGCTAAAATGGATATTAAAACGCCGCCAAGGATGCTGACGGTGCCGCCAAAGAAAAGCCGTGCGTTCATCCGCTGAATCTCGGTCAGCGGCAGGGCCACGCGTACAATGCGGCCGGATCCCTCGTCCCGTACCGCCACATACAGCATATTGAGCTTGACCGTATCTGAATCCCTGCGAGATACCCCCACACCGCTGTTCATCGCGTCAACCACTTCGGGCCGGTCGGCATGGTTCTCCATAGTCTTGATATCGGCTTCCGAATCACCCAAAACCACCCCGTCGGGCGCGATGATGGTAACCCGATAAGGCGTATACGTATCATAAGAAAGCGAGGCGCCCAACGCCTTTGCGGTATCATCAAACGCTTCTTCATCATCACCCGATGCATTGATGATGATTTTTGCCATCGCTTCCGCCGCCAATTCGGCTTCGCCGACGGCGGTGCTGCGAGATATGGAAATCGCGATAATACCCGTTAGAACCACCGCGATAATCGATGTAAAAAAAAGATACCAAAATGCTTTTTTCTGCATATCACTCTCCCTTTTTCAAATCGGTGAATTTATATCCTACTGCACGCAGGGTTTTAATATATTTCGGCGCTTCGGGCTCATCTTCAATCTTGACCCGAAGCTGAGATACATGCACATCCACTGTCCGCGTTTCTCCGGCAAAATCATACCCCCAAATATCATCCAAAAGCTGCTCGCGGGACATCACCCGTCCGGCGTTTTGCATCATGTAATACAAGAGGTCAAATTCTTTTTTCTTTAAATCCAAAATCTGACCGTCCTTGTAAACTTCGCGTTTATCCGGGATAATCACCAGGTCTCCGGCTTCAATCCGATCAAATTTCTTGACGCCGTGCGATCGGTTCATCCGCCGCAGCGCCGCGCGCACCTTGGCCACCACTTCCCGCACCGAGAAAGGTTTGACCATATAATCATCCGCACCAATTTCCAGACCCAAAATACGGTCTCCTTCTTCACCCCGTGCAGTCAGCATGATGATATAGACATCGCGCGTGACTTCGTTTTCCCGAATTTTACGGCATATCTCGTAGCCGTCCATCCCGGGCAGCATCAGATCCAGAAGCAGAACATCCGGCGGCGATTCAATCACCGCCTTAAGGCCGAGCTCGCCGGTGCCAAACCCTTGCGCTTCAAACCCCGATCCCTGCAGTTTATACACCAGAAGATCGCAGATATTCTGATCGTCCTCAATGATAAAAATCCTTTTTTTATCCATTTCCCTTGCCTTGACTAACCGATGCGTTTGTGTTTGCCGGTTTCGTTAAACACAACCCATTCAGCGATATTCGTCGCATGGTCGGCAATCCTTTCAAAATACTTGGCGATCGATATCAGCGCCACAGCCTGTTCGGCTGCCGCCGGATTGCCTTTAATCATCTCGACAAGGTCATTATATATCTTTGCGTTCATCTCATCAACCGCGTTATCCTCATCGCAGACCTCATAGGCCATATCCACGTCGCGCTGCATATAAGAACGAATCACCTTGGTCACCATGTTTCTGGCTTTATTGGCCATATTCGGTAAGTCCACCAGCGGTTTTAAATACTTTTGGTCCTTGATACGTATCACAATCTCCGAGATGTCCTCGGCGTGGTCAGCGATGCGCTCTAAATCGGTAATGAGCTTAAAAATGCTGGTGACGCGTCGCAAATCACTAGCGATCGGGTTTTGGCGTACCATAATCTCCAGGCACACTTTTTCAATCTTGCGCTCCACCTTGTCTATCTCATCATCCCCGTCGATAATTTCCTGCGCCAATACCGCGTCCTGCGTCTTCAGCGCAACGATCGCTTTATCAATCGCGTTTTCTGTCAAAGACAGCATACTGGTAAACTGCTCGTGCAGCATCCCTAATTCTTCTTCAAACGATAATCTGGTTACCATGTTATTATTCTCTCCTTCATCATCCAAATCTGCCTGTAATATAATCTTCGGTACGTTTGTCCTTGGGCCGCTCAAACAGTCTGGTGGTTTTATCGTGCTCGATCAATTCTCCCAAAAGGAAGAATGCGGTTTTATCGGATATTCTTGCTGCTTGTTGCATATTATGTGTGACAATGACAATAGTATATTGCTTTTTCAGCTCAAAAATCAAGTCTTCGATTTTCAGCGTCGCAATCGGATCCAACGCACTGGTCGGTTCATCCATCAAAATTACTTCGGGTTCCACCGACAAAACACGCGCGATGCAGAGACGCTGCTGCTGCCCGCCCGAGATGCTAAGACCGTTTTCATGGAGTTTATCCTTTACCTCGTCCCACAATGCGGCTTGTTTCAAACTCTTTTCCACAATGGTGTCAAGCGTTGCTTTATTGCGAATGCCGTTCAACCGCGGTCCATATGCGATATTGTCATAAATACTCATGGGAAACGGGTTCGGCTTTTGAAACACCATACCCACTTTGCGTCGCAGCTCAATCACATCATACCCCGGCGCATAAATGTCTTCTCCCTCCAGAGTGATAAGTCCTTCTACCTTGGCTCCGGAAATCAGATCGTTAATTCGATTCAGCGACCGGAGCATGGTGGATTTCCCGCATCCCGAAGGGCCGATAAACGCCAGTACTTCATTCTTTACGATTTCCAGATTGAGATTTTTCAACGCCAGAAAGTCATCATAATAGAAGTTCATGCCGGTAACGCTCATTTTTATGTTGTTATCATTCTCTTTAACCATAACTTCTCCTATACTCTCCCCTTCATTTTGTCAAATCGTTCAACCAGCTTGGCAAGGGCGTTGACGATGATAATGAGTGCGATAGCGACCAGCCCGATAGCACTGGCCAGTTTAACATTTCCCGTTTCCTTCGCAACGGCATACGCTTTAACGGTCAGTGTGGATGCACTCTTATAGACGCTGCCCGCTAACGCCGCCGCCGTTCCGGCGGTCAGCAGCAATGCCGCACTTTCAGCCACAATTCTACCCACACCCAAAAGCACACCCACCAGAATACCCGAGATCGAATTAGGTAGCATGATCTTAAATATGGTCTGCAGCTTGGTAGCACCCAGCGCCAGCGAACCTTCTTTCAGCGTCAGAGGCACCCGTTTAATCGCTTCTTCGGTCTGCCCGATAATGGTGGGCAAAAGAACGATGGAAAGCGTCAAAGCGCCCGCCAGAAGCGAATATCCAAGGTTGAATACCTTAACAAACGCCAGCATGCCAAAGAGCCCGAAGATGATGGACGGAATACCGGCCAACGAACTGGTTGCGAACCGAATGATTTCCAGCACTTTCCCGGGTTTGGCATATTCGGCTAGGAATATGGCCGAAAAAAATCGCCATAGGCAGCGCAAACAAAAGCGACAGCCCGATAATATATAGCGTATTCATCGCCAACGGGAAAACCCCCTCACCCGGCCGGGTGATTTTCAGCTTGACTGTCGAATTTTTAGGTAAGGCGGTCTGTACGGTTTCGTATTCCGCTACCGTCATATCCACAGTGTTCTCCGCATCGATTTTCCGAATAATATCTCCCGCACGCAGGGGATAAAGCTGTCCGTCAATGGTGATTGCATCGCGCAAGGGCGAATTCTTGTTGATCTTCGAAATCGCGATGTATTTTGATTTATCATAAGTGACGACTTCGATATCTGCCGAGAGACCTTCGTCGCTGGTCACCACGTTAACATACTTGGTTTCGGCGTCAAAATCGCCGGTTAAAAACCGTTTGTTGATGAGTCCTGCGCCTTGTGTGATAATATAGCCCAATACCAGCCCGAGCAGTATGATGACCAAGCTCGCGCAAGCAATCATCAGTGTTTTAAAAATAACATCCTGTGTTTTCTTTTTCGATTTCATCAGTACTGTCCCATCTTGTTAGTTAATCTGCTTAAGACGATATTGATGACAATAATCAGCAAAAGCAGTACGCTGCCTGTGGAAAACAGCATTTCTTCATGCAATCCCGCCGCATAGCTCATCTCAAGCACGACATTGGTCGTCAGCGGCCGAATCGGGTCGAATATGGATGTCGGCAGTCCGCTGGCCACGTTGCCCGCCACCAGAACCACGGCCATGGCTTCACCGATGGCACGGCCAACACCCAGCACAACGCCCACGAGAATACCTCTTCTGGCGGCCGGGATTAAAACATGCATGGTGGTGTATACCTTGGAAGCCCCCAGCGCGTAAGATGCCTGACGATATTCCTGCGGCACCGATGCAATCGCGTTTTCGGCGATAGCAATCATGGTCGGCAGTATCATCATCGTCAAAACAACAATGACCGCTAAAAGCGATTCACCAAACGGATTCGGCGAAATCTTGGCAATCCTCGGCACGATAAATCCAAGACCAAAGATACCGTAGATAACCGAAGGAATGCCCGCCATCAAAAGGACACCATTCCTGACTATCTTTTGCATCCACGGCGTTGCCAGCTCGGATAAAAATGCCGCGGCAAACAGGGCAATCGGCACACCAATCAAAATAGCGCCGCCGGTTCCCAACACCGATCCGATAATCATATAGAAAATACCGTATTTTGCGTTTTCAGCAATATCGCTGGGATCCCATTTCATGCCCCCGATGAAATCCAGGAACGGATAAGTGCCTTCTTTATTAAACCACAGGAAAGGCTGAATTCCCTTGCTGAGTATAAATAATATGATAAAACCAACTGCTAATATTGAAATATACGATGATATCCGGATGATGAATTCAATAACCGGTTCGTATTGTCTTTTTTTAAACATACGATAATCCTCTTCTTTTAAACATGCAAAAAAGTTGGGGTTAACCAACCTTCCTGCAATGTTTGAAGTTAATTTTTCTCACTAGTCCAGAGGAATAGCGCCCTTTTCAGAGATAATTTCTTTTGCTTCGTCAGTGGATACCCACTCGAGCCATGCTTTCGCAGCGTCGGTCAGATTTTCTTCATGATAGATGATGTTAAAAGGTCTCGATATCGGATAGGTCGTATCTAAAACCGCTTCAACAGAGGGCAGAACACCTTCGATTGCCAGGCCTTTAACGGTATCATCAAGATAGGTGAACGATACGTAGCCGATTGCCAGCGGATTGCCCGCGACCGTTGTCTGAACGTTTCCGTTGCCCTCTTTGATGATGGCAGATGCCGACAACATATCTTCAAACTCAACCAGCTCTTCAAAAGCACCACGTGTACCCGAACCATCTTCTCTGGAAACCACAGCGATTTCAGCATCTTCGCCGCCAACTTCACTCCAGTTGGTGATTTCGCCAAGATAGATTCCCTGTACCTGTTCCATCGTCAGGCCTTCAACACCATTTGCCGGATTTACGATAACCGCAATACCATCATAAGCCAGAACCTGTTCGGTCAAACCATATTCTTTTTCAGAATCTTTGATGTTTCTGGATGCTGTGCCAATCATGGTTGTGCCGTCGTTCGCGTTTTCAACACCACCGGAAGAGCCAATACCTTCATAGGTAAAAGCAACACCAGGATTCAACGCCATAAACTCGTCGCCGAGTGCAACGCCAACAGGCTCAACTGATGTAGAACCCGAAACGGTGATTTCACCGGTCAGCGCAGGCTCTTCAACAACTGCTTCTTCAGCTGCAGGTTCGGTAACCGTTTCGGTTACCATTTCTTCTTCGGCTGCTTTAGCGCAGGCGGTGAAACCCACCAGCAGAACAACCAACAGTAAACCAACGATCAATTTGTTACGTGCTTTTTTCATAGTTGCCTCCAAACTTTTTAATATGAGTATAAAATACAGCACGATTATTATCGTCGATTTCAAGTTGTGTAAATTCTGTGTAATTTCAAATCAAAATATCATCGCAAAAAACACATATCCTTCTAAACAAAAAAACTGCCAAAGCATCGCTTAGGCAGCATTTTTTCGCTTATTTTCGTTCTTCCATCGGCATATAATTCTGGGGTGCACGTACATTTTTGTAAGCCGGCCGCATGATTCGCGGATTAAACGCCAGCTCTTCAATGCGATGCGCCGACCAGCCGGCGACACGCGACATCGCAAAAATCGGTGTGAACAGATCGTCGGGGATCCCCAGCATCGAATACACCATGCCCGAGTAGAAATCCACATTCGCAGAGACCACTTTGTCCGATCCCTTCACATCATAAAACACCTGCGGCGCCAGACGTTCCACGCGCTCGTACATGTCCATCTCCGCTTCAAAATCGTTCGCGACAGCAAGCGTCTTTGCCTTCTCTTTTAATAGAATAGCACGCGGGTCGGACATGGTATAAACCGCGTGGCCGATGCCATAGATTAAGCCGCTTTTGTCGCCCACTTGTTTTTTGAGTATCTTCGCCAGATATCCTTCTATCTCAGTATCACTGGCTGTGTTTTTCACATGTTTTCTAAGATCATTCATCATGTTTGTCACGCGGATATTCGCACCGCCGTGTTTGGGTCCTTTTAAAGAGCCAATGGAAGCTGCCATTGTGGAATACGTATCCGTACCGCTGGAGGATACCACGTGCGTCGTGAACGTGGAGTTATTACCGCCGCCGTGCTCGGCATGCAGCACCATGCAAAGGTCAAGCGTCTCCGCTTCAATCGCCGAGAATCCATTATCCATGCGAAGAATATGCAGAAAATTCTCAGCCTCGGAATAGTCCATTCGCGGACGATGTATATAGAGCGATCCATTCAGCATATAATGCAGTTTTGAGATATAAGAATAAGCGGCCATCAAAGGCATCTGCGCGATCAATTGGATACACTGGCGAATGACGTTAACCAGAGATAAATCATCCGGATTGTCATCGAACGAATAGATGGTCAATATCGAGCGCGCAAGTTTGTTCATGATATCGTTCGACGGGAACTTTAAAATAGAACCCTGAACAAAACCCTCTGGTAAGATTCGACTGAAAGCCAGCACTTCTTTAAATTCATCCAGCTCCGCCTGATTCGGCAAATGACCGAACAGCAGAAGATAGCAGGTTTCCTCAAAGCCAAAACGCCCTTCTGTCTGAAAGCCTTTAACCAGGTCTGCTACATCCACACCGCGGTATCTCAAGCGGCCGTCGGCCGGGATGGTCTCACCTTCGTCCAAAAGGTATCCGTGTACGTCGCCGACTTTGGTCAGTCCCACCAATACACCGGTACCGTTCGGGTTTCTAAGACCCCGCTTGACGTTATATTCGTTGTACAGTTCGGACTCAATAGTTGAGCATTGTAATATCTTTTGTTCCGCTTTTGTCAAAAATTCCTGTTTCATTTTCTCTCTTCTCCTCTCCACAATCCTTAAATTATCAAAAAAGCGATCCCGATCAATACCCGGTCAGATCACGGGCACAACGAGTTGCTTTTATTGTCTTCAAGTGCGAAAGCTTCCAATCCAGCACGCATAACACTTTTCAGCTCCAAGAACAAATCCCTATAATACAAAAAAAGCTGCTATCTATCATCACAAGTGCGTTTATGCGCTAATCATGCTGGTAACATCTTATTACATATCGTTACGTTTTGTATACTACCAAAAGTCTGGAACGAATGTGGTGCGCGCTTAAAACCAATCAAATCTCGTTAAGCACAAACCGATGAGCACTATTCATCATTCAACAGCTATCCGGCCTCGGATGGGCCAAATGGCACCTGTCGAAAACAGAGTTTAAACATATTGCTGAATTATTATACCATATTTCCACTGGATTTGCTGATTTTTTTTGGTTTGATATAAAAGTTTTTTTAATCCTTCTCTGGATAGTACAAAGCGTCTATCATTTTATGCGATGAAGAAAAAAACCGCGCAGTCGCACAGTTTTTTGCTTTTATCTCGTACTGTTTTCTTCACGCCGGTTATCCTGCACTTACCGCCTTGCGTTTGTTTAGTGCGGCTTCAAAATGACACAGCCCGTACAACAGCACCGCCGTAGCCAAGCTAATCAGCGCCGATAAATACCACAATTGATTGATCGAATGCCCCACCAAAAACATACCGGCCAGGATCGGCCCAGTCGCTCTGCCCGATCCATGGATTAAATCGAAAATGGATTGGAACCTTCCGCGGTGTGTCACAGGAGAATGGTTGGCAATATATACACCAATATTGACCGCCCCAACAATTTCGCCCAGTGTCCAGATGAAGGTGGCTAGATAGAAGAGCCAGATGTTTTCGGTGACCCCGTACATTCCAAAACCTACCACATATAAAAGCGCGACGAATATCACATTAACCACCGGTTTAAAGCGTTTTGTCATCAAAAGAATAACCGGCGTGAGCAGCACCACTTCGACACCGTTGAGCGATCCTGTAAATCCGTAAAATTTTGCACCGTTTTCCGCAAAAATATCGATCATATGCAGCGGCAGCGCATAGGAGCCTTGTGCATACACCCAGGCCAAAAGCGCGCTGAGTACGGAAAAGATAATCAGTGCAGGGCGCTGAAGCAGTGCTTTCAGCGCTGAACCGTCAAACGCCGCTTCATGTTCAGATAACTCTTCTATGGTCAGTCGATCCGCTTCGGGTCTTTCCTTGAAGACTAAAATCACCATCACCACAGAAATCAGCGTTGTCATCGCGTCTCCCCAAAATATCCAGGACGTCGCGTTTTCGAACAAAAGCCCTGCGATGGACGGCCCAAACGCAAACCCGACGTTCATGCCAAGATAGCTTAAAGAAAAAGCCGCCTGGCGATTCTCTTTGTTGGTATAGTCCATCATCATCGCTGAAAGCGCTGGCCAAACAAAAGATAAAAAGAATGACGCCGCCATCATAAGCCACGGAACCGCCGGACTGTGCTGGATAAATCCAACCACAATAAATAATACCGAAGCGATGATCTGAGGAATGGCATACACCCATTTTCGGCTGAATTTATCGGCCAGCTTGCCGCCCAAAATGACGCCCGGGATGCCGACTACAGCCATCACGGTCATATAAACACCAATCGCCTCATCCGACATGCCAATCTTACGGCTTAGGTACATTGTCATAAACGGATAGATAAAACTACCCAGCGAACTGATAATTCTTGCTACAAAAATAAAATATATCTCTCGGGGAAGCCCCTTGTATTGCCTAAAATAACCCATTTCATATCTCCTGTTCCTGGTGCTTTTGTCTGCATCCAAACGGGTTTAATCCTGTTTCGGGAACCAGCATCGCCTTTGATCAGTCCCAAACACTATTCACTTATAATCAAATCGGAAAGTTACTTTGTACAACTCAAGGGATAGGAATCGTCAGCGGATTCTCATTATAGTATTTGATGATTTCAGCGTCGATATCGTTTTCCTTAAAATCGTAAATCGTATCTGCTTTCACCCAGCCCCCGGCCTCGTCTAAATTGGGGAAAAACGCGTCCGCCTCAAACTCGGCATCCAGCCGTGTGACAAACGCGAAGGTGCAATAGGGCAAAAGCGCCGCATAAACCGCCGCGCCGCCGATGACGAAAGCATGATCAAGATTAATACCGAGATTCTTTAGCGCTGAAATGCTTTGAACCACTGTGATATCTCCCTGTTTTTTCAGGGTTTTGGATAGAACGATGTTCTGTCTGTCCGCCATCGGTTTTCCACCCGGCAGGCTTTCCAGCGTTTTTCTACCCATAATCACAGGTTTGTTCAGCGTCGTTGTCCTAAAAAAACGCATATCCGAAGGCAGGGAAACCAAAAGGCCGCCGTTGTTTCCAATCGCCCAGTTTTTATCCACTGCCACAATAATGTTCATATTCCCTCTTCTTATACCGCTACGGGTATTTTGCTCTCCAATTTTGAGCCTAAATAATCATCCAGCCGGAAACTATCCGGTGTGAATGCATAAAAATCTTTAATTGACGGATCCATCCAAAACTTCGGTGCGTCATACTTCGGGTTTGCCATCACCTGCTTAACCAAGGGCACATGACGGTCATAGATATGCGCATCTGCAATGACATGCACCAGTTCCCCAGCCTTTAGCCCCGAAACCTGCGCCATCATGTGTAAAAGCACAGCGTACTGCACCACATTCCAGTTGTTGGCCACCAGCATATCCTGACTGCGCTGGTTTAGGATACCGTTCAGCACATCACCGCTGACATTAAAGGTCATCGAGTACGCACACGGATACAGCCACATCTCACTCAAATCCGCGTGGTTATAGATGTTGGTGATGATACGACGGCTGCCCGGATTATGCTTTAAATCGTAAAGCACCCGATCCACCTGATCGAACATCCCTTCTTTATAATTATGTTTTTGCGCCAGTTGATAGCCGTAGGCTTTGCCGATACTGCCGGCCTCATCCGCCCACGCATCCCAGATATGCGAATTTAAGTCATGAACATTACTGGATTTCCTCTGCCATATCCACAAAAGTTCGTCCACCGCTGACTTAAAAGCCGTTTTTCGCAAAGTCAGCGCAGGAAACTCCTCAGCCAGATTGTACCGATTGACGATGCCGAAGCGCTTGATGGTATGCGCAGGCGAGCCGTCCTCCCACTTTGGGCGGACGGCTTCGTTTTCGTCGCTGTATCCGTTTTCCAGTATATCCGTGATATTCTCAATAAAAATCCGGTCGGTTCTGCTCAAACACTTTTCCTCAGTATAATATCTTTCTATGCCCGATCAGGGCAGCTTATGCTCTCGTATATACCGCGCTACACGCTCGCAACCGGTACGGTTCAGCTTTTGCCCGTCACTCTGTGCATATCCCGGATCAAGCGGGGAATCGGTATCATCATTGATATGCAGTACCCCATCTGTCGCCAGATAATACAACCGTTTTTCGATGGCGAGTCCCTGCAGGGCCGCATTAATATCTGCAATTTTCGCGTTGGTATAATATCCTACACCCTCGTCCCGCTCTTTGGTCAACTCTTCCTGCTCCGCCCCGTATGTGATGGGGTTCACCATGGCAATGATGATCTTGGTGTTGGGTGATTCATCCAAAATCGCTTCGATCAGTTTTTTGAAATGATAGATATACGTGGTGACGCTCATATAAGGCGCGCCGTTGTAGCCGAAATTCATCACAATCGCTTTGGGCTTAATGACTCCCATCGCCTCCGGCACGGTTAAAAATCCAGTGTGCCCCGAGACCAAAAAGCGCTTGTCGGTCAGTGCGCTGACTTGCGTAAACCCGTCATCCTTTGCAAACACATGGTCGTCCGGAATGCCGGTGTACAGCGCCAGATTGGATATTTCAAATCCGCCCACATAGTAGAGCGACTCATAATAGCTCGCCCCCGCGTCATCAGTACGCTGTAGTCTGCCATAACTGCTGGATGATGTCCCCCCACTGCTCTTTTCAGTTACTTCGGGTGACGGCGATGGCGTGGGCTCGGGTGTGGATTCCGGCGTTGGCGTGGGCTTCGGCGTCACCACCACGACCACCTTTTCGGGTGTCGCCATGGCGGAGGCTTCCTTCAACGTGCCGGACGTACCCAACAGGTAACCCATCAGTAAAGCCGCCGCGATCAGCAATACTGCCCCAATGGGTAAAATCACCGTTAAAATCAGCTTTCTGCTGATAACCACCGTTTCACTTTTTATTCTTTCGGCCGGTTTCACCACCGACTGTTTTTCAATCTTCGACATTGTTTTTCTCTTAATCCTAATGCAAAACCTGATGGGTTTTGATGTAATTATAGACCACACGGTACCCATCACGGTTGAGGATATTCGTACTGTCCGCCCAATATTCATCTTTCAAAGATCCGTCACTGCCGCGAAGCACGCCGTTGATGTCCAAAAAGTAGCATTCGTTGTTATACGCGAATACTTCCAAACCCCGATTGATTTTGGCAATTCGCTCGTTGCTCTGGTTGTAGTGGGTATCCTCGGTCTCATATTCGTCTGTAATGGGAAACAGCCCCATAATGACAAACGCGGTGCCGCGCGGTGCATTCTTTTTTAGTTCAAGAATAAGCTTTTCATACTCGTCCACAAAGCGATCCGCCTCCCATGAGCGAGAACCGAAGTTGATACCGCAAAAGGCAAACAAGAGGATATCCGGTTTGGCCGCCGCAACGGCTTCGGGCAGAAGCAATTTTTTTCCGCTGATATTCACTTCCAGCTGGTCTAAAATGGCGCCATGATTGGAAGGCGCATACCACACCTTATCATCGGTAATTGAACTGTAGTAAAGATTCAGCTTGTTGGCCGCATCGCCACCGACAAAAGTGATCCGGCTCATATAGTTTGCCCCGCCGTCCATAGTGCCGCCCAGCCTGCCATAATAATTTGAAACCGTTTCTTCGGTTTCTTCAGGGGTCGGCGAAGGCGATGGTGATGGCGTAGGGGTATGTGTCGGCTCGGGTGTCGGCGTCGGTTTTGGCGTGACATATACGATCTCAGGTGTCGGCGTCGGCGCATTTTTCTGCTCGCGGATAGCCGATGACCTGCCGATGACAAGCCCGATCAGCATGAAAACACCCAAAATCAAAACAGCCGCAACCGGCAGAAACACAGTATACAAAAGCCGGCGAGAAACAACAAATCCCTCGCTTTTCGGCACCCGCGCTGACGCAGCTTTCGCTGCACTCTTTTTAAACCTAGGCTGATTTTTTTTCATCAAAATAACCTTCTTAACAAACAAATAGGTTATAAAAAACTATAACCTATTGAATGACTCTTTCAGGATGTCCGTTCTTTCAAACACTATATTACAGACTAATACTTTTATTGTCAACAAAACCGCCCAAGCGTTCACTTATTCTTCAAAAGTGACCACCGATTCAACGTTATAATCGGATAAACGCTCGCGGCCGTTCAAATAGGTCAATTCCACCAAACAGACCACGGCTTCCACCACACCCCCAAGGCGCTCAACCAGCTTGATATTGGCCAGCGTTGTGCCTCCGGTCGCCAAAAGGTCATCAATCAAGATCACTTTCTGACCTTTTTTGATGGAGTCTTTGTGAATCTCAAGCACGGCTGAACCATATTCCAGATCATACTCGTAGGAGATGGTCTCGGCAGGCAGCTTACCTTTTTTCCTCACCGGCACAAAGCCTTTGTGCATCTTATAGCACATGGGCGTGCCCAAAATAAACCCGCGGGATTCGGGCGAAATCACCAAATCGAAATCATACTTTTCCGCGCGTTTGCAGAGTTCATTGACGGCCAGTGCCAGCGCATCCGGGTCTTTTAACACCGTGGTGATATCGATAAAGTCGATACCTTTTTTCGGAAAATCAGGAACATGCCGTAACGTTTGTTTTAAATCCATCATTTATATATTCCTTTCAAGAAAACATTTATAACATGATAAACAAAATATAATACCGATACGGGAAATAGGAGATGGTCAGCCCAAAGACGATGACAACCGCCTTAAGCAAAATGAGACTGAGCACCTGCCGCGACCCGGTCTTTCGATATTCTTTAATCAGCTGCGCCATACGAAGGATGATTAAGAAAGCCAAAAGCACCGTAAAAACAAGCCCCACCATAAACGCCGTATCGATATAGGAGTTATGCGATACGGTGGAAAATCGTTTTGTCATCGCTTCCCGAAAAGGGCCCGTCATCACATTGTTACCGCCAAAGAGCTTTTGCACGGCGGGCAATTCACTAAATGCCTCTGAATAGCCCTGCACCAAATAGTAACGATTATTGGTGATATAGTTTAAATAAAGCTGGGTTTTATTATAATCATCATGCCCCACCAGCGTGTAATCGTTTTCGTCGATGACATAAAACTTATTCACGCGGTTTTGCAGATTGTGCATCGTCGAGCCTTCTTCGGTGGGCACCAAAAGGATCCCCGCCAGCAGTACCGCTAGGACGCCCGCCACAATCGCCACCCGCTTGATGCCTTGGGTGATTAGAAAATAGATGATGAGTATTATGCCGGTCAGGAAGATGCCGGTGATACTCATGGTGAGCAAAAGCAATACCGACAATGCCGCCGACAAAACAGCGTTGAGCCATTTCTTATATAGCGTTGCACCAAAGGATGCAAACAGACCCGCGCCGTAGAACATCGCCGAATAGTTCGGGTCGTGCACCGTGGAGCACAGCCGGTTATCCCAATAGATGGAACGGGTCAGCGCATAGACGCCCGCAAAGAGAATAAACAGCGAAATGACGCTCAGCATATCGCCCACCGCTTTTTCTCGTGCTCTGTTCGCCTTAAAATAGAACAGAATATACAGCACCACTGCGCCATTTTTAATCATGAACACCACACCCGATGAAAAATCGGTCTGGTAGCGCACAGCGGTAGCCGCAAACCACAGCGCGATAAGCACTGCGATGATGTCCAAATTGAATTTTGTTTTCTTGAAGATATCTAAAACGACACGCACCGCAAAAGCGATGTAATACACCTGCATCAGCGACGTAAACATCCAGCCGGCTAGAATCAAGCTGGAATGTACCTGCACCTCAAACAGCACCAACGCAAAAAAAGTATATAGAAAACGATCCTGCCGAATATTTACACCAAGATTAATAATAAACAAAAAGTAAAGCGCGATGTTCAACCGTAAATCCAAACCATAGGTCAGCACAATCAGCCCGAGGCTTAAATAGTAATAGATATCATTTTGTAAACTATTGAGAATTCGTTTAAGTATCTTCATACTGCTCCGAAAACAAAAAAAGATTTGTAACCTTTGATGTGTTACGTATTATTTTACCATAAAACTAATGGCATGTGTGTGGTTATTCATAAAGTTATTGGTGAATATTTTATGATTAAAAAAGAGCCTCCGGATTCATCCAAAGGCTCATGTTTTCTATTCTTCCCACCCGTCCGCCGTATCCTTCATGCGGATATACTCCTGAAGGCATACCGGCTTGTAGAGGATTTCCTGTTCGTCTTCGATGGCCACCTGTGACCCAGAGAACACCGGCTCACCGTTCACATGCCGCACCTGGAATGTCGCTTTCCTCGGTTTTTCCGAATAGGTGCATATCGCCCGCGTGGTCACCTCCTCAATGTCCTGCGCCAGCGCAAACAACGCCGCAGACCCCGGGAAGGGCTTGCCGAATGCATCCACCTTTAGGCCGAATGCAATAACCGGAATATCGAGATACGCCACCACGCGCACCAGATCCCACACATTATCCTCACTCAAAAACTGCGCTTCATCGATCATCAACACCGAAATCGGTTTGCCTGATTCTTTGGCTTCCTGCTGTTTTTGCTTGATGGTGCGGTACATCCACCCTTTTTCTGGCATGGACAGAAAGTCAGTCTTTCGTTTAATCAACCCGTCCTCAAGCCGACTGATAATATAGTCGCCTTCTTTGGTGTCAATCTTCGGTTTGATGCAGAGAATCTTCCGACCGTTTTTTTCGTAATCGTGCGCAATCTGAAGCAATTGGGTGGATTTGCCCGCGTTCATCACGGCATATCTGAAAAACAATTTTGCCATGTTATCCTACCTCTCACCTGCGTCGTAGGGAATACCCTCAGCTTTCGGCGCCTGCGAGTTTTTAGACGAAGCCGCCAACACAAACAGCGTGGCGATGTACGGAATCATCTTATAGATACCGCTGGAGATATCCAGCGTCTTTAACACCGGTATGCCAGAATAGGCGGCCGAAACCGTCTTCATAAAACCAAAGAAGAACGCCGCCCACAGAATGCGTTTAGGTTTCCATTGACCGAAGATCAATACAGCCAGTGCCAAGAATCCATATCCGGATACGTCCGCACTGAATGCGGTGGACGTGGGCACCACAAAAATCAGCCCACCGAGGCCGGCCAGCGCACCTGAAATCAGCACGCCCGCATAGCGCATATGGTATACATTGATTCCCACCGAATCCGCTGCCTGCGGATGCTCGCCGCAGGAACGAAGGCGCAGACCGAATTTGGTACGGTACAGCACAATGGTGGATATAATCAATATCAGAATGCCAATATACGTTGTAATATAGCAGTTTTGGAAGAACAGCGGCCCAATAACTGGAATTTTTCCCAGAAGCGGTACCGAACTGATTCTAAATGTATTTAAGAAGTTGATGTCCTTGCTGCCCTGTATGGTTCTGGCCACAAAGACAGCAAATGCCGGTGCAAACATATTCAGCGCAGTACCCGAGATGACCTGGTCGGCTTTCATATTGATGGAGGCATAAGCATGCAGCAGTGAAAAGACAAGGCCTGCGGCCATAGCTACCAATATGGCGATGAGCAACAGTCCCTGACCAGACATGCTGTCCTGCAATGCGTTGATGGTGAATATTGACGCGAAAGCCCCGATCAGCATGATGCCTTCCAGCGCGATATTGACCACACCGCTTCGCTCCGAGAACATACCGCCAAGCGCCACGATCAGTAGCGGGATGGAGAAAAACATAGTTTGTTGAACCAGGAAATATAAGCTGTTCATGATTTTTCCCCTCCTTTTACGGCATCAAGCGGTTTGGCTTTTTTTCGCTTCTCCTTTTCTTCCGAGCGTTTTAAGGAATATGCGATGATGTTTTTCACAATCAATGCAAACGCTGAGAAATAGATTATCGCCGCAATGATGATTTCTGTGATTTCCGGGACGAAATCATACAACTGCATATAAAAGCCGCCCATATCAATGTAGGCGATAAAGATGGCCGCAAAGAATACGCCGATAGGGTTGGACAACCCCAGAAGCGCAATCGGAATACCCATAAAACCCTCACCGTGCAGCACATCGATCACACGGATATATTTGCCCGCTCCAGCCAGATAGATAAGCCCGCCCGCTGTTCCCGCGAGTGCGCCTGCAATCACCATGGCCAGCACAATATTACGTTTAGCGTTGATGCCCGCGTAGCGGCTGGCGTCTGCATTATGACCGCATGCAATCAGCTCATATCCAAAAACGGTTTTGTTCAAAACAATATATGTGATAATCACCAGCAAGATAGCGATAAAGAATCCGCCATTTGCACTGGACTGTGGAAAGAGTCTGTCAAGCCCCATCGCAGGGATATTCGCCGAGGGCATGACCGGCTGAGACTGGTTGCGCAGTTTATCAAACACGGTGCTGACAATCAGCATATTAACAAGATACATTCCAGTGTAATTCAGCATGATGGACGAGATAACTTCGTTCACGTTGAAATAGGCTTTCAGCAAACCAACGATACCGGCCCAAATAGCACCTGCCAGCATAGCGCCGAGCAACGCCACCACCCAGTGAAAACCGCCCAAACCAAGATCAAGATTGCCGAGCAAAACCGCCACATACGCACCAACCACCAACTGCCCCGAAGCGCCGATATTGAAAAGGCCGGTTTTAAACGCGAATCCCACCGAAAGTCCGGTTAAGATCAGCGGTGTTGCGGTGTACAGCACATCACCGAGTCCTTGCGCGCCGCCAGTGAATCCCCCGGCCAATATCGCTACAAAACCGGGCAGTGCCTGTCCTGGATTTGTGAACAGTAGAATCACAAGACCAAATAAAAGGCCCATAATAATGGCGGCGACAGAAGCCGAGATGCTGGAAAAAGTGGGCGTTTTTACCCATTCTTTGAGTTTGTTCATACCACCTTCTCCTCTCTTTTTGCGCCTGACATATACAGACCCAATTCCTGAATCGTCGTCTTTTTGGGGTCCACGTTGGCAACGATTTCACCTTCATACAGCACCAAAATTCGATCGCTGACGTTCATGACCTCTTCCAGTTCCAGCGAAACCAACAGCACCCCTTTGCCATTATCCCGCTGTTCAACCAGTTGTTTATGAATATATTCAATAGCGCCCACGTCCAACCCGCGCGTGGGCTGCACCGCGACCAAAAGATCGGGGTCTAGGTCAATCTCCCGCGCGACAATCGCTTTTTGCTGATTGCCGCCCGACATCGATCGTGCCATCGTTTTGCCGCCCTGTCCGGTGCGTACATCAAACTCTTCAATCAGCTTATCCGCATAAGCGTTAATCTCTTTAAATCTTAGAAATCCGTATTTTTGGAATTGTTCTTTAAAGTAGGATTGCAATACCATATTTTTAGCCAGTGTATAATCCAGCACCAATCCGTGTTTATGTCGGTCTTCTGGAATATGCGACATTCCGGTCTCCGAGCGCTCACGAATACTGCTGTGTGTGATATCCTTATCATTCAGCACAATTCTGCCATCTTCGATGGGGCCAAGGCCGGTCAGTGCATAGACTAGCTCGGATTGGCCGTTACCATCAATGCCCGCAATACATACGATTTCCCCTGCCTTCACAGAAAAAGACACATCGTGCACGACATTCTTTTTGGAAAGTTTGGATACGACCGTCAGATGAGATACGTTTAATATCTCCCGACCCAATTTGGCTTTATCCTTATGGACAGCGAAATCCACTTTACGTCCAACCATCAACTCAGAAAGCGTTTCTTTGGTCGCAGATGCGACATCCACTGTATCGATATATTTGCCTTTTCGCAGGATAGTACAGCGATGTGCCACCTGCTTGATCTCTTCCAGCTTATGCGTGATGAACAAAATGGATTTCCCCTCAGCGCATAACCCTTTCATAATTGCGATCAGCTCAATAATCTCCTGCGGTGTCAGCATGGCCGTTGGTTCATCAAAAATCAAAATCTCATTATCGCGGTACAGCATTTTTAAAATCTCCACACGTTGCTGCATCCCCACGGTGATATCCGAAATCAGCGCGTCAGGGTCGATAAAAAGATTATATTTCTTTGAAAGCGCCATCACCTTTTCCCGCGCTTCCTGCATATCTAAAAGGCCATTTTTAACGGTCTCCACGCCCAAAATGATGTTTTCCAGCACGGTGAAATTATGCACCAATTTAAAGTGCTGATGCACCATGCCAATACCATAATCATTCGCATCATTCGGGTTTGCGATATGAATCACTTTCCCGTTTTTACGAATTTCACCTTTTTCCGGCTTATACAGGCCAAAAAGAATGCTCATCAGCGTAGATTTCCCTGCCCCGTTTTCTCCCAACAGAGCATGAATTTCTCCGGGCTTGAGTTTCAATGTCACGTTATCATTTGCGATAACCCCCGGAAACTCCTTGGTGATGCCCAGCATCTCTATGATGTATTCCAAAACGTACCTCCATTCTTTAACGCACGTTATTTCATTTCAATCCATGATATTAAGATCATATCATATTCTAAAATAAATATAAATCAAATGAAGAAAAAAAGGATGCTTATAGAAAAGCACCCTTTTTATTTGAATCTAAGTTAATTATTCAACCACTGTAACAGAAACGATGGAAAGCGGCAAGCCAGCAACTTCAACTGCATTTCCGTCTGCATCTGTATCTTTGACCATGGAAGTTCTCATTCCACCGTCATCAGCTAAGAGTTTAGCAAAAATCGCATCATAATCCGCTTGGGTGAATGTAGTGAATCTGCTGAAATCATCCGGCAGACCGATAGCGCCCACTGTGATATCCAAAGTTTCGGAAACGCCGCCTTTGAAAGCGCCGTCATAGTAGCTCTGCAATCCAGCCTGAACCGATACAGCCAATTCTTTTTTAGCCGAAGTAATAACGGTTTCAGACTCGGACGATTGGTCTACGTCAACGCCGATCACTTTTGCGTCAGCCGCTTCAGCCGCTGCCATAACCGAATTACCCACTTTGCCGCCAGCCGCGAAAATCACTTCTGTGCCGTCCGCATACCAGGTTGCTGCTGTGGTTTGGTTCTTCGGTGTCGCAGCAAAATCGCCGGTGTAGTGATATTTAACTTCTACCGAAGCAACACCCATTTCATTAGCCGCATATTCTGCGCCCTGAAGGAAGCCGTATCCAAAACGGATAACCGCAGGAACCGCCATGCCGCCCATGAAACCAAGTTTGGTGTAACCTTCTTTTACAGCCGCATAACCAGCGAGGAAGCCGGATTCTTGCTCTGCATAGAAAATAGAATAAACATTGGATTCAATACGGAATTCGGAGTAGTCTTCATTATGCGGAGTACCATCCAGAAGGATAAAGGAAGTATCCGGATATTTGTCCTGTGCGACGAAAATCGCAGGTTCAAACAAGAAGCCAGGGGTCACAACCACTTTCGCACCGCCCTTTACGGCCAAATCGATGGCTGCAACATAGGCATCGGTCGAGACTTCTGTCGGCTTATAATACTTATACGAAATATCATTGGATTCCGCATAGTCTTTGATACCTTCCCAAGTGCCCTGGTTAAACGATTTGTCATCGATCTCACCAGCGTCTGTGATCATTGCAATCTCATAGCCCTTTGAAGCACAACCTGTGACAACGGCCAAAGACAGCAGCAGTACCAATACGACCACTAATACTTTTTTCATGTTTTTGCTCTCCTTTTGTTAATTTATTACCTAGTCATTATATCAACTGTTTTGGAGCATTACAAACACAAAATTGTTATTTTAGTATTACACCAACCATTTTTTCGCGTGGGTTTTATTCGCTGACGGGCTCATAATATAAATCCAGCACCAGTGCTTCAAGCGCGGTATCATCCACCAAGTACACACTTCTATAATCACCGTAATGGCTGCCCGGCCGCTCATAAGCCGCGCCGCCAACGGTTCCCGGAACCGTATGCAGCGTAATATCGTCCACATTGATTTTATCCAGCATGGTGGCGAGCGCCGCGATTTCTTCCAGTGACAGATTGGTCTCGGTATAACGTATCGCATCGTCATACAGCGTCAATGCCGCTTTTTTGCCGCCCAGCGACTGAATGCGCTTTGCCAGTGCCATCATATACTTTTGATGTCGCTCGGCACGCGTCAAATCACCGTTGCCGGTGGAACGATCCCGCAAATATATTTCGCAGGTTTTTTCATTCAACATCACGTCATCCCCCGCATCGCCCACACCCGGAATTGTATATTTTAACTTAACGGGAACCCCGCCCACAACCTTGGTGATTTTAGGCACATCTTTGATATCAATCGAGCAATAATAGTCCACATCAAGATCGAACTGCCCATCACAATTGATGAGATTCTCAATCGTTGCCAGCACATTCGGGTACCGATCCTGTTTCCGTGCCGCCGCCGCGTAGGCCGCGTTGATTTTGGTGTGGTATGTGTATTCCAGTTTACCGTTTGAATCATATTCACTGACCGGTGTCCAAGTATCCCGTGGAATGGAGATGACATTCATCTCGGAGCTGTTCAGATCAATCTGAAAGATCATCAGAGAATCGGTATTGCCACCGTCGTCCGGCCTGTCTTCGACATCATCAAAGCCAAGTAAAACCACATTGATACGATGCGGCTTTTTATTATAATATTCGCCATGATATTCCAAATCGTGCGGAATCGTTTCGGGCGTCGCCGAAGCTTTCGGCGTTTTAGCTTCCAATACCAGCGGTGTTTCTTCCGGATCAAATGCTGATTGCGGATCATCTTTGATCGTTTTGTAAGTATCCAAAAGCGATGCCGCCGCCAGCCCTCCAAAAACGATCAGCACCGCAAGGATGATAATCAGCATGGTGATGATATTAACGCGTCTGTTCATAATGCCCCCAGTTTTAAAGCAAAAGACCAAGGCCGCTTAAAGCTTTGGTCTGATATAATATTTTTATTTTTTCGTACTGACTAAAAGCGTTGATAGTAGTCGCCTCTGCGATAATCATACACAGCTCCCGACGAATACAATTCCAAATCTTCCAACGCCTTGCCCGTACCAATCGCCACACAGGAAATCGCATCTTCCGCCACATAGCAGGGCGCATGGGTCTTTTCAGTCAACAATCGATCCAACCCGTACAGCAGCGAGCCGCCGCCGGTCATACAGATGCCGTTTTCAGCAATATCCGATGCGAGTTCGGGCGGTGTCTGCTCCAACACATTATGGATGGTATCCAAAATGATATTCAAGGGTTCCTCAAAGGCTTCGATGGTTTCGTTGGAAGAGAGCGTCACCGTTTTCGGCATGCCCGAGATGATGTTTCGCCCGGTCACTTCCATATACAGTTCTTCTTTTCTCGGGTAAGCGGTGCCGATATTGATCTTAATCTCCTCGGCTGTTCGCTCGCCTAAAAGCACATTGTGTTTTTTCTTCATATATTTAATGATCGCTTCATTAAACTTATCGCCCGCGCACTTCACCGATCCGGTAATGACCGCGCCGCCCATCGAGAGCACCGCAATATCACTGGTTCCGCCGCCGATATCCAAAACCATGTTGCCGTAGGGCGAGGAAATATCCAGACCCGCACCGATCGCCGCCGCAATCGGTTCTTCGATGAGACAGGTATGTCTGGCACCAGCTTCTTCGGTCGCGTCAATTACCGATCGTTTTTCCACTTCGGTCACGCCCGAAGGCACGCAGACCACCACTCTCGGTTTAAAAAACAGTTTTCTTCCAATCACTTTGCGCAAGAAATAACGCAGCATCCGCTCAGTATCATGAAAGTTGGAAATTACGCCGTCCCTTAACGGACGAACTGCAATAATATTGCCGGGCGTCCTGCCCAGCATAATCTTGGCATCTTCACCGACCGCCAAGAGTTCCCCGGTAATCCGGTCAATCGCGACGACGCTGGGTTCACGAAGAACAATACCTTTGCCCTTGACATAGACCAAAACGTTGGCTGTCCCAAGGTCAATCCCAACATCGTTAAATTCAAACATCGCCATGAAAGTTCTTTACTCCTTAAGTCTTTGCGCGTATATACCGACAATATCGGGTGGTGTGCTTTTAATACACCAATGCTTATCATAATATATATCGCGTTTTTTTTCAACTGTACCTTTGATACAGCTACTGATAATCAAAATAAATAAGTCCGTTTAAAAATCAATACTTGACTTCTTTTAAAATCAGCCCGCAGGCCGGCAATGTGGCCGACGCCTGCAAGCGGTCCTGACTACTTAAAACATCCATGACCGATTCGGGTTTGATTCTGCCCAGCCCTGCATCCACCAGCGTTCCCGCTATGATGCGAACCATGTTGTAAAGAAAGCCATTCCCCGCCACCGTGATGGTCACCAGCGGCAAATCCGCATCAACGGTCAGCCTTTCAATCGTCCTTGTTTTGTCCTCAACCGTTGAACCCGCCGCGCAGAACGCGGAAAAGTCATGCTCACCCAAAAAATATTCCGCCGCTTTTTGCATCGCTTCAATATTAAGGGGCGCCTTAACACTGTAGGCCGTCTTTCGCAAGATCGCAGGCGCCACCTTTCGGTTGAAAATGCAGTAGGCATAGACCTTGCCTTTGGCGCTGAACCGTGCATGGAAATCTTTCGGCACACACTCGGAAACCGTCACCCGAATATCCTCGGGCAGAAACGTATTTAAAGCCGGTGCGAATCCTGTGTCCGGCACCAAGCCGGCGGTGTCAAAATGTGCGGTTTGTGCGGCCGCATGCACGCCCGCATCAGTTCTCCCCGCCCCATGAATACGGATGGTCTCGCCTGTCACCTTTTTCAGCGCGCTTTCCAATTCAGCCTGAATGGTGTTTCCATTGGGCTGAATCTGCCAGCCTGCATAATTCGTCCCATCATATTCGATGGTGAGTTTTATCCGCCTTATGCCAGCCATAACCGCTCAATTACCGGCGAAGCCGCCAAAAGCACCATCAGCGCAAATACCGCATAATCCCGGCCCGCCATCACCAGCACTTTCATCTTAGTGCGTCCTTCACCGCCGTTATAACAGCGCGCTTCCATGGCAAACGCCAATTCATCCGCCCGGCGAAACGCCGAGACAAACAATGGCACCAAAAGGGGCACCATGCCCGCCGCCCGTTTGAAAATATTCTTGGAATCAAACTCCGCGCCTCTGGCCATCTGCGCTTTCATGATTTTGTCGGTCTCTTCGATCAACGTCGGGATAAACCGAATCGCAATGGTCATCATCATGGCAAGTTCATGCACCGGAAAACCGATTTTATTCAGCGGCTTAAACAGCCGCTCAATCGCGTCGGTCAGCTGGATGGGCGAAGTTGTGTAAGTCAACAGCGTGGTCATCATGATAAGGAAAACCAACCGCGCTACCAATTCGGCCGCCAGAACCAGCCCGTCGATGGTCAGCTTAAACCGCCCGATCTCCAACAATACCTTGCCAGTGGACGTAAACAACAAATTAAGCACAAAGGTGAATACGATGATAAACCACAGCGGTTTTAACCCTTTTAAAAGATATCGGAAATTCACCTTGGACGCAATCACAGCCGCCGCCAGCCCTGCAAACATCAGCGCATAGCCGTACCAGGTTTTAAACAAAAAAATCAGTACCACCATGACAAACACAAAGACCATTTTAGTTCGGGGGTCCAACCGATGGATAAACGAATCGCCGGGGTAGTATTGGCCCAGCGTGATGTTTTTCAGCATATCGGCCTCCTATCCCTTGATTCTTTCCAGCAGGTAAGCGTACAGCCCATCCACCGTGATGATATTTTTCGGCACATTTTTGCCTTTTTCGTTTAAGAGCTTCACGATCTTGGAAGCTTCGGGAATATCCAGGCTCATGTCCAAAAGCGCATCCGCTTCGGCAAATATCTCAGCGGGTGTTGCGTCACGAATAACACGGCCGTCTTTCAATACTATCACGCGCTTGGCGTACATCGCCAGATCATCCATACTGTGTGTAATCATGATGATGGTCTTGCCCGCCTCATTCAGCTTGGTGATCAGGTCCATCAGCGCTTTCCTGCCGTAGGGGTCCAAGCCCGCTACCGGCTCATCCAATATTAAAATATCCGGGTCCACAGCCAGAACGCCGGCGATAGCGACTTTGCGCTTCTGCCCCCCCGACAACTCAAAAGGCGATTTATCCTTGATTTCATCAAATTCAATTTCCAACAGCTCGCAGGACTTGCGTACCGCTCTCATCTGTTCGTCTTCGCTTAATCCCGCCTTTTTGGGCGCAAACGCGATATCCTGATAGACCGTTTCCTCAAACAACTGATATTCAGGGTATTGGAACACCACGCCTACCTGCCGCCGCAGCGTTTTACGGTCATAATCTTTGCCATTAATATCATTATCTCCGACCAGAATGCGGCCTTTGTCCGGTTTTAACAACCCCGCGATCATCTGCACCAAGGTGGTTTTTCCAGAGCCTGTGTGTCCGATGATGCCGATAAAGTCGCCTTGCTGAATTTCAAGTGAAATGTCATCGACCGCTTTGACTTCAAGTGCGGTTCCGCCTGCGTAGGTCAGGCTGACGTTTTCTATAATAATCGACATAAGCCCTCCGCAAGTTCTTCATTGGTGATCGGAAGCGCCCCCAAATCAATACCGCTTTCCTTTAAAAGATAATAAAGCTTTGCGGCGCGCGGCACTGAAAGTCCCGCTTCCTTTAAGAGGTCATATTCGCCGAAAACCGCTTTCGGCGTACCGTCCAGAATCAACCTGCCGCCGCCCAGCACTAAAATCCGGTCGGCATAAATCGCTTCTTCAATGTAATGCGTAATATAGATGATGGTTTTGCCTTGCGTCTTGTTTAGCTCCTGGATGGTCTTTAATACTTCTTTTCTTCCGTGCGGATCCAGCATCGCTGTGGGTTCATCAAACACGATGATGTCGGGCAGCATGGCCAATATACCGGCGATCGCCACCCTTTGCTTCTGCCCGCCCGAAAGCATATGCGGTGCACGGTTCTCAAAACCGGAAAGGTCTACTGTTGCCAGTGCATCCTTCACCCGCTTCACAATCTCTTCGGACAGAATGCCGAGATTCTCAGGCCCAAAAGCCACATCCTCTTCCACCAGCGTCGCTACCAGCTGGTTATCGGGGTTCTGGAAAACCATCCCGCATGTTTTACGGATATCCCACACTTTACTTTCGTCCCGCGTGTTCATACCGTCGATGAAAACTTTTCCATCGGTCGGTGCATACAGTGCATTTAAGAGTTTGGCAAAAGTAGATTTCCCCGAACCGTTATGTCCTAAGATGACCACAAACTCGCCTTTTCCAATACTGACATCAACACCGTTAAGCGCAAATTTAACCGCCTCTTCGTCTGAGACATATGAATAAGTCAGGTTTTTCGTTTCGACTGTCGAATTTTTCATCACGCTATTTTACCACTTGTCTTTTTTATTGGTCTAAATAAACCATATGTTTTATAATTTGTTCACAGATGATTTGGTTAAACAAAACAGGCCTAAGATTATCTTCCTAAGCCTGAATTAAATGCTCTTAATCGATTAAGACCGTTTATTTGTTCGAAACTTAGACCAGTTCGATAATGACGATCTCAGCAGCGTCGCCGCGGCGCGGGCCTTTTTTAATCATGCGGGTATATCCGCCGCCCTGTCCGGTTTCTTCTGCTCTTTGCTTATATTTGGGTCCAAGCTCCCTGAACAGCTTTTCCACCACCGGGAACTTATTGTCCTTGGTTCTCTGGTGATAGTTATACTTGCTCTCTTTTGGCTGTTTTTCTTCCTTGATGGGATACAGGAAGGAAAGCATTTTTCTTCTTGCCGCAAGCTTGGAAGGCGCATCGTTGGTGAACGTGATATCCTTCACACCGTCTTTGTCCGTGATTTTTTTCTTCACTTCTACGGTATTGTCACATTCGCGCACTGCCAAAGTGATGTATTTTTCGGCAAATTTGCGCACCTCTTTTGCACGCGCTTCTGTCGTTTCAATTCGTCCGTTCCAAATCAGCGACGTTACCAGATTCCGGAGCATCGCTTTTCTCTGGTCGGAAGGCTTATTCAGCTTTCTATATTTAGCCATCGCCCTTTAACCTCCAAGTTGTATTAATCGTTCGCTCTCAGCCCAAGGCCCAAAGCCTGCAGCTTCTGCTGTACTTCTTCCAATGATTTTCGGCCCAAGTTTCGAACCTTCATCATCTCTTCTTCGTTTTTCATCACAAGCTCTTCCACGGTGTTGATGCCCGCACGCTTTAAGCAGTTGTACGAACGCACCGAGAGGTCCAGCTCTTCGATGGTAATCTCAAGGATTTTCTCTTTTGAGTCTTCCTCTTTTTCCACCATAATCTCAACGTCGTTGACGTGTTCACTTAAGTCAATGAACTGGGCCAAGTGTTCACTCATGATCTTGGCTGCCAGCGATACCGCTTCTTCGGGGCGGATGGAACCATTGGTCCAAAGCTCCAAGGTCAGCTTATCAAAGTCGGTGATCTGTCCCACACGGGTGTTGTCCACCGTGAAGTTCACTTTGCGCGTGGGGGTGAACATCGAGTCGGTCGGAATAATGCCGATCGGCATATCCGGCGTCTTGTTCTTATCGGCCAAAACGTAGCCTCTGCCCTTTTCCACTGTGATTTCGGCATACAGCGAACCGGAACTATTCACAGTCGCAATATGCAAGTCGGGATTGACAATCTCCACTTCCGAATCGGTGACGATATCCGCCGCAGTGACGTCCTTGGCACCGGAAATATCCAGCGTCAGCGTCTTGGGCTCTTCGGTATGCATCCGGATTGAGAGCTGCTTTAGATTTAAGATGATATTGGTAATATCCTCATAGACCCCTTCAATGGTGCCAAATTCATGTAATACGCCGTCAAACTTCACTTTGGTCACGGCAGCGCCTGGCAGGCAATACAGCAAAATCCGCCTTAAGCTGTTGCCGAGCGTAATCCCGAAGCCTCTTTCGAGCGGCTCCATAGTAAATCTGGCGTACTGCTGCTTCTCGTCGACTTCATCACACTGTATTCTTGGCTTTTCAATTTCTAACATATCTAATATCTACACTCCTTTTGCTAAGGATCCTATTCTTAAAAAACGAGATACGCCTGTTTTTGGTGTATTACTTAGAATAAAGCTCAACAATCATGTGTTCTTCAATGGTCAGGTCAATGTCGTCTCTCTGTGGTTTAGCTACAACCTGTCCGGTGAGGTTCGCGTGGTCAAATGTTAGCCACTTCACTGTTGCGCGCGCTTCGCCTTCTCTGATTTCCTTAAATCTTTCCATATCTTTTGAGGTGTCTTTGATCTTAATCTCTTCGCCGACTTCCACCAGATAGGAAGGAATATCCACCTTTTTGCCGTTAACGGTCACATGGCCGTGCGTGACGGTCTGTCTGGCCTGCGCTCTGCTGTCGGCCAAGCCCAAACGGTACACGACATTGTCAAGTCTTCTTTCCAAGAGGAATAGAAGTTCTTCACCCGCGATACCATGGGTTTTTTCCGCTAACTCAAAATATTTCTTAAACTGCTTCTCCTGCATGCCGTATGCGCGCTTCACTTTTTGTTTTTCACGCAGCTGGATGCCATACTCAGACTGTTTTTTTCTGCTCTGTCCGTGTTCTCCCGGGGGGACAGGACGTTTGGCAAAAGCACATTTCGAAGAGTAGCAGCGATCTCCTTTTAGGAACAGTTTTGCACCTTCTCTTCTGCAAAGACGGCAAACTGAATCTGTATATCTAGCCATAAAACTTAATTCTCCTTTACACTCTTCTTCTCTTGGGCGGACGGCAGCCGTTGTGCGGGATGGGTGTCACGTCTTTAATCAAAATAACATCCAAACCAGCGGCCTGCAACGCTCTGATTGCAGCCTCTCTGCCCGAGCCCGGGCCCTTAACATAAACTTCAACCGTCTTAAGGCCGTGCTCCATCGCCGCCTTGGCTGCCTTTTCAGCTGCCTGCTGCGCGGCAAACGGGGTGGATTTTCTTGAGCCTCTAAAGCCCATTCCGCCCGCACTCGCCCAGGAAAGACTGTTTCCGTTAAGGTCGGTCAGGGTCACCAATGTGTTGTTAAACGATGAACGAATATGTGCCTGGCCGCGTTCTATATTCTTTTTTACTTTACGCTTTTTAGATTTAACACCTTTTGGGGTAGCCATTTAATTCCTCCGACTGCTATTTTTTCTTGCCGACAACACTGCGTTTCGGCCCTTTGCGCGTTCTTGCGTTCTGCTTGGAACTCTGGCCTCTCACGGGAAGCCCGCGACGATGCCGGATGCCGCGATAGGAACCAATCTCAATGAGGCGCTTGATATTCATCGCCACTTCACGTCTTAAGTCACCTTCTACGCGGTATTCTTTTTCAATCAGTTCCCTTAGCTTACTTACATCATCTTCAGTCAGATCTTTCACTCGGGTATCCGGGCTGATTTTTGTCTTTGCCAAAATATCCTGTGAAGATTTAAGTCCGATACCGAAGATATATGTCAGGCCAATTTCGACCCGTTTGTCTCTGGGAAGATCAACACCTGCAATACGTGCCATATCCTTTTAAAACCTCCAAAGTTCATTGATAAAAATCTTTAAATTTCCTTAAAATGTATCTATTGACTATAAAGCATACGCCAAACTCGTTTCACCTAAAACGAATCAGCCGCGGCATACGCATTATTTTCATTATTCAGAAAGCTAGGCCAAAGAAAAAGACTTCAGCCCTGTTTTTGTTTGTGCTTCGGGTTCTGGCAGATGACCATCACCTTGCCTTTTCTTTTAATGATTTTACATTTCTCACAAATCGGTTTAACCGACGGTCTTACTTTCATTTTCTTTTAGTCTCCTAATCGTTTTTGTTCGCGCTATATGATATAAAAGCCGATTTCCTTATCTGCCTTTTCCACGCCATGTAATTCTGCCGCGTGAAAGATCGTAAGGGGAAAGCTCCACAGTCACGGTATCTCCCGGGATAATCTTGATATAATGCATACGCAGTTTCCCCGAGATGTGCGCCAGCACCTTGTGGCCGTTTTCCAATTCCACTTCAAATTCCGCATTCGGAAACGAATCGGTCACTTTTCCTTCTACTTCAATAACATCCGATTTTGACAAACTAAACGCTCCTTTCGCCATGGGTTAAATTATAGCCAGCTTTCATTATAGCACTTCTAAGCTCCGCATCAAACACTTTTTTGTCCTCGGCAATCTTTTCGGCAATGCCGCTAAGCACCGTCGGTGTCAGATGCAGATGCTTAATTTTCTTTAGTTTTGGCTTATCCAGCTTTCGCGTTTCGCCGTCGGCCAAGAGCACATAGTCCTTATCCACGACCTTAACAATCATGAAGAACCGATCCTTGTCCCTTCCGGCAAGCGCTTTAGCAATCCTGCCAACCTCCACCAAAAAATCGTTCAAAGAAATTTAACTCCTTTTATACGCTTATATATGGCTGTTGGTTAAAATCACAAGGCCATTTGTGGTGAGCGCCACCGTGTTTTCGTAGTGCGCCGAAGGTTTTCCATCGGCAGTGACCACCGTCCAGCCGTCCTCACACCATTCTACATCCGCTGTGCCCGCATTGATCATCGGCTCGATGGCCAAAACAATCCCCGCATTCAGCCGCGGGTTCGGGCCTTTCAGCACAAAGTTCGGTACATCCGGCGATTCATGCAAATCTTGTCCGATGCCATGCCCGACCAAGTCTCGCACCACCGAATAACCGGCGCTCTCAGCAGCATTCTGGATGCGCCGCGAGATTTCCATCAGGCGGTTGCCTTCTTCAAACCCTTTCAGGCCTTCAAAAAAGCTGCTTTGGGTCACATCCATCAAACGCTGTTTCTCAGCACTCACCTGCCCCACCGCAAAAGTTCGGGCCATGTCCGAATGGTAGCCGTTCAGCACAGCCCCCATATCGATGCTGATAATGTCACCGTCATTCAGCCTGCGGGCGCCTGGTATACCATGCACCACTTCCTCGTTGACCGAGGCGCAGATACTGCCCGGAAAACCACGGTATCCCTTAAAAGACGGGACTGCCCCGTTTCGGGTGATGATATGATATGCGACCTTGTCCAGCTCGGCAGTGGTGACCCCGGGCTTTATTTTTTCCGCTACGGCCAGCATCGCTCTGGATGCCACTTCTCCCGAAGCTCTCATCATCGCAATCTCTGGTTCCGTTTTCAGCTTAATCATTATCTGTCATTTCCACGAGGTGTTTCCCCCGCTTAAAGAATCAGGCTGATTCAGTCCAATTCTTTCTTTATATCTTCAAAAACCGATTCGATACTGCCGGTTCCATCGATATGCTTGACGATCCCTTTGTTTTCGTAGTATTCCACCAACGGTTTGGTCTGCGCTTCGTATACCGAAATGCGGTTTAACACCGTTTCCTCAGTATCGTCCGCCCGCTGTATCAGCTCTCCACCGCATTTTTCACAGGCGTTCCCGCTTAAATGCTTTACCGAGTAAACCGCGCCGCAGGCAGTGCATACCCGCCGTGTACAGATTCGATCGACCAGAAATTCGCTCGGTACTTCGATATCAATGACGGCGTCCAGCGTTACGAAGCTTTCCATCTCACCGGCCTGTGCCAAAGTTCTCGGCACGCCATCCAGCAAAAAACCGTTTTTGCAGTCATCCTGCTTTAGGCGGTTTTCCACCATGGCCACGATGATTTCATCGGACACCAGTTCGCCGGCGTCAATCACCGCTTTGGCTTTCAGCCCCAGCTCGGAGCCGCTTTTAATCTCAGCCCGCAGCATGTCGCCCGTTGAAATATGTGCAATCCCGTACCGTTCCGAAGTCATTTTGGCTTGTGTGCCTTTTCCTGCCCCCGGCGGTCCCAAAAACATCAGTTTCATTCGCTTTAACTCCAAATGCTATTTCAAGAAGCCTTTATAGTGACGCATCAGCAGCTGTGACTCAATCTGTTTGGTCGTTTCAAGCGAAACGTTAACCATGATGAGCAGTGACGTGGCGCCAAAGATGCCGCCTGCCACGGTGCTGAGTGCTTTCATCAGCGTCGGTACCGCTGCAATCAGCGCCAAAAACAGTGCGCCGAACAACGTAACCTTGGATAGTATCTTAGCCAGATAGTCAGACGTCGGTTTACCGGGGCGAATGCCCAGGATGAATCCGCCGTTCTGCTGGATGTTCTTGGACACATCAATCGGATTAAACGAAATCTGTGTATAGAAGAACGTAAAGAAGAAGATGAGCAGCGCGTAGATGAACGCGTATACCCCTGTTCCCGCCGCCAGATGAGTTTTATAGAACACCGAAATGGGTGCGGTATCCTTTGCGAAAAACCCAATCAGCAATGCAGGAAACTGCATCAGCGTCATCGCGAAGATCAGCGGCAACACGCCGGATTGGTTGATCTTCATCGGGATGTAGGTGGATTGTCCGCCATACATCTTTCTGCCCACCACGCGTTTTGCGTACTGAACCGGAATCCTTCTTTCACCCAAGTCCACAAATGTGATGCCAACCAAGGTGATCAGCAAAACGATGATGATGGCAAAGAATGTTCCCAATGTCATCAGACGCGGGCTCTCCATAAAGGTGTTTTGAATCATCAGGCCAAACATCTGCGGCAATCTTGATACGATCGAGATAAAGATGATGAGAGAGATACCGTTGCCGATGCCTTGCTCGTTGATTTTTTCTCCCAACCACATGATAAATGCCGTACCTGCCGTTAAACACATCACCACGGTGATCTTGTTAAACAGGGTCGGCTCGATTAATGCGCTGTCACCCAAAGACAGCATCACGCCGACAGCCATGAAAAGACCGAGCACCACAGTTAAATAACGGGTGATGGACGCAATTTTCTTTCTGCCTTCCGGGCCTTCTTTAACCATACGCTCCAAAGATGGAATCGCCATGGGCAGAAGGTTCATGATGATGGACGAGTTGATGTAGGGTAAAATACCCAAGGCAAAAACCGTCAGCGACGTCAGCGCACCGCCGACGAGAATATCCAGATTGGAGAACAGCGTGGATTGGCTAATGGTGCTTGCAACATAATCCGCGTTGATTCCCGGAATCGGCACATGTGTGCCCAACCGGTAAATAAACAAAATCAACAGGGTAAACAGAATCCGTTTTCTTAAATCCGGTACCTTCCATGCGTTGACCAGTGTCTTTAACATTATTTAACCACCTCGCAAGTGCCTCCGGCCGCCTCAATTTTAGCTTTTGCCGATTCGGTAAACTTTGCTGCTTTGACAGTCAATTTTGCGGTCACTTCACCGTCACCCAAAATTTTTAAACCGTCGCCGATCTTCTTAATAATGTTCTTTTCCTTCAAAACCTCAGCGCTGACCACATCGCCGTCCTTAAAGCCGTCAAGCATACGAACGTTTACGGTAGCATAAACCTTGCTGAAGATATTGGTAAAGCCTCTTTTCGGAAGTCTCCGTGAAAGGGGCATCTGTCCGCCTTCAAAACCGGGACGGGTACCGCCGCCGGAACGCGAGTTCTGGCCGTCCTGTCCGCGAGTGGAGGTTTTGCCCATTCCCGAGCCCGTTCCTCTGCCCACGCGCTTGCGCGACTTTGTAGAACCCTTCGGGGCTTTTAAATCATCAAGTCTCAATTGATAGGTCCTCCTTAAACTTCCTCGACCGAAACGAGATGGGATACTTTATTAATCATCCCAGCCACTTCCGGTGTCAAGTCTTTTATCACTTCACTGTTAAGCTTGCCAAGACCGAGTGCACGAACGGTATCTTTTTGTCTCTTAGGATACCCGATGCCTGACTTCACATACTTAATCTTCACTTTTTTAACTTTTGTAGCCATACGTTACCTCCTCAGCTGGTCAACGCTCATACCGCGAAGTTTGGCAACCTGTTCGGGGGTTTTTAATGCTTTTAAACCCTCAAGCGTTGCTTTTACGCAGTTTGCCGGCGTGTTTGAACCATACGATTTGGTTCGAATGTCTTTATATCCCGCCAGTTCCAGAACCGCACGCGCGGGTCCGCCCGCGATAACGCCGGTACCTTTGGAAGCCGGCAGCAACAGCACTTTGCCTCTTCCGAACACACCCACGATCTCATGCGGGATAGTGGTGTCTTCGATCGGTACGGTCACCATGCTGCGTTTAGCCTTCTGGACTGCTTTTCTGATCGCTTCCGGAATTTCAGCCGCTTTGCCGAGGCCGGCGCCGACTTTTCCCTTTTCATCGCCAACAACAACCAATGCCGTAAACCGGAAATTACGTCCGCCTTTTACAACTTTGGCGACTCTGTTGACCGCAACCAGTTTTTCTTTAAACTCATTATCTTTTTCTTCAAAACGTTGCAAAGTATGTCTCGCCTCCTCTTAAAATTTTAGTCCTGCTTTTCTTGCGCCATCCGCAAGAGCAGCCACTCTGCCGGTATAGAGAAAACCACCTCTATCAAACACGACTTCATCAATTTTCTTGGCTTTTGCCCGTTTACCGACAAATTCGCCGACAATCATAGCCTCTTCGGTTTTGTTTTTACCGCTGATTTTCGCCCTGACTTCCGCCTCTATGGTGGAAGCCGAAGCCAGAGTAACGCCTTTAACGTCATCAATGACCTGTGCATAGATGTGTTTGGCACTTCTAAACACACTCAAACGAGGACGTGCAGCGCTTCCGCTGATTTTATTACGCTGCCGATAGTGGCGCGCGATACGTCTTTTGTTTTTATCCGCTTTTTTAATCAATTTAATTTGCCACCTTTCAGTTACCGACTACATTCCGGTCTTGCCGACTTTGCGGCGGACATATTCATCCTCATACCGGATGCCTTTGCCTTTATACGGCTCTGGCGGTCTGAGTTTACGAATCTCTGCGGCTACTTCGCCCACCTGCTGTTTGTCGATACCGCTGACTACAATGGTGGTCTGATCGGGCACCTCAAAGGTAACCCCCTTTTCCTCTTCAACCTCTACCGGATGGGAAAGTCCAAGGTTCAGCACAATTTTGTTGCCCTGCTTTGCCGCTCTGTAACCAACACCAACGATTTTCAGTGTCTTTTTAAAGCCGTCGGAAACTCCAACAACCATATTGTTAATCAGCGCACGGCTGAGGCCATGCAGCGCTCTGTGATCTTTTCTGTCGGTGGGGCGTTCTACAGTCAGCACGCCTTCCTTAACCGAAATCTTCATGTCGCTGTTTATTTTAGTGCTCAGTTCACCTTTTGGGCCTTTGACCTTCACGATGTTATCTTTGCTAACGTCGATATTGAGACCGGCAGGAATGTTTATAGGAAGGTTTCCTATTCTGGACATTTTCCTTGCACCTCCAAAATTTCCTTAAGTTAATTTCGTTTTTTGTTTGTTTCGTCGTCCGCTTTAGACACTACCAGATGTAGGCCATCACTTCGCCGCCGACCGAACCCTGTCTGGCTTCCGCATCCGTGATGATGCCTTTGGAAGTGGATATAATCGCAATTCCTAAGCCGCCAAGCACTCTTGGCACTTCATCCTTTTTGGCATACACGCGTAAACCGGGCTTGCTGATGCGCTTTAGCCCCGTAATCACACGCTCACCGTGAGGTCCGTATTTCAATGTGATTTTCAAGCTTCCTTGAGGACCCTCGTCAATAAACTCGTATCCTTTGATGTATCCTTCGGTCAAGAGTATCTGCGCGATGGATTTTTTCACCTTGGAAGCGGGAAGACTTATAACATCATGCTTTGCAACCAAAGCATTTCTAATCCTTGTAAGCATATCCGCTACTGGATCTGTAACAGGCATCTAGACTACCTCCTTTTGTATTTCAAACTCTTTAAAAAGTATAAACGCGTCTACCAGCTCGCTTTTTTAACGCCGGGAATCTCGCCCTTATAGGCCAATTCTCTAAAGCAGATACGGCAGATGCCATATTTTCTAAGTACCGCATGCGGTCTACCGCAGATACTGCAGCGGGTATAGTTCCGTGTCGAAAACTTAGAACCTTTCTGCTGTTTGTTAATCATCGATTTTTTAGCCAACGTGATTCCTCCTTATTTAGCGAAAGGCATGCCGAACAGACTCAATAGTTCGAATGCTTCCTCATCGGTATTTGCCGTGGTGACCACCGCAATGTCCATACCTCTTACCTTGTCCACGTTATCGTAGTTTATTTCAGGAAAGACCAACTGTTCTTTTAAGCCCATCGCAAAGTTCCCTCTGCCGTCAAAAGACTTGGATGAGATCCCGCGAAAGTCTCTCACGCGTGGCAGTGCCACGTTCATCAGTCTGTCCAAAAACTCGTACATTCTGTCACCGCGAAGGGTGACCTTTGCTCCAACTTTCATTCCTTCTCTGACTTTAAAGTTAGCAACGGATTTCTTGGCTGTGGTGACCACCGGCTTTTGACCCGAAATGGTCGCCAGATCGTCCAGCGCAGAATCCAGTGATTTTGCATTCATGTGAGCATCACCCATACCCATATTGATGGTGATTTTCTCCAGTTTGGGCACTTGCATCACATTTTTATAGCCAAACTTTTTTATCAACGCAGGAATGATATCTTTTTTGTAAGTATCTTTTAATCTAGGCAATGTAGATTACCTCCTATCGGTTTAGTTCTATTTGTCAAAAGTTTCGCCACATTTCTTACAAACACGGGATTTGGATCCGTCTTTTAAGACCTTATAGGCAATCCGTGTTGCCTTGCCGCACTTGCTGCAAACCAGCATCACGTTAGATGCCTCGATGGCGCCTTCCTGATGGATGATACCGCCGGTATCGTTCTGCTTTCTTGGGCGTGTGTGCTTTGTAAGCATATTGACTTTTTCAACAATGACGCGTCCCTTTGCGGGCATGGCAACCATTACTTTGCCTTTTTTCCCTTTGTCTTTGCCGGAAATCACAACGACACGGTCATCTTTTTTTACATGCATAGCCATTTATTATCTTTCCTTTCCTATAAAACTTCCGGAGCCAGAGAGATGATCTTCATATAATCTTTCTCACGAAGCTCACGTGCCACAGGACCGAAGATACGTGTACCTTTTGGCTGTTTGTTATCATCAATAATCACAGCAGCGTTATCATCAAACTGGATATAAGATCCGTCCGCTCTTGAGATGCCGTAGACGGTTCTAACGATAACGGCTTTCACAACATCTTTCTTTTTGGCCACACCGCCGGGAGCGGCAGACTTGACGCTGGCGATAATGACATCACCGATATTGGCAGTCTTTCTTTTTGATCCGCCTAAGACTTTGATGCACTGGATAACCTTGGCTCCCGTGTTATCCGCAACTTTAAGGCGTGTTTCTGTTTGAATCATATGATTTGCCTCCTTGCTAACACGTTTACTTAGCCTTTTCGACTATCTCAACGAGTCTCCATCTTTTTTGTTTGCTAAGTGGACGGGTCTCCATCACTTTAACCGTATCGCCTATGCCGCATGCGTTTTCTTCATCATGCGCATGGATCTTTTTCGTTACTTTCACCGTTTTTCCATATTTGGGGTGCTTTTTTCTCTGTAAAATGGAGACCACAATGGTCTTATCCATTTTGTCCGAAACCACAACGCCCGTACGGGTTTTACGGAATGTTCTTGCTGCTTCACTCACGGCTAATTAACCTCCTTTTTATCGGCTATTTTAGCCTTCAGTTCACGTTCCTTGATGATTGTCGCGACCCTGGCGATATCCTTTTTTGTGTTCTTAATGGATACCGGGTTGTTGAGCTGACCGGTTGCCAGCTGGAAACGTAGGTTAAAAAGCTCAGACTTCAGGTCAGATAGCTTTGTATTCAGTTCGTTCATGGATAATTCTCTTATTTCACTTGCCTTCATCTACGCTCACCACCTAATCTTCTTTCTGGTCAGTTTTCTTGATGACTTTGCATTTGACCGGCAGTTTGTGGGCGGCAAGCCGTAAAGCTTCCTTCGCCACTTCTTCGGAAACACCTGCAATTTCAAACATGACCCTGCCCGGTTTCACAACCGCCACCCAGTATTCGGGTGCGCCTTTACCGGAGCCCATGCGGGTTTCGGCCGGCTTTTTGGTCACCGGTTTGTGCGGGAAGATTTTGATCCAAACCTTACCGCCTCTTTTGATATAACGCGTCATCGCAACACGAGCTGCTTCAATCTGGTTGCTGGTGATCCATGATGGCTGTAATGCCACCAGACCGAAATCGCCGTAGGATACGAAATTGCCTTTTTGTGCGCTGCCTTTCATACGTCCGCGTTGGACTTTTCTGTGTTTAACCCTTTTTGGCATTAACATTTCGCTTTCCTCCTTCCGCGTTGTTGTATTTCTCTTTCAGCGGATTACCCAAAACTTCACCCGTGTAAATCCAGGTTTTAACCCCGATTTTACCATAAGTGGTATTGGCTTCCGCAAAGCCGTAATCAATATCAGCACGGATGGTCTGCAGCGGAATTGAACCTTCCGAATAGCTTTCGCTTCTCGCAATTTCAGCACCGCCCAAACGGCCGCCACACATAATCTTGATTCCTTTTGCGCCAGATTTCATGGTTCTGCCCATGCTCTGCTTCATCGCTCTTCTAAAAGAAATTCTGCGCTCCAACTGGGAAGCCACGTTTTCAGCGACCAGCTGTGCATCCAGATCCGGCTTTTTCACTTCGATGATATTCACGACACAGTCGCGGCCAGTCAGCTTCAAAAGATCATTTTTGATGGCTGTCACGCCCGCACCTTGCTTGCCAATCACGATGCCGGGTTTGGATGTGAAAATGCTGACAGTCAGCTTGTTGGCTGCACGTTCGGTTTCAATCTTGGAAATACCGGCAGCATAAAGCTTTTCTTTTAAGAACTTTCTGACTTTATTGTCTTCAAACAGATAGCCCGCGAAATCTTTCTTCTTTGCAAACCATCTTGCGTCCCAATCCTTGATAATTCCTACCCTCAAACCATGAGGATGTACTTTTTGACCCATATCGTAACCTTTCCTCCTTTACGATACCTCATCCAAGATGACGGTAATGTGGCTGGTTCTTTTTCTGATTCTTGTTGCTCTGCCCTGTGCGCGCGGCCGATAGCGCTTCATGGTAACTCCTTCTGTCGCAAATGTTTCTGCCACAAAGAGGTTATCCGCGCTCAAGCTTTGGTTGTTCTCTGCGTTTGCCACTGCGCTCTTCAGCAGTTTTGCCACCACCTCAGATGCAGCTTTCGGGGTGTGCATCAAAATTGCGAATGCTTCCGCCACCGATTTGCCACGGATCAAGTCCAGAACGATTCCCACCTTGCTGGAGGAAATTCTGACGTGCTTTGCAATCGCCCGCGGTCTTGTGTCCTTTTCAGCCTGCCGTTTGGCAGCTTTTTCTCTTTGACGCGTTGCCATTGGTTCCTTTCCTCCCTATCCTATTTTCCGCCGGAAGTTTTGCTTCCCGCGTGTCCTCTAAATGTTCTAGTCGGTGCAAACTCGCCGAGCTTGTGACCCACCATATCTTCAGTTGCATACACGGGCACAAACTTGCGGCCGTCGTGTACAGCAATCGTGTGTCCCACCATCTCCGGGAAAATCGTGCTGGCTCTGGACCATGTTTTCAAGACCTTCTTTTCGTTCTTCTCGTTCATGTCCTGAATCCGCTTCAGCAATTTTTCCTGGACAAACGGTCCTTTTTTAACCGATCTGCTCATATCTTACTTAACTCTCCTTTATAAGACTATTTCGCGTTTCTGCGTTTTACAATATACTTGCTCGTTGGGTTCTTCTTGGCGCGGGTCTTGTAACCCAGCGCCGGTTTACCCCAAGGCGTTGAAGGACCGGGTCGGCCGATCGGCGATTTTCCTTCGCCGCCGCCGTGCGGATGGTCATTCGGGTTCATAACCGAACCTCTGACCGTGGGTCTAAAGCCCATGTGCCGCTTTTTACCGGCTTTACCGATATTGATGTTTTCGTTTTCCACGTTGCCAACCTGACCGATGGTCGCTTTGGCTGTAATCGGAATCATCCGCACTTCGCCCGACGGCAGTCGAACTTGCGCATACGCACCTTCTTTAGCCATCAGCTGTGCCGAATTGCCGGCTGAACGGACCAACTGTCCGCCTCTGCCCGGCTTTAATTCGATATTGTGGATCATGGTTCCGACCGGAATATTCTGAATCTTCAGCGCATTGCCGGGTTTGATGTCGGCCTTTTCGCCCGACAGCACCGTGTCGCCGACTTTCAGACCGAGCGGAGCCAGAATGTACGCTTTTTCGCCGTCCGCATAGCAGATCAGTGCGATATTCGCGGTTCTGTTCGGATCGTACTCGATGGTCTTAACGGTTGCCGGAACCCCGTCCTTGGTGCGCTTAAAGTCAATGATTCTGTATTTACGCTTGTTGCCGCCGCCTCTGTGGCGCACGGTGATACGTCCGTTCACGTTTCTGCCGCCGCTTTTGGAAAGCGATTCGGTCAAAGATTTTTCAGGCGTTTTCGCTGTAATCTCTTCGTTTGCGTTTACGGACATAAACCGTCTTCCCGGAGAAGTCGGGTTATATTTTTTAATCGCCATTTTACGCTAATCCTCCTAATATCTTAAAAAAACTATTGTGCCATGCCTTCAAAGAAGTCAATCGCTTTAGAACCTTTGGTTAGGGTCACATAAGCCTTCTTTGTAGCCGCTCTTCTGCCTTCAAAACGGCCCTGACGTTTCAGCTTGCCCTGCTGGTTCAGCGTATTGATTTTTTCAACCTTTACATTGAACACTTCTTCAACCGCATTTTTAATCTGCGTTTTAGTTGCTCTCGGGTCTACGAGAAACGTATATTTCTTATGAGATATCTGTTCATAACTCTGCTCGGTCAACACCGGCTTGATGATAATATCATGTGCATCTTTCATTATGATAATACCTCCTCAATCTTCTTGACCGCTGCTTTGGTCACAATCAGTTTTTCATGATTTAGGACATCATAGGCCGAAAGCACACCCGCGAATGTCGGCGTGACGCCCGCGATATTTCTTGCGCTCTTAACCACCGTTTCTATTTTCTCATCGGTGCAGACCAGCGTTTTGCAGTCCACTTTCAAGTTGTCCATAATCTTGATAAAGTCCTTGGTCTTGGGGGCGTCCAGCTTCAGGTCGTCCAAACAGATCAGGTTATTATCGTTCACTTTGGCGCTTAAAGCCGATTTCAACGCTAAGCGCTTCATCTTCTTGTTAACGTCTTTGGAATAATCTCTCGGCTTGGGTGCAAACACCACGCCGCCCTTTCTCCAAACCGGAGATGTGGCGGTACCCGCACGGGCACGGCCGGTTCCCTTTTGTCTGTAGGGTTTAATACCGCCGCCGCGCACTTCGGCACGCGTGAGTGCGGACTGGGTGCCCTGGCGTTTGTTAGCCAAGTGCGCCACTACGACTTGATGCATCGCCGCTTCGTTCACTTCGACGCCGAATATATCATCGTTTAAATTCAGCTGACCGCTTTTGGTGCCGTCAGTCTTATAAACATCAATTTTTGGCATTGTACTTATTTTCCTTTCCAGTTCCTTGTTCAAGCACTATAGGCTGTTGTTTTTCTTTTAAGATTTCTTGATACTCTTCTTGATGGTTAAGTATCCGCCTCTTGCGCCGGGTATTGCACCCTTAACCAAAAGGATATTATTTTCAGCGTCCACCTTGACCACTTCAACGTTCTGTACTGTTGAAGTCAGAACACCGCCGTGACCCGGCAGGTTTTTGCCCTTGAAGACACGGCCGGGATCGGCACATGCTCCCATGGAGCCTGGTCCTCTGTGATAGTGGGAACCATGTGTCATCGGACCTCTGTGCTGTCCGTGACGCGCGATAACGCCCTGGAAGCCCTTACCTTTGGATGTGCCCGTGATGTCCACAAACTGTCCGGCGGAAAAGATGTCGGCCTTCACTTCCTGGCCTACTTCGTACGCCGCGATATCATCCGCCTTAAATTCCTTTAAGTGGCGTTTTACCGGAACACCTGCTTTTTTGAACTGGCCCTGGTCCGGCTTATTTTTCAGACTTTCACGGATATCTTCATAGCCCATTTTCAAGGCTTCATATCCGTCGGTCTCTTTGGTTTTCTTCTGAACGACCACACAAGGTCCGCAGGAAATCACCGAAACGGGTACCACCGTGCCGTCTTCCTTAAACACTTGCGTCATGCCGACTTTTTTTCCTAAAATTCCATTTATCATGATTTAAATCTACTCCTCTATCAATGTCAGTTCGTTAAGCCTGAAATAAGCTTAAAGCTTAATCTCGATATCAACACCGGCGGGCAGATCCAGACGCATGAGCGAATCGGTGGTTTTCGATGTCGCTTCCAAAATGTCGATCAGCCGTTTGTGGGTCTTGATCTCGAACTGTTCTCTTGAGTCCTTATATTTATGAGGAGCTCTAAGAATGGTGATAATCTCTTTTTGCGTCGGCAGCGGGATAGGTCCCGAAACCTTGGCGCCTGTGCGCTTGGCTGTTTCAACAATCCGCTGCGCCGATTGGTCGATCAGGTTATGATCGTACGCTTTCAGTTTGATTCTAATCTTCTGTGTAGCCATTAAACTAACTTTCCTCCTTGTTATTTTCGAAGCCGCTATACACTTTCCCGTGTGTGCCGAACATTAATTTTCGACACGGCGGTTATTACGGCCCGCCGCTTTGCTCTTTTGGCAAAACGCTTGTCTGCAAAAGTTATCCGAAAAGGAGCCGGTAACCTTCTGCATCATCCCTTGCTGCACATTTTCCGCACAGCTTTTTTATTATACATGAAGCATAACCCCAATGCAAGAATTTTTTTTATGGTTTTTTGCAAAAAAACGCTGTTTTCAGCGGTTTTTGCTGGAACTGCCGTTCGTCAGTATACCGAACTTAAGCATACATGTCAACCGACTTTTCGGCTGCGGTTTGTGGCACAAAAAAACCCGCGATAATACGCGGGTTTGTCATTTTCGTTCGGTTTTTAGAAGCCTTTCAACACGTTGCCAAGCATAAGCAAAACAAAAGCGACAATCGCAGTCCATGTTGCGCCCAATACGGGAACGCTGAACCCGATAAGTACGCTCAATACTGCTACAGCAGCTAGAGCAACTGCAATCCAAAATACAACTTTCTTCGGAGCGGATAATTTCATAAATAATACCTCCTGATTTTTTAGGCCAAATACCTAAAGCCTTACCAAATATATACCATATTTTGCATAAAAAATCAATAGCAAACCACAATTTCATACATTTGCACTATCTTCAGCTGTCGATCTCCTCCGCTTGTTTCTTTTCACGAAAGGTCCATATCTTCTGCAAGAAATAGTTATATGGTGTGGTAAAGCAGATGGTGAGTATCGGCGCAATCTTGTCCGAGATGCCCATCACATCGACAAAAAGCGCAACTAAACCGTTGGACAGCAGCAGGGACGAGCCGTAAACCACATAGAATTTCAGCACCGATTGTTTGGACCCGTCGCTGGTATCTTTAAACACCCAAAATCGGCTCAAAAGGTATCCGTTGATCGACCCCGCAAAATACCCTGCTGTGTTGGCGAGGAGGTGATGCACTTTGAAATAGAGTAAAAGATAATATACGGCAAAGTAGATGGCTGTGTTGATGAGCCCCACAATACTGAATTTGATAAACCGTTCAAAGAAACGGTAGATTTTAATGATAAATGCTTTCATGGCTTCCTTTTTTTATTTATAGTAATTAATCCCCGCCTGGAACAAACACTTGTCCTTGTTGCCCGGTACATTCTTAAATGTGTTCTCTGTACTGCGCTCATTATGACCCATCTTGCCGAATACGCGGCCGTCCGCCGAAAAGACACCTTCCACCGCAAACATCGAACCATTGACATTATGCGCCCCGTCCATAGTGGGCAGACCGTCCGGGCCCACATACTGCGTGGCAATCTGGCCGTTTTTAATCATAGCCGCTATGTCTGCCTCGCTGGCCACAAAGCGCCCTTCTCCGTGGGATACCGCCACCGTATGTATCTCACCCGGTTCGCTTAAGCTCATCCAGGGTGAGTTCACCGAGGTCACGCGCGTGGTGACCAGCCGAGAGATATGACGGCCGATGGTGTTGAAAGTCAATGTCGGGTCGCCCGCTTCCATATCGGCTATTTTGCCTTTGGTGAGCAGTCCCAGCTTGATAAGTGCCTGAAAACCATTGCATATGCCCAGCATCAGCCCATCCCGGTTAAACAGCAGATCATGCACCGCGTCTTTCACCTTGGGATTTCTAAAAGTAGTCGCAATAAATTTGCCCGAGCCGTCCGGCTCATCGCCGCCCGAAAAACCGCCGGGCAGCATGATGATTTGAGCGTTCCCTATTTTCTTCACCAATGCGTCAATACTGTCCTCAATCGCTTTCGGTGAAAGATTATTAATGATGATATGTTCGGCCTGCCCGCCCGCTTCGTTGAATGCATTCATCGAATCGTACTCGCAGTTGGTCCCGGCGAACACGGGCAGGATTACACGCGGTTTGGCAAAACTGGTTGTCGCCTTACCGCAATTTCTTTCTTGATATAAAGGTGTGCTGATATCTTCCGGCGTGTTTCCTGCGGTATGCGGAAACACCTTAGCCAACGGTTTCAGATAGATTTCTTTTAAGTCGTCCAGAGAAACACTTTCATCACCAAACGACAAATCGTTTCCGCCAGTTTTGCCCATCAGCGGCCAATTCAGTGTCTCGTCCGTCTCAATCAGGATATCCGCATAGGCTTTATTAAACAGCTTACCCCTATCAATGCTTTCGTCCAACGTAAATCCGATGCCGTTACCAAAACACATCTTTGCCAGCGCCACGCCTGCACCGCCCCGCTCCAGCGCATACGCCGCTTTCACTTTCCCGGATTTAATCATAATGCTCAGCGCATCATATTTTTTCTTTAGATCGTCAAAATCGGGGATCCCGTCCTCATGCGTTTTTACCGACAGGCGATAAACGTTTGAACCAACTCCCTTAAATTCACCAGAAACAATATGTTTTGCCTCCTGCGTGGTGACCGCGAAGGAAACCAGCGTCGGCGGAACATGGATATCGTTGAATGTACCGCTCATGGAATCTTTACCGCCGATGGCCGCAATGCCCAAATTCTTTTGCGCGTAGAACGCGCCGAGCAGCGCCGCCGTCGGTTTTCCCCAGGTCTTCGGGTCTTCGGTCATTCGTTCAAAATATTCCTGAAAAGTCAGCCATATATCCTTTAAGTCCCCGCCCGAAGCAACCAGCTTGGCCGCTGAAGAGACCACAGCCATGATGCTGCCGATAAACGGATTTTTCTCGGTTAAATATGGGTCGTATCCATAACTCATCAAGGTGGCTGTGTCGGCGAGTCCGCCTGCAATCGGCACTTTTGCCGCCATAGCCTGCACCGGCGTCAGCTGGTTGTTGCCGCCCAGCGGCATATTCACCGTGGCCGCGCCGATGGTACTGTCAAACCGCTCGATGAGGCCCTTTTTGGACGCAATATTAATATCTGAAAGCAAACTCTTCAGTGTCTCAATCGCATTTTCCTTTGTTTCTTCATTATATAAATTGTTCTCATCTAAATCAATTTTTGCTCTGGCATGCTGGGTGACGCCGTTGGTGTCCAAAAGCGCACGGGAAATATCCACGATGGTTTCGCCGTTCCAACGCATCCGCATCCGCGCTGTATCGGTCACATCGGCAATCTTCACCGCTTCCAGATTCTCATCCTTCGCCATTTTTAGCACAGCATTTAAATCCTTTACGTTAATGACCACCGCCATACGTTCCTGCGATTCACTGATGCAAAGCTCGGTACCATTCAGCCCTTCATATTTTTTGGGCACCGCATCCAGATCAATGTCCAATCCATCAGTCAGCTCGCCCACGGCCACACAGACACCACCCGCCCCAAAGTCGTTGCACCGCTTGATGCGTTTTGAGAAGTCCGGATTGCGAAACAGTCTTTGCAATTTACGCTCGGTCAGAGGATTGCCCTTCTGCACCTCAGCGCCGCATTCGGATATGGAGGTATCATCATGGCTTTTCGAAGAACCTGTCGCTCCCCCGATGCCGTCTCTGCCGGTTCTGCCGCCCAGCATCAGCACGATATCACCTTTTTCGGGCCGCTCCCGCACCACATTTTCGGCCGGTACCGCGGCAATGACCGCACCAATTTCCATGCGCTTGGCTTTATACCCGGGGTGATAGATCTCATCCACCAATCCGGTAGCAAGACCAATCTGATTACCGTATGACGAATAACCGTGCGCCGCTTCAGTGGTGATCTTCTTCTGAGGCAGTTTGTTTTCCAGCGCCTTGCTTAATGGTTCGGTCACGTCTCCCGCCCCGGTGACGCGCATGGCTTGATACACGTAGGCCCGCCCCGAAAGCGGATCGCGGATGGCCCCGCCAAGGCAGGTAGCCGCACCGCCAAAAGGTTCAATCTCGGTGGGGTGGTTATGGGTTTCGTTTTTGAACATGATGAGATACGGATGCTTTTCGCCGCTTACCGTAATGTCTTTCTTAATTGAACAGGCGTTGATTTCCTCCGATTCGTCAAGGTCTTTCAGTAAACCCTGTTTCTTGGCAAACTTCGCATAGATCGTCGCCATATCCATCAGACATATGTCTTTTTCTTTTCTTCCTATATATACACTTTTTCTCGCACTCAAATATTCATCATATGCCTTTTTAATGCGTACGTTGGTTTTGCCTTCGCCAAATATGATTTCATCCAGCTGGGTCAAAAATGTAGTATGGCGGCAATGGTCCGACCAATAGGTGTCGATCACCCGCAATTCCGAGATATACGGGTCGCGTCCTTCTTCTTTGAAATAGCTTTGTGTCAATTTTAGATCCTCGAATTTCATAGCAAAACCGAAATCCGTCACCATCTTCTTAAGCTGATTGTCATCGAAATCTAAAAATCCGTCTGCCTGCGGCACCGGTTCGGGCGGATGGATATCCATATCAAGGTTTTCACGTTTCGCTTCATCCGCCAGTCTGGAATCAACTGGGTTAATGATATAGCTTTGAATCGCTGTAATATCCGCTTCGGTTAAATCGCCGGTCAGCGCATAGACTGTGGCCGCGGCGATCGTGGGACGCACTTTCATGGTCAACAGCTGTACGCATTGTGCGGCGCTGTCTGCCCGCTGATCATACTGTCCCGGCAGATACTCCACGGTAAAGCAAACACCAGTCTCAGTATGGTTTTCCAAGAACACATCGTCCACCATGGGCTCTGAGAAAATACTGACAACCGCCTTTTCAAAATCGGTTTCGCTCATGCCCTCCACGTCGTAGCGAATCAGTACCGCCACATCCAGAAGCCCGCTGATCCCAAGGTTTTCTTGAAGATCGTGCAAGATCGCTTTGGCCGCAATATCAAAGCCATTCTTTTTCTTAACAAAAATCCGTTTTACCGCCATATCCACTCCTTATATATAAATTCATTCTATATCATATTGACAAAGAGAACAATCGCCGGCATGGTAACAAACGACAGCACCATGGTCCAAGCAAATGCCTTGGTTGCAAAATCTGCGTCTGCACCGTAATACTCCGACAAAATCACCGCCTGCAACATCACGGGCAGTGTCATCTGTACCACAAAGACATCCCGTCCCAGGCCGTTTAAGCCAAAGAGTATGCCGACCAGCAGCATCACACCCGGCGCGATGATCAACCGTCCCAAAAGCACCTTGACTACGTCCCATTCAAATTTCAGTGCGGGAAACCCCAGATCGGCCAGCATGATGCCGGTGAAGATAAGGGACAGCGGCGAGGTCAAGCCGGAAAGGTAGCCGATGGTATTAAGCAAAAAATCGGGCAGCTGAATGTTAAGCAGCATCAGCGCAAACCCTACAAATAGCGATATCAAGGGAACGCTAAACACTCTGGACAATGCATCTCTTAACGTGATTTTTTCCTTGATTCCGGTGCGCACCGCCGCGTCACGCCGGATGCCGAAGTAGCCGAACGTCCAGAACATGGTGGTGTTGACCATAAAATAAAGCACAGCATAAATCATGCCGTCCTCCCCAAAAACCGCCATCGCCAGCGGGAAACCGATAAAAACAGAATTTGAGAATGCAAAAAGAGCCGAGAACAAGCCCCGTCTCTCTTTTTTTATTTTTAGCAGTCTCGCTGCCGCAACCGAGAGAAGATAGATGATCACCGAAGCCAACAGCACGGCCAAAAGGTTAAACCGCGCGCTCAAAATCTCTTCTCGCGTGAAACGTGTCAAAAAGCTGTAAATCACACTGGCCGGAACCGCGATGTTGACCACAATCTTGATGAGCAATGTTGCATCCTGCCGCGTCGCCCACTTTCTGGCATGAACGATGAGTCCCGCGCCAATCATTAAGAATACGGTACCGACGGCACCCATCGCTGAAAGTATCACGTTTTGTCTTTCGCCTTTCTGCTAATTAAACTCGTTATATATCGAAATCATAGCGGTGTTAAAATCGTCATTCTCCACCCCGATGATGATATTGATCTCACTGCTGCCCTGGTCAATCATCCGCACATTGACTTTGGCTTTGGAAAGCGCACTGAAGATTCTGGCCGCTGTGCCGACTTGATGACGCATCCCGCGGCCCACCACGGCGATCAGCGCCATGTTGGAGAACTCTTCAATGACGTCCGGTTTGCAGACCTTATAAATATCATCCTTCACTTTTTTCAGCTTGCCATCAATACACTCATCCGCAATGACCAACGACAGCGTATCAATACCGGAAGGCATATGTTCAAAGCTGACGTCGTTTTCCTCCAAGGCTTCCAGCACCTTACGTCCGAATCCGACTTCCGCATTCATCTTGTTCTTTTCAATTGCTATAACGGTAAAATTACGCTTACCCGCAATCCCCGTGATAACACTGTCCTTATCCTCGCCAACCTTGGAGACGATCAGCGTCCCCGGGTGCGCGGGTTCATTGGTGTTTTTAATGTTGATAGGGATATGCACTTCGGATACCGGAAAAACTGCATCCTCATGCAAAACGGAAGCCCCCATATAGGAAAGCTCACGCAGCTCACGATAGGTAATGCGTTCAATGGTTTTAGGGTTTTTCACAATCCGTGGATCGGCCATCATAAAGCCCGATACATCCGTCCAGTTTTCGTAGACCGAGGCCGATACCGCTCTTGCCACAATGGCACCCGTGATATCCGATCCGCCGCGGGAGAAGGTTTTTACATCGCCGTCATATGATGAACCGTAAAAGCCCGGAATCACCGCACGATCACTATGCTTCAGCCTGCCCGACATCATTGATTCGGTCTTCCCCAAATCCAGTCGGCCGTGCGTATCAAAGAAAATCACATCCGCCGCATCCACAAACTCATAGCCAAGGTAAGCCGCCAGAATCAGACCGTTCAAGTACTCCCCGCGAGACGCGGTATAATCCAATGAAGCGCCGTTGATTATATCGCTTTCCACGATATCCAGATGTTTTTCAATATTAAAATCCAGTCCCAGATCGTTTTGCATGCTGATAAAACGCTCGCGGATTTCGGCAAATGTGCTGTCGATTTTCTCGCCGTCCATCGCCTGTTTTTTAACCGCATAAAGCAGATCGGTGATCTTGTTGTCCCCGCTGTGCTGCTTGCCCGGCGCAGAAGGCACCACATATTTTCGCCGTTCGTCCAGAAGAACAATCTCTTTCACTTTCTTCAGCTGCTCAGCATTTGCCAGCGAAGAACCGCCGAATTTTGCTACGATAATATCATTATTTCCCATCGATTTTAGTCCTTACTCTTCCGTTGATGTATATGCACTTTGGCCGCTGCTGGCGCGTTTGACCACCAGCGTGCCTTTCCTGCGTTTCGCTTTCTGTTTGCTTTCGGGCATGTCTACCTGCTTGCGGTGCCCGACTATTTCCGATGTGCCTTTTCGGATAATCACTTTATCAGGCACTTTTCCCGCGGCTTCGCCTCGCTTCACTTCGCTGACCACTTCGTCTAAAACACCTGCTAGCCCCTTGCGGCGCGGTTCGGTTTGCGTATCCAGCGCGTTTTCTTCATCCACCGCATCACTGCCGGTTTTCTCTCTTAAAAGCTCAGCCAGTTCTTCCTGCTCGACTTTTTTCAGTGCCTCTTTCTCCATGCGCTTGATCGCTTTTTGCTTCTCGCGTTCCAGCTGCAGCTTTAAGCGGGTCTCCTCACGCACTTTATAACGCTCCAGTTTGATTCGCTCTTCTTCCAAACGTATCCGCGCTTTTTCCAGCGCATACACCGAAACATCCAGCGCCTCTTCTTCCGGCATGCCTTCCAATGCCTCGGCCACCGCTTTGGGCAGTTTTTTCGGCTTTTTCATAGGCTCGGTTTTCGGCGTTTCTTCCTGTTCGGTTTCTTCCAGCGACATACCGGCCTTTGCCATCATGACCTTTGTTCTTTCCAATCGCTTTTGCGCCCGAATCTCTTTTTGAGTCATCGGCGCATCTTCTTCTTTATCCTGTTCTGTATACGGTGTTTCATCCGCTTGAACAGCGGTTTTCGTCTCAGTTTCTAGGCCGACTTCGGCCATCAAGGATTCGTATTTCTCATGGCGCTTTTGCGCCCGTATTTCTCTTTTTGACAACGGTTTTTCAAAAACAGATGCTACCACCGCATCTTCCGACTCGGTTTCCCGCTTTGCCGCTTCATTCTCAATTTCGGCCAACAGTGCTTCGTACTCCTGCTGGCGCTTCAATGCCCGCTGTTCACGTTTTGAAAGCGGTTCGTTTCCATCCGCTTTCGCGACCACAGTGTCATTCGGAGTTGTTTTATCAGAAGTCTGCATCAGCCGTTGTGTCTCTTCGGCAATCCGCTTTTCCCGCCATGTCAGAACACGGGGTTCTTCACGGCAGACATCCGCTGTTTGAGTTCGTCCAGTTTGGCTGTCCTTGGTTTCTTTTTCCGCCGCGTCCAGCTCACCAAGCAAAAGCTCATATTCCTGCTGACGCTTCAACAACCGCTTTTCTCTGCGCGTCAATACCGGCTCGCCAACATCCTCCACGACGCTTTCGTCCACAGCACTCAGCACTGCATCCGCACTGCCCGATATCTCACCAATCATTTTTTCAATCCGCTGCTGTTTTTTAAGCATTTTCAGCTCTTTACGCGACAGATATTCTTTCGGGCTAGGCTCGGCATCCAAAAACTCATTGATTCCCGCTTCGGGCAATTCTTCATCATCCGACTCCGCAAATGCAAAGGAGATAATATCCTCGTTATTGCCTTGCTCCAGCCATGATTCTTTTGGTTCTTTCACCAACACCGCTTTATCGCTAGCCAGCTCGGATGCGATAAGCACCTCGTGGTTTTCGTCAACTTCCAGCACTTCGTCCAAAAGCCGCGATTCCAGATAGTACCGCTTTTCATTGGCTTCGCCCAGTGAAAAACACTTTTTTGGCAAAACACCATATTTCTCAAGGGCTTCAACAAAACTTTCTTTTTGCAGCGCAGGCAAAAGAAAACCGGTGGTATCGTTCGCTTCACACAACCGCGTCAGCTCCTCCATCCCATGAATATATTCCACCTTCACTTCGGGATGAACCGACAAATATTCATCCAGCACGGTCTGGAAATTCATCGCCTCCATCTCGTGCAGTGGCTTGCCCAGCTGTATGTAGCCTCGCTTATCTCTAGCCATAAAGTCGATGGACTGGTCGCCCACACGGTTGACAAAACGCGCAGCCGTGGAGCGCTTGAAATACACTTTGGCTTCCATGTTCTGCCGGTTAAACAATCGAATCAAATCGCCGATCAGTGCATTGGAATCCACACCAAACACCACACGATGAATGGGCTCGAAAATCAATCCTTCGTCGAAAAGATTGACCACCTCAACCAGCGCAAAACGTTTGGGGTGCTTTTTCCGCTCTTCCGTGGATAAATTCTGTTTGACTTCCTCCCATACCGCTTTGGCTGTTGCCAGCGAATGGTTACCATCACCCACGGCAAAAAGAATATCATTCTCTTCGGCAATCATATCAAGTCGCTGATAAAAATCGTTAATTTCATCTGCGTCCCCGACAAAGCAGCCTTTTATATGCCCGCCGTTCTCCATCAGATCAAAATCATAGAGTATAGGGAATTTTTTGATGCGCGCCACCAACGGTTCGATCACTTTTTTTCGCGGATCGTTTAGGAGCACCAGAATATGCGGCGTTTCCAGAAGCGCCGGTTTGCGTATTTCCACACGAGGCGGAATACGCTCCATGACCGTCCCTTCGGTCGGCCGTATTTTTGTCTTTTTAGTTGGGGTCAAACTATATTTCTCAAGATCAATATTGGCAATCAGCCCGGTTCGGATCCCCTTTGCCAGTTGTCGCTGAACCAAAACAAAGCCTTCGGGCAGGGCTTCCACCACGCCGTTGGCTACGTATTCCTCCATCTCATAAGTGATATCCGGGATGCGTTCCTCGCGTTCGTCTAAATATATCTCGGGCAGCGTCATGTGTAATGTGGATGCATTATTCCCCACAAAGCGCTGTACCCGATGCCAGTACTCAGGATTCGCATTGAATTGGTCGCAGGCGACCACCGCCCATTTTTTTAAGTTAATCTTTTTGTTAGGCAACAGCACCTGTGGCGTTGCTAAACCGTTGTTTTTCATAGTTCCTCTAAATCTCTATCTAAAATTTTTATTACTTTCAAAATGCTTTATAAAAGTTCTTCAAGTAATATACCATATATAGGGCAGAGCATCAACAAATGCTTTAAGATGTTGAATGAATATTCATAAGCGTTTTAAGTAGCATACCTGCCTTTTTTTCGCGAATACAAAAAAAGGCCATGGTCTCCCACAGCCTTTGATTGGTTTTAACTATTCAATAACGCTGGTTACAACACCCGAACCAACGGTTCTGCCGCCTTCACGAATCGCGAAGCGCAAGCCTTCTTCGATCGCGATCGGGGTGATCAGTTTGATCTCCATGACCACGTTGTCGCCAGGCATAACCATCTCAGTGCCTTCCGGCAAAGCGATGGAGCCCGTTACGTCGGTAGTTCTGAAGAAGAACTGCGGACGATAGCCGTTGAAGAACGGTGTATGTCTGCCGCCTTCATCCTGTTTCAGTACGTATACCTGACCTTTAAAGTGGGTATGCGGATGGATGGTTCCGGGTTTCGCCAGAACCTGGCCTCTTTCAATTTCGTCACGCTGTACACCGCGGAGCAGAAGACCGATGTTGTCGCCTGCAATCGCCTGATCCAGAAGTTTTCTGAACATTTCAACGCCGGTTACAACCACTTTTCTTCTCTCTTCGGTCAAGCCGACGATTTCAACTTCTTCGCCCACTTTGATCGTTCCTCTGTCCACTCTGCCGGTGGCAACGGTGCCGCGGCCGGTGATCGAGAATACGTCTTCAACAGGCATCAGGAACGGTTTGTCGGATGCACGTTCCGGTTCCGGAATGTAGCTGTCCACCGCTGCCATCAGTTCGAAGATGCATTTGGTGTCCGCGTTTTCCTTCAAGTCGCTGTCGCCCTGTGAAGCTTCCAAAGCTTTCAGCGCACTGCCTTTAACGATCGGAATATTGTCTCCGTCAAACTCGTATTCGGACAGAAGGTCTCTCACTTCCATCTCAACCAGTTCGAGAAGTTCGGGGTCATCCACCTGGTCGGTTTTGTTCATGAAAACAATGATGTATGGTACGCCAACCTGACGCGCAAGCAGAATGTGCTCACGGGTCTGGGGCATCGGGCCATCAGCCGCGCTGACCACCAGAATCGCGCCGTCCATCTGGGCAGCACCGGTGATCATGTTCTTAACATAGTCCGCATGGCCCGGGCAGTCCACGTGTGCGTAGTGGCGAGTCTCTGTTTCATATTCCACGTGCGCGGTATTGATCGTGATGCCTCTTTCCTTTTCTTCAGGCGCCTTGTCAATTTCGTCATACTTCGTGGCGGTTGCCTGTCCATACTTGGAAAGTACGCTTGTGATCGCGGCGGTCAATGTCGTCTTACCATGGTCTACGTGGCCGATGGTTCCGATATTGACATGCGGTTTCGTTCTTTCAAATTTCGCTTTTCCCATTTTTGTTTCTTTCCTCCTTATTGATAAATGTGTTTTCTATTCTTGTTTTTTTAAAGCCCTATTTTGCATCGCCTGAAATCTTTTCAGAAATGCTCTTGGGCACGGGGTCGTAATGGTCGAACTGCATGGTAAAATTGCCTCTGCCTTGCGTTCTGCTTCGAAGATCGGTCGCATATCCAAACATCTCGCCGAGTGGCACAAATGCGTTAATCACCTGTGCACCGCTTCTGGCTTCGGTGCCTTCAATACGTCCGCGCCGTGCATTAACATTGCCAAGGATATCGCCCATAAACTCTTCGGGCACCGTGACTTCCACTTTCATCATGGGTTCCAAAAGCACGGCATCGCCTTTTCGCATGGCTTCTTTAAAAGCCATAGAGCCGGCAATTTTGAATGCCATTTCAGAAGAGTCAACTTCGTGGTAAGAACCATCCACCAGCGTCACCTTGAAGTCCATGACTTCGTAGCCGCCAAGGATACCGTTTTGAGATGCTTCCGCGATACCTTTTTCAACGCTCGGAATATATTCCTTGGGCACAGTTCCTCCGACAACTTTATTCTCAAACACAAAGCCTGAGCCGGGTTCCAAAGGTTCCACTTCGATGACGACATGTCCGTATTGGCCTTTACCACCAGACTGCCTCGCGTATTTCATATCGACGCGGCTGGGTTTACGGATTGCTTCACGATAGGCTACCTGAGGTTTGCCCACGGTGGCCTCCACTTTAAACTCGCGCATCATACGATCCACGATGATCTCGAGATGGAGTTCACCCATACCCGCGATGATCATCTGACCCGTTTCCGCATCAGTATAAGCCTTGAAGGTCGGGTCTTCGTCCGAGAGCTTAGCCAACGCTTCGCTCATCTTGTCGCGGCCCGCTTTGGTTTTGGGTTCAATCGCTACGCGGATAACCGGATCCGGAAATACCATCGATTCTAAAATGATCTGCTTTTTATCGTCACACAACGTGTCGCCGGTGGATACATCCTTAAACCCGACCGCCGCCGCAATATCACCCGAAAAAACTTCTTCGATCTCTTCACGGTGGTTGGCGTGCATCTGTAAGATACGTCCCACACGTTCACGCTTGCCTTTGGTTGAATTATAAACATAGGAACCGGACTTCAGCTTACCGGAATAAACCCGGAAAAATGCCAGCTTACCCACAAATGGGTCGGCCATAATCTTAAAAGCCAACGCCGAGAAGGGTTCTTCATCGGACGCATGTCTGGCTTCTTCGGTTTCGGTATCCGGTTTTTTGCCGATAATCGGCGGTACGTCCAGCGGAGACGGCATATAATACACCACATCGTCCAGCAGCGGCTGTACGCCTTTGTTCTTATAGGAAGAACCGCAAACCACAGGAACGATTTTCAACGCAATCGTTGCTTCCCGAATCGCTTTTCTTAATTCATCTTCGCCGATCTCGTCACCTTCCAGGTAACGTTCCATCAGCGTATCATTGGTTTCACAAACCGTTTCGAGCAGGTTTTCACGATACTCTTCAGCCAGTTCCACCATATCTTTCGGAATATCAACGATATCCCGCTCTTTGCCAAGGTCGTCCAAGAAAACGATCGCCTTCATCTTCACCAGATCGACAATACCGGAAAAAGTATCTTCCGCACCGATCGGCAGCTGCAGCGGCATCGCTTTGGCCCCCAGTCTTTCTTTCATCATGTCAACGACATTCATGAAGTCTGCACCCATGATGTCCATTTTGTTGACGTACGCAATTCTCGGCACACGATATTTGTCTGCCTGCCGCCAAACCGTTTCGGATTGGGGTTCTACACCGCCTTTTGCACAAAAAACAGCCACGGCACCATCCAGCACACGCAAAGAACGCTCCACCTCAACTGTAAAGTCAACGTGGCCTGGTGTGTCAATGATGTTAATCCTGTGCCCGTTCCATTCTGCCGTTGTCGCAGCAGATGTAATGGTGATGCCTCTTTCCTGCTCCTGCTCCATCCAGTCCATGGTGGCGTCGCCTTCATGCACTTCGCCGATCTTATGTGTCCGGCCGGTGTAGAACAAGATACGCTCGGTTGTCGTGGTTTTTCCGGCATCAATATGGGCCATGATTCCGATATTTCTTGTTTTTTCAAGCGGAAATTGTCTTGCCAATTTTTCCTCCTCTCAGCTTTAATCGCCACCCAGGCAAACCCGGGCAGCGACTATGACTTAAAGCTTAAAATTTTATTTTTAAACATCGGTTGTTTTTCGATGTTTCTTTACCTTTTCCTTTACGCTTTACGTCAGGCTAAATGCTTCAACCTGCTTTGCGCAAAAGACATTTGCCCTACCAGCGATAGTGCGCAAAGGCTCTGTTGGCCTCGGCCATCCTGTGGGTATCTTCTTTTTTCTTCACCGATGAACCGGTATTATTGGCCGCATCCATAATCTCAGCTGCTAGCTTTTCGCTCATCGTCCGCTCACCGCGGTTCTTTGTGTTGGTGACCAGCCAGCGAATGCCGAGGGTCTGCCGCCGTTTGGGGCTGACTTCGATCGGCACCTGATAGGTGGCACCGCCAACCCGTCTGGCCTTTACTTCCAAAACCGGCATGATGTTATCCATTGCTTCGGTGAATACATCAATTGGTTCTTTTCCTGTTTTTTCTTTTATCGTATCAAAAGCGTCATAGCAGATTCGCTGTGCCGTTCCTCTTTTTCCATCCAGCATCACCTGGTTGATAAGTTTGGTCAAAACCACACTCTTATATATAGGATCCGGTAAAATCTCACGCTTAGGAACTCCGCCACGTCTTGGCATATTCGTTTTTCTCCTATCCTAATTATTTTTTGGGTCGTTTTGCACCATAAAGCGAACGGGACTGTTTTCTGTCTGCCACTCCCGCAGTATCCAGCGCGCCACGGACTATATGATATCTGACACCAGGCAGATCCTTCACTTTACCGCCGCGAATCAAAACCACGCTGTGCTCCTGCAGGTTGTGACCGATTCCCGGGATATAAGCGGAACCTTCCATCTGGTTGGTCAGACGTACTCTCGCAATTTTTCTCAGAGCAGAATTCGGCTTTTTAGGTGTCATGGTTCTTACCGCCAAACAAACTCCCCTTTTTTGAGGACATTGTTTTAAGATCGGCGATGTAGTTTTCTTTACTGCACTGGTTCTGCCGTTTTTGATCAATTGATTAATGGTTGGCATCGTCTTACCTTTGTTCTCCTTTCAATATAATTCTGATTATTTAAATTATATATCAAGCCTTTTTGCAACCCATGTAAAAAGGCCGTGTCTCTAGTTTTCCTTTTCTTCCTTTAATATACCCACACATGCCGCGCCCACATCAATGCCACAAATTTTCCCCAATGTTTTACGGGAAAACGCACATTCGATGGGTACCGCATGCATTTTTGCCGTGCTTTGCAGTGCTTTTGTGACGTGCGTCTCCGCATCGCTGGCAAGGTAGACAATGGCCACTTTGCTTTCACTGATATGCCGCAAGACCTGCTTTAAGCCCACCACTTTTTGTTTGGCCCTTATCTGGTCTTTTGCCGTTTTTCGATCTGCATTATCCATCATAACAAGTGCATTTTTTCGCATGCCTACACATTCTAACACTCCAAAAATGAGATGTCAACGTGTTTTTAGACGCTACTTATCAAACACGCGGCCGAAATCACCGAGCTCGTTGCTGAAGCTGACTGCGGTCACCGCCGTATTATCCTGGAACAAAAACCAGCCCCGCTCGCGCATCCGGCCGATCAAGTCAACATCGAAAATATTGAAATGCACTGCGTCCGAATTTCGCTTGATATATTGGTTAACTGCAATCGTTGAAACCACATATCCTACGCCCACAATGACTGCGGCAATCGCATAGGTCATCAGCATCAGTTTGACACTGGTCGAGACCGCCGGAATCATGCTCGCAACAGCGATAATCGCGATTCCAAGCGCAAATCCCGAAAGAATCACCAAAGCTTTAAGCCACCGAGATTTGCGGTATGCGCTTTTGCAGCGGCTGCAAATGGGAATATACACAGGAAGAATTGAGCCGACTTCAGAGCGAAACTTCGGTTTCCCAAACCCCAGCAGCGCTTTGAAAGACGCCGGTTCCTGATGCGCTAGAACCGTATGTGCATAGCCATCTGCTTCTCGGGCGCTGTCAGCACAAAACCCGCAGACATGCGATTCCTGAACCATATCAAAATCCTCAGGAATCAGCTTTTGGGTCTCGTTCCAGCTTTCCAGCATCTCAGTAATTTCATACGAATTGCTGCCTTCCATGCTCATTCTTTGCGTAATCATCTCGCGGTGCGAGATGGGTTGAATGTTGGTCTTGCTCATTTACGCTTCTCCCATCCGTCTTTCAGATATTGACTAAATTTCGATATCCGTTACATCCAAGTCGTCTTCAAACATGCCGGCGATTTCTTCGGAAAGACTGCTTTTGTTTTTGATGACTTCAATATCTCTATATTGCTTCATGCCGGTTCCCGCAGGAATCAGCTTGCCAATGATAACGTTTTCTTTGAGGCCCACCAGCGGATCGACCTTGCCCTTAATAGCCGCTTCGGTCAGCACACGCGTGGTCTCTGGAAGGACGCCGCAGACAGGAACGAATCGGTGGCCAGCGAAGCTTTGGTGATACCGAGCAGCACGCGCTTGGCTGTTGCCGGTTCATTTCCCGCTTCCACCGCCGCCTTGTTTTCCTTATCAAAAGCAAAGATATCCACCAGCGAACCCGGCAGCATTTCAGTGTCGCCCGCGATTCCTCAATCTTACACTTTTTCAGCATCTGGCGAATGATGATTTCGATATGCTTATCCGCAATTTCAACGCCCTGCAAACGGTAAACCTTCTGAACTTCTTTTAAGAGATACGCCTGTACGCCCTGAATACCTTTGATTTTCAAAATATCGTTCGGGTTGATGGAACCTTCGGTCAGCTCATCGCCAGCCTCCAGTACATCCCCGGTTCTCACTTTAATTCTGGCGCCAAACGGAATGCTATAGCTTTCCGCGTTGCCATTGTCGTCGGCCACCAATATTTCGCGTTTGCGTTTGGCGTCATTCACCGTCGCTGTACCGCTAATGTCCGTGATGATCGCGAGACCTTTCGGCTTTCTTGCCTCAAACAGCTCTTCAACACGCGGCAAACCTTGCGTGATGTCGCCGCCGGCAACACCGCCGGTATGGAACGTTCTCATGGTCAGCTGTGTACCTGGTTCACCGATGGACTGTGCCGCAATGATACCGACCGCTTCACCAATATTCACCTGCGTGCCTGTGCTCATGTTGGCGCCGTAGCACTTCGCGCATACGCCTTTTTCGGACTGGCAGGTTAAGACCGAACGGATATTGACCGATGTAATGCCTGCGTTTACAATCGCTTCGGCCATCTGATCGTTAATCAGCTGGTTCGCGCCGATCATCTCAGCCCCGGTTTCAGGGTGAATCACCGCATCCACGGTATATCTTCCGCGCAAGCGATTGACCAGCGGTTCAACAATCTCGTTGCCGTTTTTCACGTCCCATCACTTTTGTACCGCGAACAGCCACCCCAGCCGATGCAAAGCAGTCGTCTTCGCGTATGATGACTTCCTGAGAAACATCCACCAAACGACGCGTGAGGTAACCAGAGTCTGCCGTACGAAGTGCCGTATCGGCCAACCCTTTTCTGGCTCCATGTGTTGAGATGAAGAACTCCAGAACCGTTAAGCCCTCGCGGAAATTCGCGCGGATCGGAATTTCAATGGTTTCACCGTTCGGATCGGCCATCAGTCCGCGCATCCCCGCCAGCTGACGAATCTGGTTCTTGGAACCACGCGCGCCCGAGTCGGCCATCATGGAGATCGGGTTAAATTTATCCAGCGATGAGATCATCTTTTCCGTCACCAGATCGGTGGTATCTTTCCACACGTTGATGACACTGGCTTTTCTCTCTTCTTCGGTCAAAAGTCCCCGTTTAAACTGATTTTGGATGCCGACCACTTCTGTCTCAGCTTCGGCCAGCAATTGTTCCTTTTCCTTCGGAATCATGATATCCGATACCGAAATAGTAATCGCACCCAGCGTGGAATAATGAAATCCCTGCCGCTTGATGATATCCAGCACTTCACTGGTTTTGGTCGGTCCGTGTTTTCTAAAACAATAATCGACGATTTTGCCAAGCTGCTTCTTGTCCACCACTGTGTCAATCTCCAGCGCAAACTCGTTGGCCGGATCGTTTCTGTCTACGATTCCCAAATCCTGCGGGATCGCCTGATTAAACAGCACGCGCCCTGCGGTGGTGTGCAGTGTTTCTGTATGTTTTTCTCCATTCACCATTCTGGTGAATCGGATATGAACTTTGGATTGCAGTTCGATGTTGCCCGTCTGATACGCTAAAATCGCTTCTTCGGGTGTGGAGAAATAGCTGCCCTCACCTTTTGCTCCTTCACGAATCAGTGTCATATAGTAGGAGCCCAACACCATGTCCTGTGTGGGGCTGACCACCGGTTTTCCATCCTGCGGTTTTAAGATATTGTTGGCCGCCAGCATCAAAAAGCGGCATTCCGCCTGCGCTTCCACTCCCAGCGGTACATGCACCGCCATCTGGTCGCCGTCAAAGTCGGCGTTATACGCAGTACAAACCAGCGGATGAATTTTAAGTGCTTTACCTTCCACCAAAATCGGCTGGAAAGCCTGAATACCCAGTCTGTGCAATGTCGGGGCACGGTTAAGCAGCACCGGATGATCCTTGATGACCTCTTCCAGCACGTCCCATACCTCATTACTGACCTTTTCGGTCATGCGTTTGGCCGATTTAATATTATGCGCATAGCCGTCCGAAACCAGCTTTTTCATGACAAAAGGCTTAAACAGCTCCAGCGCCATATCTTTCGGCAACCCACATTGATACATTTTAAGTTCCGGTCCAACCACGATAACCGAACGGCCCGAGTAGTCCACACGTTTGCCGAGCAAATTCTGACGGAAACGGCCCTGTTTACCGCGCAGCATATCCGAGAGTGACCGAAGCGGCCGGTTGCCCGGTCCGGTGACCGGTCTGCCTCTTCTGCCGTTATCAATCAGCGCATCCACCGCTTCCTGCAGCATGCGCTTTTCGTTTCTTACAATAATATCAGGTGCACGCAATTGCAGCAGCCGGTTGAGCCGATTGTTACGGTTAATCACGCGCCGGTAAAGGTCGTTTAAGTCGGATGTGGCAAATCTTCCACCGTCCAACTGCACCATCGGCCGAAGTTCGGGCGGAATAACCGGCACTACATCCAAAATGATATCTTCGGGACGGTTCTCCGAATTGCGGAACGCCTCAATCACTTCCAGGCGCTTGACCGCACGGATGCGCTTCTGGCCCGATGAGGACTTAAGCTCACTCCGAAGGAATTTCGCTTCTTCGTCCAGATCGATTTTTTGCAGAATTTTTTTAATTGCTTCAGCGCCCATTCCGGCATCAAAAGCGTCTTCACCCATCTTGTCCTGATAGTCGCGATACTCGCGGTCAGTCAAAAGCTGTTTATACTCCAGACCGGACGCTTTCGGGTCGGTCACGATAAATGACGCAAAGTACAGCACTTTTTCAAGCGACCTTGGCGACATATCCAGCAAAAGTCCCATCCGGCTGGGGATGCCCTTAAAGTACCAAATATGCGAGACCGGCGCAGCCAATTCGATATGCCCCATCCGTTCGCGGCGCACCTTGGCGCGCGTGACTTCAACACCGCACTTTTCGCAGACAATGCCCTTATAGCGGATGCGCTTATAGCGTCCGCAATGGCACTCCCAGTCTTTTGAAGGCCCGAAGATGCGTTCACAGAATAAACCGTCTTTTTCCGGCTTCAGCGTCCGGTAGTTGATGGTTTCGGGTTTTTTTACTTCGCCTCTGGACCATTGCCTAATTTTATCGCCAGAAGCTAAACCAATCTGTAATGAATCAAAGTTATTCAGTTCAAACAATGGAATACCTCTTCCCTTTATATAAAAATTTATCTACGTTATTATAATCCGACACTTTGAATTAGAGATTATCGTCATCAATCAGCTCTCTGGCATGCTTGATGATATCGTCTCCTCCGTCGCCGTCAATTTCGTCAATATCCATATCCAGCTCTTCAAAAGTGATATCGTCAAAGTCGTCCAAATCGACATTGCTGTCGTCTTCATCGTCGGATTCAACATCATCCTCTTCGGCCGCATGGTCTTCGGACGGATCGATTGGATGCTCTCCTTCGTCTGCGACCAGATCGATATCCAGAATTAGATCGTCTTCTTCTTCGGTTTCCTTGATGGTAATCTCTTCATGCGCTTCACCCAGCACCTTGACATCCAGCGCAAGCGATTGGAATTCCTTAATCAGCACCTTGAAGGATTCCGGTATGCCCGGCTCGGGGATATTCTCGCCCTTGACAATCGCTTCGTAGGTTTTCACACGACCCACCACGTCGTCTGACTTGACCGTCAGGATTTCCTGCAGGGTATGCGCCGCGCCGTAGGCTTCCAGTGCCCACACTTCCATCTCACCAAAGCGCTGTCCGCCGAACTGCGCTTTACCGCCCAGCGGCTGCTGGGTGACCAGCGAGTAGGGGCCGGTGGAACGTGCATGAATTTTGTCGTCCACCAAATGATGCAGCTTCAATATATACATATATCCCACGGTCACGCGGTTTTCAAAAGGCTCGCCGCTCCGTCCGTCGTACAATGTAATCTTGCCGTCTTCGTCCATGCCTTGTTCCTTAAACATGGCTTCAATATCAGTCTCGGTCGCGCCGTCAAATACCGGCGTGGCAATCTTCCATCCGTTCTGTTTAGCAAGGTACCCCAAGTGAACCTCTAAGACCTGCCCAATATTCATACGGGAAGGCACGCCCAAGGGATTTAATACGATATCCAGCGGTGTACCGTCCGGCAGGAAAGGCATGTCTTCCTGCGGCAGAATGCGCGAAATAACTCCCTTATTCCCATGGCGTCCGGCCATCTTGTCGCCAACTTGAATTTTTCTCTTCTGCGCCATGTAGACGCGCACCAAACGATTCACGCCTGCTGGCAGTTCATCTTTGTTGGCTCGGGTGAATTCTTTGACATCCACCACAATACCGCCTTCACCATGCGGTACACGCAAAGAGGTATCCCGCACTTCTCTGGCTTTTTCACCAAAGATGGCACGAAGCAGCCGTTCTTCCGCGGTCAGCTCGGTTTCGCCCTTCGGCGTCACCTTGCCCACCAAGATATCGCCCGATTTCACCTCGGCACCAATACGGATGATGCCGTATTCGTCCAGATTGGCCAGCGATTCTTCGCTGACATTGGGCACTTCGCGGGTAATCTCTTCGGGTCCCAGCTTGGTGTCCCTCGCTTCGCTTTCAAACTCTTCTATATGTATGGATGTAAATACATCGTCTTTCACCAAACGCTCATTTAACAGAATCGCGTCTTCGTAGTTATAACCTTCCCAGGTCATAAACCCGACCAGCACGTTCTGGCCCAGCGCCAGCTCACCTTTATCGGTGGCCGGACCATCGGCCAGCACATCGCCCACTTTCACCTTTTCACCTTCATGTACAATCGGCGTTTGCGTGAAGCAGGTGCCCTGATTGGATCGGGAGAATTTAATCAGCTTGTAGGTGGTTTCTTTACCGCCTTTTTCGCTGACAACCACTTTATCTGCAGTGACGCTCTTAATCACGCCGTCCGCTTTGGCCAGCACGACCACGCCCGAGTCCACAGCCGCTTTATATTCCATTCCCGTTGCCACTATCGGCGAGTCGGGTATTAAAAGCGGTACCGCCTGACGCTGCATGTTGGATCCCATCAGTGCGCGGTTCGCGTCATCGTTTTCCAGGAAAGGAATCATGGCCGTCGCCACCGAAACCACCTGCTTCGGCGATACGTCCATCAAATCAATATCCTGTGCCGACACTTCCACAATATGCTCACGCACGCGGCTCATGACGCGTTCATGAATAAACTTGCCGTTGCCGTCCACAGGTTCATTCGCCTGCGCCACAACGTATTTGTCTTCATCGTCAGCCGTCAGATAAACGATTTCATCGGTGACAATGCCCTTTTTCTTGTTAATCACCCGGTACGGGCTCTCGATAAAACCATATTGATTGATACGCGCGTACGTCGCCAAAGAACCAATGAGGCCGATGTTCGGACCTTCAGGCGTTTCAATCGGGCACATCCGGCCGTAATGACTATGATGAACGTCACGCACGTCAAAGCTGGCACGCTCACGGTTAAGTCCGCCGGGGCCTAACGCGGAGAGTCTTCTCTTGTGTGTCAGTTCGGCCAATGGATTGGTCTGGTCCATAAACTGCGAAAGCTGGGACGAACCAAAGAATTCCTTGATCGCTGCCGTCACCGGACGGATGTTGATGAGGATCGAAGGCGTCGCCAGATCCATGTCCTGAATAGACATGCGCTCGCGGATAACCCTTTCCAGACGGGAAAGGCCCACGCGCAGCTGGTTCTGCAAAAGCTCGCCCACCGAGCGTAAGCGGCGATTGCCTAAATGGTCAATGTCGTCCGTGATGCCGATGCCGAACTTTAAACCCATATGATAACTCATCGAAGCGACGATATCGTCGACCACGATGTGCTTTGGAATCAGCTTGTTGATGTTTTCCTTAATGCTTTCCTTCAGCGCTTTTTCATCTTTGCCCGCTTCGTCTATCAACACTTTTAAGGTTGGATAATGTACTTTTTCGTTGATGCCGACCTCATTCGGGTCAAACTTTAAAAATTCGGATGCTTTTACAAAGTTGTTGCCCAAAATGCGGACCGTATTTTCGCCGATGGTAACATCCACGCTGTTGATGCCTGCGTTCTCAATCGCCTGTGCGGTTTCACCGATGATTTTCTCGCCGGCTTCCACCAACACTTCACCTGTGACTTCGCTGATGATGGTATTGGCCGAAATCTGATCTTTGATACGCAATGCGATCGAAAGCTTTTTATTGAATTTATAGCGGCCCACTCTGGCCAGATCATATCGTTTAGGGTCAAAGAAGATGGAGCTGACCAACTGCTTGGCCGATTCGACCGTGGGCGGTTCACCCGGACGCAGGCGCTTGTATAGCTCGATCAAACCCTCATCCGCTGTACGGGTATTGGTATCTTTCTTCAAAGTCGCTTCAAAGTATTCATCTTCGCCAAACAGGTCCAAAATTTCCTGATTGGTGCCAATCCCCAGCGCGCGCATCAAAACCGTCACCGGCAATTTACGTGTGCGGTCCACACGCACCCAGAAGCAATCATTGGAATCGGTTTCGTATTCCAGCCACGCGCCGCGGTTCGGAATCACCGTCGCGTTATAAAGCGGCTTACCTGAACGGTCAATGGTTTCGGCGTAATACACGCCCGGGCTTCTGACCAGCTGGCTGACGATAACACGCTCAGCCCCGTTGATGATGAAGGTGCCTTTTTCGGTCATCAGCGGAAAGTCACCCATGAAGACCTCCTGCTCCTTCATCTCGCCCGTCTCCTTGTTGATGAGGCGGACAGCGACCTTAAGTGGAGCTGCGAAGTTCACATCCCGCTCTTTGCATTCCTCCACGTCGTACTTTGGCGTGTCCTCGATATAGTAATCGACAAATTCTAAGATTAAATTTTCGGAGTAGTCCGTGATAGGGGAGATATCATCTAATACTTCTTTAAGCCCTTTTTCCAAAAACTTTTTGTACGAATTTTTCTGAACTTCAATTAAGTCGGGCATCTGCAAGACTTCTTCGATGGATGAAAAACTCTGTCGTTTGCTTTTGCCGTTCCAAATCTCATGCACCATATGATATATCACTCCTATATATAATGAAATTTTTATCTCACACCATCCTCACGCAGAATCCCCGCGTAAATCAGGTGTTTTCTTCTCTATTAAAAAAACTTGAAATTTCTTTTTAAATGCGTTATAGTATCGGCATAAAGAGATGGTTTTTGCTTTTTAAAACGTTTCGACCCCCTAAAAAACCGGATGATTCAGCGTTTGGGGAGTAGTGCAGATAGCGACAAAAGCCCATTTTATTCCACGCTAATACAACTAATAATTTTATATTATTATTACCCACCTGTCAACAGGTGTTTTTTTGTTTTTCAGCGTTATTTCACACGCCCCACGATCAATCTGGTGATTACCCGAACGAATAAAAAACAGACGGGCTTGTCCGTCTGTTTGCTGCTTAAGTCTTTGGTTATGCAATTTTCGCAAAGATCATACGCCCTGCCGAGGTCTGCAGCACGCTGGTCACAATAACTTTAAACGTTTTGCCGACCTTGCCTTTCCCATCTTCCACCACAATCATCGTCCCATCATCTAAATAGGCAATGCCCTGCGTGGGCTCTTTACCATCTTTAATGATAGTCACTGTCATCGTTTCGCCAGGCAGTGCGATGGGTTTCACCGCATTGGCAAGGTCATTGATATTGACCACCCCGACGCCCTGTACCGTGGCGACTTTGTTTAGGTTAAAGTCATTGGTCACCACCTTACCGCCGGTTTCCTTGGCCAGCTTCAAAAGCATGGAATCCACCTCCATACCATCATCGTAGTTCGTCTGCTTGATGATGACATCCAGATCCAGCTCTTTTTGAATCATATTAAGCACATCCAGTCCCCGTCTGCCCCGGCTGCGCTTCAAGTCGTCAGCCGAATCGGCGATATGACGCAGCTCAACCAGAACAAATTCAGGAATGATAATGGTTCCGTCAATAATCCCCGTTTTGCAGATATCGTAGATGCGGCCGTCAATGATGACGCTGGTATCCAAGATCAAAGGACGGATGCCTTTACTGCTTTTGGTTTTTCCGCCTTCAAACAGGCTACCAAGAGAGATTTCGCTTTTGCGGTTAACCGCGATGCGAACACCCAAAAAGGAAAATGTCACGTAGATCAGTGCATTGATGGTAAACGCCAGCCAGGATGCAGGGGAATACTTAATCAGGCCGCTTAAAAGATATGAGATCAGCAGACCCACAATGAGGCCGATCACTCCAGGGATAATCTCGCTCATTGAAATGGCGGACAGTTTCTTTTCGATGTTTTTAACCAGTCTTGTAAATCCATTAATCATAAATGGTGCAATAATGAAAAAAATAATTCCGAAAAACAGCGCCGCGATAATGTAGACTAACGGATTGATCCAATCCTGATAATTGCCCGGCAGATAATACGGACGCGTGCTGAAAAAACGAATCACCGCCGCCCAGATGCCGATACCCGCCGCCATACCCAGCGCTGTGATGGTCAGCCGCGCGATTTTTTTGATCATACTTCCCCCTCCTGATATTCACATGGTTGATTTGTTTGTTTTAAAATAGGCGAGCTTTCACCCGCCGTCATTAACTGTTAAGAGTTATTCTATAGATACTTCTTATCGTCAAGATACCATATCGGTTATCGTTCTTTCAAGATCATCGGCTTCAACACCGCTAACCACCGAAAGCTCACTGACCAGAATCTGCATCGCAGTTAAAAGCATCTTTTTTTCACCGCTGGATAAGCCTTTTTGTTTTTCGCGAAGCACCAGCGTTTTGACCACCTCGGCGGTTTCAAATACATCGCCGGTTTTTATCTTTTCCATATTTTCGCGATACCGGCGGTTCCAGTTGGTGGAATCCTCTACTTCGATATCACCCGAGAAGCTTTTCATCACTTTTTCATACTCAGGCTTTGAAATCACTTTTCGCAAGCCTGATTTGTTAACATTGTCCACCGGAACCATGACTTTCATCCCGCCGACTGAGAATTTTAAAACATAATAGGATTTTGTCTCGTTTAATATATGCCGATCTTCGATTTTATCAATCACACCGGCACCATGCATTGGATAAACTACTTTGTCCCCGATATTATACATCTTTCGTTAAACCTTCTCTCTTCATATAATGATAAAGCAAACCGATGATTTTGTCAAACCGAAGCTCTGCAAATGAATCGTGATTATGTCAATTTCCCGAATGATTCTATTTGTTAAAATATGCAGATGCAATACTTTTTTAGCCGATGTATCAGTAGACCTCAATATATAAATATGCTATGATAAACGGGCAAATTAAGTTTCGATTCTGGAGGAAATAACATATATGAATAGATTGACCATTGTAATTCTGGCCGCAGGACAAGGAACCCGCATGATATCGGATCTGCCAAAACCGCTTCACCGCGCCGCGGGCAAACCCTTGTGTGAATGGGCGATGATGGCCTCCGCACCGCTGACCGATAAAAAACCGGTGCTGGTGGTGGGCAATGGCGAAGAACTGGTACGTGCGCATTTTGGCGAACGCGTGGAATATGCCATACAATCTGAAAGGAAAGGTACCGGGCACGCCGCTTTGATGTCCAAACCCTTTTTTAAGGACAGTCAGGGACTGGTGATGGTTATCGCAGGCGATATGCCGCTTTTGACCCCCGAGACCTTGAAAAATGTCTACGACGCCGCCAGTCGCGAGGATGTGGTCGGCGCATTGCTCTGTGCCAAGGTGGATGATCCAACCGGATACGGACGTCTGGTCACCAATTATGAAGGCTATGCATCCAAGATTGTGGAAGAAAAAGACGCCAGCGCGGATGTCTTAAAAATCAATAAAGTCAACGCTTCGGTTTACTGCATCAAAGCGCAGCCGCTATTAAAGTCGCTGGAAAGTCTGAAAACCAACAACTCCCAAGGCGAATACTACCTGACCGACATCGTGGAAATGCTGGCCAATCAAGGTGAGCGCATTGTGCCTGTCATCACCGATGCTGCCGAATGTATCGGCGTTAATGACCGCAAACAGCTCAATGATGTTTCCAAAATCCTGTACGGCAGAAAATGTGAGCAATTGATGCAGAGCGGCGTCACGCTGATTAATCCCGAAAGCACCTTTGTCTGCTGGGATGCTGTGATTGAAAACGACGTCACCATCTATCCCAATGTACTCATTCAAGGCCCTTCGGTGATTAAAAAAGGCGCCACGATTTTCCCGAACTGCCGCATTAAAAACAGCGTCATCAGCGAAGGTGCCACCGTGGAGCAATCGGTGGTTATCGATGCGGTGGTGGGTCAAAACACCAGCGTCGGTCCTTTTGCCTATTTGCGACCAGGTTCGGATATTGGCGCGGGATGCCGCATCGGCGATTTTGTGGAAGTGAAAAACAGCCAGATCGGTGACGGCACCAAAGTATCTCACTTAACTTACATCGGCGATGCCCAAGTCGGCAAGAACACCAATGTCGGGTGCGGCGTGGTTTTTGTCAATTATAATGGAAAAGAAAAATTCAAAACCACCGTGGGTGATAATTGCTTTATCGGCTGCAACACCAATCTGATTGCACCTGTGACCTTAGGCAGCGGCGTTTATACCGCCGCCGGTTCTACGATCACCCAGGATGTACCGGATGATTCTTTAGCTATCGCAAGAAGCAAACAAACCGTAAAAGAAGGCTGGAAAAAATACCGCAAGGATCAGCCTTAAAATATTATTTTTATTCGCTTTTATCAAATAGGAAAGGTTAGAAATGATTAGAAGAGGAACGGATATCAAAATTTTCGCAGGGAACTCCAATATTCCGCTGGCTCAGGCCATCGCCGATGCCCTGCTCTTGCCCTTGGGCAAGGCCAAGGTCTCCAAGTTCTCGGACGGAGAGACCTGTATCAGCATCGGGGAGACCGTCCGCGGTTCGGATGTGTTTGTGGTGCAGTCCATCTCAGACCCCTGCAACGATCATCTGATGGAACTGCTCATCATGATCGATGCGTTTAAACGCGCTTCCGCCGGACGTATCACCGCGGTGATTCCCTACTACGGCTACGCGCGCCAGGACCGCAAGGTGCAGGCCAGAGACCCAATCACCGCCAAGCTGGTGGCGGATCTCATCACCACCGCGGGCGCGGACCGTGTACTCACCATGGACCTGCATGCCGCGCAGATTCAAGGTTTTTTTAACATCCCGGTAGACCATCTCCTGGGTATTCCGGTGTTGGCCGCCCATTACCTGAAAAACGACTATGTGCAGGACGACGTCATCGTAGTTTCTCCTGACTTGGGCTCGGTTACCCGTACGCGCAACTTTGCGCGTAAACTGGGTGTTCCGCTCGGCATCATCGACAAACGCCGCCCCAAGCCCAACTCGGCCGAGATTATGAACGTCATCGGCGATGTAGCCGGCAAGACGGTCATTATGCTTGATGATATGGTAGACACCGCAGGTACGATCGTTAAAGCCTCCGAAGCGCTGACCAAGCTTGGTGCCAAGAAAATCTACGTCTGTGCCACGCACCCCGTGCTCTCGCAAGACGCCGCCGAGAAGATTTTGCAGTCCCCCATCACCGAATTTATCTTCACCGATACCATCCCCCTGCCAAAAGATAAGGAGAACGACAAGATAAAAGTTCTGTCGGTCGCCCAGATTTTTGCGCAGGCGATTGAGCGTATCTATGAAGACCAGCCGGTCAGCATTCTGTTTGAATAATAAGGGCGGTGTGATGGACCAAATAAAAAGAGATACGGTGTTCTTCGATCTGGACGGCACACTTTTGCCTTTGGATATGGATGCATTTATGCAACGCTATATGCAAAAAATCGAGATGCTGGACGGCGGCGACGCAAACGGTCTCGACAAACGCCTGCTGCATCAGGGCTTTCATTATATGATGAGCGATACGCATCCGGACTTAACCAACAAGCAGGCATTCTTTCGATTTATACAGGAGAACGCTGGCGTCCCCGAAGCTGTTTTGCAGAAAAGGCTGACTGCTTTTTACGGCAGTCCTTTCGATGAACTGCAGGTTTTTACGCGCGAAGAACCGCTGTCAGCCGAAATCGTACGTATTCTGAAAGGCAAAGATTATCGGTTGGTTTTGGCGACCAATCCGGTCTTCCCGCGTGTTGTGACCGAAAAAAGAATCGTATGGGCAGGTCTTCATAGCTCGGATTTCGAATATATCACCTCGTACGAGAACGCTTCTTCCGCCAAGCCGCACCTAAGCTACTATCGTGAAATCCTGTCCAATTTGGATTTATCCGGCGAGCAGTGCTATATGGTCGGCAACAGTGTGCGTGAAGACTTATGCGCCGTATCTTTGAATTTTGAAGTGTTTTTACTGACCGATTATCTCATCGGTGATTTAAATGAGGCTCCTGTATGCAAAAAAGGAAACTATTCCGATTTAAAAAAATGGGCGGAGGCACTTCCTCCGGTCTAAAGAGCGATTATTATATCTTCGGCCTTGGAAATCCGGACACAAAATATGCCCGTACCCGGCACAACGCCGGTTTTGACGTACTGGATATTCTGGCCGAAAAAAGCGAAACTTCTTTTGATATGTCGGGTTATCAAGGGCTTTGCGCCAAAATTGAAACCCTAGATCGAAAGCAGATTCTCCTCGTCAAACCCCAGACCTATATGAACAATTCCGGGCGATGCGTGGCGGCTTTCGCGAAGAAATTCAGCATTCAGCCCGAACGGATGCTGGTCATATATGATGATCTGGATCTGAATCTTGCGGCCATCCGTATCCGGCAAAGCGGCAGCGCAGGCACGCACAATGGTTTAAAATCGGTCATCTATCATTTGAAGGCGGATGGTTTCCCCCGTATTCGTATCGGTATTGGCCGGCCTGCGCCGGGCGAAGACATTATTCCCTTTGTACTCGGCAGGTACCCCAAAGCCGAACAGGAGAAAATGTTTGAGGCGTATCAAAAAGCGGGCGAGGCCGCATTGACGTGGGCGGAAGACGGCTTGGATGCCGCGATACAGAAATTCAACACCAAAGGCCGCTAGGCCTTTATCTTTTTTGGTGAATCGATATGTACACAAAACTATTGGAAAATATTGCGGCGGCGAAAGGCTTTCGCTCGTTGACCGAAGGGTTGTCCCAAGACGGCCGATCCTTTTCGCTGTTCGGCGTGCCCGACAGCATCAAAGCTTTTTTTCTGACTGAACTCAGTCGTTCGGTGAGTCAGCCCATCGTCTATATCTGTAAAAACGCAAAACAAGCCAAAACCGCCTATGAATCGGCGGCCTTGCCGAACACCGCGCTGTTCTCTCCAAAAGATATGGAGTTTGCCCGTTTCACCGCTAAATCCCGCGAAGATGAGCATCAGCGTGTGGACGCGATGAAAGGGCTTTTAACCGGTACGGTTTCCCTTGTCTTTACTTCGTTTGATGCGCTGATGCCCAAGCTGATCCCCGCTTCGGTTTTCTCTTCCCGTTTGCTGTCCGTTGAGACCGGCAAAGATATCCCCATTGATACCCTTTACAGATCCTGTGTCGATCTTGGCTATATGCCCGAAAGTCTGGTGGAAGGCGAAGGCGCCGTTGCGCGCCGCGGCAGTATCTTAGATATCTATGTATCCGGTGACACCGCGTATCGCATTGATTTCTTTGGAGATACGGTGGAGAGCATCCGGCACTTTGATCCGCTGACCCAGCGATCTCTGCCCGAAATCGAAAATCGGATCACCATCTCCGCCGCCACCGAATTCGCAGCGGATGAGGCCGCCTTTGTGCGTGCTGAAGCAGTGTTGTCCGAGTTCGATTTCCAAGACGATGTATTCGCGGAAGATTTAGTTTTGATTCATGAACATAAATTATTTGAGGGCATCGAAAAATATTTGTTTGCCTTTTATGACGGGGAAACCCTTTTGGACTACGCCCAAAGCGCACTCGTAGTCTACGACCATCAGGACCTAGCTGTCGCAGAAGGCGACACTTATTTTTCCGAATTCAAACATGATCTGATATCGTTGACCTCCGCGGAGGAAGCCATCAGTCTGCAGGCCAACAATCTGTTCGGCCCCGAGGAAGTTTCAGCCGCCGCAGGATGTCATCAGCAGGTTGAATTCGCATCCGTCAAAAGAAGTCCCGCGTTTTCCGCTGCCGCAGAAATCATGCTTGGTTTCAAATCTCCGGCAGGTTATATGGGCAAGCTGGAAGCCGTGGCGGACGATATTGCGCTTCGTATAAAAAACAATTACACCCCTGTCTTTTACGTCGGCAGCGACCGCAATGTGCGCATCCTTTCCAATATGCTGAAAGCCAAAGATATCGCATTGCCGGACAGCCAGATTCTGCCTTTCCCGTTGGAGAGCGGTGCTGAATTCCCCGAAAGCAAAACCATCGTCTACGGCGAAACTGACCTTTTTGGCTTTCGCCGAAAAGCAAAGACCACCGCCGCCACAGACAACACGCTTGACATGTTCACCGATTTATCCGAAGGCGATATTGTGGTGCACGAGCTGCACGGCAGAGGACGATATCTCGGCCTCTTTACCATGGATGTACAGGGTAAAAAACGGGACTATATTCTCCTTGAATACCGGGACGGCGATAAGCTGTATATCCCCACTGAGCAAATCGACCGTGTACAAAAATATATCGGCGGCGAAGCGCCCATGCTTTCCAAGTTGGGCGGACGGGAATGGGAGAGTGCCAAAGCCAAGGTAACCCGCTCGGTCAAAGCGCTTGCCTTTGATTTGGTAAAAGTTTATTCTGAACGCACGCAGAACAAAGGCTTTGTCTTTTCACCGGATAGTGCCTGGCAGGACGACTTCGAAAGCAGCTTCCCTTTCCAGGAGACCGACGGGCAACTGGCTTGCGCGGCCGAAATCAAGTCGGATATGGAAAGCCCCAAGGTGATGGACAGACTGCTGCTCGGCGATGTAGGTTTCGGCAAAACCGAAGTGGCGATGCGTGCCTGCTTTAAGGCGGTGTATGACCAAAAGCAGGTAGCGGTTTTGGTGCCCACCACCCTGCTTGCCCGTCAGCATTACCAGAACTTCATCGAACGTTTCAAAGGCTTTCCGGTCAAGATCGCCCAGCTCTCTCGCTTTGTATCCGAAAAGGAAAAACAAAAGACCTTAAAGGCGCTGGCCGAGGGCAACGTGGATATACTGATTGGCACACACGCGCTGCTCTCCTCCCGCGTCGTGTTCAAGAACTTGGGACTTTTGGTTGTGGACGAAGAACAGCATTTCGGCGTGGCGCACAAGGAAAAGATCAAGGCGTTAAAGCGGCACGTGGATGTGCTGACGCTTTCGGCCACCCCTATCCCCCGCACCATGGAGATGTCTCTGATCGGTATTCGGGACATGAGTATGCTGAAAACGCCGCCCATTCAGCGCAAAGTGATTAAAACCTATGTGATGGAATATTCCCGTTCGCTGGTTTCCCGTGCGGTATCACGCGAGATGCAGCGGGGCGGGCAATGCTACTTTGTGTGTCGTCAGATCAACCAAATGGATTATCTCTTAAATGAGATTATCCGCGCGGTGCCCGAAGCGCGTGTGGCCACGGTACACGGGCAGCTGCCCGAGCATGTCATTGAGAATACTATGGAAGGGTTCACCAGCGGTGCATACGATGTGCTTCTTTCCACCACCATCGTGGAATCGGGTCTGGATATCCCCTCCTGTAATACGCTCATCGTCTATGAAGCGGACAAGTTCGGTCTTTCTCAGCTGTATCAGCTGAAAGGCCGTATCGGCCGAGGCGACGTCAAGGCAGTATGCTACCTTACCTATATCAAAGGCGACTTCATTTCGGATGTGGCGCGTAAGCGCCTGGACGCGATCAACCAGAACACCGAATTTGGCGCGGGATTTAAAATTGCCATGAAAGACCTCGAAATTCGCGGCGCGGGCAACCTGCTCGGTCCCGAACAAAGCGGGCATATGGCCAGTGTGGGGTATGATATGTACTGCAAGCTGATGAAAAAAGCGGTCAGCGAAGCCAAAGGCGAGGCCGCGTATGAGCCCGCCGAATGCAGTGTGGAGCTGGGCGTGGATGCCTTTATCCCGCCTTCCTATATCGACGATGATGTGGTGAAAGTGGAAAGCTACAAGAAGATTGCGGCGGTGAAAAACACGGCCGACGCCAAAGCGGTGCAGGACGAACTAAAAGACCGTTTCGGGCCGCTGCCTTTAAGCGTCAAAAACCTCATCACCATTTCACTCATCAAATCGTTCGGCGAGCTTTCGGGCTTTGCGCTCATCACCAAACGCGACAACGTCTTTCGTTTGAAGTATGCCGAGGAAACACAAGTGGATTTCGATAAGCTGATGCGTGTGTTAAATGAATATAAGCGTTCGGTTCGCCTGCTCGCTTCCGAGCCGCCAACGATCGAATTTGTGCCCAAAGCCGGGGCCGTTCAAGAATTATTTACATTATTAAACCGCATCATGCGTTGCACAATACCAGTATCTTTAGTATAATTGTCTTTGTTTTAGCATATACAGGTAACACGATTTAATGTGAAAGGAATAAATGTAGAAAAAAATGAGAAAACTATCGAGAATGCTGGCCATCATACTGGTTGTGGCAATGGTTTTGTCGGTCAGTGCCTGCTCACTGGTCAGCAAGGATGAGGATAAAGACGCGGCGCAGGTGGTCGCTACTGTCAACGGCGTGGATATCCTGAAAAGCGACGTCTACAACGCCCTGCGTTCAAACGGAATGAGTTATTATGGCGACGCGGAATATTTCTTCAATGAAGAAAACGCGGAAAGTTATAAAGATGCGGCAAATACCGCATTGGACGGGCTGATTTCGGCAGAAATCTCCAAGCAAAAAGCGAAAGAGCTGGGTTTGGATGAGATCACCGAAGATGAGATGGCCGAACTTGAAACCAATGCGAAAAACTATTATGACTATTATGCTTCTCAAATTCGTTCCAGCCTGACCGAGCAGAATATGCAGTACGGCGTGACGATGACCGATGAGGAAATTGAAGAAGAAATCAGCAAAACCCTGTCAAATTACCTAGGCATTGAAGATGCTTCGGTGGAGGGCATGCTCGCTCTTTTAAAAGACCTTCAAGTTCAGATGAACCTTCAGGACTACCTCGTCGCGGATATCACTGTCGATGAACAGGAAGTAAAAGATTATTATGATGCACAGTTGGATACGCAATCCGCATTGGCTGAGGAAAACGCCGATTTGTTTGAAACGCTGATCGGGGCAGGAACCATTTCGGTTTATAACATCAAGCCCATTCACTATGTTCGTCATTTGCTGCTAAAAGCTGAAAAAGAGGATAAGCTGATCAACGGCGAAGAATCTGCGCTTTATGAAATGGCGCAGAGTGCTTATAACACTGCCAACACAGACGAACTCAAAGAAGTAGCAAAATCATTACTCGATCCGGTTTATGCATCTCTGCTGCCCAAGGCCGAAGCACTGAAAGCACGCGCCGATGCCGGTGAAGATTTTGACGCGCTGATCACCGAGCAAATTGACGGCGAAGACGGCGACGAAGGTATGCAGTATTATCCGGATGGCTATGGCGTCACCGAAGGCGGCGGAGAATATATGCCCGAATTCGAGGCGGCCGCTGTGGCGTTGAACGAAGTCGGTGAAATCAGTGATCCTGTTAAGACCATCTACGGCTATCATATTTTAAAGCTTATCAGCATCACCCCTGTAGGCCCGATTGCTTATGAAGACGTAAAGGACGAAATCGAATCCACCTTGGTTTCCGAAGCACAGTCTGCGGCTGTTGACGAAGCTTACACCAGCTGGGAAGAAGAAGCGGATATTCAGCGTTTTGATAACGCGCTTTTGAACTAATCCGAATCGATATAACACCCTTCCAAGGCAGCGGAGAAAATCCACTGCCTTTTTTGTGCGCTTTTTTTACACCTTATGTTATAATGACAAAGGTAAAATTCTTTCGTGAGGTATCAGATGAGACTGGATAAATATTTAAAAGTTTCGCGGTTGATTAAGCGCCGAACCCTGGCCGCGGAGGCTTGCGACAAACAGCGTGTTTTGGTGGGCGGCCGCGCGGCAAAGTCGGGTAAACAGGTGGAAGTCGGCGATATCATTGAAATTCGATTCGGTGAAAAAAGCGTTAAGGTCAAGGTGCTGAGCGTCGCCGAAACTGTGAGAAAAGACGATGCCGCCGCTATGTACGAGATTCTGTAAGGTGATGATTTGAACGAGAAAAAGACTGGTTTGATTCTGCTGGCCGCGGGCCGCGGGACACGCATGCAGACCGAAAAAAACAAAGTACTGCTCCGCCTGAAAGGCAAACCGCTTTTTTTGCATTCGCTGACGGCCTTTGCCGCTTCGGGTGTCATCAGTGAAGCTGTAATCGTTTGCCGTCCTGAGGAAGAGGATGAAGTGAAAGCCGAACTAAACGACTTGCCTTTCCCTTGCGTTTTGGCATATGGCGGAGAACTCCGACAGGATTCGGTCTATCACGGTCTTTGTGCTTTAAGCCGTGATGTGGAGTTTGTGATGGTGCACGACAGCGCAAGGCCTTTTATTATCCCTTCGGTGATCCGCGCCTGCCAAAAATCGCTGGAGAGCTTCGGCTCGGCTGTGGTCGGTGTTTTTTCCAACGACACCATCAAGCGCGTAGAAAATGACTGTATCATCGAAACATTGGATCGTGCTGAGCTCGTCAACATTCAAACACCCCAATGTTTTTTAAAAGACACCCTTTTGTCCGCGCACGCCGCCGCACAGTCGGACGGCTATATCGGCACCGACGAATCGGTGCTGGTGGAACGAATGGGTCTTCCTGTGCACTTTGTGCAAGGCGAATATACCAACATCAAAATCACCACACAGGCTGATTTAAAAACGGAGAAAATACTTATGAAAATCGGACATGGCATGGACGTGCATGCCTTTGCCGAAGGGCGAAAGCTCATCTTGGGCGGTGTTACTTTGGCGCATAACAAAGGTCTTGCCGGACACTCGGACGCCGATGTGTTGACGCACGCCATCATGGATGCCCTGCTCGGTGCTGCGGGACTTCCGGATATCGGGCAGGTTTTCCCGGATACCGACGAAGCATATCGCGGCGCAGATAGTCTAAAGCTTCTAAAAAACGTCGGCGACATGCTGGAAGAACAATCTTTCACCATCGCCAACATTGACGCCACATGTGCACTGCAAGCACCCAAAGTGGGCCCCTATATCCCGGCCATGCGTCAAAATATCGCTGATGTATTATGCCTGTCTATCGATCAGATCAACATCAAGGCCACGACCACCGAGCGTCTCGGCTACGTTGGACGGGAAGAAGGTGTGCTCTGCCATGCTGTTTGTTTGATCCGTTCAGAATAAATATGTCAGCGTGAGATTTGATTTATTCAGCGGCATAAGGTACACTATTTGCGTAAATGGATAAGTATAAACAAATCTTTAATAAAGCAGATTAGTTATAGCATCATCCGAAGTGTTTTGCTATAATCTTTAGGATATTTTATTCGTTTGAAGTGAAGATTAATTTGGAGGAAATAGATCGGTGTTTCAGAAAATAGGACAGTATTTTAGAAGAAGACGTATGAGAAAATCCCTGCGCGTACGCGCCTATGCGGGCAAGCGCGGCGTTTCAAAAGTATATTCATCTCCGCTTATTCCCGTCATCAAAGTGGCGGTCGTGGTGCTGGTGCTCGCCGGTGCCGGTTTTGGTGTCTACAAATGGGGCATCCCCTTTGCGAAAACTCTGTTTGAACAGGAGGCCGCCGCGCCTACACCCACACCTATTGCCACGCCAACGCCGCCGCCGGCCACTTACGCCAAGGCAGATATGAGCGATCTTGAAACCGAGGTGAAGATACCGCATTGGTTCATCACCGATCCGTATTATTATAACGGCAAGATCGTCTATACATCGGGTCAGGAGGCGGCTACCGCGCCGAATGCGCTCAATAACCTCCTCATCTATGATATTGGTTCCAATTCCTACACCCGTGTTGAAACCCCTCCACGGCTGGTCGGGGACAGCGGTGCCGAGAATGAGCCTGCCGGAAACAACTATTTTGGCGCCAAGATGAATGAATCTTGGATCGTCTGGCTGGAGTCGGATTACAACAACAAAGGCGGCGGACGCATTATGGCTTATGACCGGCGTACCAACCAAAGCTTTGTCTTACGCGAATACCTGTATGGGATGCCTAAGCTATTCCTTTCGGGAGATTATTGCCTGTTCAATGTCTCCACAGGTTCAAAATCGGATAAGATTTATCTCTATAATTTAGACAAGCAGGAAGTGGTGCTGCTTCGCAGTTACGATTACGGCGCCGATCCTTTCTCCATCAGCACCCCCAGCATCTGTGATACAGAAATCATCTGGGTAGATGCGATGGCTGAAGAAACCGGCATCACCAAATCAACCATAAAATCAATCAAAATCAAGGAAAGTCTTTCTTTCGAAAACGATCCTTATGTCTTTGAATCCTATGTTTTCAACCCCGTCACCAACGGCGAAGCGATTGCTTTTTTAAATACCCAACGTTCGCTGACCGGCGATTTGATGGTTTCGGTGGGCGGCAATGAGCCGGTTGTTGTGGCCAGCGGCGTGTTTAATTTCGATCTCGGCGATCACTTTATCGCTTACACCAAAGACACAGGCATATATGTGTACTACTGGGCGGACGGCAGTACCGGACGGCTTTCAAACAGCAGTTCGCAAGCAATACTCGCCAGCGTGTCCGATAACGTCGTGCTCTGGTATGACATCACCGACGGCATTATCGGTGCGGCAGAAAAAAACCGTGACGTGCTGATGATGGCTACTGTGCCGTTTGAGAAATAGCGGAGGAAAAATGGCCAAATCCAAGACGCAGTTTGTTTGCTCCGAATGCGGCTATGCCTCGGCAAAATGGCTGGGTAAATGCCCGGACTGTGACAGCTGGAACACCATGGAGGAGCGGGCTTCTGAAACGGCTTCGGCTCCCAAACTTAAGTATTTTAATGAAAGCCTGATGGTAAATTTGAGTGCGGTGGCAACCGCCAACGTTCAAAGAAGCCCATCGGGCTTTTTTGAGTTGGACCGTGTGCTGGGCGGCGGCGTGGTGCCTGGCAGTGTCGTGCTGGCGGGCGGCGAACCGGGTATCGGTAAATCGACACTTTTTTTAAAGGTGATTGATTTTCTCGCCAAAAGCGGAAAACGCGTTCTCTATGTTTCGGGCGAGGAAAGTGGTGCACAGATTAAGATGCGGGCCGAGCGTATGGGCATTGACGGGCAGGATATCATGATTCTGGCCGAAACCGATTTGGAAACCATCACCTCCGCCATCGCTTCGTACCATCCGCATTTTCTGGTCATCGATTCCATCCAGACCGTATACAACCCTGCGCTATCGGGCATGCCGGGAACCGTCAGTCAGATTAAAGAATGCAGTCTTGCTTTAACCCGCTACGCCAAAACCAGCGGATGCGGTGTGTTTATTATTGGGCATGTCACCAAAGAAGGGGCTATCGCGGGTCCGCGTGTACTCGAGCATATCGTGGATACGGTTTTGTACTTCGAAGGCGAAAAACACGGCACCTTACGCATCCTTCGCGCGGTCAAGAACCGCTTTGGCTCCACCAACGAGATCGGCATCTTTGAGATGAAACAGGAAGGGATGGTGGAAGTAACCAACCCCTCGGGCTTACTTCTGGGCGAAATGAATCCCAAAACCGCAGGCGCATGCGTATACTGCGCGCTGGAGGGAACTCGCCCCGTGCTGATCGAAGTGCAGGCTTTGGTCTCGATGAGTGCGCTGGCGGTACCTCGCCGTGTGGCCACCGGAGCGGACTATAACCGCGTCAATATGATTGTGGCGGTCTTAGAAAAAAAGCTCGGGTTAAAGCTGTATAATCAGGACATCTTCGTCAACATCGCGGGCGGAATGAAACTGCCGGAACCTGCGGCTGATCTCGCAATCGCCGTAGCCATCGTCTCTTCATTTCGTGCTAAACCCTGTGACCATCAGGCGGTTATCCTGGGCGAGATCGGGCTGACCGGAGAAGTACGGAGCATCACCATGCCGGAAAAACGTTTGAGCGAAGCCGAAAAGCTCGGCTTTAAGCAGGTGATACTGCCCAAACACAATGTAGTGAAAGACAGCAAGATTAAGCAAAGCGGTGTAACTGATATCTGGCAGGCGCTGGATGTGCTGATTCAATAGAAAAGCTCAAGGCCATAGAAATCCATGGTCTTTTTCTTTAATTCTTCTTAATCAGATGAGTCTGCATTCTGCTTAGAAAGCTCTTCTAAACTCCATAGTAATTGATTTGAACATAAAAAATGGATATCTTTTCTGGAAGAAAACAACTGGATTAAACCACACAAAATTCTTAATAACATATTTTTTGTTTATTAATTCCATCTGTTATGATAAGATAAATTATCACTAATTTGATGGAGTTTACGGGGATGGCGGGCGCAAAGAAAACAGACAATCTACGCCAAATGGTTGTTGTTCTCTTTGTGCTTTTTGTTTTCCTTTTGTGTCCCCTCTCTGCCGAAGCCAAAACCAGCTTGCAAGAAATGGGATTCAATTTGCCGCAAAATACCATCCAACGACCCACTGCGGCAGCAAGGACAGCGGACGGCAAAACTTATGTCTGTGATGCGGTCAAACAGCATGTCGCGGTTTTTAGTGCGGAGAATTCGCCACTTTTCACTTTTGATGAAAACCTGTCGCTTCCCATCGATATTGCGCTTTCAGACACCAGGGTTTTTGTGCTGGATGAAACATTACATAGCGTTTTGGTGTATGCCTACGACGGCAGCTATATCGACACTCTCGGCGAACAGGGCATCTCAGCCGGTCAATTCTACCAGCCGGGGGCGCTCGCGATTGACGGTCAAACGCTATACGTCTCCGATACCGGAAATAACCGCATTCAGCTTTTTGATACCGAAACCCTTGATCTGCTTACGATTTTTGCCGTTGAGGAAAACGGTACCGATCTCTCCGTGCCTTCAGCATGTGCGGTTTCGGGCGATATACTATATGTCGTCGAAGCGGGCGGTGCCGAAGTGAACACCTACCATAAGTCCACTGGCACGCCCCTCACAACCGTGCTTTCCCGCGCGGCTGAGCGCAATGTGGATATCGCCGCAGTTGGCGAATCCATCGCCATATCCTCCCCGTCAAATAAACAAATCGATTATTATGCCGCTGATTTGACCTTTCAAAACAGTCTTAAACTGGAGAAGCGGATTTACCAGCTCGCCGGCGCACCGTCCGGTCGCCTCTTAGCATGCGGCAGTACCTCTCGTACAGGCGATGGTTTGCTTTATGATATCGCGCCGGATCATTCGATCGTCACCATCCCGGGCAGCCGCATCGGCTTTAACCTTCCCAGCGCAATCACTTCGGATCCCGACGGAAATTTCTATATCGCCGATACGGGTAATCAACGCGTTTTGGCTTTTGACAGCGATCTTGAATTGAGCGCAGCAATAACCGGCATTCCCCAGCCTTTGGATCTGCAATTTCGGGACGACCAGCTCTTTGTGCTGGATGCCTACGCCCCAGCTATTTTGGTTTATGATGTGTCGGGCACACTCATCAAAACAATACCGCTCGACTTTGCCGTCAATCCGAAGGCTTTGGCTTTGACCAGTGAAACCAGCGCGCTGGTTTGCGGAAGTTCAGATCTGTACCTCGTTGATTTTACCGATTCCGAGCCTAGTTTCCAAACACTTAACCGCGACCTAATCGACGACCCGCAAGACATCACCATATTCGATGACCATATTTATCTGCTCAACAATAAGCAAGGGGACCTTCTATATATGCCCTTAAGCGGCAGCACTGCATACAGTGTGCCCATTTTCGGCCATCGGTTCAGCACCGTCCGATGCCGCCAGCCTAGCCGTCACAAGCGACGGTACCCTATATATTGCGGATGCCTTGGGCAATAAGATTTACAGCTATGATTCTGACTTTAATCTGGACCAAAAAATCGTCACGGATGATTTCGGGTTTTCAAATCCAAGCTGCCTTTACGCCGATGGTGAAACGCTCTATCTTTGCTTTTCAACATCCGGGCAATTCGCCAAGCTAACCCATCCGGTCGCCACCGGCGATTACTACATCACACTGGACGAAGAAAAAATTGACGCTTTTGACAAAACCATCACGGTCTACAGCCAGAAAAGGGATGCCGATATCGAATATATTGATATCGACTGCGTTTCGTCAAACGGATTTACAGCCGAAGGTGATATCGGGCGTTACCTTTTGTTTTATGGTTTAAACACATTCTATATCGCCGTTTCAGACGGCGTTAATGAGATTGCCTATACGCTTTTTGTCACCAGAAGCTACCCGTCCTGGTTTACTCTGGATGACTTAGAGGGATACCACGAATATACCAAATCCAAAGACAAGCCAAAAGAGAATACAGCTTTAACGGATGACAGCGAAAAAATAATCCTTCTGGATATCGGCGGTCTGAATATGGACGGGCTGACCATTACCTCTTTTTCCAAAAACGCTTCCACGACAGTGGAAGGCAGTAAAGTGCGCATCGTGCTTTCAGGCGCAAGCGCCGATGACCCGCCCATCATTCAGCTGGCCGCGGGAGAAGGTTTGGTGACGCTGTCCGCCGAGGCTTTACACCATCTTGCTTGTCCAAAAGCGCAATCAATATTTGTTGTATGCATCTTTTGCGGGCGTAGCTGTTCTGCTTTTAGTGTATTTTTTCCTTGAGTACTTAAAAAAACACCCGGGCAAGCGCAACTACAAACGTCATAAAAAAATAAGCCCCTTAGGCTTAGCGCTAAAGGGCGGTTTTGCTATTCGTAGGCCTCTTCGTCTTCCGGCGGAAGCGCATCGAATTCTTTCAGAATAGCCGATTGAATTTTGTCCCGCGTCTCAGAGTTGATGGGATGGGCAATATCCTTATACTCACCCGATGGGGTTTTACGGGATGGCATCGCGATAAAGTTTCCATTTTGCCCTTCGATGATTTTCATGTCATGCACCACAAACATATCATCAAAAGTGACCGAAACGATTCCCTTCATTTTGCCCGCAGTACTTACTCTCCTAATCCGAATATCAGTGATTTCCATGTAATCCTCCACCAAAAACTAGATGATTTTTGCTTTACTTGATATACTTCGCCAAATCCTTTTGAATATCCTCTTTTTACCTGCCGGTTTTCGACTATTTCACTAATTATGGTCAACTTTTAATATTTTACAGCATTTTTATAACACTTTTCGAGATTCTAATAAGCCGAATCACTTTTTTTCACCATTGACAATGCTGACGCCGGACGAGGTGCCAAGCCGCGTTGCCCCGGCATTAATCATTGTCACTGCGTCGTCATAGGAACGAACACCTCCGGATGCTTTTACACCCATCTCATTGCCCACCACACGCCGCATCAGCTCGATATCGCTCTTGACAGCCCCTCCCGTGGAAAAGCCGGTGGATGTCTTGACAAAGTCCGCACCGGCTGATTTAGCCGTCTTGCAGACCTGTATTTTCTCATCATCGGTTAAAAGACAAGTTTCGATAATCACCTTGACCAGCGCTTTATCTTTGGCCGCTTTCACCACCGCCGTAATATCGCGCTTGACCAAATCCCAATCGCCCGACTTAATCGCGCCGATATTGGCCACCATATCTACTTCCTTTGCCCCAAGGGCGATACAGATTTCCGCTTCAAACGCTTTCACCTCGGGCAGTGTAGCCCCCAGAGGGAAACCGACAACCACGCAAGGGTTGACATCGGTGTTCTTCAGCGCCTCGGACACCAGCGCAATATTGGCGGGATTAACGCAAACGCTGGCGAATCCATATTCCTTGGCTTCATCGCATATTTTCTTCACGTCCTCCACACTGGCACCGGGCTTTAATATCGTATGGTCGATAAATTTATTCAGCTTCTTTTCATTACTCATAATTCTTTTCTTTAGCACTCCTTTAAAAAGCAATCATCTACTGCATCTTTACTTTATCAGTGTATATGAATCCAAGCGAAATTTCCAGTAATATTCACAATATATTTTTTACGCCTGTCTTTCACAAACACCAAAAATATGGTAATATCTATAACAGAAATATTGAATGTCTTGAGGTGTTGTAATATGGCGAATCAGCCCACAGACAATGCATCTATGCTCGCGAAAGCAGAAGATGCGTTTCAGCGTGAGGACTACGCGAGCACTTATAAATACTGTTCCGAACTAATGAAGGGCAAAACCGCTTCAGTTGTCGTCTATATGCAATGTGTCGCATCACTTAAATTGCGTGAAAACACCAAGGAGTTTGTTGATGCGCTGATTGACGATACCCTGCTTTTAACAGTCGCGTTGGATAATTTTTATGTTCAGAGCGGTATGCAAAATCAGAATATCGTGACCTATGTTCGTGAGACGTTGTTTACCCTCTTAACTTCGCTTATTGTCAATACCCAAAAAAACTATCCGTTTAAGAGCCCTAAACGGTCATTTAAAAATGCCTTTACGGGCGCACAGGCCAGCATCGCTAACTTGCGCAAACTAAAATCATATGATTTCTCAAAATTTCATACTAATCTGCCAGATAAGCTTGCCGCTTTTGCGCAAGAGACCGCAGAAAAGCTGATCGCGCATGTCACAAACTCCATTAATATCAGCAAAGACGTCACCAACAACTGGCTGTACGAAGACGAAACCGATGATCTTTTTGAACGCATTCTCAATTATAAGGCCGCCTTGTCCGCCCCTGCAACTTCCAGCGGCTCCGAAGAAACGGCACAACCGATCCGGATGAACAAAAGTGAGATCAGTGAATATATTGAGGATATTTCAAGCGATGCCGAAAGCGAATTCAAGCTGGAAGAACTTGACGATATCAACATCGCTCCGCCATCGGACGTAAAAGTGAATGAAAACTATACCGGTGAATCTCAGCGTGTGACCGTCAGTCAGGTGCTTGGCCAGAACAATGAGGAAAAAAAGCCCGCAGAAAGTGCCGCAAAAACCAACAAACTGAATCTAACGGGTTCAACCCAGCTGCAAAGAAACAAAGATACTAAAAAACAGATTGAAACCCAAGCCAGCCCCGAAGTCATGAATACGATTAAAGAGGAGTTTGGGGGCTTTAGTGTCAAGAAGAGCAAAACAAAGGATGTATTTGTCATGCCTGAAGCGCTGGATGATTTCTCCGGCCAGGACCGTTCTATCAGACCCACAAAAGGTAAAAGCAGCAAGAAGCAGCCCATCGATTTATTGATTGGGGTTTTCGTTATATTGTTCATCATCGCGGTTGCGTATATCATCATTTACTTCCTTTTAAATTAATATCAAGGAGTTAACTCTCATGGAGAACTCAATCGGCTGTGTCATTATGGCAGCCGGCAGTTCGTTGCGCTTTGGCAAAAAGAACAAGCTGCTGGAGGATTTCGCTGATCAGACGGTGATAGAACGCGTACTAAACGCCGTACCTTATCCGCTATTAGAGCGATGTATTCTAGTGGCAGGGTCAGAGGAAGTCATTAGAATCGCAACCCGATTCAACATTCAGGTGCTGATCAACACCAAGCCAGAGCTCGGCATCGGCCGGACTATAAAGCTCGGCACAGCCGCGCTCGGTCCGTCATTTAACGGCTATATGTACATCGTTGGCGACCAACCTCTGCTGAAGCATAGTACCATCACCCGCCTCATTGAGTTTTGGCAGTCTAATCCCGGCGCCATCGCCGCACTCAGCTACGGAAAGCGCGTCGGCAATCCAGTTATTTTTCCCCAAGTTTATTATAACGAGCTGATGGCGCTGGACGATGATGAGTACGGACGCGTGGTATATTCCCGTCACATCGATCAAATGCAAACCGTTCAGGTTTCAGACGAATATGAGCTGATGGATATCGACACCGTTGAAGACTTTGAAGTACTCATTGAGCACCATAAAAAATAGCCTTGCGCCGATTTAAACGCAAGGCTTTCTTTTTTAGAATAATCCGCTGATATGACCGCTGTTATCGATATCCATATTCTCCGCGCTCGGCACCTTAGGCAGCCCCGGCATTTTCATAATGCTGCCCGAAAGTGCCACCAGAAAGCCCGCTCCCGCCGAAAGCGTGATATCCCGAATGGTGATTTCGAATCCCTTAGGGCACCCCAAAAGCTCGGGGTTGTCGCTTAATGAATATTGCGTTTTAGCAATGCAGACTGGTAAATCACTGAATCCGTGTTTTTCAAAATTCGCAATCGCTTTTTTGGCAGCCGGTGAAAAACTGACTTCACCCGCCCCATAGATTTTAAACGCGATTTTTTTAATTTTCTCGGCAATGGTATTGTTTAAATCATAAGGGTGTTTCAGCGTCGTCGCATTGCTGCACAGCGCCATCACCTTGTCCGCCAAATCCAAACCGCCCTGACTGCCTTTCTCCCATACTTCACTGGTCACTACATCCACGCCCATATTGCCGCAGGCCTGTTTAACCGCATCAATTTCCGCATCCGTGTCAGTATCAAAACGGTTTAGCGCCACCACCGTGTTCATCCCAAAAATATCTTTAATGTTGCTGACATGTTTAAGAAGATTTGGCAAGCCATTTAAAACCGCCCGCGTATTTTCTTCAATCAGCGCGTCTTTGGTGATACCACCATTGTATTTCAAAGCCCGCACTGTAGCCACAATCACCACCGCATTCGGCGCAATGTCGGCCACACGACACTTGATATCCAAAAACTTTTCCGCGCCAAGGTCCGCGCCGAATCCCGCTTCAGTCACCACATAGTCGGCATAATCCATACCAAGCTTGGTGGCGATCACCGAGTTGCATCCATGCGCAATGTTGGCAAAAGGCCCGCCGTGTACTATGGCCGGTGTGCCTTCAAGTGTCTGAACCAAGTTGGGTTTGATAGCATCCTTTAAGAGCACCGCCATCGCCCTATCCGCCTTGATCTGCTGTGCGGTTACCGGTTCACCTGCCATCGTGTAGGCCACCACAATTTCTCCCAAACGCGCTTTTAAGTCGCCTAAATCCTCCGCTAAACACAAAATCGCCATCACTTCGGATGCCGCCGTGATATCAAAGCCGCACTCGCGCGGTACACCGTCGCTTTTACCGCCGAGGCCACCGACGATATTGCGCAATTGCCGGTCGTTCATATCCAGCGCCCGTCGCCACACCACTTTACGTGTGTCGATATTCAGTGCATTTCCCTGATGAATATGATTATCAATCATGGCCGCCAACAGATTATTGGCCGCCGAAACGGCGTGCATGTCACCGGTAAAGTGCAGATTGATGTCCTCCATGGGAATCACTTGCGCATATCCTCCGCCGGCAGCGCCGCCTTTCATGCCGAAAACCGGGCCCAGCGATGGTTCACGAATGACACAGATTGCTTTTTGCCCCTTGGCCACCAATGCGTCCGCAAGCCCGATGGTGGTGGTGGTTTTACCTTCCCCCGCCGGAGTCGGGTTGATCGCCGTCATCAAAATCAGCTTGGTACCATTATGCTTCGGTCTTCTGGCTTCCAGCTTAATCTTGGCTTTATAGTTGCCGTATTTTTCAACATACCGTTCATCAATCCCCAGCTTTTCTGAAATCTCCAAAATATCCTGTGGCTCTTTCGCGGTAGCAATCTCAATATCCGAAAGGTGCGCCATTTTTTATCCCCCCAAATCTTTCTTTTTTACATCATGCTTTATCATTATATCAGATGTAATCGGTAAATTCATCCTGAAAACGACACAAACAAAAAAGCCCGATGCGTTTTATAAGCATCAGGCTTGTGATTTATCCGCGTTATTCCACCGTCACCGATTTAGCTAAGTTTCTCGGTTTATCGACGTCGCAGCCCTTTTCCACGCTCATGTAGTAAGCAAAAAGCTGCAAAGGCACAATGGCCAGCATGGGCGCCACAAAGTCGGATGCTTCGGGTAGATAGATGACATCATCCATGTGCTTGGCGGCGTCGATTCGGCTCTCATAGGCCACGCCGATAACATATGCGCCTCTGGCTTTCACTTCTTTCACATTGCTGACAGTTTTCTCATATACCTCGCTTTGCGTGCAGTTGGCCACCACTAAAGTGTTTTCTTCAATCAATGCGATAGTGCCGTGCTTCAGTTCACCCGCCGCATAAGCTTCCGAATGGATATAGGATATTTCTTTAAGTTTCAGCGATGCTTCCATGGATATCGCGTAATCCAACCCACGGCCCAAAAAGAATACGCTGGGCTGGTTGAACTGCTTATAGGCGATTTTCTGAATGACATCTTTGTTCTTTAAAAGCTGTTCAATTTTCGCCGGCAGTGCAGTCAGCTCATTTAACTGTGTTTCGTACTCGCTCTCGCTGATTCTTCCGCCTTTCAGCGAAAGTTCCAAGCAAAGCATATAAAAACAAAGCACCTGCGTGATATACGCCTTGGTAGACGCTACGGCAATTTCGGGGCCAGCATGGGTATAGATGACCTTATCGGATATTCGAGAGATAGTTGACCCCAGCACATTGGTGATGGCCACCACTTTAAGGCCTTGTTTCTGTGCTTCACGGATGGCGGCGATGGTGTCCGCCGTCTCGCCGGACTGGGACACCACAATCATCAAATCATCGGCGTTAAGAATCGGGTTCATATACCGAAACTCGGAAGCCACCGTGACCTCGACCGGAATTCTGGCCATACGCTCAATGATGTATTTTCCGATCATACCCGAATGGTAAGCCGTACCGCAGGCAACCACATGAATCTTCCCGATTCGTCCGACCATTTCTTCGGTTATCCCAAGCTCATCCAACGCAATACGCCCGTCCTGGATACGCGGCATCAAGGTATCCTTCACCGCTTTGGGCTGTTCGTGAATCTCCTTAATCATGAAATGCTCAAAGCCGCCTTTTTGCGCGGCGCTGACATCCCAGTCCACTTCAAATATATCACGGGCCACCTTGACCCCATATTCATCAAAAATCTCCACACTATCTTTGGTGAGCAGCGCAATTTCGCCGTCCTCCAGCAGATAGATACTGCGTGTATATTCCAGTATCGCCGGAATGTCCGACGCGATGAAGTTTTCGTTCTCCCCAACTCCGATAATCAGGGGGCTGTCTTTTTTTACTGCCACCACCTCGTCCGGGTGTTTGGGGGAAATCACGCCCAGTGCATAGGAACCCTCGATCATTTTCACGGCTTCCTGCACTGCGGCAAAAAGGCTGCCCGAATAAAAATGATTCACCAGATGCGCGACAACTTCGGTATCGGTTTCGGATTTAAACGCCACACCCTTGGCTTCCAGCCATTCTTTCAGCTTGGAGAAATTCTCAATGATACCGTTGTGCACCACCGCAATATCCCCGGCGTTATTGGTGTGCGGATGAGAGTTGACATAGGAAGGTTCGCCATGCGTGGCCCACCTAGTATGCCCGATGCCCCCTTGTGTCACTTCACTAATCTCTACTATTTGATCCAAATCCTTTAAACGGCCTTTGGTTTTTACGATATTCAGCTTTCCTGCGCTATTATAGGCAATGCCTGCGCTGTCGTAACCCCGGTATTCCAGCTTGGATAAGCTGTCCATCAAAACATCCTTCAAATTCCGCGGTCCGATATAGCCCACAATCCCACACATCTGTTTTGTCCTCCAAGAAAAGTAATATGCTTACCTGCAAGATTCTTCGATCAGTTTGGCCAGAGCATATGCTTTTTTCTCAATCATCGTCTGGTCTTTTCCTTCAATCATCACACGCACCAGAGGCTCTGTGCCGGACGGTCGGATGAGCACCCTGCCCTGTCCTTTAAACTCGGCTTCCAGTTTTTTAATCGCGTCGTTGATGGTCTTATTATCTTCATAGTTTTTGGCAAAGCCCTCGGTCACACGCGCGTTGACCAAAACCTGCGGCAGAATGGTGACGGTTTTGGCGAGATGACTTAACGTCATGTTTTTCCGCCGCATCACGCTCATCAGCTGGATGCCCGAAAGCACACCGTCCCCTGTGTTGTTAAACTCGCTGAATATAATATGCCCGCTCTGCTCACCGCCAAAATTGTAACCGTTGGTTAAAATCTCTTCCAGAACATAACGATCGCCCACTTTGGTCTTCACCACTTTGATTCCGCTTTTTTTCATCGCAATATCCAGACCCATGTTGGACATGACCGTGGTCACAATGGTGTTCTTCGCCAAAACCCCTCGCTCTTTCATATCCTCGGCACATATAGCCATAATCGTATCGCCATCCACCAAAACGCCGCGCTCGTCCACCGCAATCAGCCGGTCTGCGTCACCATCAAAAGCAAGTCCGATGTCTGCGCCCTGTTCCTGCACAAAAGCAGCCAAAGCTTCGGGATGCGTCGATCCGCAAAGATCGTTGATATTCGTTCCGTCTGGGGAATTATAATAGGCGGCCACTTCAGCGCCTAAACGCCGAAAAACATAAGGCGCAATATGGGATGCCGCGCCGTGCGCACAGTCCAAAATCACCTTCAAGCCCCGAAAGCGCTGATCCGTTGTGGTATGCAGAAAATCCCGATATTCTTCGGATGCGTTTTTCAGCACCACCTTGCGGCCGACATCGACACCAAGCGGCAGCTTGAGCGCGCCATTATCATCCAAGATGATATGCTCGATCTTTTCTTCAATTTCATCCGGCAGTTTAAAGCCTTTTTGCGAAAAAAACTTAATGCCGTTGTATTCCACCGTGTTGTGCGAAGCCGATATCATGACGCCCGCGTCCGCACCGTATTCTCGCGTTAAGTGCGCGATAGCCGGAGTGGGAATCACCCCCGCGATCATCGCTTCTGCACCCACCGAACAGATGCCGGAAATCATTGCGGATTCCAGCATGTCCCCCGAAATACGGGTATCCTTGCCGATCAATATCTTCGCTTTATGTACCTCGTTTGTCAGAACGGTTGCGCCCGCCTGTCCCAATTGAAACGCCAGTTCACAGGTCAGTTTTTCGTTGGCAACCCCGCGTACGCCGTCCGTCCCAAATAAACGTCCCATCCAATCTTTCCTCCTAAATTGTCGCAAAACAAAAGCATCGCTATTCTACAATAACGTATACCACTATGCAAATTGGTATAGTCCTTTATCCTTGCTTATTCAAATATTCTTCCACCGAAGATACCGCCGCGGCGCCGTCCGCCGTTGCGGTGACAATCTGGCGCAGTTTTTTTCCGCGCAAATCGCCAGCCACGAACACACCTGGCACACTGGTTTCGCAGGTCTCTCCGGCCATCACGTACCCGGAATCATCTATCTTGACCAAATCTTTCACGAGTTCGCTTTCGGGCACCATGCCGACCGCAATAAACGTGCCGCTGACCGGAATATGCCGCATCTCATTCGTATTCTTGTTTAGAACGTCGATCCCGTCAACCAGATTCTCGCCTGTGATTTTTGACAGAGTGGAATTCCATACCATCTCTATGTTGTCGGTCTTTTCAATCCTGTCAGCCAAATACTGCTCTGCGCGAAGCGCATCTCTGCGGTGCACCATATACACGCGGCTGACGATTTTGGAAAGATACAGTGCATCCTCGGCCGCCGTATCGCCGCCACCGATGACCGCGACATCCTTGCCGCGGAAAAAAGCACCGTCGCAGGTGGCGCAGTAGGACACACCTTTTCCGGCCAGCTTCAGTTCACTTTCCAAGTTCAATTTTCTCGCCTGAGCTCCCATAGCCAAAATAATCGTTTTGGCCTCATACACCGTATCGCCGGAGTACACTTTTTTAATTTCGCCCGAAAGCTCCAGACGATCGATATCCACAGTCATCAATTGCGCACCCGCTTCCTCGGCATGTGCCTGCATCTGCATCGCAAAATCGATGCCGGTGATACTGGCGATTCCTGGATAGTTTTCGACGAGATCGGTCTTGGTGATTTGACCGCCCGCAAATTGTTTTTCAAATATGACCGCATTCAAGCCTGCTCTGGCTGCGTAGATGCCCGCTGTCAACCCCGCAGGGCCTGCTCCGATGATGATAATGTCATAAATCATGGTTATTCCCTTCCAATCCTTTTTGCAATTTCTTTTCCTATTATAACCGCTTTGACGCTTTTGTGGTAAAACTTTTTATGAACTTAGAAAACCAGCAAACGAAAAAACGGCAAGCACCGAAAACGGTGCTTGCACATTTTTTTAGTTTAATCAACTGAAGTAACGCTTATTCCGCCATCTTCTTGTAGTATTCGTAGCGTTCCTTCGCTTCTTCTGCCGCCCGCTTGAACAGTACTTCAGCAGCTTCCGGGAACTGCTTGGCAAGCGTCTTGTAACGGCCTTCGGACTGAATGAATTCCTCGTAATCCTCAGTGGGTTCTTTGGAATCCAGTGTAAACGGATTCTTGCCTTCCGCTTTCATATCCGGATTAAATCTGTACAGCGGCCAGTAACCGGCGGCCACCGCTTTTTTCTCTTCGCGCTGGGATGTACCCATGCCCGAACCGATATTGTGCGCAATACACGGCGAGTAAGCGATAATCAGTGATGGTCCGTCGTACTTCTCGGCTTCGTTCATCGCTTTAATCAGCTGAGTCTGGTTTGCGCCCATCGCCACACTGGCAACATACACATAGCCATAAGTCATCGCGATCGCACCCAGGTCCTTTTTCTTGGTCCTTTTTCCGGCCGCCGCAAATTTGGCAACCGATCCAGTCGGCGTGGCCTTGGAAGCCTGTCCGCCGGTGTTGGAGTACACTTCCGTATCCAGAACCAGAATGTTGACATCTTCGTTCATCGCGAGTACGTGGTCAAGTCCGCCGTAACCGATGTCGTATGCCCAGCCGTCTCCACCAAAGATCCATACGGATTTTTTAACAAACAGATCGTCTGCCGCCGCAATCGCTTCCAGCGTTTCCTTTTCCTTGCCGCTGGCGGCCGAAACCGCACCGGGCAGCACTTTGCGAAGGGCATCGGATGTCACTTTGGAAGCCTCCGCATCGCCTGCGCTCTCCAACCAATTGGAAAGTGCATCTTTCAAATCGCCCGACGCGAAACCAATCGCTTCGGTGACGTTATCTTTAAGTTGTGCACGACGCTGAACCATGGCCAGGTTCATGCCGTAGCCGAACTCGGCGTTATCTTCAAACAGTGAATTAGCCCATGCCGGTCCCTGACCTTTTTCATTCTTGGTGTAAGGACAAGTCGGCGCGCTGCCGCCATAGATGGATGAACATCCGGTGGCATTAGCTACCAGCATCCGATCGCCAAACAACTGGGTAACCAGTTTGACATACGGCGTTTCGCCGCAGCCTGCGCAAGCACCTGAGAATTCGAACAACGGTTGCAGGTACTGGCTGCCGATGACCGAGTTTTTGTTGACATCCAGTTTGGGTCTTGGCAGGTTAATGGCGAAGTCCCAGTTGGGTTTTTCGGTCAGCATCACGTCTTCTAAAGGCGTCATAATAAGCGCTTTTTCCTTTGCGGGGCAAACTTCGGCGCAGTTGCCGCATCCGGTACAATCCAGCGGAGAAAGCTGAATTCTGTATTTCAATCCGGCAACTTCTTTGCCTCTGGCTTCCTTCACCTGATAGGTTTCGGGTGCGCCTTTTAGGTCTTCATCTGCCGCTAGGAACGGACGGATACATGCATGCGGGCAGACCAGCGAACACTGGTTGCACATGATACAGTTATCAATCTGCCATTTCGGCACGTTCACAGCAATACCGCGCTTTTCAAACTGCGTGGTCGCCACCGGGAAATATCCTCTGGGGTCAAACGCGCTGACCGGCAGATCGTCGCCGTTGAGCGAGATGATCGGTACAACCACGTCCTTAAAGAACGGATCATTCGGCGGTGCGATGGGCAGTGCGCCCTCGGTTGTGGTAGCCCAAGCATCAGGTACTTCAATCTTCACAACTGCGTCCGAAGAAGCGTCGATGGCCGCATAGTTCATCTCAACAATCTTGTCACCCTTTTTGCCATAGGTTTTTTTAACCGCTTTTTTCATGTACTCCAGCGCTTCTTTTTCTTCCAGAACGCCCGAAAGTTTGAAGAACGCGGTCTGCATGATGGTGTTGATTCTGCCGCCCATGCCGGTTTTTTCAGCAATGTGCACAGCATCCACGTTGTAGAACTTGATACCGCGCTTCGCAATTTCGTTTTTCATGGAAGCCGGCAGTTCTTTATCCATATCCTCAACCGTCCATGCCGAGTTCAAAAGGAAGGTTCCGCCGTCCTTGAGCCCTTTCAGCATATCATAACGTGTGACATAGGAAGGATTGTGGCAGGCCACAAATTCCGAGTCGGTGATGAGGTATGTGGATTTAATCGGAGATTTACCAAAACGCAAGTGAGATACTGTGATACCGCCCGACTTTTTGGAGTCGTAGGAGAAATATCCTTGCGCGTACATATCGGTATAGTCGCCGATGATTTTGATCGAGTTTTTATTGGCGCCAACGGTTCCGTCAGAACCTAATCCATAGAACTTGCAGCGAATGGTGCCTTCGGCCGCCGCGTCGATCAGTTCGGGGATATCCAGACTGGTCTTCGTTACGTCATCATTGATACCAATAGTGAAATGATTCTTCGGTGCATCTTTTTTGAGCTCCGCATAGATCGCATTGACCATGGACGGGGTGAACTCTTTGGAGGACAGACCATATCTGCCGCCCACCACAGTTTTAGAAACACCCTGTTCGGCCAGCGCGGTGATGACGTCCTGATACAAAGGTTCGCCCAGCGCGCCGGGTTCTTTGGTTCTGTCCAGAACCGCCAGCTTTGTCGCTGTCTTAGGAATCGCACCAATAAAATCTTTTGCCGAGAACGGACGGTACAAACGGACTTTGACAACGCCTACTTTTTCGCCGCGTTTGGCAAGGAAATCGATGGTTTCTTCCACCGCTTCTGCGCCCGAACCCATGATGATGATGACGCGATCCGCGTCCGCCGCACCATAATAGTCATAAAGATTATATTTTCTGCCGAACTTTGCGCCGAACGCATCCATCACGCTCTGTACAATCGCCGGAGTTTTATCATAGTATGTATTGGCCGCTTCTCTGTTTTGGAAGAAGATATCCGGGTTTTCTGCTGTACCCTGTTGGTGCGGATGCTCCGGATTCATTGCACGGGCTCTAAAGTCCGCAATATCCTTCATATCAACCATCGATTTTAAGTCTTCATAATCCAAAAGTTCAACTTTCTGAATTTCGGAAGATGTTCTAAAACCATCAAAGAAATGTACAAACGGAACTTTCGCTTTGAGTGTTGCCAAATGAGCGATTGCCGCTAAGTCCATTACTTCCTGAACCGAGTTGGAAGCCAGCATCGCAAAACCGGTTTGTCTGGCCGCCATGACGTCCGAATGGTCGCCAAAGATAGAGAGCGCATGTGTTGCCACGCTTCTTGCGGATACATGAAAAACCGAAGGGAGCAGCTCTCCTGCGATTTTATACATGTTCGGGATCATCAAGAGCAATCCTTGCGATGCCGTAAAGGTGGTGGTCATCGCGCCCGCAACCAGCGAACCGTGCACCGCACCTGCGGCACCGCCCTCGCTTTGCAGCTCGGCGATTCGCATCTTTTGATTAAACATGTTCTTTCTGCCATACGCAGCCCATTCATCGCACATTTCTGCCATGGATGAAGAAGGGGTGATCGGGTAAATGGCACCGACATCACTAAACGCATATGCCACATGGGCAGCAGCGGTGTTACCATCAATTGTTTGTTTGATAGCCATTAAACTTTAACCTCCTCATAAGATTAAAAATGAATTTTATTTATCAGCGAAGTGAGGCGAATTTTGCCTTTTCGCATTCAATCACAGCCAAACTATTATATCTTTTTTTAGTACACGGGTCAACCCAAACCGCCGACAATCAAACGGATGGCCCCGTCTCGCGCAGCTAGCAATCCGCACTAAAATTCCGTACTTACTTTACCGTGTTCGTCAAAACGCCAAGCCCCTCTACCTCCACCTCCACCGTGTCGCCGCGCCGCATAGGCCCGATGCCCGAAGGCGTCCCTGTCGCAATCACATCACCAGGGTTTAAGGTCATCACGTTTGATATAAACGCAACCAGCGAAGGCACATTGAAAATCAGGTCATCCAGCGTACTGTCCTGTTTAATCTTTCCGTTCAGCTTGGATATAATGCGTTTGCCTTTCGGGTCAAACTCGGTGTCAATATACGGCCCAATGGGGCAAAACGTATCAAATCCTTTGGCCCTTGTCCATTGGCCGTCTTTCCTCTGCAAATCCCGCGCGGTGACATCGTTTAAGCAGGTATACCCCAAGATATAATTATCCGCATCCTCTGGTGACACATTCCTGCAGGTTTTACCGATCACGACGCCCAGTTCGGCTTCGTAATCCACCTGTTCACTCATTGTGGGATACGAAATGTCCGCATCCGGCCCGACGACCGTCGTGGCAGGCTTTAGAAACAGCAAAGGTGTTTTCGGCAATTCCATATTCAGCTCGGCAGCGTGCTGACGATAGTTTAATCCCACTGCCGCCACCTTGGTGGGCTCGCAGGGCGCCAGCAGCGTCATCTCGGCTTTGTCCAATGGCCGGCCCAGCACCGCCACAGGGTCAAACAGACTGTTTTCCAGTGCATAAAGTCTGCCGTTTTCTTTCACGGCGTAAAAAACGCCGTCTTTGGTTTTGACACGGTAATATTTCATCGCATTTCCCTTAAGATTTAATCTGGGTTGTAGCGTTCAACTAAAACACAAAAAAATAAAGACAGGTATACCTGTCCTTATAAAGTCGTTATTCGTTGGATGTGTACGGCAAGAGCGACATCTGGCGTGCCCGCTTGATAGCGATCGCCAATTCCCGTTGGTGCTTGGCACATGTGCCGGTTGCACGTTTAGGTGAAATCTTGCCTGCTTCGGTGATATATTTTTTCAGCTTGTTCGCGTCTTTATAATCGATAAAAGCCACTTTGTCCTTACAGAACATGCAGACTTTTTTTCTCGGGCGTCTCATACCGCGAAAGTTCTTTCTCACCGGTCTGTCCGGTCTTGATTGTTTATCTTCAGCCACTATATGGTCCTCCTAATAAATATCTGCTCATCTAAAATGGAAGGTCATCGTCATCCACCGGCGTAAACGTTCCGCCGCCCGCACCAAACAGTTCGTCCGATTCGGGTGGAGCATCATCCTCTTTAATCATCGCCGCGTCGCTGCCGTTCGTGCCCCTGGCACCCGCCGGGCTCAAAAACTCTACCGTGTCCGCTACAATCTCGGTCACATATCGTTTTTTACCGTCGTTGCCGTCGTAGCTGCGCGACTGTATTCTGCCCGAAACGCCCACCTGCTGGCCCTTGGTTAAATACTTTCCACAATTATCAGCAAGTCCGCGCCATGTGACGATATTTAAAAAATCCGCTTCGTCACGATTAAATCTGCGGGTCACCGCGATGGAAAAAGTACAAACCGAAATACCGCCTGGTGTCTGTCTATATTCTGGGTCTCTGGTCAATCTTCCAATTAAATGCGCCTGATTCATGTTTTCCTTCTTTCGTCACGTTTACGCGTTCTGGTCAATTACGACCATATAGCGCAAAATATCGTCAGAAATCTTAAAGTTACGTTCAAGCTCACTCGGCAGTTCGGGTGCAGACTTGAAGTACATTAAAACATAATAGCCATCTTCGATGTAGTTGATAGGATAAGCCAAACGCTTTTTGCCCCATTCCTCAATCTTCACAATCTCACCCTGGTTGGATGTGACGATATCGGAGAATTTCTTGACAGCTGCGTCTTTCGCTTCATCCTCCATATCCGGCTTTAAGATGTACATGCATTCATATTGCTTCATCGCCTTTTTTACCTCCTTCATGGTCTTTTGCGGCTTTGGCGCTTTGGCCAAAGCAAAGCAGGCACTAACCAATGAATTATAACAAAGAACATCCGCTTTTTCAAACGTTTTTTGCTGAATTTACACGATTATTTCCAAAAGCGCTTCTGGATTTTCCAGCACCCGCCCGCAAGGCACATCATGCAGGCTCCATCCCGCCAGTGCAAAGTCGATGCCCGCGTTGGCCGCGGCGTCCCTATCGAACTTCGTGTCACCAATGTAAATCGCCCCTTCCTTGTTTCTGCCCGAAAGGGAGAGAAACTTCAAAATCGGTTCGGGGTGGGGTTTATGGTTATCGGTATCCGACGCAAACACAACCGTCATAAACCGCTCATACAAGCCGAGATGCGCGAAGAACTCATCATACTCATGCCGCTCACGCGAGGTGACGATGCCGATATATACTCCGGCGTTTTTCAGCGCGTCCAGCACCGCTTCCAAGCCGGGGAAGTAATCGGCACGGCCTTTTGAACGAAAAAACTCATTGTCCCACGCCTCCAACACTTCTTCCCGTTTGGTCACACCGAGGATTTCCAGCGTAGCCTTGGCTGGCGCACCGCTGACTTTTTTAACATCCTCCAGCGAGAGGTTTCTTCCCTCCACGCGATTGATCGCGTTTTTAAGGCTGTTCATATTGTAGTAGTCCGAATCGATCAGTGTGCCGTCTAGATCGAATATAAGGGTATTATATTTCAATCGCTTTACCTCTATTTATGGTATTTTTCATGATTTAAAATGGTGAACGCACGGTAAATCTGCTCGGCCAGCATCACACGAAACAGATGGTGCGGGAAAATCATATCCGAAAACGAAATCACTTTTCGCGCTTTTTTCCGAACCGCATCTGAAAGTCCGTTGGAACCGCCGATGATAAAAGCAGTCCGATTGATGCCGCTTGTCATGTCCTTTGTCAACAAATCCGCAAAGTCTTCGGACGTCATCCGCTTACCTCCGGCATCCATGCAGTAAACCGCGTCATACTTTGCGGCCTCATCCAAAAGTCGCTCGCCTTCCCTGATTTTTGCCGCTTCCATCTCATTGTCCGAAGGATTTTTGGAAAGCCGCTCTTCTTTCACTTCAATATTCTCAAAATCGGCATAGCGGCGGATACGTCCCGCATAATCCGCAACGGCCGCCTTATAATAATCGGTTTTCAATCGACCGACCGAAATGATTGCGACTTTTGCCATTACTCATTCCCGCCCAAGCGATACAAAAAAGCATCGCATTCTTTTTTAAGTACATTCAGCGCCACATGCCGCCCCACCTCGATGCCGTTATCCTTAAGGTGCGCACTGACTTCCGCGTATGCGGCTTCGGGCGTGTTGTTCTGTTCGGAAAGATGCGCCAACATAATGCCTTTGACGCCCAAAGTCACCAGCTCATAGGCTGCCTTGGCTGCCATCAGATTGGAAAGATGCCCGCGCGTACCCAGAATGCGCTGTTTTAAGTACTGCGGATAACTGCCGTTTTTCAGCATATGCTCATCGTGATTGGCCTCTAAAAGCACCACATTGGCCCCCGCCAGCTTGGAAAGCAGCCGTTTTGTGGCGTGTCCCAAGTCTGTGACACTCGCGAGTTTCACCCCGCCGTGGCTTAGTGCATAGCAAACCGGATCGGCCGCATCGTGCGGGATGCTGAAAGGTTCCACCAGCATCTCCTTAATATAGAAGCTTTGATTAAACAGCTTTCGGTTTTTCTCGGTGATTTGGCCAACTTTGCCGTCCATCGCCCGCCATGTGGCCGGGTTGGCATAAATCGGGATATCATATTTGCGGCTTAAGGTTCCTGCCGATTTAATATGGTCGCTGTGTTCGTGGGTAATCAGGATACCGTCCAGTGTGCTTGCGTCCACTTCCAGCCGTCGCAATGCCGCTTCCATCTGCGCCGCGGTTCCGCCCGCGTCCACCAGAATCCGAACCCCGCCGGCCGATACGTATAGTGCGTTCCCCGAAGAGCTTGAGAACAGCGGGGAAAAATAGAATTCCATAAGTTTGAACTGATCTTCTTTCTGTATTTTCGCTTTGGTCAATTATACCCGCAATGCAAAAGTAAAACAAGCAAAAAGCCCGCGGTGTTAGCGCGGGCTCTCATCATTCATCGAAGATTTAAACAACCACTTCTTCCGCTTCGGTCAAATCCTTATCCTTCGGCATCCGAAGGAACATAATCAGTCCAAGTACAAACAGCGGTACGATGGCAAAGATGGAGATTTTGTTGCTGAGCACAGAGGACAGCCCGCTTTTCAAACCAACCGTCACCGTAAGCCCCATCAGCAACGGCCCAAGAATCGCTGCGAATTTCCCAAATATATTGTAAAAACCGAAGAACTCGTTTGAGTTGTTTTTCGGTATAATCTTAGCGAAATAAGAACGGCTTAAAGCCTGTATGCCGCCCTGAGCAGACCCGATCAGTGCTCCCAAGATAAAGACATGCCATACATCCGTCATAAAAAACGCAAAACCGCATGCGATGATATAGGTGATAATTCCCGTGATAATCAGCGGACGCGCCCCGTGCTTTTTGGCCAGCACGCCATAAATCAGCGCACAAGGGAAGGCGATAATCTGTATCACGAGTAAGATGCCAAGCAAGAGAAAGACATTGCTGTCGTCCAGTCCCATCGTCTTGGTCGCAAACGGCACTGCCATCTTGATGATGGTATCCACTCCGTCAATATACAGAAAATACGCAATCAGAAAACCGAAAACCACTTTGTAATCTCTGATATTCTTAAAAGTTTTGCCCAAACGTTTAAAACTCATCGCAACGGGTTTGGGTTCCACTTCAACGTAATGGATTTGTTTGACATGCCGAAACATCGGAATGGTAAACAGTCCCCACCATAGCGCGGTGATGATAAACGACAGTTTAAAGCCCAAAGGATTGGAAAAACCCAGCACCCATACGACGCCCAGCGAGATACCAAACGGGATGACCGAAGCGATATAGCCGTAGGCAAAGCCTTTGGCCGAAACAGAATCCAGCCGATCATGTTCGGTCGTATCCACCAGAAACGAATCGTAGAAGATGTTTGAACCCGCAAAGCCGACTGCCGTGACCACATAGATCCCGACCAGCATCTGCCACTGAGTATTCGGTACAGCGGCTAATACCCCCGTAAAGACGATGCCCAGTAAAGCAAAGAACGCGAAAAACCTCTTTTTCTTGTCTTTATAGTCCGCGATCGTACCCAGGATTGGCGCAAGCACCGCGACCAAAAGACTGGCAAACGAGTTGAAAAACCCTAAAATCTGCGTTGGTTCAGCCACCAGCATCCCCATCAGCGCCGGAAAAAGCGCCGTAGTGATGGCCATTGAATAAGCCGAATTACCACAGTCGTACATAATCCATGCACGTTCTTTTTTGGTTAGTTTATTCATTTTCCCATCCTATCTTATTTCATATTTTATACCATCATTACTATATCAATTTTCGCATATTTGTTCAATTTTCTTTTTGTGTTTTACATATAAATTACGTGTATCAGCCTATAAAGAGGTTAGGATTGAAAAAAACCGGTGCTTTATCGTATAATCATTTTAAGCCGCCTACCCAAGGGCTTGACAGGTGTGGTATTATCTTAGTTAGCGATTATTTTATTCTTTTAATATAGGGGATAAACATGGAAGTTAAAAATTTAAAGGATTACACCCACGGCCGCATTCATTTTATTGGAATCGGCGGATGTTCAATGAGCGGACTTGCGCTTATATTAAAGAACATCGGGTACCACGTCAGCGGCAGCGATATCAGCGATTCGGTCTTTACCGATAAGCTGACCGCAGAAGGCGTTGATGTCACCATCGGCCATACCGACACCAATGTGGACGGCGCAGTGCTCTGCGTCTATTCGGCGGCCATTAAACCGGATAATCCGGAGCGCAAACGGGCGGCTGAGCTTGGTATTCCCATGCTGGAGCGGGCTTCGCTTTTGGGTTTGCTCTCCGAGGAATACGAAAATGTCATCGCGATTGCCGGGTGTCATGGCAAAACCACCATCACGTCGATGATTGCGCTCATCACCGAGTACGCTGGTGTGGACGCCACCGTACATGTGGGCGGAATGGTGGATTTTCTCGGCAGCGGCGTGCGCTTGGGCCAAACCAAAAAATATTTTATCACCGAGGCATGCGAATACGTGGAAAGCTTCCTAAAGCTTTCCCCCACACATATCCTTGTCAATAACATCGATGACGATCATCTGGATTACTACAAAGACATTGAACACATCTATCAGACTTTTGAGAAATTCGTCCGGCTGATGCCAGAGAACGGGCATCTTTATCTATGCCGTGACGATGCGTTGGCCTATCGGCTGAAAGATGTGCCTTATGACATCACCGAATACGGTCTTAATGAGAATTCAGGCTATACAGTGGCCAATGTTAAGTTTTCCGAGATGGGCTTCCCCAGTTTTGATATTGTCCGTCAGGGCGAAACGCTCGGTCGGATTACACTGGAAGTGCCGGGCAGCCACAACATGGCCAATGCTTTGGCCGCTTTTACAGTATGCCACAGCGTGTTCGGCGTCAGTATCGAAATCGCCGCAAAGGCCTTGAAAGCCTATCGGCTTGTGGGTCGGCGTTTTGAATATATGGGCGAAAAAAACGGCATAAAAGTATTCCACGATTATGCCCATCATCCGTCCGAGATTGCCGCGTGTCTGGATGCCGCCAAGCGTTATCCGCACAAGAAGCTCTGGACAGTGTTTCAATGCAATTCCTATACTCGCGCCAAAACTCTGAAAGACAAATATGCGTTAAGCTTTGGTGTGGCGGATTGTGTGCTTGTGCCTGATATTTATCCCGGCCGAGATATTGACACCGGCGAAATCCACGCCACCGATCTTGTGGCGGCGATATCGCCCAACGCCAAGGCATGTGAGTATATCGCCACGTTTGAGGAGATTAACGCGTATTTAGAAAATCACGCATCTGAAGGCGATGTGGTGATTACACTTGGATCGGGCGATGTGTACCGCCAGACCCAGAAACTGCTTTAAATTTGATTAATAAAGGAGTATTGATTGATGCAAGATTTTGATAGTATGTTTGGCTATATGTTTGTCATCATCGGTGTCATGTGCCTGTACTTTGCATTCCGTGGAAAAGGCATGGCCTACAACAACACCTACCCGAAGGCAATTAAAGAAGAAGCTGATAAGCTCCTACGTCTTTTCCTGTGGATCTTAGGCCCCATCGTTCTGGTACAAGGTATTCTGGACATCACCGGTATCACCGCTCAGTATCGGTTCATCTACGCCATCTTGTTCTCGGTAACCCTGATCATTTTGGTGATATACTTTGTTATCTTTAAGAGAAAATTCGGAAAAGCACTGAACACCGACAAAAGCAAAGAGATTAATAAGCCGCTGTAAATTTCAGTTTTAAGCACCTCACGTGCATTCTATGATTTCGAAATCCCTTCAGGATTTAGTGTTTTTGAATTTTAAGCAGGATGAAATTAAAGCAAATTAAAAAAGGGCTGTAAGCCCTTTTTTATTATCGCGATATTAATCGTGTTTTAATCACGCCGTCCACCTTTTCCACCTGCTTGACGATTTCCGAATCAATTTCAGTATCCAGATCAAACACCGTGTAGGCCACATTGCCTCTGGATTTATTCACCATCTCATCAATATTGATATCCTTAGCACCCAGAATATTGGTAAACTGGCCCACCATTCCCGGCATGTTTTTGTGGATGATAGTCAACCGGCAGTCCGCCGACGGACTGACCGGGCAATCCGGCAGGTTGACCGAATTGATGATAGAACCGTAGGTTAAAAAGTCATGCAGTTGTTTGGCCGCCATGCGCGCGCAATTCTCTTCGCTCTCGGGCGTGGATGCGCCGAGATGCGGAATGGGGATGACATTATCGTAAGCCAAAAGTTCATCATTGGGAAAGTCCGTGACATATTTGCCCACGGTACCGTCTTTGAGCGCTTTGTACAAACACTCATAATTGAGCAGGCCGTTGCGCGCAAAGTTTAAGATCACCACACCTTTTTTCATCTTGGCAAACTCCGCTTTTCCTAAAAAGCCGCGGGTTTTATCCAGCAAAGGCACATGCAGCGAGATATAATCCACCTTGGAAAGCAAATCCTCCAGCTTATGTTCCCGCGCCACTTCACGGCTGAGTCCCCATGCGCTCTCTACCGAGATATACGGATCGTACCCAATGACATTCATGCCGATGGCCGAGGCCGCATTGGCCACCATCACACCGATGGCACCAAGCCCGACAACACCCAGTGTTTTTCCTTTCAGTTCGGGACCGACAAACTGCTTTTTGCCCTTTTCCACCAACTTTAAAACATCTTCGCCCTGGCCCTTTAGGGTCTTCACCCAATCCACTGCAGGAACAATATTTCGTGAAGCCATAAACATACCGCAGAGCACCAGCTCTTTTACACCGTTGGCGTTGGCGCCGGGCGTATTGAACACCACAATGCCCTGCTCGGAGCATTTGTCCAGCGGAATATTGTTGACGCCCGCACCGGCTCTGGCGATGCCCAGCACTTCCTTACCGAAGTCGAAATCATGCAAGCTGGCCGACCGCACCAAGGCAGCGTCAAAAGGTTCCTGATCATCTCCGACCACATATTTCTCTTCGTTTAAATATTCATATATCGCATTCGATATCGCATTAAATGTCTTTATTCTATACATCTCATCTCGTCCAATCTCGCGCTGATTACGCGTTTTTCTCAAACTCTTTCATATATTCCACCAGCGCCGCAACGCCCTCATACGGCATCGCATTGTAGATGCTGGCCCGCATACCGCCGGACAGCCGGTGTCCTTTCAGGAATAACAAATCCCGCGCTTCCGCCCCCGTCAAAAATGCCTTGTCCTTGTCGGCGTCTCCGGTTGCAAAAGTGACGTTCATCATCGAACGATATTTTTTCTCCGCTAACCCGTTGAACAGGCTGGATGCATCCAGATAGTCATACAGCAGATTTGCCTTCTCCGCGTTTTTCTTCTGCATACCTGCAACACCGCCGTTTCTCAACATCCATTCGAACACCTTGCCTGCCAGATACACCGCATACGTCGGCGGCGTGTTGAAAAGCGATCCGTTCTCCACATGGGTTTTGTAGGAAAGCATAGTCGGCAGATTTTCAGAAATTCCTTCCATCCACTGATTCTTGATGATGACAATCGTCACGCCCGCCGGGCCGATGTTTTTCTGCGCGCCGGCAAAAATCAAATCGTAATCGGCCACATTAATAGCTTCGGAAAGAATGCAGGAACTCATATCGCTGACCAAGGGCAGACCGTTTGTGTCCGGCCGCTCGGTATAACGCGTACCGAAAATGGTGTTATTGCTGACGATATGCACATAATCCGCGTCCCCCGTGAACATCTCTCTGGAAAGCTCGGGGATATAAGTATATGTAGCCGCCTTGGACGAAGCCACAACATTGGCCGTCGCGAATTTCTCCACTTCCTTGATCGCGCGGGAAGACCAGATGCCGGTATCCACAAAATGCACCTTTTTAAAACGGGTCGCCAGATTCAGCGGAATCATATAGAACTGCAATGAAGCCCCGCCCTGCAGAAAGAGCACCGAATAGTCTTCCGGAATGCCCATCAACTGCCGCAAATCGTCTTCCGCTTTTTTGATGATTCCCTCAAAGATCTTGCCCCGATGGCTCATTTCCATCACGTTCATGCCGCTGTCCGCGTAACTGATAAACTCAGCCTGCGCCTCTTTCAGTACCTCCAGCGGTAAACAAGCCGGACCTGCCGAAAAATTATATGCCCTTTTTTCCATGCTACGAGCCTCCTTGGTCGTTAAAAATTTATATATAATACCATTTTGATATTAATTTCACAAACTTTTTAGTATCGTAACAGACTAAATCAAAAGATGCAAGTTTTTTATTATGCTACCTATTATATTTGTTTGTGCCCATTGTGTAAACCGATAAAATGAAATATAATGCCTATATAATAGGAACATTTATTCGCACTGTCGATTTGATATGAATAATACATAGATTTGAGGATGACCATCATGGATTTATTTGAAAATAATGTGGCCAATCAAGCTCCGCTGGCCGACCGGATGCGCCCCCGCACGTTGGACGAATTTTTTGGGCAGGATCATATCGTCGGCCAAGGACGTTTGCTCCGCCGCGCGATCGAGGCGGATAAGCTGACCTCTTCCATCTTCTACGGCCCGCCGGGTACGGGCAAGACCACATTGGCTTATATTATCGCAAACACCACGGGTGCGGCTTTTGTGAAGTTAAACGCGGTGACCAGCGGCGTCAAGGATGTACGGGAGGTGTTAGAAGCGGCCGAGAACCGCCTGCGCCTGCACCAGCTGCCCACCTATCTGCTTTTGGATGAGTGTCACCGTTGGAATAAAGCGCAAAGCGACAGCATTCTGCCCGCTATCGAAAAGGGCATCATCCGCTTTATCGGTTCCACCACAGAAAACCCAATGATCGCGATGACAAACGCCATCGTCTCACGGTGCCGGCTTTTTCAGTTTTTCCCGTTAAAGCCGGACGATATCAAACATGTGCTGGCCGCGACAATCAAAGACACTGATAGAGGATTCGGCGGCCAAAAGATTTCAGTAGACGACGATGCTATGGATCATTGGGTGAATCTTTCCAACGGGGACGCCCGAACAGCCTTAAACGCGCTTGAACTGGCCGTACTGACCACCGTACCCGAAAAAGACGGCGTCATTCATATTGACCTTGCCATCGCCGAGGAGTCCATCCAGCGGCGGGCTTTGCGTTGCGACGACCGCGATTATTACGATATGCTCTCAGCTTTTTGCAAGTCCTTACGCGGTTCTTCTTCGGAAGGTGCGCTGTTCTGGTTTGCGCGGCTCATCGAAGCCGGCGTGGACCCGCGTATCATCGTGCGGCGCATGATCGCCCACGCCAGCGAGGACGTGGGCATGGCGAACCCGACGGCGCTGATTCAGGCCGTGGCCGCTATGCAGGCGCTGGAGTTCAACGGTTTCCCTGAAGCCCGCCTCAATATCTCGCAGGCCATCATCTTTATCTGCGAATCGCCCAAGAGCAATTCGGTGCTGATGGCGATGGAAGACGCGTTTTCCGATGCCAGAGGAAGCTATCAATCTGAAGTCATGCCGCACCTAAGATACAGCCATGTGCGGGGAGGCAAGGAAATGGGCAACGGCGTCGGCTACAAATATGCGCACGATTACCCCGAAAGTTTTGTTGCCCAGCAATACCTGCCGGATGACCTTGACGGCAAACAGTACTACCATCCTTCCGATCAAGGCTATGAAGGAAAACTGAAGGACTTGCGCGCCAGACGCGGCAAAAAAGATTGACAAAAAAGTTTATTTTACCAGCGGGTTTGTGTATAATAGGTTGACTAACAGCAAGGAGAAGAAAGATACAATGGCAAAGAAGGAAGCAGGATTCGTTCAGAACATCACGCCGCAAGCCGAGGATTTCAGCCGATGGTATACCGACGTGATCAAGATGACCGACCTCGTGGATTACAGTGATGTCAAAGGCTGTATGGTGATTAAACCCTACGGCTACGGGATTTGGGAGCTGATTCAAAAGGAGATGGATGCGCGCTTTAAGGCTACCGGCCATAAGAACGCATACTTCCCGCTCTTCATCCCGGAAAGCCTTTTGCAAAAAGAGGCCGAGCACGTAGAAGGTTTTGCGCCCGAGGTGGCCTGGGTCACCCACGGCGGCAACGAGCCGCTGGCCGAGCGTTTGTGTGTGCGTCCCACATCCGAGACTATCATCTGTTCGATGTATTCCAAGTGGGTGCAGTCCTACCGTGATTTGCCGATTCTATATAATCAATGGTGCAACGTAGTGCGCTGGGAGAAATCCACACGCCCGTTCTTACGCACTTCCGAATTCTTGTGGCAGGAAGGCCACACGGCGCACGAAACCGCCGAAGAAGCGCAAATCGAGACCGAAAAGATGCTGGAAGTATACCGCGAATTCGCTTACAATGTGTTGGCCATTCCGGTCTACACCGGACAAAAAAGCGAAAAAGAGAAATTTGCCGGTGCAATGCATACCTACACGATGGAAGCAATGATGCTGGACGGTAAGGCGCTGCAGATGGGCACTTCGCATAACCTCGGCACGCACTTTTCCAAAGTGTTTGATATCCAATACCTCGGTCGTGAAGGCCAGCTGGAATACGTCCATCAGACTTCCTGGGGCACATCCACCCGCATGATCGGCGGTCTTATCATGGTACACGGCGACGAGCGCGGATTAAAATTGCCGCCGAAAGTCGCGCCCACGCAGGTCATCATCATCCCGGTGGCCGCACACAAAGAAGGCGTTTTAGAGAAAGCGACCGCGCTTTTGGACGAATTACGAGCTGCCGGTATCCGTGCCGATATCGACACACGCGACCAAAGCCCGGGTTGGAAGTTCAACGAGTGGGAAATGAAAGGTGTGCCTATCCGCCTGGAAGTCGGTCCCAGAGACATCGAGCAAAATCAGGTGGTGCTGGTTCGCCGTGACAACTTTGAAAAGGGTTTCTTTAGTATGGACGGCCTTGCGGGCACCATCAATGATATGCTTGAAAAAGTACACGAAGGCATGCTGGCTTCAGCGTTAAAATTCCGTGACGAAAAAACCGTTTCGGCCGACAACTTTGAAGATTTCAAAAAGGCCATCGACAGTGGAAACTTTGTGAAAGGCTTGTGGTGCTCCGATCGGGAATGCGAGGATGAGATTAAGGAAGAAACCGGTGCAACCACCCGTTGCATGCCGTTTGGCGAAGAAGCGCCGACCAGCGGCGTTTGCGTACACTGCGGCAAGCCCGCCAAAAAAGTGATGATTTTTGCAAAAGCATATTAATCGCTCAATCGAAAAGTACAACACCCTGCTGATACGGCCAAAACCGTTTTTGCAGGGTTTTTTTGTGGTTTTAAGCTGGTTTTATGATAGAATATAAGTGAAAACCACCAAACGCAACCGATAGTTGACAAATTTCAAACTCGTATTGGTGGTGTGCAACCCACAAGATTCCTATAATTAACTTAAAAATTGAAAATACTTTTTTAAGCAAATTGGAGGACAAAATGAATAAAAACGTTGCAAAGAAATTAGAAAGCTTAAGAAAACAGCATGAGCTGACGCAAGAAGCGCTTGCCGAAAAACTCGGCGTTTCCAGACAAGCGGTTTCCAGCTGGGAACTCGGAAACGCTTCTCCGGATACCGACAACCTCATCGCGCTGGCCAGACTCTATGGGGTCAAAGTGGACGATCTTTTAATCGACACCGGCGACCAGATGGATTTCAAAGAACGACGCGAAGCGTTTTTCGGAATGGGGATCGGCGATGATGAAAAACATCCGCGCGGTGAAAGATCCCGTGCGGTATCTTTTCCTTTTCCCGTTTTGGCAGTCATCGCATATTTTATCGTTTCATACACGACAAAACGATGGGACTTAACCTGGATGATTTTCTTATCTGTCCCCGTTTACTATTATATTGTTTTTTGGATTGAACAAGCGAGCGGCAAGGCGGATCGGCACTGGATGGAGCTTTTCCCCTATCCTTTGATCGTCGCGGCTGTTTTCCTTCTGGTCGGGTTTACTACCGATGCATGGCATCCCGCCTGGATTTTGTTTTTGACCATCCCTATCTACTTTTTTATTTTAAAAGCGCTCCAGAATAGGAAAAGCGGATGGCGCGCGCTGCTTAGCGGGGTATACCCTACCTTGGCCGTCATTGCATTTTTACTGATTGGGTTCTTTGTACCCGGTGGATGGACCTGGTCCTGGCTGATATTTCTAACCTTCCCTATCTGGGGCTGGATATTAAAATCAAATGATAACGCCAAAAGAAAAGAAACTTTAGACAAATAGGAAAGGAACGATGAACATGAATGTTGAAACTGCAAACCGATTGGTGAATTTAAGAAAACGCGCCGGACTTTCGCAGGAAGAACTGGCAGACAAAATCGGCGTATCGCGGCAGGCGGTCAGCAAATGGGAGCGTGCGGAAAGTTCGCCGGATACCGATAATCTGATTGCGCTTGCCGGCATCTACGGCGTAAAAGTGGATGATATGCTGAACCGAGATTTTTCGACTACCGGCGGTGAATCCTATGAAGCCGAAACAGGAAATCAAAAAATGAATTGGGCGACCTTCCCCTATCCCATCATCATCACCATCTTTTTCTTCCTTTTTATCTTTGACGTCATTCCCGTGCCCTTCCCTGCTTGGCTGGTTTTTCTCACCATCCCAATCTGGGGCTTTTTCTTCACAAAAGGCAAGAAGAGTGAGACCAAACATGGAAGAAAAGCAAAACAAGAAGAAATGCCCCGTTATGATGATTGGATGAATGATTAGACGCATATTGATATACCAAAAGTCAGCCAAGCGGCTGGCTTTTTTTATGCATTTTTTTTATTAACAAAGTGTAAAGCGCATCAAAAAGATATTGACTTACATAAGGCAAAGTGTTATTTTGTAAACAAGTTGTTAGCACTCTTTAGTGATGAGTGCTAACACATCGAGCAAAGTGAAGTGTAAAGTTTGGAACTGGACGCCAGAAAAGAAAAAATCCTGAAAGCCATCATCGATGACTATATATTGACCGGCATTCCGGTCGGCTCGCGGACACTTTCCAAAAAAGATGGCTTTGAGCTCTCTTCGGCCACCATCCGAAACGTCATGGCCGACCTTGAGGAGATGGGCTATCTGGAACAGCCGCATACCTCGGCCGGACGCATTCCATCCGACCTCGCTTATCGGCTGTATGTTGATAAGCTCATGCGGTTGTCTGTACTTTCTCCAAAAGAAGTGGTGGCCATCAACGATATCTTCGACACGAAGATTTTAGAGATCAACGATGTCATTGAGAAAACAGCGGATATCATCTCCAAGACGACCAACCACATCTCGGTGGTACTGGCGCCTCAGATAAAAAAATCCAAGCTGAAACGTATCCAATTGGTTAAGCTCAGCGAGACCAAGGTGCTGGTGCTGATTATCACCTCCACCGGACTTGTGAAAGAAAAGGTCATCTCGGTCGCATCCGGGTTGGACTCCAGCTACCTCGATATGCTTTCGAATATGCTGACCGACAAACTGGCCGAAAAAACTTTGGACGAAGCGGAAGACGCGATTGAAACGGATTTTAAAACCGAAATGCTGACGCACGAACGGTTCTTTAAATCCTTAATCTACTCACTGCACGACACGGTGGAACCACAGTCCGGCAAAGATATTATCCTGGGCGGCGCCAAAAACATCTTCAACTACCCCGAATATCGGGATGTGGACAAAGCCAAAGGCTTTTTGGAGGTGTTGGAGACCAAGGAACTGTTGTTCCAGATGCTGGATCAGGCTTCCAAGCTGGAATTTTCCATCTCCATCGGGCACGAGAATAGCTTTGATGAGATGAAACAATGTTCGGTGGTCACCGCCACCTACAGCATCGATGGAAAGACCATCGGATCTTTCGGGGTCATCGGCCCCACGCGCATGAACTATGCACGGGTCGTATCGGTCTTGGATCAAGTCGGCAAAGGTCTTAACACCATCCTTTCGGGCTTTATCGATGAAGGATCGGATAAAGATTAGTCAAATAAAAATTCTTTAATAAAGGTGGCAATATGACAAAAAAAGAAAAAGAACTTGCGGATATCAGAATGGATGAACCAGCCGAAACCGAAGAAAAGGATACGGCGGACGAAATTTCCAAACTGCAAAAGCAGGTTAAAAAACTGGAACATAAACTGAAAGAAGCGGAAGAAACCGCCGGGAAGTTGGCGATTGAGAAGGACGAATACATCGGTTTCCTGCAAAAAGAACGTGCCGAATTTGACAATTTTCGAAAAAGAAGCCAAACTCAGATTCAGCAGAGTTTCGGCAACGGTGTAGAAGACACCGTCATCAAGCTGCTTCCTGTGCTGGACAGTCTGGATTTGGCACTGGCTCACGCGCCCGAAGAACAGAGCGACTTTATCAAAGGCATCATCAACCTTAAAAAACTGTTCTGTGACACACTGACCGAGATGGGCGTTCAGGAAATCGAGAGTGAAAATGTGCCGTTCAGCCACGATCTGCACCATGCGTTGCTGCAGGTGGACGGCGAAGCGGGCGAAACGGCAGGCACAATTAAACAAGTATTGAAAAAAGGCTATATCAGGGGCGAAAAGGTCTTAAGATATGCTGAAGTCATCGTAACAAAATAATGAAAGCGGATAGCAAACTAGGAGGAAAATAGAACAATGGGAAAAATTATTGGAATAGACTTGGGTACAACCAACTCTTGTGTAGCGGTCATGGAAGGCGGCGAGCCGACCGTTATCCCAAACGCTGAAGGCGGCAGAACCACCCCTTCGGTCGTGGCCTTTTCGAACACCGGAGAACGTCTGGTGGGTCAGGTGGCCAAACGTCAGGCTGTGACCAACGCGGATAAAACCGTCACATCTATCAAGAGAGAGATGGGTACCGATCACAAAGTAAAGATCGACAATAAAACCTACTCACCGCAGGAAATCAGCGCGATGATTCTGCAAAAGCTGAAAGGGGATGCGGAAGCCTACTTGGGTCATCCCGTGACTCAGGCCGTTATCACGGTTCCGGCATACTTTAGCGATAGCCAGCGGCAGGCAACCAAGGACGCAGGCAAAATTGCAGGACTTGAAGTCTTGCGTATCATCAACGAACCGACGGCCGCCTCTTTGGCTTACGGCCTTGATAAGAATAATCAGAAAATTTTGGTTTATGACCTTGGCGGCGGAACGTTTGACGTCTCCATCTTGGAGATCGGTGACGGCGTATTCGAAGTGCTCGCCACCAACGGCAACAACCGCTTAGGCGGTGACGATTTTGACCAAAAGGTCATGGACTGGATGGTAGCCGAATTTAAAAAAGACAACGGCATCGACCTTTCCAAGGACAAAGTGGCCATGCAGCGTTTGAAGGAAGCGGCTGAAAAAGCCAAGATTGACCTTTCGGGCGTGTTGACTTCCAACATCAACCTGCCGTTTATTACAGCGGATGCTTCCGGCCCCAAACATTTGGACCTCAATCTTTCGCGTGCGAAGTTTGACGAACTGACTGCCGATCTCGTGGCCAAAACCGAAGGTCCGACCCGAAACGCGATCAAGGATTCCGGTCTTTCTGCAAATGAGATTGACAAGATCATTCTGGTCGGCGGCTCCACCCGTATTCCTGCGGTTCAGAATCTGGTCAAAACCATCACAGGCAAAGACCCCTTTAAGGGCATCAATCCGGATGAATGTGTGGCACTGGGTGCGGCCATTCAGGGCGGTGTTCTGGGCGGCGACGTCAAAGACGTGCTCCTGCTGGATGTCACTCCACTGTCTCTCGGCATCGAGACCTTGGGCGGCGTTTGCACCAGATTGATCGAGAGAAACACCACTATCCCAACCAAGAAATCACAAGTATTCTCGACGGCGGCAGACGGACAAACACAAGTTGAGATTCACGTCCTGCAAGGCGAACGCGAAATGGCGGCCGGCAACAAGACATTGGGACGCTTTAACTTAACCGGTATCCCCTCTGCACCGCGCGGTGTGCCGCAGATTGAAGTCACTTTTGATATTGACGCCAACGGCATTGTGCATGTATCCGCCAAGGATATGGGCACCGGCAACGAGCAGAAAATCACCATCACCGCATCGACTAACCTTAACGATGATGAGATTGAAAAAGCGGTGAAAGAAGCTGAACAGTATGCGGACGCCGACAAAAAGCAAAAGGAAAGCATCGAGGTCCGTAACAATGCAGACTCGCTGGTTTACCAGACCGAAAAGACCATCAAGGATCTTGGCGACAAGGTGAGCCCCGAAGACAAAACCAAGCTGGAAGACGGCATCGCATCAGTCAAACAGGCGCTGGAATCGAACGACAATGATATGATTAAAACAGCGACTGAAAAACTGACCACCGACAGCTATGAAGTGTTCGGCAAAGCCTACCAGCAGGCCGGTCCTGAAGCTGGCGCTGGCCCGGATATGGGCGGCCAAGGCGCGGACGGCGGGCCCACTCAGGAAGACGTCGTGGACGCAGACTATGAAGTCGTGGATGACGACGAGAACAAGTAGACAGGGATAACCCCTTTATATAGATTTTGCGCAAAGTCCGTCACAGATTGTCCGTGGCGGATTTGCGCGCATTTAAATAAGATAACAACTGTTAAGGCGGTAATAGATGGCTTCCAAGAAAGACTACTACGAAACACTCGGAATCAATAAAAACGCAAGCGAGGCAGAGATAAAATCGGCCTACCGCAAGATGGCAAAACAGTACCACCCCGACTTAAACGCGGGCAACGAAGACGCCGCGCACAAGTTTAAGGAAGTAAACGAGGCCTATCAGGTACTGGGCGACGAGAAAAAGCGGGCTCAGTACGACCAGTTTGGTCACGCGGCATTCGACGGTGCGGCCGGCGGAGGCGGAGGTGCTGGCTTTGGCGGCTTTGAAGACTTCATGGGCGGCATGGGCGGCTTCGGCGATATCTTTGACAGCTTCTTTGGCGGAGGCGGGAGACAGCGCAACCCGAACGGCCCTGCGCGCGGTAATGATCTTCGTTACAATATGGAGATTACCTTTGAGCAGGCGGCCTTTGGCCTTAAAAAAGAAGTGCAGATACGGCGCAAAGAAACCTGCTCATCCTGTACGGGTACCGGCGCTGAAAAAGGCACCAGCAAGCATACCTGTTCCACCTGCGGCGGCACCGGCCAAGTGCGTCAGCAGCGGCAGTCCATGCTGGGCAGTTTTGTCAATGTGGTGCCCTGCTCGGCATGCGGCGGCACCGGTGAGATTATCGACACTCCCTGCCATGAGTGCCATGGCGAAGGAAAAGTCTCCAAGACCAGAAATATCACGGTCAACATTCCGGCCGGTATTGATAATGGCCAGGTGATCAGCCTTCGAGGCGAAGGCGAGGCCGGCACCAAAGGCGGCGGCGCAGGCGATCTAAAAATCGTCATCTATGTCAAGCCGCATAAATACTTCAAGCGGGACGGCTATGATCTTTTTCTCAATATGCCCATCGATTTTGCGGATGCGGCGCTCGGCATTGATTTGCAGGTGCCGACGCTGGACGGCAAAGTGAAGTATAAAATTCCCGAAGGGACACAGACGGGCACCACTTTCCGACTGAAGAAAAAAGGCATCCAGCATATCAACTCCGCGCAAGTCGGCGATTTATATGTTAAAGTGAATATCGAAACGCCCAAGCGCTTAAACGAAAAGCAAAAGGAGCTCTTGCGCACCTTTAAAGAACAGACCAAGGACGGCGGAAAAAGCTTCTTTGAACAGGTTCGGGAGTCCATTAAACGATGAAATATCACGAAATTAAAATTATACCGCATAACGCGGATGTTCAATCACTTGCCGACGCGCTCACTGCCGTCGGCTTTGATGCGTTTGAGCTCTCGGACAGTGGTCTGCCCGAACCGGGCGGCTGGGATTATATTGACGATACGCTGAAAGCCCAAACCTCTGCCCCGCCTTTTATCCGTATCTATCTCGAAAACGAGGCTTCTTTTCCGGAAGCGTATGTCCAGCTGAAACGCGCAGTATACGATTGGGCCGACTCGGACGAAAAAGTGGACTTTGAAGAGTCTGTGCGGGACGAAAACGAATGGAAAGATGTTTGGAAATCATATTTCAAGCCATTTAACGCAGGCAAAAACATCGTCATCTGCCCCAAGTGGGAGACCTACAACCCAAAGCCTGATGAAATCGTCGTCACCATCGATCCCGGCGCCGCATTCGGTTCGGGTCTTCATGAAACCACAAGAATGTGCATCGCGGCACTGGAAAAACATGTTTCCCCGGGTTCCGTCGTCTTCGACGTTGGGTGCGGCAGCGGCATTTTGGGCATTACGGCGGCCAAGCTTGGCGCAGGAAAAGTCTATGCGATGGATTATGATCCGGCCTCGGTTTCAGCGGCCAAGGAAAACGCCGCTCTTAACGGAGTGCCTCTTTCAGTGTTGCAGTCTGATCTTCTGCAATACGCCCCTGAGAAAAAAGCAGATGTCATCGTTGCCAATATTGTGGCGGATATCATCATCCGATTAAATACTGATATTCAGCAATACCTCAAGCCGGGCGGCATCTATATTATGTCCGGTATCATTGCCGAGCGTCTGGACGATGTGTTAAAATCTCTAAGCGGACATGATTTCGATATCATCCGTGTGGATATGATGGGAGAATGGCGGGCGATCACCGCCGCACCAAGCGCTTTATGAGACGATTTTTTATAAACCCCGATGATATACATGTCAGCGCCGCTAGGCTTTACGGTGAGGAATTCATCCATATGACCCGCGTGCTGCGCAGTAAGCCGGAAGAGACTTTCGTTTTGCTGGATGGTTCAGGATATGAGTACACTTGCGTTTTAAAGGAGATTTTGGATGACCATGCCGTGCTTACGATAGCAAATAAAGCTTTTAGCCAAGCCGAGCCCCGAACACAAGTGACCCTGTACCAGGGTATGCCAAAATCATTAAAGCTGGATACAGTGGTTCAAAAAGCGGTCGAACTGGGGGCTGTCGGTATTGTGCCCTTTGTCTCCAGCCGCTGTGTCAAGGTGCCTAAGGACTTTGAAAAAAAATCTGACCGCTTGACCAAAATCGCGGCAGAGGCGGTCAAACAGAGCCGGCGCGCTGTGGTACCCGAAATTGGAAGTCTCTTAGATTTTAAGCATCTGATCCAAGCTGTGTCCATCCATACTCTGGCTCTGGTCTGTTATGAGGATGAAATAAAGCGGTCTTTAAAGCAGGCTTTATCCGCCAGCGACGCAAACGATATCGCAGTCATCATCGGCCCCGAAGGCGGCTTTGCCCCCGACGAGGTACACGCGCTGGTTTCGGCCGGGGTGGTCGCCGTGACACTCGGCAGACGCATTTTGCGCACCGAAACCGCGGGTTTGGCTGTGCTGGCACAGATTATGTACGAAAGAGAGTAACCATGAACAAAGCACCCAAAATCGCGGCCAATACCATCGGCTGTAAAGTCAACCAATACGATACCGCCGCCATGCTGGCGCTTTTTTTAGCCAAGGGATATCAGCAGGTGGATTTTGACGCGCCTGCCGATGTGTATCTGGTCAACACCTGCACGGTGACCGCCATGGCGGACAAGAAATCCCGTCAGATGCTCAACCGCGTGCGTAAGCTTTCTCCCGAGGCTATCATCTGCGCGGCTGGATGCCTGAGCCAAAAAGACGGCGAACAGTTAAAGGAAAAATGCGATGTGGACGTCATCATCGGCAATGCCGACCGCGAGCGCATTGTGGAATTGGTTGAACAAAATCGTCAAGAAAAACATTTGGTTACGGATGTTACAGAAATCCGCAAAGATGACCTTTACGAAGACTTGAACCTCTCCTCCCCCACCGACAAGACCCGTGCGTTTATCAAGATTCAGGAAGGGTGCGATAATTTCTGTGCCTATTGCATTATCCCCTATGTGCGCGGTAAAGCGCGTTCGCGGGATATGGCAAGTATTTTATCCGAGGTGCAGACATTGGTCAATCAGGGTGTCAAAGAAATTGTCCTCACCGGCATACATGTGTCCAGCTATGGTTCTGACTTTCCCGAAAATATCAACCTCATCACACTGCTTGAGGCTTTAGACAATATCTCCAGCTTACAGCGCCTGCGTTTAGGTTCACTTGAGCCTTTGTTGATCGATGAGGATTTCTGCCGGCGCGCGGCCAATCTTCGCTCTCTATGCCCGCATTTCCATCTGTCACTGCAAAGCGGCTCAGCCAGTGTTTTGGCGCGCATGAACCGAAAATACAGCCCTGAAATGTACTTAAATGGTGTCAGACTTTTAAGAGCACATTTCGATACCCCCGCCATCACCACCGACATCATCGTGGGATTCCCCGGCGAAACTGATGTTGAATTTGACGAAACCGTACATTTCGTCCTCGAAATCGGTTTCTCGAAAATCCACGTTTTCCCTTATTCTATCCGTACCGGAACCAAGGCGGCAAATATGCCAAATCAGGTAGACAGCAAAACAAAAAAAGCGAGAGTGAATGTGCTGACGCAGTTGGACGAAATGCTTCAGCAGCACTTCGCAGAGAAATTTGTGAGCCAAACGGTGAATGTGCTGTTTGAAGAGCCGGATGATCGCTATGCAGGCAACTTCATCGGCTATTCAAAGCGCTATGTGCGCGTCAGTGCACCTGCACATCAAAACGAGATAAGAGACGTAACCCTTATAAAAATCAAAGACAGCACCGGCTACGAAATATAACGGATTTTATTGACACCAAAACAGTGATTTGCTATACTAGCAAAGCGAGTTTTAAAAATTCAATATGGAGAGATGGCAGAGCTGGTTGAATGCACCGGTCTTGAAAACCGGCATAGCGCAAGCTATCTAGGGTTCGAATCCCTATCTCTCCGCCAAAAAAGCAATAAACCAGACCTAACGATCTGGTTTATTGCTTTCCTAAAAATTTCCACCGTTTTACGAGTGTTTTTAACTCAATACTATAATCACTGTAGTTCAAGTACCAGCCCAACACCTGCTTCTTTGCTGGGTGTCGTATTCCACAACGCAAGCTTGCAGTGCAAATCCGTATCATGGCAGATAAAAAAGTCTTTGATATTCTGAGCTTTCACATATTCGCACGTTTTATCCACTTGAGACTGTGGTACTTCGTCTATACGAAGATGTGAGCCGCCAAGATATGTATTTATTTTTTGTACATTGGTAACTTTTTTAGCATACTCCATAATATTGCATATCCCGTAATGTGCACAGGCAGCAATCACGCTGACTTCTTCTCCATTTTTGTGTTTGTACGCAAACTGTGTATCCTCATCAACCAAATCATCAACCCACTCACCATCCTTAAACTGTCTGGGAATCTGCGGCACCTTGTGCTCAAAATCGTTTGAGAGCTCGGTTATTCCCATATAGCAAAGATTCTTTGTCAACCATAACGGCTCAGGGGTAACTCTAACGTCAAAAAACTGGTCCATCACCTCTCTGCTGACATCCAATCCTGAAGAATGTCCTTTTTTGAAATTATACTTTCTTAAAAATATATCTTCACTTGTAAACAGCATAATAGGCTTTCTAGCCATTGCCATATCTTTATAGTACTTAATTAAATACTTCAATCCGCCCGTATGATCCCTGTGTCCATGCGAAAGCACCACATAATCCGCTGTCCGAAGATCAATCCCTAGTTCAATTGCGTTTTTTATAAACCGATCGGAGATACCGCAATCAAATAAAACTTTGGTGTCTTCATCTTCAATCCATGCAGAAAAACCATGCTCAGCGTTTAAGTATTTGCCAAAAAGGCATGTATTTTCAATAAGTAGTGTAACCTTCAAGCGATTTCTCCTTCTGCGACTTTTTTACCCAAAGCATAATCAAGCATCTCAAAAGCTCGATACACTTTGGGTAAAATCGCTTAACTCAATTCACCAACCGTCAACTGTAAATGTTTTATGATTTCTCCGAAATACGCTTATACAAATCGGTTTCCATGAATTTTTCCTTTATTTCCTTGTCGGACATCACGTTTTTAATCCCAATAACCGTAATGCCCTTTTCCACTGCTGAGTCAAACATGTTCACAAAATTCAGAGCTGTAAATACCAAATCGTATCTTGGAGCAAGCCCCTTTCCCTCCGATATCGCACAATGGTGTATCTTTGCATCAATGCCTAAGCTCTTCAACACTTGCTCCGCTTTCATTTTCAGCATCAGACTTGAGCCTGCCCCATTAGCACACGCTACGATAATATTAAGCATTTTTTACATCTCCCTAATTTGTTTTGTTCCCATTACTTACTTTCAGCAGCTTTTTCTTTCATGACTTCTTTATACTTTTCATAATCTTCTGTGACCAAGAAGTAAGTATCTTTACGCCGTGCATACTGAATTTGTGGAATGGCAAGCAATACCACAACAATAATTCCAACGCCGATATATCCCAAGTACTTCATCAGGAACGCAAAGCCATACCATACGGTAACCCAGTCAAACAGTCCATTGAATCCACCATATGGTGCAAGCCCTAGGAAACCTGCAAAAGCAGCGCTGCCAAGCACAGCTATGATGCCCGATACCAGCGGAATAATGATTGCCGCTTTGATGCCGCCTTTAAAGTTTGCAAATACAGCCAAAGTACCATCGCCAAAGAACATGGGTACAAATCCTGCAATAATGAGGATTGGGCTATTGAATACGATCAGGCCTAAGATAGCAATAAACTGTCCAATCGCTGCTGAGATAAATCCAAGTGTAATGGCATTAGGATGTCCAAAAGCATATGCAGCAGGAACGTCCACGCCCGGAAGTCCGCCAGGCAGTAATTTCTGTGAAATACCCTGGAAAGATTGAGTCAACTCGGACACAAACATTCTAACACCTAATTGCAAAATTGTTAAATAGACTGCAAACTGTAGTGCAAACGTAATGATGTAAAATAGAAAGCTTTCCCCCTCCTTCAAGAAACCCTGAGCAATCAGGAAGTCTTTTCCAAGGAAGAGAATGATCCCACCAAAGAAGATCAACATTACCAATGTAGTCGCAACAACGTTTTCATTGAATATTGATGTCCAACCAGGTAGTTTCAAGTCTTCAAGACGTTTTTTGTTCTTTCCGCCGATCTTAGGTGCAACCATCTCAGTAAGTTTAATCGCAAACATTTGTTGATGCGCGATACAGAAACCACCGCCGTCTGATAGATCTTGCGTGATATCAACAGTCAGATTTGAACCAACGGCCCAGTAGGTTCCGAGCAGAATACCCATGAGGATTAAGATTGGAGTTTCACCAAGCTGCGGGAAGCACACTAGGATAATCCAATACGCAATCGCAGATTGCTGTACTTGAATATGCCCTGTTGTAAAAACCGAACGTATTTTTGTTACCTTCTTGAACGCAACCAAAAGAATGTTGAAGACAAATGCGATTAGCAACAGCCACATTACTTGTGAAAACGATCTGCCAATGTCTTCAAGCGCTGCGTTAATAGCACTCTGTCCATAGTACGGATCAATAATCACCGCATTCAAATCGAATTTGTCTCTAAGGCCAACAAGAATCGGACGGCTCTTTGACACAAGCCCCCCCGCACCAACAGAAAGAATCATGTAACCCGTTACCGCTTTAATAAAGCTTGAAACGATTTCATGAAACGGCTTTTTAAGCAGTGCGCTGCCGATTATGACCATAAGCCCGATGAAAAATGCAGGTTGTTGGAGTATATTTACTGCAAAATAACTCCATACAGTCAGTAAGACATTCATAATACCACCTCTTCTTTTTCTTTTTCTATTATATATTAACTATCAATATATAATGCTCATGAATAAATTTTTACACAAGAAACCACAATCCGCTTCATATACGTTCAAAGCTTCATCCACTCTTTTATAAAACCGACTTAAAGGGAAGATTTGGTTCATGTGTAAAACAGTCTTCAAAACCACGTCTATGATGATATTCCCGTTTACCCACATCCTCAGGGAATGTATACTTGCCGCCAACTTGCCAAATGAACGGCTCAAACGTATATTGCAATCGATATTTGCGCATGTCGTACAGTGCGATAATTTCCATAGGGTCTGCAATCATATTTGTCCAAATATCATAATGCAACGGAATCATCACCTTTGTGTTCAGGGATTCTGCCATACGTAAAATATCACTGGATGTCATCTTATCAGTTAATCCTCTCGGATTCTCTCCGTAAGAACCAAATGCCACGTCGATTTTATGGTCGTTGCCATGCTTGGCGTAATAGTTTGAATAGTGAGAATCACCACTGTGATAGACATTACCGCCTGATGTTTTAATCAAGTAATTCACAGCTTTTAAATCCATATCTTTCAGTGTATCTACATCCAACTCGCCTTCAGGCGGAGCCGTCACCAAGCAGGTGCGGTCAAACGAATCAAGAACTACGATTTCAATATCCTTAACTTTAATACAGTCACCAGGTTTTACCACGATACAACGCTCTTTTGGAACTCCCCATTTTATCCAAAGATCCACACAGTATTGGGGACCGATAAAAGGAATATTTTCCTTGATGTTTTGCATCACCGCAGCCGCCAGATTGATATCCATATGATCCGCATGATAATGTGTAGAAATAACTGCATCAAGATTCGTAATGGCAAATGGATCGAGCACAACCGGCACGGCTCTTCTGTTCGGCTGAATCATCCGGCCGCCACACATATTGGCCATCTGATGATAGGTTTTCATATACTTGGTTTGTTGTGTTCTTTTCCCATTTCCGACCCAAAAATCAACAACAATATTCGTATCCGATGCCGATTTCAGCCAAACTGCCGTACATCCCAGCCACCACATCGATACGGTTCCAGTCGAAACTTCGGTTGCTTCTATCTCTTCGTTTAAATATGTTCCCCACTCAGGAAAACTGCTTAGTATCCAAGATTCTCTTGTTATTTGATCTATTTGACTCATTACGCTTGTGCCCCTCACTTTAAGCATTGTTTAAATACATTTAAGTTGAATAAAATTACATATGTTCATATAATTAGCTATTACGAACATTTAAACGTTCATTTGTGCTATTATTTTTTGATTATAGCATCATAAAAACATTATTGCAACATTTTTATTGCTAAAGTGTAAATTTATTTACTTTTAGATAGGTAAATGTCGATTTAATTGTTTTTTATGAATTTTTATATGGACTTTTATAATATATTGATTTATTTTATCTAATAATATATCATATTTCTCCAAATCCTGATTCGATCAGTTCAATCAGCATATCAACCGCTTTCGTTTCATCTTCACCGGTTGCGCAAATCTCAACGGTTTCTCCTTTGCCTAAGCCTAAGGAAAGCAGCATAATGATGGATTTTGCGTTGGCGTTTTCCTCGCTGTCCTTTCGACCAATTGTTATTTTCGAATCGAATTGCTTGGCGCATGCAATAAATTCAGATGCTGGTCTGGCATGCAATCCACTGCTGTTTTTTATAAGCGTTGATTTATTATACATAGTTATATATCCTCCGAGGTAATATAAGCTTTTATATAAATTCCGATAGCATTTCTTTCAGGTAATTCTCCACATGCTTGGCTGTAGGGAAATCCTGTATATGCTTGGCAATTTCTTCAGCATCCGCTGTGTTCATGCTGCAGATCATTTTCTTAATACCCGCCACAAAGGCGCCGCTCATCGATAATTTCCTTATCCCCAACCCAATAAAGACCGCAGCCGCCAGCGGGTCGCTGGACAGCTCACCGCATACGCTCAATTGCTTATTTGCCTTTTTGAATTCACGGGCAACATATGCGATAAGGCGGAAAAGCGCTGGATGATAGTTTTGATAATAGTTCGATACGCTTGTGTTCATACGGTCAACCGCGAGGAAATACTGCGTTAGGTCGTTAGTACCAATGCTGGCAAAATCAACCTCTTTCACAATATGGTCCGCCAATAATGCGATTGCAGGTATTTCAATCATAATCCCCAGCTTAATCTTCTCATTAAACGAAATGTGTGCTTCCCTTAGATTCTCTTTCACTTCATCCACTATCGTTCTCGCACGATAGAAATCATCCATACTGGACACCATAGGAAACATCAGCCTTAAGTCTCCATAGGCAGATGCACGCAGCGCGGCTCTTAACTGTGTTTTGAAGATGTCTGAATGGTCAAAGCAAAGGCGCAATGCTCTTTTCCCAAGGAAAGGATTCTGCTCAATCGGCAGCTTAAGGCATTCCAGCACCTTATCGCCGCCAATATCAAGGGTGCGCAGTGTAACAGGTTTTCCTTCAAAGCGACTTAAAACGCTTTTATAGATTTCAAGCTGTCTATCCTCAGTCGGAAGGGTATTGCATTCCATATAAATAAACTCGGTTCGAAACAGCCCTACACCGCTGGTATATTCAGCATTTCCCATCTCCTCCGGTTTTGCAGAGCCGATATTAAGCTCAATATCCACCTTCGTGCCATCCGTACACACCGGCTGAACCGAAAGATAACGGCTAACATCGTTGATATGTTCCTTCCATCTGCCACGCTTTTTTTCGTAATCAACCAGCGTTGCCATATCCGGTTTAATATATAAAACACCATCCAACGCATCCACAATCAATAAATTGTCAGGCGCAATCATCTGCATAGCTTTTTCCACACAAAGCAGCGGTATACCGTAGCTTCTGGCGATAATTGCGCTATGCGATGTCGCACCTCCTTTTTCCACTACTATGCCTCGCACCATTTCCCGATCCAGCATGGCTGTGTCAGAAGGATTTAAATCATGCGCCACCAGCACAATCGGCTGATCCAGTTTTTCTAACCGTTTTTCCGGAATACCCGCCAGACATCTCAATAAGCGTTTTTCAACATCATTAAGGTCAGCAGCTCTCTCCCGTATCATCGGGTCTTCTACTCCGCCCAATATCTTGATGTATTTTTCGTACGCGCTGTATATCGCCCAATCCTCAGCATAACCTTCAGCGTTTATGCTCTCTCGAATCTCATCATCAATTGCTTCATCCTCAATGATATCAATATGCGCCGTGAATATTTTCGCTTTATCAGCATCGTCCAGGCGTGCGCGAATATTCTCAAGTTCGTTGCTCGCGGTCGCCTTCGCTTTTTCGTAGCGGCCGACCGCTTGGGCTTTTTCATCATCGGCGATTGTCTTTTTGTCTGGGATAACATGATATGATGTATACAAATAAGCCGATTCAATCGCAATTCCCTTTGATAAAATTGTACCGTTATATGTCATCAATCTTTCCTTTCTTATGCCAAATAGCACGGTCTAGTCGGTCACAAAATATACCGCCGCTTCATGAACACTGTTGTTTGCACAAAGTATAATATCTCGGCTTTCTTGCGATATAACAGCAACATTGCTCGGCCCGCTACCCTCTTCGATGAGAGATGTTTGATATGAACCTCTTTTTTCATCATATTCTATCAGCACAAGCTCAGCGTCCAAACGCCGCATTCCCAGTAAAGCTGCCGGCTTTCCTCTCAATTTACCGGCCCAAATTGCATGAGCAAATTTATATTCTCCGGGACAGGTATATACAATCCGATATCTATCGTTCTCTTTATGATATATGTTGATACGGTTGCCGTGAAAAGGTTCAATCGTTACAATTTCATCCTGCCCATCGCCGTCCAAATCATATATTGCAGCATCGCTGATAAAAGCATCCAGCAGGTGATGCGTGGTCCATTCCTCGGTCGGCGCTTCAGGCGGAACGACTGCATATATACCGCTTTGGCAGGCGAAAATACCGCTCATCTTTCCGTCTATTCTGCCTCTGCAGTAACCATGGTTCTTCACCAAGCCTTTTAGTATCGGGGTAATCGTCATTTCTTGTTTAGGCGTATCGGGCAGTACACCCGCATATATTCTTCCAGGATCCGACCAATCCTCACGCTCAGCTTTGGATCCGCAAAGTGTTGCCGCCACAAAGTAATTAATGCCTCCGGTTGAAAGTATATCAAAGCGATGCACATAGGGCAAAAACAGAAAGTCTTTTATCTGCCATCCATTTTCGGAATCCCTCTCCCCCCAAACAATCTTTGCGTTTTCAGCTTGAAATCCGGGAAAAAAATTCTGCACACCCAAGAACTGGCCGTTTGTTCCGGGTATTTCAACGATGGACATCGTTCCCCCTGCATTGTCCCATACGATCTCCTTTTCAGTCAAATCGCGTCCGGTGTAGGCATAGCAGGCTCCTCCAATCTGTTCGCTGGCAAACATCGCAAAAAGCGCGCCGTCGATTGTAACGTGTCCAGTACAATAGCACCGTTCCATATCATCCAAACGCTTTTTCGTAATATTCATGTTGTCTCTTTTCCTTCCGTTTCCTCATCAGGTTGATCGTTATACTTTTTATGAAGACTCAAAAGATCTTCAGTGCTTTCAACCTCTGATAGCTCAACAAGCAAGTCTTCATTAGAAAGCACCGTAAACAAACGCCGCATATTTTTCAAATGCTCATCAGAATCCGTTGCCGCCAGTGTAAAAAACACGGACGCATCTTTTTCCGGATCTCCCGGCTCAAAATGCACCGGCTCTTTTAGTTTCATAAATGAAATACCTGTACCATTTGCTCTCTTAGAGCCTTCCATGGAATGCGGCATGGCAAATCCCGGTATCAACACAATATAGGCGCCGTGTTTGTTTACGTTTTCAATTAGCTCATCCGCGTACGTTTCATCAACCGTTCCGTCTGCAACCAACGGCTGGCAACTCAAACGAATTGCTTCCTGCCAGTTCTCTGCCCGATCCAGGAATAAGCAACGATTTTTCTCTACAAGCTCTTTAAGCAATGTTCTCATCTCCCTTAAGTTTGTATGCTGAATATCCACAATTGTTCCATTAATTACTATTTTACGAATTATATGAACTTTATATTCTTATATTGGCAATTTAAATGACTATTATTCATATATATTTGATTGTTATTCATTGTACCATTATCTATTTAGCTGTACAAGTATTTTTATAAATCTATTGATTATATTCTTACCTAAATCCTTAAAATATATTCATTTTCGGAAAATAAAGTAACTATTCCCCTTGACAATCATTCATAACGTTCATATAATTAAATCAATAGTAGACATCACCGAGATTGTATCTATGCAATATGGTTGGTGGCCTATGTTATATGAGGAGAACATACATTATCATGAAAAACAGTCGTAATTTCATAGAAACCCGCCGAAAAAAAATTTACCAGGCTTTGGAGAAACATGGTTCCGTCAAAGTGGACGAGTTAGCTGAAGAGCTGCATACCTCTCCTTTGACCATCAGGCGAGATCTTGATTATCTTGAACAGCAAAACCTAATTGAGCGATACTACGGCGGTGCATCAATCCGCAGAAACAGAGACGCACAGAGTTCCATCAATTCGGTTGGCATGTCCTATAAACACGCTATTGCGCGTCATGCTGCCCAATTTGTCTCTGACGGTGACACCATATTTATCAACAGCAGCTCTACCGCTCTACTCACCATAAAATATATCACAGCCAAAATGGTCACAATAATCACTAATAACGGCAAAGCCATTTTTTCCGATTCGAATGAAGATATAAATATCATTCTGACCGGCGGTGAATTGCGACCGCCAAAAGAAGTGATGCTTGGCGAATTTGCTCTGAACAACTTAAATCTAGTGACCGCAAATAAATGTTTTTTGGGTTGTAGCGGGCTGACTGTAGAAGAGGGCTTCACCACTGCCGCCATGCAAGAGGTGGCGATTAATCAGTTGATGCTGTCGCGCGTTACCGGAAAAAAATACATTTTAGCCGACCATACAAAAATAGGGAATAAACAGAGTTTTATTTCCGGTTCACCGAGTCAAATATCTTGTATTATCACTGACAGTGAGGCGAATAAAGCCGTATTGGATTCCTTTTCAGCGCTCGGGGTTCAAACCATCCAGGCGCCTCAGTTGGATTAAACTGCTTATGGACTTGAACGGGCAGTGTATTGGAAACGTTTTCTGGAAATCCAACGTGCATTCCCTATTCTATTTTTTGTAGTTAAAAACAGCTATTCCCCTCAGAGAGTAGCTGTTTTATATTTTTCACTTTTTCACACAAGGATAGTATTTTAAAATTACTTTTGCTTGAATTAAAACAAAACAATCACATGACCGCTCTGCCTCTATTCGATTGATGTTTCCCGCTCTATACCTATTCACCTAGTATTGACTGAAATATTATTTAGGGTATACTTTTTGTGCTTTATTTTGGGCCGGGCCGCTTTGCTTAACTGAAAAAAAAGGAGCTTTAAAGAATGATTCTTTAAGGCTCCTTTTAAAATATCTGTGGTTTGCTTCAATCCTTATTTCTTTGCTAGATAGAACTCCGGTTTGTAATCGCGGTAGAAATATCCGTTAAACGTGTTATCAAAAATCTGTCCATAGATATCCAGCGTTTGATATCCGTCCGGTGCTTTGGTCAGCCAATTCGTTCCTTCCAGATATACCGTGTTGGTTGCCGAATCAATGTAACCTTCCATGGCAAAAGATCCTGTTCTGTCAGTGTCTCCCGGTTTATCGGTGGGGGTAACGCTGAAAATTGCACTTACGTCGCCCGAATCGCTGATATCGGTAATCTCAATAGGGTGGACATCATATACAGAAAGAACATACTGACGCCAAACACCACAGCTCCCGTGATATCAGGACTGCTGCCGTATCTTACACTGGTTACTATCAGTAAAACCAGCGCCGCGAAACTGAGCGCCGCTCCAATTCCATGTGTTATTGCATTAGCCCCTTCTTCGCCAAACGAGAGTTTGATTCTTTTCATTTTCATCTGTGTTAACCTTTTTTTAATTTGAACCGTTCATTTATCATGAAGAGAACTTGATTTGCATATGAGAAGGGCAGTCCTTTGAATTTTATTCAAAAAGCTGCCCTAATTAATATTTGCATTATCTAATTCCGTCCTGCTGCGGGTTCAAAACTCATCTTCCGACCTTTCATCATAACGCCGTGCATGGTCCCTTGAACTATCGATGCGTGTGTCTCTGGCACTTCCACAAACGAAAATTTATCAAATACGTCAATTTTGCCAATCTCTGAACCTCGAATTTTTGTTTCGCCGGCTATGCACCCGACAATATCCTTCGCCGCAACCTGGTCCATTTTCCCCATGTTGATAAAGAAACGCACCATCCCGCTTTGCGCACCGGTATTGCCATACGTTTTTTTCTGCGCCGGCTCTTCATCCGGTAAGACATCTTCAGTTAACATATGCAGTAATGCTGCCGCAATCTCTTTTGCATCACAACCCTCATTCACTAAGCTTGTGATTAACGCCATATTTTTTTTGCTTGGCTTATTGGCCATCACTGCTTTTATTTTGTCAGCCAACTGACGATTTTTCTCCACATCAGCTTCGGCTTCGGTCGGCATTTTCTTAAACGGAATATTGGTTTTTATAAACCGCTCCAGTTGTTTGATTTCGTGCTGGCCTTCCTTGCCGGAGATCAAAGTCACCGCCTTACCGGAACGGCCTGCTCTTCCCGTACGTCCTATGCGATGCACATAGTATTCGGTATCTTTTGGAATATCATAGTTAATCACCATTTCAATTCCATCGACATCTATCCCTCTAGCGGCTACGTCAGTTGCAATCAATACAGAAATCCTTCCATCGCGACAACTTCTCATGACTCGATTCCGCGCATGCTGATCCATATCGCCGTGCAAGGCTGCCGCGGTAATATTGTGTTGCTTAAGCCGTTCGGTTAATGTATCCACCATCCGTTTTGTATTGCAGAAAACCAGCGCCATTTGCGGTCTGTGCACGGTCAATAGTCGTACAATCGCATCTGATTTCTTGCTTCTGTCCACCAAGGTGTGCCACTGGTCAATCGCGTTTACAGTGAGGTTGCTTTCTCCCGACTTAATAAAAACGGCATCTTTTTGAAAGTTTTTGGTCAAGCGCATAATCTCTTTGGACATCGTCGCTGAAAACATAACTGTAACCCGGTCTTTAGGTGCATCGACTAAAATAGTCTCCATATCATGCCTAAATCCCATGTTCAGCATCTCATCCGCTTCATCCAGAACGGCCAATTTAAGTGCACCAAGTTTCAGCGTTCTTCGCCGCATATGATCCATCACCCGGCCTGGTGTACCGATAACAATTTGAGCGCCTTTTTTCAGTGCTTTGATTTGAGGCTCTATGGGCGCTCCACCAAAAACAGCGACCACACTGATGCCCCGTTTAAATGCCGCAGCTTTGCCAAGCTCATTCGCCGCCTGCAGCGCCAACTCTCTAGTGGGGCACAGCACCAGGACTTGAACCGCTCTGTTGTTCGTATTGGCCATATCAGTAGCGGGCAGGCCGAAAGCCATGGTTTTCCCGGTTCCTGTTTGGGATTGACCAATCACATCCCGCCCTTCCAGAATCAGCGGAATCGCCTGTGCCTGAATTTGAGTCGGTTCAGTGTAATTCATTTTTTCTATCGCCGAATAAACCTCCGGTGATAGACCGAGTTCATTAAAATCTTTTTGCTTCATTTTTTCTCCTTCATGTTTGGTATGCGTGCAATCAAAAATGTCATCGAATATGCTTAATCACGCGTTCATATCAAACAGTTTAAAGAAAAATGATTAAATTGCTTTTTAGATATTTGGAATGAAATCACTGAGAAGGTGCTTTTGTCTTCTCGCCCATTGACATATAAAACCTAAATTATAGACAAAAACTGAATATAGTAAGTTTGTTTAATTGCGATCATTATTTATATATTTATAATTTGATCCATTATAGCACACTCGTGGATTAAATCAATGTTTTACCCAACAAATATTTTGTGAACAGTTGGGTTGCAAGCGACGGTGCCGATTTTGCATATTAATTTCAGATTTTATCGCTCCCGCCGCAGACAATTCATGTGCTTCATCTCTTCGGCCACCCTGCTCGCCGCGCCTTTGCTGTAAGCTCAATTATGCATTATTTTGACCTTTTAACAAAAGACCTCTGTCGTTAATCTTAAATACACGGTCTCCCCATGCCGTCGTACTGTGGCATTCAATGTAACCCAGTTTTTCTGCCTGCCCGATTTCATCATGAGAGAATCCTCGGCTCCTCAATATTACATCGGCAATTCTTTTCCATATGCTAAATTCCGATAACAGCTGCTTAATCCTTTCATTCTCCAGTTCTTCTGCTTGCTTTTTTGCTCAGAATAAAACCTCCATAGAATTTATAGAGGTTTATTATATCGGATATGAGTTTATTTCTCTACCTGATAATTATTTCCATCAGTACTTATTTAGGCTGAATCATCACGCCCTCTATTCCGTTCCAGCTTTCAGTGCCTCACTCATCGGGATTTTAGCCACTTTCTTTCTGCTCATCCAATTGGCCACCTTATACGTCAGAATGACAACTATGAACCCAATGAGCATATACAGTGCATTCAGACGAACCGGAAGCACCATCTGCATACTCTGGGTTAAAGATCGATACAGCGCCCCAACTGTTCCGAGCAAAGCCGGAATCCCCAACAAGTACCCAAGGATCACAATCAGTGTATTGCTGTTCAGTATCAGCTGATTAATCTCTTTTGGCGTATATCCAAACACCTTCATCAGCGATATAGTTTTTTTACTCTCCTCAATCACAAGCCCTGTAACAATATAGATAATGATGAGCCCCACGATAAACGCGGAAATAAACAGCGAATAGATCATGGCTCCCATCTGATTGGTCAGCTCGGCAAAACCCGCGACAATCGCATCGATTGATTTAATCTGAGCCACCTCCCCTTCCCCGAAATTAAGCTTTTCTTTGCTCCAAACGCCGAGATATGAACCTTTGGGCATATCAAACTCGGTGTTGAATTGCGCAATCGGCATATACATGAATTCGCCGATATAGGTATCCGCAATCTGCTCAATTTGAATTTGATGTGTTTTACCGTTATTGGTATCCACCACCGCCAAGGTATCGCCCACTTTTAACCCCATCAACTCGGCCAACGCCGCAGTGATTGTGTTTTGGTCAATTTTTATATCCACTCCTTCACGGTCTTTCAGCACTAACATTTGGGTATCCGGTATTGCACCCGAAACCCAAAAACCCGCCTGGTCATCATCGACCAGCGTCACATAGGCCGCATTAAACGGTTCGGTTCCTGGCGGTACTTCTCCTTGGTGCACCGATGTCAAAACATATTCATAGTTTAAGTTATACGCTTCACGAATGCCCTTGTTTAGCATATAGTCTATCGAGCTTTTTAAAGTGAGTCCGTACAGAATCAGCATGGTGGCCACCGCGATGCCAAACAAGAGGAAAATGCTTCTGGGAAGGCTGCGTACCTGCTCGCGAATTTTAAACTTCCTCTTGAACGGCGCTTTTTCCAGCTTCAGCGTTTTTTCCAAAATGTTAATCATGTCATTCGCCGCATCACCTCGCATCAAAGCGGCAGGCGACTCTTTCAGCGACTTTCGAACAATCAGCCAGGTTAATCCGCACAGCATCACCATGGGGACCAGCACCGAAACAAGAACAAGCGGAATGTTGTATACTATGGTGGTTCTCGGCATCGGGAATACACTCATCATGAAATCCAGCATTGTATCAATCAGGCCGAGTCCCGCCGCCGATCCAATCACCGAGCCAACTATCGTGACCATGAACGGAATCATCAGGTAATGGCGCATCAGCTCGGACTTTTTATACCCTTGTGCAAACAACGTTCCCAACAGCACGGATTCACTTCTTAAGGTTCGCATCATCAGCATACCCAAAAGAATGCACGTTAAAATCAGCATCACCGCAGGCACAGCCGTACCGGCTTTTTTTAGCGTACTCACTTCCATTGGGATATATGAAACGTTGACTTTTTGACCCACACTCTGCCAGGCGAGAATGCTCAGTCCCTCGTCACGCAAAGCGTTTTTCAGCGCGGTCTCTTGTGTCTGCACGTTTTCCCTCTGATTAAAGCGCACAGCATATACCGTTTTCGAATTCGGCAATTCAGCGAAATCCGCCTTGTCGACCACGCCGACACCAAAGGTTGTAAAGTCGTTGATCATCACTTCCATAGACTCGACTACATAGATGTAGTTTGGCAGTGTGCACAGTCCCGAAACGGTAAAATTCTTTCCGGCTACCGAGAGTGTGTCCCCCAGCGTATAACCGTTTGCATCAGCAAATAAAACGTCCAGCATAATCTCGGACGGTCCGGGAAGCCGCCCCTCCATCACCGCCGGCGTATTGACCACATCCATCAAAGCGAACACACGAAGTGTCCGCCCTGGTTTTACCTCACAGTCAGCGGTACCACCCTGCTCAATTCTGGCGTCAAAACCTTTGGCTAAAGCCGTCATGTCCGTGTCCGCATTCACCGAAAATTCCGCATCGGACAGCACATGCCCATTGGCAAGCGCTTGGTATGCAATATCGAGATTCTGAGACGCACCTCCCATCATCACCATCATGAGGCTGCAAAGCACCAGCAGGAGGATTGAACCGATATAGCGGGATTTATGCTCCATCATGGAGCGTACGACTTTTCTTAGCAACATCCTTACCACGCAATCCTTTCTGCCGCAACCTTCGTGCTGTTTTTCACGGTTTCAACAATTTCACCGTCTCGCAGCTTAAACACCACATCCGCCATCTCGCTGATGGCCGTATTATGAGTAATCATCAGAATCGTCGTGCCAAAATCCTTATTTATTCTCTGCAAAAGCGCCAGCACTCCGCGAGATGTTTCGTAGTCCAGCGCACCGGTCGGTTCATCGCACAACAGGAGCTTGGGGTTCTTCACAATGGCACGCGCAATCGCCACGCGCTGCTGCTCTCCGCCAGAAAGCTGTCTAGGGAATTTGCGTTTTTTGTCCATCAGCTTCACTGCCGCCATCACTTCGTCCAGCGCCAGCGCCGACTTGGAGATGGCTTTGACCAATTCCACATTCTCAGCCACTGTCAAATTGGGTACCAAATTGTAAAACTGAAAAATAAACCCGACCGCATTCCTACGATAGATGTTTAGTTGCTTCTCGCTATATGCGGTTATCACTTCGCCGTCCACCGTTATCTCTCCGCTGTCCGCCGTATCTATCCCGCCGATCAGATTCATCAGTGTGGATTTGCCCGAGCCCGAGGGTCCCAGAATGACGCCAATCTGACCTTTACCCAGCGCCAAGCTGGTGTCTCTGAGTACTTCAGTCGTTTTATCACCCGTTTGGTAACTCTTCCTGACATTTTCAATTTGAATATACATGCTTACAATTCTCCCATTCCTTTTTTTAATAACTTAACCATATTCTCCATCAGGTTTTGCATTTCATCCATCTCCGCATCGGTCGGCTCTTCAGTGAAATTTTTCGCTATTTCCAAAGTACGATTATTGAATTTTTCGGCCACTCCCTGCAAAAACAGCAGCAGCACCTCGTCGTCCATATCCTTTCGAATCGTGCCTTTTTCTTTGCCTTTGGCAATCAAAGAGAGCTCATACGAATTGCTGATTTCTTTCAACTGCTTGTTGATATCCTCGGTGAGGCTGCCAAACTTGCCCGAAGAAAAATCGACAGAATAAGAAATCAAAAGCGGTTCTTTCATGACAAGTCGAAGCCGATCTCGATTGCCCGAAAGAAAATACTCAAAAACGTCCATCTCCTTTAACGGTGTTGCATCATTTATAAGCTTCATCAACTGCTCCATTGTCCAGTTGATTGAATACAAAAAAAGCGCCTTTTTATCGTCAAAATACTGGTAGATGCTCCCTTTGGCTACATCGGCTTTTTGAGCAATGATATCAATTTTTGCTCCCTCAAACCCATGTGCCTGAAACTCCTCTATCGCAGAGCGTAAAACTCTTTCTTTTTTTTCTTCATCTAATCGCTTAAAAGTTTTCTTTGGCAATTTTTTATCCTCAAAACAAATGACTTTTCAGTCATATAATATGACTGAAAAGTCATTTTGTCAATATTAATCTACTTGACTTGCAAATTCTGCTTTATTGAGTATTACTGTAATCCGTTGTCTATTCGTTATTAATCCCTTACCTGCAATATTTAGAATATATGATCGTCCCCAAGTTTTAAGAGGGCTACTGTGCCCTCCTGATAATCACTTTTTTATGCTATGCTCCATCAAAACCACATCATATGATATACTTTTTTATACTTTATTCTGTGCAGTATCTCAGCCCTTGAAAGCCCTTGCGACCTTTTGGAACCCGCTGTCCGCCAACAGGCTAAGTCAGTACTTTTTGTGCATGCATGCGTTTGAATGAGCGTACTCATTTTTACCTTTGGATTATCTTATATATAAAAGAACCGACCCTCGCGTAGCATGTATTGAAGAGGAATCCATACCATGCTTGCTTGCGGCCGGTTTTTCATTTAATCAATTTTCTTAAGCCTAATCATCTTTAAACGCATCGTCAAAAGCGACATCGGATTTGCTAAAGTTGATTTTCTTCACAAATTCACACGCCTCAGTCGCCCCAAAGACACGTTCCATACCCGAATCTTCCCACTCCACCGATAAAGGGCCAGTGTAGTTTGCCTGATTCAGGACGCGGATGATCTTATCAAAATCCACGTCTCCGTGACCCAGCGAAACAAAGTTCCAGCCGCGGCGCATATCCCCAAATGGCAGATGAGATCCAATAATGCCGTTTCTGCCGTTCAGATTGACGTGTGCATCCTTCATATGCACATGATAGACCCTGTCGATAAAATCTTCCAAAAACATGGTGGGGTTCACACCCTGCCAGATCAAATGGCTGGGGTCAAAATTAAAGCCTAAGGTCTTTCTGTATTCAAAGGTTTCCAGAAGCCGTTTTGCTGTATAATAGTCGAATGCGATTTCTGTGGGATGAACTTCCAAAGCGAACTTGACACCGCACGCGTCAAATTCGTCAAAGATTGGCCCCCACAGCGCAACCTGCTCATCGAATGCCGCCTGAATCATCTCTTCGGATGTCTGCGGGAAGGAATACCAATACTTCCATACTGCCGAGCCCATAAAGCCGGTGACCACAGAGCAGCCCATGGCTTTGGCCGCTTTGGCCGTATACTTCATCTCTTCAATCGCCCATGCGCGTATCTTTTCCGGCTGGCCCGCATACTGTGAAGGTGCAAAGCCGTCCAGTCTGGGGTCATACAAATCGCCCACACACTGACCCGTCAAATGCGCTCCCAAAGCGTCACAGCTGAGTCCGTATTTTTCCAGTGTTGCTTTCATTTCTTTCACGTACGCCGCATCCTCCGCGGCTTTGCGGACATCAATCTGTCCCCATGTTGCCAGCTCCAGACCATCATAACCCATGGACTGTGCCAAGCGGCACATCTCTTCCATCGGCAGATCCGCCCATTGCCCTGTAAATAGTGTTACCGGTCTTGCCATCGTCTTTCTCCTTTCGGTTGATTACATCTCCACCCAGATATTGCCGTTGTCCGAGCTCTTGATGCAAGCCTCAATAAACTGTACTCCGACAATACCGTCATCAATCGTCGGATATTCTATCATCTCCGGTCGGAACGTCCCGTCATTTTGTGCATGAACACAGTCGATAAAGTTCACATACAGGTTGGCCATCGCCTCGAACCAGCCTTCCGTATGGCCGCTGGGCAGCCGCTGATACTTGGCGGCCGAGGGGACAATGCCGCTGTGCCCGCGGTGCATTTCAGTCAGCGTTCCATCCTTCTTGACCCATTGGAATACCTCCGGGTTTTCCTGGAACCACATCAGCGACCCTTTATCGCCATAGATGCGCACCCTGAGGCCATTATCATGTCCGATGGCAATTTGGGACGACCAATAGACCCCGGACGCGCCATTGTCGTATTCCACCAGTACAGTTGAGTTGTCATCCAGCTTGCGGTTGTCCGCAATGATCTCCATTTTAGCCAGCAGTCGTTTAATCTTAAGGCCGGTCATCTGTGCGACCGTGTTCTCAATATGTGTTCCGATATCACCAAGGCAGTTGGATTTCCCGGACATTACCGGATCAATCCGCCACGCACCCTGCTTGCCCAGTTCCTGATCGCCGAACGCCAACCAGCCTTGGGGATATTCCGCCATCACTGTGCGCACTCTGCCGATCTCGCCATCCGCGATCATCTGCTTGATCTGCATGGCGGTGACGTGGCCCGAATAGCCATAGGTCACCAGAAACTGCAAGCCTTTTTCCTGCGCCAGTTTTTTCAGTTCAATCCCCTGCTCGGATGTTACGGTTAAGGGTTTATCGCAGGATACATGGATCCCTGCTTCCAGAAACGCCTCACATGCCGCATAGTGCATATAATTGGGGGTGACCACCACGGCAAAGTCGATGCGGTCCTCCCGCTCGGCTTCCGCCTTGGCCATCGCTTCAAATGTCGGGTACAGCCGCTCGCGCTCAATGCCAAGTGTGTCACCTGTCTCCAGTGTTTTCTCAAACGTCCGAGAGAAACAACCGGCCACCAGTTCGGCTTGTCCGTCGAGATTAATCGACCGGCGGTGTGCCTCGCCGATAAATGCGCCCGGTCCGCCCCCGACCATGCCGTATCGTAGCTTCCTTCTCATCGTCTTACTCCTTTTTCTTTATTTTGTACGTTTCTTCACCATCTGCAGCCCGACTGCGATCAGCAAAATGATTCCTTTCACCGAGTCATTCAGCAGTGCGTTCATGCCCAGCGCTGTGATGATTTTATCAATATGCAAAAGGCATCATTTTAACGATGATGCCCCTCAAGCTCTTTCTTTTTCGCTCATACAAATTCTGTGTCTGATTACATATCATGTCCCAATTGCAGCAACAGACACACTGGTCAGGATAACACATTTCAAACCGAACGGAATTCGCTAGGGGTTTTGCCCAGTAAAGAGATATTTGATATTTATTTGCATATACTTATATTGATTCAGTGTGATATCAATGAATATTATTTTTTACAAACACGAAAAACATACGCGAGCTCGTGTTGCATCCCCTCAGGAATCTGGATGGTGACATCATTCTCGTCTTTTGTCCAGTCGCATGAAGCGCACCCCATCAATTCTATTTTCGATGTGTCATCAATATCCCAATCCTTGATGGTGACAGTAGAGGCAATGCGGTCATCTAAAACAATGGCATATATCGTATCTCCATTGCAAGTAAACCGTACACGCTTATCATCAGCAGTCACTGCCGTCGGTTTCTTCCACGGACGGGTTCCATACACAGCCGCTCCAAAGCGTTTGAGCCAGTCTCCTGAATCCCGCAAAGGTTTCCCCTGCATCTCAGGAATCGTTCCATTGGCCATTGGTCCAATGTTGATTAGCAGGTTTCCGTTTTTGCTGATCAAATCAATCAGCATATAGAGCAGTTCTGCAGATGTCAACATCTCTGCTTCTGTTTCCATTTTGTTGTATCCAAAGGAAAGCCCAACGCCGCGTGTTGATTCAAATTTTTTCTTCTGAATCTCATCCACCTCGATGTATTCTGGCGTCACATAATCACAATGATTCCCAAAATCCATCATGTTTTCATCCATGGAATGTGAACCGGTTTCTTCCAATGCTGCTTGAATCGCTGCCTCTTCTTCCACACCCTCGGGTATTTCAAATTGTCTCCAACGATTATTCACCACCCCTTGTGGTACTTCATTGTAGTAATCCGCAAACAGTTGGTTCAGATTCACACCGGCGGGAAAACCGATATCATTAAAGAATACATCTGGTTTATATCGCTCAATTAACTCATGTATTTGATTCAACGAATATTGGGTATACTCTTTCGATGTAATTCTGTGGCGTAGAAACGCTTCATCATCGCTGATTGGATATGTCTTAAAGGTCCAGTCAAGCAGCCCTGAATAATAGACCCCAAACTTCATGCCTCTGGCACGCACTGCCTCTGCCAATTCACCCACCAGGTCGCGCTTAGACTGATAATCCGGATTAAAAGGATTTTTATATTGACTCGGCCACAAACAATAGCCGTCATGATGTTTGGTGACAATCACCACATACTTCACACCATATTCCAAAAATGCATCCGCCCATTTTCCCATGTCCAAATCGGCAGATTGTGCTTCAAAATCTTTCTGAAAATTAAAGTATGAGAAATCTGCACCGAAAGTCTCGTTATGATATTTTTTAGTCGGAGACCCGTCAATCCTCAAAGAATTCAGATACCATTCTGCGTATGGGCTGTTTTTCATCGCGTACGCGAATCCTTGCTTTTCCATCATATCAGCCAGATTTGTCCCGTCAAACGGCGCAAATGCCGGCACCGAAAATAACGACCAATGGATAAATAATCCCAACTTGGCATCATCATACCAATCCGGTAGTGCATGTTGATTCACTGATTCCCTTGTTGGCTTAAATGTCATGTACTTCCTCCTCATCAGTGCTTTATTTATTGCTTCTTTTCTCTGCGAACAATGATGACGACAAGAAGAATGATAGCCGTTACAATTAACTGCCAAAATGAGTTCACCCCATTGATGGTCAAACCATTCGATACAATCGTGAGCATCAATGCACCCAATAAACTGCCAAAAACGCTGCCTGTACTTCCCGCTGTCAGTCCGGCACCGCCAATAACCACAGCAGTTAAGATGTCCACCATGGAGTTGGAAGCTGCACTCGGCTGGCCTGTCATGAGCCGACTTGTCAGAATCATGCCCGCAATCGCCGCGCAGATGCCGCTGATGACAAAGTAGGATACCTGATATCTAAAAATATTGACACCCGATAGCCTTGCTACCGTCTGATTCCCGCCGATAGCGTAAGCGTATCTGCCGAACAGCGTTTTAGCTAGAATAACAGCTGATATAGCCACGATAACGGCCATTAAAACCACTTGAAATGGAATCGGTCCAATGTAGCCGCGTCCCAAAACTGAAAAGTTTTTGGGAAGACCATATACCGCCGTCCCTCCTGTTAACAAACTGGCTAGACCATTGGAAATGTTCATCGTTGCAATGGTTACAATCATCGAAGGCAGACCGAATTTTGTAGTTAAAAATCCATTGATAAAACCGATGACAGCACCGACGGCCAAGCCGATCAAAATGGCCACTGGAATGGGTACCCCGCTATCCATTAATACCGCCACAGTCATACCTGTAACACAGGCAACACCACCGATGGATAAATCGATTTGACCCGATACCATAACAAAAGTTACTCCCATCGCCATGATGATATTTACCGAGGACTGTCTGACAATGTTTAAAATGTTTTCAGGCAAGATAAACGATGCATTCAGCAACATAAACACAATACATAACGCAACAATCACGCCAATGAGACCAATTTGATTGGTCAGTTTAATTTTTTTCTTTACTAATTGGTTATTCATGATTTTTTACTCCTTCCTATCGCATATTGCATAACCAGTTCTTCAGTAAATTCTTCTCTCTTTAACTCGCCAGTGATTCTTCCTTCGTACATAACCAACATGCGATCACTCATACCAATAATTTCCGGCAATTCGGACGAAATCAGTATGACTGCAATACCCTCACTGGTTAACTGATTAATCAATTTATAAATCTCTGCTTTTGCCCCGACATCAATACCCCGGGTGGGTTCGTCCAGCACCAGTATTCTGGGGTTTGCAGCAAGCCATTTCCCTAAAACCACTTTTTGCTGATTGCCGCCCGATAGATTACCCGTAACCTGCTCTGGACCTGTCGTGCGAATCTGCAATGTCCCGATGTATTCATTCGCTAGATCCCGAATTTTATCATCGCGTATCAGCATGCTTTTTACAAAGTTCTTTAATACCACCAGGCTGACATTATCCTTAATTGAAGCCGTGAGAATCAGCCCTTGTTGTTTTCTGTCTTCTGTCACCCAGGCCAGACCCAGCTTCAGTGCATCGTTTGAGTTTCTAATCTTTACTTCCTTACCGTCCAGTAAAATTCTGCTTTGTACGGCTTTCATATCGCCAAATATCGTTCGTATCAATTCTGTACGACCGGCACCGACCAAACCCGCAATCCCCAAAACTTCACCCTGTTCCAGAGAAAAACTCACATTTTGAGGCATATATGCACTGTGCTGTCGTGGTGCCTCTGTTGTCAGGTTTTCCACCCTCAGAACCTCTTCACCTTTAAAAGTGCGGACACGATTGTAATAATCATCATAATTACGACCAACCATGTATTTGATTATCTCTTCTTGGTTTGTTTCGCTGGCTGCAAGTTCGGCAACTTTTTTTCCGTCTTTCAAGATGATGATGGTATCGGCTATTTCAAGCGCTTCTTCCAAACGGTGTGAGATGAATATAAATGAAATGCCCTGATCTTTTAATCTGCGCATGATTTGAAACAGTGTATTTACTTCTGTACTGGATAATGAAGATGTTGGTTCGTCGAGAATGACCAACTTTGCATGGCCATTTATACCTCTGGCAATCTCAATCAGCTGCCGACCAGCAATCTCGACATCTTTTACTTTGGTTGTGGGATCCAGAGATAGCCCCACAGATTCCAGCATTTGAGACGCTTTTTGATTCATTGTTTTTTTATCAACAAATCCAAAATGCGTAATTTCATTCCCGATAAAAACATTTTCCATGATAGTCATCAAGGGCAGTACCTGTAATTCCTGATGAACCATACGGATGCCAACCTCTTCTTTTGCTGTTTTTATATCGAAAGAATCGTAGTCGTTTCCGTCATAGTTCAACTTACCATGGCTAGGCAGTATCGCGCCTGAAATAATATTACAAAGCGTACTTTTTCCGGCACCGTTTTCTCCAGCTAATGCATAGATTTTACCAGGTTCTATTTCCCAATCGACGCCTTCAAGAACCGAAACCGGCCCATAGAATTTACCGATATTTTTTATTTTCAGTAAAGCATCGCGCACAGCTAAACCTCCCTCCATATTGAGCATGCAGCCTTACCTCAATATTAAGGCAAGGCTGCATCCCGTTTTTAAGAATAAATATTCTGATTTTACGGCTTATACGGTTCTAATGCCGCATATGTTTCTCTTTGATTCGCAAGGAACTCTTCAACGTTTTCGCTGGTGATTAATACACCAGGAACCACGGTGTCGCCCGCTTTTTCACCCATTAAAGCTTTAATGGCTGCTCTCATGGATTCTTCACCGATTTTTACCGGGTCTTGTCCAACGCTTGCTTTATAGACCGTGCCATCAATCAATGCGTTTAGCTGTCCTTCTTCATTGTCGATACCGACAACCGCAACTTCATTGCGTCCGGCAACTTCAACTGAAGAAAGAGAACCGATAGCCATACCCGCATTACTACCGAAAATCATGTCCACTGTTCCCGATGGGTTTGCAATCAGCAAATCATCAACTTTCGATTGGCTGGCTTCTGCATTCGCCTCATTGTCGTTAAGAGCAACCATTGTCAGTTCCAAATCCGGGAAAGCTGCGCCAACAGTGTCCATAAAACCATTGCTTCTTAGATTCATGGTTTCAGTGGAAGGCACATTCATGATCAAGATTTGACCCGCAAGATCACCCTTTTGAGTCAAATAATCTACTGCATACTCACCAGCTGTTACACCTAATTGATAGTTATTGCTGCCAACACGTCCCCATAGATCGACATCCTCCAAGAATGAATCGAAGGTGATAACCGGAATATTCGCTGCAATGGCTTCCTCGTAGGCTGTACGATATGCTTCATAACCCAAAACGATAATGGCATCGTATTTCTGAGTGACAGCCTGAGATACAAGTTCTGCACCCTGTGCAAGATCATTGGTAGAAAGCACGTCCAACTGCACGCCTTCTTCTTCAGCTACTTTCTTAGCACCGGCACCAATGTATACAAAAAAGTCATACATGGTTCCCCAAAGTACCAACGCTACTTTTTTGTCAGCAATTGAAACTTCTGCACCAGAAGAATCCGCATCAGCCGAAACCACAGCAGATTCATCAGCTGTTTTCGCAGCATCCGACGCCGCAGGAGCTGCACACCCCATAAACGTCATCATGAGCACCAAAACAAGCGTGACAATTGTGACCATTTTCTTTTTCATTTTTCTACTTCCTCCTTATTATTTTAATTAGGACCTTTAAAAACTGTTTTATCTAAATCTTTCCAATACTTTTTACCTTAGCGGCCAAACGTTGTAAAAAAGAGTACACAAAATAAAAGCTATGATTGTTTCTTTTCAACGCATCAATGGGATTTCTGTTTGTTTAATATTGAAAGGTACGCATATCAGAATGATTGTTTTCGAATCAAATCGTATTTTATCGTTCTTTTTTGCTGCATCATAGGCAACTCTCCACTCATTCGCATATACAGCATCTCTGCCGCCCTGCGCCCGTATTCTTCGAAGTGCTGATCATAGGATGTAATGGAGCAGCGCAGGTTCGTATGACTAGGTTTTTTTGCATTATTATAATAATTACCATAGCTGATAATCTTAAGATCATTGGGTATAGATAATCCCATCTCATCCGCCGCAAGCAATGCTGCTGTTGCAGCCGCATCGTTCATAGTTACTAAAGCGGTCAATTCCGTATTCGCTTCCAGATATTTTCGGATCGCCTCAATCATGTTATACCGAAAGATATCTCCGTGTGTAATATGGCTTTTGTTTTCCTCTTGGGAGGAGAAAAAACCGGATTTAAAATTGCCCCCATTATCCTGTACCGCATCCATCACGCCCCGCATTCTTTCTCTGCTGGCAGAGTACCGCTTGCTCCATTGGGAGTAAAAACCGATATTCTTATGTCCGTGATTGAGCAGCATCTGTGTCGCTCGATATGCCGACAAATAATCTTCTCCCACCACCACGTCAAACATATTGTCGTCGGGTTCAGTATCAATATAGACAATGGGACAATTCAAATCGCGAAGTCCAGGTTGCAGGTCCCAACTGAAATATGATAGGTAAGCAATGCTCAGCGGTTTCATTTCTTTTAGCGTTTTCATAAAACGCGGAATACCCTCTTCAGAACCCGGTTCCAAGATTTCAAAGTAGGAAATCCCTTTTTGATCAAACACCGAGGACATCCCTTTTGAAATCTCCGGCACCATGATCTCCATCGCCGAGCTGATTGCAAACGGCAGTATCACCAATACTTTGCCATTGACTGCCGCAGATTCAATGGGCTCTTTTACAAATGTTCCAACGCCCTGCACTTTGTAGAGAACATTGTTGAGCATCAGCTCATCCAATGCACGGCGTACAGTTACACGACTTGTATTATATATTTTACAAAATTCATTTTCACTTGGCAGTTTATCATTGGGCATATACTTCCCGCTTTTGATGTCTTTGAGAATGGACTCCTGTACCGCATTGTACTTGGATACCTTACCGGCCTTATCACCCGAGAGGTCCTCCTCTTTGGACATTAAAAGGTTGATGATGTCTTGATTATCTTTAATCTCTCTGCCATTTTTCATTACATACCACTCCACAGCTTAATATTGCTTCTATTATGCAATACTAGGCTACACTTGTCAATCCGGTTGTAACGTTTGTATCACTGATGTTGTATACATGTATTACTTGTTATTACATGTATTAATATATCATGAATATGCGCCTTGTCAAGAGTTTTTTTATTTGGTTTCCCCAGCTTTTATGTCTGAGCAGGTAAATCAAAACCAAACACAATGGAATTTATTATTCTCCATTTTTTTCAAAGGCCATCACGGTCACCTGAGCACTGTCTAACTCTTCAATCAATAAAGGCAGTGCAATCACTTTTTCCAACGTTTCATTTTCGATGTCTTCAAAGTGGGCATCTTCAATGATACAGATAAAATGATCTGTCCATTCACCTAACAGCCACTTATGGGCTTTCATTCCATCTGGTATATCCGAATATGCGTTTAAGGATAGAAAATCCAGCACAATCACTTTGAGGTTAAGAAAATGTTTGACCAGATACTCTGCGGCATCCGACCCGACGCCCGGACCATTTTCGCAATACAATTCCGGTTCATGATGGTGCTTGAAAAAGCCTGTGCGCAAAAACAAAGCATCGCATTGCTGAATCTTTTCGGCAAATGGCACCAAATCATCCTTGGTAATCTTTTCGTTTGGGCCTTTAGGTATATCCAGAATATAAGGCTTTTCAAAAACAAAACGCTCCAGCGGGAGATCAGAAATCTTCAAACCAGCATTATAATGATGATTGGGCGCATCATAATGCGTTCCCAAATGATTGGTCAACGTGTACATCCATTCGTTCCACTCCGACCCATCCTCAACGTGATGGATTTGCTGACATGCAACCTTTTTCCCTCCCGGCCAAACCGCGGAATTCTGGGATATGGGATAGGATAACAATCGATACATCGAAATACCTCCTTTTTTTTGCATTACAAAAACACTTGTGCTATCGTTGCTTATTTACTTGTTTTCTTCGGGTTAGTTTTATTAAAGTAGCGAAAAGCCTTTATGGTTATTTGGAGCTATACCATACAAAGCAGCGTGCGCATTACCGAATCTGCAAGCATCGCTAAATCCGCCTTGCACGTCTCCTTAATCTGTTCCAAACTGGAAACACCCCGAATGGCCGAGAACACAGCCGTTATCCCCTCTTCATACACTGCTTCAACACCCTGCCCGATGGAGCCGCAAAGCGCAATACAGGGTATGGCGCGTTTTTTGCATCGCCGGGAAATGCCGACCGGCACTTTTCCTCGAACACTCTGCCCGTCAATCCGTCCTTCGCCAGTGAATACCACATCGATATCCTCAAGCATTGCGTCGAACTTAACGGTATCCAAAAGCAAATCAACACCCGACTGCAACTCGGCTCCGCAGAATGCCACCAAGCCCGCACCTAATCCACCTGCCGCGCCGGCACCTTCCATATCGGCTACATCCACACTCAAATCTGCGTTAATCACTTCGGCCATGTTTTGCATTCCTAAATCCAGTATGTTTTTTATCGCCTCATCAGCGCCTTTTTGAGCACCATAGACATAGGTTGCCCCTTCAGGCCCATACAGCGGATTATCAACATCACAAGCAACAGTTACTTTAATCTTCAACGGGTTTTCAGGCCTTTGAATATGTCTCACCTTCACCATATTGCATGCCAACGGTGCAACCGTTTGCCCATTTTCATCTAGAAAAACATATCCCAGTGCCGAGGCCATACCGATGCCGCAGTCATTCGTGGCGCTCCCCCCGATGCCCATTAAAACCTGCCGATACCCGGTTTTCTCCGCATACCGCAGGAAGTCCCCAACGCCTTGTGTGGTAGCGTGTAAAGGATCCTTCACCGCTCCCACCAGGGGTAACCCCGCACATGCGGCCATCTCAAAAACAGCAACACCGTTCGCAAGCACCCCGTAGGGCGCAGCCATGACCTTGCCAAAAGGACCCGCAATATTCACGCTCCCTTTTTGCCCGCCGTTGATGCGCAGACATGCTTGGGTTAACCCCTCTCCTCCGTCAGACATCGGCAAACACACCACGTGCGCATCAGCGATATGCGCACGGATAGCGCCCTCAACCAATCCGCATGCCGTCTCAGCATCCATCGTCCCTTTAAAGGAATCCATTGCAATTAAAAAGTTGTTCATCTCAGGCTCTCTTGTCATTGAATCATCTTTGCGTCTTGTGCTCTTTAGAGATGCTTACAAGACGTAGAAACAACCCCTTGGGTTTTTACAACCTATTTTCTGACCTCGGTTTTGGAAAGATACTCGTAATATTTCACGAGCGCACTGTGGTCGTCCATTTCGTACCCTTCCGCTTTCAGCCACTGCATCATTTCCATAATGCCGGCAGTCAAGGGCAATGGCGCACCCACATCATGTCCGGTATCCAAGGCATTGTTTAAATCTTTGATATGTAAATTGATACGGAAACCCGGCTTAAAATCACCGTTCAGGATCATAGGCACCTTGGCTTCCATGACCGTGCTTCCCGCCAATCCCCCGCGAATCGCTTGAAAAATAGCTTCCGGTTCAACGCCCGCTTTGGTACCCAAAACCAAGGCTTCGGAAACCGCCGCGATATTTGCCGCAACAATAATCTGGTTTGCCAATTTTGTGGTGTTGCCTGCGCCAATATCGCCGCATCGGGTCACTGAAGACCCCATTTTGCTTAAGATATCTTTCACCTGGTCAAAAATATCCTGTTTTCCGCCCACCATAATCGCCAGCGTCCCCTCCTTTGCTTTGGGTTCCCCGCCAGAAACCGGTGCGTCCAGCATAAAGCATCCTTTGCTTTCCAGTTCGGCACAGACTTCCTTTGAAACAATCGGGTTGATTGAGCTCATATCGATCAATATCATACCCGCTTTTGCTCCTTCTAGAACACCGTTTTCGCCAAGTACCGCTTCTTTTACCTGTGGCGAATTCGGTACCATCGTGATCACGATATCGCTGCTTTGTCCCACATCGGCATTGTTTTTACCGCGTTTTGCCCCCGCTTCAGCCAGTTCATCCATTGCTTTTTCGTTAATATCATAAACGGTTAATTCATACCCTGCTTTAATCAGGTTTTTCGCCATATGTCTGCCCATAATGCCCAGGCCGATAAATCCAATTTTCATTTGCTTTATATCCTCCAAAATTTATAAGTATTACCTTCATCCGTCACTTTCAATGATTTGTTGATTGTATTTTAAATGTTGCAGCATCGCATTTTCCGCGGCTTTTGCATCTCTGGCACGAATTGCTTCCGCTAATTTTCGATGCGTTTCTATGGTTTCCTTCGAAATACGACCATGCGTAGCCATAACAAAGAGCTTGACACCGCGAGCGATTTCGGGAACCAGCACCATAAATAGTTCATTCCCTGTGCTCTCTGCTATTCTGCGGTGAAATTCGGTGTCATACTCCGTATAGTCTTCGCCCCGGTTAATTAACTGCTCAACCTTATCCGCTAATTGCAGAATTTCCTGAATATCCTCATCCGACGCGCGCTGCGCGCTGTATCCCGCAATCGCAGGTTCCAGCATCAACCGCAGCTCCAACAAATCTTTTAACGCCTTTTTTTGGTCGTATTTAAAGAACAGTCCCAGCGGGTCATCCGCGACACCGACCGTTTGTGCAATATAGGTTCCGCTGCCTTGACGAATATCGACAATGCCGCGGGTTTTCAACGAATTCATTGCAGCGCGGATGGTGCTTCTGCTGACGTTTAACTTCATCTCCAGTTCTTTTTCGATAGGCATCCGGTCACCAGGCTGCATTTGATTTTCGCGAATATATTGTACAATTTGCTCTTCTGCCTTGCGCGCCAGCGATGATTGATCGTTTTTAATTGAAGTAAGCGTCATAATGGTTGTATCCTTTTCACATTGAATTATTTAGTCTTTGTTGTCCGGTTAAGAACATTCTCGACCTTCTCTATTATACCTCTTTCTGTCAAATTATACTTCTCTAAAAGTACATCATAATTTTCAGCAGAAATACCAAAATCATCGTTGATTCCCAATAATTCAATTGTGATTTTCTCGGAAGCCAGTGCTTCACACACTGCCGAACCCAACCCACCGATCACACTGTGTTCCTCTGCGGTTACGACGCCTTGTGCGCCTTGGCAGTATCGCTTTAGCACCTCGATGTCCAGAGGTTTTATGGTGCTGACATTGACCACTCTTACCGAAACCCCTTGTTTTTCCATCTGTTCTGCCGCCAGGCATGCTTTTGAAACCATAACTCCGGTTGCAAACACAACAACATCGTGTCCGTCTCGTATCTGATCCATTTGCCCAATGGTATATTCTGCGTCGGAGTGAGTATAGACAGGCAGGTCATTACGGTTTATACGTATATAACAGGGCCCATCATGTGCCGCCATTGCCCGCACCATTTTAGCAGTTTCCACCGCGTCCACCGGCGATAGCACCGTCATATGCGGCAATACCCGCATAATTGCAATGTCATCCACCGACTGATGCGTTTTCCCATCGCCGAAGTCGGATAGTCCCGCGGAAGACCCACATACTTTCACATTGAGATTGGGTATGCACACCGAAGAGCGGATTTGGTCATAAGCGCGTCCGGAAGTAAACACGGCAAACGAGTTGATGAACGCTACTTTCCCCGTAAACGCCAGCCCGGCAGCCACCGACGCCATATTCTGTTCGGCAATCCCCATTTGAAAGTATCGCTCGGGATATTTGTTTTCAAAAAGTGCTGACATGGTTGACTTGCCCAAGTCCGCTTCCAGAACAACGATACGATTATCTTGCGATCCTAGCTCAACTAAGCTCTCACCATACGCTTGTCTTAAACTTTTATGCATGCTGTATCTCCTTTCTCATCTGCGAAACCGCTTCCTGCGCAAATGCATATTGTTCTTCCGTCAATGACGCATTATGGAACTGCGCCTTGTTTTCTGCAAACTCAAACCCTTTTCCTTTTATCGTGTGCGCAATAATCATACATGGTTTATTCTTGATGCCCTTTGTTTCGTTCAGTGCCTCTAAAATTTGGCCCACATCATGACCGTCGATTTCCCTTACATGCCAGCCAAACGATGCCCATTTTTCTTTTACGTCTTTTACCGGAAACAAATTTTTAGTTGTATCAGAAGCTTGAATCTTATTAAAATCCAAAATTGCACACAGGTTATTGGCTTGAAACGCAGCCGCCGCCATGGCCGCTTCCCACACCTGACCCTCGTTCAATTCTCCATCGCCCAGCACACAATACACACGTGCGTCATTACCATCCAGTTTTAGCCCTAAAGCCATCCCCAAAGATATGGACAGTCCTTGCCCTAGGGACCCAGTCACGGCTTCTATTCCCGGTGTCAAATCATTGTCCGGATGCCCTTGCAAGATGCCGCCCAATGTTTTAACTTTTGAAAGTTCACTTCGGTCGAAATATCCCAGTTCCACCAGGCAGGCATATTGAGCCAATACAGCATGGCCTTTACTGAATATACACCGATCTCTCTGGTCATCCTTTGGGTTCGCAAATACCTTCATATGTTTAAAGTATAAGGCCGCAACGATATCCGCCGCCGAAGCACTGCCGCCCAAGTGCCCCACTTTCCCAGGTGATAACATGGTTAAAATATTACTTCGAACATCGACGGCTCTTTTTTTTACGTCTTCAATGTCCTTTGCTGACCATCTCAATTTAATTCCCTCCAATATCATTTTCATATTCTTTTTAATGTTATTTAAAAACAGGTGACCCCGCCATCAACAGGCAGCGCAACGCCATTGATGAATCCCGCTTCTTCCGATGCCAGATAAAGCACCGCATTTGCAACATCCGCCGCACTGGCCAATCTGCCCAAAGGTACTTCCGATAGACGTTCATGTTTTCTTTCCGGTGATTTGAAAAGCTCCTGTACCAAAGGTGTATCCACCGTGCTGGGATGAATGGAATTGCAGCGTATACCATATTTCCCATAGTGAGACGCTATCGCTTTTGTTAAAAGCGTGACCGCCCCCTTGGTGGCCGTATAAGCCTCGGGTGTATACAAATGTCCAATCAGTCCGCAAACTGATGAAATATTAATAATGGCCCCTCCGCCTTGATGCCGCATGATAGGAATGACATATTTACATCCCAGAAATACGCTGCCCGTGTTGACTTCCATCATCCTGTTCCATTCGCTTAAGTCCATTTCCTCAATGGGCTTTCGGATGTTGATGCCGGCATTATTGACCAACACATTGATTTCCCCATATTTTTCTACAACCGCATCCAATGTGTGTTTCCATCCCGTCTCACTCGTTACATCCAGCGGGTAAAATTCAGCTTTCCCGTTTTCTTCCTTAATCCGCTTGACACAATCTTCACCTTTCTGTTCATCAATATCGGTGATAATCACCTGTGCCCAGTGTTTAGCCAGTGTATGTGCCATCACGGATCCAAGGCCTCCGCCTGCACCCGTTATTACAATTGTTTTACCTAGTACGTTCATGGTCTTTCCTCATCATCGTTATTTTCATAATACATAATACATCATACCTTTTAATATTGTCAACAAACAACTTGATGGTAATTTAAAAACTAACTCCGATCGGATTTCAGTTCTTGAATTTGTTTACTGCTCAATTAATAGAACAACATCGCAATATGACATTTTTTACATTATCATTAAACAGTGTAAAACCATGCGTATTTCAATGTCTATTTGTATTCGATCAATTCATTTTCTCCACTTTCGGATCCACATAGCAACCATACTTTATGCTATGTTCCATCAAAACCGCACCACGAGGTATGCTTTTTTGTGCTTTATTTTGTGTCGTTTCTCATTTTTGTCTTCTCATTGCCATGTAAAGAATTCGAACCCGAGTGGGTTCGAAACACTGAAAAATATCATTATACTGGTGTTTTAGCTTATGCATCGGAGTAAAGACTCAAACAGAAAAGTCCTGAAAACGGCGAACGGCAAGTACATGAAGTGTATAGAAATCCTTATCTTATGGCAGTAAGAATGATATTCGAACGTGCGCCTGCCGCTGCAGGGGAGAGGCAGCTGAAAGCAGGCGCACAGATCGTACAAAATGGATTGCTTATATAGCTCAACGGCACTGACACACTCAAAATGAACGTGCCCTACGTAAACACATTGTCAGTGTGTATATTTATGCCTGTAGTTTTTCTATAAAATTAATATTCGCCTGTCTCGGGATTATCAACGATACTTCTTGCTGTATAGCCGACCTCCATGATCTGCCACTCATTTACGCCATTCAGCTGAATGGTCAATTCCAAAGTCAGGAAATGCGAATTATAGATTGCCGTTACCGTTCCATCGCTGTCTGTTGAGGCGTCGTCCTGGATCATCGTACTGTTTGGAGAACCATTACTAAAAGCAAGGGTATAGCTTCCGAACTGCGTTGTACCGACCCGATATGAAAGGGTATGCGAGACTAAACTAACGCCCGTAAAAACAACACTACCGTCTGAATCCGTCGTCAGTGTCTGGGGCGTTGAGTTTAATACAAAAGTTCCTGAGGCGGCACTACCATCATTGTTAAGCGCCGTAACTTTTATTGTGCCTTCCTGAGGTGTGTCATCAGGATCATTTTTATCGCTGCCTGCATTATCCTCATCCACATCGCTTGCCCCGTCGCCGTCCGAATCAGTCAGCCAAACCGCATGAGCTGTGACATTTCCAGAAAAGGTATAGAGCCCGCTGAGCTTACCAATATCCCATTTATCCAAAACGCAACCGTTTTTGAAAATGCTGCGCCATCACTGAGCACAACCGTTTCATCATATACACCTGTCAAACTTGCCTCTGTTCCGACACCGCCGTTATTATCATATGTGATTGTATAAATCAATTGCGTCCACTGGGCATAAAGCGTTACTGCTGTGTCCTCTTTGTTCCAAGTGCCTGCGCTTGCGCCGGTACTTGTATAGTACTGGGTGCCGCCGCTTTGCGCATCATAATAGCCATTAAAAGCATACCCTATTCTGGACGGCAGTGTAATCGGTGTTGGCATATCGCTATCGTATATCGCTGTTGTTGTGGCGCTTTGTCCGCCGCTTCCGCCATTATCAGAATAGCTTAAAATTGTTTCCTTCGCTGTCCACCGGGCATACAAAGTAAAAGCAGAATCCTCTTTATCCCATATTTTTGCGCTTACACCCGAACTCGTATAGTACTGTGTGCCGCCGCTTGGCGCATCAAAGTATCCGCTAAAATAATAGCCCGTTCGGGTCGGCAATGTAATCGGTGTCGGCATAGCGCTATCGTATATTGCTGTTGTTGCGGCGCTTTGCCCGCCGATGCCGCCATTATCACTATAGCTGATGGTCGTTTGCTTCGCTGTCCACTGGGCATACAACATGGCCGTTGCGGCGTCCTCTTTGTCCCAGGTTCTTGCGCTTGCGCCTGCACTTGTATAGTACTGCGTGCCCCCACTTGCCGCATCATAGTATCCGTTAAAAGTATACCCTGTTCGCGTCGGCAGGGTGATGGGCGTCGGCATATCGCTTTCATATGTGGCCGAAAGCGTGTCGCTTTGTCCGCCGGTACCGCCATTATCGTTATAACTGATGGTGGTTCCCATCAGTTCTTTTGCCGATTGAAAATAAGCTACCCCGGAGCCAGAGACATTCCCGCTACCACAGTTCGCACCGATAACCATTTTATCGCCTACAAAGTCAACGGCATACCCAAAATTATCATAGGCTTCACCATCGTAAGCGTAGAGTTTAATAACCGAATCTAAAACATTAGCCGCGGATAAATCATATATATAGAGCGATCCAGAATTGCCACCTTTATCATCATCATAAGGCATCCCGACGACAAGCATATCCTCAGATACTGCCAGGCAGTATCCAAAAGAATCATATTCTTCACCATCATAAGCCGTCAGTTTTATTTCTGAGGCCCTAACATCTGTGGCAGACCCCGAGCCATTGGCTAGGTTGTATACATAGGCGGAACCAGACATTGTTCCAAAAGGCTTATCTTGATATGCCCCAACAACCACATGGTTGCCCGATATCCCCACTTTCATTCCGTAGCTATCGTTAGTGCCGCCATCACTTGCGGTCAGTTTAATTTCGGACGCCATAATGTCTGATGCCGAGCCCGAACCATTGGCCAAATTATAGACATAAGCCGCCCCAGATCCTGACCCTAAATCATCATCGCCATAGGCACCAGCGACAAGCATATTACCGGATACATCAACAAAACACCCAAAGCAATCAACGCTTTCACCGTCACTGGCCGTAATTTTTTTCTGGGTAGCCTGAATCGCCGAGGTAGAGCTGGTATTTGATAGACTATATATATAAACCGAGCCCGAATAGAGTCCTCTGTCGTCATCTCCATGCGCACCGATGGCCAGCGTGTCGCCAGATATGCTAATTGTTTCTCCAAATAAACCATTTGTTACGCCATCACTGGGCGTCAGTTTTATTTGGGATGCGCGAACGTCTGCGGCAGAGCCCGTGCCATGGGATAAATCATAGATATAGACCGAACCGGACTCACTGGCGCTATCATCATCATAATATGCCCCGATGACTACGATATCTCCCGAAATAGAAACAGCATATCCATAACGATCATTATACGCGCCGTCACTGGGCGTGAGTTTTATTTCGGAGGCCAAAACATCGGCTAAAGTGCCGCTGGATAAATCATACACATAGGCAGAACCCGAAAACATACCATAAACATTATCATACGGTGCGCCGATCACCACTTTGGTGCCAGATGAAGCAACCGCATAGCCAAAGTAATCGTAATTTGTGCCATCACTGGCAAAAATTTTATTGGTGACTTCTTCGGTGTTCACAGCCAATGCTTTGCATGGGAATGCGGCTATGATAATCATACTGACTAATAGTATCCAAAATGCTCTTTTCATGCTGACCTCCAAAAAAATATACTGTTACTAAGACTCATGCTCATTTCACTGTTCTTAAGCGCTGTTGATGAAGTCAAAAAACTATCATCATAAACTCCCGCACCATGGTATCAAATATCAATGTGCATCATTTCGCGGTCTTTCACCCAATTTGGAAAAATCCAAAGAATTAATTCTAAACAAACTTTTATTTAGTATAGTCCTCGGTGCCTTTCAAAATAATGACTCATTCCTAACTCATCCATAACTCAATAAAAAACCATAATAAAAAACGCTTCGTTATCCAAAGCGTTTGATCATTCCCATGTTTGCAATACTACTCTTGAAGCTGTTCAATCCGGGCGGCGCGTTCCGCCGCCCAAGAATACCCATCCTCCTCAAAATATCTTTCATAAAGCGTGGGCAATTTTCCTGTGTTTTTATAAACATAGTAGTCACAATCCACTTCATCTGCTTTAATCCGATAGTTGTCCCGCTGTCCGTCCAGAATATGCAAGATTCCCGCCTGCGCAAGATGATTTCGCAAGCGATACATTGTGGAGTGCAAATTGGCGTGTGCTTTATCAAAGTCCAGATCAAACCACAATGCCTCTGCAATTTGCTCCCACGATGCCGGTACACCTCCGCGGTGCACCAAATATGCCAGCAATTCCTTGGCACGGCGGTTCTTCCACATCAGCAGTTTTCCATCCACCTCAATGCTGAATGCGCCAAAGCAGGTAATCCTTGGTTTTTTTCTGACTTGAAGCCTAGCTTTTTTTTCTTGTATGCGTTTGATAGTGCTTTCCAAACGCACCGCAGAGATTGGTTTTACGATATAATCCGTCGCGTCTAACTCAAACGCTTCCACCGCATATTCTTTATACGCCGTCAAAAACACAACATCGATATTGCTTTGAATATCCTGTATGTCGCGCGCAAGCTCAATTCCAGTTTTCCCCGGCATTTCAATATCCAAAAAGACCACATCAGCAGAGTTTTCACTCAAAAACCCCATCGCTAATTCATCATTCGTAAATGAACCGACCACTTCAATGCCCTCTACTTCTTTTGTCATGCGTACAAATCGGTCGTGCGCGTGTCTTTCATCATCAACGATCACCGCTCGTATCACGTGTCTCCTCCTTCATTCGATGGCAACTCAAACCATACTGTTGTCCCCACGTTTATTTCACTTTCGATATTCAGCTTGATATGTTCACCATATAAGCTTTGCAGCCGCATTTGAATGTTTTTCAACCCCACACCTTTTCTTTCGGCATTGTCATCAAATAAATGTAAGATAAATGGTTTGTTCATGCCAACACCGTTATCTTCAACCTGATAGCGGATACCCTCTGCTATTTTACATATGGATAGTCGTACCGTTCCGCCTTCTTTCGCTTTAGAAATACCATGCTGAACCGCGTTTTCAACCAAGGGTTCAAGAACGAGTATCGGGATCCGGGTAGAAAACGGAACTTCGACCTGTTCCTCATAATTTATGCGGTCTCCAAACCGTTCCTTTTGAATATGAATATAATTATTGATAAATTGCAGTTCCCGTAACAATGTCGTAAAACGCTCTAAATTACCAAACTCAAAAGAATTCTGCAAATAAAACGTTAAATCGGTAATCAATTCACCAGCACGCTTGCTGTCTTTGTAGCATACGTTTTCGATCGCCGAGAGTGCGTTATAGAGAAAATGCGGTTTAATCTGGGCCTGCAAAAAAGCCAGTTCAGCCTGCGCCGCCTGTCTGATCGCCTGTTCCCTTTGCTGATGTATCTCATCAAAATCAATCGCTAAAATATAAGCCTGTAACAACACAATAATGACAATCGCATAGGTTATCGTTGCGCCAATATTCAGATTATAAATGTTTGTATAATAAAACATATAGTCATAAATAAAACTGACTAGAATGATTGAAAAGCTTACCAAATATAGAATCGCTGTTTTTCTATATGCTTTTATCGATTTTAGTACAACCAATAGAGCGAATACTAATGAAAACGCCGAAATTATGTTACTGACATCACTGAATTCCGTGCTCATCCAAGCCGGCATAAACAAATCAGTCATCACATTGAGCGCAGTGAGTGATGCTAGGATATAGATAATGACTTTGTATTTGCTAAATCTAAAGAGTTCGACAACATAAAGAACGACTAAGAAAGGAATCAGAGAGGAAGGAACGTACCAGAGTTTCACCATCGTGGCAAAACCCATATTCGAAAACGACTTATAAATCAACATATTGTCATCAAAATCAATTAACAAAATTGCCAGAAAACAGAGCAAGGCAAAATACAGCTGTTGTTTCAATTTGTATTTTGAGAGAAACAAGAAAAGATAAAGGAGCCCCACCGCAAAGATGATTCCCAGAAGAAAGATATATTTTGTCGTCTTAACCTGATAAAACTTCTGTATATTGTTTAGACTGCCTAAATACATACTGGTCCAAAAGCCGCCTTTTGCAAAGTGATAGTTCGAAACCTGTATCGTGATAACAAATTCATCCGACGGCACTGCAAAATATAATAAATTGGGCCTGATATCGGCTTTTTCGGTTTCCATGCTGTCCCCTATGATACCGTTTTGCCCAATCAGTTTTTCGTTAATGAATATTTTATAGGCGCAGGGAATGCAATTAACAGATAGCCCCATAATCTTATTGTTAGCATCAATGGCCGTTACTTGAAGTTGATAGGTTCCATATCCGAACTTTGATTTCATATTGGTATAGTTCGCCGAATGATTCCACGTCCCCGGCACTTCAACCAATATTGGCTTTTGCTCTGATTCCTGACCATATGTCAGCAGTTCACCACCATAGAATTTCCACTCTCCATCCAGTGCAATAATTTCATCTAATTGATTAATATCGCCGTCTATCGAAAGCGCTGCACCATCATCACTATTGCGATAGCTGACGGGTACGTTAATAAACATATTGCCTACCAAAAATAAAGTAATAAACAGCGTAAGAATAATAAATCCCATATCCACTTTATCCATTGGTTTTTTCATATGATCCTCTATGTATTACTGCCTATATAAAATTAATATTCCGCTCAGAAAACCGTTATAAATTTAAAGACTGAATTGTATTCAAATTCATTATATCACCAGTTTATATAGAAATCAGCACTCTAAAATCATTCAAAAATCAACAAGCACCTGTGTTATATTAACGCAGGTGCTTTATTCTTAAATTATGTAAAATTCAGTCTAATCCAAAATGGTGTCCGCAGACGCAATTATTTAAAATGGATTAGCAATATCTATCGTTCCGCAGCGAAAGCACTATTCATTAAACAGCGTGTTAAAAAACTGGTATCCGTCATTCGCTAGAATATCTGCACTTTCTGCCAAAGGCCTCCATATTGATGCCGCTCTTGCAATTTCTTTTGATACCGTTCCAAAAGTTTCGATAACGATCGATTGATTATACCCAATATCACTCAGTGCCTGTTTAATCCCGGCCCAATCCGTGTGACCGATTCCCGGTGTACCTCTGTCGTTTTCGTTGCCGTGTATATGGCAGAGCAGGCTCCCTGCCTTGCGAATCGCTTGAGAAATATTCTTCTCCTCAATATTTGCGTGAAACGTATCGATTAGCAGCTTCATGCTGGGCATATCCACTTCTTTAATCAGATCAATCGCCTGATCAACGGTATTAATCATGTCGTTTTCAAATCGATTCAGCGCTTCCAGTCCCAATGTTATACCACTGTCATGCGCGATTTTACTGACATGCTTGAGATTCTCGACGCAGAAAGCGCGTTCACGTTTCTTTTCCTCTTCCGTAGTCGATCGCGTTTTACCGACAGACGCATACATCGGTCCGCCGAATTTCATCGAACCAACACGCTCACAAAGTCGTATACAGTCCGTAATATATTCTACTCCGTTTTTACGGATTTCCGGATCTTCATGTGAAACGTCACGATCAGGGCCAAAAGCGCCGCTGAGTGTCACTTCGAGCCCATTGTCATCACATGTTTTTTTCAGCAGATCCCAATCAAGCAGTTCGATGTTCTCAACTGCCACCTCAAAAACATCATACCCGATACTTTTTATCTTTGGAATAATATGAAAATATTCTGTTTTAAACGGTGAGTACCAAACAAACGTACTGATTCCTAGCTTCATTTTTTCTCCTTGTTAGCACTGTTTTTATCAAAAATTACTGCTTTTTCTCTTTTCTGTTGGAGTTCAGCACCACCAGCAGCAGAATAATAGCCCCCTGAATGGCAAGCTGTCCGCCGGACGGGATTCTAAAAAGCGTAAGGACACTGGTAATCATCGTAAGCAACAACACTCCCGCAATTGTTCCGATATAGTTGCCCGATCCGCCAAGTATGGAAGCTCCGCCGACGACGACTGCCGCGATTGACATCATCTGAAACTGATTGCCCATCGTCAAATAACTCTGCCCGGTGAATCCAACCAAAAGGATTCCGGTCAAACCACTTAATAGAGCGGCTAAAATATAAACCGTAATCACAATTTTGTTCGTATTGAAACCCGAGTATCTCGCGGCTGTCTGGCTTAATCCCACATAATACATCTTTCTGCCAAACACTGTTTTCGAGAGCAATATGACCATGGCAACTACAACAAACGCCCATGTTAAAATGATCCCGTTCAGTCCCAATATAATCGGATTGTTGGCAAAATTCAGAAACGGCTCCAGCGTAATTGCCCCAGGCGTACCGTTTGTAGTAATTAATGCCAAGCCCTGAATGATGCTCGTACTCGCCAGCGTCATCACCAGCGGCGGTATCTTTAACAGGCTGACCCCGATACCGTTAAACAAGCCGATAATGACACAGATGACTGCGATGATCAGGAGCACAAGCGGAAAGCTGAGCCCATATTTCGTAACCAGTTGTGTCATCAAAACTCCAGAAAGCGTAATCGTACTGCTGACAGATAAGTCGATTGATCCAATGATAATTACCAGGGTTTGGCCAGCGGATACGATGCCAAGGAAACTCGCCACCATAATCACATAGATTAAGTGCTCCATGGTACCATATCCTTGTACAAACATTCCCACCACCAGCCATGAAACAGCGAAGACAGCATATAATATTATTGTACGTAAATTTCGATTCAAGAAGTATAGGTTCATATCTGATTCCTCGTATTCGTTCTATTGAGCATGCTGAAGACAACCGCCACAATCAGGATTAATCCCTGAACGACATATTGATAAAACGATGAAACATTCAGGAAAAACAATATATTGACCAACACAGCAAATACGATTGCGCCGGCAATTGCTCCTGTCATTCTGCCGATTCCGCCGAAAAAACTGACTCCGCCAAGAACCGCACCTGCGATGGATGTCAACGTATAGGAGTTCCCGATGAGTGCGTCCCCAGTCATGGTTTTTGCGCTTAAAACCATTGCGGCAAACGCGGCGAAAACCGCGCTCCCGATAAATCCGGTCATTTTTGCCCGGACCACAGCGATGCCCGATGCATAAGCACTGTAGTAGTTCGAACCAGTGGCATACAATGACTGACCCGCTCTTGTATTTTTGAATATTTTCCAACCGGCCAGGATGAGCAAGACAAAGATCAGCGAATTCGGAATCAGCAGATGGTTTCCCATAAAAAGCTTATTATAAGATGGGAAAATTACACCACCCGGATCCGGAAGTATCAACAGCGCCACACCTGAATAAATCATTGATGTTGCAAGTGTTGCAACAATACCCGGTACTTTAAGATAAGCGACAAAGTATCCATTGATGACGCCAAGCACCACTGCCATTGCCAGAACAACCAGAATTGCAAAATATCCGATATGCCCCATCGTCTGGGACATAATTACAGTGGACAGGCTGATCATCGCCCCGACCGACATATCCATCTCTCTGACGAGCAGCACCATTGTTTGCGCCATAACCGCAATGATAATCGGCGCCAGCTGGATAAACAGGTTATTGAATCCTTTGAAGCTCAAGATATTTTTATTTAAAAGGATATTGATGATTAGCACGATCACTAGCGGAACAAAAACCGGCGGCAGCTGGCTGACTTTTTTGATTAATGATTTGATGGTTTTCATTGGCTTAACCCCTTAATTTGCTTCGCCAAACGAGGCGGAAACGATTCTTTCTTCCGTGATATCATCGCATGTTAGCTCTAGTGTAACCTGTTTTTCATACATGACCAGCACACGGTCGCATATGCCAACCAGTTCGAGCAGTTCGTTCGTTGAAACGATGATGGCATAACCTTTGCCCTTTAAATCATCAATTAGGCGGTAGATTTCCATTTTTGTCGCGATATCAATACCCCGGGTCGGTTCAATCAGCATCAGTATCTTCGCTTCATTAGCCAGCCATTTACCAAACACAATTTTTTGCTGGTTCCCGCCCGATAGGCTTTTGGCCAGTTGTTGGCTGTTGCTGGTTTTGATGCTTAAGCTGTCCACGATGTCCGAAATCAACACAGTTTTGTTTTTGTTTCTAATCAATCCTGCTGAGGATATCTTTCTTAAAGAAGCTGCAATCAGATTATTCGCCACACTATCCTCTACAAAAAGGCCTTCCTTTTTACGGTCCTGCGGCACCAAAAGTATGCCGCTGTTGATCGCACGCTCAGGGTTGCTCAACTTCAGCTTTTTCCCTTCCATGTGAATTTCCCCGGAAGTGATTTTATTCATGCCAAACAATGCATTGATAACGTCAATCTGACCTTGTCCCTGTAGCCCGCCAAATCCCAACACTTCGCCTTTTCTTATCGCAAAACTACAGTTTTTAACACCGGACTTAGTCGAAAGATTATTGACTGTCATCACAACATCATGCTTTTCCAATTCCGCGGCACTTTTCTTTTTGGGGAAATACCCGTGATTGATCTCTCTGCCGGTCATATATTTTACAATACTGTCATTGTCAAGCTTCTTTATTTCTTCGGTGATGATTTTTTTACCGTCTTTGAGTATAGTGCAGCGATCACAGAAACTGAACAATTCTTTCATTCTGTGCGAAATAAAAATGACGGCTCCGCCGGACTGTGTGAATTCTTTGACGACATTCAGCAGTGTCCCCACTTCTTTTTCTCCGATAGCGGACGTGGCTTCATCCAGAATCAGCAATTTTGGTTTATAAGAAAACGCTTTCGCAATTTCAACCAGTTGTTTGTCCGCAAGGCTTAAATCTGAAGCAACTGCTTCAACATCAATATGGAAATCGAGATGCTTTAAAATGTCTCTCGATAGTACTTTCATCTTCTTAAAATCAATCAGCCCGGATTTTTTAAGCGGTTCGTGGCCGAGCCAAATATTTTCGCTGACCGTCATCGTTTCAATTATGGTCAGTTCCTGTTGAACGGCGACTACCCCGTCTGCAATCGCTTCATGCGGCGTCATGACAGAGTAGTTCTCCCCCCGCCATTTCAGCTCCCCGACGTTTGGTTGTTCTAGTCCGGTCATCAGTTTAACCAAAGTGCTTTTTCCCGCACCATTCTCCCCGACAAGCGCGTGTACCTCACCGGCGAATATTTCAAAATCAACACCCGTTAGCGCGAAAAAAGCCCCATATTTTTTGCTGACATTTTTAACTTCCATTAACATCGTACTTCTATTCTCTTTCATGGTAAGCTTTTATTCCCTTTAATTATTTAATTACCGGGGGTTACTGTATAACCCCCGGCCACAACCCTGAATTATTTGTTGTCCATTATAATCTGCTCAATCTCTTCAAGGCTTAAGTCATTAATCATCCAGTAATCATCCGGCTGATCCTGTACCCAATAATCAATCGCATCCTTATCATAAATCAATGTCAAAGGAACATCAACATAATTGGGCACTTCTTCGCCGTGCAACGCTTTGAGTGCCAGTTCAAGGGCAATCTGGATATCATAGTTCGGAAGAACACATGCGATACCAGAGAATCCTTTATCCTGATTTTCAACCCATACGCGCATGAAACCATTATAAGCTTCGCCTACCATCGGAACCAGTGGCCTGCCGGCTTTTTGGAATTCCAGCATAGCTGCTGCTGTCATCGCGCCGCCTTGTGACCATACGCCGTCGATTTCCGGATATGCTGCCAACCAGTTTGCAACAACCGGCTGTGCTTTTGCCTGATCCCAGTCACAGTTTGCGTCTGCAAGAATCTTGATGTCCGGGTTCGCATCGAATACGGATTTTGCACCGCCCCAACGGTCATTGTTAGATGAGTTGCCAGCGATACCGTTAAGAACAACGATATTTCCTTTGCCGCCCATTTGTTCAACCAACCAATTAGCTGTTTCTATGCCCCATTCATATTGATCCGGAGCAACCTGAGATGTCACCTTGTCACTTGTTACCAATGAGTCAGCTACAACAACGGGGATACCGGCTGCCACTGCTTCTTCAATAACAGGATTCAACGCTGTTTCTGAGCATGCTTCGATTAAGATAACGTCAACACCTTTATCAATCATGTTTCTGATATCGTTAATCTGTTTGTCAGGATTCGCTTCGGAGTTCCCGAATTGAATTTTTTCGATTTCAGGATGTCTAGCAACAGCAGCTTTCAAGCTTTCATAAGTCTGCACGTTCCAAGAATTCGATAAAGTCAGAGCCGCAAACCCAACAACTAGTTTTTCTTCCGGCATAGCCGCCGCAGTATCCTCAGTTTTCGCTGGTGTTTCGTCAGCTACTTGAGATTCTGGCTGCGGAGCGACTGTTTGGCCGCATGCTGCAAGTGTCATTACGACAAGCAGACAAGTAAAAACCGTTAAAACCCATTTTTTCATTTAATTTACCTCCTTTTTTCTTACAACAGTAGAATGCTAGCGAGACACTGTTGAAAACTTTACAACTTTTTATTTTAACGTCCATTCTGGAAGATAAGTTTTCTCTCCATTATTCAGCGCGGATTGATTTGACAATATTCCGCTACATGTGATATTCGCGCCGGTGACCGCATTCGGAATCGGCTCTCTGTCTTCCTTGATCGCTGATAAAAATTCATGAACCAGATGCGGGTGCGATCCGCCATGTCCGCCGCCTTGTTTGAAGGAAAGATGTTCGTTGTCGGCGTTGTCATATACGCCTTTTTGCGTGAATTCTTGAATTTCCTTTGGCAACAAATGAGCGAAGTCCGGAATCTCTTTAATCCTTTCCGGTTCTTCCCCGACATGGAACAAGTGACTTTCGCCTTCAACCTGCGTCCATTCAAAGCTTTTCTTTGAAGCGTATACATCGAAGCTCTCACGATACTGACGCGCAAGCCCGAATAGTGACCGAGTAACTTCGGCACCTAAATCTGAATTTAAAAATTTGATATGGGTCGTTTCAATTGAGAAGGGACAACCATAGTTTTTATGCATCGTAGCGTCGATAGTACCGGAACCCAGGCAAGAAACATATTCAGCCTGATTCCCCCCGATTGTCAGCACCGGTGATATCGCATGAGTCGCGTTCAGCATAGGCGGGAATCCATACCAGTACTCCGGCCAAGCCATCATATCCTGCTGGTGTGAACCTCTTAAGAATTGTAATTTTCCTAACTCACCTTTTTGGTATAAATCCTTCAGGAACAAAAACTCTCTGCTGTAGATGACGGTTTCCATCATCATGTATTTCAATCCGGTTTCTTTCTGTTTGTCGACAATGCGCTTACAGTCTTCTACTTTCAGAGCCATTGGAATGGTGCAGGCCACATGTTTGCCGGCTTCCAAAGCCTGAACGACCATATCAGCATGAAGCTCCGGCGGCGTGTTGATGTGGACAACATCAATGCTCTTGTCTGCCAACAGCTGTGAATAGTCGGTATATAGTTTATCAATACCCCATAATCTGCCCAAGCGCTCTAAATTCGTTTGATTCCTTTGGCAGATCGCAACAAGATTAGAATACGGGTGATTTTGATATATCGGAACAAACTCAACCCCAAAGCTCATACCCACGATAGCCACATTAAATTTTTTGTCCATTTTAAATCACTCCCTGCAATATTTGTGTTATCATCTTATTTTTTTCAGGGAATTGTTTATAGGACATTTTCAAATATTTTTGGTAAAAAACCGTAATCCAAATCGGATAAAATTCAGCAAAAATAGTAAAAAATCATCAAAAATAAAAAGCGGCCCATGACCGCTTACTGCTTTTTATACTTTTTAAGGTACTGCAGCGGAGTCATATGCATATGAGCTTTGAATTGCTTGGTGAATGCACTTTGATCATAAAAACCGTATTTTTGTGCTGTTCCGGCTATATCGCCGTCTTTTAAAATATAATCGCTTGCCTTAAGCACGCGATATTTGATGATGAAGTTTTTTGGCGTCATTTTCAGATATGATTTAAACTTCTTTTCAAAGGACCGTTCTGACATATTAAAATGATCCGTCATCGTGCGGATGGTTAAACGGTCCTCGATATTGTCCGCAATATAGCTTAAAACCTCATACATAAATGTACTTTTATTGCCGTTTCCATCATCCATATCTGAAGCCGTGACGTGTTTCATGGTACCCATCAAGCCACTAATTTCACCGTTTTTAGAAAACACGGGAATCTTATTGGTGATAAACCAATCTGGAATCCCGCTCTGGCTGAGCACCAGCTCAATAATATTCATAACGGGTTTGCCGGTCTCCATCACTTTAATATCGTCAATTCGGTATTTATCTGCAAGGTATGTATCGAGTATATCGTGATCGGTCTTTCCAATAATACTCTTTGCTTCCTTCAGGTTGTACATCTCAATCAGATAAGGGTTGGCATATACTATTTGAAAATCTCTGTTTTTTACAAAAAAACACAATCTATCAATAGAATCGAACAAAGCGACAATTTTATTGTCAAAATTTATATTAGAAAAAAAATCATTCTGGAAAAGAGAAATATTCATATCACCCTCCACGACAATTTATTTGGGCGCGTGATGCTTGCTAAAAAAGCCCCTCAATAATGCTTTGTACTTCAGCGACGCTGTCTGCCGCATAATCCGCTTCGCGTACTTCCTCGCCGCCGTAGCCATAGGACACACCGATTGATATTCCGCCGTGTTGTTTTGCCGCATCAAAATCGTGTATCCTGTCCCCGACCACAACAAACGTCTCCGCTTTATACTTGTTTTTCAGTTCCAACACTGCTTGTGCTTTTGTCCTATCCTTCTTGGAAAACAGGATATCACTGAATACCTCGTTGAAATTGAATTTTGTTGATATCCGTTCTACATACTCACGGTTCCCATTTGTGCAAATACATAGTGTATACATCTGATTTTTTAAATGGTTGAGCATCTCATCGACGCCGTCATATAACTCGCCAAGCGCATCTATTTCTTTCGCCTCATTTTTGCTTACATGTTCAACAAACTCTTTTCTCAGCTTCTCATCGTCAGAACCCAATATATCCGTACAAAGCTGGTCAAAGGGCTTGCCTACATGGCTTAGAATCTCTTCACGTGATTTGGGTGCTTGACCCACTTGTACCAGTGCATCGTTAAATGCTTTCACATCAACACTCTCCGTTTTAAAGAGTGTACCGTCCATATCGAATATAATCAGTTTTATCATGCCGCGCCTCCCAAGGATTATAACATGTATCATTCTAGTGACAGTATATCATTTTGTCAAACCTGCAATTTGAATAGGATGTGAATATCTGAATATTCATTTTGAAAGATTATCCGGCGGCAGTCCTTTCTTACTCAAAATCATCTTTTTCTATTTTAATAAATCTAAGCTTTTTAAGGATTAAAGTGATTTTGTGCTGTACTCTGCCAAAACAGTCCCATGGAAAATATTTGATTCGACCTGTCCGCACTGCCGATCTTGACAAAGCCGGAACTGTATCCTTATGGGATAGCACGCAAATACATCAAAATAGCTAAAGATTTCGCGGTGTCCGATCATCTCATGTGGGGCAGCGACGCACCGTCAACACTGACCAAATAAAGTTATCAGAATTCAATAGATTTTGTAGCCCAATCGGATATATTTTCATCCGATGAACTAAACGATGTGTTCTATAACAACGCGTGTGCTGTTTATCCTTATTAATCACCGCACAAAATCGCGCTGACCCGAGAATAGCTATTCCCGCTTCAAAGAAAATTAAAAAGGAGCACGCATATTATGAGTGCTCTTTTTTTATACCCTATGCAAAAGCTTTTTTGCGGCAAGCCCAATTGGCTCTATGCTGTGCAAGCAAGCCCACATCTACAGTACCCCCAGCCATTGCTTTACATCATATAACTTTCTTCGACTGATCGGAATTCTCACATCACAGTAATTGAGCTGCAATTCCTTATATTCTCCAAGGATGTGTATCATCTTATAGATGTAATTGGCGTTCACAATATAGGCTTTGTGGCATCGAATAAAATCCAACCCCTTTAATTGATTTTGCCAAAAGCTTAAGTTTTTTCTGGTTTTGTATTTCCCGCTTTTGGTCACAACCGATACGACATTATCATCGGATGTAAAATATAGAATTTCAGATAGTTTAATCACAACGATATCGTTTTTATCGCTTAAACTAATCCGGTCTGTACTCCCAGCACTGTTTTTAACCAAAAAAGCGGACTCCGTTTTTCCAAGATCGCGTCCCATCTGCCGCATCTTGGCCGCGCGATTGATAGCTTCCTTAACGCCATGCTCATCTACTGGTTTTAATAGATAGTGTATTGCGCAGACCCCAAATGCTTTGACTGCATACTCTTTGTACGCCGTAACAAAAACGATGTGAATATCAGACCAGCGTTCCTGTACCATTTTTGCGAGCTCAATACCATTGATCCCCGGCATCTCGATATCCAAAAATGCAATATCAGGGCGGGTCTTCTCGATTTCATCCAGCGCCGCCTGTGGGTTCTGATATGCGCCAACAACTGCAGCATCGCTTTCTTTTATAAACCCCACGAGTTCATCCAGTATGAGCGGTTCATCATCAACCACAATACATCGTATCATTTCCGGCTACCTCTCTTTTCCACGCCCTCTTCCCTGATCTGTATTCACAGGGATAGTGATCATTGCAGTGGTTCCTTTACCTGGCGCACACTGCATTTCAATTTCAGTTTTAAAATGCTGTTTCAGCCTTTCATTGGTGTTGCGGATACCAATACCCGCCTCCGGATGCTTCAGCAATTCCGATAGGCGTTCTGCTTCCATCCCTATGCCATTATCCGAGATGGTAACAACAATATTCTGCCCAAGGCGCTTGATCCGAATGATAATTTTGCCGCCTTCGACTTTATGATACAGCCCGTGCTTCACCGCGTTTTCCACAATCGGCTGGATGATTAGGCACGGCACCAGCACATCGCAGTTTTCATCGATATCATACTCTACCGTCAATCGATTGTTAAAACGCACCTGTTCAATGGTTAAGTATGCTTTTACCAATTCAAGCTCATCTTTCAGCGGAGTAAACAGCTCTTCCCCGTTCTTAAATTTCCCCCGTAGGTAGACACTGAAATGACCCAGCAGCTCCCGGGATTTCTCCGCATCTGTCCGGCAGCAGGCACGGATGGTGCTGATGGTATTATATAAAAAATGCGGCTCAATTTGTGCGTTTAAAAACCGCAATTGCGCATTGAAGTGTTCCTCATTCGTCAGTCGATGCTTTTTTGCCAATATGACCGACATCATATATAAATATCCAAAAAGGACATATGGGTTTAACTCTCCGACCCGAGATGTAATCACTCCGGATCCCAGCAAGACATCATGAACGACCACACTGATCAAAACCAAATTGGTTATAAACATGGCAAGCGAAAATTTCATCTTTCTGATCAAAGCCGCCGTGAATATATAGGTTGCGTAAATCATAACGCCCATCATCAAATAATCAAGAATGGTCGGATAAGTGTAATATGGCAAGAAGACAAAGACGATAGCCAGGCTGATCCCGATATGGAAATATAGCAATGCTTTAAGCACTGTTTTTTTTGCTATGCCTTCAAACAAGGAATGCGCCACCATGACCTGTAGATAGGGAAACCAAATAAATGTGAGTGAACCGAGATTGCGGTAGAGAAACACACTTAACGTGCTTGCTCCTTCTCCAGTATGTATGTTTAAAACCATCATGCGTATGGCTTCAATCAGACACGCGACTGCAAAAAAAAGATAGTACTTCTCTGCCGGACTAAAGAAGTAGAGTGTGATGAAATATAGAAAAATAATCGAAAAAGCACCCACTAAAAAAGCATCAAAATAACCGATTACCATCACAAAAGCTTTTCTCCTCATTTTATATATTTAATTCTTACATGGAATATTGCATGTGTCAACTTTCCTGTTTTAAACGGTTGAAATAATACATTTATCGGTAATGCTCATGTGTTTTTTGCCTCTCGTTTTTCAAAGCGTATAGGTAATGTAACGGTGCAAAATCAAACCGTCAACCGTTCAACCTCAAAAATCGACCGTTTACCGCAACGGGTTTGACAAAATAAGAATTATCACTTTATGATGCAGGAAACTGGGGATTTTATATGCCTTTTCCGATGGCGAAAAACCAATATTTTCGGGTCGAATATTTGGCAATCAGTCATCCGGTTTTAACTAAACTATCGATGTTAACGGGGAAATTCCATGAAAAAAACATCCTTTCTGTTTGCCATTATTCTGCTGTGCCTCATCACCATACTCCCGGCTCCGGCCCATGCGGATACTTATGGTAGTCTGAATTATGGTGATAACGGTGACGGTACGTGTACCGTTTACGGCAGTAGTTATACATCTTCTGCCAATATTCCCTATTATATCAACGGGCTTAAAGTCACACATATTGCACCAGGGGCGTTTAAAGACGTACGTATGCTCCAAAAAGTGCTTCTATCCAACTCCTTAAGATTTATCGGCGAGGAAGCCTTTTATAAAGCGTATGATCCTAATCCTTTTGCGTTCGACTTTGAAATGGGAAATTCCATAGAATATATCGGCCACAGAGCTTTTTATAATGCAAACCTGTCTATCTACTTACAATTACCCGAAACGCTCACATATATTGGCGTTGGAGCAAGTTCGTATAACTCATATACTCTCCCCAATAAGTATGGTGATTGGTGCCAGTTCACTGCATATGGCGGTGATACAGGCGTTATTTATCAAGGCGGTGCCGTTGTGTCATCAGACTACGGGTATCGCCTTAAAGACTACGAGCAAACATCAAACAAAGACGGCACCTGCACACTCACAGCCTATACCGGTAGCTTTACCAATTTAGAGTTGCCAGGGTCTTTAATTGGTGAGCCGATTCGATGCTTGGGTGAAGACGTACTGGCTTCTAAAAACCTTACAAATATCAAATTAAATCCGGACCTTAAATATTTCGGGAAGGGCGCCTTAGCGAACAACAATCTCAACAGTGTCACCTTATCGGATAACATAATGGAAATTGGCCTCGGTGCTTTTAGCGGTAATAATTTTGATACCTTTACACTGCCGGCAGGCGATTGGTTTGCCTATGACGAGAATGGCTTTAACGGCAGTCTATTCTCGGGCGGCGACAGCGTGTCTGTGGATTTGGGCTATTCTAAAACCAGCTGCATCCCCAGAAGAAAAAGCAACGTTCCTGCCACGGCATCGCTCATTCAAATGGTTGGCGATACCTATTCGCTTAATCTATCCCAAATCTTTGAGGATGATTACTTAGACCCTCTGACCTATGAAGTCAATATTGACGGCGCAGGTTTTGTCACTGTGCCAAAGGATTATGCATTTACGTCCTCTGAGGCCAGAGACTATACGCTTATTTTTCGGGCCTTTGATGGTAAAAAACATTCGGACGATACCTATACTGTTACCATAACATCCAGAGCATACCCTTCCCATTACCCCACACGCAAATCCGGCGTTCCAGCCGAGATAGATGAATCTATTATGGTAAGCACCGCGTATAGCCTGGATTTATCAATAATCTTCGAGGACCGCGAAAACTACGATTTAAGCTATCAAGTGGATATCGACGGTGCTGGTTACGCCAATACCAGCAGCAGCTCTTTTTCTTATCATCCATCAACCGTGGGTGAACATACGCTGGTTTTCCGCGCATATAACCGCGCAAACTACTCGCTGGATACCTTTCGCGTCAATCTCACTGCGCTCGCAAGGTTTAAAGTGTATTATCATGGAAACGGAGCCGCTTCCGGCTATGAACCAGAAAGTGGGAATTACTATATTATCGGTTCAAAGGTCACCGTCTTACGAAACACGGGCGCACTTGCAATGCCGGGCTATGCTTTTATTGGATGGAACACCAGCCAGGATGGAAGCGGTACGCATTATGATCCAGGTGATACCTTTAAGATTTATCGTAACTCAACGCTTTTCGCCGAGTGGGCAAAAGCCACCATCACCAGCGGCGGCACCTATAATATTGCCGAGATACCGGGCGTAATCCCGGGTGTGATTCTCACCATCGCAACCACCGAACCCGTCACTTTAACCGGGACAGCACCCGGTAGCGAGGACACTAACGGGGTCCGAATCCGATGTATCGAAGGCGCCAACCTAACGCTTAAAAACTTAACCAATATATCCCCCTATGACGCTCTTAGGTTCACAGGGTATAACAATAAGCTATTTCTTGACGGCAATAATACGCTGGAATCCGGCGGTTATTATGCCTGCATTCAGGTGGGGAACGAAACCGAGTTGACCATTGATAACGCCCCGGGGAAAACAGGCACACTTAGCGCGCTCGCCCGCATAGAGGGTGCCGGCATCGGCGGCAGTGCATACGGTTCCAATTATTATAATACCCAAACCAGCATCATTACAATTAAAGGCGGCACCATCACCGCAGTCGGCGGCGGAAACGCCGCAGGCATCGGCGGCAGTTTTAAGTACAGCGGCGGTATCATCAATATTACCGGCGGCACAATAGAAGCAAAAGGCGGTGAAGATGCAGCCGGTATTGGCGCCGGGAAGTATGGGCACGGAGGCAACATCACCATCAGCGGCGGTCAAGTTGACGCTGTCGGTGGCAGAGGCGGTGCAGGCATTGGCGGCGGTACATTTGGACAAGGCGGCAATATCATCATATCCGGCGGCGATATCAAGGCAACAGGGAATGCTTATGCCGCGGGCATCGGCGGCGGATTTGGGAGTGGTGCCGGCAACGTCATTATCTCGGGCGGAACTGTCCACGCGACCGGCGGCCAGGGTGGCGCAGGGATTGGCAGCGGCGATGGAGACGGATGGGTTTGGGGTACGTCGGGTGACGGCGGCACCGTCACCATCAGCGGCGGCGATGTCACAGGGTTAGGTGTATATACAGCAGCCGGCATTGGCGGGTCTAATACCACTACGGTAAACATCACAGGCGGCACTGTTTACGCAGGCGGCGGAATGGGTGCCGCGGGCATCGGCGGTAGCGGAGAAAAGCGCGGCGGTAGCATCACCATCAGCGGCGGCGAAGTGACAGCCGACGGCGGATCTGGCGGTGCCGGAATTGGCAGTGGTGCGGGTCAGAGAGAAACCGGACCCATTTCAATCAGCAACTGCACCGTTATCGCCAGAGGCGGCAGTTACAGTGCGGGTATCGGCGGTGCCGAAGGCGCAAACGGCGGAACCACGACCATCTCCGGCGCAACAGTCATGGCATATAGCGGTGGAATCGGTGTCCCAGCGATTGGCTGCGGGCAATATATTCCAACCAAAGGACCTGTGCAGAGCGGCAACATCACCATTAAGGACGGCGCAATGGTCTATGCTCATGGTCCTGATGACCCCTTCCAATCATACTACGTCATCGGTTGCGGTAACATCTATGACACTTCGGTCAACATCAATCAAGACATCATCTTTTCTGGCGCGTCTACCATGGTGTTTACTGCCAATGGTACCCGAAGCGAAGATTTCACGTTATCCGACAGTATTCGTTCATATAGCGACTTTAGTGATCTGTTTAGTATACGGCTGCAATACGGGTTGGATACAGAACCCTGGAACGACGCAAATTGCCTGTTCTATAATGACTCACTTATCCTTGTTCATATCCCTTTCTTCGCCAATACGGCAGATACGGTAACCAACATGCCACCCATACAAGACGTCGCTTATGGCGGAAAAATCCGCATCCCGCCTGCGCCATCTCGCGAAGGGTATGTGTTTGACGGCTGGTATAAAGAAGCCGCATGTATCAACGCATGGGATTTTGATGATTGTGTGACGTCTGAAACCGCGAGCGGCATGGACGGATTATATGCAAAATGGATCAAAGAATCGGTGATTGAAATTTCCGCCGAAACAGGCGGTTCGGTCTCCCCCAACGGTTTCGTTAAATTACTGTCTGGCGAAGACTTAACGGTTACCATATCACCCTTTGATGATTGCACATTGGACGAGATCACATCTACACTAACCGGCACGCCTACCGATAACGGCGACGGCACCTATACTTTTCATAATATCACGGCGGACGGCACGATCAACGTAAGCTTTAACTTACCGCCTCCTGTTGAATTGGTTTATCGCACTATTAATATCGTTTCCGGCGGCCATGGTTCGGTCTCGCCAGCCGGTCAGTTCACAATAGTTGATGGTGCCAGCTTAACTTTAACGCCTTCTCCTGATTCCGGCTATATGGTCGGCAGTCTATCAACAACAGCAATTGTTACCGGCATCACTCAAACCGTAAACGGCTCTTTTACCATCGGTAATATTACGTCCGACGGCGAGGTTCAAGTTGATTTTGAACCCATTAATTATTTGGTTAGTATCACATCTGCCTCAACGGGGGATGTTCTGCCCAGCGGCACCCACAAGGTTTTGCATGGCAGTGATGTGTCCATCTATCCGCTGCCGAATACGGGGTATGAAGTGGATGCGGTCACATCGACGGCCGCAAACAGCGGTATCAGTAGTAACGCAAACGGCAGTTATACGGTCAGCGATATCACCTCAGCCGGAACGATTTTGGTCAGCTATTCAATCGCAAATTATGCGGTGGAGGTAATCGCTGGCGATCACGGTTCGGTTTCTCCCAGTGGGACTCAGATGGTGACATATGGAAACAGCTTGACCATTACCCCTTCGCCGGATACCGGCTATGAAGTGGATACTGTAACGACGACCGCAGGGAATATGGTTGTCGCGCAGTCCGGCGGCGATTATGAAATCCAAAACATCACCGAGGCGTGCACCGTGAACGTGACCTTTAAACCCATCGCCTGCACCTTAACGTATGACAATAACGGAGGCAACGGCAGTATTGCGAACACTGATGTGACTTATAACGAAAACAATCGTTTTAAACGACGGCGCAGGCTTTTCGAAACCAAAAGCTGTACTGGACAGTTGGGATATCGGCTACCTCGGCGGGCTTTACGAAGTGAACGGTGATGCTGTTGCAACCGCTGTATGGGCAGATGACACCGATGAAGACGGCGTCAGCGACCTGGACGAAATTGCTGCCGGTACTGACCCGAACGACGCAAAGGATGTGCCGAATAAAAGAACTATCAGAATCACTGTTTTAAACAGCGACGGTTCATATGCCGGTGCGCACACTCTGGTACTAAACTCAACACCCGTATTTGCAACAACAGGTTTGGAAGGTGAAGTGGTTTATACAGGGGTTTTCCTCTCGCCCCATACCCTGTCACTAAGAAACGGCATGACCGAAATCGGCCGATACACTTTAAGCTTTACAGAAGGTACAGACAACACAGCCGCGATTACCGGCGGCGGCTCGGGCGTCAGCGTCACGAACAATCCGCTGTTCTTGTCGCTGGATATTACGATTCAGCTGGATATCACAGGCACCTTCGCCGTGATTACCGAAGCTGATATTAGCGAAAAGAACCCGATTGACAACCCAAAAACCGGCGAGTATTAGCTTGTATGGGCAAAATACATTTAAAAATTAAGGTTTTGATGGCAAAAGCACGTTTGCGCTTTAAAAGGCTTTCATCTTTTAGGCATAAAAAATCGGCAAAGTGCGCTTCTTCGCGCATAAACCAAAAGAATCATCCAAAAAAGCTCATGGTCAGCCCTTATCCTGTCAGGCGCATGCGTGATAATGTGCCGGATACAAACGATAGTCTTGCCCCGCCCTTAGAAAAGAAGCCGTTAAGAAATACTTTTTTCATCGTATCGATTATTTTAATGCTTGCTGCTGTGCTGGTGCTTGCTCTATATCAGCCGCCGTTCTTAAATAAGTCATCAATCACAGCGGATATATCCTCATCCGATTACAGGATTGAGACAACTGATAAGGCTTTTACATCAAAAGTATCAACCCACCCGGCATATTTGCGAAAATTTTCGCAATTAAACCCTGATACCGTTGGATATATCAAAATTGATCATACGGTCATCGATTATCCGGTTGTTCAATCCAGTGACAATGACTATTACATCACACATGGGTTTGACCGCCTTGAAAGTACTGCCGGAGCCATTTTTATGGACTATCGATGCGATATTAACGATTTTTCTAAAACCCGAAATATCATTCTCTATGGCCACCGCATGAAGGACGGCACCATGTTTAAGGGGCTATTACAGTATGAAAACGAGGATTTTTTTATTGAGCATCCGATCATCGCTTTTGATACGCTGAATGAAACATTGCAGTGGGAGATTTTTTCGGTATTTGAGACTACCACCGATTTTTACTATATTGATACCGAGTTCCCCTATGACGAAATGTGGGTTGATTTTTTAAATGTGTGTCATCAGCTATCCATGTACGATACGTATATGAATTTCTACAAAGATGATATTATACTGACTCTTTCAACCTGCACAACCGAAGAAAACGGGCGATTTGTCGTGATGGCAAAAATGATACGGTGATTTATGTATATGTTTTGATCTGCTTTAGAGAGCAAAAACCACATCTGCATAGCTCGCTTCAACCCTTCCTGCGAATATTCGCAAATAAGTACATTGACCGAGGAGGGTGTACTCCCCGCTGTTTGCGCAAATGAATACACTCTCGCCCTTGCAAAGCGGAATATGATTCCCGTTTTGTATCAGTTCGCAAGCACCCGACAGTACTAAAAGCGTTTCAAAGCTTTCTATACCTGCCCTGCTCATGGCCTGATTGCACGATTCAACTCTATAAACAGTAAAATAGTCGCAGATCATCAATCTTGTACTGGATGAACTCATCGCCGGACTCCGCGAATGAAGTTTCGGTACTGTAATATCCGTTCGGCGCATTTCAGCTACAGCCAGCGCCTTTTCAATATCCAGCCTCCGCGGTTTCCCATTTGTGTCTACACGTCCATAGTCATACATGCGATAAGTAATGTTGGAATTCTGCTGTATTTCCGCAATCAGAGTCCCCGCACCAATCGCGTGAACGGTTCCTGGCTTTATGAAGAAAACATCGCCGGGCGAGACTATTACTTGATTAAGCAACGCCGTTAGCGTATTATCGGTTATCGCCTGGCGCACCTGAGCCGCGCTGACATCCCAATTGAACCCATAGTAGAGATATGCGCCGTTTTCACAATCCAGAACCACCCACATTTCAGTTTTCCCTTGGCTGTTCTCGTACTTGCGTGCGAAATCATCATTCGGATGCACTTGTACGGATAAATCCTTTGCGGCATCGATGAGTTTGACCAACAAAGGAAACTCATCACCATCGGCGCAGTTTCTCCCCAAAACGTCATTTTTTTGGGTTCCCAGCCAGTCTTTCAGCGTGGTGCGGCCATCAACTGTACAAAGCCCATCTGAATGACAAGACAATTCCCAGCTCTCTGCAATGATATCCAGGTCTGTTTTCTTGCCGTATTTCTCAGCCAGACGCTTTCCTCCCCAAAGATAATCCTTGAAAACCGGCGTCAGTTTATTTGGTTTCATCAGAGAATTCCAAAAGCAATGTCACGATTTTATGGTGAGCCACGGTGATTTCTAGATCCCCGTTTTGGACTAAGGGTAATCCCGATATGGGCTTTTCGTCCATTTTGGCCAATCTTGCCGATTTTATCTGCCGCGCAAACCGAACACGGCTGACAATGGTCTCATCAGTTGGGTTATACGAGCGTAAGATATAACCATTGCCGTTATCCGCTTTTTTAAGTGCAGATAAAACCAGCTGATGATGCTCAATCTCCATAAAACCGAGAGACAAAGGCATGCTACCTGAATGCGCGCCTGTGACCTGATAGGGCATAGGTTGTTCGGCAAAACGTTTTGCCTCGCGCAACACGTGCCCTTCCACCGAGTCTCCGAAATGAGGAAAAACCGCGTATTCGAATATCATGGTGCGTTGCAGCTGACTTCCCTCTTGCTGAGGATACCGGTTCACGCATTCCCAGCCGGTGACAATCATATTCTGAACGGCGCGAAATAATGTCAGTTTCAGCGTGCGTGCATCATCGGTTAGGGCTTCATACTCACAACAACTATTGCTTATTAAGGCCAGTCCATTTTCCCCATCGCTGATATCCACAAAATCCTGCATGGGTTGGGTTTGCATTTCGTTCCAATGCATGCCCTCCGTGTCTTTTGTCGGTATAATACCGCGCTTATCAACGGTGAAATGTCCTGATGCACATACAACGTCCGAAACGATATGTGTTGGGAATCCAACGCTGAGTCGATGATTCTGAACATTGTTTCCAACTTCGGTTTTAATCGCTACATAGCGGCTGAGTTTGGTTAAAGTGATGCGGGACATTATCCGCATCTCCTTTGTTTCAGTACTGCGTTCGCTCTTGCCTTGGTACCCATACAGCGGTTCTTCCCCGAAGCTTGGCAATTCCAGATGGTGTTCGACGGCGATTGTAGCGCTAAGCGGTCCGTTTTCTTCCAGCCAAACTTTCGGGCAAGATGTCAGCGTATTAAACGTTTTGTTTTTATAGGGCGGATAATACGCCCAATAACTGCCCACATCTCCAGTGTCCTCAAAATAATTCATGCCAAAGTATGTCTGTTCGGTTGCTTTGTCCCGCAAATCGAACGTGCCATTGGGTTGTATAAAAACCTTTAAGAACTCATTTTCCAAAACATTTGGGGTCTTGCAGATATCCTCATTTTTCGTTTTGCGCATGGGGTACCAGTAATGGTGCTTCGGTGTGTATTGCGCTTGGGTTAATACTTTAAACACACGATAACCCAGCGCTGGAATAACGCCGGAATCCAAAAAAACATCGTGCCTATCCGCATAAAACGGCCAGGGCCGTCCGCCCAGATCATGCACCGGACAGGATATCTCGCTGCGTCCGTTTTCCTGCAATTCCATCTCGCAGCCAGATTCGTCCAGCACGCGCACACTCCAGGCGGTTGCATCTTTTGGTGTATCCAGTACGACACGTACTATACTCTGGTTTGGGAAGGGCAGTGGATTAAACACACATATGAACGACGCATTTTTGTCTTCGCTGTCCAGATTTATTTTTTTCAAAATATATTCAGCTGCAAGATCATAAGCCACCTGCGCCAGTTCCACTGCCTGATTGAGGCGGTATTCCACATCATCCGCTGTTTTGTCCTGTGTTACGCCATTAATGGCATCGTGCGAATGTGAGTCCAGCATATACTTCCAAGCTTTGTCCAGAAAATGCTTTGGATATGCGGCGCCGTACACCGCCGCCATTGTGCAAAACGGTTCCGCATAGCCCAGCAGTTTTGTTTGCGCCCGTTTGTTCAAAATTTTAAGATACATTCGGCTGGCCAGCGCATTCCCTGAGCAATCACAAGCCGGGCCGTCTCGCAGTTCACCCTTGACCAGCGGCAACGTTTGATTGTCCAACGCGGCATGCAAGTCGTCTGTGTATTCTGTAAGCGGGGCATTGATAAAATCCATATCGGGAAATGCTTTTTCGGCTTCCTTAATGACTTCGCTTAAGTCAGGTTGGGGTGTAGAAAAATCACAGCCGGACAATAGCAGTTGGCTTTGCTTGCAAAGTGTATTGCTGTTCGCTTCAAAGGTTTCTTCCAATCCTTGTTTTAGGTAAGAAAAATCATGCCCCTTTACCGGGTCTATCAGGAAGTAGTCCTGATTGGCAGAGACCGCATCCGCACGGTGCATAGCAAAGCCCGCTTTTTCTGGGGAATAGCGGAATTCCTCGCTTAAAAACTTCAATCCATAACGCGAATTGATATAGGCGTGAAAAAAGAAATTAGCGCGCGCAAACTGACCCAGCCGCGATGTGAGCACACGCGTACCATCCGGGCTTTCCCACATAAACTCGGCATACGGTGCGCGTTCTTCCGATACTTTTTTTGCACAGATGATGGTATCAAACCCATAGTCCGCATAAATCTGCGGGAACTGTGCAGTTTGACCCCACCCGAAGGAATTGTAGCCCACATTGAGATGTCCGCCATATTTTTTACATATCCGAATACCTTCGTTTAGATTACGCAAGAGACTTTCCCCATCAAGAGGATACAAATCCGGCAGCGTATACCAAGGCCCAATTCCAATGCGGCCTTTCTGTAAATGCCTAATCATTCGATCCCGTTGTTCCGGGCAAATTTCGAGATAGTCTTCAATCGGCGAAACCTGCCCGTCCATGAGGAAATATCTGTAATCAGGGTCCGCATCCAAGATATCCAACAACATATCCATAAATTCAATCAGGAGTTTTCTTGTGCCCCAAATAGGGTACCGCCACTCCCTATCCCAATGCGTATGTGGGATAATATAATTCTTTTGTTTATCCATATTTTTATCCTCAGAAAATCTCTTTTTCAAGTTGCGCAAATGTGTTGCAGAACAAATCGCAGAACGGTTTCGTTCCGCTTTGCAATATATTGCCATCCGACATTCCCACGGTGGTGTATCCGGCCAAGCGCACCGCACAAACCCCGGCCCCACTGTCCTCTATGCCAATCACTGAACCGCGGTCTTTAAACGAAACATTCAGACCTACAGTTGCCGCTTCGGCATACAGCCATGGGTGCGGCTTGGCTTCCAGCTCACCTAACGTTCCTGCTTTGCCTCGCCCGAGCGGGTCTCCGGCCGTGATGATTGCATCATAAAATGCTTCCGGCTCCCCCAGCTTCATTGTCCGAAAAGCCGATAGAATCTCAGGATATGCTTTTTCATAAAGCCCGGAAGTGACCAGCCCAATTTTGATGCCGCGCTTTTTCAGCATCAGCAGCCATTCTCGCACCCCTTCGGTGGGCAAAAAGCCTCCCTGCTTACCTTCGTATAGGATGTCATGCATTTCAGAATGCGTATGCTGAAAATAGAATTCGCGTGCCTGATATAACGTCTTTGTTTCGCAATATTTATCAATGCAATATTGCAAGTGCTCGGAAACACTGTGCCCCGAAACAAAGGGAATGTCCTTATCTTCAAGCGAAAATTTTGCATTGCCCAAAAGCGATCGGACGGTCATCTGGATGATATTAATCCAAAACGATTCACTCTTAACCGTTGTACCGTCCAGATCCATCAGCACGGCTTTTACTGCACCGGTTCTCTCAACCGCCAGTACCGGATAGTAGGCCGAATACCCTTGCGAGGATTTCACAAAGGCCAGAGTTTTTTCGTCAAATGTTATGAGTTCCACCTTTTCATCGCCGGTTGAAAACACCCCATTTACCCCGTTTTTGGCTGCACTGAATAGACCATCGCTGCTTTTCTCTTTTTCGATTAACCCGCAATCATCCGAGAAAGCACCCAGGTTTGGAATATTAAATTTCATTTTTCTATTTTGTCCTTATCCTTTAATCGCGCCGCTTGTCAAGCCTCTTACAAGAAAGCGCTGGCAGAATGCATATATAATAACAACCGGTATAAATGCGATAACTCCGGTTGCGCTCAGCTGACCCCATCGGACGCCCGAGCGCGTGACCGCTGTGCTGACTCCGACCATAATGGGCCTCAGGCTGTTGTCACTGATAAATGTGGTGGCTAAAATCAGTTCCTGCCATACCGCTATGCCCACGCTGATAGCCACAGCCATTAAGCCCGGTTTTGCCAGCGGCAGGATGATTTTAAAAAACGCTTGGAAGGTGGAGCATCCATCAATCATAGCCGCTTCATCCAAAGAATGCGGAATGCTGTTGAAGTATCCAATTAAAAGCCAAATGGCAATTGGAATCTGCAGTGCGCAATAAACCATGATGAGTGCAATCCGATTATTGATAAGATTCAGTGAAGAAAACACAATAAACAGCGGCACAATCAGGGTAGTGACCGGCATATACTGCGATAGCAGTACAATATATAAAAGCCCTTTCTTTCCTTTGTGCTTGAACCGCGTAATGCTGTACGCCGCAAGGCTTGCAACCATCAGCACAACCGTTACAGTAGAGACAACATAGATGAGCGAGTTTAAAAAGTAAGTCGGCATCGCTGTCTGCGTCAGCGTATAAATAAAGTTTTCCAATGTCGGTTTCAATGGGAAAAACTGCATGGGCATTTTAAACACATCCGTTTCGGTCTTAAGTGCGGTAACAATCATCCAATACAGCGGAACGATCACCACTAAGCACAACAGAACGCAAAGTGCGATCTTTAATATTTGTTTTAGACTTGATGTTTTTTCTGTAACCACTTAAAGCACCCCCTCTTCCGATAGATTTTTAAACATCCGCTTGATATACGGTATGCTGATGAGTGTGACCACTACGAATGAAATCACTGCCGTTGCCGCCGAAGCACCAAAGTCATTGAATTCAAAGGCTTGACGATAGATAAAAATCGGCAGCGTGGTGGTGGCGTTCAAAGGCCCACCCTTGGTCACCACCCAAATTAGATCAAAGTAATTCAATGTCCAGATGGTGGTTAAAACCCCGGTTGACGCGATAATCGGTGAAAGATGCGGCAAAATGACATAGCGCAGCACCTGCACACCATTTGCTCCGTCCAGTCTTGCGGCTTCCAGTTGGTCTGTCGGCTTGCTCTGTAATCCCGCGATAATCATCAGAAACCAAAACGGTGTTGCTTTCCATGTGTTCACCAGAATTAGCGAGAGAATCGCAAGATTCGGTTGGGATAGAAACAGTACATTTTTTTCAGTGATGCCCGTTGACATCAATATATAGTTGATCAGTCCAACATCGGACTGCAAGAGCCATTTCCACATCAGCGCGGTTACCACGCCCGGAATAATCCACGGAATCAGCATGATGATACGCATCATTTTTCTGCCCCGTGTTAAGCTTTCCACAAACAGTGCCAGGCCGATTCCGATCACCATTTGAAGCACAACACCCGCGAGTGTCCAAAGCACAGTGGTGGTAAGCACTTTTGGAAAATGACTATCGGTCACCACATTAATATAGTTTTGGAACCCGATAAACGGGTGGGTTGGATCTTTAATCGCCCATTTCATAAAGCTGAGAATAAAATTGTAGACAATCGGGAACCCCAGCATGACCACCATAATCATGATGGCCGGTAAAAGGTATGGCAACGCTTTTACTTTCCTCTGCCTTTTCTTTGTTTTTTTGATGCTCATTTTGTCCTCCAACTGCATGTACACCATTTTAAAATGACAGGAGGCTCATTTTCGAGCCTCCCATCATTATGCGATATCGTAAGTTCTCATTGTTGTGTGCTTTATTGTCCAACAATTTCGGTAATGCGTTGTTCCAATTCGGCCACGGCATCGTCTACCGACATACCGCCGACCAATACTTCGGCCACAACTTCATTAACGGCCAAATCGATTTCTGCATAATACAAGGTTTTTGGCTGTGCCTGTCTTGCGTATTGAATCTGTTCAAAGTATGTCGCAAAACGCGCATCCTGTGCTTTTTCGGCATTGGAAACGCCTGCATTGCTGGCCGGGATGTCGGAAATCTCATCCGCGCAGAATTCTGCACTGCAAACCATTTGTGCGAATTTTACAGCCTGTTCCGGGTAAGCACAGCTGCTGCTGACACTGATACCAAATCCACCGCCATATGAACCATTGGTTGTTCCATCATAGCTTGGAATAAGTGCCTGTGCGTACCAGTCAGTGTCATAAATCGTAGTTGCTTCTAACGTGTTACCGATAATGATACCAATCTGACCTGCTGCAAAAAGGTTAGCAACATCGTGATGGTTCAAAATGGTATAGTCTGGTTCGAAAGTACCCTTCATATCATTCAATGCGGTCAAGTATGCTCTGAACTCAGCTGTGTCAACATTGGGTGTAATGCTGCCGTCGTCTGCTACATTGATAATGGTGCTGGCACTCGCGCAGTAGAGCGCTTGAGACGGAAATTCCTGAAGACCTAAATCCATTCCGAAGCCGTATTTACCGGTTTTCTCTGTAATCTGCTGTGCGGCAGATACCATTTCGGCCCACGTTGCCGGCGCTTTTTCCGGATCTAAACCCGCTTCACTGAAGATGTCTTTGTTGTACCAAAGAATACGGCAGTCGGTGGTAAAAGGAATCGCCATGATAGAGCCTTGCCATTTGTACATTCCGAGAACACCCTGGAAGAAATCATCGAAATAACCGTCTTCAACGTAGGGTGCAATGTCCAATAGATTACCGCTGTTTGCAAAAGTCGGAAAATCAGGGTTATTGACCATAAATACGTCTGCCGGTTCTCCGGCGGCAAACATGGTCTTATATTTTTGTTCCCAGTCTCCCCAAGGATCGCTCTGCAGCTCTACAATGAATCCAGGATTCTCAGCCTCGAATTTCGCCTTGGCCCCTTCATAGGCTGTCTTGTAAGGATCGGCTTCCATCCAGTCTGAAAAACCGTAGAAGGTGATAACCCCGCCTTCAGCATCCGCCGTGTCCATGGTGTTCTGTGCTTGCGCATCGCTTGCATCGTTCGTTCCGCTGTTATCAGCTGCATCCGGTGCGGTGCAGGCAACCAGCGAGGAGATGCAGAGCAGCAGCGCCAGAGACAGCACTGCCCATTTCTTCACTTTTTTCATTAATGGTTCCCTCCGATAATTTTTGTGCACATGTGCATATCCGTATTATGGCATGTGTTTTCTTATAAATTAAGATATCTCACTTGCTTTTTCTTATGTTTTTATATCCTATCGGTCTTCACTTTTGACACAAGGGTATATTTCGTTATGCCTATTTATGATTCCTTATGATTTTTTGTCCCCTTATCTATCGAACGGCTTACTTCATATACAAAACAACATAAAGATGTTATCATTTCCTTGGGGAAATAAGGGTATGTCTCGGAAACATTTTTTAAAAAACAGCGTCATCCTGCATTTCATTTCACTTCTCTTGGTATTCATGATAATACCCTTTACTGTTCTGCTGATTTCTACCTCGCAAAAAGTGAGGGAGATTGAACATGAACGCGCCGACGAATACCTTTCCGGCAATCTCAATATCATCTCAATCACAGCCGACCACGTGCTGAAAGGATTGGAAGCCCACCATACCGATATGCTGCTAAACACGCCTTTCGTCCGTGCCATTGAGCGGCTGGAGGCTTATGAAAAGCGAGATGAATACACGGACTATCTATCCGTTCGCACCATCAAAGACGTTCTGGTTGAAACTTCTGTACGTGATAATAATATTTATTCCACCTATTTATATTGTCTGGACGCACGCCGGATGTTTATTTCCAGCATCAACTGGGATCCCGCCTTCAATAACTGCGATATGACCGACACCGCATGGTACATAGCATACGAGCGCCGGTTGATTCATCAGCCTTGGTGCTTAACAACAGCGCTGGAAGATGGTGAAACCCAGATTCTATCACACTACCGCGTGATACAGAATTATCGTCAGCCTCTGAAAGGCTTGCTTTCCATCAACATTAAAACTGATGTATTGACTAATATGTTAAACGATATTGATTTGGGAGACGGCGGTGCCTGCTTTATTCTGGACGCCAGCGGAAATGTCCTTTATGACAAAAACGAGGGTTTCGGAGAAATGATCACATATGCTGCGTCCCAAGTTCCACTTGATAAAGACAGCGGCTCACTGGATATTGAGTATGAGGATTCTACCATCTTCCTTTCTTTCTTGAAATCCGAATACAGCGGTTTTACTTATGTGGCGTTTGCGCCGCTCTCGCAGATTCAAAGCGCCACTTCGCGCGTGACCAGTCTAACGGTATGGTATGCGGTGGAATCGGTACTGTTGATTTTACTTTCTATCATACTCGTCTATGTATATTTCTATAAACCCATACGCCTGCTGGCAAACGGGATGCAGCGCGTACAGACTGGCGACTTTAAGGCGAGGATGCCCGTGAAGCGAAACGATGAAATCGGGTTGATCAACCGAAAATTCAATGAAATGACAATCAATATCGAATCGCTGATTGAGAAAAACTACATCAGTGAATTGGCCAAGCGAGACATTCAGCTGAAATTGATTCAGAACCAGATTAATGAACACTTTTTGTATAACACGCTGGATTCCATCCATTGGCTGGCAAAACAACATGGGGTGCCCAAGCTCAGTAAACTGATTTCCGCGCTCGCCAATTTTTACCGTTTAAGCCTTTCCTACGGCAAGGATCAGATTTCGGTAAAGAATGTTTTTAAACTGATTACTTATTACCTTTATATACAAAAAATCCGGTTGGGTGATGCGCTGACTTATGAAACACAATTTGACGATTCGCTTCTAAACCTGCGCATATCCAAATATCTGTTTATCCCTCTGGTTGAGAACGCCATTGTTCACGGTATTCATGGTTGTGAAAATGGCCATATCAATGTATCGTTACTGCGAACAAACCAGAATGCACGGTTCACTGTTTCGGACAACGGCAACGGTATCACGCCGTCGCGTCTTAGAAAAATCCGTCAAAGTTTACATTCGGACAACTTGGACGCGGAAGACAGTTTTGCGCTTCGAAACATTAATCTGCAGTTGGAAATGGACTACGGCGTTAAAGAAGGCATTCACATTGAAACATCGGTTGGTAAGGGAACCACTGTATGGTTTGATATTCCCATTGACAAGGAGGCTTAAAATAAGAAATATCATGCTAAAAATGATTATTGCTGATGACGAGCGCCTCATTCGTGAAAGCCTTCATCAATTGATGGATTGGTCGCGCATTGGCGTCGAGGTAGTGGGAACCGCCGCGGATGGTCTTTCTGCCTTACAAATGGTCGAAAATCTGAAAGCCGATATTCTGCTTTCAGATATTGCCATGCCTAAACTAACCGGGGTTGAACTGATTAAAAAGGTGCGTGAAAAACAGCTGAAATGTGAGATCGTTTTTTTAAGCGCATACAGCAATTTTGAGTACGCACAAAGTGCCATCCGGTACGGCGCGTTTGATTATATTTTAAAACCCATTGACGAGGATAAATTGCTGCTTTCGGTCAGTAACTGCGCCGAAAAAATTATGGCCGCTAAAGAGAAGGAAAATCTGAGTGCAGAAGACGCCCTTCAATCGGTTTTGGTCACCAGTGCCATCAAAAATCTGTTATATACCTCCCTTCTGCCAACGGCAAAGGAAGCTGAGATACTTCGATCATTACAGATTGACCTGGCTTCAAAGAGTATTGTTTCGGGGATATGCTTGCGACTTTCTGATCCGTCCTCAAACCCCATTGATTTTTTATCACACTTGGATGTGGTGGCAGGCATAAAACAGTTCAGTGTGCAGATTTCACGTGAAGAATACATCATCATTGGCATCGCTCATGAGAATTTTACAAAAGCATTAGAGCGTCACATGGGCACTGCCATGAACCAGATTCGTCAGAGGTTTAATACCCAGCTTACCAATTCAAGTATCAGCGGCATTCAGCCCATCGTTGATATCAAACGCATTTATCCCGAATGCTGTCTTGTTTTTTTAGGCAACAAAATGGGTTACACAAATCCAGACCAGCGATATGCTGATACGCTTTCACAATTCCCAGACGTATCTTTTCATCCCGACGCCGCAGATTTTGCGACAGCCATGAGCTCCAATCAGTCAGATACTGTGGTTCAGCTGTTGAATGGTTTCTTTGCTGATTTTGCCAAAATCAACCAGATTTTTGACATAAATAACGTCAAGCTGGAATGCATGAAACTGCTCGATGATGTGGTAGAAACACTACATTTTTCGGAATTGAAGCGCAATCAGATGATCAAAGATTTTCTCGCCAACATCAAAATGGAAATCACGACCAAACATTCTTTGGATATGTTATACGATGTGTTTCGAGAAGCCCTGATAACACTGTGCGAAACCTATCAAGACGACGATATTCAAAGTACTTGGCTCGTGAGTCAGGCCATCAAGTATATTCAGGAATCTTACACAACCGCAACGCTTACTCTGGCAGCAAAAAAGCTTTATATTACGCCGAGCTACTTAAGCCGGATTTTTGCACAGGAAATGCAGGAAACCTTCTCGCATTATCTTTTGATTTATCGGATGCAGTCGGCAAAAAAAATGCTGGCGGACCCAAAGTATAAAATCTATGATGTTTCCAATGCCGTGGGCTATACGAATGTTTCCAATTTCAGCAAAGCTTTCAAGCATATCACCGGTGAGACCCCAAAGGAATATCGAAACAATATTGGGTAAGGGGGATGCGGTTGATAACTTTTCTGCCGCCTGGCCTGATCCCAACCTCACTATTGATAAAGCTTCGGTGTTTATTCCCCTAACCTTTTCACAATAATAAAACAAAAACACCCGCATCCGCATGGTGTTTTCGTCTTTATATTGTGATGTTAAGTGATTCTCACCTGTAAAAAACCACTGCATGCTTAAAGTGGGCCTAAACCTTGGTATGTATCATTCATTATCAGAACTCACAATTTACCCTTTCCAGAAAAACTCGTCCGGGCTCTCGCCTGTTCTTATCCAGGTATTTAGTCCGTCAATGGCAGATATTTCTTCTTCGGACAATTCGAAATCAAAGATATTGATGTTCTCAATCATCCGGTCCTTATGCGTCGTTTTTGGCAGTGTGCGTAAATTCTTCTGAAACTGCCAGCGCAAAGCCACCTGCGCCAGCGTCTTGCCATGCTTTTTAGATGCTGCGATGATTGGTTCTTTCTCCAACTGTCCCCACACCAGCGGCCGCCAGCCTTCTACCAGAATATCGTTTTCTTGACAAAACGCGATCAGTGTATTCGGCTGAAACACCGGATTGACTTCAATCTGATCCACCATTGGCTTTATATCGCAATTTTCAAGCAAGTGTGTCAAAAGATCACGCGTAAAATTGGACACCCCGATCACTCGGATACGTCCGTCTTTGTAGAGCTTTTCAAACGCTTTCCATGTGGGGAGATAACTCTGTACCTGTCCCGGCCAATGGATTAAATACTCATCTAGGTAATCCACCCCTAACCGCTTCAATGAGTCTTCAAAAGCCGTCAATGTCGCTTCGTATCCATGAAACGCGTTCCAGAGTTTGCTTGTGATATAGATTTCTTTTCGATCAAGTCCGCAAGTACGGATGCCCTCGCCCAAGCCTTCTTCATTGCCATAAAACCAGGCCGTATCAATACTGCGGTATCCCACCTCAACCGCATCGCGCACCGTTTGGGCTGCCACTTCTCCGTTTTTTGTCAAATATGTCCCCAAGCCCAGAACCGGTATTTCCACACCATTTGCCATCTTGTAATTTGGAATCATGATAGCCCCTTTCTTTTTTTACAATGAGTCAATTGATACCGCTTATGCTTTGCTTCCCCGTTCGGCTTTTAAATCGGCGCCGACCGCACCATGATTATGATTCAAATAAAATATCTCGTCTGAAAACTGCGGATACCGCGACAGCTCATCCGCCATCGCGTCAAAAATCGATATGATAGCCACAATGCTTGCGGTTGGCAGCCGATGCAGATGATCCGATTCGTCCGTTTTTAAATTCAAAACCATATCCGCGGCTTTTGCCAGCTTGGAGTCCATATTCTGTGTCACAACAGCCAGCATTAATCCTTTTGCTTTAATTGGATCGATAAGATTGACAAGTTCTTCGGTGTTGCCGCCTTTGGACAGCACAATCAGAAGGTCCCCCGGCTGTGCCGCGCCGAATGCTCCATGCGCGGCATCTCCAGGAGAAACATAAAAGGAGGGAACATTAGATACACAAAACATATGTGCAATTTTTCGCGCCGCGACCGATGAAGTCCCCATGCCCATGGTCACGACCCGGCCTTTGCAGTTTAGTACTGCACTCAATATATCGTTATACTGCTTCTCATCAATGGTTTCGGAAAGCTCAGCAATCGTGCTTGCATTCCTCTGCCACATCTGGCTTGCATGTTCAAACCACTTTTCCAAAACAAACCGCCTTTCGAATGCCCATACTGTCTTCTGCATGATAAAAAGCATTTCCCATAATAATTTTATCTGCGCCCTTTAGAACGCATGTCTGCGCACGAACCACATTAAGGCCGCCATCCACGCTGATAACCATCCGGCGATTCATCTGATTTGTCATGTCTCGTAACGCTGGAATCTTTTCAACGGCACCGGTATGGAATGTACCGCCGCCGTCACCAGGGGTCACCGTCAATACCAAAACCTCATCGCACAGCGCAATCAAAGGGACCACTTCTGTTAGTTTGACATCCGGCGCAACAGCAATGCCCGCCAGCTTCCCGCTTTTTTTAATCTCCCCGAGCATCGCTTTCGCATCCTTTACGGTCTCGGGATGAATACATAGGGTGCGCACTGGCGCATGAAGGAAAGGTTCAATCAACTTCTCGATATCAAGCACCATCATATGCACGTCTAGCGGGAGCGGAGATATTTTTGACAGCATCTCAACCGTTTCCAGATTGAAACCGAAATCCTGCGCATAGTGACCGTCCATGATGTCAATATGCAGGCTTTCTGCCCCCGCGCGTTCAGCAATTTCAGCACTTTCCCCTAAAGCCAAGAGATTGCCGCCGCGTAACGAAGGCGAAAACCTGACACCAGTTTGCCGATCAGTCATAAAGCTTTTTATTAAGAAGCCGTTCTCCTACCGCCCCGCCAGGGTGGATAATTCCGAATTTTTCCTTAGAGAATCCGGTCAGCTCACCAGCCTTGATCGCAAGCGCATCAAACACCGCGATGATACCCACAATGCTGGAGGTCGCCAGCATATCAAAACTGTCCGCTTCCTCTTTCACCTTCACTTTAACAAATATATCAGACTCTTTTGCCAGCACAGAATCGGGGTTTTCAGTCACTCCGACCACCAAGGCGTTTTTCATTTTTGCTGGCTGAATCAGATGGTTGATTTCGGCGGTTGATCCGCCCTTTGAGAGCAGAATAACAATATCCTTATCGACCACCACCCCAAGTCCGCCGTGAACAGCGTCCGAAGGTTCCAAAAAAACACCGGGACGTCCAACACAGCTGAAAGTATGCGCCATCTTTTTGCCGGCGGCGCCCGATGTGCCGCATCCCGAAAAGACCAGCTTGCCCTCACAGCGGACGATGGCTTCCAACAGATTTTCCACCGCTGGTTCTTCAAGGCTTTCTATCGCGTCCAAAACAGCGTCGCTTTCCTTTTTCATCGCCGCTTTGATTTCCTCAAAATTCTTTCCCATGCTACCTCTCCCCTTCACTTCTTTTTCTGTCCGTAATATGCGTCGTCGCCGTACTTTCTATCGTAATGCTTTTTAATCATGTCGCTGTCGATCTTTCTTAAGTTCCCATCGTCCATGGTCATGTTGCACCATGCCATTTTAGCGACATATTCCAAGACAATGGCATTATTCACAGCGTCCATTGCGTCACTTCCCCAAACAAACGGCGCATGTTTGTTGACCAAAACGGCCCGCATCTGGAACGGATCGATATTTTTAAAACGCTCCACAATTACGCGTCCTGTGTTGGCTTCATATTCGGTCTCAATTTCGGCCTTGGTCATTTGGCGCGTGCAGGGAATATCACCCCGGAAGTAATCCGCATGGGTCGTGCCCAAGATAGGGATATCCTTTTCGGCCTGTCCCCATATGGTGGCATACATTGAATGTGTGTGGACAATCCCGCGAATACCCTTAAAATGCTTATACAGCATTAAATGAGTCAAGAGATCAGTCGAGGGTTGTAAACTCCCATCAATGATATGTCCTTCCAGATCGGTCACGACGATATCGCTGGTTGTCATGGTATCATAGGGTACACCGCTGGCTTTTATCGCTACCAGATTGCTATTTTTATCATATTCGGACACATTACCCCATGTTGAAATAATCAGCCCTTCGGATTTTAAGCGTTTGTTCGCGTCTACCACGCGTTGTTTAATCTCGTTTGTCATTTTCTTTCCCCCTTAGATGTTCTATTTTTGGTTGATGACGCGCAACTGCAAGTCCTTCAGCCGTTTCATGACGTCATTATCCCCTCTGCCAAAATAATCATGCAGAATCTCATACTCCCGGTATAAAGCATCATACCCTTCCGTTTTATCCGTGTTGGGTAAATAAACAAAATCTTTCACCTTGCTCATCACCGCCACCGCTTCAGGTATGCTGTCAAATCCGCCCGCCGATTTTCCCGCGGCCAGTGCACCATAGATCGCCGATGACAGCGCCGGTGTTTGCGGCGAACCCGCAATTTTAATCGGCTTTTTTGTGATATCCGCATATAGCTGCATGGTAAACGGACTTTTTTCAGAAATCCCGCCGCCAATAAACAACTCGTTCACCGGAACTCCGTTTGACTCAAATGTTTCAATAATCATCCGAGTCCCGAAAGCCGTGGCTTCCAGCAGGGCCAGATAAATTTCCTCAGGTTTGGTATTCAGCGTCATCCCGACCATCATGCCTGACAGTTTCCCATCCACCAGCACCGAACGATTTCCATTCCACCAGTCCAGCGCCACCAAGCCGCTTTCACCTGGGCGCAGTTTTTTCGCTTTCTCGGTCAACAGCTGATGCAGGTTTAACCCCTTTTCTCTGGCTTCCTCGGCATATTTTTCGGGTACGCATGTGTCAACCACCCACTGAAAGTGGTCTCCAACACAGCTCTGTCCGGCTTCGTAACCTATAAATCCCGGCAGGATGCCGTCCTTCACCGCGCCGCACATACCCGGTACATCTCGATCCTTATCACTGATCAGCATATGGCAGGTGGATGTTCCCATAATCGCCATCATCTGGCCTGATTTGGTCATGCCCACGCCGACACCCGTGACATGCGCATCCAGATTGGCCACCGCTACTGCCGTGCCCGCGTTCAGTCTGGTCATCGCCGCGGCGGCTTCGGTAATCTCGCCCGCTTTTGATCCCACCGGCAAAAGTTCACCGTTCAGTTTATCTTCAACCAAATTCTCCAAGCGCGGATCCAGGGCTTTGAAAAACGCATTTGACGGATAGCCGTCGTCTGCATTCCAAATGGCTTTATATCCCGCCGAGCAGGTATTGCGCGTCATGTTACCAGTCAGCTGCATAATGGTCCAGTCACAGGCTTCTATAAACGTATCGGTTGCTGCGTAGACATCCGGCGCTTCATCAAGCACCTGCCAGATTTTCGGCACCGCCCATTCGGAGGATATCTTCCCACCGTAACGGCTCAACCATTTTTCTCCCATCCGCCTTGCGGTTTCGTTCAACCTGTCGGCTTTGTCCTGTGCCGCGTGATGCTTCCAAAGCTTCACATATGCATGGGGGTTTCCTTTAAACTCCTCCAGAAAGCAAAGGGGTGTTCCATCATTTTTAATCGGAATCAGCGTGCAGGCTGTAAAGTCAATGCCAACCCCCACAATCTGGTCGGGCGAAACACCTGCTTTTGCCATCACTTCAGGCACCGCCTTGGCCAGAACATCAATATAGTCCTGCGGATGCTGCAGCGCCCAATCGGGCGGCAGCGCGGTTCCGTCGGGTAACGCTTCGCTCATGCTACCGTGCGCATATTCACTGACCGCATAAGCCACTTCCTCGCCCGTCTCAACGTCTACCAAAACACTTCTTCCCGAAAGTGTTCCAAAATCAATCCCCATTGCATATTTTTTCATGTCATGCACCCCTCTTAATTAAATACTGCGCTCTGCTCTATTTTTGTTATGCGATGCTCTTGATAATCAGTTTTAAGTAGTCTGTGGAGGATTTGATTTCTTGAGTCAAAACTTTTGGATCCAAAGCCCCATCAAAAATCTCCTCCACCGTCAAACGGTGGGGCAGCGGCTCAAACGAGAGCGCGCCTGAGTAATTGATATCATCCAATGCGATAAGAATCTCGCGCCAGTTCATGATCCCATTGCCGGGTACTTCGCGCGTATTGTCACCCAGATGCAGATGCGCCAGCCAGCTGCCTGCCTCACGAATAGCATTATGGATGCCCTTTTCCTCCTCCAGACTCATATGAAAAGTATCACCGATGATTTTCACGTTGCCGGTACCGATTTCTTTGGCCATCCGGATACCGTCTTTCAGCGTACGCACCAGCGTCACTTCATATTTATTGACACACTCCAGCACAATCGTGATGTCCTTTTTGGTCTTGGCATATTCGGCAATCTCTCTTAAAGATTCCACCGAATGATCCCAGTCCGCTTCTTTGGATATATAATATGTCGTGCCGTTAACTCTGCTGGGCACAAACAGCACATTCCCGGCTCCCAGTTCCACAGCCATATCCACACATTTTTTCCCGTAGACAACCGCTTTTTGGCGCATTGCCGCATCATCATGGCAAAGCACACGATCTTCCTCTACAAAATTACCATTGATGCAGAATGCCTTAAGCCCGTTGTCCGCCAATGCTTTTTTCACGACGCTCAAGTCGGTGGTATCCGGCTCACCACTGATATCCAAACCGTCCATACCGGCCTGCTTGGCATATCTGGCGATGTCTGCAATATCCGTCTTGCCATATATCCAGCTGTTAATCGAAAATAACATGTCTTTCATTTTGCTTTCTCCTAAAATATGATGTATTAGCTTATGGTTGATTCAACCGATTTTACTTCTCGTTTCACGCGGTTTGATGTTCCGTAAATAGACACTGCCGATTGTGCAAATACCACGATGAGCAATATGGCTCCGACCACCACCTGTTCCCAGAGCGGATCCAATAGTTTTTGCATGCTGAAAATATTTGAAAACGAAGCCATAATCAGCGCGCCAAACAGTGTGCCGGTCATCTTGCCGACTCCGCCGGTCAGCGGTGCACCGCCGATGACCACAGCCGCGATGGCATACAGCTCATAACCCGTGCCAGCCAGCGGCACTGCCGAGCCCACACGTGAGGCAAATATGATCCCCCCGAGTCCTGCCATCATTCCCGAAAGCGTATGCGCGGTGATCATGGTTTTGGATACACTGACACCCATCAGTTTGGCGGCTTCCGCATTGCCGCCGACAATATACATCGCCCGTCCAATAGGGCGTTTTTTAAGTATAAACGACATGAAGACGATGACCAAAACGAACACCACCAACGGGAACGACAGAAGTTTTCCAAAGAATACACCGCGTCCGATAAACGCTAATGGCATGGGCAGATCTCCCATCCGTACCGTCACTTCGTTTGTCAACAGCAAAACCAAACCGCGTACAAACAGCATGGTAGCTAAAGTCCCCACAAATGCGGGAATCTTCATTTTATCTACGATAAGTCCGTTAACAAAGCCCACTGCGGCGCCAGCGAAAATCGGGATGATAATAGCCAGCAATATAGACTGCTGAGAGTATGCGATAAAGAAATAGCTGCACAGCGAGAATACCGAGCTGACCGACAGGTCGATTGATCCGCAGAGAATGACGAATGTCATCCCGACAGACACCAGGCCCATGATGCTGGCGCTCCTTAGCAGGTTTGTCATGTTCTCGGTTGTGAAGAAAGATGCGCTAACCAAAATCCCGATGAAGAAAACCACAATAAGCCCAATCAGCGCTACGTTTTCTGTGATAAATGTTTTTATCTTTTTCATTGTCAATCCTTCCTTATATCCGAATATGGGTTATTTCTTTCGTAAGCTGTAGAAGAACAGCGCGAAAACGATGATCCCCGCTTTAATCATCAGCGAGATAGAATAGGTAATATTATTCATATTGGCCATCATGGTAATGAGCTGCAGTAAAAACGCACCGGCTACCGTACCGATAATGTTGGGATATCCACCGGTAATCAGCGTTCCACCGATCACCACCGAGGCGATCGCATCGATTTCCATATCCAAGCCTGTTCTGGACGGGTCCGCACAGGAAACCATAGCGATCTCCATCATGCCGCTGATCCATGCAAACAGTGCGCAAACCATATAGGCGATGATGACGACCTTTGTGGTATCAATACCGCTTATTTTAGCTGCCATGGGGTTGTTACCATAGGCTTCAATGTAGGATCCGTATTTCATCCGATTCACCAGCACATACATGATGACAACTGCGGCCAAAAGGATAAAGAAATGAATCGGTATCCGCTGTGCAATCGGGGTGATAAATGTTTTCTGTAAAGCCGGATAGCGGAAACTCACCGTGCCGATACCGCTGATTACTTGCGCTAGTCCTCTCATGATATACATGGAAGCCAGCGTAGCGATGAGCGGAAGCACCTTGAATTTCGAGATGATAATGCCCGCCATAGCCCCGAAAGCCAAAACAACCACCAGCGATACGACGATGCCGGCAGGGTGTTTGTCGGCCAGATAGACCGCCGATATGGTGGCCCCAAGGCCCATCGCCGACCCCACTGAAATGTCGATGCCACCTGTGGCGATGACCAGTGTCATACCCAGTGCCACCAGCGCGACCTTTGACGCTTGTATAAATAGATTTGAAAAGGTTACCCAACTGACAAAGTTTTTGGTAAAAGCCGCATTAAACAGAATAAAAGCCAAAAGTACAAACACCGAAAGATATTTCCGTATGGCGTTGCCTTTAAATTGGGTTTGTTTGAGTTCAGTCATATTTCCCTCCTAAAACTAAAGTGCAATCCACTTGTTGTTTGCAATCATCCACATAATATTTTTCTCAGAAATCTCTTCTTTTCCAAGCTCGCCAACGATGTGTCCGTCTCTTAAAACAATGATGCGATCACAGTTACGGACCAGCTCGGACATCTCGGAAGAAATCAACAAAACCCCTATGCCTTGATTGGATAATTCGTTAATCAGCTTTTCAATTTCAACTTTCGCACCCACATCGATTCCGCGGGTTGGCTCGTCCAAAATAATCAGCTTGGGTTTTGTGGCCATCCATCTGGCCAAAATGACCTTCTGCTGATTACCGCCTGAGAGATTTTTTATCAGCTGATCGATTGACGGTGTTTTAATCGCCAGTGTATCCACATACTGTTCGGAGACACGCTTTCTTTCCTTCAAATTGATAAATCCACCCTTTGTCAACTGCGTCAGCGAACAGACCGCAATATTGTTCTGTACCGATATATCCGAAAACAGTCCCTCTTCTCTTCGGTTTTCGGTGCAAAAAGCCATACCAGCCTCAACTGCGTCCTTGGGTGTTCTCAGCCGAACTTTCTTGCCTTCTAAAAATACTTCTCCAGAATCCGGCATATCACATCCAAAAATGATGCGGGCAATCTCGGTACGTCCCGAACCCAAAAGTCCGGCCAGGCCAACAATTTCGCCGCGTTTTACCGAAAAGCTCACGTCGTTAACATAAGGTACTCGAGTTATATTCTGAACGCTAAGCACATCCTCCATCACATCAATATTGCGTGCCGGTCTGATTTGTTCCATAGATAAATTCTTTTTGCCAATCATATGGGTCAGTAGCTCATATTGCGTGATTTTGTCGACATCATATGTGCCTACGTATCTTCCATCTTTTAAAACGCTGATCCGATCTCCCTTGGAGAAAACCTCGTCCAGTCGATGGGTGATGAAAATAATCGTCACCCCGTCTTTTTTCAGTTTGTCCATAATTCCAAAAAGAATCTCAACTTCGTTGGCATCCAGCGAAGAGGTCGGCTCATCCATAACGATGAGTTTACTCTTTAAGCTGATTGCACGAAGAATGGAGATAATCTGCTGCTTTGCCGTGCCGTATTGGTTCAAAGGTCTTGTCACATCAATATCCACACCAAGATCATCGACCAGTTTCTGCGCCATTTTGTGCATCGTCTTCCAATCGATACCCCCTTTTGTCATTGGGTATCTGCCAAGGTAAATGTTTTCGCTGACGGTCAAATACGGAATCATGTTGAGTTCCTGATAGATGGTGCTGATGCCCGCATGCTGTGCACTCAAGGCATTATGAAAAGCACAAGGTTCGCCGTCAAAAATAATTTCGCCCGAATCCGCCTTGTAAATACCGGTAAGAATTTTAATCAGCGTGGATTTACCCGCGCCGTTTTCGCCCATCAGCGCATGTACTTCTCCTCGCCGAACTGAGAAACTCACCTCATCCAGTGCCTTAACACCAGTAAAATGCTTATTTAGATTTTTAATATTTAGAATGATATCTGACATTCGTATACCCCTCTTAAACTTGCTTTATGCGACTAAGCAGAACACTTTGCAGTGCTCCGCTTAGTCCCTGTAAAGCTGTTGTCTTTGTTGGCAATGTCTCGATTAATTATGCAATTCTCTCTGCCAACTTTAGAATCCTAAGTTGTAGTACTCATCGACATTGGTGATGTCTACCAAAACGTCAGGAACCGGAATGTAAGTTTCCAGTGTTTCGCCTTCAATGCCGGATTCGATTGCATCAAATACGGTGTTTGCGAATTTGGGTGTGCAGGTTACGCTTGCGGACATGTTGCCGTCTTTGATCGCGTCGAAAGCTTCCAGAAGGCCGTCAACTCCAACCAAGAAAATGTCTTCGCCAACCGTCAGGTTATTTGCCTGCAATGCCAATAATGCGCCAAGTGCCATTTCATCATTCATGCAATAGATTGCATCGATGTCTCCGCCGGTGGACTGAAGAATGTTTTGTACAACTTCCTGTGCTTCAGAACGTGACCAGTTTGCCGGTTGTTCAGCTACGATATTAAAGTTGCCCGCAGCTTCAGCAGCATTCATGAAACCCTGTCCTCTGTCACGGACGTCAGTTCCTCCGATAATGCCCTGGATAACCACAACATCAACGGTATCCAAGCCTTTTTTCTCCGCGGCTGCAGCAATCCAGCCACCTGCTTGTTCGCCTTCCCAAACAAAGTCTGAGGCAACAAATGTTGCGTAGTCAACACCAGGTTCTCCGTTAGATCCTCTGGCCTTCATGATGACCGGAACGTGTGCGGCTTTACAAGCATCAAGCGCAGGTTGAATTGCATCGGCATCAATACCGACGATGACCATAACGTTACAACCCTGAGCCAGCAAAGATTCTACATCCGAGATTTGCTGTTCGGTGTCTCCGCCAGCGTTTGTCACTGTAATCTCATAGCCTCTTTCTGCTGCAACTGCCTGCATGTCATCTGTTTCCGCTGTCCGCCAGGAGTTCGCAAGGTCAGCCTGTGAAAAACCAACATGCAATTCATCCTTGCTGGGCCAAACATAACCTTCAACCGCGTCAGCACTGTCAGCTGCACTGGTATCCGCAGCTACATTTTCGGAACTGTCTGCTGTACCTGTATCAGTCACGGTTGTTCCACAACCGACAAGGCTGAATAACAGAACAGCTGCCAAAACTACTACAATTGCCTTTTTCATTTTCATTCCTCCCAATAATGATTATTTCCCATATCAACATAATGCTGATAAATAATTATTTGTTTCAGAATGCCTTTTTAAATTGTTTACCTGAATTTTTTAATGACGTTGTTAAGCAACAGCCTTATGATAATGCCCTCGGCCACAATGTGCAAATAATATATTTGTCGTTTATATTTGATTATAGTCTTTTTTCTTTTATTTTCGCGCATAATCTATATATTTCATAATTTTATGTTATCGTTAAGCTTAACGTTAAGCTTATCGATAAGCGTTTCGTTAAGCACACCGTTTGCGCAATCGTTAAGCTTAACGATAGTTTTTATAATAATCCTTGTCACACATAGATCTATATGGTAGAATTTATATAATAAATAAGGAATCACATTGGGGTAGGAAATGAACGTCTCACTCAAAGATTTGGCAAAAATATGCGGCTGTTCTGTCACTTCTGTTTCCCGCGCGTTAAAGGATAGTGATACTATTTCAAAGGAACTGCGGGAAAAAGTACAGGCAAAAGCCAAGGAATTGGGCTACATTGCCAATCTTTCTGCTGCAGGTATGCGAACCGGTTTTACGAATACCATTGCTGTGATATTACCGGACTTAAGAAATCCTTTCTTTTCGCTCCTCGCTAACTATCTCGAAGACTACGCGGCCAAGCGTGGTTACAGCGTTTTTTTTATGTCAACCAATGAAATTTCCGATCATGAGCACCACGCGGTTATCCGCGCCATGCAGCGCAATGTGGACGGCATTTTGCTTCTTCCGAATCAGCAGGATACACAGAGTATCGAACTGCTGAACAAGCGAAATTTCCCTTACGTCATTTCAGGCCGCATTTTTGAAAACATTCCGGCGGATTATATTGTGGTCGATGACCGCAAGGGCGCTTATCTGGCAACGCGTCATTTGATTGATCGTGGTCATAAACGCATCTTATTTTTAAATTCATTTATGCACATCTATAGCTCAGTTGTGCGTTTAGACGGATTTAAAAGCGCGCTGGCTGAGTATGATATCCCGTTTAGGGAAGAAGATGTTCGCACCATATCGACCCGCAGCGGCGACACCGGCCAGGTCATCCGTGAGATTTTCAACGAGAAAAACGATTATACCGCCATTTTCTGCTACTGTGATGTTATCGCTTTCGAGGCGATTTATGTTCTCAATCAAATGGGGTTTAGGGTGCCTAAGGATGTTGCGGTTGCCGGCGTTGACGATATCCATTCGGATTTGGTGCTGCCCATCCAACTGACAAGCGCCAGTTTCAACCGCGAGGAGTTGGCAAAAAACTGTATTGATACCCTGATTGACAATATTAAAAGCGAGACACCCCGGAATGAAAGATCACGCTTTACAGAAAAAATTATTGATGTCCGTCTAACGGTCGGGCAAACTACATGACTGGATATAAACCATATTTACAGCTTCTAACCGCAAAATTATATTGCGTTATCAGCATTGTTTACCGCAAATCCTGTATCTCAGAATGCCCTTTCTAAGTGTATTTTTTATACTATACCCCGATAAAATCACTGGTTTGATATGTTTTTTCCCTTTTATTGTGCCCAGTTTTTTCGTTGTGTAAAACAAGAGCACCCAAAAACCAATGGATGCTTTTTTCCTTATCACTATCAATTATTGATTACATAAGTCCCCAAGGAACATGACAACGCTTCTATTCGATCATCAGCGTTTTCATCATTTTCCCCTACAGAGAATCAGATACCATTTGCATGACTTCTTTTGGGCTGAGTACACGACCGGTGGATTTAACAATACCATTAATCATCAAACCCGGCGTGCTCATAATACCCGTTTCAATGATTTTTTCCATATCCGTCACATAGATGACTTCTGCTTCAATTCCCAACTCCTTTACCGCTTTTTCAGTGTTCGCTAAGAGCTTTTTACAGCTGGCACATCCCGAACCTAATACTTTAATCTCCATATTATTTCTCCTCGTTATGTATTTTTCTGTTGTATTTCAATCGTTCCATTTCCTATTCTGTCTTTCAGTTCCAGCACCTTTGCTTCAATGGTCTTTGCGGTTTTAATAAACTCATCTTCCGCCTTACCGCTGGGGTCATCCAGTCCCCAATCCTCCCGGTGCTTGCTTGGCAGCCATGGGCAGTTCACGTTACAGCCCATCGTGACAACGATATCCACAGGCGGGATATCATCCAGCAGCTTTGAATGCTGCGTTTCATTCATATCCACGCCGTACAGTTTCTTGATAGCCTTCACTGCGTCCTGATTGATTTCAGGCTTGGTTTCGGTACCCGCCGAATAGGCTTCATAGACATCAAAAGCCAATAGTTTGGATAGTGCCTCGGCCATCTGGGACCGACAGGAATTGTGCACGCAGATAAATGCGACTTTAGGTTTGTTCATCTTATGCCTCCTTAAACTCTATATCAATAAAAATGCCAATGCGTTAAATGAATATCCAATAATTAAAATGCCAATGACCACTATCAACGCAAAGATAATCAGCAATTTTGTTTTAACCACTTTTTTAAGCAGTATCATGGACGGCAATGATAAAGCCGTCACCGCCATCATAAACGCCAGCACCGTTCCAATGCCGACCCCTTTACCGACAAGCGCTTCTGCAATCGGCAAGGTGCCGAATATATCGGCATACATCGGTACGCCGACGATCGTCGCCAGCGGCACCGAATAGAAGTGCTCTTTTCCAAGAATCGCCGAGATAATCTCCTGCGGAATCCAGTTATGAATGGCCGCACCGATACCGACCCCGATAAGGATATACAGCCATACTTTTTTAATTATTTCTAGCACTTGGTCTTTTGCATAAAGTAAGCGGTCCTTTTGCGTCAGTTCTGGCGCGTCAATATCAGTATTCGCTGAGTTTTTAAACACAAAAGGCTCTACATATTTTTCGAGTTTCATTTTGCTGATCAGCGAACCGCCGATCACAGCAAGAATGATGCCCACCAAAACATACGCGATTGCGATACGCCAATTGAAGATGCTGGCCAGCAATAGTACCGATGCCAGATCCACCAAAGGTGATGATATCAAAAACGAAAAAGTGACTCCGATCGGCAGTCCCGCACTCGTAAAGCCAATAAAGAGCGGAATTGAAGAGCACGAGCAGAATGGGGTGATTGTGCCTAAGAGCGCGCCTATCGTATTGGCGCCTATGCCTTTATATTTACCCAAAATTCTTCGTGTGCGTTCGGGCGGGAAATGGCTTTGGATATAGGATACTGTGAAAATCAGCACGGACAGCAGTATGAATATCTTGATGACATCATAGATAAAAAAGTGTATACTTCCGCCAATTCTGCTGGCAGCATCCAGATTAAAGACCTTTTCTACCAGCAGTTTTACAAGGCTACTCAGCCAATCCATTTTGAGCAGCTGATCGTTTAAGAATTCAAATACTTTCATTTAATTATCATTACCTTTCTATTTATCGCTGGGGAACCAGTGTAATGTTTTGTTTGATATTTTTACTAAAGTCAGCATGATTGGCACCTCAACCAATACGCCGACAATTGTGGTCAATGCGGCTGCCGACTGTAGCCCGAATACCGAGATCGCGACCGCAACGGCCAGTTCAAAAAAGTTGCTTGCGCCAATCATCCCCGCTGGTGATGCAATATCATGCGGCAGCTTCCATTTTTTTGCCCATAAATACGCGATGAAAAATATTAAAAACGTTTGTATGATCAAAGGAATCGCAATCAGCAGAATATCAAGCGGCTGACGAACGATGGTTCTGCCCTGAAATGAGAAGATAATGATCAACGTCAACAATAATCCAACCACCGTAATGTGATTGAATCTGGGAATAAACCGTTTTTCAAAATATTCCTGTCCTCTCTTTTTGGTGATAAACACTCGCGATAGCCAGCCGGCAGACAATGGTATCACGACAAACAATGTGACCGAAAGAAAGAGCGTTCCCCATGGGACGCCTACACCCGCTACTGAGATATCGCCGATGGTAAACAAGAGCCCTACAATTGGCACGAATGCCAAAAGAATAATCAAATCATTCGTGGCCACCTGAACCAGCGTATATGCCGGATTCCCTTTGGTTAGATGGCTCCAAACAAAAACCATCGCGGTGCAGGGTGCTGCGCCCAACAAAATGGCTCCTGCCAGATAATCTTTGGCTAACTCTTTTGGGATTACGGTTTTAAATATAACGAAGAAAAACAAGTACGAAATTGCGAACATGGTGAATGGTTTAATCAGCCAATTCGATACCCAAGTCACCACAAGCCCTTTTGGGTTCTTCCCTACATGAGTAATGCTTGCAAAGTCAACTTTCAGCATCATGGGATAAATCATCAGCCAAATCAGTATAGCGACCGGGACGGATACATTATAGTATTCAAATCGGCCGAGGAACTCAGGGATTTGCGGCAGCCAAAGGCTCATCGCCACACCGATACCCATGCAAATGATGACCCATAATGTCAGATATTTTTCAAAAAAGCCAATACCCGAACTTTTTTCCTTATTCATTATATATTCTCCTAATTAAGAAAGTATTGCTTTTGTGTAATTAGTGGTTGATTACTTTGCAACACAAACTTTACAGTTTGTATCTGACGCCGTTTGGTCACCTTCAAGAATTTCATCCAACACTTTCTTGGATTTTTCAATGCCTTCTGTGGACAATGCATACATCGTATATTTGCCTTTTCGCCTGGCGGTTACCAATCCGCTTTCTATGAGTATTTTCATATGATGTGACAAAGTTGGCTGAGTAATGGTTAGATCCTCCAGCAAAACACAAGAGCAGGTTTCTCCTTGCTTGATTAAATCAATGATCCTCAGCCTGCTTTCGTCGCAGTAAGCTTTAAATATCAACGCGTTTTGCTCATACTTGCTCATTTCAGACTCCTTCAGATAGATATTTATCTATATGTAATGATAAGCTATATATAGACGATTGTCAATACGTTAATCACATAAAATGCCCAGTCCTTTAACCACAGACCCGCATGAAATACGAAACAATCTGGCAAAATCTCGAGAAAACCAGTGGGATTACAAGAATATCGTAAAAAGCAAAGGCTTGATAAACCGATTAAAGCAGCCTTTTGATGAGACAAAAAAGATGCGCTCACCCGCGCATCTTTTTCAAATCACTTTTGCTTACCTGGTGTTTTTTCGTTCGCCCGCCTCACATTTGTCTTTTGTATAATGTGATAGCTATTGCATACGCCGCCGCCATGATGGCAAGGCACCAGATTAATGCTGTCCAAATCTCGTGCCCCACCGGCTGATTGCTCAGCAACGCACGGATGGTATTAACGATGGACGTCACCGGCTGATTTTCCGCAAATGCTCTTAACCCCTGCGGCATCGATTCGGTTGGAACAAACGCAGAGCTGATAAACGGCAGAAAGATCAGTGGATAGGAAAACGCGCTCGCACCGTCCACTGTCTTGGCCGAGATGCCGGCGATAACCGCAACCCAGGTTAATGCCATAGTAAACAGCAATAGTATACCCGCCACAGTGAGCCAAGCCAAAATGCCCGCGGAAGACCGAAACCCAATCACCATTGCAGCTAAAACAATGATAATCAATGTAATAAAATTGGATAGTATTGAGGTCATCACATGCCCCCAAAGCGCGGCTGAGCGCGAGATCGGCATCGAATTAAACCGCTCAAAGATACCCCTTTGTTTATCTATAAAAAGTCGGTATGCTGTGTATGCTATTCCACTGGATATTGAGATTAAAAGAATTCCTGGCAGAAGATAATTCACATAATTATCCGTCCCCGCATCAATCGCACCGCCGAATACAAAGACAAACAGCAGCATGAATCCGATGGGCATCACCGCCACCGTAAATATCGTATCCATACTTCGCGTAATATGCTTCATGGATCTGCCCAGCATAACGCCCGTATCGATCAAAAATCGTTTCCTATTGGGTTTCATGTTTTTTGTCCTCCTTTTTTCCCGATGATGGATAAAAAGACTTCCTCAAGTGTCGGTTGTTTTTCCACATACTCCACTTTTGCGGGCGGCAATAACTTTTTCAATTCCGCCAGCGTGCCATCCGCAATAATTTCTCCGTCGTTGAGTATGACGATCTGATCGGCCAACTGTTCGGCTTCTTCGAGATACTGGGTGGTCAAAAAAACAGTTGTCCCTTTTTGCACCATTGCTTTAACAACATTCCAAACTTCAATTCTGGCTTCGGGATCCAGTCCGTTTGTGGGTTCATCCAAAAAGATAATCTCCGGCGCTCCGATGAGGCTCATGGCAATATCCAGCCTTCGACGCATGCCGCCGGAATATGCCGCAACTTTTCTGTCAGCTGCATCGGCGATTCCAAACTGGACCAATAGTTCTTCCGCCACTTTCTTGGGTTCCTTTAAGTGTCTAAGCTTCGCAATCATTATCATGTTTTCCCGTCCGGTCAACACCTCATCCACTGCCGCAAACTGCCCCGTCAGACTAAAGCATCGCCGCACAGCATCAGGTTCCTTTTCGACGCGAAAACCGTTAACCGTCGCGGTTCCGCTGTCGGCTTTCAGCAAAGTTGTCAGTATTCTTACCACCGTTGTTTTGCCCGCGCCGTTGGAACCAAGCAGCGCACAGACACTTCCTTTTTTGACGGAAAAACTAACCCCTTTCAGCACCTCCAGCTGTTTAAAAGACTTATATATCCCTTCCATCGCAATCATCGATTCCATATTAGTTCCCTTCCTTCTCATCGTCGATTTTTTTCATGGCTTTCGATACAACGCGGTTCACGGATTCCTGGTAATAGTCGGAATACGTTTTTGATCCTTCAATTAAATCATCGCAAAACCCAGCCACATCTTTCCCGGTTACCGAAAGTACTTCCTTCCCTGCCGCGGCACATTCTTCAAACAAGTCTGCAATTCCGGCCAAAAGCCCGATGCCTTCATTCAATTCAACCGGGCCGACTTTATAAAGGTATTTCTGTATTTCATAATAGACAATCTGATACGCTTTAGGCAGCTTTTTCACGCGCTTGACGTGCGCCCGCCACGCTCTTTTACTTTCAATCATTTCTTTCAGTGTCATCTCACTCACCTATTTCCCAAGTTTTCTTGCAATATTACTGTTCAACTGTTTCCGCCACCTGTCACGGAATGACTGAGCACTTTCTTCGCTGGTCAAACCAGCACAGAAAGCTTCAATATCATCTCCCAAAACTTCCTCAACCCCTAACCCATCCGCTACCTTTTCTTCAAGCAAACCCATCACGCCATCAAAAATCGGTATCAGATTGCGGCCTGTAATATCCGAATGCGGCCAAAGATAGTGTTTAATCTTCTCCCAAACCATGCGGTACTCTTTCGGCAGTTTTTTGGCGCGCTTTTCAAGATTTCGGTATGCGCGGTTCATATCACTGCCTGTTACTCTATCCCAAAAGCTCATGATTTCATCTCCTTAAGTTCATTGATCTTGGACATCACGAATTCCCACCGCTCCCAGAATTTTAGAAGCTCATTTTTTCCAGCTTCGTTTAACGTGAAGAATTTTCGTTGCGGTCCCATATCAGAAGGTTTACGTTCAATATTCACAAGCGCATTTCGCTCCAGCCGTACCAAGATGGTGTATACTGTCCCTTCAACCACATCCGAAAATCCAAGGGCGTTTAGCCGACGCGTAATCTCATATCCATAGGTTTCTCCCCTGCTGATGATTTCCAGCACACAGCCTTCCAGCACCCCTTTTAGCATTTCAGTTAAATTCTCCATCGCCGCTCCTCATCTATTCTGTGTTACTTATTACTGGTATATAGTATCACGCAGTAGTCGTCTTGTCAACTGCCTTTTTCATCGCAATGCGAAAACCCATTTGATTGCCCGTTATACTAAATGCTTTGAAAAATGCACTGGCTCCCGGGTCGTCTATATAATAAAAAACCATATCTCAATGGTCTTAATTATTTTAATCATTCTACTTTTTTTACATCGTGATGATCCAGTCTATGCCTTTTGTCACGGTAATCCTTAAGGCAGAACCAATATAACAAAAGGCGGAATCATCTTACCTCTATTCCGCCTTGCTGTGTCTTGCATGAATCTTATTTCAGCATTGATAATGTTATAGCATTTTCTATTTTGCTTTCCTTAATTTCATCTTTTTAATCTGGGCTTGTATGACCGGCAAAAACAATGAAGAAAAAGCAATCACCAGAAGAACAATGCAGATCGGACGTGTTACAAAGATGCTCCAGCTTCCATCCGATAAAATCAATGAGCGCTGTAAATTCTTCTCGGCCAAGTCTCCCAAAATGAGACCGAGGATAATGGGCGGCATCGGGAATTCCAGTTTGATGAGGAAAAACGCAATCACACCCGCTATAATCATTAAATAAATATCCGGCAGCAGATTGTTTAAAGCATAGGTGCCGACAAAGCAAAAGATAAAAATAATCGGCGTCAGATATTTGTTGGAGACATCGGCAATCTTGGCAAATCCACGTATGCCGCAATACCCCAAAATACACATGCATATATTCGCAAAAAAGATGCCCACAATAATGGTGTATACCGCAACCCCCTGCGTTGAAAAAAGGAGCGGTCCGGGTATGATTCCCTGCATCATCAATGCGCTGAGCATCACTGCCGTTCCCGCATCTCCAGGAATACCCAATGTCAACAGAGGAATCAATGCCCCGCCGCTGATGGCATTGTTGGCAGCCTCGGGCGCCGCAATTCCTTCCGGGATTCCTGTCCCGAATTCTTCAGGGTGCTTTGACCAGCGTTTGGCTTCATTATACCCCACCCAGGACGCAATATCTCCGCCGGTACCTGGAATAGCGCCGATCACCGTGCCGATAATACTGGAACGTAAAATCGTCGGGAAAGTACGTTTCAAATCCGAACGCGTCGGCAGTACTTTATCAATTTTAATCTTCTTTCTGTTCTCCTCGCCTGCAACGCCGTCTTCCGCATTTTTTAATCCCTGCGACATGGCATACAGCGCAATCAGCATCGGTATCATCGGGATGCCGCCCAACAAATATGATGAGTTAAAAGTGAATCTCGCGGAGCCGGTCAGTGAATCAATACCGACCGTAGCCATCATCAGCCCCAGCACCGCGCCGATCAATCCTTTTACCACATTTTTAGATGAAAGGCCGGTTACCATACAGAACCCGAAAATCGCCAGACAGAAGTATTCCGGTGAGCCAAAACTCAGCGCAAACTTTGCTAAAACAGGGGATGTCCACAGCAGCATCACGGCCGAAAATATACCCCCAAAGGTCGATGCAAATGTTGATATAGCAATGGCGCGCCCGGGTTGTCTCAGCTTATTGGCCATCGGATATCCGTCCAAACATGTGGCCGCGGAATTTGATGTTCCCGGAGTATTGATAAGAATCGCGGTGATTGATCCGCCATAGATCGCGCCGCAGAATATACCCAGCAGCATCAATATACCGGAAGAGCCCGGCATAGAAAGTGTAAAAGGCATCATGATGCTTAAACCCATGACCGATGACAGTCCTGGCATGGCTCCCACCAATATGCCAAGAAACGCACCCCCAAAGATTACAAGCAAATTGTTTGGTTCCATTACAACTTTAAGTGCTTCAAGCAAGCTTGACATCATTTTTCTCTTCCTCCTTATTTAAATAGTGTCCCATGGGGAAGCGAGGTGTGCAAAAGCAATCCAAAAATAATATATATCGCCAGGATAACACCGCCGGTTACAACAATTAAAACCAACGGACGTCTCTCCCCAATAACAGCCATTATCAGCGGCAGTAAAAAAGCACAGGCAATATAAAACCCAACCCACTTAAGAACCAGACAAAAAACGATTAGAATCGCAATGACCATATATACGCGCTTCATCCCGATTGAGCGAAACCGAATGGGCGGCTCCGGATCGCCTTCTGCCGAATCGGGTTTTTTTCTCATCTGTATAATTGCCTGTATCAGCATAACAGCCGAAAGAAAAACCAATATGATACCAAGAAAGCGAGGCCAATCTCCAGCCCCGAGCCCTTCTTCCATCGTTTTTAAACCTTTTGAAAAATAAATGGTTGCCCCGCCAACTAAAGCAAAAACGAAAGACAAACCCATGTTATACTTTCTCATAATAACCTCTTTTTTATTTTTCTCTTATAAATATTCGTCAAGGTCCCCAATTGAAATTGGAGACCCTGACAAGGAAAAGCCGCTAAAGTATTAGTTCAATACGCTGTCGTAGTAGGCGGCTTGATCCGCTAAGAAGCCCAGCATGTCTTCATTTGACATGTTCGGGATAGCCTGGAAGCCAAAGCTTTTCAGGGTTTCACCGTAAACTTCGGAAGTTGCTGCGGTTGTAAAGATGTTTTGCATGTAGGATACTGCCGCTTCCGGTGTGTCTTTGAGTGCAACAACCATGATCCAGCTGAGTATATTCATATCTTCCAATTCCGGATAGAGTTCACTCATGCAGGGAACGTCCTGGAATGCGTCCAAACGCTTCGCCCCTGAACATGCCAACGCTTTCAGCGTGCCGGCTTCCAGCTGTCCTGCGGCAACACCCGGTGCACTGATGGTCGCATCACATTCGCCGCTGACTGTCGCAATCACGCTGTCTCCTGAAGAGTCATACGCCACGGTTTTAATATCCAAGCCCAGTTGATTGCTCAATACCGTGTAGACCAGATGCGGAACCGCACCGCTGCCGGTATCGCCAACCGCTACAGTACCCGGGTTTTCCATGGCATAGTCTACAAACTCTTCGAACGTATCATATGGCGCGTCGCTGGGTACCAGGAACAGATAAGGATCCTGTTCTACACAGGCCAGAGGGATAAACTGATCGGAAGTAATATCAGTGTTGCCCAGTGCATGATTCAGCACGATATCGCAATTGAGTACGCCTAAAGTATAGCCGTCCGGCTCTGAGTTGACAAACTGAGTTGCACCAACCAGCCCAGAACCGCCGGCTACATTGGAAACAATAAAGTTTTTCGTGAACATACCTTCAGGTATTGCATTGATAACACTGCGGACACAAGTATCTGTTGTACCGCCTGCGGACCAATAAACCAGAATGGTAACATCATTTTCAGGATAGCCATTCAAATCGCTTACCGCTTCTTCTGCTTCCATGCTGTCCGTTTCTTCGGATACTGTTGTATCTGCAACATCAGATGTATCTGTGGTGCTGCCACATGCTGTTACAAACAGCGATACCAACAATACCAAAGCGACGAAAAGAACAACCAACTTCTTCATTGTCTTTTCACTTTTCATTTTTTTCCATCCTTTATTTTTTTATTTCCACCCCTTTTGGGCGAATTTACGTTAGATCGCGCGATCATTAGCGCCGCAGAGCCGGATCCAATGCTTGCAAACCTCTTTGACTGCCTGCTTAACGCCTTCAAATCGCTCCATAATGTTATAACCGACCCAGTCCTTTTGAAGCTCGGTTTCCAGCTGTTTTAAATAGACACTGTGCAGTAATGTTCCGACATTGATTTTAGCAATCCCGTTCTCAATACAGGCGATAATCTGATCTTCGGGTATCCCCGTACCGCCATGCAGCACCAGTGGAATTTCCACCTTTTCGTGTACTTCTTTTAATCGCTGAATATTTAGTTTGGGAGGGACTTTATAGAAACCATGTGCGTTGCCTATGCCGATCGCCAGGCTGTCCACACCCGACTCTTTAACCAATCGCTCGCATTCGCCGACATCGGCCAAAAATTCTCCGCCGCTGAAGCTGCCCTCCATGGTGTTGCCCATAATGCGGCCAAGCTCTGCTTCCACGAGGCATCCTTTGCTGTGCGCATATGCGGCTATCTGGCTGGACCGTTTAATATTGGTTTCGAGGTCTTCCGCCGATGCATCCACCATGACGGAGTGATATCCGGCATCTACACAAGCTTCGCACCACTTGGTTTCATCCGCATGATCCAAATGCAACAACACGTTTTTACCGCTTTGTGCATATGCCTGTTTCCCCATCGCGGCACAAAAGCCAACCCCAAGCGCATTCACGACCTTCATGTTTGTCGCGGCATACACTCTCGCATTTTCTTCCTCCGCCGCTTCGACCACCGCCATCAGTTCCCAGATATCCGAAAAGTTAAAAGCAGGAATGGCGTATTTGTTTTTTTGCGCGTCACGCAGCATTTCATGTTCAGTGTTTATCATATTTGATCGTAATCTCCTCATTTCGTTCAATAAAGTGCATCATCGTTTCTAAATCTTTCATACCCGTTGTGGCGCCCACTTCCTGTATCACATGTGCCGCACAGGCTGTTGCAAGTCTTGCGCTTTCTTCCGGGCTGAAACCTTGACCTATTCCGGTCAAAAAACCGGATACATAGGCATCTCCCGCGCCAGTAGCATCGGCCACCGGTACCGAATAGCATCCACAGGTAAAAGCCGTGTCTGCGTTGCGAAAGTAAGACCCGTATTCACCATCTTTGATGATGACATTCTTTACGCCCCTATCCAGCAAAAAGTCCGCCATGTTTATCATGTTGTCGGTTTTTGCAATTTCTCTGGCCTGATCGATGCTCGGCATAAAATAGTCAAGATAGGGATAGTACGCTTCCAGAATCTCATTCCATCTGCCGGTGCGATCCATTGTGACGTCTAACGAGGTAGTAACCCCTTTATCCTTCGCCGCTTTAAGCAGTTTGACCGCCCCCGGACCGTCAAACTTTTTCATATGAAAAGTTCCGCCGATTTGGAGGATATTCGTATGATCTAAACATCCAAGATCAATATCCTCAAAACAAAACTCTTCACTGGTTTCAAAGTTCTGGTAGAATGTCCGCCTTCCGTTTTTATCCATCAAGATCAGCGACTTCGCCTGCTCCGCTGTTTTTGAAAAAACAACATGTTCCACATTGATGCCTTCACGGCGCAGAGAATCCAAGCAGAAACTGCCAAACATATCTTTCCCGATACGTCCCATATACGTCACATCATTGCCCAGCCGTGCCATATCCACGGCATTATTATGTGCGTCCCCTCCGGCAGTCACCACAAAGCTGTCCATGGGATGATAATCGCACTGCAGCATCACTTCACCGATGGGGCAGGCAATCAGATCCACCATCATTTCTCCGACACAAAGCACTTTTTGCATGGTTATTTCCTTTCACCCCTACAGAACTTGCTCATAAATCTTTTTCATATCCTCAAGCGTGATCTCTTGCATATTATTGACGAGTAATCGAGTGATCTTCTGCGCCCCCGCCACCAATTCGGGAATATCCGATTTACCGATGCCGAATGATTTTAAGTTGTCGGGAATACCGATATTTTTGATAATCTCACCCATTTTCTCGATGACCCAGTCAGATTTTTCTTTTTCCGATTTCGCTCCACCCCCGGGCTGGCATCGCTCATAAGCTCTGACCAGCATGGGCATAATTGCAGGCTGGTTAAAGCGCATAACCGGCATCAGCATAATCGCGTTACCAATACCATGTGCGATATGATATCTCCCTCCCAGCGGATAGGCCAGTGCGTGAACACCATTTGTACCCGATGCCGTGATCGCGATGCCCGCATAAAAACTGGCATTCAGCATCGCCTCAAGCGCATCCATATCATGTTGATATGCTTTTTCCAGATTTTTTATAATCAAATCAAACGCTTCAAGCGCAAACATATCGCTGAAGTCATTCGCTTTTTTCGAAGTGAAGCATTCTATCGCGTGCGCCATGGCATCAATACCGCTGGCCGCGATGACCTTTTGCGGCAGTTTCACCATCAAGGCCGCATCCAGCACCACATAATCCGCCACCATCTCGTTGGATACGATACCTACTTTTTGGTTCTGCTCAGGAAAAAGCAAAATCGCGTTTGGCGTTGTTTCCGCGCCTGTACCCGCCGTTGTCGGTATCATCAGGGTCGGCACCTTTTTTCTGGCGATTTCCGGACGCTCCGCCATATCTCGAATTGAATATTCATCCGTCGCAAGGACACTGGCCAGTTTCACGATGTCTAAAGTACTGCCGCCGCCGATACCCACCAGCATATCCGCATGCTTCGTTTTAAACTGACCGATCAGTTCCTCTGCCTGATCTATGGTAGGTTCTATCGGTAAATCCGTTATCACCGTCAGTTCCTTGCCGGAATCGGTAATACGCTTTAAGATTGCGTCGGCAACGCCCGCGTTCTTCACGCCTGCGTCACAGAAAACGCACACATGCTGCGCGACTTTTAATATATCCAAAACCTTCTCCGTTGAGTTTTGACCGCTGTAAACATTTTGGGGCAATGTTAGATGATATTGTGCTATGGGCATATCTAAAGCTCCTTTTTTATTTTCTTATTCAATGATCGAATCATCGCTTTCAACTGTATCTTCACAATGACTGTTCTTTAAAATCCGAAAAAGATCTTCCGGATTGCCGAATCCTCCCGACTTAGAAAGCAACTGATAGGATTTCTCCTGATATTCGAATTTCGAAAGGACAATACCGCTGCTTATTTCACATTCTGTTCTCAGTTCAATGCATCCTATCTTTCGAAGAAAAGCAAGCAAGGTATCTCCGCCGATCACAAACAGGTTAATTTCCAGCTTTTGATCCAAAAGATGCTTCAGCACGGTTGAAATCATTTCTTCCATGCATATCTTGCTTTTATTTTTTTCCTCAGCATCCTCAAGTGCTGCCATAATACCACTCAGCCCGTCTGTTCCAAAAATCACCGATTCATCCGCCTTAACGGATTCCAGTATCTCAGCCGCAGTGTTTAAATAACCTTTTGTAATATGCTGGCGGCATTTTTCCTGCTCTTTTACAGACAGAATCATGCGCTTAATCCCTTGTTCCTCTGCGTATTCCAGCTGGCGCTGTGTCACCGGATTAACACTTCCGCACGCCACCACCATGGGATGGCTTAAAGCAACCGGCTCTATCACATTGGTCTTAAACCCGATAATCTTTCTCAAAGCTTCTGCAAAACCAGCACACCCAGCAGTGACATTCAGCAGACCTGACTGATCCAGCCGTTGTGCAATCCGACTTAAATCCTCTTCGGTTTCAGCGTCAATCACCAAAATCTGCCCGTCTTCTATTTCACTTTTCAGCGCATCCATATCGATGGATTGCACTGAAACCTCACTTTGCCGATGGATAATACTTTTCACATTGCTGTCGGTCACCGGATTAAATGGGTCCGTTCGAAAAACCGTTTCATTAATCGGCTCGCCATGCAGAAACTGTGCTCCGTCGCGCGTGGTTCTCCCCATGGCCGGAAACGCCGGCACAAAGGGCAACGCTTTCCCGTTCACCGCATCTATCATGGCCTCCAGTTCACGCCCGATATTCCCGCGCAGAACCGAATCGGTTTTCTTATATATATACGGAACGCCTTTTTCTACAAACCGCTTTGCCAGCCGAAACACTTGCTCATAGGCGGTATCCGGTGCAACGTGCCGTGTCGGCAGACAGACAACCAAAACTTCATTATCAGACGCGGGTTCAAAATCCGCCGTTCCGTCTGTGATTATCTGAGCCTTTATTCCTCCTTCGGCAAACTTGATGCCGGTATCCAAAGCACCTGTCAAATCATCTGCAATGACCACTAATTTAAGCATGTTTTAATTATTCCTTATAAGAATCCGTTTTATGTCTGTCAAAGTGGACCATTATCGGTTCTCAGCCAAATCCACGGCGTATTGTATTGCACTCTTCAAGCTTGTTGCGTCCGCTTCACCTTTTCCCGCTAAATCAAAGGCAGTCCCATGATCCACCGAAGTACGAATGATGGGTAATCCTAATGTAATATTCACACCGGAAACCGACTTCCATCGTTGACTGGCCGCATCATAGACGAACCCAGCCATCTTCAAAGGGATATGTCCCTGGTCATGATACATGGCGACAACAATGTCATACCACCCGCCGCGCGCTTTAGGAAAAATGGTGTCCGGAGGAATCGGCCCTTCGGCTAAAATCCCCATCTCCTTGGCCTGTGCAATCGCCGGCCCAATTTCAGTCGCTTCTTCATCGCCAAACAGACCATCTTCACCACTGTGTGGATTCAAGCCCGCAACCGCCACACGCGGATTCGTTATGCCGAGCGCTTTACAAGCCCTGTCTGCCATTTGGATCACTTCCAAAACCCTACCCTTCTTAACTCGATTGCATGCTTCTCGCAGCGAGACATGCGTGGATACATGTATGACTCGAAGGTTTTCATGAACCAGCAGCATAGCATACTGCTTAACCCCTGTATAATGTGCATATATCTCAGTGTGGCCTGAAAACTGATGGCCTGCTCGATGTATGGCTTCTTTGTTTAACGCGTTGGTTACTGTGGCGTCAACCTGTCCCGCCATTGCCAGCTCTATCGTTCTTTTCACATATTGAAAAGCACTGTCTCCACCTTCTGCCGATACTTGGCCCATCGGAATCTCATCCAAACTGCCTGTTTCGATATGAAGCACATCCACGGTGCCGGGTACAAACTGCGCTTCACCCACAGACGCAATACGATGAATCATAATGGATTTCTTCGTATCTGTCCATTCTCTAGCACGATGGAGCACATCGGCATTACCTACAACCACCGGACGGCATATATCATAAATTTTTTTATCAGATAGTGCTTTCAGCGTGATCTCCGGTCCAATACTCGCCGGATCTCCCATCGTGATTGCAATGATTGGTCTTTTCATTTTTGCCCTCAAAATGATATCCTAAAATTCAAAAAATTCACTTCATTTAAAATTTGTGTTGCATTTTTAACTGGTATTTATTATATTCATGTTAATAAGCGCTTTCAATAAGCTCAATATGCTTTTTTTGTTTCTTTTTGAAACGTAATTGCGATAGAGAGGAATAACATGGATAAAGTAAAAATATTAGCCATCGCGCCCTATGAAGGATTGGCTTCCATCATCACCAAGGCTACTCAAGCGCGGGAGGATATCACGCTAACGGTGAGAGTGGGCGATTTGGAAGCCGCTATCCATACGGTTGAAAACATTTCCTGGGATCAGTACGATGTATTGCTCTCACGCGGCGGAACAGCCAAAATGCTCAAGCACCATATTGATCTGCCGATCGTCGAAATCCCGGTTTCTGTCTACGATGTGCTACGGGCATTGAAAACCGCGGAACTCTATGCCAAAAAAGTGGCCGTCGTAGGGTACGACAGCATCACCGAATGCTCTTCCCACTTGAAAAATATGCTGCAGTACAGCATCGATTTATATACGATCAACGAAACGAGCAATCTTAAGCAGCTATTTAACCAGCTAAAGAAGAAGGATTATGACCTGCTCCTTTGCGATATGGTAAGTTATCAATATGCAAGAAAATTGGGACTAAATGCACTGCTGATAACGTCTGGCGAGGAAAGTATCCTCATCGCGCTTGAGGAATGTATCCGTATCACAAGAGCCTATCGCACTACCAAAGCACAGCGCGACCTTCTACTTCATTATCTAACCGAAGACTGCCATGAAGCTTTTATCTATAGCTATACGGGCGATCTGGAATTCACCACCATGGCGCAATCCAAGCAAAATCTCCTCGTTTTCAATACCCTTCAGAATAAAATCGACAGCTACCGCAGTGTCCCTTTTGTTTTTGACGAAATCACACTGGATGATCGTTCCCTGCTGATCAGAGGACAGCATGTTCAAATCAGCGGACAGACACATATCGTGCTATATCTAAATTTTGAAGTACGTGCACCGATAATAGGCGTACAAGAGAATTTACTTCTGGACGATAACCCGATTGAAAAAAAGAGCCTGAATGATACGCTCTTCCAAATGCTGCGCACCATATATTCAAGAGAGCTCATCGAAACGATGGACAGCTATGCCAACTCCGCATATCCCATCCTTATTTCTGGACAAAGCGGATGCGGCATGGAGGCGGTTGTTCATTATATTTATGAAAGCACAATTGAAAATAAAAAAGGTATCGTCACCTTCGACTGCCACCAAATCAAAGAAAAAAAGTGGGATTATCTTTTTAACAACAGCAATTCCGCGCTGCTTCACAGCGGTATCACACTCTACTTTAAAAACGTTGACCAGGCACGACCCAGCCAAATTATGAAATTGATCGATTTTATGGAGCAAAGCAGTTTCAGCAAATATAACCGTATTATCTTTTCTTCCACAATGGACCAGGGCGAATCCGCTGAAGAAATCTGCGATTATATTAAGAATCATACTTCCTGCTGTTTTCTTGCGCTTCCGCCTCTAAACGCCAGCCGGGACCGCATACCCGCAATTCTTTCAGTGTACATGAATAATCTAACCATGGAAACCGGCAAGCAGATTATTGGATTTACACCCGAAGCGATGGAAGCCCTTCAAAAATTCAATTGGACCGATAATTATTCTCAATTGCTGCGAATCGTCCGGTCTCTGGCCATTGTCACCAATAAAGCTTACATTGATGTCCAGAACGTCCAATCGAGTTTGAATATGGAAAAAAGTAATCACTTATCGTCCTCAGCGCTGTCGAACCATCCCTTGGACATCAATCAGACGCTGGATAAAATCAATTTTGATATTATCCAATGTGTGCTGAACGAAGAAAACGGCAATCAGAGCAAGACAGCTGAACGTCTCGGAATCAGCCGAACGACACTGTGGCGGCTGTTAAAGTAAGCTTTATTCTATGATGACCGTTGACGGCTGATATTTGGGCAGGAATGCGCTATTTGCAAAAAGACACCTGTAAAGCAGGTGTCTCAGAAATGTGAATATTTTATAGTTTTGAGCTGTTCTAAAAGCAGATATCGCCGGCTTTTATTTGCTGTAAATCTCAAGCTCGGCGACTTGTGCCCCTGTGGCACCGGTATTCTGTGTAAACGTCAGCCGAACGGCCGAAGCCAGCACGCTGTCGAATATCCAAATCACTTCGTTCCCTCTATTCGGGTCAAATACGCAATCCTGCATATCGTAAAGCGAAGTGAAGATTTTATTATCTTCGCTGATTTCAACCTGAAAGGTCTGCACCCGCTTCCCCCATATGCTGCTCGGGTTCAAGCAAATTCGTATGCCGTTGACCGGCAACGTCTGCTCCAGCTCCACCATAATCCAGTTCGGGTAGCTATCCGCCTGCGCTTCCCAGTAGGAAGCCCCTTTCTCGTTCCCATCAATGGCTTTTCGTCCAGTATAGATATCGGTAAACCCACTGACCGTGACCTTGCCGCCGATCGCGATATTTTCGCCTTCTGGCAAAATTGTCTCATATCCTTCCGCCATAAAATCCGGATGTTCCATCGCTGACGTCTGCCCGGGCGCTTCAACCACTCGCACATTTTTCGGGTTCATACTGGTTGGGTTCATGTATACGCCGATACTAAGCGCGGCTAAAATCATGAGGATCCCCAATAGAATGATGATGATTTTTCGTCTGACGTTCATATCATCCATTCCCTTACTCAATAATCAGATTATGTGTTGTCGCTTCGTCGATCTCAAATTTACCCTGCTCAAAGCTAAGAATTCTTTTTCCCAACACATTGAGATTGATCACCTTAACGCCTTCCACTGTATGTGCCTCGTCATAGCCCTGAATGCGGGATGCACAGGATTTACCTGAATGTACGTACACATTTTCGATAACCACATCCCGTATCTGTCCCCTCTCCTTGGTTGTGGACCATGCGGCATTTTGAGTAATCAACAGATCAATCAAATACGGCATTTCCTCTCCGTCGCCGCTGCCCATTTGTGCGTTTTCGATATCGATGTCATTAAACAAAATATTCGATATCGTCGCATCATCAGCGTTATGGATTGATATTACCGGCTTATGGAAGTTATTAATCACCGTGATATCTTCAAAGATGATGTTTTCAATTAAGGCATCGTTCTGGTTTCCCTTGTTTGTCTCAAACCCGATCTCCATTGATTGCGCTAAATCGGTCCATATCTGTATGTCTTTAAACGTAATGTTGCTGGAAGACCCGGTGTAGTTTTTGACCACTAGTGAATCATCCCACGAGCGCACAAAACAATTTGTCACTTCAAAATCAGTGCAAGACTGCAAAGTGATACCGTCGCCATTCGGTCGAGGGGAGATGATTTTAAGCCCGTCAATCGTGCCTTGCTTCGAATCGAATGCCTGGCAAACCCATGCGTTGGCGTTTAATACTAAAACATCCTTGATGCTCACATTTTCACAGTGATCGAACTTTAAGGGAACATAAGCCTGCTTTCCCTGCCATCCCGCGAAATGCGACCCGTCAATCATGCCTCTGCCCTTCACCGTAACGTTTTTGGCAAACGTACCGTTGACCACACCGTGAACCACAGCGCCGCCCGAAATATAAAGCGTTTGGTTATCCTCTAGCGTGATAGACTCGATATCCCATTCTCCGGGGCCGATATAGATGACATCTTCATCATCCGCAGACGGCGCATCCTGCTCTAAAGCGTTTGCAAAAATATGCACTGCTCGTTCGGGAGAATCGTTAAACTGAATGGTATAAGCATCGGGTTTTGTCACTGTAAAGGTAATTTTATGGTTCTTGGCATCAATTTTCGGTTTAATCCCTTCACTTAGCGGCGAAATGGTCACCTGTTTAATCGAGATTTTGGGTACGGTTACCTCAATTTTCACCACACCCTCAAAGTCGAAGTATGCGACAGGCGTTCGCGTCAGCGGCGGGAGATAGTTGGTCATCCACTGCCGATTGTTATTAACGTTGGTATCGTAAACATAACAGTCCTGCCCATTAACCGAAATGGTCGTATCCGTGCAATGCATCAGAGAGATATCCCGCTGGTTTTCAGTAACCGCCTGAAGATCGGTTTCGCTTGCGTCTTTTAAAGATTTTGGACCTTCGTAAAGCACCAGTGTTGTGTTCTCCATCAGCTTTCTTTCTCCGTCTCTTATATGGTTAATAATAAATAATCCGCAGATTACGATCAGCAGTAAAAAAACAAAAATGATTGAATACTCAAATATTATCATCTTTTTATCGTGTTCCATATGGCTTTTCTTTACTCCTCCGGCAGATTGATGATTGCATTCCAGTCAATTTCAGCGACACTGCTGTAATGGTCATCGCCGCCGATCGTCTCGTGATGCGGTCCCACTGCGATGGCTTTCATATTGGCCCGCTTCGCTGCCACAATCCCGGCTTTTGAATCCTCTATAACCACGCAGCGCTCAGGCGCAATACCGAGTTTTTTGGCGGCAACCAGAAAAACCTCCGGGTCGGGTTTTGATTTGCTGGTGTCCAGCCCACAGCTTACCTGATCGATATAGTCAATCAGTCCCGTGTTGTTCAAAATCTCGGGTGCGTTTTTACTGGCCGAACCCACTGCCGTAAAAATGCCTTTTTTGTGCAAGGCTTTCAGCGAGGCTTTGGCACCTTCCAAAACGGCCGATGGATTCAGTGACGCTAATTGTTTTTTGTAGTAAGCGTTTTTTTTATCAGCTAAATATTTTTTTTCTTTGTCTGAATATTGCTTTTCGCTTTTCTCTAAAACGATCTCCAGCGACGCCATGCGAGATACGCCTCTTTGGCGTATATTATCTTTCTCATCAAAGTGATGGATCCCCAATTCGTCCGCCAGTTTTTTCCATGCCAGAAAGTGCATTTCGTCGGTTGAAACCAGCACGCCATCCAAATCAAATATCACAGCTTGTATCATTCCCTTTGTCTTCCTTTGCAGAAAATTATATTTTTACCTATTCTTTGGCTTTTCACGGTTCCTTGCAATTCATTTTAAAGAGTGCTAAAATCATCCTAAATTGATTTCTTACAGATAAGGGGCACATCATGTCCACCATCAAAAATATCGCAGATGCGGTTGGTGTCAGCTGTACCACCGTGTCAAATGTCATCCATGGAAAGTACAGCAAAGTCTCAAAACAGACGATTGAAAAAATACAAGCTGTGATCAAAGAGCTGGATTATGTGCCCAACATGTCGGCTCGTTCGCTTGTCTTAAATTCCTCCCGTGTGATCGGCATGATTAACCATATTATCACCCGGGATCACCCAAACTTTTTGGACGACCCTTTTCAATCATCCTTTATCGGTGTCATTGAGCAAACCTTAAGGATTCATGGATACTATTTGATGGTACGCACCATTGAAACGCCGGAGGCCTTGACCGCTTTCTTGCGCAATTGGAACGTGGACGGACTGTTCTTTACCGGCATCTACAAAGATAACTTCTTTGACGTGATCTCCAATCTGGAACAGCCGGTTGTGCTGATCGACAGTTATGTCGAATCTCCCAACATCTGCAATGTCGGCCTCAACGATTTTCAAGGCTGCTATACCTCTACCCAGCATCTCATTCAACGCGGTCACCGAAATATCGGGTTTGTTTCGCCTCCCATTATCGGCAAAGGCGTGCTTTACGAGCGCCTTTTGGGCTATCAGGCAGCCCTTAAAGATGCGGGGATTGCGTTCAACCCTAATATCGTATTTGAAGCTGAGATGGATATCGATTCCTGTAAAACCATCAGCGCACAAATTGCGGGCATGCGCAGTCTGTCCGGGCTTATCACCACCGCCGATATCATGGCTGGCGGCCTGATGGCTTGCCTGAAGGAGAAAAATATTCGTATCCCAGAAGATCTCTCAATCATCGGTTTTGACGATATCAATCTCTGCCGGATGCTTACACCGACCTTGACGACAATTCATCAGGATATTAACCTGAAAGGTAAAATCGCTGTTGATTTAATGCTGCAGCGTCTAAACGGAGAAACTCCGGCCGAATCCAACATTACCCTTCCCGTCTCTCTCATCGAACGGGAGAGTGTTCGTACGTTAAACGCTTAGCAATTTAATGGTCGTATTTTGCTTTGTTTCGTCCACTTCATAAAGCTTTCCTTGATGCCATACCCGAAATCTGAGCCGTTCCCAATTATCCGGAAAATTTGGTTTAGCAGTAACCGTTTCCCCGTCAAAATGCAGTCCGCCGAAGCCATAGACCAGTGTTTTGTATGCGCCACCGGCTGCCGCCGGATGCGTCCCGCCGATGTAGATCAGGCCGGCCCATTGTTTGCCGCCGCCTTTTAAATCCACACACGCCGATTTCATAAACAGCGGATATGCACTGTTCGGCATGCCGCACCGGCATGCAACGCCGGCGAACATACTCGCGCTTAAGGATGAGCCGTGTTCCGTCCGATCCATATAGTACAGATAGTTTTCCTTCATCACCGCTTTTGGGAAATCATTTGGGAACAGACTGAGCCAGGCGACCACATCCGCCTGTTTGGCGATCTTGGTTCCCGATGCGATACCGTAAGCACCGCCCCAGTATTCTTTCTCATCCAGCAATCGTTTTTTTAAGTCCGCCACCGAAATGTCTTCGAGTTTCATATACCCATCAAACTGCTCAATGATGCCGTTTTCGTCCGGCTGTGCGATGAAGATGCTATCCGCCGCTGCTTTGAATTTCTCTATTAAACAATCCGCCTCATCTTTTGCCGCTTGGGCCATCTGCTGCTCGCTTAAAACCGACAAGGCCCATACCGCAGATTCAAAATTAAATTTGGCCATCCGATTGGTATATCCGTTATTATTCACCCGCTCATGATACTCGTCCGGCCCCACCACATCCAGCAGCGAATAGGCAACGTCATCCAGCTTTTTATAGATTAAACTGTAATAGAATTTTGCGCATTCAATGATGACATTAAAACCACCACTGATTAAAATGTCCATATCTCCGGTTCGGTTATAATACTCTACAATGCCATAAACCACTGCGGCAGAGATATGGTATTGCTTATCTCTAAAATGCGTCCGCATTGGACGTCCCGTGAAAACATCAACGACATTAAAATCAGTGCATGCGTCAAATCCGCCTTCCTGACTCTCCCAAGCGTAAAAAGCGCCGTCACACCCATATTCCCTGGCTTTATCCAATGCGCCGGGCAGTGTCTCGATGCGATACTGCACCAGGCTTCTTGCGACTTTGGGGTTGGTGTTCAAAAAAAAATCTAAAACAAACAGTTCCGTATCCCAAAACACCGCGCCTTTATAAGTCTGCCCCGAAAGCCCTCTGGCCGAAACCGAAAGGTTGTCCGCATGCCGGGGTGCAATGGAATTTAAGTGATACAGCGAATAATTGACCGCATGCTCCGCTTTTTCATCCCCCTGAATGGTAACTGTGCTGGATGCCCAAATTTTTTCCCAAGCCTTTTCATGCGCGGCAAGACTTTCCTCAAAGGAGTATTCCAGCGCCGCCTCCACTTCGGATATTGCTTTTTTTCTATAATCTGCGGTGTCTTTGCTAGTATAAACCGCCGCCGTTTTTTGTATCGTGTACTTTCTATCCGGCTCAGCCGAAAAGCTGATTTTACGAACGATTTCCTGTTCCGAAATCAACACATCGCTATGCGCTTCAAACTGCAGGCGGATTCCTTCTGCTGTGCTCACCGCCTGTCCCTCGCTGGTATAACCCGTGGCGCACAAAACGCCATTCATTTCGTTCAAATCCAGTTTGGCATAGTGAGGACCGTTGATATCCCAAACATCAGCGTCTATCCCCGAATAAATATCCACACTGGCCTCAAAATCTGCCCAAACGCACCATTCCATTGCGAGAAGATGGAGATTCTCCATACTGCAAAATCGCAGGGATTGAATGGTAATTTTCCCTTTTGGCGTACGCCATGTTGTCTCTCTGCTGTGAACCGCCCGACGAAAATCCAATGTCTGAACATGTTCGGATGGTTCGGTTTCGGGCAGACCGAAGTATTGCCCATCCACGCAGACCCATGTCTTAAGACCGTTAGGCGCATTAAGCGGTTCCCGCCATTTATCCCCCACTTTATCATAAATGCCTGCCAAATTTACAGCAGGCAAATATGCTTTTGTGTGTTCTTCCAGCGTTCCGCGGATACCCATATAGCCATTCCCGATTAAGAACCGGTTGCCATTTTCCGCAATACGCTTTTTTTCATATTTTTCAGTCCGTATTGTCCAGTTACTCATTGATGTCCCTCCACTCGCGTGGAATGTTCACGACCGTTTCTTCTGCGGATATTTGATATGGCCTGCCATAAACTTCAATCGGAATGCTTCCTTCATGCAGTAATTGAAAAACAACCCTGCTTTGGTTGACATCGACATGCAGTACATTTCCTATATAGCTGATTCTGGCGCTGTAACCTTCCCATTCCTTGGGCACATAAGGGGCAAACGCAAGAATTTCTTTATCCGACCGCATACCAGCAAATCCGTACATAATATTCATCCAGGCCGCCGCTATAGACGTGGTATGCAAGCCCTCATCCGTGTTTCGGTTATAGTTATCCAAATCCATTCGTGTAGCAAATTTGAAGAACTCATACGCTTCGGCATGCTTTTTCAGCTGTGCCGCCAGAATTGAATGAACCGATGGGGAAAGCGAGCTTTCATGAATACAGCGGGGTTCATAGTATTCATAATTCGCTTTAACCACTTCTTCCGAAAAACTGCTGTTAAACATCAGCATAATCATCAGCACATCCGGCTGTTTAATCATTTTATTTCGGTATATCCTGTCATACGACCAATTGCTGTAAAGCGGAAATTCATCGGCAGGGATTTCTCGAATATTAACCTCCGGAAGCTGTCGGTAGCCCTCGTGCTGTTCAAAAATTTTGCTCTTTTCATCAAACGGAATATGCATCTTGACAGCCATGTCCCGCCACGCTGAACGCTCTTCATCCATCAGCGCACACTGTTCTACGGCGCTATCCAGCATTTCAGGGTTCATTTTTTTCGCTTCTTCGATCACTTCCAATGTGTATTCAAAAACAAACTTCGCCATATAGTTGGTATAGAAATTATGGTTCACCATCATCTGAAATTCGTCCGGGCCCATAACACCATAATATCCGAATCTGTCGCCGTCATCCGTATAACTGCCCCGAGACGCCAGCATCCGGCTGATTTCAATCAGCATCGGCAACCCGTATTCAAAAACAAAATCACAGTCATTTGTTATTTTTTCGTAGAACCATATGCCATAGGCCACAGCCGTTGACGCCTGCAATTGAAGGCTGGCGTGCTGCCAAAGATTGCAGCATTCTTTGCCCCGTATTGTGGCAACCGGGTAGAACGCGCCCTTGCAGTCCAGCTCCTTTGCTCTTTCTCTGGCTTCGTCCAACGTGTAATATCGAAACAGCAACAGATTCTTGGCAGCTTTTTGATTATTAAAAACATAAAACGGCAGACAATAGACTTCCGTATCCCAAAACGCATTCCCGTTATATGATTCTCCGGTCAGTCCCTTTGCCCCAATATTGGTTCCTTCCATAGCACCATGATATGTCTGGAACATCTGAAAGATACAGAATCGAATACCCTGTTGATTTAAGTCGTCCCCTTTAATCCTGATATCGGATTTTTCCCATGCCTCTTTCCACCACACCATGTTGTCTTGTTTCAGCCGCTCATAATCGTCGGCTGTAAACACACGCTCAGTGTCTTTTCGTTCGCTGGTGAAATTGACCGACATGCGCGTAATCGTCAAGGTTTCATTTTTGTGCAAATCACAAACCCACCGCTTGGAGATTTTCTTATCTTCAATCAACGCTTCCCCCTGATTGGGCACGCCAAAAACCTGACAGCGCGCCAGAACCGTTTGATCGGTTGATACGGTGGTTCCCAATATAGAAAGTGTATTGCCCCCTGCTTCCTGACCAGCGCAGTTCCAATAGTTTTTACCGTAGGCCTCGTGCTTTAAGGAAAAATCCAAGCCGAGTTCTACCGCCGCGTTTCCGTCAAAGTTCAAAGCCGTCAGTTTAATCTGTTGTGCGCCCGCATGCACATCGACCATCGAAACAAAGCGCTCGAACTCAACCTTGATCCTTTTCCCGCTTTTGCATTCCCAAACAAACGAACGTGTTAGCAAACCCCGTTTTAAATCAAGCTCCCTGATATACGTGCTGAACCGGCTTTGGTTCAGGTCAAGAGTTTCATCGTCAGACTGGATTTTCGTATACAGCCAATTCACCGCATTCACCATGAATTCGGTGGAATCTACAACACCCTTGTAGCTTGTGACATTGAGTTTCTGCCTTTCATATACACCGTTAAAATAGCTGCCGATCAGCGTTTCTCCGGAATAGCCTTCCTCAAAAAAGCCTCTGACTCCCATGTATTCATTCCCAAGCGAAAACACGGACTCCGCCACTTGACTATAGGCGGGATTATACCCGCTTTCTATCACTTTCCAGTTGTCTTTGATAAAATATCTGTCAGCGAATTTCTTCATGTTCTACCCCTTTATCGCTCCTGTCGCCGCATTATTGGTAATCTGTTTTTGGAAGATTAAGAACAGCAGTGTGGGGGGCACAATGGAGAAAAATACCGCACGCAGTACTTCAACATCGGTCGCATTGGACGTTCTAAACGAGAACATCGCCACCATCACCGTTTCCTTGCCGGATCCGTTCAACACAAGATAGGGCAAGAGGAAGTCAGACCACGCCGCCGTTACCGCAAAGATTGCAACCACCATGATAATCGGCTTGGACAGCGGAAGGACAATAGAGAAAAATATCCTTAAATTACTGCACCCATCCAGCCGCGCCGCTTCGAACAGATCTTTGGGCAGTTCTTCAAAAAAGCTTTTAAACAAAAGCACATAGAAGGCATTCGCTCCGAAAGCCAGCCAAAGGGGTATAAAACGGCCATTAAGGCCAATCCTGTTGATATTGACAAACAGCGCGACCACGCTGGTCACTGCAGGGATCAGCAGAGACCACATGACCAGTCCGTTAATGATTTTCGTTCCCCTTGGTTTTAAAATGGCCAATACATAAGCCAACAGGCCGTTGAAAATCACCGCGCATAATACGCTTCCAGCGACCACGATGACCGAATTGATATAGTATTTACCAAAGTGCAAATCCTTCCACGTCTGTATAAACACACTGAAATCATAATGATCCGGCAGCAGCGTGGTATTCTTTCTGAAAGAAGCGATGTCCTTAAATCCGGCAAGAAAAACCCAAATGGCCGGAAAAAGGCATACGATAATGATACCGATACAGACCACCAGTATGAACACATAGATGATTTTGACTCTTGTGGAACCAATATCATATCCTCTGATGACCCCGTCTTTTTTCTTTTCTACTTTGCTGAAAAAACGTCTAAACATAATGACTCGCCTATGATTCCTTTCTTGATGTCACCAGCGTATATACGCCGCTGAGTATCACAAGCACAATACAGATCATGACCGACAGCGCCGCACCCATGGGATAGTTAAAGTCTCTGAACGCGTAATTGAACACCAGCTGCATCAGCGAGATGCTGGCGTTGTTAGGCCCGCCATTGGTCATAATCAAAGGCTCATAGAGAATTTGGAATACTGCAATCACTTGTAGAATTAATAATATCTTTGCCAATTGTAAAAGATTTGGGATTGTGATATGCCGAATGCGATGCCAGATGCCCGCCCCGTCAATGGCCGCTGCTTCGTACAAGGTTGTATCAATCTTGCTAAGCCCCGCCATATAAATCAGCGCCGTTGCGCCCGCACTTTTCCATGTCATGGTAACTATAATCCAAAGAATGGTCCATTTAGGATTTGTCAGCCACGGCTGATTAGCGATCCCGATTTTTGCAAGCAGGATATTCAGTACGCCGTTTGGCCCGGGATTAAAGAAATATCCCCACATCAATACCGTTGCAATCCCCGGAACGATGTTTGGAAAATAAACGCCCACCCGAAGCCATGATCGCATATGTGCGGATTCACTGATGAGTATCGCCATAAATATCGGCACCAAAAACCCAATACCCAGTGACCACAGAATATATTTGAAGGTGTTTCGTGTTGCCGCAATAAAGTCCGGATGTTTCAGCACTCTCAGATAATTCTGAATTCCGACAAATTCCTCCAGCCGCACACCCTTGGCTGTGTACATTGACAGCCGAATACTTTCCAGCAACGGTTCCCAAACAAAAAACGCAAAGAGGATTAGTGTCGGAAGCATAAGCAGCCACGCCGACAAATTCTCTCCTTTGTACTTTCTAATCCCTACGTCAATTTTCCTTTGGCGCAATCCTTTTCCTGGTTTATCCACTGTCCACCCTCCTAATGGTAAAACATATATCACAATTGCTATGAATAATTTATATATAATCGCCATCGTGCATGAATTCAACCCGAATCAGACAAATTTTTTTCCTATCAGTATCATCATCTGCACCTACGATAGATTTAACATCGTTAATTGTTTTTTACATTAGAATATGAGTATATCGAAATTTTAATACTTTAATTATGATAGGGCTATAAGTCTATAGCCCTATCACCTTGTTCTTTCAAATGTCTTTTGTTAATACTGATTATTGGGCAGGAAATAAATCATCCAAAATGGTTTGGTAATTGATGTCCGCCTGTTCCATCAGTGCCGCCACATCGGCATTCTTGTCGGTGACAACCGCCTGCAGCACTTTTGTCAGCTCAGCATACAGATCTTGTGCAGAGCCCGGTTCTTCCATACGCAAATTGCCTTCAGCTGAAGTTGCCGCAAAATACTGATCGTACAGTTTGGTATCAACATTACCGTACTCGTCAATAATCGCCGCTTCTGCATCCAGCACGTCCTGATCAATCCAGCAGGGGAATCTCGGAATTACCGGAACGCCTGTTTCAACTTTGTATTCTGCATCAGCTTTCATACCAGCAATCGCCGCATCGGTCGCCACGGGTGCTTTACCCATAATTTCCAAGTAATCCAGCGCAGCGTTGATTTCATCGACTGTTGCATCTTTCGAGAACATATACGGTGTACCGCCGGACAAGGAGTACTGTCCTCCCGGACCTGCAGGCATGGCGCACATTGCCAAATCATCCAAAGGCAGTCCGTTGATCGCTGTCGGCTGGTTAACCGCATCGTTTGCAGCAATATACATGGCCGCTGTGCTTGTTCCAATGGCGGTAAATCCGGTTCCCCAATCTTCATTGGTCGGATCCGCAGTCAGTACGCCATAATCCCATTTTAGGGATTTCACATATTCCATTGCAGCAATCGCTTCCGGAGAATTAACGTTGGCAGTGAAGGTTCCGTCGCCGTTATCAATGGTCATCGTTGCGCCAAAGTTCCATGCGATGTTTGAGAAATGCCATCCGCCGGCATTATCTTTAGCCAGAAGGCAGAATCCAGGCTGACCGGTCGCATCTTTGATTTTCTTTGCGCTTTCGGCAACTTCCTGCCAGGTCTTCGGGAACAGAGGATATCCGTTGGCATCGACTAATCCGGCTTCCTTGAAAAGAGCCACATTGATCATCAGGCCTAATGCATATCCGTCACGCGGGATTCCGTAAATACGGCCATCTTTTGAGAGCATATCCTTAATGGACGGGTTGATCGCTTGATCCCATCCGCGTGCCACGAGCTCATCGGTGATATCCGCAACAAAATCACCTTCAATGAGCTTCTGTGGTTCGGTATACCACGTTTCAAAAATGGTGGGCAGGTTTCCCGCTTCGGCCATCGACACAAAAGTATCGGTTGCATATTTGTAATATGCCGGTTCAACAACAACACCAGGATGTAATTCACCCATTGTTTCTACATATCCTTCATGAACAGCGATTTCTTCTGTTAATGAGGGTTCTGGCCAAATACCCAGTTTCAAAACAACAGGCTCTGTCTGGGCAGTGTCGCCTGAAGCATCTGTCGTTGCCTCGTTCTGTCCGGTGCCGTTTGCCTGGCCGTCAGCAGTTCCTGTGCAACCGGAAAAAACCAATAGCAAACAAAGCATCAGAATCAACAATAAACTCGACTTCTTCATTTGTTTCATTCTCCTTTTTTATTTTTATTATAGACCTTGAGAAATTATTTACATACCAAAACAGGTTAGGTTTAACGTTAAACTGGTTTAACGTTAAACCTAAGTTATCATAAATGCTCTGCCTTGTCAATCCCTAGAATTGATAAAGTTTTTTTACTGTACAGCGCATCTAAAAACCCAGCTTGCTTTTGCTTGTATTTTGTAAATATAACGAAATTGTTTCTCTATGAAATGAACTAAGATTTATTCTCTTTCAGTCGGTTGCGGTAGACATTGGCGCTGACGCCCTCTATCTTTTTAAAGACACGCGAAAAATGACCGGTATCCAGATATCCCACCATCTCTCCGACATCGCTGATTAAAAGGCTCGGGTCTTTTAACAGATTACACGCCTTTTTAATGCGAATATCGTTGAGCAAACCATAAAAAGTTTTATTTGTGTGCTTATTCAACAGTTTTGAAAGATGCCACTGGGAAACATAGCAATGCTCCGCCACATCCTGCAATGATAGTTTTTCCGTGTAATGGGTTTCAAGATAGTCCAGCGCCTGGCGCACAATATAACTGCTGGCACCCTGTTCAATTTGCTCATCATCCGGCAGACCTGCATTGCCATCTTCGCTTTCCAACTTGGAAACCATCGTCTCAAGCGCTTCGTTGATTTCCTCCATCTTGGAGGGCTTGAGCAATAATCTGACCACCCCAAGACGTACCGCTTCCTGTGCGTACTCAAAATCCCGATATCCAGTGAGAACCGTAATCTGCATATCGGGAAATTCACTGCGCAAACCCGCCAGCATCGTCAAAGCGTCCATGTCCGGCATTTTAATGTCGGTGATTAGGATATCCGGTTTGGTTCTGCAGATCGCTTCGCTGCCCTGTCTTGCACTGTAAGCGACGTCCACCACTTCACAGTTAAACTGTTCCCAATCCACTACTTTTTTCAGGCCTTCAACAATGATCGCCTCATCGTCAATCAGCACCACTTTGTACATAGCGACTCCTTACTTCGTCTATTTTATCATAGCAGGTTTAGCCCTTAATTGCACCTAAGGTCAGTCCTTTAATGATATTTTTTTGAAGCAGAATATACACGATCATCACCGGCGCCACCACCAAAACCACCGAAGCCGCCATCAAACCATAATTGACACCCGCTTGTGAGTTGATTTCATTGAGCAGCAGCGTAATGGTTTTCTCCTTCGGATAACGCAGCATAAACATTTGCGTAAATAGGTCATTATATGACCAAAGAAACGTGAAAATTGCAATAGTCGCAAAGGAGGGTCTGGCCATGGGCATAATGATACGAAAATAAATTCCAAAAACACTGCACCCCTCAAGATACGCCGATTCCTCTAAAGAAATCGGCAGTGCCCGGATAAAGCCCATCAGCACAATGATGGCAAATGAAAGATTCCCCGCAATTTGCGGCAAGATGACGGATAGTATTGACAGCCAGCGATTGCCCGAGCTGGCAATGCCCATTGAAACTTCCATGCGGAATACCGGAATAATGGTGGAGAAAACAGGGAACATCATACTGGCAATGACCAGCGTATAAAGGAGGTTTCTCCCTCTGAAATCATACCGTACCAGCGCATACGCGGCCAACCCGGCCAAAAGCACCACCACTGTCGCGACAACGATGGATATGACAAGACTGTTGAGGTATGCGTTCGCAAAATCCGAGCGTTCGGAAGCCGTCACGTAGTTTTCCAGTGTAAATTTCTCTGTCCACGGCCAGGGGATGCTGAATGAATCCGATCGAATTTCCCCTTTTACACGAAATGAATTGATAATCACCCAAAATAAAGGATAAATTGTGGTGATGGCCCAAAGGGTCAACACCGAGTAAGTAAAAAACTGTGCAAGCGCGTTTTTACGCTGGCTGTATGTATGTTTTTGCTCTGACATTTTTTTCATTTTCTATTCCTTCTAGTCTTCTCTTTGTTTAAACACACTATTTGAGATGCGCGCAAAGACCACACCCAGCACAACAATCAACACCGCAATGGCCGAAGAATAGTCCACATCACCGCGATTAAATGCCTGTTCGTACATATAAGTACCGGTCAGCCAGGATTGATCCAATGGTATGCCCGCACCCATCATCACCCAGGGAAGATCAAAGACCTTTAAGGCGCCGGTGATACCCAGAATTAAACAAGTGAAAATCACATTTCTCAGCATGGGCAGCGAAATATACCGTACCTGCTGCCAGTAGCTTGCGCCGTCAATCTGGGCGGCTTCATAAAGCTCATCCGGTATGCTGTTGAGCCCTGTTACCAGTATTACAAAATAAAACCCAATATATTGCCACATCACCGGGGTCAGCATTGTCCCCAAAAAGTGATCGGTATCTTTCCAATCTATGTTTTCCGTTGCGCCAAATACATTTTGCATCAGTTGATTCAACATGCCGCCGTTGTAAAGAAAGATCAGGTTAAACAGCAATCCCAGCGCGGTGGCACTGATAACAATCGGGAAAAAATACACCGTTCGGAACAGCTGTGTTCCAAACTTGATTCGGTTCACAAAAAGCGCCAGCACCAAAGCAAACCCAACCTGTATGATAATCGTGGCCGCTGTGAGAATGCCCGTGTTCTTTAATGCCACCAGCATATTCGCATCTGATACCATTTTTACGTAATTGCTGTACCATGGCGTATTCAGTCCTTCTGCCGCTGTCCCAAGTCCTGAAATATTCAGAAAGCTGTTGATGATGTTTTGAATAAACGGGTAGTACAAAAAAACTGTCAGGAACAGAAACGCAGGGAGCAAAAACACAATGAGCGGCCTCTTGCTTTTATAAATAGTCGATTTCATTAAACTTTCCATCCGTATGGTTAAAATAAGGGCTGCTAAATCTTAGCAGCCCTTTATTTTTCATGTTCTCTTATTGCATGTTAAGGGCTAATGCTGCTTCAATCGCTTCAGCTGCCGTCATTTTGCCAGTAACGATATTCTTTACATTGGCAAACAGATCGGACCGTGCTTCGGCCAATAGTTTGTCTTGAACCGGTGCTACAATGCCGGTTACGCCGCCGGTCATATCCGCTGCAGACTGCTGCAGAGAATTAAGTCCAGCCGGGCTGGCACCGTTTTTCAGCGCGGTAACTTCGGTGGTAACAAAGGTGGATAGAACTGCATCGCTGGTCATATGTTCTACAAAAGCAACCACAGCGTCACGTTTGCTTTCATCTTCCCATGCCTGACGGGTGATATAGTATCCCATTGAGATACCGCCGATAATATCGGTTGCTTTTCTTTCGCCTTTACCGGGTACATAGGCAAGCGCGAAGTCATCCAGATGATCGGCACAGTTTTCTACGAAATATCCCACTTTCCAGGAACCATCGATCAGAAATGCCGCTTCGCCGTCTGCTACCAGCTGTACGGTTTCAGCATCGGTCGCTGTCAGTGTGTTCGCGGGCAGATATCCAAGATCATAAAGCTGTTTCAAATCTTCAAATCCACTGGCCCACTTCATACCGGCCACATCGGTTGCGGATGCCGGAATATCCAGATGGTTTGCAACATTACCATTGTTATATACGGTAAATTCAAACCAATAATGCGGTACTTCCTGCAAAGATACGGCAACCGGAGTGAAACCAGCCGCTTTAATCTTTTCGCAGTCTGTCAGGAACTGATCCCAAGTGTAATCTGCGCCAGGAGCAGCCACACCGGCAGCATCCAAAACGGTTTTGTTTACAAACATACTTTCCCAGAAGCCGCTGGAAGGTACAGCATAAACTTGACTGTCAACAGGGGAAGGAACCAACAAGTCTTCCTTCATATTGTCGGCAAATTCAGGATATTCTGCACGAATCTCATCCAGCGAAACCACTTTATCCGCCTCGATAATCGAGTTCGCATCCGCACCTAAGAAGTAGAACAGCACATCCGGCTCGGTTCCGGTTTCAAAGTCGGTCATGACTTTGGCTTTCCATTCTTCATTCGAAGTCGCTGAAGCGTCCAAAACCGTGTTGCCGGTTTCGTCTTCATAACTTGCCAGCGCAGCTTCGTAATTGCTGCGATTTCCATCATCGCCGCCGTAGGAAGTGACAACGGTGATCTCAACCGGCTCTGCCGCAGTTTCCTGCATATCAGTTGTGGTCTCTTCTGTCTGCGCAGCGGTATCAGCAGGTGTATCACTGGTTTTTGCGCATCCGGCAAACAGCATGAGAACCATTAGCAGAACCAAAGTCAATGCAACGGTTTTTTTCATATTCTCGTTTCCTCCATTTTTTTACGGGTTTTATAAGTTTACCCTCTTTCTTTAAATTATATTGTAATTTGATGGGTAAACCCTATATCGTTGCTTGCTGTTTATTGTTTTTCGTTGCCCGTTTTGGGGCCAAAATCGACATTTGGAATGACAATACGAGACAAAATACGTCCAGGCGTGACTTCTTTTATCGTCAACCCTCCCGCTTCACCATACAAAATCTTGAGTCTTCGGTTAACGTTTTTGATTCCAATACAGTTGCTTTTTTCTATATCCGACTGGGGATAGGCGAGCAATTCCTCAATCCGCTTTCTGCTTTTCTTGTCCAGCGTTCCGTCGTTTTCCACTTCCAAAATAAGATTTTGATCAACGATACTGGCTTTCAAAACCAGTGCACCCTGCGCTACATGCGCAATACCATGCTCGATGGCGTTTTCAACAATCGGCTGTAAAATAAGACAGGGAACCAGCGCATTCAGCGTGTTATCATCGATCATTTTGATAATCGTCAAACGATCTCCAAGCCGTTCCGAGATGATATAGAGATAGGCATCCACATAGGTGATTTCCTGCGCCACCGTTCCGCGCGCGCTTCCGTCCCGAACCATCGCGGCGTTCAGCATGGTGGACAGCGCCTCAATCATCCGGCACACCCGCTGGTCATTCGCCATGCGTGCCGCCCAAAGAATGCCTTCAAGTGTGTTATTTAAAAAATGCGGATTGATCTGGGAGCGCAGCGCCATCACCCGCGCGTCCTGTACCGCTTTTTGCTCTTCATAAATTCGCTCAAATTGCACAGCCAGCTGCGAAGACATGCTGTTAAAGCGCTCGGTTAAGTACTGGAACTCTCGGCTGTGCGGTGTTTCATTAATCACAAATCCCCGCTCTCCGGCTTCCATCCGTGCTGCCGCCTGTGTCAATTTATCCATTGGATGGGATACATAGTGGTAGTAAGCCCACAGCACAAATATCCACAGTGCAACCGTTAGAATCACAATATATGGCAATGCCTTTATCAGATTCGGCAGCTCATCTACCAGTTCCGAACTGTTTGAGGTGACGCATAACTGGATAATGTGCCCGCTGATCGTGTCTGTTTTTTGAATCGTATAATTCCCCGTTGCCTTATCATACCAAACTCCGTCCGAATTCCGAAAATCGAGGTTCCCATTGGCAGACGTCAGCGCCATCCCGTCCAGCCGAATTTGTGCCTGCCCCAGCCAAACGATATTCTGAAGGCTGTTATGCAGCGAAGTTTGATCACATTCCATGGCCAATACGGCATAAGGTTTAAAGGACGAATCCACGATATTTCGAATCATATACAGCCTTCCATCCGCGTTCATAAAACCAATCTGTGTACCTAACCCTTTGTACGCTTTTTGAACAGTCGCATGCACGTTTTTCTGATAGCTCTGCAGATTGAAATACTCCTTGCTGGAGGTTCGGTTGGTCGTATAGTATAGATTGTCCGGTTGTTTTGTGAAAAAAAGAAACACAGCCTTGAAGTGATTGTCATAGCCATACTGATCCGAAAGGTAACTCATGACCGTGTCATAAAGCAGTACATCATCGTGATTTTCGTGATAAACGCGATACGCATTTTCAATCGCATCATCATATGATACAGCACGCGAAGCATCCATGGCATCCTCATACGAAGCTAAGGTCTGCTGAAAAGCGGTATCGACACTGGTGACAATCGTATCTTCGATGCGTCCCTGAACATTATGCGATATGGAATACCATGAATAGATGAGTATCACACCAATTGGGATGACCCAGCAAAGGGTCATAATAATCAACAGTCCTCGTTTAAGACTGAGTTTTTTTTGTTTTGCTTCGTTGCACATGCCAAACCTCCATAAAACACGGGGATGGCTTATTATACCACCGAGCGGATTTTGTTTTCAATTAAACCAGCGGCGGCTACGTCAGCTATCACGGTGACATCCGGATGCAACTGCAAAACCGAAGCGGGTACCGCGGGTGATATATCACCAAAAAGTGCGGTATCCAGAATTTTCGCTTTGCTTTCGCCCGAGACCAGCAGAATAATCTTACGGGCTTTCATGATGTTCCCAATACCCATCGTAATCGCCATTTTAGGTACCGCATGAATATCCCCATCGAAAAAGCGTGCATTGGCCATTCTTGTTTTTTTCGCAATGGTCACAACGTGTGTTTTCTTTTCAAATACCGTTCCCGGCTCATTGAATCCGATATGCCCGTTGTGCCCGATCCCTAAAAGCTGTAAATCGATACCGCCCCAGTCCGAAATACGCTGGTCGTATTGCAGGCATTCAGCTGCGAGGTCTTTCGCCCTACCGTTTGGCAGTGCGGTGTGTTCGGGCAAAATGGATATATGATCGAACAGATTTTCCTGCATAAAGTAGCGATAGCTTTGCGGATTCTCGGGCGAGAGACCGGCGTACTCATCCAAATTCACCGTCCGAACGCCTGAAAAATCTACTTTCCCTTCTCGACTGTCCCGCACCAACTGTTGATACAGCGGAACCGGTGTGGAACCTGTAGCCAAACCCAACACGCTTTCGGGTTTCGCTTTTATTTGTGCTTCAAAAATATCCGCCGCAAAGCGGCCCATCGCCTCGGCATCCTCGACAATCGTTAGATTCATTCCATCAGTCCTCTCTCACTTGCTCGCCGGATATGTAGACGCTGTTCAGCGACCAATCGTTTCCGCACAGCAAAAAGTCCGCGCGTTTCCCTTGGGTAATAACGCCGATATCCTCTGCTCCGATCACTGCCGCCGGATTCGCGGCGGCGCATCGTATCGCCGCTTCGGGAGCAATCCCTATTTCAATGGCTGTTTTCAAACAATGATACAGCGTGGCCGTGGAGCCGGCAATGGTGCCGTCCGATAGCGTTGCTTTGCCGTCTGCAACCTGTACCTGCTGGCCGCCCAGCATATATGCGCCGTCTGGCAGTCCGCAGGCTTCCATCGCGTCGCTGATTAAGCAGATACGCGTTTCACCAAACAGTTTAAACGCGGCGCGAACCGCGCTGGGGTGCACATGAACGCCGTCACAGATCAATTCGGCTGTGACGCATTCCTGCTCGGAAGCCGCACCGATTAAGCCGGGCTCGCGGTGCAAAAAAGCAGGCATAGCGTTGAATAAATGCGTGACATGATTAAGACCAGCTGCGATGGCTTTTTTTGAATCCCCATAATCCGCGCATGTATGGGCCGCCGCCACCGTGATACCGGTGCCGCGCACCGCTTTAATATATGGTTCCGCGCCTTCCAATTCCGGTGCAACACATGCAATTCTAATTAAACCCTCGGCCGCCGTCTGTAACCGCTGGAACTCCTCAAAATCCGGAATTCTTAAATATTCGCCGTTCTGCGCCCCTTTTTTCTTAATATTAAAGAACGGCCCTTCCATGGTGATGCCGCAGATACTTGCCGCGCCCGCAACAGGCGCAGCTTTCAGCCTGGCGCCGCAGATGCACGCTTGTTCAATATCTTTTTCGGGTAAGGTCATGGTGGCGGGGCTGAAGCTGGTGGTACCTGCTTTTGCCAAAAAGCGCGCCATTTTTTCCAAAACTGACGGGTCTCCGTCAGAAAAATCACCGCCGCTGTTGCCATGCAGGTGAATGTCCACAAGGCCCGGAATCATCGTGATCTCTGTCTGCGCTTCTGATTCTCCCTTGTCGGTGACCGCTTTAAAAATGCCGTCTTCCACCACAATATCGCCGATATGAAATCTAAAATCCGCACCAAAATATCGAATATCGTTATAGACCATACGTTTCCCCTCCAATCTCAGGCAAAGACGCCGCCGCTATTGATTGACCAATCCTTCGGAAATGATTGTTCGGCAGCAACAGGTCAATCGCCAGTTCAGGATACTCTTCGGTCAAAACGCGTTTTGCAGTGAGGTATAGCGCTTCACCCCCCACGCCGCTCATCACGCGTCCTAACAGCAGCACATTTTCAATATCGTAAATATCGGCATAAAAGGCAATGGTATGGCCGAGATAACACCCAATATCCGAAAATATTTGGAGTGCGGTAATCTCCTGCATGGACGCAGCGTTCTGCACCGCTTTCAGCTTTTCAGCCGGCGTATCATCCGGCAAATCAAATCCGGCGTTTTCGGCCAGCTTAATCACCGCATCCTGCGAGAAGTACGAGACACCGCAGCCGATATCACCTGACCATTCATCACGCATCGCTTCCGGATTCATATCCACAGGAACAAACGCCAATTCGTTCAGCCATTCGGTCAAGCTGCCGGTTTTATCCACATACCCCGCCGCTTCGCTGGTGCCCATTGCAAGCCCGAGTAGCGCGTTTTTCTCAAACACCATCGACCCCGCCAGCGCGGTGACATCACCGTCGTTGCACACCTGTAAGGGCACCCCGCCCATTTTCACCGCGGCACGCAAATAAATATCACGCACTTCCCGGTCAAACGCTTCTTTAGGTACCGCACGGAATAACGACGCGACCGCCGTTTTATTGTCAATATAAATCCCGGCTGAAGAAACGCCGATGGCATCCACCTTGGGCAGATGCTTTGCGGCTGTTTCCAGTGCATCCATAATGCCTTGAAAATGATACTTCGGATCGGTGTTAGTCTTTGGGTTCCATACCACTTCTTCGGAGTACACCGTTTCTCCGTTAATCACTGCCGACACTTTTCGGTCACTGCCGCCTGCATCAAAGCCAATGCGGCATCCATCCAAATGTCTGCCGATTGCCCGTACCTTTTCGGATGGCATCGGCCGCGCTTCATAGGCCTTATAGATCACTTCAAACGGTGTTTGATACACCTTTTCCATCATCTCCACATCAAACGCGCGAGCGCCTTCTTTGCAAAATACCGCTTTGATGTGTTCATAGACCGCTTTCGGCCCGCAGATCATCAGCCGATATCCGCCTTTTTGCCAAAGCAGTGTTTTGGCCATACGCTCAGCAAACGCCAAATCCTCTGCATCCGTACCCCGCAAGGCGATTTTTAAGGTTGAGACATCCTTGTCTCTTTGTGCCGCAATGCACAGCGGAATGTCCGCCCCCTGTTCATAAGCCCGCTTGTATACACCTATAGGGGTATACCCCGGGTCGTACATCGGCCTGTTTTTAATCTGAATATTCATGTTCCCACCTAATCTTTATACCTTTTTTACTAAATTGCTAAAAATGTACGCCAGATCTCAACGCAGCATTCGGCGTCCGCTTTATTTTCCATTTCAGCATATATCCTAAGCAACGGCTCTGTCCCTGAGAACCGGCAGATGACCCATCCATCGTTTTTAAAGTAAATCTTACATCCGTCTTGATATGAAATATGATCGACATCATAGGGAAACTCGGGCAATGCCTTTTCTTCAAGCAGTCGATGCATCAACTCCTGTTTCACCTCGGGAGTCATTTGTATGTCCGCATCCGCAATATTTACTTCGCCGAACCGCTCCGTGATTTCTTCATAAATCTCAGACAATCTCTTACCTGTTTTCGCTTCCATCTCCACCAAAAGTGCCGCCGCGTAAATCCCGTCCTTGCCCGGAATATGCCCGCGCACTGTCAGGCCGCCGGAGGATTCCCCGCCGATCAGTGCATCCGTTTCCTGCATTTTGGCCGAAATATGTTTAAAACCTACCGGCACTTCGTAACAGATTTCGCCATAAGCGTGTGCAATACGATCCAGCAGATGCGTTGTAGAGTTGTTCCGTACCACCGGGCCCTTCCATCCACGATAGGTCAGCAGATAGTAATAGAGCAGCGCTAACAGTTTGTTGGGGTGCAAAAATCGTCCTTTGTCGTCAATCACACCGATGCGGTCAGCATCGCCGTCGGTGGCTATGCCCATGTCACAGCCCATATCCACCACAAAATGAGATAACGCGTTGAGTGTATCCAGCGAAGGCGAAGGCAGTTTGCCGCCAAAGAGCGTATCATGCCGCTCGTGGATGACCTCCACCTCACAGCGCGCGGTTAAAAGAATGGTTTGCAGGCTGGTTCGGCTGACGCCGTACATAGGGTCCAAAGCAATTTTCAATCCCCTTTTTTTGATGGTCTCCATATCAACCAATGCCAGAATACTGTCGATATATTGGTTAAAGGGATTGATGATTTTAACCGCCCCGGTCTCCACCGCCTTAACAAACGGTACGGTGGCAACCGCCATATCCTTCAAATTCTGAGTTTCTTTTTCAATTTCATCGGTGACAATTTCGGTTGCGTCCCGACCGCCTTCGGTGAACACTTTAATACCATTATAGAGCGCCGGATTATGGCTGGCTGTCACAGCCAACCCATAGGGCAGTTTCATATCTCGCACTGTAAACATAATCAGCGGTGTCGGGGCTTCTCTATCCAGCAGCATGCAGGGCACTTTTGCGCCGGCACAGACCTCTGCCGTCCACTGTGCCGCTTCTTTTGAAAGGAAGCGGCGGTCATATCCGATACAGATGCCTTTATCCGCCTGTCCATCATTTTTCATCTTTTCGCATAGCGCCGCCGTTAATAATTGCACATTGTGCTTGGTGAATTCATCTCCAATAATTGCGCGCCATCCGCCGGTTCCAAACTTAATCATCACTTTTTTCTCCTAATATAACTTCTATCCGGCAAGTCTTGCCTTGTGGCACTCGTGATATTTTTTCAGCCGGCTGGCCATCCACGGTCATCTTCTTTACACCCGATGATACATGCTCCGGGTTTTTGACCGTGATATCGTACACCGCTCCCTGCCACTGCCTTAAAACATGAAACCCTTCCCAGTTTTTCGGAATACAGGGGTCCACTACCAATTCATCAAACCCCGGTTTTATTCCCAGGATATACTGTGTGGAAGCAAAGTACGCCCATCCGGCGGAGCCGGTCATAAACGGATGCCGAGCCCGTCCATAATACTCGTGCGCCGAGCCATAGACAAACTGACAATACGAGTAGGGTTCAGACTGCCGTATCTCAATCATGTCATTTTGGTTATAAGGGCAGATTGCATCATAAAACGCCATCGCGTCATCGCCCGCACCCAGCATACATGCCGCCGCCCAGGCCCAAGGATTTGGATGTGAGAAAACCGCTCCGTTTTCCTTTACCCCGGGATACACCCGCGTAACAAACCCAATGCCGTCATCCTGTTTGGTATACGGCGGTGCATTCAGCATCAATCCGTAAGGCGTTAAAAGATATTCCTTGACAGCCGCCAGCGCTTTTTCGCCGCGTTCTTTGGAAGCCACGCCGGACAGCACAGCCCATGTATTGCTTTCCAGATGCACTTTCCCTTCGGTGTCCGTATGCGTCCCAATTTTTCGCCCGTCTCCGGTGATGCCGCGCAGGTACCATTCACCATCCCATAAAACGTCTTCACTCGTTTGCTTGACGCGCGCCGCCATCTGTCGATAGCCGGCAGCATCCTCGTCTCTTCCAAGATACTCGGCGAGTTCGATAAACTGCAGCAATGCCCAATGATGCAGGAAGCTGACCATAGCACTCTCGCCGCCGCCTAGATTTAAGCAGTCGTTCCAATCGGCCCGCAAACCTTTACAAATGCCGTTTTGTCCTACTTCACGCGACGAAAAGTCCAAAATCCGCTTCATATGTTCATACACACTGGCCGTGCCGCCGTCCGCGTAAGGCATCTCGGCATCCGCCCAAGCGGTTTCGCCGGTTTCCTTGATGTATTTCACAATCGCGCCAACCAGCCACAGGGCGTCATCCGCACACGCGTCTTCAAGGTCATGGATAAAGCTTCCCGCTTCCGGCGTTGGTATCACGGTCGGAGATTTAAACGGTTTTTTGTCCGTATTTTTTTCAAACCAGCGCGGTTCAAACAGGTGCAGGCCATAACCCGCCTGTGTGAGCGCATTTAAGAGTTCTTTAATACGCTGTCGGCATTTATCCGGGTTGGAATGCGGTATACACATGGCATCCTGCGCGGTGTCCCGATAGCCAAGACCCGTTCTTCCGCCCACTTCGATAAACGAAGAAAACCGCGAAAACATCACATTGATTTCGCTCTGGTACAATGTCCACTGATTGGTCAGCGCATTCAGTCCTTTGTTTGGCGTATCAATCTGAAGCTTTTGACACTTGTCGTCCCAAAAGCATTTAAGCTTGGCAAACTGCTCGTCCACAGAAGCTGGACTTGCGTATTTCTTTCGCATCGTTTTGCCCGCTTCGATGCCGCCTTCGCCCAACAGATAAATCAAGCGCAAGGTCTCGCCCGGTGCAATCGTCAGCTTTTTTTGCAGACAGCCGCAGTGATTGCCGGTTGTTCCAAAGCTGTTTTGACAGATGCCTTCTTCCACAGTCTTCGGATTCTTCTCGGTGCGGTAGCCGCCGATAAAGGTATCCCGCAGACAGTCAAACCCATCCGATTCAAAGTCAGCCGTAAAAAACTGATACCCGTCTTCCTCATAAAATAAATCGTGTTCAATCACGCCTGAATCGTATCGCGACCCCGCCGCATACAAGCTCATCTGAAAATTACGGTTATCCATATCAATGTGATGAAACGAAAACTCCAAATACGAATAGACGCTGATCGTTCTGTTTTTATCTCCAGTGTTCGTCATGCGAACATCCCAAATCTCCACCGGATCATCCGGTGCCACAAACAAAGTCTGTTCAGCCTGAATGCCGCTATAATCGCACAGATACTTGCTGTACGAAAATCCATGGCGGCAGGAATAATGCGCTCTGGGTTTGCCCGCCGGCTGCCACGAAATGCTCCAATAATCGCCGCTTTCGTCATCCCGCAAATAAACATAATGCCCCGGGCCGTCCATCGGCACACCATTGGGGCGAAAGCGGGTAATGCGGTGGTATTCCGGAGACTTGTAGAAAACATATCCCCCCGCCGTATGGTTAAACACCCCGCACATATCCCCTGTTCCAATATAATTGGTCCAGGAGACCGGCAAAGCAACGTTTTCGATCACATATTCCCGGTTTTCTATATCAAAAAAACCAAATCGCATCGCTGATGCTCCTTTATTCTTCATTTACCTTGATTATATAGTATATTCTTGATGCCGATAATGGACAAGGATGGTCTTTATTGCCTATAATTGTGTTCAGGAAAGAAAATTATTCACCATTTTCTGCCCATATTATATACACTGTGTCTTTACTGATATACCCAAGACCATATCCTATAAAACACTGTCTTTTTCTCATGATATACCATAACTTATACGGTTCCATCTGCTTTTTCATCGTCACGATCACTGCCTGAGTTAAATCTTATACTTCATGGTGTACAAGATGTTCCTCCATAAAAAACGAATTTTTGATCGTGACTGTCGTCTCAAATAGTATGTTTTCTACCATCCGAGCGCATACAAAAAAGCGCCTGATGGTATCATCAAGCGCTTTTCTCTATAATCCAATTATGTCTGCTCTATGCCTCCAAAGTAACGGCTACCAAAAACGGTGCCGATGGCTCCAGCGCCGTGACAAAGTCGAAGGATACAATTTCCTTATCCGGCATCGGGTTTTCCCAAGTGTACTTAATCAGATGCGTTTGCTTTCCAAACTCACGTGCCGCGGCATGCGAACCAACCCAGGCCACACGGGCATCTGAGACAATATCGCTTTCCCACCAGTCAATGATATTAACGCCATAGATGATGGGTGCGGTGGCGGTGGTTCCGTCGGCATAATGCATCACATATTCACCAATCTTTGCGCCCCGATCGGACGCAAATCCACAGGCATGCAGAAAATGTACCTTGGACCCTTTACGGTTAACCGGAATATTCCGCACCGCTTCGGGCAGTGCCAGCCCCGTGATCTCAAGCGATCGCGAACCCGCAATCACGATCAATCCGCGTACATCAAACATCGTATCCGCCATATGGGGAACCCCTTTGGGGACATCATGCAAATCATGGCTGGAATGGTGAAACCAATCATCGTCCAGTGACGCACTGTAAAAGCCGGTCAAATCCACCATATCCGGTGTCGCCAGTGGACTTCGTGGGAGGATGGGGTTATAAAACCCGATGCTGACACGATCAAACCATTCATACACCGGATCATTGCGTTCCAACGTTGCCCCAATAAGGAACGGCGCAGCTTCAGTATTTTTCGAAACAAAATCGATCGATTCAATTTCGGTTTCCGGCCGTGGGTTATTGAATACGCACCGTACCAGCACCATACCACGACCCGCACTATTTTCATCCAGTGCAATCACCTCACCATCCGTCAGCGGAGATAAATCACTGCCCATGGTGTCGATCACATTGCGGCCATAGATCATATTTATCTCCCGTGTTTCTCCATCAATATACCGCAGTACATATACCGCGGCCGAAGTATCCACAGGAAGCACGCCATATACACCGTGCAGCAGATGGACTTTTCTTCCGGAAAGACCGACTGGAATCTGAACCTTTTCGGGACCGTCCACTTTGCCGCCTTTTAGCTGTATCAGTCCACGGATATCAAACGCCGATTTTGCATAGGCAATCACACCGCGCTCAATTTTCTCAAAATTAACTCCCGATTCTCCCAACCAATTTTCATCCAATGTATGCGTATAGCCACCCGAAATATCCAAAAGATCGGGAATCGCCTGACGGCTCCTTGCGGGAATCTCTAAATTTCTGCTCATATATATAACCTCCATATTTAAAATCATAATCGATAATTATTCACTAATCACAATAAACGCTTCGGTCAGCAAAGCGCTATCCCTGGCATCCGGCCCGACCGATATCGTAAATGTGCCAGATTCTACGCGCGATTCTCCCGCGCTGTCAGGATACGCAAACTCCGACACGGGCAGGCTGAAAGAAACGATCTTTGTTTCGCGAGCGCGTACCCATACTTTTTCGAAGCCCGCCAGCTGTTTCACCGGACGAACCACCGAACTGACCAAATCACCAAAATATAGCTGGACGATTTCATATCCATCCCTGTCACTCATGTTTTCGACCGTTACACTGACGCCGAGTACATCCGTCGCTTTCAGATTCTTTTCGGAGAGCTGCAGGTCACTGTATCGGAACGTCGAATAGGACAGCCCGTAACCAAACGTATAGAGCGGGTCTATCGGCATATCCATATATTTACCCCCGTGCCAGCCGGGCAGCTGGTTGTAGTAGACGGGCAGCTGACCCACATGATGCGGGAAGGATATCGGCAGTTTCCCGCTGGGGTTTGTTTCCCCAAACAGAATCTCACCCACAGCTTTCCCGCCCATCATGCCTGAATTAAAGGTTTCAATCACCGCATCCGCGTTTTCGGCTATCCATGGAATCGTCAGCGGTTTTCCGTTCACCAGCACAACCACCAAAGGCTTGCCCAGCGCTTTAAGCGACTGTAATAAATCCTGCTGCGCCCCGGAAAGAGATAAATCCGCCCGATCCTTAAACTCCCCGTTTTGCCGGAGACAGTCCCCCACAACGGCGATGATCATATCGGCCTGCGATGCCGCTTGAACCGCTGCTTCAATCTGCTCATCTGCGCGATTCATGATATCGCATCCGCGGTGATAGACCACGTCCGCACCATGCCGCGTTGCCGCATCGCGAATCCCTTCAAGCATGGTTTCGTAAGGCCGTTCTGCCGCCACATGATCGTCCGGGAAAGGATGGGAAAAAAATGTCCAGTCCCCGTATTGTGCCCGAATATCATCCGCATTCGGCCCGATGACTGCAATGCGCCTGACAGATGCACCAATCGGCAGTGTGTTTCCTCGATTCTCCAAAAGCACAATCGATTCACGGGTCAGCTGAAGGTTGGTGTCCATATGTGCCGGACACGCAAAAATGTCCGTCACTACCTCCGCACGCGTATCTTTCGCTCTTTCAAAAAGGCCCATGCGAATCTTGACACTTAAAATACTGCGCACCGCTTCATCAATCTCATCCATCGGAATCTTGCCCGATTTTACCTGCTTAACCGCCGATTCAAAAAATTCCGGCGTATTCATAATCATATCATTACCCGCGCTCACCGCTGTTCGGCCCGCTTCATCGATATTGGCCGCTACATGCTGATTGTTGATGAGACTTCCGGTATTGTTCCAATCCGTCACAACAAATCCTTGGAAATCCAGTTCATCCCGAAGGATTCCCTTCAGCACGCGCTTGTTCGCGGAAACCGGTGTTCCGTCAATGGATTGATATCCGGCCATGATGGTCTGGCAGCCCGCCTGTACCGCTTTTTTAAATGGCGGCAAAAACACCGCTTTCAATGTCCGGTCGCTGACCGGACTGTCATACGAATCTCTTCCGCCGGTCGATTCCCCATATGCGACATAATGCTTGGCGCAGGCCAGAATGCTTTCAGGGTCTGTGATATCATCCCCCTGCATCCCTTTGACGATCGCCGCACCTAACTCACCAATCAAATATGGATCTTCGCCGAATGTCTCATCGATGCGCCCCCACCTTAGATCGCGCCCAATACACAGCACTGGCGCAAATGACCAGTGAAGCCCGTCCGCGGCCACTTCTCGTGCCGTCACCCGGCCCGCTTTCTCTATCAATTCACGGTTCCAGCTGCAGGCCATGCCGAGCTGTGAAGGGAAAACGGTTGCGCCGTTATGCAGACCATGTCCATGAACCGCATCGATGCCAAACAATACGGGAATGCCCAGACGCGATTCCAGCGCCATCTTTTGTATCTTTTCCGCTTCATCCCCCAATATATGAAGGAACGATCCGGCTCCCCTGTCTTTCGCCCACATCCGGATATCCGGCTCCGGCATCATATAGTACTTAAATGAAACTTCTTTGCCTTCATAGATTTCGTCCGTGATGCTGCATGTGATCTGCGTCATCTGACCGATTTTTTCCTCTATCGTCATCTGGGCCAGTAGAATTTCAGTCCGTTCTTCAACCAAAAGCGCGGTGTCCAGATATCTTTCATCAATCATAAATCGCTCCTTTTTTTAACCTTTGACCGCTCCGGCAACTATACCCTTGGTGATATGCTTATTCAGTACCAGATAAACCAGCAAAGAAGGCAGTGCCGCCAGCACCATCACGGCGAACTGCGCCGCATAATTGGACCGATACATCCCGGCAAAATTATAGACCGAGAAGGGCAGTGTCCTGAACGTATCACTGCTAAGATAGGTTGCCGCCATGATAAACTCATTCCATATACTGATATAAGACGTCACCACCACCGTCACAATGGCCGGACGCATCAGCGGAAAAACGATACGGAACAGAATCCTGAAGATGCCGCATCCATCGATCAGCGCGGACTCCTCAACCTCCACCGGTATTGATGCCATAAACCCCGTCATCAGAAAAGTCGCCTGCGGCAATCCGAAAGCCACATATGGGATAATCAACGCCAGCGGCGTGTCGGTGATGCCGAGTGAATGGAACGTCAGAAAGTTCGGCAGTAAAGTCGCGTGGATCGGCACCATGATGCCAAGCAGGACGATGTTTAATACCCATTTGCTCATCTTCCAGCGCATCCGGATAAATGCATAGGACATCATGACCGACAGCACCACAATCAGCCCAACACATACCGTCGTGATTAAAATACTATTCAAAAGATAGGGCGGTACCTTGCCGTCCGTCAACGCCAGATAGTAATTGTTCCATTCGGGCTGTGACGGCCAAACCAGCAGTTTTCCGCTAAACAGTTCGTTGCTCTTGACCAAAGAAAAATCCATCAGCCAAATCAGCGGGAAGATGGCTCCGATCGCCACAACCACGCAGAGTATGATAAAGACTATTCTTGATAAGCTGCACTTTTCCCTGTTGCTCGACGATTTAGATGCTCGTTGTATATTTTTAGTCTTCATCATGACTCACTTCCTTCTTTTGTCCGAAATACGCGTTGCAGCAGAATGGTTACCACCAGACAGACCACCACGAATACCACCGATATGGCATTGGCATATCCATATTTCTTGGCGTTAAACGCCTGAACATAGAGATAATTAGCCACAAATTGTGTGGTAGACCCCGGCCCGCCGTTGGTCATCAGATAGATTATTTCCATCTGCTTGAGTGATGAAACAATAGCCAGCGTAATGTTTACCAGCAGTACAGGTTTGAGAAGCGGTAAAGTGATATGCCAGAACCTCTGCCATCCGCCCGCGCCGTCAATCACACCCGCCTCATAAAGTTCCACCGGTATGCCTTTAATACCGGAGTAATAGATCAAAAATGCATAACCGAATCCAACCCACATGATGACGAATATGATAGAATACAGTGCCACATTCGGATTGCCCAGCCAATCCTGCTTCAACACCCCCAGATGCAGGACATCCAAAAGCTGATTGATCAGTCCGTATTCTGCATTGAAAAGCCCTACCCACATGCGTGCAATCACGACGATGGATATCACACACGGGATAAAGAAAACCGCCCGAAAGAACGCTTCCCATCGCTTCCCGATTTTATCCACCGCAATGGCAAAAAACATAGCCAACGGATGCTGAAGACCCACTGTCATCAGTGCCAAGATACCCGCGTGCAGAAGAGACTGGCGGAAAACCTTATCATCTGTCAAGACTTTGATAAAATTATCCATACCGACAAAGGTGAATTCGCCGATTCCCTTCCAATCCGTCATGCCGTAGTACACGCTCTTAAAGATCGGGTAGAGTACCGCAAAGAAAAAAACGAGAAAACCGGGAAACACCAGCAGAAATATCACCCATTTGTTTCTTTTTACATTATCCATGCCTAAAACCGCCTTACGTACATTATTAAAAAATAAACGGGGCTTATCCCATCCCCAGATTCTCTTTTGAATCGGATTTAAACGCCCCTGATATAGCAACGTTTCTCCTATGTATACACTACCGTACGCAGGCTTTAAAGTAAGTAGACGATTTAATAAAATGGTGTACTATCTATCACTCCTTTTTTTATCAAAAAACACGTGGATCCGTGCAAAAAATAGACCGCTTTTTGCCGTCGTTTGTCTCGGTTTCATAAACCTTTTTTTGCTGATACATGAGCGAATAATTCAGCGGAAAAATAAAATGAAAAAGCAGAGAACCTGAATTCTCTGCTTTTCCCATCCCTTATGTGCTTTAAAAATCTGTGTGCGTTATTCAGCCACAGCCGCCTCATCCAGCGCCGCTAAGAATGCATCGATATCAATGATACCTGCTGCATATTCCTGAACAATCTGTTCGCAGTTCGTTTTCCATTCACCAGGTGCATAGTCGTTCCAAGGCGTTCCGCTCATGGATGTCGCGCCCTGCAAGTATTCGGTGATTTTGAGCTGCAACGGGTTTTCGTTGCCAGTCAAGAAGGAGGAATAATCCTGTCCTGGCACCACATTTCCGGTTTCCCAGCCGATTTTTGCCCAATTTTCCGGCAGCATCATGTAGTTTAACAGTTTAATCGCTTCATCTTTCACTTCCGAGCTGGCCGATACGGCAAATCCGCCGCCGTTCCAAGCCAGAAGATCGGTTGCTTTGCCTTTTCCATCACCAATAACCGGGAAAGGCATTACACTGACGTTTTCTCTGAAATGATCTGAGTTTTCCATGTTGCTCGCCATGCCGACTTCCCAAGCGCCCATATAGAACATTGCCGCTTTTTCCTGCAGGAAGAGGTTCATCGCAGCGCCATAATCCGCAGACAGGTAAGACTGCTGATACATGCCGGCGTCAACCAGCGCCTTGAAGAGTTCCGCCGCTTTTCTGATATCCGGGTCGGTTGAGAATGTTACCTTTTGATCTACCGCATTGTAGATGGTGTCCTGATCGCCGCTGACTTTAACCAAGATATCCTGGAACATTTCGTTAAGTATCCATTTATCTTTACCGTTGGTTGCAATCGGAGCGATATCGTTGTCGTTAAACACTTCAATAGCAGTCATCAGTTCATCGTAAGTTTCAGGAACCTTTACGCCATACTCATCAAACAGCGCTTTGTTGTAATAAAGAATAGAAAGCATATCCTGATTTCTCGGCAATCCATATAATTTGCCGTCATAGCTGAAATCTGCGGTGGAACCTGCGAAGAAACCATAGTCAGCGTAATCGTCAGGGTTCAGCTCAGCAGCATAACCACCTTCCATCACAGCTTGGAAGAAGGACGGTTGTCCCCATACCATAAAGATATCCGGCAGTTCGTTGCCCGCAACATAGGACTGGAATTTCTGTTTGTATGGTTCATCCTGCAATGCTTCCACTTCGATAGTCACATTGGTATTCTCAGCACTGTAATTGTCAATCAAAGTCTGTTCCAATTGGCCCATGCCCGAAGCACGATCCGGCAAGTTTGAAAAGAATTTAATCGTAACCGGTGCTGCTGCTGCATCCGAAGATTCTTGCGCCTGTTCTTCTCCTTGCGCAGGAACGTCAGCTGCAGTTGTTCCCCCTGTACATGCGGTCAGGCTGAACAGCATAACGACCACAAATGTCAGGACCAACAATTTGTTGATTGATTTCATGAAAAAACCTCCTATAGTTTTTGATAATGTTACTTCCTATACTCTATCGCCCGTCCTTCTTCAAGTAAGTAGACAATTTAACGAAATGGTGCACAATCTTTTTTATATTGTGCTATTTAAAGACGATTTTGCACTAATCGTGTATAATAAGGCCATATCAAGCAAGATTGTTTTAGGATAGAAGCTAAAAAGTATGCGCTTTTTGCAACGAATAAAAAACAGCTATATGAATATCAGTATCCGCTATAAAATGATCATGATTAATTCATTTATCATTCTTTTTGTGGCGCTGGTCATCGGCTCCGCTTCGTTTTCTCTCTACCGCCACACCATCGCCAACGAACTGGCGGTTATCAATCTTCGAGATGTCAACCAAATCAGCAACAGCATCGATTATATTCAAAACGACGCAGAAGAGCTTTCCTCTTTCATCTGTTCAGACAATATCGTTCAGCGAACCATCTGCTACACGCCCTCGGAGCTGGAACAGAATCTCGCTGACGAAAGCTATGTGGAATATATGTTGAATAACCTTTTGGTTTCAAAAAGCTATATGAGTTTTATCAGTCTGTATGCCAACAATGGTTATACCTACTACGCCGCCACCGATAAGAGCAATAATATCCCTACATTTCATACCTTAAAAAAAACGGATGCTTATCAGCGCGCTCTGGCTGCAAAGGGCGCGTCGCTTTGGGCATATATACCAAAATCGGACACCACCTATATACTCGACAATAAAAACGCTAAGATATCCATGTATCGGACCGTTTTAAAACTGAACGATTATTCCACCAAAGGCTATATCATGCTCTCTATGAATCTGTCGGCAATCAAGCCGCTGTATGAGGGCACATTGACCACCCGAGGCAGCACGATGATGTTTTTAGACGAAACCAATACGCCGTTTTTCATCGACCCCCAGCCTGAGGATCTTACAGCGATCAACGCGCTTCTAGCCAAAATCCCTGCATCCGTTTTGGCGCAAACCGAGAGTTCAGAGATTTACCGCTACAACGGCCAAAAATATCTCATCACCTTCGCTTCCCTCAAAAGCGCAGATTGGAAAGTGCTCAATGTTGTACCTTTGGACAGTTTCACCACCAATGCAGGTTTTGTGCCTCTGTTTGCGCTGGTCACTTCTCTGTTTGCTTTATTCCTCGGTTTTTACTTTACCACATATACTTCTTCTCTGCTCACAAAACCGATCAAAAACCTTTTGGAGTCCATGAGCCGAGTTAAAAACGGAAATTTTGAAGAATATGTCGGCTTTAAGTACCGGGACGAAATAGGGCTCCTGGGTGCGGAATATGACCAGATGATTTCCCGCATTCACGGCCTTATCCACGAAGTATATGTTCTGGGATTGGAGGAAAAGATCGCTGAACTCAAAGCGCTTCAGGCTCAGATCAATCCGCATTTTCTCTATAACACATTGGATACCATCTATTGGAAAGCCGTGGCGGGCGATACCGACGAAGTCAGAGACATGATTCACGCGTTAAGCAAAATTTTCAGGCTGGCATTAAACGTCGGACATGAGTTTTTGCATGTCACCAAAGAAAAGGAATTCATCGATCATTACATTTTGCTTCAAGGAAAAAGATATCGGGACAAGCTGAAGTATATTCTTGACTTCGACCCCGCCATCATGGATTATATGATCCCCAAACTCATTTTACAGCCCTTTGTGGAAAACGCCATCGTTCACGGCCTGGAGGTGGAAGCCAAGCAAACGACCATCACCATCCGCGGGTATGAAGCTGAAAATAAACTACACTTTGTCATCGCGGACGACGGTCCCGGCATGCCTGAATCGGTGCTGAAAAGTATCACTAATCCGTCCGAATCTTCCGCTCAGTCTTCGGAAAAAAGCGGCTACGGCATTAAAAATGTCATCAACCGTTTGTCCCTCTATTACAGTGATGAATACCGATTGGACATGACAAGCGAGATCGGGCAAGGAACAACTGTGCACATCGTCCTGCCCTTGTCCCCGGTACTGACCATCAAAGGAGAATTGCCTGATGTATAGACTCGCCATCATTGATGATGAATTTGAACAGGTCCGCGGAATCAAAGACTTTATCGACTGGGAAAAATACGATATCCAAGTCTGCGGGGTTGCCTACAACGGTCGCGACGGTTTAGAGCTATTAACGCGCCTTTCTCCGGATATCGCCATCATTGATATCCAGATGCCCTATCTTAACGGACTAAACCTGATAGAGGAAATCAACGCCGCGGGACTTCATATTCAGATGATTATCCTCAGCGGGCACGATAATTTTGAATACGCCTGCAAAGCCATCCAACTGAAAGCCAACAACTATCTGCTCAAGCCCTGCTCGGTCGAAGAGATTCTGCAGGCTGTCCTGCGTGCCAAAAATCTGGCCAATGAAGATAAAGTAAAGCAGACCATGGTCAATGACTATCATTCACTGTTCCAAGCTCAAAAAACATCGCTGAAAGAAAACCTTCTGGTCAGCCTGCTGGAAGATTCCTTGCGCAAACCCGATGCTTTTTTTGAGGACGCCGCTCAATACGATATCCATCTGACCCGCGAAACCTGCTGTTCCGCGGTGATTCGCTTTTTGGATATTGACAGTATCTATGAAACCAACACCCTTGAAGAATTCGACCATCTGGTGCTCAGCGTTCTGGCGCAGATTCGCCAGCATATCCGTGCTTTATCCCACTGTGAGGTCATCTATTATCGGGATAGTTTTGTACTGATTGCCAGCGGTGAAGAGAGCAATGACCTGCTTTCACTGATGCAAACACTTTATTCATCCCTTTGCGACCAGTATACTTTTGATTTTTCTGCAGGCATCGGACAAACGGTTGCTTCCCCGCTATTGGCTTCGGTTTCCTTTCACCAGGCGCTGACCGCACTTGAAAGCGGCGTTTTCCTCGGCCTTGAAGCGGTTACAGTTTTTGAGCCAAGTATGTTAAAGGACCATTACCAACATTTCTATCCGTTTAAGCAGGAACAAAAAATCCTTTCTTTAATCGAAGCAGGAGACAAATCGCTGGCTCGTGCTTATATTGATGATTTTTTCCAGACTTTTGAAGGTGGTCTTTCCGGCGACTGCATGTTCACGAAAAAAATCGGTATCACACTTCTCAGTAATATTTTTAAATACTGTGCCGATCGGAATATCGATTTTGCCGAAATTAACGCGTTGATCTATCAAAAGTTCGACGAAATCAACGCCGCGAAGACACTCGCCACGCTCAAAGAAGCCCTTATATCCACCCTCAAAGATATCATCTCTGCTATCAGCGATCATACACAGGTGAATCATCTCATCAAAGCGGCCATCGATTATATCCATGTACACTATCGGGAAAACATCAATCTGCAAACTGCGGCCAGCGAGCTATTTATCACGCCTGCATATTTAAGCGTTCTATTTAAGCAGGAAACAAAAGAGAACTTCATCAATTATCTCAACGACTATCGGCTTGAACAATCGAAGAAATTGCTGAAGGACATCAGCAAGAAGAACTATCAGGTCGCCTATGAAACCGGATTTCAGGATGAAAAGTATTTTTATAAGCTGTTTAAAAAAAATACTGGCCTGACACCAAACCAGTATCGAGACAGCCTGTTCGTGAGTTTAAAAAAATAGATAATTTAGTAACTGTGCTACGAGTATAATGATGATTTTTTATATAGAAAAGGTGCATTCCTCTTTTAACTTGTGAAATGCACCCATAAGAAATTGATCCCTCTATAAAACCTAAACTCTATTCATTCTGCTCGCTGCCTTCGCGTCCGAATGCCGCATATATCTTGATTCTTTCATCCAGCGGCACTTTTTTTTGCTGATTGGCAAACATTCCGTCCTGAATATCCATTGAAGCCTTCTTCTCATGCCCCACCAAAGCCCATGCGGATTCTACCAAATGCAAAAATGCCGGTTCTTTTAACTGCTTGCAGATAAACGATTGGCGCGGTTGGTTGATATCCTCGCCGCTGATCTGAAACAGGCCATGTTTTTCGCAAAGCGTCATCACGCGCGCCATCTGCGCCGCCGTGTTGCGAGAGGGCATATAGGCCACCGCGGGCACACCCAGCGTCTCAAGATAGGCGAACAGTTCATCCAGATAGGCGTCCTCAAACACCTGCGCTTTTTTGTCTCCGGTCGGCGATTCGGTCACATCGCCCAAATAAGCATACGCCGCAATGGCGCCGATGCTGTTGCAAAAAGCGATTAAGTCTTTGATAGACGGTGTTTCGGGTGGTTCAGCTGGGATAAATATCTTGGCAACAAACGCACTTTTTAGGATGTTTAATACGTCATAGGCATAATACTCGTATGTCGTATCCAGCAGTGTATTTTGCTGTCCAGCAGAAAGAGAAACACGCAGCACATCGGACAAATATTTTATCAGTGTTTCTCCCTTGCCTTGTTTCTCTATCATCTTGTTTGACAATGCAAACAGGATATGTCGTTCGGTGATGCTGCCCCCTGCTTCCAGCAATGAGAGCGGCACCACATCTTTATCGAACGATATCGGTGTATCCGGCACCAGTGCGTTTATTTTCGCCACCATCGCGCGGTTTCGCACGTTTCTGGCGGTGACGATGTTGTTTAAAAACGCTGCCGTATCGGCAATTTTCTGATGCGGTATGCCGTGTACACACATATAAGCGCAGCCAATTTGGTCCGGATTATTCAGCCGCCGGTCCTTAAAAGGCGTATCCGACCAATCGGTACGTACCTCAAACCCGACGGTGGTGGCAATGCCAAATTCTTTTCCGGCTTTGATAAATTCTTCCGCGCCGCCGATCGCATCATGATCCATAATGCCTACTACATCCAGGTCATTCCGATACGCTTCCAGCACGATTCGCGCCGGCATATAGGGCGAAAAAGAATACCCTGAATGCACATGATTGTTGGTGATACCCGAAAACTTTTCCCGCACCGGAACCTTGACTTCCTTAAGTGCAGCGAGTCGGTCGGATGAATCACGGCTGTTCAATTTTTGTGCTAATTCGGCAAAACTTTGATTTCCCATAAACGCTCCGTTAATTCATTTGCTGTCCACCGGTCACGTTGATCGCCTGGCCGGTCATATAAGATGCCTCATCACTGGCCAAAAAGAGCAATGCGTTCTCGATGTCCACGTATTCGCATGAACGTTTCAGCGGCACCTGGTCAATATATTTCTGGCGGACTTCCGCTTCGGTGATGCCCTGATTCTTAGCATACTGCTTGAATAGGCTGTCCGTCCAGAGCGGCGAATTCAGAAGATTGCCCGGGCAAATTGCGTTGACGCGAATATTGTCTTCGGCCAGTTCCAAAGCCAGACTCTGCACCAACCCGATGCCGCCGAACTTGGACGCGGCGTAGGCACTGTTTTTGTATGAACCCTTTTTGCCAGATTTCGAGTTGATTTGGATAATCACGCCCGCATCATTGGCTTTTAAGTAGGGCACAGCGGCCTTGGCGGTATTGAAAAAACCACAAAGATTCACATCGATCACCTTTTTCCAGCGCGCTGAATCAAATTCCTCAATCGCTCCTGATATCAAAATTGCCGCATTGCTGACCACAATATCGATTTTACCATATTTTTCGTTGGCTGCTTTCATCAGCGCTTCGCAGGATCCGTAATCGGTGACATCCAGCGTTTGCGCAAACGCGTCCGCACAGAGGTTAGCCGTTTCTGCAGCACCCTCTATATTCATGTCGCCAATAGCCACCTTAGCCCCCTCTTTTGCCAGGCGCACAGCCAGCGCGCGTCCCAGCCCCTGTGCAGCGCCGGTGATTACCACCACTTTATCTTTCATTCTTTGTTCACTCATACAAAACTCCCCTATTCGTCAATCTTCTTGGCGTTATTCAGGACATATTGCTCAGCTTCGCCGCACCAGAATCCGCCGTTTTTCGCAACAATATCTGCCAAAGCCTTAAAGAACGGGTCTTCTTTGCCCTTTTCCTCAAAGTCATCAATCGCCGTTAAGGGCATATCCACATGGGTATAGATCAACTTTTTCCCGCCCGGAATATTCGGCAGGTTTTTGGTCGTTTCAATGACCGCGTTCAGTCCGCCCACATGCGTAATCATCGCCGCGGGTGTCACCACGCCGCCCGACATCAGTACAATGGATTCACGCATGTCATCATTATTCCCGCCGGATGTACCCACAATATGCGTGGCGTTATAATGTACATTATAAAAGTTAAAGCTGGCTGAGAACTCAGTATTGGTGGGCCCTGCAAAGAAATTAAGGCAACCATCGTGACCCAAAAGCCTGTCGGCCTGCTCCACCACCGGCTTGACCGGGGCCATCACAAAGATATCATCAAACCCTTCTCCTCCAGTGAGCTTTAAAAGCTCAGCTTCGGATGCCGGATCCTTTGTATTAAAATAGCGCAGGTCCACGCCATTTTCTTTCGCTTTTTCCACCGTATAGATTTTGGACGCGCGTTCCAGTCTGGCATCGTCAATATCGGTCACCACCAAAAGTGCAGGGCGACGTTCATTGTTGATGGCATAGTCGATCGCACCAAGCCCCATCGGGCCGACACCTGCCAAAATCGCCATCTTACCGCCTTCTTTGATTCCCATCTCATGCACATACGACCCTTGGGTGGTATGGTACGACGCATGAAACGCCCCGACGATGCAGCTGACCGGCTCGGAAAGTGAACCATAAAAGTAAACGTCGGAATTGTATTCCAACAGGCAATCCATCTCCATCGCTTCGTTGGGTATCACCACATATGTGGCGTCCCCACCGATATAGGGGTAGGAATAGCCGGGCGCATCCAGCGACCCTTTATAATTGAACGCAGGCTGTATTGAGAAATGCTTGCCGACTTTAAACTTGTCCTGCCACTTTTTACCGACTTCAATGATCTGCCCACAGAATTCGTGCCCAATCATCACCGGGCTTTCGGCAACGTTATCCGGTACACGCTTGTGGTCCGCACCCTGCTTGGTCGCTTTATAGGATGACATACAGATACTGTCCGATATCACCTTAGCTAATATTTCATCGTCTTTTATCGGGGGCAGCTCAAAAGTTTCCAAGCGCAGATCATCTTTGCCATATAACCTAACTGCTGTTGTTTTCATTTTATCTCCTCCTGTTCTTTTCGGCGGTGCATTACACACCGCGTTTTGCATTACGCAACTGTTCCAATGTGGTATAATTCGCCTTGCAGGTATGCCCCGGCAACGGCAGAATTTTTTCATGAATCGCGTCAATCATCCAGTGCGGCTGCGGGAAGAAAGCGTCTTCCAGCTCATGGGCCGGTGTAATCCAGTTCTTTGCGCCCACCACCACCGGTGGTGCATCCAGATAATCAAACGCCAGTTCGGAAATATTTTGCGCCAGATCGCTCATATGGCTACCTCTGGCACAAGCGTCGCCGGTTACAATGATGCGTCCGGTTTTCTTGACCGATTCGATGACTTTTTCATAGTTGAATGGCACCAAGCTTCTGGCATCAATCACTTCTGCTTCCACATTGTATTTTTCTTTTAGTTCATCGGCCGCTTTAATCGCGTTATACAGTGTTGCGCCGATAGAGAGTATAGTCACATCGCCGCCCACCCGTTTGATATCCGGTTCACCGATTTCAATTTCATAGGATTCTGCGGGTACGCCGCCCTCATGGAACTGTTCCGCCACATCATAGATGCGCTGGCTCTCCAGGAAGATCACCGGATCGGTGCCGTTCAAAGCCGCGGCCATCAAGCCTTTGGCGTCATACGGCGTTGCTGGGAACACCACTTTTAAGCCCGGAATATGGGTGCAAAGCGCCGACCAGTCCTGAGAATGCTGAGCCCCGTATTTTGAACCGATGGACATACGCAAGATCAGCGGCATCTTGATAATGCCTGCGCTCATACTCTGCCATTTACTCATCTGATTAAATACTTCGTCGCCCGCTCTGCCCAGAAAATCGATATACATCAATTCCACCACAGCACGTCCGCCGGTCATGGCATAACCCACACCCGAACCGACAATCGCGCCTTCGGATATCGGTGCATTAAAGAACCGATGGTAAGGCAGGCTTTCGGTCAGCCCACGGTAGACGGCAAACGCGCCGCCCCAATCGCGGCAATCCTCGCCGTATGCAATCATGGTCGGGTCTTCATAGAATTTATCAATCATCGCTTCAAAAACACCATCACGAAATTGATAGGATTTGTTTTTGCTGACCGGTTTGCCGTTCTCATCAAACGCAAAACGAATTTTCTTAGCAAGCTGCTGTACCCGCGGATTTTCTTCCTTAGGCATCAATGTCACGGGTGTGCGTTTTGTATCCATCGAAGGCACATGCTGGTTTGAAAACATCAAATCTGCAATCGCATTCGGATTAGCGTTTAAATCCATGCGCGGAGAAATGGTTTCGTCCTTAGCCAAAAGCACCGCCTGCATGATATCCGCTTTGGTTCCGGCTTCAATCGCGGCAAGCTCTTTTTCAGTCGCCACTTTTGCATCCAGCAATTGTTTCCTAAAGGCCGCGATCGAATCATTTTCTTCCCACATCGCAATCTCTTCTTTTGTACGGTAAGTTGAAGCGTCCGAAGGGCTGTGTCCGCTGTAGCGGTATGTCACTACATCCAACAGAACCGGGCCGTCACCGTCTTCGAGTATTTTTCTCTTTCTTCTGTAAGCGTCAATCACCGCCAGCGGGTTGTATCCATCCACGCGTTCGGCATGCATCTGTGTGGGGCTGATGCCCGCACCCAAACGCGCCGCAAATTCATACGCCATCGTCTCGCCGCTGGTCTGTCCGCCCATGCCGTAATGATTATTAAATATATTGAAGACCAAAGGCAATCCGCCGTTATAGCCTTCTTCCCATAGGGTTTTAAACTGACCCATCGCCGAAAGGTTCATCCCTTCAAACACCGGACCGCAGCCCAGTGAACCGTCACCGATATTACAGATCACGATGCCGTCTTTCTGGTTGCATTTTTTAAACAGCGCACCGCCCACCGCAATATCACCTGAGCCGCCCACAATCGCGTTGTTGGGGTAAATGCCAAAAGGCGTGAAGAAGGCATGCATCGAGCCGCCCAGCCCGCGGTTGAATCCGGTTTTTCTGGCCCAAATTTCGGCCAGCGTGCCGTACAGCAGAAATTCTTTTGCGATCTCTTTTTTGTCGGTGGCCTTTGTGTGCTTTTTCACCACGTCATAGGTTTCGCCGTCCCAGAACTCGCTTAGGATTTTTTCAAGCTCATCTTCCGAAAGCTTATCGATGGCCGACAATCCCTTGGCCAATATCTCACCATGCGAACGATGGGAGCCGAACGTGAAATCTTCGATAGAAAGATCAAACGCCTGACCGACATAGGCCGCTTCCTGTCCGATGCCAAGATGCGCCGGACCGGGATGGTTATATTCCACACCCTCATACTGTCCTGCCACCTTGATGGCGTTCAGCATACTTTCAAATTCGCGAATGATGGTCATATCGCGATAGATACGCAAAAATTCATCCTTTGTAAAATTGTCTTTTTCGTCTTTGACCGACTTTTGGTAGGTGTTGATGGGAATATCTTTAAATTTCAAAACACCCGATTTTCTTTTCTCACTTGGATCCACCACTAATACTTTTGTCATTTTATATCTCCTAATAAATCTTTAATTAGCATTTTTAAAAAACTAAATCTGAAAAATTGCTTCTCGAATAATCTCGCTGACCGTGGGGTGCGGGAAAATCAGGGATTTGATCTCATCAATCGTCAGCTCTTTTTCCACCATCATCCCAGCACCATATATGATCTCGGATGCATAATTGGCCACCATATGAACGCCGATCAGTTTTTGCCACTCATTGTCCACGATGATTTTAATAAAGCCATCGCCGCCTTCGTTTTCCGCCATATACCGACCGGAATAATTCATCGGTATACTTTTTACGATCACATCCAGTCCCTTTTCCTTTGCCGCCGCTTCGGTCACGCCGACTCCGGCCACTTCCGGATTAGTGTAGATCACCGAGGGCACCGCCGTATAACGCATCCGGTCCCGCTTGCCCAGCATATTTTTCACCGCCACCTCCGCTTCACGGTAGGCGGTATGCGCCAGCATCGATTTGCCGTTCACGTCGCCTGCGGCATACACTTCGGGCAGATTGGTTTTCATATATTCGTCGGTCAGCACCGCGCCGCGCTCCGTGGCAACGCCAACACTTTCAAGACCGATATTCGCCGTATTGGGCCGCCTGCCGATAGAAAGCAGCACCTTTTCGCCCGCGGCCGATTCCTCTTTACCGTTTTCTTCAAAGAATACCGAACCGTTTTCGACGCGCGTCACCTGACAACCCAGCTTAAACGTGATACCCTTCTTTTCCATATTCTTTTGCAGATTCTTTCCGATTTCGTCGTCAATCATACCGCCGATTTTATCCAGCATTTCAACCACAGTGACCTTCGCTCCGGCCGAGTTAAAATACCCTGCCATCTCCAGACCAATCACACCGCCGCCAATAACGACTAATGTTTTCGGCACTTCGGTCAATGCCAGTGCTTCGGTGCTGGTCATCACAAATCCGCTCTTATAGCCTTCAATCACACCCGGAATCGGCGGGATGATGGCACTGGAGCCGGTCGCGATCAGCAGACGCTTTCCTTCATAGGTACTGCCCTCCGCTTCCACACGATAGCCCTCTGCCGTTCTGCCCGTGATGGTGCCAAAGCCACTGACCATCTCCGCTCCTGCCGCTTTAACAGCCGCACGCACACCGCCGGTCAGATTCTTTACTACTTTATCCTTGCGCTTAATGACTGCCGCGTGGTCGAGAGACACTTCGGCTTTTACGCCGTACTTTTCGCCATGCGCCGCGCTGTCCGCTATTTTAGCCGAATACAGCAGGGTTTTGGTCGGGATGCATCCTTCGTTCAGACATACTCCGCCCATGTGTTCTTTTTCTATCACCAGCGTCTTAAGGCCGGCGTGTCCTGCACGTTCAGCGGCAAGATATCCTGCCGGACCGCCGCCCAATATAATCAAATCATATATCATGTTTTTCTCCTTTATATCAGCAACAGCGAAAAGCTCTCAAGACTGTCCGCCAAGTCTTTTAAGAATCGCGCCGCCGGTGCGCCGTCCAGTGCCCGATGGTCAAAGGTCAGCGATAATCCCATGCTGGGATAAGCTGTCATCTGGCCGCCAACCATTTTTACTTTTTCTGTAATCGCACAAACCCCTAATATACAGGTCTGCGGAGGATTGATGACCGGAGTGAAGCTCTCGACGCCAAGCGCTCCGAGGTTGGTCACCGTAAACGTCCCGTCTTTCAAAAGGTCGGGAGAAATATTCCCCGTCTTTGCCTGCGCAACCGTCTGCTTGGCAACTGCGGAAAGATCGTTCAGCGAGTAGCTGCCAGCATCAAAAATGGTAGGCACTAAAAGCCCGCGGTCGGTATCCACCGCTACCCCGAGATTCACCGCCTGAAAGTAGCGGATTTTATCGCCCAAAAAGTGCGCGTTGCATGCCGCATGCTTTTTCAGTGTTTTCGCCACCGCAAACAGTACCATATCATTGAGCGTGATATTGCCAAGCCCCATCGCCTCGCCGTTATGTTTCACCTGTTCCCTAAACGTTAAAAGCGCGCTCGCATCGAAGGATGCATTCAGCGTTAATTGCGCCATTTCCGCCAGAGAGGCATGCATAGCGCCAGCAATTTTTTTTCTGACGTTGGACAGTTTTTCATCGGTAAACTCAGCATCTCCAGCGGTCGGCAGAACGATCTGTACCTGGTTTGCTGCTGCTCTACCGCGCTTCTCAGACTCACTATCCTGTATCGCCGCATTCGTCTTATAGCCCGCGGCGGCTGCCGCCGCCACATCGCGCGCAATGATCCGGCCTTCCGGACCGGTGGGTGTGGTTTTGGTAAGGTCCACCTTCTGGTTTTCCGCCATGTTTCTCGCTCTTGGAGACACTTTCAAAGCTTCTCCCGCCTGCGCCGATGCCGCCGGTGCAGCTTGTACTACAGGCTGTTCCTGCGGCGCTTGCTGTTCGGTTTTATCCTCGTTTGCTTTCGGGCTGTCTTCTGCGGTTAATAAGGCGGTGATATCTTCACCCGCTTCACCGATAATGCAGACATTATCCAAAACCGGGACATCGTCACCCTCTTCGGCCAGCCATTTCAGCACAGTCCCCGAAATTTCGGCTTCCACTTCAAACGTGGCTTTATCCGTCTCACAAGAGAACAATATCTCGCCTGCGCTGACGGATTCGCCTTCTTTTTTTACAATCTCGGTCAAAATACAGCTTTCAACCGACTGTCCCTGCCGCGGCATGATTACTGCCTGTGCCATTTTATATCCTCCTAAAACTTTTCTTTCTATAAATTTGTTTTTCTTTTTTCATCTACTTTGCCATCACCACTTGGGTCGCCCGGCTGATCGCCGCGTATGTTTCGTTGTCCAGTCCTGCGTCGGTCACAAACGCGTCTACGTTCTGCCACTTGGCATATTCAATCATGGAATGCGTTTTGGCTTTGCTGGAATCGCCGATGATGACCGTTTTGTTTGCGCTTTTAATCATCGCTTTTTTCACTTCCGCTTCTTCAAAGTTCTCTACGCAAGGGCCTTCCCTTCCGGAAAAACCCGATGTACCAAGAATCGCGATATCCGCTTCAATCTCGGAAATGCCTCGAACCGCCCATCCGCCAACCAGCGCATTGGAGTTGTTGCGGATCTCGCCACCGACCAAATAGGTTTTGATTTTATAATCGTCTAACACCTGCGACGATTTCGGGCTGTTGGTAAACACAGTCAGGTTTTTTTTCAGTGCCAGCATCTTGGCCAGCGTATATACCGTACTGCCCGCATCCATCAGCACCACCATGCCGTCCGATAGAAAATTGAGCGCGGCTTTTGCGATTTTCGTTTTTTCGTCCTTGTACTTGGACGACTTCTCTTTAAAGCTGGGTTCGAGCAGATCGTTGACTACCACTGCTCCCCCATAACCCTTTTTTGCAATCCCCTTTTCTTCCAAAAACAAAAGGTCTTTGCGAATCGTTTCGGTTGAAACATTAAATAGATCGGCTAGCTCGGCAATTTTAATTTCACCTTCCGCTAACAGCTTGGTTTCTATAAACTGCCTTCTTTCGTTAATCATCGTATTGTTCATTTAGTTGCCTCAGTTCGGTATTTAACATGTCTAAGTGATTATCCACCTTTATTATATGGAATGCAAAGGTTGCTGTCAATGCCTTAAATACCAACTTTTTATTCATTTTTGATCTTTTATTGATATTTTTACTGTTTTATTGATGTTTTACTTGGTATTTAGCAAATTATATCGCAACATTTTCTTGTATAAGATCTTCCTTTAATCCATATCCAATCATATGAAACATCCGCCGAAGACATTCGTTGCGCTTTTGTACTGCAAAAACCAACCTTAAAAGTTCTTCACGCGTGAGTAAGACAATCCGGCAATAAAGTCTTTCTACTTTTTCATACTACCAAATTATAATTTTGAACTAGCTTAGTATAAAAATATCAATTCCTCTCTTTCAAAAAAAACGAAATTTCATACAAATAAAAAGTGCGCAACTGAAATAGGCGCACTTTTTAAAAATAAAGAGGAGAAACCAAGATGAAGAAAATTTATTTTTTAATTTTATTTTTTATACATCCGCACACCGATTTTCACGATGCAAAAACCACTTATTTACCGATAATCTTTTGGAACGCTTGATAATGTTTCTCCCAGCGTTCCGCGTGCTGCGGCTGATACACTTCGGGCTTATAGGTGTTGATGACAATTTGGCGTAGATCCTCAAGCGAAGATATTTCACCAGAGCCATACGCCTGCATGAGTATATTCCCCGCTGAAGTTGCTTCGATCGGCCCTGCAAACACCGGAACGCCCAATGCTTCTGCGGTAAACCGCACCAACATTTTATTTTGGATCCCCCCGCCGAGAGCATTGACCATGTCCAGCGTTCTTCCCGAAGCCTTACAAAGATCGGCAAACGCTGATTTATATTGTAATGCGAGCGACTCCATGATGATCCTGGAAATTTGGCCGATATCATCCGATTCGGGTGAGGTCTGCCCCGTTTTTCGCAAATATTCGCATACGGCCTTCGGCATATCCGGCGGATTGCCAAACATTGCGTCATTGGTGTCAATGATGCCAAAAAACGGTTCTGCCTTTTCGGCGAGTTTAACAATATCGTCGTAACTCAAATCCGGCTGCTTTCTTCGCCATGCCAAGCGTGATCTTTGAATCAACCAAAGTCCGGTTAAGGATTTTAAAAACAGAATTTTTTGAAATGGCCCGCCCGAGTTGGCAATGTTGAGCAAACGCGCTTCTTCGGTTATCTGTGCATCGTCCAGCTCCAAACCGGCCAGAGACCAGGTCCCCGACGACAGAAACGCAACATTCCCGCCCAGCTTCGGCACCACCGCGGCGGCACAAGCTGTATCATGCGTGGGCGGTGTAATAATCAACGACTCAGGCGAAATACCGGTTTCAAGCGCAATATCCTCCCGGATTTTGCCAAGCACCGTTCCCCCGCGCACAATTTCAGGCTGTAATCGTTTGGGTATGCCAAACGTGTCAAACACTTCGTCTGCCCATGTCCCATCCTGATTATTCAGCAGGCATGACGTGGCCGCCAGACAAAACTCCGCCTTTGCCACACCGCACAAAAAGTATTGCAACAGATCCGCCATAAACAGCAGCTTTTCACCGCATTGTATGGTTGGGTCATCCTGTGCTTTTGCGGCGATCAACTGATTAAGGCTGTTAATCTCCATATACTCAATGCCGGTCTTCGCATAGAGTTTATCCAAACCCATCTTTTCTTCTATCGCTTGTGTTGTCCCAATATTTCGCTTATCCCGGTAATGATACGGGATACTGATGAGTTTCCCATTTTTGTCCAGAATACCAAAATCAACACCCCAGGTGTCCACACCCATTGTGCATGGTTCATTTCCGTATGTATCGGCATAAATCTTCAATGCCTGCTTCAGCTCTGCAAACAACCGATAAACATCCCAGCGCAAACTGCCGTTTACAAAAATACCCTGTGTGGCAAAACGATGTATCTCGTTCGTTTCCAATCGTCCGTCAACGATTTCACCAAGGATCGCCCTGCCGCTTTCTGCGCCTAAGTCAAATGCAATATGTTTCATTTTCTTTTTTCACCATCCATCAAAATACAGTGGGGAAGGTTTCCCCACTGTAGTCTTTTTCTTTATTTGCCATATACCGAACCATATGTGCTGCAGGCTCTGTAATCTGCGCCTTCCAAATTCTCTGTGCCAAATGCTGCCCAAGCCGCAGGACGGAAAATCTGGCCGTTGTCAACATTGTGCATATTCACAGGTATACGCAGCATTGATGCAAGCGTAATTAAATCTGCACCTATGTGGCCCGCCGAGATAGCGCCATGATTCGCTCCCCAATTTGCCATCACACTGTAAACATCTTTAAACGCACCCTCTCCGGTGATCCTTGGTGCAAACCAAGTGGTCGGCCATGTTGGGTCTGTTCTTTCAGTGAGAATCTGATTCATGTCGTCTTCCAGCTCAACCGTGTATCCTTCAGCTAATTGCAGCACCGGACCAATACCTTTAATCAGGTTGATACGGCACATGGTCACCGGCATACCGCCTTTGGTGTAGAAGAGCGAACTAAAACCGCCGCCGCGGAAATAGCCCAAATCTGCCGCGCACCAGTCGGTGGCTTTCAGGCACTTATCCACTTCTTCGTCGCTGATTTCCCAATATGGCTTTATGGTGGGCTTGCCGTCTTTATTTGTCTGCTGACCGCTGGCATCCAATGCGGTTGCCCCCGAATTGATCAGATGAATAATCCCGTTTTCAGCCTGACCGGTCAAAGGCTTTCCTGTAACACGCTTAACAGCATCGGGTGACCAGAATGTCCGTACATCGCTGAACATCTGCGCCGTGTTGGTCAAAAGCTTGCCAAACAGCATTGCTGTGCCATTCAGCGCGTCGTTTTCGGTGGCCATCACATAGGGTTTCCGTTTTCCGTTCCAATCGAAGGATGAACAAAGCATCGCTTCCAAAAAGTCACCGTTCGGATAATGGTCTGTCCACTGACGCTGGCCCTGGAAGCCCGCCGCAATGGCGTTATGGCCCTTAGCTTCTTCGGTAAATCCGAGTGCCGCCAGTTTTTCATTGCCGTCCATCAGGTCTTTGGCGATTAACGCACACTTCACAACAAACTCCCATTGTCTGTCTTTTTCTTCGCGAGATGACGGCTCCGCATTTTTATCGCGGCCTTCATGGCAGTTTTCCTTGGCCCAAGCCAATGCTTTTTTGAATTCATCCGGATCAAATATGCCTTCATCGATTCGTCTGATAAACTCGACCATATCCACCTGCTCGGTTCTCATGCCAAGATAATCCTGAAAAAATGCATCGTCCACTTTGGAGCCCGCAATACCCATGGAAACGTTTCCGCATGCCAGATAAGATTTGCCTTTCATCTGTCCCACGGCAATCGCAGCTCTTGCAAAACGTAAAATCTTTTCTGCCACATCATCAGGTATCGATGTATCGTCACTGTCCTGAACATCTTTTCCATATATCGAATAAGCCGGCAGACCGCGCTGTGCGTGTCCCGCCATCACCGCCGCCAAATAAACCGCGCCCGGACGCTCTGTGCCGTTAAATCCCCAAACCGCCTTGGGCAGCAGCGGATCCATATCCATAGTTTCTGATCCATAACACCAGCAGGGTGTCACCGTCAATGTACCGCAAACACCCACGCGCGCAAATTTCTCCGCACACGCCGCCGCCTCAGATACACGCCCGATCGTTGTATCCGCAATCACACATTCCACAGGATTGCCGTCTGCGTCTTTCAGATTTTCACTAATCAGCTTAGCCGCAGATTTGGCCATATTCATGGTCTGGTTCTCTAATCCTGCTCTAACGCTCAATCGTCCTTCTCTTGCATCAATGGTGGGTCTGATTCCTATAATCGCCATAATTACACCTCTCCTATTTGTTTCTTTTCCCTTATTTTGTCTGCTATTTCTTCTGCCGTCAGTGTTTAACCCTTAACGGTAATCCTTTATTACATTTTTGACACGTTCCTTAATCAGCATATCAGCCGTAATCTTTTTGCCCGAGTTCATAACCGTCTCAAGCACATCTGAAAAATACTGCGACACCATGCCGTACGGCAGTTCTAAATCATTGATGTTTTTCTTAAGGCAAACGATAGCCCCCTGAATATCGCTGTCGTCCAGATAATATCGGATTCTGTCCGATAAGCTGTATTTGCGTGCATATGCTCTTTCCTGCTCCGACCCATGATAATAGTTTATCCAGTATTTCGGGTCGGTCATCAATTTTTTCTCAATGACTTCTCCAAAATTCGAATATCCGCCCTCCGGCGAAAAAGGATATAATTCCCTTTCAATGGCTTCCAGCTTAAAAAGTGATTCTCGTACACTGAACGTCAATGCCGGGCCGACTTTTAAGATGGCAATGCCATCCTTTCTCATGTCTCCCAACGCCTTTTTGGTTTGGTAATCGGTTGAATGTCCTTCCAAAACAATATTGGGCAACGTCTTCACATGCTGGGTCAGCTCCGCCGCTTTTTTCGGCTGATAACGGATAATTGAATTATCGGCAAATTCCACGCCCGGCTGTACCACCACGCCCACAACCCGCGTAAACGCATCCGCAAGGCTGTGCCTGATAAACGCTTCCTCAAACTGGTTTATCGTATCATCCAGATCAGCAACTGTCGTGACTGTAATCTCATCTTCGTTTTCTTCTGACCCGCCAGGGACCGGCACTTCACTGCCGATCACGTAGATGGGTTTTTCCCTAACTGCCGCCGCTTCAGCCGCCGCACACAATTGTGCCGCACGCTGTGCAATCACTTCGGTGGCCAACGGTTTATCCTGATCGTCACTGCCAAGCCGCATACTGGTATCAATATGGATTTTAGTAAACCCAGCCGCTACAAACTGTGCGATCAGCACCTCCGCCTTGGGCATCGCTTCCTCTTCGGGCTCGGCTTTCCAAACCAACGGGCCCAGATGGTCTCCGCCCAAAATCAGCTGATCCGATTTCAGCCCGACACGCTTTGCAATGCAGCTTACAAAGTGGATAAAATCAGAAGGCGTCATCCGTGTATAACCACCGAATTGATTGACCTGATTGGCAGTGGCTTCAATCAATACCTTGTTGCCTGTATCACGGGCATCTTCCATCGCCGCTTCCAGCACCATCTCGTTGGCACTGCAAACAGAACAAATCCCGACATCTTTTCCGCGTTTTTTGTTCTGCGATCAGTTGTCTAAAAAACTCGGCTGTATTCATTTAGTTATCGTTCCCTCCAGATCCCACAGATCTTCCCAGCCTTTAGCGCCTTCCCACAGAAAAACCTGTCCTTTGATCAAGCGGCAATTCAAATCTGATTCAGCGATTGCCGCCATCTCCGCTTCGCTCAGCGAATCTTCTGAGACACACTTTAAGTTACCGATATACTGGTTTTCTTTGACCGAAAAAGGAATAGGTACCGCGCCCTTTTGGGCTGACCATTTGATGCAGATCACCGCCGGATGTACACCATGTGCTTTTGCCGCTTCTACAATCGCAGGCAGTTCGGTATCCGCCACATCGTCGGGAGTTTTATCCCGCTCAGGACGGCTGGGCGAACCGATAGGGCAAAAGCCGATAGGAACAATACCCTTTTTTTTCAATATAATCATAAAGTTCTTTTTGCTGGAAACTCGGATGCAGTTCCATCTCGATAACAGCGGGCCTAATGCGACAGAGCGGTAATACTGCTTCCAATTTAGGAATGGTCATATTGGACATGCCAATATAACGGGTAAGCCCCAAAATCCACCAGCCGTTCACACTGCCGCCAAGTGTTCATAAATTCTTCGACCGAAAACGGTTTTGAATTTGGATTTCTAGCGTCGCCATCGCATCCGGGCGCATGATAGTTCGGGAACGGCCAGTGGATAAAAAACGCATCAATATACTCCAGCTGCAAATCCTTTAAGCTTTGCGCCATCGAGAGCAGAACGTCGCCTCGCCCGTGCATATCATTCCAAACCTTGGTCGTGATAAAGAGTTCTTCGCGTTTCACGATCCCCTTGTCAAACGCATCTTTAAACACTTTGCCAATTCGGTTTTCGTTGCCGTATACCGCCGCGCAATCGAACATGCGATATCCTGATTCAATCGCGCCTGCCACTGCGTCAGATACCTGTTCCGGTGAATATTTATCTGAACCAAAAGTACCCATGCCGATGCAGGGCATTTGCCCGCCGTCAAACAGTGTTCTTTGCGGTACTTTTTTGGGATCAATATGCTCCATTTCTTAACGCCTCCTCCTAAATTCCCCTTATATATTCTTATTAACTAATAAAATCTTGCCGTTGACTGCCCCGGGCGTCAAAAATTGCCTAAACGCCTCCCCGGCATTTTCCATCGGCATACGTTCTGCGATAAATTCTTCTTCAATCTTCAGCCTGCCGTCTGCAAAATACTCAGCAGTCATCTGCCATTCTCTGCCCGGGAACGGTGCGCTGTAACTCATCCAAGAACCTGTCAGATAGAATTCTTTGCGATTGATGTTTTCCCACTGTTCCGGCGTAAAATTTAACGTTTTTGTCGGCGTACCGATAAAGCAAACCCGTGCGCGCGGCGCCGCCAGCCGGAAAGCATACTGCATGGTCACTGTGATGCCCGCGGTCTCAAACACATAGTCATACCCTTCACCATGTGTCAACTGATCCACCTGTTCAAAAAAGTCTTCTTCACCGGTATTAATCACCGCGTCAGCCCCCAGCTTTTCAGCCAGTTTTAACCTTTTTTCACTGATATCAAATACGGTAACTGACTTTGCGCCCAGCAGCTTTGCCCACTGCAGGGTAAACATGCCGACCGTTCCACCACCTAAAATGGCTACGGTTTCTCCGCCGCTAAATTGGTTCTGCAATATGCCGTGAAGCGCCACTGAGGAGGGTTCAAACAATGCCCCTTGCTCAAAGGTAACTGCTTCGGCCAGAACCACGACATTCCGTTCGGGCAGAACAACATATTCCGCATTGCTTCCGTTAACCCGCGAACCAATAAAGCTGTAATTTTTACAGAGCGCATAATCACCTTTTTGGCAATGGTTGCACACCATACAGGGCACCAACGGTACCCCAGCCACTTTATCGCCGACCTTTACTTTAGCCACACCTTCGCCAACTTCGGTCACGGTTCCAGAAAACTCGTGTCCAAGAACGATTGGATAGAAATGTGCCCCGTTCCTTAAGACGCGAACGATATCCGAGCCGCAAATCCCCGAAACCACGACATTGACTTTTACCATCCCTGCGGAAACCTGCGGCTCTTCAATATCCATATAGCGTACATCATCATTGGCCACTAAGACTGCTGCTTTCATCATCTGTTCTTCATCTTTCCTTTATGTGTTAACGCATCATCGGCTTTAGCGTTTCATAAAGCGTCCGATACGTTTGATATCCTTGTTCATATATTTCCTGATTTGCCTTGTTTGGCATATATGTCTTTTTGATGCTGATGTTCTTGGCCACCGCATCGTCAAAATCTCTGTATGCTCCCACCCCGACTCCGGCCAGAATCGCTGCCCCCAGTGTGGTTTCCATACCCGCTCCCGGCACATCAATCGGTTTGCCCGTGATATCCGCTTTCATCTGTGTCCAGATTTTTGAATTCGCCGCGCCTCCCGTAGCCCGCAAAGTCGTTACCTCAGCGCCTGCGCTTTGCGCGACTTCCAGATTGTGCTTTAACGCGAAGGCAACACCTTCCATGGCCGCTCTGGCCATATGCGCCTTGGTCTTGGAAAAATCCAACCCAAAGTATACACCTTTCGCATTTTCATTCCACAGTGGCGAACGTTCTCCCGCCATATAGGGCAAAAACACCAATCCCTCACTGCCCGGTGGTATCTTATTAATCGCGTCGTCCATCAGCTTCAGTGCAGATGTCCCCAGTGCCTTGGCTTTTTGATGCTCCTCATACCCAAATTGCTCATCGAACCAACGCACCACACCGCCGCCGCCCGTTGTGCCGCCTTGCAGCAGCCACAGATCGGGAACCACGTGAAACCCTAAAATCAAACTTGGATGCGCACAGTATGTGTCCAGACAGATACTCATGCCGCCGGCCTGTCCACCCTGTTCCTGCGTTTCTCCCTCATGAACCACTCCGGCACCCAAGGTGCCGCAAGCGGCATCCAGACCTCCGGCCACTACCGGTGTGCCTGGTAAAATGCCCAGCAGCTTGGACGCTTCGCCGCTGACTTTGCCGACCACTTCATGGCAGTTAACCAACTCGGGCAGAAGCCCAATGTCAATCCCCAGCGTCGTAGCCATATCGTCATCCCAACAGCCTTTTCGCATATCGAAACAATGCAGGGCGTACCCTTGGGAAAGGTCATGGGTCATCGCGTTGGTCATTTTGTATACGATATAGCTGTTAGATTGTAATATATTATCAGTCTTTTGATATACTTCCGGCATATGTTCCTTATACCAAAGAATTTTGCCGGTGGTATATTGAGCCTTCAGCGGGTTCCCCGCTAGATCAAATATCGCTTTTTCACCCACATCTGTATTCAGCCGAGTACAAATCTCACTCGATCGGGTATCCATCCAAATTGGGTTTCTTGCTAACACATTGCCGTCTTTATCCACGGCAACAGCCGCCCAGCCCTGACCGTCAACGCCCACTCCGATAATATCTTTCGGATCAATTTGGTTCTCGTCAATCAGTGCGCGTGTGCCTTCACAAACTGCCCGCCACCAATCTTCCGGTTCCTGCTCCACATAACCCGGCCGTGGGTAGTAAACAGGGTATGCTACTGTTTTATCACAAACCAGCCCGTTTTCCGTTGAAAACAGCGCCAGCTTACAGCCGCTCGTACCGATATCTATACCGAGTAGCATCTGTTTTTGCATCTATTTAATAACTCCCTTTTGTATCATCACATTGGCATAGATTGCTTCTTCTCCAGACTGGATGATACAAAATGCCTCTTTTGCTATATCATAAAAATCAAAACGATCGACAAAACGCATCGCATCTTTTCCACGCTTATCATGCTTCGCTACGATTTTTTCATATTCTGTCCAAATTGGAATTTCTAAATCCGCGTCACTGTCCATCTTCTGCATCAGTTTAATTGGATCTTTAATGTATTCATCACAAGGTATCAGTGTCAGCACCGCTTCTAGCAAATCAGTGCCTGAAATGCCATCAGCGCGTAAATATTTAATGCCCGCTTTATCTGCAATCTTTTTCCCAGGGAAATTTGCATCTCCAATCACAAGCACATCACTGTGCCCCATTTCGCTGAGTGTCGCAACTATTTCTGGTGATAAAAGTTTTGGCACGCCTACTAACATATTCTTTCTCCAAATTTTAATTTTTAATGCCTTTTTCGAAAACCTTTTTATAGAAAGGGCAACCTAAACAGGCTGCCCTTTTTTAATTCGTCAACTGTTTTGCTTATTCGTACAACAGAGCAGCGATGTCAGGATCATTCATATTGTTTGCGTCGTAGAATTTTGCGCCGGTGTCAACCAAAGTGTCAACCGTTTCACCATTCAGTGATTTAACAGCCAGTTCAACTGCCAAGTAACCGATCATGTACGGATCCTGGGTGATAGCACCGTAGAACCATTCATTGGTAATCGCGTTGAGCAGGGTTGCGCCCGAGTCAAAGCCGATTACAATCATGTCTTTATACTTGCCTGTTGCACGGTCAAGGTCGGAACCGTCAGTAGTCGCAGCCAGCATACCATCAACAGAACCAGAGTTTGTGCAGAATACGCCAACCGGAGCTTTTTGCAGAACAGCCTGAGCGGCAGTCTGACAGTCAGCAACGCTGGTGGTTGCCGCGATAGAAACAAGGATTTCTATAGCAACATCGCCAGAAGAAGAAGCTTTGCTCCATTTGTCATGGCCAGTTACAGCAACCAAGCCGGGTTGTGCACCATCACAGAGTTCAAACATCTTGTCTACAAAACCGTCTGTACGTCCAGTGATCGAAGCCGAAGTAGCATCCTGGCTGATAACACTGATAACGATCGGAGCTTCCACAGTAGCGCCTGCAATAGCGGCTGCTACGCTGGCTGCCTTGAACATTTCGTCAGCAGCAACTGCGCCGGCGGCTGCATTGTCAGTCGAAGCGGTAGCGATGATAGAACCTTCAGGAGCGTTCGGAACACCAGAGTCAAATCCGATTACCGGAATACCTTTTTCGATACAGGTGTTCAGCTGTTCGTTCAAGGATTCGGTATCCAGTGCTGCCAAGCACAACGCAGCAGGATTCTTCGCGAGCGCGGCATTGACCATATCAACCTGAATAGCAATGTCGGATTCTGACGGAGGACCGTCAAATGTCATTTCAACACCGTAGTCTGCAGCAGCAGCTTCAGCACCGGATAGAACCGTCTGCCAGAACTTATGCTGGAAACCTTTGGAGATGATCGCGATATACGGTACTTCTGCTGTTGCATCATCTGCGGCTACTTCTTCCTGAGCAGGAGCCATGTCTTCCGTCTCAGCTGCGGGTTCGGGAGAACCACAAGCGGCCAAAGAAAGAACCATCACGACTACCAGCATCAACAATAGAACTCTTTTCATTTTTTTCCTCCTTTTATTTCCAACGGGTTGTCCCCGAGGATATCAGTCTTTCAGCTTTCTTACCTGGCTGCCTCTGCTGATACGGTATTGGTCAAGCAATACAGCACCGATAACAACGACGCCTGTGAAGAAAGTCTGCCAGTGGCTCTGCAAGCCCATCGACATCAGACCTTGTTTTAAAACACTCATGATGAAAACACCAATGATCGTTCCAACCAAGGTTCCTGTACCGCCGCTCATACTGGTTCCGCCGATAACAACGCCCGCGATTCCCAGCAATTCCTGTCCATTTCCTGTTGATGGAATAATGGACGTATAAACAGCTGCATACATGATGCCTGCAAGCCCGCAGCAAAAGCCGCTGAATGTGTATACTGCCGCGAGCCACGGGCGAATCCTGATGCCCGAAAGTCTGGCAGCTTCTTTGTTTGATCCGATAGCAAATGTGTATCGGCCAAATTTTGTTTTGTTTAATAGGATATATGCGATGATGAAAAACGCAGCGAGCCAAAATGCCCCCAATGGTAAGCCGCTTGAAGTTTTATAGAATACGTTCTTGAACCATCCCGCTTCTGTGCCGAAGGTGGGGTAGCGCATGGTCTGCACTTTGGTCACAATGGCGCCAAAGCCCATGCCCATCATCATCATACCCAAGGTGGCGATAAACGGCGGAAGGTTAAGATAGGAAACCATAATACCGTTGACCAAGCCCATCATGGTTGAAACCAACACAACCAATACAAGACACCAACCCATCGGCCATTCCCAAACCGTATAGGCCATACCGCCCAACAGGGCTGCGCACATCATGTTGGTGCCGAGCGATAAGTCAATACCGCCGGTGATGATGACAAAGGTGACACCGATTGCCATAAAGCCAATGTAGTACGAACCGTCCAGTATGTTCACCAGTTTTTCTGTCGAGAAGAAATTATCTCCGAAGATTGAGAAAAACGCATACAGGAGAATCAGCACCGCCGGTGCCAGAAGTTTTGTAATATCAAATCTTTTTTTCATCTATTTTCCCTCACATATTCATTGTTGCTAATGTCATGATTTTTTCCTGCGTTACTTCCGAGATGTCTAGCTCGCCTGTAACACGGCCTTCACACATCACGATCAAACGATCGCTCATGCGAAGCAACTCCGGCATTTCAGAGGAAATCATAATGATCGACTTTCCTTGTGAAACCAACTCGTTCATCAGCCGGTAAATTTCCTGCTTGGCACCCACATCAATACCCCTGGTGGGTTCATCAAAAATCAATATGTTACTGTTTTTAATCAGCCATTTGGCGATAACCGTTTTTTGTTGGTTGCCGCCCGAGAGATTTCGCACCAATTGGTCAACCGAAGGTGTCTTGATGTCTATTTCGCTGATATACTGTTTCGTTACCTGATCGATTTTTTTATCATTCGTAAACGGACCAATCATAAATTCGTCCAGATTCGCCATGACGCTGTTTTCCCGAACGCTTAATCCAATCGCCAGCCCAAAGGCTTTTCTATCTTCGGACAAATACCCGATTCCATTGGATATCGCATCACTGGGAGATTTAATCGTTACCTTTTGTCCGTTAACGATGATTTCTCCACTTTCTCTTGGGTCCGCCCCAAAGACAATGCGCATCGTTTCGGTTCTTCCGGCACCCATCAGACCTGCAAATCCTAAAATCTCACCTTTTCGGAGTGAAAATGAAACATCTTTAACATTATTGCCAACCAAGTTCTCAGCTTCCAGTACGATCGGAGCATCTTGATTGACTGTACTGTGTGATTTAGGCTTTTCATAAATCGTGCGGCCCACCATCATATTAATGATTTCAGGCTTGGTCACCTCTTTGATACCTTTGGTACCAATATACTGACCGTCCCGCATCACTGTGACGGTATCACAAATTTCGGGCAGTTCATCTAAGCGATGCGAAATATAGATGACGCCATGACCTTTAGCTTTTAAATCGCGGATCACCTTGAACAGCTCCTGAATCTCACTTTCGGTCAATGCGGCTGTCGGTTCATCCATGATGAATAATTCACTCTGATAGGAAAGTGCTTTTGCGATTTCAACCATCTGCTGTTTCGCTACCGTCAAATCTTTTGCCAGAATTGTCGGATCCATGTCAATGCTCAAGGCTTTCAGCATTTCTCTGGCTTGTTTGTTCTCTGCTGTCTTATCGATAAAGAGACCTTTCATCGGTTCTTTACCAATAAAAATGTTTTCAGCAACGGTTAAGTGCGGCATCAAGTTAAGTTCCTGATGGATGATGCCAATCCCCAGCGACTGCGCGTGTTTTGGATTCATCGGTTCAATCTTCTCTCCTCGAAGACTAATCTCCCCGCTGTCGCGCTGGAAAATGCCGCTTAAGACTTTCATCATAGTGGATTTTCCCGCCCCGTTTTCGCCGACCAAGGCATGCACTTCTCCTCTTTTAACGCTGATTTGCGCGTTATCCAAGGCATGCACTCCCGGAAAGAACTTTTGGATTCCTTTCATTTCAAGTAACACGTCTGACACAGTTTTTACCCCTTCTAAACGATATTTTATTAAAATGAATATTTACGCTAAGATTGTTTATACAAATAGAATTCAGCAAACCCGCTGATTGAAGTCTAAGGTTATTATAATTTAACAGGGTGAAAAGTCAATAAATTTCATTTAAATTTTTATTATAACGTTTCAATTTATATTGCAATTTTATCTGCCCCATTGTATAATTAGAAAAAACTTCCGAGGGATACTAAATATATGGCCACGATCAAAGACGTTGCAAAGCATGCGAATGTGTCTATTGGTACTGTTTCAAATTTCTTGACCGGCGCAAAGCATGTGATGCCTAAAACTGCAGAAAAGGTGGCCGAAGCAATTGAAGAGCTGAATTATCGGCCAAACCCTTACGCAAAAAACTTAAGAAATAACAGCACGCGCGAAATCGGTGTCATTTTCCCAAATACTGCCGAATACTATTACGCAAACCTTCTTGAAGGTATGGAATCGGAATTTCGAAAATCGGGATGCTATCTTAACATTGCACTGACCGGTGATATGCCGGATATCGAGATGTCGGCAGTGGATTCTTTTCTCAAAAAAGATGTGTGCGGTATCGTCGTCATGTCCTGCTTACGCGACCAGAAATTCTACAAAGATATTAAGGATACGCCGATTGTTTTTATTGACCGAAACGTATCCTTTGATGATGCAAATTATGTCTCAATTGACCAGTACGAAACCGCAAAATATCTGCTTGAGCAGCTCCATCAGCATGGATACCGGAAAATTGCTCTGATCGCAGGTCCCGAACATTTCAGCTGTGAAGCGGCATATGCCAATGCTCACCGAGATTTTTTTGCCGAGCATGGATTGGAATCCAACAACAGTTTAATTCGACATATTCATATGACAAAAGAAGAAGCTTTCCGTTCGGGTATCACATTGTTTCAGGATTGCGCGCCGGATGCTGTTATTTCCACCTCGCGATTGATTACAAATGGTTTGGAGCAAGCTGCCTATTTTGCCGGCATTTCGCTATACGATGATATGCTGATGATATCCATTGGTGAAGAAACACTTTCCAGCATCATTAAATACAATAATATTATCGTCACCATGCGCCCCGCCTATTATATGGGTACACGCGCTGCTCGTCTGCTGTTAAACAATATTTCCAGCCCGCTGATGTTTGAAAAGCAGCAGATTCTGCTCAAGGATAAGATCATCGGGAAAAACCTGTTTGAAACGCCTAAGCTGCCCTCGACAGCCAGCAAAACCATCGAAAAAAAGTTAAAAGTGCTTTTCTTGGATTCTCCAAATGCACATGGTATTATTCGCACCCACGCGGAGTTTTCGCGCAAAACGGGGATTGATGTTGATGTCACCCTTTGTGACCATAGCACCTTGCTGTCCAAGCTTCGCAATCGCGATTATCTTTCAGAGTTTGATGTCTGTATGTATGATAATCCATGGCTGGATATTCTGGTGGCCAATGACCGTCTGATGGATATCACCGACTTTGTCAGGTCCGAAAGTCTCGACCAGGGTGTGTTCTTAGACGACCTTTTGAATAAAGTCGGTATGGTAGACAAAAAATACTACGGTCTCCCCTTTCTTTTCGGTCCGCAGCTGCTGCTTTTCCGGCGTGATCTTTTTGAGAATCCCAACCTCTGTGCCGCATTTAAGAAAAAATATGGCACGAATCTGCATGTGCCAAGAACCTGGTTTGAGTTCAACGTCATCAGCAGTTTCTTTACACGTTCCATCAATGCCGCGTCTCCCGTGCTGTACGGCACTTCACTGCCATCCAAAAATGACGTGCTTTTGCTTCCAGAGCTTTTGCCGCGAGTTTGGGCATACAATGCCCGTATTTTTGACGAGAATGGTAATGCGGCAGTCACATCGGATGCCTTTAAAAAGGGCGTTAACAACTTCATCGAAGCCTTTAAATTCGCGCCGCCCGACACCTTAAACTATAATGTTGAAGATTCAATCCAGGACTTCTATTCTGGAAACTCAGCGATGCTGATGAGTTATGCGGCTTTTATCGTGGACGTTAACAACAATATGAAATCGGAAATCGTCGGAAAAATCGGGTATGCTAATATTCCCGGCAACCATTCAGTTTTAGGCAGCTGGGGCCTCGCCATTCCTTCGACTAATCAGGATCCTTCGGCCGCGCTGGCGTTTCTTAAGTGGACCAGCGATGTGGAGATGAGCCGATATTTTACCATTCTCGATGGACAATCTCCGCTGAAAAACGTCTACACCAACGACGAACTGGCCAGTCACTACCCATGGCTGCCTCTGATCTACAAAACTTATGCCGGAAATATGCAGCGCAAATCGATTAAAGCGAAAGACGGAAAACTGATTTCTATCACTTTAGTGGAAGCGTTGATTTATCAATACATTATGCGGATATTAAGGGAAGGCCAGTCCGTGGACAGCGCAATGAAACACCTAAGCAAGGATCTCGGTGAACTCATCCAATCGTAATCTTCATTTTTTCTAAACACACAGGTATTAGAAATAAATTAACCCCTCCGTTTCAACCGAGGGGTTGTTCTCTTTATTCTTTATCATTCGAATTCGTCAACCTTCACAAGCCACGCGATTACTCCTCCCGAAATACGACCGTATTGTTCTCCATGCTGTCGATGATCGCCAGACTTTGGACATTATATCCCGCCCCGCGCAGTTTGTCTCCGCCGCCCTGAAACCCTTTTTCAATGACAATGCCGATACCCGCAACTTCAGCGCCTGCCTGTTGGCTGATGTCCAGCAGGCCTTTTTGGGCTTTGCCAGTCGCCAGAATATCATCGACAATCAGTACTCTGTCGGCCGATGTCAGATGACGTTTCTCAAGAATAACGGTATAATCTTTACCTCGTGTGTAACTTGTCACCACTGTCTTGTAAACTTCGCCGTCAATGTTTTTGCTTTCTGACTTTTTGGCAAAAACAACCGGAACGTTGAAGTGCAGTGCGGCGAGACAAGCCACAGCAATACCACTCGCCTCTATCGTGATGATTTTTGTAATATCTTCTCCTTCAAACAGCGATTTGAACTCTTTACCGATTTCGTTCATCAAATTAATATCGATTTGATGATTGATAAAACCGTCCACCTTGATGATATTACCGTTTTTAATCCTTGCATCAGACAATATGCGCTTCTTTAATTGTTCCATGATATTCTCCATCGACGATTTATATTAATTATTTTATATCATAACTGCAAATCTGCAATTTTGGAACAGCAAATATAAAAATTGTGATAAGAATCGCATAAATCACCAATATCAATGAAATATTTGCACACCAATGACTGTATGAAAACTTGTCTTTAAGGTATAAGCTCATATCGCCGCTTTTTTTTGCTCTTAAGCGGTGAGCTAAGAGCACTATATTCGAGAATTGCTTTTGGGCAAAGCTAAAGATTTTTGCAACTACCGGCCTAGCCGATGGCTTACTTTAACCAACAAAAAACGAGCACTCTATACAGATGCTCGCTTTTATTCATATTCTTTAACCTTCACTGCCTCTTATACGGTATCCAGCGCGGCATAGCCCTTAACGGCAAACAGCTGAGATGCCTCCGGATTGATACGCGTTGCAACCACTTCGGCGATAAACATATCATGGTCATAACCATCAACCTTTTGCAAAACCCGACATTCCAGCGCCGCTTTATGCGCTTCAACCAGTGCCGCATCAATCTCCTCCGCGGGTGCCAGCGCAATTCCGAACGCCTCGGCCTTGTCTACCTCCCTGCCCGAGCAGGTTCCGCATCGAAAAGCACTGTCTTTTAGGTCTTCCGATACAATACTCAGCCCAAACGCCTTGTTTTCAGCAATCAAAGACCCTGTCAGCCCCTTTTTGCTGACACAGATGACGATGGTGGGAGGGTTATTGGAGACATAGGTCCACCATGAAATCGCCATCAGGTTGGTTCGCCCATCCGGCTTCTTCGCTGATACCAGTGCAAACGGATGGGGTGATGTATTTTTTTGAACTTCCTTTATATTAACTCCCATATTTCTCCTCGTCGATAAATCTTATTGCCGCCTCTTTAGTCGTTTGCGTCCGCCTCGAAAACCGGCGCAAGCGAACCGAACAACAGCTTGAACTTTTCATACTGCTTTTGATAAATCCGATGCTTTTCCATATCCGGCTCAAATGTCTTTTTGATTTTGACCATGGATGCCACTGCACTTTCGATGTCAGTAAAAATACCTGCCGCACATCCGGCCAGTATTGCGGCGCCCAAACACGCCGTATCCTGTGACGAATACGTGACATTCAGCGTTTTCCCGGTGATATCAGCTTTAATCTGGTTCCAGACATCCGATTTTGAACCGCCACCCATCGTGCGAATCTGTTTGACTTCCAGCCCCATATTCTCAATCGCCTCCAGGTTGCGGCAGATAATATATCCAAGGCTTTCCATAATACTGCGAATAAAATGCGCACGTGTATGCTTTAATGTCGCGCCATAAAACACACCTTTTGCGTTCAGGTTGACGTCCGGCGCCATGGAACCCTGCAAATGCGGCAGAGTAATCAGCCCGTCCGACCCCGGGTCTACCATATCCGCCTCTTTATCCATCAGATAATACGAATCCTGTCCGGTGTTTTTCTGAACTTCAATGGTATCCTGACAGAAGCTGTCCCTAAACCAGCGCAGGCACATGCCCCCCGTGGTAAAGGTATGCATCATATACGTATCCGGCACAGCAAAATAGTGCACGGGCATCAGCCGGCTTTTGTCATAAGTCAGCTTTTCGGTCGGCACACAGATGGCCAGCGCGGCTCCGATATTCTCCGAAAAAATGCCGGGGCGGATATTGCCGACGCCAATCGCTCCAGCCGCCTGATCGAGGCATCCGGTACTGATCTGCGCCTTTGGTGAAATGCCCAGCGCATCCGCTATGCCGGGCAAAATTGTGCCCACAAGCTCGCCGGATTCCTTGATTTCTGGCAGCCAGCTTTGGTCGATGCCGATAAAATCCAGCATTTCTTTCCAATATTTTTTAGTTCGAATGTCCCAATACTCCGTGGAAGTCAGTAGCGACCCTTCCGTAACAAACTTTCCGGTCAGAAGATAGATGACGTAGTCTTCCAGCAGCAGCACATGTCCTATGTTTTCAAAAATCTCCGGTTCATTCTCTTTGACCCACAGCACTTTGGATACCGGCCAGCAAGCTTCAAAGCTCACCTGCCCGGTCACCTCATAGCACATTTCGTCGCCAAACTGTTTTCGCAGTGTTTCCGCCTGCGAACCCGCACGGTTATCCATCCAGATAATCGCATTTTTAAGCGGATTTGCATCCTTGTCCAGCAAACAAAGCGTTTCGCCCTGCACCGAAAATCCGACCACATCGATTTTTCGCGTATCCACTGCGGTACTTTTACGAATCTTGTCCATGCATGCCATGATAGAATTCATGTAAATATCACAAGGCGCTTCTACAAAATTCGTTTTCGGCGTCAGCAAATCATACTCGACCACTGCCGATGCCTGTTGAACTCCGCTTTTATCAAAAACAGCGGTTTTTAGTGACGTCGTACCAACGTCTATTCCCAATATTAACCCAGACATTTTGCCCTCCTATTGATGCGGCGCACAGGACCAAGTCAAAATCGCTTTTGTACTGCCGATGTTAAACAGCTTATGGTCCTTTCCTTCGGGCACCATCATGGCGTCCCCTTCACAAAGACGGTAGTATGTATCATCCTGCGATACGTAACAGAGCACCTCGCCCTGCACACAATAAAAGACCTCATGCGCTTCGCTGTGTCCGGGATCCACCGCGCCCACGCCGCCCGGCGGCAGTTCGGACATGCCAAACGTAATTTTATCTGTCTTATAGTACTCTCGGCAGACTTCCTGGTCTTCCATCCATATCTTCACTTCGTTCTTCGACTTTACCTTAACTTCACCCATGATTTTCGTCCTTTCTCATTTCGTTTATTATTTAATCTTCTGTTGATAAATTTTAATATCACTGCTGTCCAGCCATTCCTGCTGTGTCTGCTCCCAAAAAGCATCCCGTTTATCCGCAAGCGCCATTTCGGCGATCTCATCGTAGACGCTCTCCAAATCTACAGCACCCACTTTTTCTACTTCACCGATCAGCTGCCAGATCAGCGCCCCATTGGTCTGCTCAACCGCTTCGGATATCTCTCCTCCGGTTTTCAGTGCCAATGCCGCCTGTTTGGCGTCTTCGTTCAGCGTTATGGTATCTTGCGAGATATAATAGTGCTTATCCATATCCACACCGGATGATTGCTTGGACGCTTGGGCAAATGTTATCACGCCGTTGGAAATATCGCTTAAAACCAAATCAATATCATCCTTGATATTGGAAAAAGCCATGTCGATAGCCTCCAGCGTCTCGGCTTCCATCTTTGCACTAATCATCAGTTCAATGATCTCAATGTCCGCGTCGGTGTACGGCAAAAAGACCTTGCGGTAACTGCGGTAATTCGGGAGATAGTACAATACCAAATCCCCGTCACGCATATCCGCTTCAAACCGCGCCGGGTTCTCTTCATAGGTTCTCATCTGTTCTTGAAGCATGCTGTCGTAGTATGCGCTCACTTCGGCTTTTGTCACATCAGTCACGTTTTCAATGACCGCATCTTTCAGCTTGGCGCGTTTTTTCATTTCTTTTATATTATCATAAAACGCATCCGACGTTGTACCCTGGCCCTCGAAGAACGCCGCAACTTCTGCGTTCATCTGCTCTTCCGAGACGTCCGTGATGCCGGACTGCTGGTAGTTTTCTAAAATAAATGCTGTGATTTCGTTTAATGTGTCCTGATACTGCGCTTCAATCGCCAATAAATCTGCATCGGTCAATTTAATCTGATAGGTCTCGTCGCTGGCCATCTGGCTTAACACTTCTTGTTTCACCATTCCATCCACGAGATTCGCTTTGTATTCTTTGGTGGTTTTCTTTTCTTCCGCATCCGTCATATCCTCAAATGCGGCCTCCATCATCGGCTCCACTGCCGCCCAGCGGTCATTTAAATCGCCTTTGTAAAGAGGTTGCCCATTCACCGTGGCAATCACAGTGCTTCTGTCCTTCTCACTGTCATACTCGGCCCCGGAACATCCCGAAAACAAAAAAAACGCAAGGATAATCGTCGCAAGAATAATACTTACTCTTTCTCGGTTCACCTGCTTTTCCTCCTTATTACCCATATGATAGATAAATCCTGCCGGCATGACGCCGGCAGGTTTATTCTTAGGTTAGATTATGAATTGTTTACTTATAGTTGTCCTTTACGGTGAATTCATAATTCAACGCATCAGCTTCAACTTCCGCTCTGTCCCAATCATTGGCAGCATCGATAAATTCATTGGTGTAAATCAAATCAAAGTCGATATCAGATGTTAAGCCTTCAATAGAACCTACGGAACCGTCTACAGTGGTTCTCCATTTGTCTTCAAAGTGCCAGCCGATTTTTTCAAGCATTTTCTCATTGGTTGCATCGCCAACACCAAACATTTGAGCAACACGACCGTTTTGGATACCGATCGCAGCATCCCAGCTGACGTCGATGTTCGGGAATCTTGCGCATGAAATATCAGCGCCTGCTTCGGGATTCACATATGTGAAATATGCGCCCTTAGCCAATCCACGTACAAAACCTTCTACGATGTCAGGATGGTTTTCGATCATGTCATAGCTGGTAACAACCGGATTACCAGTTGTCTGAATGACGTCATCTCCCCACAGGAAGTCGAAATCAAATCCTTGTCCCTGCAGCTGGTAGATTTCACCGAGCCATGAGAACAGCAGGTCAATTTTGCCTTCTTGTACTTGGACGAAGCGGTTTTCTCCAGCGACGATGAATTCAAGGTCATTTGCGGGGTCAAGACCAGCAGCAATCAATGTCGGCGAGATCAAAGCTTCCCAAGAAGCGTCGCCCAATGCAACCGTTTTGCCCTTCATGTCTTCCCAAGATGTAATTCCGCTGTCTTTTAAGTAAGCCATAACCCAGATGTTAACAGCGTCATACTGATAAACAGCTTTAACCGGAAGTTCATTAACAACCGCAGTCAGCACATAAGAGGTACCAGGAACACAGAATTCTGCCTGTCCTGTTGCCACCATCTTAACGTCAGTGGTTCCGAAAGACTGTTCGATATTCACTTTCAAGCCTTCTTCTGCCCAATATCCCTGCGTTGTTGCTACCCAGAACGGAGTATCTTCAAGCACTTCAATCGTACGTGGAAGAACAAAAGTAACCTCAGTCAATTCTTCTGACACAGCATCGCTTCCGCTGTCTTCGCTCATATCTGCAGTTTCTTCCGATGTATCAGCAACAGTCGGATCTTCCGGCACATTACCGCAAGCTGCAAATGACAGAACCATAGCCAGCACTAAAAACAACACAACTATCCTCTTCATTTCTTGCTTTCCTCCTTTTTATTTATGGGAACATTTCTGTTCCAAACTGTAATCAATTTTCGTCGATTCCGCACCAATCGATGATTGCGGATGCATAGACCTTTGCGGCTTCCACCAAATGTTCGATCGGCATAAACTCATTGTCGCCGTGCACAGAATAGCTGAGTGATCCCGGGCCGTAGATGATGGTATCCACGCCGTTTTTGTTAAGATAGTATGCATCACATACAGCTTTGAACCCGGAGATAACTGCTTTTTTGCCTCTGGCCGATTCCACCGCGCCTTTCATCATCTGTACCCCGGGGTTCTCCGGATCCACTTTGAACCCGGGCCAATCCTGCAGGGTCGGTATGGTCAGTTTCGGCGGATTTTCCCGCAGGAAATCATCGGTGGATGCCAGTGCGGCAACGCCGTTTTTGATCTCCTCATACAAAACCTCCGGCTTAACCAGTTGGTCCGGATACCAGACACCATAGGTGTATTTCACTTTTGAGGGCACCGAACCCAGATAGACACCGCCTTCGATTGAAGAAGGATTGATGGTGAATATTCCGACGCCTTGCGCGTCTTTCTCACCATATCCGCCGCCGCCCAAAATCTTATCACGGTAGCGATGGTTCCATTCTTCTTCCAGACGATAGAAATAATCTACAAACATCAACGATTTTTTAAAGGCATCCACGCCAACGTCTTTCCCACTGGGGACGCCGTACGGCTGTGGAAACACGGCTTGATTCCTTGCCGAAATATGCACCGCTTTGCCTTCTACATATAGATCAAAAAGGAAGAGTGCAGAAGATGCGATATGCACTTCTAAATCGGACGGCTCACATACGATACCAAAGTCGGCGGTGTATCCGCGTTTTAAACACTGGACTGTGCCGAGTTCTTCCGCCTGCTGTGATTCTTCGCCCACAACCGCTTGAAGAATGACATCGCCTTTGGGCTTTACCCCGCAGTCGATCAGCGCTTTCATGGCCCAAACCGCCGCCGTAAGCCCACCTTTCATGTCGCTTGTGCCTCTGCCGTAAATGTTTCCTTCGATGATCTCAGGTTTAAAAGGGTCACACTGCCATACTTCCGGTTTTGCAACCGGCACAACGTCCACATGTCCGTTAAGCAGCAGCGATTTACCCTGGCCTTTGCCTTTAATAACGCCAACCACATTCGGTCTTTGCTGTTTTTCATCCACAGCAAATTTGTCAACGGTATCAAACTTAAAAGTCTTCAAATTCGATTCCAGCCAGTTCTGAACCGGCGTTTCATTGGTGTTTACTCCGTCGTTGACCGAGGGTATCGCCACCATATCCATCAAAAACTTGACAATTTCATCTTGATTCTGATCGATATAAGCGATGACTTTTTCTTTGGATGTCATAATAAGCCTCCTTCTTATGACAGTCTGTTACTTTAAATAGACCATTTAATAATCAATTTCTCTGCCAGAGAGATCAGCGAATAAAGTGCGATACCGATGATTGCCACAAAGAAGATACACGCAAATGCTTTTTCTGTGTTGATAAACTGCGTGTACTTGATAATCTGACTGCCCAGTCCCTGATTGCCGCCGACGTACTCTACGCTGACACAGGCAGTTGTTGCAAAGATTCCGCACAGCTTGATTCCGGTGAAAACATCCGGCAGCGCCGAAGGAAAAATCACCCGGAAAAACGCCTGCAAGCGGTTGGCCCGCATGGACTGCATCAGTTCTAAACGGATACGTTCCACATTGTTAAATCCGGTCGCCGCATTCATATTAACGATCGCAAATGCCTGGATCACCACTGCCAGAATTCTGACGTTGATGCCGAAGCCCATGAAGTACATCAGCAGTGGAACCAGCGTGACCAAAGGCGTTACCACAAGAAAGATAATGAACGGATCCAAGGCCGCATTGACGATTCTAAAATTCGTAATCAACGCGCCGAGCAGAATTCCCATCGGTACCGCGATGATGAATCCGGTGAATATAGTTAGCATGCTCATCCAGATATGCGGCCAGAAAACCGAAAAATCCGTCAGCATGGTCGTGATAATCGCAATCGGTCCCGGTATTACCCATCTCGGTATATCGAATACTCTGATTGTCATCTCCCACACAAAAAACAGAAGCAGGAACATGACAACAGGAGCAATAATTCCGATTAGTTTTTCTCTTTTCTTCAATGTGTGTTCCTCCTACTTGATTTTGCTTAAATCAACTTTTCCGATCAGATCGGTCAGTTCTTTTTCATACGCGATAAAACGATCACTCGTAATCATTGACAGTGTTCTCGGCCTTGGCAGATCAATATCCACTTCCGCCACAATCCGGCCGGGATTGGTTCCCATCACATAAGCTTTTGATGACAGCAGAATCGCTTCCTGAACGTTATGCGTGATAAAGATAATGGTCTTTTTGGTTTTTCTCCAAATGTCCAGCAGTTCGATATTGAGCTGTTCACGCGTCATCTCGTCGAGCGCCCCGAACGGTTCATCCATCAGCAGAATTTCGGGGTTGTGCACCATTGCGCGGATAACCCCCACACGCTGTACCATGCCGCCCGAAATCTCGGTCGGGAACGCATCCTGATATTTGGCCATACCCACCATATCGATCAGCCGGTCCACGTTTTCTTCCCACTTCGCCCCTCTTAAACCAAAAACCTTCAGCGGCAGTGCTACGTTCTGACGCACCGTCAGCCAGGGCAATAGATTGGGTTGCTGAAAGATAAAGCCCATCTTCTTGATCTGTTCGGGTGAAATCTTCTTTTTCTTCGGAATTTCCTCGCCGTCAATATAGATATCACCAGTAGTCGGTTTGATGATGTCGTCCAGCAAACGGATAACCGTCGACTTACCGCATCCGGAAGGACCGATCAGCGAAACAAAATCTCCATCTTCAATTTTAAAGCTAACATCTTTGACCGCTGTGATAGTCTGTCGGCTCGTCTTAAATATCTTGGTTACATTGTCAAATACTATTTTATGTTGTTGCAAAGGAGCACCTCCTCGTTCGCACTAAAAAAGCGAGCGTATTCGAATCATATTTTCCAGATGACGACTTTTTCTTCAATCATGGCAACGATTTTATAGAGTACAAATCCGATGATTGCAATCAATATGATCGAACCATATATCTGCTCAGTCATAACATATTTTGTGTACTGCTGAATCTTAAAACCAAGCCCCTGCATACCATATACAAAGTCAGCGGTAACCGATCCGATGGTTGAAAAAATACATCCCAGTTTAATTCCGGTAAAAACCTGCGGCATCGCATTTGGTAAAATCACCTTCATAAATGTTTGTAATTTGCTTGCGCCCATCGATTTTGCCAGTTCGAGTTTTGCCGCTTCAATATTGGTAAATCCGGTCAGCGTATTGAGCATAATGATCGGCGTACAGCTGATCATAACCACCAGAATACGGATGTTCGGGTTGGATCCCAGCCAAAGCTGCATCAGCGGAATCAGTGTAATCATGGGAGTGACAACCAAGAGGATAACCACCGGTGTGATCGCCTGAACCAAAAGCTTAAACTGCGAGCATATTGCCGCCAGCAGCATGCCCAGCGTCACCGCAATCAGCATGCCCAAAAAGATCACTTTGAAATTGTACAGAAAATGGAACCACAGATCAGCCAAAAAAGCTGCGCTGGTATAGCTGACGATTGCAGACGGTGTCGGCAAAACAATCCGGTTGATACCGGTTGCCCTGACTATGATCTCCAAGCCGATAACCAGAATGGCCAGCATGACGAGCGGGGCGATCCAATTAATCGGGTCCCTCTTTTTATTTTTTGCTTTTCTTCTATTATTATTAGCCATAAAAAATGCTTCTCCCTTCGCCAATTCTTGCGCTATGATTCGATGCTGCGTACAATTTCGTCGATTTTCTCTCGAAGCACATTGTACCGTTCATCATTCACGATGTTTTCACCACGCACTTCCAGAGGAATATCCACCTTGATCTCATGCGCAATTTCAGTCGGCATGTTAGAGAAGATATAGATTCTGTTCGCTAATAAAAGCGCCTCATCCACGTCGTTGGTCACCATCACGATGGTCTTCTTTGTCTTCTTCCAGATGTTAAGAATCTCATAGGACAGCATCTTTCTTGTGATCGCATCCAATGCGCCCAGCGGCTGATCCATTAAAAGCACTTTGGGGTCATGAACCAATGCCCGCGCGATACCCACTCTCTGGCGCATACCGCCCGAAAGCTCATGCGGGAACACGTCCATATAGTCCTGAAGGCCGACCAGTTCCATCATGTCATAAATCCGCTGCTGATTGTTTTCATCCTTAATTTTCATCATCTCCAGCGTGAACGACAGATTCTTCGCCGCCGTCCGCCAGGGCAGAAGATTATCATTTTGGAAAACAAACCCGAAGTCCCTTAAGTGTACCGGGGGTATCTGCTGGCCAAATGACTCGCCGTTTAAAATGATTTCTCCCGAAGATGCTGGCAGTATACCACCTAAAATCTTCAAAAACGTCGATTTCCCGCATCCCGACGGACCTAATACACAGACGAATTCTTTCTCCGCAATGGTCATGTCAATCTTCTTAATCACTTCCAGTTTTGATTTTTTTAATTCAAAGGAGCGTGATATTTCTCTTATTTCGATAAATGATTTTTGCAAGAAGCGTCCCTCCTGTTGTCCTAAATTTTTCCGATCAAACTGGGATCCAAAATGTTATCCGGTTCAATCTCAATTATTTCACCCAGTAATTTTGCCATAATCGCTACCTGCGCGCCGTGTTCGACAAAGTCAGCTAAAACAAACGCTTCTTTCAGCGTTTTTCCAATGGCGACCGCGCCATGATTGCGCATCAGCGCAGCATTGCGATCAGCGCCAAGTGCTTTAACAATATTGTTTGCCAGCGTTTCGGAACCCACCAGACCGTATTCGGCACAGCGTACTTCACCGCCTAAAAACAATGACTGTTCAGCCAGCGCCAGAGGGATATCTTTGCCTGTAATCGCGAAGGACGATGACCAAATAGGATGGCTGTGAACGATGGCATTGATTTCCGGACGTGCCCGATAAATGGCAAGATGTGTGGGGGATTCAACCGTCGGCAAAAGAATTCCGCCTTCGACGCAGTTATTATCAATATCAATCACACACACGTCTTCCGGTCTTAAAACACCCCAATCGGTGATTTCAAGATTTTCATTCGGGCGCGGGCAGATATAGATCAAACCCGCTTCCCGGTCATAAAAACTCAAATCGCCGGAATCCATACCCGGTGTCAGCTTCTTTTCAAAGAAAAGATGCGCACCTTCTGCGATCATCACTTTATACTCGTACCTTACTTTCGATTTCATACAGCACTCCTATCCCACTAAACCAGTGTTAAATTCAGGCCCATATCCACCAGTGATTGATAAATATCTCTGCCTATCTCGTTCCCTGTAATCATTTTGTCAACATCTTCGATGTCACACAGCTTGATAAAAGCCACATTCTCACACTTAGAATGGTCACAAACAACAATAATTTCTTTAGCCGCATCCATCATCAAACGTTTAATGACCACTTCATCCATGTTCGTAATCATGAACCCTTTGTCTGTGCTAAACGCATCGACCCCGATAAACGCTTTATCCGCGTTGATGCTTTTCACCGTTTCCTGCGCAAACAGCCCGGACGTTGAGTAGTAATTTCTTCGCACACCGCCGCCGATGACCGTCAGCGATACGCCGGGATTTTCGGCCAGCGTACAGGCCACCAGCACATCGTTGGTCGCTACCGTCACCTGTTCAAGGGCCCTCATCTCTTTTGCGATTTCAAGCAGCGTTGTGCCCGAATCCAGCAAAATCGTTTCCCCTTTTTCAATCAGGGTACACGCGTATTTGGCAATTCTTGATTTTTCTTCTTTGTTGACCGATGCTTTTTCCGCGTGCGGTGCTTCCAAAGAGGTTCCGCGATTGTCAATCATCGCCCCGCCGCGCGTCGTTTTAATTTTGTTCTCGTCTTCAAGAAGTTTCAAATCGCGTCGTACTGTTGCACTGGAAATACCAAACTTGTGGACCAGTTCAGAGATGGAACAGTACTTTTCCTGTTTGATCAGCTCGTAAAGCTTTTCTAAACGTTCCGCTTGTAACATTTTTACCACGCTTTCCCACCATATCTTGCGCAGATTAATAGAATATACACAAGATTGATGCTATTCTAATTTATCCATATATTCTACTACGCGCTCAAGGTTTTGTAAAAATGTTCCCTTTGAATCAAAACGTTTCTCGAAAATTGCAGTTCCCATGGTGAATGCCCATGGCGAAATATCCGAAATGATGTCCAATCTTTCAAAACTATTGATACTTCCGGCAATCACGGTCTCGGCATCAATCGCCTTGCAGAACCGCTTGGCCAGTTCTTCACCGTCAACTACATGGCGATAAGCCAAAAGGTCAAAACCACTAATGCCTTTTTTCATCATATCTTTTGCTTCATCGATAATCTCGTCATATGTGCCTTCCAAAATACTCGGGCTCTGGCTGACCTTACCGCAGAACGGAAGATATTTGATTCCCTGGCTCTTGACATATTCAAAAACGCTGGGATAATACAAGGTTCCCATCAGGTAATCAAACCCGATTTCTTTGGCCAACATAGCGCCTCTTAAGCATTCTTCTTCAGAATACGAAACCACTTCCAAAAACGTGGTCTTTCCGGCACGCTTCATATTTTCAAGCAGCGTACGCATTTTATCCTGCTCCAGCCCTACGTCCTTAAACCCCCAGAACTTCACCGGCAAAGATTTGACTGTTTCAAACACTTCTATTGCATCTTCCACTGTCTTATCATGATTCGTGAGCATAACAATCAACTCTGATCTCATTTTGTGTCTCCTTTCAGATCTAAATACCCTATTTGTCTATGCTAAAGAAACTTCTATTGTTTTCTTTTTTATTTTCTGTGAAGAATTCGATCCATCGCCATTGATGTGTTATATACAATTTGATCAGAATACTGCTGATATACCGGACACATCTCTGCGTTTGCCCAACCGTCATAGCCAATCTGGTTCAGCATATCAACCACTTTCTTATAATCAACGTCGCCTGCAAGCAGATCGACGAATCCGGCGAGCGTGGGTGCACCCCGCCTAAAATCTTTGAAATGAATTTTTTTGATACGTTTGTTTAAAATCTTGATCCAATGTTCAGGATATCCGAACAATACCATGTTCCCGACATCCAAGAATGCCTGTACCCAATCCGATCCGATCTCATCCAGAAAATTTCTCATTTCCAGAGGTGATAGGAGGAACTTGTTCCATATGTTTTCGATACCGATGCATACGCCTTTTTCTTCAGCGTAAGGCGCCAGTTCCTTCAGCGCTTCCTGTGCCCGTTCATAGGCTACATCATAATCGATGATTTCCGAACCGGCGAAGAATTCAATCTCATGCGCGTCCGGCACCACTTCATCCGGTTTAAAGTCAACGCCCACCGTACCGGGGCACACCAGGATGCAGTCCGCGCCCAACAGCGCAGCCGTATCCAATTGCTTTCTAACAACGTTTTTTGCACTCTCACGGATATCTTCCCGATTACTGGTCAAAGAGAACTGCCAGTAAAGCCCTGTGGCTAAGCTGTTAATCTGAATCCCAATTTCCTCGGAAGCTTTCTTATAGGAAAGTATTTCTTCATCCGTAGATTCCATGCTGAGCGGCCCTTTTAAAGCCAACGCCAACTCTATCCCTTCGAAGCCCGCTTCCTTCGCCAGCTTCATACAATCGACAATACCCATGTCTCCCGGGAACGACCAAATATTGATTCCCTTTTTTACTTTGCATTTTTCGACCATATCGCTTCTCCTATTATTCAGTCTTCGTTACGGGATGAAACAGCATCGCCTATGTCATTTTCATTTTATAACGTGATTATAGTTGATGTTTTCTTTCATGTCAACACATTTTAATTCATATTATATCATTTTGTTTCTTTTTACACGATTTTGGCCATTATATTGCCCAATTTACCTATATTTAGCAACATAATATTCCATTTTGTATAGTATTTTATGAAATAATTCAATCATTTCTTTCTCTTTAATCATCATTATACCGATAATATCAGCGATTTTCATGCATTTATTTTGATTATATGATTATTTATGATTCATATTGACTTTTAATGAAACAACATGGTATACTCGCCTTATCAATTCAATATAAATGTTAGGAGCAGAAATAATGGAATGGGTAAAGCAAACATTCGGTACGAATAAACCAATCGTTGCGATGTGCCATTTTCGCGCACTTCCCGGCGACCCAAACTATGATTATGATGGCGGAATGGAGAAAGTGGTCGAAAAGGCTTTTTCAGAATTCCACGCCTTGCAAGAAGGCGGCGTAGATGCCGTAATGTTCTCCAATGAGTTCAGCCTTCCTTATTTAACCAAAACAAATCCGGAAACCATTGCAGCCATGGGTCGCATCATCGGTCAGCTGATGAGTGAAATTAAGATTCCTTTCGGTGTTAATGTACTATGGGATCCAATTGCATCGCTGGATCTGGCGGTGGCAACCGGCGCAAAGTTTATCCGCGAAATCATGAGCGGTGTTTATGCCAGCGATTTCGGCCTTTGGGATACCAACCCCGGCGAAACCGCCAGACATCGGACATATGTCGGCGCAAAGGACGTCAAAATGCTCTACAATATCGTGCCTGAGGCTTCAAAGTATTTGGCCGACAGAGACGTAGCGGAAATTGCGAAAACCAACGTCTTTAATAATCAGTGTGATGTGCTGTGTGTTTCCGGCCAAACCGCCGGCGAAGAAACAGACACCGCCGTTCTGACACGCGTTAAAAAAGCCGTTCCGGATACTGTCGTGTTCGCCAATACGGGCTGCAACGTGGACAACATCGCCAAACAGCTTGAAATCGCCGACGGTGCCGTTGTGGGTACTACTTTCAAAAAAGACGGCTTGTTTAATAACTTTGTTGATATCGACCGCGTTAAAGCCTTTATGGACAAAGTGGGCAGCATTCGTTAAAAAAACAAATAAAGAATAAACACATGAAAAAGGGAATTTTCGTTTTTGATTATGACGGCACGCTGTTCGATACGATGACTGCTGATGCAGCCGCGTTTGAGCAGACGCTGATGCATTTCGGCCTGCCTCCTATGTCCGTTCAAACGATGACATCATTGATCGGTTTAACCGATAAAGATATCGCATCAGAATGTTTGGGCCGTGCATCGCAGGATCAAATCAACGAATTTTCCCGTTTTTTTACCCAGGTGGAAGTGGCCGCCACTTACGAAACCGGCCGGTTGTATGCCGGTGTGCCTGAACTTTTGGAAATACTGCGAGCAAAAGGATTCGAGATGGAAATCTGCTCAAACGGCAATCAGGCGTATTTGGAAGCGAATCGCATCAAATTCGGTCTGGACCGATACTTTAACCGCATCCATACTGCCGACAACGGCAAATCTAAGATTCAAATGCTGGCTGAGATTAAACAGTATTACAGAGCGGATTACGGCGTCATGATCGGCGATCGGTCGATCGACATCTCCGCCGGAAAAGCCAACGGATTCATCACCGTCGGCGTACAATATGGGTTTGGCGGCGATGAAATTCTGGCCGCCGATTATATTGCATCTCAACCCAGCGATTTAAACAAAATTCTTATTGATATCAGCCGAAGTTAAGGCTCACATCATCTTATATCATCAAACAAACGCATATTTAAATTAAATATATAAGGAGGTTGCATGATGAACCATATTGGAATTATTGGGGCAGGCATGATCAGCCGCAGTCACGCAAACGCCATCAAGGCGATACCGACCGCAGTGCTGTCCGCCGTGTGCGACATTGATGAGAAAAGCGCTTCCGTGCTCGCCGCAGAAAATGACGGATGCCCTCATTACACCACCCCTGAGGCTATGTTTGCGGCACATCCTGAGCTGGATACGGTGATTATCGCCGCTCCCACCTTTGTTCACCGCCCCATCGTGGCCGTTTGTGCGGCGCACGGAAAAAATATCCTGTGTGAAAAACCGCTGGCTTTGTCTGTTGACGATGTCGAGGCGATCCTTGACAGTGTCCACAATGCAAGTGTTGTCTTTATGACAGCGCAGGTGGTGCGCTTCTGGCCGGGATACGCAGAAATCATGGAAATGAAAAACAACGGTGAACTCGGCGATATCTATTTAGCCTATGCGACACGCTGTTCGGTGATGCAGGCCTGGGGAAATACCTGGCTTGTGGACCCCAAGCGCGGCCAAGGCGCTATCCTGGATATGCATGTACATGACATCGACTATCTGCGTGCGCTCCTTGGTCCTGCCGATTATGTATTTTGCGCCGCAAAAAAGGACGAAACCCAGTGCTTCAATTCCGCTTTCAGCACCATTGCTTTTAAGAACGGGACAAAAGCCGTGGCGCAGACCTCTTTTAATATGCAGGGCGCTTATCCGTTTTCGATGAGTCTTCAGCTGGTCGGCACCAAAGCTACCGTCGAAATGGTCTACAGAGCCGGCGAGAACATCGGTGAGCGCGGTGCTGTCGACAGTGAGATCAAAATATACCGCGGCGGACAACCCGCAGAGGTGACTCCCCTGCCCCAATACGACGCTTACACCAAGCAACTTGAGTACTTCTTGGATTGCGTCAACAGCGGCCGTCAACCCGAAAGAGTGCCCCACGAAGAAAACCTCGATGTGATTAAAATCGCTTGTGCCATCCGAGATTCGGCCGAGCAGGAAGCAAAAATTCAACTATAGATAAGGAGTAGAAAAATGAGTATTAAAGTCGGTATCGCGGGAAAACGCGGATTGAATTACATGCCGGGCTTCGTAGACATGGAAGACGTTCAAGTCGCCGCGTTTTGCGATATAAGTCAGGACGTATGTGATTTGGCTAAAAACGAGTATGGTATTCCCCAAACTTTTCGTTTGTTTGAGGATATGATCAGCACGGACATTGACGCCGTGTTTGTCGCAACCCCCATGCACTTCCACACCCCCCAGAATCTTTTGGCGTTGAACGCTGGAAAACATGTGCTTTCCGAAGTGACGCTGGGCGTCTCCATGGACGAACTTTTCTGGATGAAAAAAACCGTGGAAAACTCGAATCAAGTATTTATGATGTGCGAAAACTACTGCTACAGACCGGATGTCGTGCTGATCCAAAAACTGATCGCGGACGGGATGTTTGGAGAGCTCTACTATGGCGAAGGCGAGTATATCGAAGATATCCGCTCCTGGCTTTCGTTTGCGGACGGTTCACGGTCCTGGCGTCAATACTGGCAAGTGGGCAAGCGCGGCAGTTTTTATCCCACGCACTGTGTTGGCCCGCTGATGAAATGGTTCAAGGGCGACCATATCGATGAGGTTTCCTGCTTTGGCGTCGGTCCCTATGTGGCGCCGGAGTTCCGCCAAGAAGACACCACCATCACCATGCTACGATTGAAAAGCGGCAAGCTGGTCAAGGTGCGCGTGGACGTCATGTCCCCCCGTCCAAATCAAAACGCATATTTCCAGCTTCAGGGCACAAAAGGGTGCATCGAACTTCCCCGCGGTCCATTAGGCCAGCAGGGCGATCCTTGGGCTTATTTCGGCGACGGAAAAGCACGCATCTCCCGCGGCATCCAATGGAACAGCCTGTGGGATTACGCAGACCTTCTGCCAGAAAATTACCGGAATATGCCGGAGGGCGCAAAGAAACTGGCCGAAAACGGCGACTACAACACGTGCGGCGGCGATTATTATGTGGTTCAGGACTTCATCCGTGCCATCCGAGGCGAAATCGAATCTCCGGTCAATATCTATGAGGCTTGCGAATGGTCAGCGGTTGCGCTGCTGTCCGAGCTGTCGGCTATGAACGGCGGACGGCCCATGAAGATGCCGGATTTCACGGACAAAAACATGAAAGAAGCGGTGATCCTCTAAGACGAAAAAAACCGATATAAAGAACAAGGGCGCTTGCGAAAATCTCATTCGCAGGCGCCCTGTTTTTCCCCCATAGTATTGTATCAAAATTCATGCATGATTGCTTTTGTCGATGTATAAAGTCGCGTGTAACGGTCTTTATACGGCTGGTATATCTCCGTGTTGGCCAAATCTGGTTTGATCGTTTTATCCAGCGCAATCCCGCGCGTCAGTGCATCAACATCCTTGTAGAAGCCCACGCCCAAAGCCGCCAGAAGCGCATCGCCGTACGCCGCTCCCAGCGAAATTTCCGCCACATGCTGTTCCTTTCCGCTGATGTCCGTTACAATCTGTAGCCATTTTTCGTTTTTCACACCGCCGCCGACTGCCATTACTTTTTTAGTGCCAAAGTTCCGCGCATCGAATATGTCAAAATGCTGTCCGATGCCGTAGCCCACACCTTCCAGACATGCCTGATAGACATCTTCCCGCGTATGCAGAAGATTGAGCCCGAAGATCATGCCTTTGGCCTGCGTATCGTTGATGGGTGTGCGCTCGCCGCTGAAATAGGGCAGTACCACCAATCCTTTGGACCCCGTCGGTACATCCTTTGTCCATTCCGACATAATCGCATATGCGTTTTTGCCCGTCTTTTCCTGTTCTTCCAAAACGTCTTTGGCAAAGTTGTCCCTAAACCACCTTGTCAGCGTACCGGATGTGGACATCCCTGCCGCAATCGCGTAGGTGCCTTTGAACATATAAGGTCCTGCCCAAAGACGCTTGTCCGTCAAAAAGCGATCCACCACATGGATGATAAAAATGCTGGAACCATACATCAGCATCATATCGCCGGGTGACGTCACGCCCACACTCAGAGCTTCCGCAGACGCATCCGCCGTGCCGGTCACCACCGGCGTGCCCTCGCAAAGTCCGGTCTGTTCAGCGGCTTCTTTGGTCACATATCCCGCAATCTCGTCTGTCCAGCGGCAATCCGCCAGCTGGTCTCTCCGGCAGAAAAGCTCCAAATCTTTTTTCACCCAATCGGCTTTTTCCACATCGTATATCGGCACCCATGTGGCCGCCGTGTAATGGTCAATCACATATTCACCGGTCAACCGCGCCACCAGAAACGTCGCTCCGGTCACGAATTTTGCCGCATTTTCATAAACTTCCGGCTCGTTGTTTTTAATCCATAGGATCTTCGCCGCCGCAGACTGGGACGTTACCGCTGTGCCGCATTTTTCAAAGATTGCATCCTCCCCGTAGCGGTCGTTCAGATATTCAATCTCTTTCCCCGCACGGACATCCACACCGTATAAAATCGCTTTTCTCAGCGGTTTGCAGTTTGCGTCCACCGGCAGGCAGCAGGGCGCGATAGTGGAGCACCCAAAACCTGCAATCTCCTTGGCGTCCACGCCCGAAGCGGCGATCATGGCGTTCGATATTTCACATAAATCCTTCCACCATGTCTTTTCGGCATCATGCTCCGCATATCCCGGTTTGGGGGATTCCATCTGGTGCGGGCAAGCGTGCGTTGCAATGATTTTACCGTTTTCATCGACGATTGCGCCCTTGCTCTCGAATGTGCCAATATCTATTCCCATAAAATATTTCATAGTCTGCGCCTCGTTTTTAGTATCTGTTTAGGTTGAAATTCCGGTCAATCCGCACAGCCATTCCGGCGACCAGCTGGCTCAGCTGTTCTATATCACCCAAAGAACATACCTCCACCGGCGTGTGCGTATATCGTGCCGGGTAACCAAGCTCAATGGCGGCAACCCCTTTGTTTTCCAGCTGAATATAGGACGAATCCGTCAGAATACCCACGCCGGCAAAATATTGGATAGGGATTTTGTCCGCCTCGCCTGTCGCTTCGGCCAGCTTTACCAACCCCGCATGCGGCAGTGTGCCGTTCAATGTACCTCTTCCATGGAACGAGTACATATTGATACACGGACCCAGTCCGATTTTGTCCTCATAGCGCACTTTCAAATCGTGCGTATCCCCCGCCAGCACCACATCCAGACAGATCGCGATATCCGGATTCACCGTACGTGCGGCTATCATCGCGCCACGCAGGTTGAATTCCTCCCAAACTGTCCCCACAAGATACACGTCTGACTTCGGACGATTATCTTTCAAAATCGAAGCGATATGAACCAGCGCCGCACAACCGCCGCGATCATCCGCCGCGGTACCATAGATCATATCCCCAAGCAGAGAATTAAACTGTGGTTTATACTGTGCCGGACACCCAATCTCAATGCCGGCTTCCCGCACCTCTGCCGCGCTTTTCGCGCCGATGTCGATATGCAGGCTGGTGACCAGATCAACTTTATATTTCTCTTCCGGCCCGGTTGCGTGGTGGGACTTCATCCCGATGACACCATCCACGTATCCGCCTGATTTGGTGCGGATAATCACCTCCAGCCCGGGCAGCGCTTTTTCAGGGATTCCGCCCAAGCGGTCCACCTGAATAAAACCGTCCAGTTCAATCTTTCTCACGATAAACCCAAGCTGATCCAGATGGGCATAAACCATCACCACCGGCGCTTCCTTATCGCTTCCTTCAATTTTGGCAATCACATTGCCGATGCGATCCACTGAAATATCATCCGCAAAAGGCTTGATCTCCTCAATCATCGCCGCCGCCATTTCGTTTTCATAACCCGAAACCGCAGGCGTCATCATAAACCGTTCTAATGTTTGTTTTAAGTCCATTTCGTTTTCCTCTATATCATTTCTTTTACTTTTTGCGCAATCGCCATGCCCAGTTCCTGATGCGACTCGGGCGCCATGTGGACGCAGTCCACAGAAGGTTTGGCGACTTTACCTGCCTCAAAAAACTCACAACCATGTATTTTGGCAATCTCGCGGTATTTTTCCGCCAGTTCACGGCTTTTCTGCGTGGATTCCATGCTGAATACCGTCCCCAGCCGCGTTTTCTCCCATTCAGTGCCAAGCTCTATGGGACTGCAAAGCAGAATCTTTGGGCATTTTCCGTCGCGTCCGCAGTTCGCACGTTTGACATACTGAATCAGAAGCTCCATTCCCCAAGCAATATCCCATGCCGGCATCGAAAAGCGGTTTTTAACATCATTGGTGCCCAGCATGAAGATGACCAGATCCAGCGGCGCACTGCTTTCCAGTACAACCGGAAGACCAACCTTCCCGTTGCGTCCTTCTTCAATATAATCTTCAAAGACGGTGGTTCTTCCATTCAGGGCATTTTCATAAATGTGATAGTCCTCACCCAAGGCGGCATGCATTACGCCTGGCCAACGAACATCGTACTCATACCTGCCGAACGTTTCCGGAATACACCCCCACGTGTTCGAATCGCCATAACATAAAATGTACTTCATTCGTCATACCTCTCATTTCTCGAAAATATAATGATTATTTTAATTGCTTTTTCGTAAAAACACAGTATAATGATTAATATTGATATATAACGTCGCTTTTAGTGCATATACACGTCATTTTGTTTCATATATGAAGTAATTGGACCGAATAATGAAGCATTATAGCTATATTAGTTCATATTATTTCATATGGTCAGTATATCAAGCTGTAACGATATTTGTCAATAACATTACAAAACGATTATTTTATCGAGGTGCATCGTGAGAAAAACTTTAGCCGTTTTTGATTTTGACGGAACATTATTCTTTCAGACCTATGAAGTCAACGTGTATGCTATGAATCGCGCGCTGGCAAAAAGAGGTCTGCCCGAAATGACCCATGAACAGCTGGTACAAAGCGTGGGTGACACGCTCCCCGATATCGCCGCGCGATTGGTGCAGACGCCCACAAGCGAGGAAATCGCCGCTTTCTGTGACGATATCGTCTATTTTGCGGCAGATTTTATAACAGATCACGCCGTATGCCATCCGGATGTTTCGCAGATGCTAAAATCTCTGTTTGATGCCGGTGTCGCTTTGTGTGTCTGTTCCAACGGCGCCAAAGACTATCTATACCCATTGCTTGATAAGTTTGGACTCACCCAATATTTCGATACAATATGGTATGCGCGCGCGGGTATCAGCAAGAAAGAGGCTTTGGGAAACCTCATGCGGGATTACTTGGGCTATGCTGTATATATGGCAGGCGACCGGGCAGAGGACGTTGAGGCCGGCAATGCAAACCAATGCATTTCTATCGGCATCAGCAGCGATTTGAATGCTTTCTCATCCGAAGGCGTATCCGATTTCGATTTATCTGCGGCCGATTTCCTTGTCACCCAGCACGCGGAGATCACCGACATAGTATTGAACGAAAAAGGAACCCTGCTCCGGTAGTTTCGCTTTCTGATGGTCTAAGGCGTAAAGCTGAACCGCAGATGTCGCAAAGCCAGTACAAAGATTTTATATGCTTTTTCCTCTAAATAATAAACTGATACTTAACCCAAAAAAGGCGCCTTTCGCAGGTGCCTTTTTTGGGTTTTCACTTTTAAGTGTTTTTCTCCCGAATTAAAACAACACTTATTGATTTCAAGCTCCGCACCCGCCAAGAATCGTTCAGACTTTTTAAGATATGACGCGGCGCAGAGCATCTATCGTCGTGCTCCATCGTGAATGATCTCCTTGATTTGCCTTGTTTCATCGTCTATTTTGCGATATCATATTATCAGTTCAGTCGCTTTTTATATCAAATCATCCAAAGCGCCACCTAACAGAGGGAGAAAATCATGATTTTCATCGATCACCAATCCACCGATGCCAATTTTAACTTTGCGTTGGAGAAATACGTCATGGAAACGCTGGATATCGCGGACGCCTATTTTTTGTTCTGGCGGACATCGCCGACACTGATGGTCGGCCGTTTCCAAAACACACCGGCCGAAATCAATATGGATTTTGCCGAAAAAAATAATATCAACATCGTGCGGCGTATCACAGGTGGCGGAACCATTTACACCGACATGGGCGGCTGGCAGTTTTCCTTCATCACCAAAAACCCCGTCGGTAAGAATATTGATTTTGCGCATTTCACCGCACCGGTCATCGACGCACTGGCCTCCGTCGGTGTCCGCGCCAGCCTTTCCGGCCGTAACGACCTTTTGGTGGACGGCAAAAAAATATCAGGCAATGCGCAGTATAAAAATAACCAGGTCAATCTGCATCACGGTTCTTTGCTTTACGATACCAACCTTGACCAACTGGTACGCGCGCTGAACCCGGACGATGAGAAAATCATCGCCAAAGGCATCAAATCGGTTCGCCAGCGGGTCACCAATATCATCGACTATATGCCGAAAAAGCTGTCCAGCGTAGCCTTTGCCGAATTGATGATTGATTTTCTAACTCGTGATATGGAAACATATCACCTGTCGGATGCGGATATTTCTGCAGTCAATCAGATCAAAGCGGTACAGTTTGATACCTGGGAGTGGAACTTCGGCAAATCCCCGCAATTCAACATCGCCAAAGAAAACCGCTTTGCCGGCGGAAAGCTGTCTGTCTCGGTTGAAGTGACGGGCGGCATCATCAAGGATATTGCGTTTTACGGCGACTTTTTTGCCCAAGGTGATTTGGAGCAGCTAAAGTGCGCATTGATAGATGTCCGCTATACCCCCGCCGCTGTGCGCTCCGTGCTGGAAAGAGCAAACGCCGGACAGATGATCTATCAAATCAGTTTGGAAGACATCCTGTCTGTCATCATATAATCCGCACCTAAAACCTTATGAAATTAAAAAGCGCCGGATTTTTCGTCCAGCGCTTTTCATCTTTTTAATCCAGGTGCAATTCGGATCCCCCCTCGGGTTCGCCGGTGTCTGCATACAGGCGCACGCTGTATCCTGTATTGTCATAGAGGAAGGAGACTTCGTAATACAAAATGCTCATTTCCTCCAGCCCGCAGTACTCAATCTTCTGCAAATTTTTCGGGTCAATCCCTTCTCTTTCGGCGATGATCTGCCTGGCTTTTTCAATGGCTTCATCCTCGCTGATGATGGATATCTCATCATAATCCGGGCTGATCTTTGCGTAGTACCGATCGTTTTCGGTGTCGTGCGTCACGGCAGCCACAAAGGAATAATCGCGTATGCTGGGGTTGGCGGACTGATACATAAACTCGTAGACCACATTGTTTTCATTACTGAGGTCGTTATACACGCGAAGCAGGGTCATATCCTTTCCGGCTGTCAAGTCAACGTAATATTCCTTAAGCTTTGCCATTGCCTCCTGCGCTTTGTCGGCGCTGGCTTTGCTGCCGCCCGCCGGGTCTATCAGCTTGATGGTTTTAATGCTGCCGTCCGCCCAGACCGAGACATATATCTGCCCGTCGCAGCCCACGGCTTCTGCCAAAACCGACCCCTCGCTGTAGGATTTTTCCACTGCCTTGAATACCACGTTGGAGAACATGGGATAGTAGTCGGCAATCAGGCTGCGCGCCGCATTCTCTATTTGGTAATCCGCCATGGTCAAGTGTGCGTTGGTTCTGCCGAGATAGGACGTATACTCCAGAAGCGATAGATCTGATGCGTTGATCTTGACCATCTGATCGCCCATGGTCGGGCTGTCTGTACCGTTTAGCGCAATGGTATAAATCGCCTCACCGCTGCTGGTGTCAACATCATGCAACTTCAGTTCCACATCGTCAATCTGGGAATACGCAAGCACTTTGCTGCGCAATTCATCCGAAGCCCCCACGACATACAGCGCATCATAGGGCGCGATGATAGCGCAAAATTCTCCGTCGCCATTTAGAGACATTCCAAATTTACGCGTGCTTCCCTCGCTCGGTTTATAGAGAGTTCCCGAAATATCGAAGAACGACCCTCGGCTTAAAACACAGCTGGTCACTGTCAGCTCGACATCATCATATAGTCTGTCGATAATCGGTTGAACCATTTCCACGGCTTCTTCCTCGCTGATCGTCGCTTTGTTTTCATTAAAATTACTTTCGATTGCCGCCTGCAGAATCTCACCGTTAAAATCATAGATTTGGTAAAGGGTCCCCGTTCCATCCGCGCTATTGATGATATGGAACGGCAGGATATCATCCATCAGTTCATCATACCGGAACTTGTCTGTGCCAGTCAGGTTATGCGCTTTGACAATCGCCATCGCGTTTTCCTCGGTGCCAACCGGAGTGAAGGCACTTTCTTCACGTGGTGCCGTTGTATTTCCCATTGTTTCAGTTTCGGTTATGTCCTGCACAGCAGGCGTTGCGACTGCATCCGTTTGTTCGGGTCTGCAGGCGGTTGTAAAACACCCAAAGGCAAACGCCGCCATCAATATCAGGGTAATCGTCATCATCAGTTTCGATTTTCTTTTGGGTTTCAGCATATTCTCCACTCGCTTTCTGATCTTGGTCGTGTCCTTACAGAAAGAAATTGCGGTTGGCAGTTTAATCTCTCCTTGTGAGAGGCGGATGACGTCCAACAAGCCTTGGGAGTATTCCAGCATTTGTGCCCGGCTGTGCTTCTTCTTGACCACCTCATCGCAGGCAATCTCAATATCCTCCAGAAAAGCATTGCTGGCCGCATACACCAACGGATTAAACCAGTAGATGATTTTCGCAATCAGCCACAGATAGTTTTTCAACACGTCCTGCCGCTTGATATGCACCAGCTCATGAAACAGGATCAGACCGGTTTTGGTCTCTCCAATCTGTTCATCCAGCTGGACAGGCAAAAGGATTTTCGGCCGAACCACCCCGCAGGTGATGGGGGAATCGATATACTCGCACTCATAAACCAACACGTTGCGGTATAACGAAAGCGCATTGCCGCCAAGGTAAGCCATTTGTGCCACGGTTTTTCCCGAAAGCAGGCTCCGCTTTTTGATCTTCTGCGCGAACATCACAATCCTGCGAACGGTAACGGCCAAAGCCGCCGCCGCACCCGTCGCCCATACGCCAAACATCATCTGCCAGATTGACACTTGAGACAACCAGGTTATATACGGCTGTTCCATGGTTGTGGCAGCCGCCGTTTCTGTGTCGGGCATGGTCTCTAACGCTTCGGGCGAAGCGACTGTTCCCAACGTCGCGGATTCCGTCGTTGTCCATCCGCCATCGGCCTCCGTGGCTGTCTGCGCGCTTTCAGGGCGCGCGATATTGATATGCACCGGCACCTCCAGAGAAATTGGCATCAAAAGACGGATCATCACCAACAGCCACAACAGCGAAACCATACTGACCGTCAGTCTGTCCCGAAAGATTTTTCGTAATGCCAGCACCACCGCAATCATCGCGGACGACAAAAGCGTTACTTCCAAAAGCTGTTTAATCGCTGCTTCCATCGCTTTTCTCCTTAAACCGCTGTATGAGCTGCTCCAGCTCGTCAATCTCCTCGCGGCTCACCTTTTCGTTATCGATCAATCCCGCCACCATGTTGGAAAGCCCTCGGTAGTTTCGCCGCAAAAATCCGTTGGCGGCCGAGGCCAGATATTGTTCTTTGGTCAATTTAGGGTAATATCTAATCTTCCGCTCACTAATCTGGTTGACGCCAAGCAGTCCCTTTTCGGCCATGGTTTTGGTATAGAACTTCACCATATGCCGGGACCACTCATGCACTTCTCCGATCCTTTCAAAGATGTCCGCGTTGGAAAGCTCGCCTTCCTGCCAGATCACTTCCATAATCATTCTTTCTGTGTTAGTCAACTTCAATTCGTTCATGGTATACCTCGAATCGTTTAGGGTAGAATTCTTTTCCCTTAATTAAGGTATATCAGTTCTCCCATAATGTCAATATACCATTTTTTTGTTTACAATTCAGCCATATCAACAATAATCGATAACGCAACAAAAAAGGCGCGCCGCTTTTCGAGACACGCCTTTTTTTATCTGCCGCTTATTCGCCTTTAATCATATCCACCATCATATCAAACACATGAGGGTCTGTTTCGATGAGATAGGCGACATCTTCATAGTAGAGGGTCAACCCCGTTTCAGTCTTCACGATATGGCACCCTAGAATGTCGATATATTCGCTGTAGCCGATCGAGCTGTTCGAAACGTCTTTTTCTCCCGTCTCATTCCATGGCGCCGAATCCATCACCCAGCAGAAGGGATTATCCACGATAAAGGTGTACTTTTCATTCGCTGTTTTATTGTAATATGTGATCTCCTGATCGATGTAATCTCCAGTCAGCCTGGCCACTTGATCGTACCCCAGCTGGTCTTCGGTCATACCTGCGGGCATCGGCAGCATACTGGACTCACCCACACCGTCCAATTCTCCGGTGTCTGCAATCATATTACAACCGTAAGAGACATATTCACTAAAATCAAAACTCAAATCGTATTCCAGCAGACGATTGCCAACCAGTGACATCTCTCTAAACTTTAAGTCGTCCGGATCCACATTGAAGGCTTCGTTTAAATACCCCTTGGCTTTATCAATCAGTTCTTCTTTGCTCAAAACTTCAATGCCTTCGGTCGACGGCACAATACGTAATGTGCCAAACGCACCGCTGTATTTATTGACTCCCGCTTCGGCAGTGAATGAAAAGTTCGTTACGCTCGGGTTTTTGGAGGTATAGGAGAACTCGTACATATACAGATCGGGTGTATTTTTGCTTTCACTTTCGTATGCCTTAATGAGTACTAAACTATCCGTATTGATAAATGTACATTCTTCTTTTACATTCTCTCTGGCCATTTCTTCAACTTCATCAATATCCAATTTTTCCATAGTGCTATAGTCATAGTCTCGCTTAATACCTATTTCCCAGAGCTCCGCCTCATTATTAAACGCCACGTCCCATATGTATGCCTGAGAGCCTTTATTCAGAGTTCCCTTATACATGGCTGCTCCACTCTTGGACTCTTGATCGCTAATCATAACATCAGTGGCTTCCGGGAAATATCTGGCGATATAATCCAGCGCAACCCCTTTTGCTTTATCATTGTCCATAGTAAAGGTATCTCCAATATCCCGCCCGCCGATTGAAATCCGAACTAGAGATCCATCCTCGGCGTTTAAATCTACCATCATACTGCCTTCTTCAAAGTAAAACTCGTATATCTGCACACCAAACTCCTGAAATTTGCCCATCAGTCGTAACGGTTCATCGATATCTATCGCATAGCTCATCACTTTCGCTACCATCTCATCCGAAATGCTCAGCGCATACAGCTCATCGTAAATCGCCATGATGGAAATCAGCTTCCCTTCGCCGTTTATCTCAATGAAAAAATTCCTCGTGCTGCCTTCGCTGTCTTTATAGATTGCCCCCGTAATCATAAATCCGGAATTTACAATCATTTCGCATGTTTCAATCGTCAACGCCACATCGCCGTAGTATTCCTTTGCGTATGTTTCGGCATGCACTTTCGCTTGATCTTCAGATATCGAAATCGGTTGATCGCTTCTGTTTATATCGGACT
>CAXXJI010000005.1:0-6195 GCA_963666035.2 Christensenellaceae bacterium | reverse complement strand
TTCAATCAAAGCATCTCGAGAGATAATTAGGTGCTTAATTGCATTTTCACACTCTTTTAGCGTTTTTCTATATATCTCTCTCACGGAATCATCATTGTCTATTGTGGAAATAAGTTTAATAACAAAATACAAAACAATGAATTCTTCATATTCACAAAAAAACGTTTCTTTAAATACTTGCTTCATATCAATTTTTGTCTCTATAAAATTAAAATGAAGTTATACCGGTAAAGTAAGAACCAGTCTTTGTCTTGATACTTCAACTGCTGAAGCATTAAGATCATGCCTAATCTCTTTCCATAAGCAGCCCCATTGAATTTCGGATGCATATAGCCACGAATTGAATTAATAATTTCAACAAATTTCCGATATTTGTTACCTTCGAAGTTTTGATTATTATATTCTTTACCCGTCATTATTGAAATGAGGACAAAAACTTCAAGTTCCCACGGTAGGACCCGCCAATTGCTATTCTTTGGATCAAGCTCGTAATGTTTCACCCAAAGTAAAGATTGCTTCATGCATACTTTCATTTTTGAATAAAACGAATATCTTTTAAGAATAACTGGGACTCTTTTAAAATCTAAAACTGGAGGTTTCTCTTCATTTTTCTACTCTTTCATTTGAATCAGGTGTTCAAAAAATATAACTATTTCTTTTCATTTTCGTCTATATCAAAACCCCCGTATAAGATGAAATCCCTAAGGATTTTTTCAATTTTTATACTCAGCCGAAATTCTGGTAAATTTTCGCCTTCTAAAACTTCAAAATATGTTTTTGCCTTATCCCTGTCTATGGTTTTCTTCAAGTCGTCGAACCTCCCGTACATTAATATTCGATTCAGTAACGCCCACATTCATTAGGTTTTCCAATTTTGAAAAGTCAAATCCAAGTGCATTAACAAGTTTACGAACTTGCTCATTCTTTGCGCGGAACTGATATTCAGTAATATAATCTCTAAATGTTTTTTCACTTTCCAGGTCGGCATTCCCACTCTCCACGTCATGAAGAAAAATATTTGCGTATTTCTGCTCCTCTTGGGTAAGGGTCGCAAAAGATTTGTGTAGCTCATCTAGAGTTACTTGTAGCTGATCTTGGTCAATATCATCTTGATGTAATTGCTTTAGATATTTTTCAAAACGAGAATTCATAAAATCAGTATCAATTCTACCAGTATCGATGGCTACCAAATGTCCGTCTATATCAAATGGAATATCCCTGAATCCTTCGCCGTCGCCTCCTGTAAACAACTCTTTGTAGCGCAAGGCCAAAATAAGATAAGTATTCTCATCGAATACCATTTCTACATTTTTTTCAGGATCCTTAAAAGGATATTTTTGTTGTTCCCAAGTGAATCCTTGAATCTTCGCCGCCTCTAAATAGTCATTTAGATTACTAAACAACTTAGCAAACTTACTACACTCATCTACACTTTCTGGTAGCTTTGAAAAATCCGTTATGCCAGCTGATATAAACAAGTGCGAAATATCTTCGAAGATTTGATTCATCTTCTCTAAATTATAGTCCAGATGCTCAACAAACAATCCAAGTGGTTTATTACCTGAATATAGTTCTATCGCACTATTGATATTTCTCTCCATAGTATTTGGATAACGGTAATAACGAATCGTACCAAAAGGTTTATCCGGGCCAAATAGGCGATTAGTACGAGAAAAGGCTTGTATAATGTTTTCGTACTTAAGTATCTTATCCATATAAAGCGTGTTCACCCATTTAGAGTCGAAACCCGTTAGCATTTGATCAACAACAATTAATAGATCAAGTTGTTTTTCAGGTTCTCGTTCTATACGCTCATAGGGTTTTTTATGAGCCAAGCGTGCTGAAATATCTTTCTTGAATTTTCCGTGAGTGGCTAAGGAAAAGTCTTGTTCATATCTCTCGTTGTAATCTTCTATTATTTCAACAAGTCCATCTTCCTTAAACTTTACACCACCGTTATTATCAATATTCGGATCAAACAGTGCTGTGATTTTAAGCTCAGGCATTTCTTCCTTGATAAGCCTATAATAATCGATAGCTTCGGAGATACTGCTAGTTGCAAAAATCGAATGGAACTTTGATGCATGGCTCAGCCTCAACCAGTTTTCTTTAATGTCCTGGATAACCATTTTTTGATGTTCATCGCGCTCATATTGTTCCCGTGGAATATAGTCTTCAATACCTTTGTCATATTTACCACTCTTCTCAAGATGCCCCGCCATTTTCACTTTGGCTGCATCCATGTAGTGATAATATAATTTTGCTTTATGGGAGTCTGTTATAGCCTCATTTTCTGTAGCAGCATTCGCTTTCATCAACGCAACCGCTTTTCGGAGGTCAATGTCTCTATAAGTTAAAACTTTATACGGATCAAATCCAAGCACATTCCCATCACGAATGCCATCTGCGATACTATAGCGATGCAATTCATTCCCGAATACAGTGGAAGTAGTAATTTTTCTTCTTTTCATTCTCCTTTTGAATCGGTGTGCCTGTAAACCCAAAAATTAGTGCATCCGGGAAGGTCTGCTTAACAGTAATCAGCATATCGCCAAAAGTAGAACGATGCGCTTCATCCACGATAAAGACTATTCGCTTTGAGTTCATTTTCTCAATATCAGAAGCATTCAATCCGCCCTCTTCATCTTTGATATTACTCATTTTCTGGATTGAAGTAACAATCAGGGTATCGGCAGGATTATCGCTTTTTAACTTGGTTATGGAGCGTGTGGGGTATCCTCAGTTGCTTGCACGTCTTCATTATCTTCAGCGAAAGCACGATACTCACGAAGTGATTGTGTGCCAAGCTCAATCCTGTCCATTAGGAAGATTACCTTATCGGCATCTTTAGAATTCGCGATTAGCTGTGCGGACTTGAAACTTGTCATTGTTTTGCCGGAACCTGTTGTATGCCAAACATATCCGCCAAGCAGTTGTTTATCGCTCCAGTCAATCTTTGAAACGCGATCGGAGATTGCATTGGCTGCGTAATACTGATAACTGCGCATGACTTTCAGCACGCCATCAGAATCATCTGCAACTGTATAAAAGCCAATCAATTGATGAGCCATAGGAATAGATAAAAGATAGGTAGCGATATCCTTCCAGTTGTTAATGGGTTCGTTATTGAAATCTGCCCAATGGAAATAAAAGTCCTTATTGAAACTACCGTCTGTGCCTGGGTTTGCAAAATATACTGTCTCTTCCGGTTGCATAGCGACAAATATCTGCACCAAAGAGAAGATTCCTGAAAATATACCTTCACCAGAATATTTCTCAATCTGGTGATACGCTTGACTCACCGAAATGCCACTCTTCTTCAGCTCAATGTGAATAACAGGCATTCCATTTATGAGCAACATCAAATCCCCACGGCGATCATTTAGAATCTTTGACTTGGATTTAAATGTAGGTTGCTGGACAATTTGATACCTACTTTGACCTGCAGCGATTTCACGTCGGTCATAAATTTTAAGACTAACTTCTTTACCGAGATGTAGAGGGTCGTCCGGATTATCACGTGTAATAGATACTGTTTTGCCATTTATAAATCCATTAAGTTTTAATGGACTGCGAAGCTCCAAAACTTGCTCTAAAATTCGCTGCATCTCTGTTTCCGTTCAAAGGAGCATCATTTAAGCGATCTATACCGCGATTGTTCTCAAACAGAATATTTGCCCAGTTTTTTAGCAAATCCTCTTCTGTAGGATGTTTTAGAACATGATTTCCCCAGCCCTTATTTTGCAAGGCAGCAATCATGGCTGTTTCAAATTCCGCTTCGGTTTTAAAAATCATAAAATCACGTTCCTTTCTTATACAAACATCTTCTCGAGAAAAGCTTTTTTTACATTTTGCAATTTTTCAAGCTTACGCTGATGAAGGGTGATGAGGTTGTCAATATTTCTGAAATAAGCTCCAATTCTTTTTTGTTCTTCTATTCTTGGAACCATAATACTAAAGTCTCTAATATCATTTAAACTCAAATGCGGCACAGCTGTTTCTGTTTTATTCATTCCAATATACGTTAAAAAGTCTCTTTGAATGGTTTGATATATAAAATCAGAATCAGCTTTTTCTTTTTTTGTTCTCGCTCTTGTTACCCCGCTGAACTAGTAATGCGGGTAATTGATTTTCCTTAATTTTAGCATAACTTTTTCCTATTAATGCACCGTCCATCTGAATTAATATATCATTATCCGAGAGCAAATAATTTTCTAGTCCAAATGATGAATTCCATCTCATACATATCTCTTCTGAAAAATCAAGATATCCTCTTTTTACATTCATCCCTCTTACCAACTTGATTCCATCTTCAGAAAAGTTATCGCTTTCAAATGGATATCCCGTTATTAAATCATTTTCATCTCCAAACTTACGCTGTTCCCAAGCATCTGTAAATCCAGCAAATCTGATTTCCGGAATATTACTCCCATTTTTCGGGAACATCTTTTCTAACATTGCTTTTTTAACATTTTGCAGCTTATTAAACTTACGCTGATGAAGGGTGATGAGGTTGTCGAGCTTATATAAATAATCTGAAATAACATTTTGTTCTTCAACTGATGGAAGCATTAACTCGGTCTTCAATACATTCTCATTATAAAGTCGCTTAATTGTAGTTCCTTCGATACCGTTCCATTTTATTACTGAATATAACTGCTTTAAAAATGGGTTTATCACCTCATTATTGTGCTTTAGCCATATGATATTTGAATCTTGAAAATACTCATCATCCCCGCTAAATTCAACAGTTCGCCCTATGCTACCTGATGCGGAAATCAATATATCTCCTTTTTCTGGATATGAAAATTTACTTTTATATTCTTCAAATAATTGCTTAGGAATGAATGCATCCGGATTTGACCCGAATGTCCCTATTTTATAAAATGGAACGTCACCAGTATCAGATGTTTGTTCTTTAAAAATCCTCTTACACATAGAAACCGAGCCAATATCACCAAGCTTCCGCTGTTCCCAAGAGTCGACGAAGCCTTTAAATCTAATGGCAGGTGCTTTTGCTTTTTCAGCCATATCACTCACCTCCCAGAAGAGCTTTGAGTTCTTTCAGACCTTTCATATCCATTTCGCTTCCGGTAAGCTGGTCAATCATGTCCGTAAGGTGTAGCCTCTGTCTCAACTATTTCCTTCTCAACGTCTGAGAAAGTAGTGTCATATTTATCTGCCAATGCCTGGATCCTTCGTTGCAAGGTTATCAAGGATAGCTACTGGCAGCTCATGTATTTCTTTGATAAGTGTGTGTTATCCATTTCTTCTCCAATAATTCGCAAACTTGCTTATCAGTCAAATTTTCAATGGTCTCTTTTGTGAGTGAATGCAATTTAGCCGAATCGATTTTTACGATTTTCTTTAGTTTCTTTTTCTTCGTCCAGCACAAAGTTTTCATTTCGAGGAGTCTGCGTTCATTACTCTCTTCTGCATAGTCTGTCACTTTATGTCCATTGAGCAACTCCTTAGAAAATTTTGCAACTGGTCCTGCTAGGAATGCGGTGTTGTCATCATTTAGAACTTCTGTTAATTCTTCTTTATCTTCTTCAGAAAGCGAATCCAAAATTTCTTGTTGCTCGGAAGCGACCACTGCAAGGCGTTCTTCTTTTTCTTTCAAGGCTGCCGTTTCCCCTTGAAGCAGCTCTTCTTGAACTAAGTCAAACGGGATGAATTCTACCCAGCCATCCTTCTTGAACTTCGATATCTTTATCATTCTTTTTCTTTGAGACTAAGTTAGGATCGACTCGCTTGACAGCTTCAAACCCTTCTGTTTGAATCATTTCTAAATCAACAGAAATCCTTACCCATTTATCATCAAGCAGTTGATATGCTTTATATTCATCCACTAACGGTATATCACCTAGACGGTAAAAAATTCTCTTCACTAAGTATGGCCTCTTCTTTTGAGATATTCAATGTTTCCATTTCGTGTATGAGATGGCTAAATAAAATAGCATCAAACCCAGTAAAGGCTTGAGCATATTTTTCTTTAAAAGATAATACATTTGGATGTTTGTTTATAATGTCCTTGATTGTACCTTTCGCAATACGTAGATGCTCTACTGAGTTTTCTTCAAACAAATCCGCCTTAAGATCGGGAAAAGCTTGCCAATAGTCAGAGAGCTCATCAACTTCCTTTTTAGGTATGCCTCCAAACATAGACGCGTAAATGTCCCAGCTTTCAGGCTT
>CAXXJI010000004.1:0-260983 GCA_963666035.2 Christensenellaceae bacterium | reverse complement strand
AGCGGGAGAGAAGCTGGGCTTTCTACCCGGTGATTTGCAAAACAAGGTGGACCCGTATCTTCGGCCGCTTTATGATGCGTTGTATGACTTTTTAGGACCGGATACATTTGCGCGTCATATTGAAAACGGTGTGATTGAAGTCGCGCCGCTGGCGTATATGCGCGGACGCACGCTGTCGGATTCGTTTATCATATTAGATGAAGCGCAGAATACCACGCAGGAGCAGATGAAGATGTTTTTAACGCGTTTTGGCGAGGGGTCCAGCGTGATCGTCACCGGAGATATCACTCAGATTGACCTGCCCAAACCGTCGGCTTCGGGGCTTTTGCATGCGATCAATGTACTTAAAAATATCGAAGATATCGGCATCATCCATTTTACGCACAAGGACGTGGTGCGTCATCGCTTGGTGCAGCGCATCATCAAAGCGTATGAGAAATATGATAAAACCAATGGGCAAAGGAGAAAATAGGTGACCCGAAAATCGGACAAAAAGGCATTGCGCCGTATTGCCCGGGATATTGGTAATCATCGCGGCAAACGCATCGGTTTTGTCGTCACTTTAATCACGCTTGTTTTTTCTTTTGCGATCATCGCAGGCCTGCTTTCGCCAAGCCGGGAGAACATGGTGGTAGGGGCACTGGCGGCCGAAACCGTTACCGCGCCCAGTGACATTACGGACACGGTTACCACCGAACAATTAAGGGAAATCGCGGAAAATGCAGTCGCTCCTGTCTATACGGAATCGAGCTCGGCTAAAGAAGATATGCTGTCGGATATCTCGCTATTCTTTTCTCGGCTGGAAAATGCGCGCAAATATGCCGAGGAAACATATATCCGCGTTTTTAACGCATCCGTATCCAAACGGAATCAAATTGAAACGTTGAATGCGGCACCGGATGAGATTCCCTGGACCGAATTTTTAAGTGAATCCGACCTGAAAACGATATGTTCACTGGCGACACTCGATTACAGCGAAACATGTGCGGTTGCCATCGCATCGCTGAGCACAGATGAGCTGACATCGGTTTCACAAAAGCTCCACCAGATTTTATCGACTCATGAATTTGAATTGGGTGTGATGCTGACTGAATTGGATTATAGGCAGGCTGTCAAAGACGAACTGGCGGTGACTTACTTTTTCTCGGAAAACGTTTTGTCTTTTGCAAATCTCGCGGTAGACGACTATGTAACTCCATATATTCAACTGGACGAAGCGACCACAAACCGGCTGAAAGCAGAGGCACGTGAGTCGGTTTCGCCTGTAGTTTATAAACAGGGACAAAACATCACGCTGAAAGGCGAAGTAGTAACCGAAGCGCAATATGCCATGCTGGAATCTTTGGGATTGACGGCAATCCGCTCCATCACCGCAAGTCTTTATTTAAGTTTACTGTTGTTTTTGGCGCTGGTTTTCTTCGGTTTTTTTGTGAGCATGTCCATCTTTGAAGTCGGATATTTTAAGCGCTTTAAGCTCAGCGCTATTCTGGCGCTGATTATGCTTTTATCGGTGGCGGTAATGACGCTTTCGGAAGAATATCAATCCGAAGTGATGCTGACGCTTTTTGCCGTTATTATGTGCACCGTTCTCGTCGGCAGAAGGATAGCACTCTCGTTCAATATGGCCTTAACACTGGTGTTTGCGGCCATCATCGTGTGGGAAAAAGGGCAGGTATCCGCGCTGGATTTTGAACGAATCATCTTGGTTGCGTTGACAGGTTTTGCGGTTCCGCTGTTCTTAAAAAACGCATCACATCGCTCCGCGATGATTCAGGCTTCTTTTTTGGCTGGGCTTGTCGGCGTGGTGACCATCGTTTCTCTTGGAATTTTATGTTCGCTGAATATTCATGATATTGTGGCGCGTTCACTCTGGGTTTTGTTTGCGTGTCTGGTCAACGGAATCATCGCCATCGGGCTGCTGCCGCTGTTTGAAACGATTTTCGGCATGGCGACACAAGCCAAGCTTTTGGAGCTCTCCAACACCAACCGCAAAGTCTTGCAACGCTTGATGCTGGAAGCGCCAGGTACGTTTTATCATTCCAGCATGGTGGCCAATCTGGCCGAGCGGGCGGCAGATGCGCTGGGGGCCAACGGGCTTCTGGTACGGGTGGCGGCACTTTATCATGATATCGGGAAACTTGAAAACCCATTATATTTTACCGAAAACATCTCGGAAGGCAATATGCACGAAGGGCTGTCCAACATCGAATCCGCGGGCATTATCATTGGACACGTTGAAGCGAGTGTACGGATGGCAAAGGCAGACGGACTGCCAAGAGATGTGATTGAAATTATCTCACAGCATCACGGCAATGCATTGATTCCTAACTTTTATTACAAAGAAAAAGAAGTCAATCCCAAAGTGGATGAGGATTTGTTCCGATATCCTTTTGATAATCCCAGCACCAAGGAAGCTGGAATTTTGATGATAGCGGACACGGTGGAAGCCGCTTTGCGCTCGGCTGGGGAAATATCGCCCGAGCATCGCCGTGACCGGGTGAATTCGCTGGTGGTGGAAAAGTTCAATCACGGACTTTTGGACGATTGCCCGTTGACCCGAAAAGAACTTGGTATTTGCGCAAATATTTTTACGATAACACTGGAAAATGCATCCCATAAACGTGTAAAATACAAATATAATTTAAGCGGGCAGGTACAAAAATAGAACACTATGGTAGAATTCGTATATAAGGGCCTATTCCATATTCGCCCCAGGTTGGAGAAAACAGCGGAAATTGCCGCCGCTGAAACGTTTGCATATTGCGGTCACAAGAGCTTTGAAATTGCACTTTTGTTCACAAGCCGACGAGAAATAGGACGTTTAAACGGAGAATACCGAAAAGTTGAAAAAGTGACGGATGTCATTTCTTTTCCAGCATCGGACGACTTTTCCGGCGACAATGGTTTTTTTGGCGATCTGGCGATTGCTTTGGCGGTCGCGCGAAAACAGGCCAGACGGTATGGACAGAGCGTCTCGCGGGAAATCGCTTTTTTGACCATACACGGATGTTTACATCTGTTGGGGTATGACCATAAAACCGAAGAAGATGAAATGAAGATGCGGCAGGCACAGCGCGAAATATTGGAGAGATTGAAGGAGAAAACAGGTTGAAACGAATGATCGACAGCATGAATCATGCTTTAAGCGGTATTATCCATGCTTTTAAAACCGAAAAGAACATGAAAATTCACTTTGCGGTGGCCTTGGTGGTCATCGTGGGGAGCATTTTGCTGCATGTTACACGCTTTGAACTCATCGCCATTGTCATATCGATTACGCTGGTGATGCTGGCCGAGCTTTTAAACACGGCGGTGGAAGCGATTGTCGATTTAATCACCGACGAATACCACGAGTTGGCACGTATCGCCAAAAATGTGGCGGCGGGCGCGGTGGTGTTGACGGCGGTGAATGCTTTGGTGGTCGGCTATCTGGTCTTCTTCCGAAAAATCAGTTCGTTTCGATTAACCTCATTGGCTTTTTTCTCAGATCTCTCGGCACATATCACGTTTGCCGCTTTAGCGGTAGTGGTGGTGGTCGTGGTGGCGCTTAAATCGCGGCAGGCGGGCAAAAACGTCAATTATCTGCAGGGCGGGATGCCCAGCGGACATACGGCGATTGCTTTTGCGCTGTTTATGGCGGTCACACTGATTTCCAATCAGATTATCGTCTCGATGGTCACGCTGATTTTAGCACTGATTGTGGCGGAAAGCCGGTTGGAAACCAAGGTGCACAGCGTGTGGGAAGTGGTGCTCGGCGCGTTTATCGGTATCGCAGTGACCTATGCCATGTTTATTCTGGCCAGAGTGCTGACTTTCTAGAACATACTATCAAGAACAACTATAAGGGAATTAAAAATGGATTATAATGAACTAATCAGAAAAGCAAACGAAGTTAAAGAAAATGCTTATGTGCCATATTCGCATTTTAGAGTGGGCGCGGCGCTTCTGACTAAATCGGGCAAAATTTTCACGGGATGTAATGTGGAAAACGCCGCCTATTCGCCGACCATATGTGCGGAATCCTCAGCGATTGTCAAGGCGGTTTCAGAGGGTGAAAGGGAGTACGCGGCGGTAGCAGTCATATCGGATTCAGAAGATTTCACTTCTCCGTGCGGTGTCTGCCGACAGCGCATTTACGAGTTTGGCAGTGATATTGATGTCATCATGGCCAATAAAAAAGGCGAATACAAAGTCTATAAAATCAGCGAACTTTTGCCCGAAGGGTTTAACAAGGATTCGCTCACGAAAGGTTAAAACTTGGAAGAGAATTTTAAGAGTGCATTTATCGGCATCGTTGGCAGCCCGAATGTGGGCAAATCCACGATGTTGAACTTTTTTATCGGTCGTAAGGTGGCGATTGTTTCCAACAAGGCGCAGACCACGCGGTCCAGAATCACAGGAATTTTGACCAAAGGTGATTTTCAGATGATTTTTCTGGATACGCCGGGCATTGCCGAACCCAAAAACATGTTGGGGGAAGTGATGGTGAAAACCGCTTATGATTCAGCACGGGATGTGGATGCGGTTTTATTTGTGGCCGACTTAAAGCACGGCATCGGTGAGCGTGACCGTGAGATATTACAAAGGGTGTCACGTGGGAGTGTTCCACTGGTCGTGGCGCTGAACAAAACCGATGCAGTTGATAAATCTGCCATTATTAAAGCGATTGATGCAATTAACGCACTGGGGATCGATGAGAATATCTATCCGATTTCGGCCATCACCGGCGAAGGGATGGATGAATTGATGGTCGCTCTGAAACGCTTTTTGGTAAAGGGGCCGATGTATTATCCAAAAGGTATGGTCTCGGATCAGCCGGAAAAGCAAATTGTCGCGGAAATCATACGTGAAAAAGCGCTGGTGCTTTTAAGTGATGAAGTGCCGCATGGGATCGGAGTGGATGTTATCACCGTACGGGAGCGCGAGGACAAGCCGCTGATCGACATTGAAGCGAATATATACTGTGAACGAGACAGCCATAAAGGTATCATCATCGGCAAGGGTGGCAGTATGCTGAAAAAAATCGGTATGGAGGCGCGCAAAGATATTCAGATGCTGTTCGGTAAACAGATATTTTTAAGTCTTTTTGTGAAAGTGAAAGAAAACTGGCGGGACAGCCGTCGATATTTAACGGATTTTGGTTTTTTTGAGTAGGTGAATCGCTTTGCTGAAAACGCAGGCTATCGTGATAAAAGAGGTGAACTACAGGGACAACGATAAAATGCTGACCTTGTTTTCGCCCGAATACGGTCGAGTGGACGCATTGTCCAGAGGATGCAGAAAAGCGACTGCCAAGCTGTTGGCTTGCAGTCAATTATTCATATGCGGTGACTTTCAATTTTCAATTTCAAAAGAAAAGCACTATATCGCCGGATGCGAAATTGCACATAGCTTTTTTGATCTTCGAAGCGACTACAAAAAACTGTTTACCGCGCAGGTGTTTTTGGAAATCACAGGGTTGTTTGCTTTGCCTGAACAGCCGGATAGAGCGCTTTATTTTCTTCTCATCAATGCACTGTATGCATTGGAAAAAGAGCAGAACACACCCGAATATATCATGTTGTTTTTCCTGCTTAAAAGCGCCGAAGCGGCTGGTGTGGCGCCGAATTTTGAGGGATGCACCAATTGCGGACAGATGGAGGGGCAGTATTTCAGCGTTGAAAATGGGGGGCTGGTATGCGAAAAATGCCGAAAAAACACGAGCGGACGTATTCAGAGATTATCAAATGAAGCGATTTTTGAGATGAAGCGTATTTTATCATCACCCTCGAAAAGTGTGAGGGAGTCTCAGGATTATTCAGTATCTGAACAGCTCATACAATTAATGAACGAATACCTCGAAATCAAGACAGATAATCGCTTTAAAACCTATCGAACATGGCTTGAAATTTTAAAGAAATAAAAAATTTCAAGTTTTTTTTATCATAAGTTGTAAAGTGAATGCAATTAAGTTATAATGCACTTTGGTTAACAACGAAAATATTATGTGTTTTCTGCAATGGTGCAGAAAAAGGAAAAGGAGAGTAGTTAAGGATGTCCAAGAAGTACGTATACCTTTTTAGTGAAGGTGACGCGAGCATGAAGAACTTGCTTGGCGGGAAGGGTGCCAATCTGGCAGAGATGACAGGTCTAGGTATGCCTGTTCCGCAAGGGTTCACTATTTCAACAGAGGCTTGCACACAGTATTACACCGACGGAGAGAAGATCAATACAGAAATTGAAAATGAAATTTATTCAGCGCTGGCGAAGGCTGAAGAGATAAACGGTAAAAAATTCGGGGATGTCAACAATCCTTTTTTAGTTTCTGTACGTTCTGGCGCACGGGTCAGTATGCCCGGTATGATGGATACCATATTGAACTTAGGGCTCAACGATCAGGCGGTTGAAGGCCTTGCAAAGTTGACGCAAAATGAGCGTTTCGCGCTGGACAGCTATCGCCGTTTTATCCAGATGTTTTCGGATGTCGTCATGGAGATTGAAAAATCGAAATTTGAAGAAATCCTGGATGATATTAAAAGTGATAAGGGATTTGATAATGATACGGATTTGACCGTATATGACCTAAAAGAAGTGGTGCATCGCTATAAAGCGCTGTATCTAGCCGAAAAGGGAGAAGATTTCCCGCAGGACCCAAAAGTTCAGTTGATTGAAGCGGTAAAAGCGGTGTTCAGAAGCTGGGATAATCCGCGCGCGATTTACTTTAGAAGAATGAATAACATTGATTCAGACTGGGGCACAGCGGTGAATGTTCAGGCCATGGTCTTTGGCAACATGGGCGATGACAGCGGCACAGGCGTGGCGTTTACGCGCAATCCGAGCACCGGCGAAAAGAAGCTTTACGGCGAATTTTTAATGAACGCACAAGGCGAAGACGTGGTGGCGGGTATCCGGACCCCCAAAGAAATCGACCAGTTGAAAAAAGAGATGCCGGCGGTTTACAAACAGTTTGTTGAAATCGCAACGAAACTTGAGAACCATTATCGTGATATGCAGGACATGGAGTTTACCATTGAAAAAGGCAAGCTCTTTATGCTGCAAACCCGAAACGGCAAACGTACTGCGGCGGCGGCCATTCGCATCGCGATTGATTTGGTCAAGGAAAATATGATTACGCCGAAGGAAGCGCTTTTAAAGATTGAGCCCAAACAGTTGGATGCGCTTTTGCACCCGACGTTTGATACCAAAGCTTTGAAGGCCGCGACACCGATTACACGCGGGTTGCCGGCTTCTCCCGGAGCGGCCAGCGGAAAACTATACTTCACCGCGGCGGATGCTGTGGAAGCCAAAAAGCGCGGCGAGCAAATCATTCTGGCGCGTTACGAAACGTCGCCTGAGGATATTGAAGGCATGTATGCCGCGCAAGGCATTTTGACGCAAAAGGGCGGCATGACCAGCCATGCGGCAGTGGTGGCCAGAGGCATCGGCACCTGCTGTGTATCCGGCTGCGGCGATCTGATGATTATCGAAAAGAGCAAGACGATGACCGATTCAAACGGCCATGTCTATCACGAAGGTGATTATGTCTCGATCAACGGTACCACCGGCAATGTTTATGGTCAGGCGATCAAGACTGTGGAAGCCAAACTGTCCGGCGATTTTGCCACCATTATGGATTGGGCGGATGAATACCGCACCATGAATGTGCGGACCAATGCGGATACGCCGAAGGATGCTGAGAACGCAATCAATTTCGGGGCGGAAGGCATCGGCCTTTGCCGTACCGAGCATATGTTCTTCGACGAAGACCGTATTCCGGCGATGCGTGAGATGATTGTCTCCAAGACGGAAGAGCAGAGAAAACGCGCACTGCTAAAACTGCTTCCGATGCAGAAAGAGGACTTCAAAGGCATCTATATGGTGATGGGCGAACGTCCGGTGACCATCCGCTTCTTAGATCCTCCATTGCACGAATTCTTGCCGCATGAAGATCATGACATCAACGCTTTGGCAAAACAGATGTCCATCAAAGAATCTGAACTGAAATATATTATTGACGATTTAAAAGAGTTCAACCCCATGATGGGCCATCGCGGATGCCGGCTCTCCATCACATACCCGGAGATTGCGGAAATGCAGACCCGTGCGGTGATTGAAGCGGCTGTCGAAGTCAGCCAGGAAAAGGGATATAATATTCATCCGGAAATCATGATTCCGCTGGTAGGCGACGTGAAGGAGCTTAATTACGTCAAAGATGTGGTCAATAAAACCGCAGGAACTGTGATGAAGGAAAAAGGCGTTACCATTGAATATAAAGTGGGAACGATGATTGAAATTCCGAGAGCCTGCATGGTGGCGGACGAGATTGCGGCATCTGCCGAATTCTTCAGCTTCGGCACCAACGACCTAACGCAGATGACGTTTGGTTTCAGCCGTGATGACGCTGCCAGATTCTTGGAAGATTATTATAGCAAAAAAGTATACGAGCAGGATCCTTTCTCAGCTATTGACCAGCACGGTGTCGGTGGTTTGATGAAACACGGTATCAAATTGGCAAGAGAAGTCAAGCCCGATTTGAAAATCGGTATCTGCGGCGAGCACGGCGGGGAAGCCTCCTCGGTCATCTTCTGTCACAATATCGGCATGAACTATGTATCATGCTCACCGTTCAGAGTGCCGATCGCCAGACTGGCGGCGGCGCACGCGGCGATTATGGCAGAACAAAAATAGTATTAGAGTAATAAAAGTTATTATAAAGCGTCCGAAGATCGCAAAAGGTCAGCGGGCGCTTTTTGATGTTAAAAGAATGTTTACTTGAATTTTAAGGTAACTTAGATATAATTGTATATGAATTTTACGAAAAACTATTCTACAGCCACAGGAGTGCGTTTTGAAAAGATATAATCACAGACAGGCCGCTAAATTGATTCGTCAGAAAAAAAAGCAATTGGCAGCCAAGCAGGCGGTTTCAAGAACACCTGTTAAGTCAGATACCCACACAAAGAAAAACAGTTCAGCACAACTCCCGAACAACCTTTCAAAGAATCGGGAGAAAAAAATGGACAGCATCAGAAAACGCGCATACAAGCGTGTGCATCTTTCCAGCGGATGGCTGATGGCTGGCGGGATTTTTATATTTGTCGCCGCGGTAATCATCATTGCTTTTTTCGTGTTTGACTTTGACATTGCCAGTATGAAAAAGGATACTAAAGTCAGTGTACAGGCGGCTGAAGAGGAGAACGCGGCCGGCAGTGTACTTGGTACGCAAAACGGCTTGACCACCGAATTTGTGCGTTCCGAGATTACCGACAATATGATGATCAATTCATCCGGCAATTTTGTGACCGTGGAAAACAGCACGGATTATTACTTTATGGACCTCGTGTTCCGCGAGACCACACCCGACGGGGAATTGGTCAATAAAAAGGTGATTGCTTCCGAATACACGCTGTTCACCTATAATACGCGTTTTTGCAACGACATCATTGAGGTGTCTGACGGATATATTCTGACCGGGTATACTCAGCGTGGTGACTACGCCAATGGTAATTCGGATATCGATATTTGGTATGCAAAAATTGACCGCGGAGCTAATATCGTATGGGAGCATGTCATTGATGACGGATATTTAAGATCTCAGGCGCTTTCCATCAGTGAAAATGAAAACGGAGCATTTCAATTATATATTCGTTCCGAATCGTTGAAGCGCTGGTTTATGACCATCGACGCATCCGGCGAGGTACTTTCCGAGCAGGACTTAAACGAAGATTTCGTCACCTATGAGGACACATCGGACGGCGGAAAAATATTCATCAAAGAATATAATAATGAGATTTCAACCATAAAAAAAGTGGACGCATATGATGCCGAAGAATTTGAAACCATGATTGTCGGCAGCTATGCTTATATCTATGAAGTGCCCGAAGGGTATCTGCTCTTCGGCTATAAGGAAATCAACCACGAAAACGCATTTGTCGCAGTGTTGGTCGATGATGAGGCTAACACGGTATGGGAAAAGCAAGTTTCGGGATATGGCCAGCCGATAGTCAAGGATATTCTTTATAAAGAAGGGGAAGGCTTTATCATGACCGGTTATATCTACGCGACCGGCGGCAGTACCCAGCCGAGGACTGTGACATCGCTGTTTAACGCAGCAGAACAGCAAACGATTGAAGACGCGTGGACTGCCAAGATGAATGAAACCTATCGTTTGGATTGGGAGCGCACCTATGCCTATGGCGACATGGGGTCGTATTTTGACGGCATTTTAGAGATTTCAGATAACGAGTATTATTTGACCGGCGTTGCGCAGTACCAATGTGAAGATGCGTCCACCATTCTGCAGCGCAGTATCATTACGAAAATATCCGACCATACGGATACACTGACCGAAAACTTCACCGATCTGGAACAGCCGGAGCTTTCGGAGACTCCGGTCATCAATTTTGTCGGGGCTTCCGCGATCAACTACAATATTCTGGACGGCGGGAAATCCAACGATTACGCTTTAAAAGTATACTGGACGGATGTGCCCGGCGCCAAGCAGTTTAAAGTGACGCTGTATGATAAGAACACCGAAATCACTTCGGTCATCACCACCAACTTTAATAGCTATGTGTTTGAAAACATTCAGTCCGAGTACGGCATGCTGGAGCAAATCCCATATACAGCGGTGGTGACAGCGATTGACGCGAACAATGGTTCAATCAACTCAAAGCCGTTTGATTTTATGGTATACAACAACCGGTACGCGACACTGCGTTTGTGGTATCCTGGTTTTTCTGAGAGCGATAAGCAGTCTAATTTCCTTTATCGATTGGATGCTGGTGCCAATTCTGTGAACGTGGCGCGCTACAAATTGGTGGACGGCGCGGCGCAGAAGATGCGTGATATCAGTGCGTCAACGACAGAGACGATCGTCGAGGATTTCACCGAGATTGGTTACGGCACCTATTTTTATCGGATGACCATCGATCGGAACGATAATACAGTATATACAATTGATACGCCAAGCTTTAATTATGTCGACCCGAAGCCGGAAGATCTTTCGAATATCGTCTTGGACGAAGCAAGACTGACTGAAGATGTTGGACTGAACACTGATGATATCGCAAACTTGCGTGAATTGATACATTTAGGTGAGTTCGATTATGGCAACCGACATCATATTCGTTTGGTTCAATTATTTATTAACTACTATTTGGGCGACCTGGCCAAGCTCGGCATCTATTCGCCGGATACAGAACCAGAAAGCGGTTTTGATATTCCGATTGAAGTAAATAATTACTATACTGAAGATACAAGGAAAGCACTGGTATATCTTTTGGCCTATTTTGGACGATCCGACGTGGATGGTGAGCGCCTCAGCGAATGTGTGGACGCGGACTTCTTTGGAGATATTGCTAAGCTGGAAAAACAACCGCTTCGCAACGATATTATCTCAGCCACGCGTTCGGACGGGGGTGACGCCAAATATAATGCAGGATACTCTTTTGATACATCCTATAATTTCATCGAAGGCGCAAAATTTGCCCTGCCGGTGGACCATCAGCCCATGAAGTCCGCTTATTTTGGCATACGTTATCTACCGGTTATCAACGGCGAAGCGTATGATACGGGGGTTCGTCTGCACTCGGGATTGGACTTTAGAAGTGAAGACATGATTGTGAACGATGTTGAATACATTGAAGCGCACGCGGGGGAGAGCTACATCGACGAAGCTGATCAGACCGCTCCGACAGAGGAGGAAAAAGAGCAAACCAGACGCGAAATCATCCGGGACCGTATCTACACACCATATGATGGTGTGGTGGAATATGTTGATGATTCGGATCCGGATACGGGCAACGGTATTTATGTGCGCATCCGCCACATCTCTAAGGATGCGGAGAAAACTGTATTTTATTCACAATATCTGCATCTGTCTTCAATTATGTGTGAAGTGGGTCAGGTATTAAAACGCGGTGAAGTGATCGGCACGATGGGTAATACCGGCTATTCCGAGGCCAAGCATCTGCATCTGGAGTTTTATACACAAAGGATGCATGTCGCAACCTTCATAAATCCGCTGCTCTTTGACTACGCTTATGAACCGCTTAAAGCTGAGGCGATTGAATATGAAGTGGCACATGGATTAGACAAATAAAATTATTTAACCAAAGTCTGTACAAATCAAAGTACAGGCTTTTTTATTTGACAGCACAAAATAATTGTTGGATAATTACCGAGATAATATTTTTTTGCGGGGTAAAAATAAAAATGAACGAACAACAGGGTTTTGCCATCAATAAAAAGTCTTTTTTGACTTCGATTCTTATTATTTTTGGATTAATCGTCGCGGCGTATGTTCTGACGCTTTTCGTGCCGCAGGGCAGTTTTGCCTATGAGGATTCTGCGTCCAGAGAGGGAATTATCCCCGGAACCTATCAGGTACTGGAGACGCAGACGCCTTATCCGGTATGGAAAATATTCACCGCTCCTTTCGAAGTGTTCGGCTCAAGCTACAGTGCAATGGTCATCGTCATCATGCTGTTTATCCTGCTGATCGGCGGCTCATTTTCGGTGATGGAAGAGTCGGGTCTGCTCAAAGCGGTGATTTCCAAGATCGCACTGCGTTTCTATCACAACAAATATTTGCTGATTCCGGTGCTCGCCTTGATATTCATGGTCCTAGGCGCGTTTTTTGGCATCTTAGAGGAGATTGTACCGCTGGTACCCCTCATCGTAGGCCTGTGCTATATATTGGGCTGGGACAGCCTGCTAGGGCTCGGCTTAAGCCTGTTTGCGGCCTGCTGCGGCTTTTCCGCGGCCATCATGAATCCGTTTACCGTGGCCATCGCCCAGCGCATCGCTGGCTTGCCGCTGTATTCCGGTTCGCTGTACCGGATTATATTCTTTTTGGTCATCTATGTCATTGTCGTCGGATTTTTAATGATGTATGCCAAGCGCATCGATAAAGACCCGTCTAAATCATCGGTTTTAGATGAAGATCGCCTGCATAAACAGGCTTATGCGGCTGAACTGGATGAGATTAAAAAAAATGCGGCATTTAAACCTTCCGCGATTATCTTTGTTCTCATCATGTTCGCTTTGCTGCTGGCGTTTTTGTTTGCGGCAACTCCGTTGGGGCTGTCGGATTTCTCCATGCCCATCATCGCGCTATTATTTGTTATCATGTCGGTTTTCAGCGCGAAAATATCCGGCTTGGGATTTAAACCGATCTTTAAGACTTTCTGGAAGGGTATCAAGGGTATTGCGCCGTCCATTCTGCTCATACCTTTGGCCATCTCAGTCACCTATATCATTCAGGACAGCATGATACTCGACACCATCGTCAACAGCACCAGTCAGCTGTTTGCGGGCACTGGCTTGATTGCAGGCATATTAATCATCTACGGTGTGGTACTCTTGACCGAGCTCTTTGTGGGTTCGGCTTCGGCTAAGGCGTTTTTGCTGATGCCGCTGCTGCTGCCCTTGGCTCAGGTGACCGGCATCACCGCGCAGACCACCGTTTTGGCTTACTGCATGGGGGACGGGTTCTCCAATGTGCTGTATCCGACGAACCCGATGCTTTTAATCGCGCTGGGGCTGACCGTGGTGCCGTATACCAAATGGTTTAAGTGGACAATCGGCGTTCAGCTCTTAATCGCGCTGGTTTCAATCGTTTTCCTAGCGATTGCGATCATCATCGGGTATCAATAATGATGGATTAAAGTCGGATTTACTGAGGTATCGCATGAAAACGTTGATTCGTGTTATTAATTCATTGATTGTTTTTCTGGCTGCGAATTTATATAGCTTAATACCTGCGTTTAGGTATCACAATTTAGGCTATGCGGTCGCCTTTTTGGGCAGTGCGTTTTTAATGATCAATGTGTTCCCAAGCTTTTTTGGGAAACGATATCAAACCTTTTGGCTGCGCATGTGCAACAGCGGCAGTGAACTCTTAAGTATTTTTTTGATATCCTCAACCATTTCCGCGATATATTTGACTTATCTTGCGTTTTATCTGATTCCGGCGGCGTTGACCGTGAAATGGTTCATCAGCCTTTTTATCGCGCTGATCGTCGAGCTGATTGTTTTCTGGAACGGCATTATTCGTGTATATGCGACCTCCAAACAGCTGTATATCAAATGGCGGGTGATTGGATTTCTGGTGGGCTGGATACCTCTTGTCAATCTTTTTGTGTTGATCAAAATCATCAAAATCACGCGTTATGAAGCCCGATTTGAGAGCGAAAAAATCATCAAGAACAAAGCGCGAGAAAAGGATACGATTTGCCAGACCCAATACCCATTGTTAATGGTGCATGGCGTGTTTTTCCGCGATTTTAAATATTTAAATTATTGGGGCAGGATACCCAAAGAATTGACCGCAAATGGGGCAAAGGTATTCTACGGCAACCAGCAGTCGGCCGCTTCGGCAGAGGATTGCGGTCGCGAGCTGGCCGAGCGCATTCGGCAGATATGCTTGGAAACCGGTGCCGAGAAAGTCAATATCATCGCGCATTCCAAAGGCGGGCTGGACAGCCGCTTTGCCATCAGCCGTTTCGGCGCGGCAAACGCAGTTGCTTCATTAACTACGGTCAACACACCGCATCATGGGTGTCTCTTTGCCGATTACTTGCTTTCTAAGCTGCCAAAACGCGTATCACATGCGATATCAAAACGGTATAACAACACGCTGGTTAAACTCGGAGATCAGAACCCCGACTTTTTGGCCGCGGTGGAAGATTTGACGGCGGCAGCCTGTAAGCAATTTAATGAAACCGTCAAAGACGTACCGGGTGTGTTCTATCAGAGCATCGGTTCGAAACTCAATAAATCCTGGGGCGGGCGTCTGCCGATGACGCTGTCCTACCCGCTGGTGCATCATTTTGACGGGCCGAATGACGGGCTGGTATCGACCGATTCCTTTGTTTGGGGAGAATCAAGGCCGATACTGACCGCGAAAGGTCGGCGGGGGATTTCGCATGGCGATATGATCGATCTATTTCGTGAGAATATCCCCGAATTCGATGTACGGGAATTCTATGTGGACTTGGTGCATGACTTGAAAAAACGCGGGTTTTAGTTGGTCTTAATCGGTTTAAGATAAGATTGAGGTGATTTTAGATGAATGAATTTAATTATTTTTTAAAAACCATTGTGGACGAGAGCCATCGAAAACGCGCGCAAGATGTGCTGGAGTGGGTCGGCGAAACATTTCCGATGCTGCAGCCGGTGGTCAAGTGGAACCAGCCGATGTTTACCGACCACGGAACGTTTATCATCGGTTTTTCCGCATCCAAACAGCATCTGGCGGTCTCGCCCGAGCAGGCGGGTATGGAAAAATTCAGCGCGGAGTTTGAAAAGCGGGAGATCGACCGCACAAAAATGCTGATTCGATTCCCGTGGGATAAACCGGTTGATTTTGATCTGCTGACAGCGATGATTGAATTTAATATGCTGGATAAAGCAGACTGTGACAGTTTTTGGAGAAAATAATAAAAATATAATCAAGTGGAGCTAATCACCATGAAAAACATCATTATCACCGGAGCAAATCAGGGTATCGGGTATTATTTTGTTAAGTCTTTATTGGAAAGAGGATATTGCGCAGCGGTATTGGATATCCAGATTGACGGGCTGGAAGAATTGAAAAAGACGTACAGCGGCACACTGCTGACTTTGAAATGTGATGTACGTGATGCGAAGGCTGTGAATGATGGTGTTAAAAAGGCGTTTCAGGCTTTTGGTTCAATCGATATAGCGGTTCATAATGCCTGCGTCTGTTCGTTTGATTCCGCCATGATGACAGATGAAAAAACCTATTTTGAAATTATGGATGTGAACTACTTTGGCGCACTCAGGCTTGCCAAAGCGGTGATCCCGTATATGATGGACCAAAAATATGGAAAAGTGTTTTTCACCAGCTCGGGTGTCGGCGTGATGGGGTTTAATCATATCAGCCCCTATGCTTCCAGCAAAGGCGCCATAGAATCACTGGCAAAATGTTTGAGGATTGAGCACAAAAAGGACAATATTACATTTCATCTGCTCCATCCACCGCTGACAGCGACAAAATCCTCCGAACCGCTACCGATTCCAAAAGAGTTTATGGCTTCGCCCGAAAAAGTGGGAGCAGGACTGGCAAAAAACATCAATAAAAAGCGTTTTATTATCTGCCACAGCGCAGCACAGAAGATTCAAACCCTGATGTGTTATTTATTTCCGTTGCAATTGGGCGCTCTGATGAGCAAGATGACAGGGGAGTATGTAAAAGACCAGAATTAGGATAAATTGATGACAGAGATAATGAATGAAACGTTGGATAAAATAAAAAACGATTTTTTCATCTTATTTGCTTTATCAAAATTTGAATTTGACGCGATCATCTGCGATGCTTTGGAGGCACGGTTTTTTGCGTTACGACCGGATTTGAAAGGGATCGTCACCGGTGATTTAAACCAGTTTAACGGCACCATGGTGCATCCGCAAAAGAAAAACGGCACATTCACTTTGCTGATTAACCAAAAGTACGTCGACAAAACAGAGGCAAACGGGACAAGATCTTGGCTGGGCACATTCGCGCATGAAGCAACGCATATCGTCGATTACAGAGCCTATTTGGGGCTGTCAGGCGCGGCGGATTACGACGAGATCCGGTACAGCGGCCGGCACGAGATGTTCTTTTACTGGACCGAGTTTCACGCGCGAAAAAACGGATATTATTTCTGGCAGAAGCAGACGGGTGTGGAATATGACGATATGCGCCTGAAAGTGATTACGGTGCAGGAGTATCCTTTTCAGAAAAACGAATTATTAAAACAGCTTAACGCCAGCCCCAGCGAGCAGAAGCGCATGTACTACCTGTGCCAGTTTTTAGGTCGCCTGTCGGTTTGGGAGGACGCTTACCCGGACTTTTTTGCTGCTGAGAAAGTCAATACGATTTTGGAGAATTTCGGCAGTTCGGTGGTTGAGTTGTATAGGTTTTTTAGGGTAAACGCAGATTTAAATATAACTGCTAATTCATTTCAAGAATTAGAACTAGTAGTAAATAAAATTTTTTAATCTAATTTTATTCATCCCTTTTTTTACAAAAAATCCTAACCAATAAACTGAATGTTTTTTCTGCAAATTCGTTTTTTAATTCTAGAGCAATGAATAATAAAGTCAGAGACCACAAAGCGATGCTGTTTAGATTTAGATTGGAAAGGATTGTGAAAATATAAGGAGCGAAAATCAAAGATAAAAATAGAATTACGTAAATAAATATTGTTAAATTTTTTAATACTTTCTCTAATTTAAAGCAAAAAAGCTGAATATTCTGATATTGAATTGCTGTTTCTTTAGCAGAAAGGCTTTCTACAAGAATGTCATAAATATCTTTTGGAACAAGATTTTCAGAATATGGTAATTTATATGTACCTGTTTCGTATTCCTTTATATGTAAGTCAACCGTTTCTGATTTAATATCACCGATTTTGCTATATGTTTCGGTTAAGCTCTTTGCACTTTGTCTACAGCTGTTTTGAATATCAGAAATAAAAGAAATTATTGATAATAAAAATGAAGGGATTATAATTACGTAAATTATATTCTTAACAATCTCAATTTTATCGAACATTGATAAAACAGAAATTAAGACTAAAGTTATAGCAAAAGCAATTTCTAATTTTTTTTTCATATTTTAAACCCAAAATGATAATATATTAGCGCAATAAAATATATCAAACACTACTTAGAAAGTCATATGCAAGTTTTGAATCCGTTTGGCTATAACAAAACCGATGTATTAAAAACTTTTTATAAAACTCTCTATCTGCTCGTTCACCTGCACCGGATTGTCCCCATTTGCCAAATGTGCGGCATCTTTAATAATAATCAAAGGATTACCCGTTTCTTTAGCCCAGGCTTCGCAGTACTGCTTGACTTTGCCCGTTTTGTCGTATTCGCCCGCTAAAATCAGCAAAGGACAGGCAAGCGTGATATCGTGATTTTCCTCCATAAATACCCGATAGGCGATATCCATCTGCTCGATAATTTCTTTTTTGCCGAGCGGCGCCAGCATCTGATTCATCACGTCCTTTGAGTATGCGGTGCGCGATACCGCTGATGCCATGCTGTTTTTCAGCATTTTTTCGGGGTACCAGCTCGCAATCCGGGCGACGCGTTTCAGCCACCACATATCGGATTTGGAGTAATATTTGAGCCCGAACGGCGTGGTATCCAGTGCAACGAATCCAAAGGTGCGCTCGGGGTAAACTTCGGCAAAAACCTGCGAAGGGTATCCGCCCATCGACATGCCCACCAAAACGACCTTTTCGATGTTTTCCGCGTCCAAAACGGCGCAAAGGTCTTGGGCACAGTGCTGGTAGGAAAAATCGGAATACGGGCGTGAAAGGCCGTGCAGAGGAACATCCCATGTGATGAGATTATAGTTATCTTCAAAAAAAGCAATCTGCTTTTCAAACATGGTGTGGTCCGCCGTGACGCCATGGGTGAAGACAATGGTTTGTGTACTTTTCTTTAGTTTGGAAACCCAATAATGAACGGTGCCGCGCTGGGTGTTGATCTGCTTATGCTCCATTTTGTTTTCTCCTAATTTTGCTTTTGTAAACGCATCAGCAATGCCATGTTAAATTAACCGGATTCGGCTCATCTTCTACAGCAACGGCTTTTAGCGATGCGATTAATTCCGCGCCGATTTCGTCGGCTACGGCGCTGTATGCGTCGTTAGTGGCCTGCGTACCCAAACGGTCATAGGCAACAGCGGCCGCACCATAAAAATAAAGCCCGAGCGAATGGGTGAGGGTATGCACCACGGCCGAGGCCTGCCCGCAGGCTCTGGCGGCCGCCTGCGCCGCAGGATCACCATCAAGCTCCCGTGCCGCCGCATGGCATTCATTCAGAATTACATCTTTTACCGTTGTAAACTTGACTTTCCCCGCCAAGTATTCTTCAGCCGATTCCAAAGCATGCTTTGGGCGCGGATCGTCAGGACAACGCTTTTCAAAGATCGGCAAAAAATTTGCTTTGGCATAATCAATACACCAGCGGCAAATGGTTTCTTTGCTTTGGCTATCAATGAGTTTCATCAGCGATATGGCTGACGGGGAAGTTGCACTCCCGAGCATTTTTCTCAGCTTCACTGCCATTTTAAAACACCTCTTGTTTAAAGAACCATTCAGTTCATTATAGACATACTATCCAAATATTATTTTATCATAGTGATCTTGATACTGCATATAAACCTTTTACAAATGAAATAAATGCGTGAAATATGGTTACTTTACTTTTCAGGTTCAAATTCTTCCTCTCTTGATTCGAAATGAGAGACCGCCCATAAATGGACGGTCTCTCATTTTGTGGTCGGGGTGACAGGATGCGCCCGCTCTTCGCGTGCACTGCACTTCACGGCAAGCCGTTCGTGCCACTCGGCGGCCAGCAGTCCACTGGACTGCCGCCTGTACGCCTCGTGCCTTCTTAAGGTTCAAATCCTTTCCATCTCCACGCAAAATAATAGACCGCCCATAAATGGACGGTCTCTCATTTTGTGGTCGGGGTGACAGGATTTGAACCTGCGACCTTTTAGTCCCGAACCAAACGCGCTACCAAGCTGCGCTACACCCCGAAAAAAGGATTGGAGCCAACGGTGGGAATTGAACCCACGACCTGCTGATTACGAATCAGCTGCTCTACCCCTGAGCCACGTTGGCATCAAACAGACAAATGATATTATAGCACAAGGGTTTTTAGATTACCATAACTTTTTTTGAAAAAATATCACCAAATAAAATTTATTTTTATAACAGATTTTTTCGCTTTTTATCGATGTTTTTCGAGTCGATGTTCGGATCTCTTTTTAGTAAATACCGGATAAACCGGGCACACAAGACAAAGATTAAACTCACCGCCAAGCCCGCTCCAACATAAAAAATAAAGCGGTGTATCGTAGTTTAACAAGAGCATGTCCGAAGCAAAAAAAGCAATGGTTGAAAGAAAAAAGCAAAACAGAAAGGCTCTGAAGAACCGCTTGATAAATGCCGCTATGATTATCATGCCGAGGACATATAAAAACCAATCTAAGAACAAAAGCGGGGAATCGAACACTTTTAAATTTAGATGTTCCGTGAAAGGCAGGTTTACAAAAATCAATACCAGAAAGAATATGGAACAAACCAGCAGCAGCCACCAAAAGAGGTAAAGATTCAGGTACTTTTCCGAATATTTTGGTGTGGTCTCTCGCTTCCATTCGCTGGAATCGCGGTCATATATCCACCGTATACGTTTATCTTTTTTCTTAAAATTGTAATAATCTTTAAACATGGTCGATACTTTCAAAAAAAATCTTGTTTTCGCTTGTGATTTGCTTGGCTTGAGCCCGCGATAAGGGGCGGGGGAGCGCTTGTTTGCAATTCACCTGATTCAAAATCTTTGGCATATTATCATAAATCTTATCTAAAATCAACACACCATTCGCATGACGTGTGCCGCTTTTGCCGTCATATTTATATAAATTTCCGCCCGGCGAAGCCAGGTACATATAATCGACGCCCCCAAAGTCTCGCCACCAATTCATCGCCACCGGAAAACTGTTCGGATCGGTGGCCGGTACAATTGGGGTGGGTGTGCAAAATAGAGATGGACTTGGGGACGAAAAACCACAGCAGATAGCGCAAAATCACATCCACGACCACATTGTTGTGCGCACCAGTAAAAATTTTGCCATAGGTATACATTTTGATGTGCTGTACACTGCCGCGTTCATCTTTTTGACGGATATATATGGGGTAGAGCACTGCACCGCGCTCGCGCGCATCCGCAGCGGTCAGCGGCAACGCTTCGCATCCAAAGGCTCGAGCGGCCAGATCGGATGTGGCAAACAGATTTCTTTTTCTCATATCTTATTATAACACAACATGTCTAAGTTTAAATCATCACTAAATAATACTGGTAAAATGTGTTTATGGTGATATAATTTATTATAAAAGATATAGAATGGATGAGTTTATGGAAAAATTCAAACATATTGCGGTTTTAATTGATGCAGAGAATGCAAAACTGGACTGCATTGGACCGGCAATTAATGAGATAGAAAAATGTGGCCAAATCTTATTGAAAGAGGCCTATGGGGATTGGTCAAAACCTCATTTAAAAAATTGGACCACCGTATGTAAAACGCTTAATATAGAACGTGTTATGCAGTCGGGTGATATAAAAGGTAAGAATTCAACTGATATCGCATTGGTGATAGGCGCAATGGATTGTCTTTATAAAAATAAATTTGACGCTTTGGCTTTAGTCAGCAGTGATAGTGATTATACGCCATTAATTCTTCGTCTGCACAAAGACGCAGTTAGTATTATCGTTGTTGGTAAAAAAGATGCCTCTAAAGCGCTTAAAAAACGTTGTGATAAATTTATATCCGAAGAAGATTTGCTAAAGATTTCAAAGAATACAAAGGACAACAGCAATAAAAAACCTATTGAAGATGCACATCGATTGATCCATGAAGTCTATAAAAAGAAAAAAGCTGAAACTGAAAATGAGTGGATTCCGATTTCGATGATAGGTGAATATGCGAAGATTCAATATCCAAAATTCAGCATAAAATCGACTGGAAATGCACAATGGATTAAGTTCCTAAAGAAGTTTGAAAAAAAATATTATGTTGAATATAAAAACTCCCCCAAAAAGGCGGTAGTATTTAAGTGTAAGTGAGAAATGTAATTTAAATGATTGAAATGATCCCCGTACTTTCAAGTACCATTTCATCAGCGGGCTATGACGCGTTTGGCAAGGTATTGCGCATCAAATTTAAGGATGGACTATTCGATTACTTTAATGTACCAAAATACGTCTATACAGAGCTTCTAAACGCACATTCCCACAGCGGATACTATGACGAAATGATCAAAGATCATTACGCGAGTAAAAGAATTGGGTAGTGGTAGGAATTACATTATAAAAATGTAGAGGGAGCAGATCGAGGCGCTGATAAGATTTGCCAAAACCGTGTAGTTAACAATTTTCTTAAAAGCGATATCGCGCTTATACGTCAGCCAATATATCAAAAGCTCAATCAGCATAGCAATGATGACCGTGAAAACCACAATCAAAGCATTGATATACCATGACAGCGAAAAGACAATTGCCATCCCAAGTACCGTGAAGATATTCGTTACGATAATAACCCCAAAACGTTGGGCTTTTAAAAACCATTTTGCGAACAACGTTTCCGCAACAATCGAAACGATATACGGCATGGATAAAACAAACAGCACCCATAAAAGAAATCCGGTTTCAATCCCGCCATATTCCGGTGAAGCGGAGTTGCCGAATGCTGTTATCGGCAGAAATAAAGAAATGATGAGCGATAATAAGATATAAAGCCAATTTTTTTTCACAGGCGTGTTTCCTTTCAGAGAAAAAGCAATTACATGCATTATAGCATACTAAAGACATATATTGGTTGAATTATTCATGCTAAAAACATGTTCTTTGTGCTATAATCATCTATAAATAGTATAAACAGGATGGGTTGAGAAGTGAGCGCAGAAAAATCGACACAACTTTTGGAGGGAGAGCGCATCCTTTGGAAAGGGCATCCCAAACGTGAGGCATTTTCAATTGTCGACTATGTGAGCATCATATTTTTGTTGGTGTTCGGATTGGCCGGTTACATGGTGGTTTCAAAGGTTTTAACCATGTTTGAAGTGCCAACACAGGGAATAGAATTCATAGGAAATCACTATCTCATCGGTTTTATAATTTTTTATGTTGGTTTTATTTTTATCAATCAGATAATTCGGTACGAAAAGAAGAAGCATACATATTATTTTATTACCAATTTGCGTGCGATTATCGTCAAGCGATACCGTCAAGAGATTTTCACTTCAGTAAAGATTTATCCTGGTTTAGAAGTAAATTTAAAATCAGATGCCAAAGGGAACGGTACGATTTTATTTGGCTCTTCATCTTTTTTAAATTTAATTTTTTCAGCGACCGCCAGTGCAAACGTACATATTGATTCTGACAGCGAATTCTATTCAACATCGCCCTTTTCCGCCGGGTTTTATTTTATTGATGATGCAAAAGAAGTGTATCAGTTGGTTCGAAAGACGATGGGGGATGAAAGGTGAAATGAGTATGGTAAACGGCATAGAGGACCAGTTGATTCCTCAAGAGTACATTCTTTGGCAAGGACAACCGACACGGCTTGCCTTAGGGATTAAGGATTATTCTATTCTGCTTGCCGGAGTCATTCTGTTTTCTTTGCCTGTTTTTATAATGTTCTTAGCTAAAGATATCATGCCTGTATTTGGCTATTTTTTTATGATTGTTTTTATGGGGCTCAGTGCTTACTTCTTTTTTGGCCGGGTTTATAAAAAATACAGGGCGTTTCGAAATTCCTACTATGCGATCACCAATGTGCGCATCATCATATATAAACGCTTGCTGAAAGACGAAACTTTTGCCTGTAACTTAAGTGATGTAGATATGATTGAAAAGCATACCAAGCCGAGCACGAAAGGGAGTATTCTGTTTCGCACAAAACCGCATGGATCAAAGTCAGGGTATTATGGCGAATTTAACGCGCTTTATATGATTGAAAATGTGGACGATGTTTATCGTGAACTTTTTAAAGCAATAATTAAAGAAGAAGATTGATTTATATAAACATAATCTATTTTTAAGGAGAAAACCCATGCTCGAAAACTATGATAACGTCTTTGATGACATTTTATTGACTTTTGAGGAAATTCTATGGAAAGGTCAGCCGCGGCGGGATATACTCACCAGCCGAGACTTGTTATATCTATGCTTTTGGATGATGTGGTTTGCTTTAGGCGTTTATATTGGCTATACAGGATACTTTGATTATAACAACGCTTATATCATCGCAGCTGGGGCAGTGGTTGCGCTCTTAAGTCTGGCAATGATTTTCGGCAGAATGAACCGTAAGGATTATAAAGATAAAAATACATATTACCTGATTACCAATCAACGCGTTATTATTTTAATGCAGCTGCGTTATAAAAGAATACTTGAGATTGAATTGGATAAAATTAAAGTATATAGAAAAGCCGTCAGAAGAAGCGGAGCGGGCACCATCTATCTTAATATTGACCTTCAAGATTTAATCGACGCGTATCATGATTATAATCTTGACGGAACCGATCGCCCTGTGAAGAAAATCTTCTCGTCAACTATATTTAAAAATATTCCCGAAGCGGATTCGGTTTTCGTCACGCTGGAACAGGCAATTAGAGATTATAAAAAAGAAGAGGCGGAATACGGCAACGTTTAGCGACATCTGCCGCTGGCAGTGACGGACCGCCCGTTCGAATTCTGCTATACAAATAAATTTAAAGCGGTCACCATTAAAATGATGACCGCTTTAAATTTGGTGGAGGGAGATGGATTCGAACCATCGAAAGCGTTGCTGGCAGATTTACAGTCTGCTCCCTTTGGCCACTCGGGAACCCCTCCAGGTTTATGGAGCTGATGATGGGACTTGAACCCGCAACCTGCTGATTACAAATCAGCTGCTCTGCCAATTGAGCTACATCAGCGAAGAATAACACTTGAATACCCTAAACTTTTAAAGGGCACCAAGTGTTATGTGTGGTGCCTCAGAGTGGAATCGAACCACCGACACAGGGATTTTCAGTCCCTTGCTCTACCAACTGAGCTACCGAGGCAAGCAAGTAAAAAAATAAAATGGCGACCTGGAAGGGACTCGAACCCTCGACCTCTAGCGTGACAGGCTAGCGTTCTAACCAGCTGAACTACCAGGCCAAATGCATATTTTTTACTTACTGTTCTGATTGGTGGGGCCTCAGGGACTCGAACCCCGGACCAATCGGTTATGAGCCGACCGCTCTAACCAGCTGAGCTAAGGCCCCAGGAATTTTGGTGACCCCTAGGAGACTCGAACTCCTGTTACCGCCGTGAAAGGGCGGTGTCTTAACCGCTTGACCAAGGGGCCACAATAACCTTTTTGCTTGATAGTTTTGGTCGGGGTGAAGGGACTTGAACCCCCGGCCCCATGGTCCCAAACCATGTGCGCTACCAAACTGCGCTACACCCCGCTAAAGTCAAAGCCGTGTTTTTGCGACGTCTATTAATATACATGAAATCATTATTCATGTCAATCATTTTTTATGCTTTTAATTTATAATTTTCCCAATGACACTAGTATACATAATTATATTATGTTAACAATTGCTTGGTTGCCTTTTTTGAGGTTTGCATGTATAATCTAACTACTTTTAAGGACAAAAACGGTGTTAAATGAACGAGCAAAAATTAAAACAACGATATCATGTTATCACATATGGCTGTCAGATGAACAGCCATGAATCGGAAAAAATTGAAGGCATGCTGAACCTTGCGGGATATAGCAAAACAGAAAGCCCTGAAAACGCGGATGTTTTAGTGGTGAATACCTGCTGTGTGCGGGAGAGCGCAGAAGAAAAAATCGTCTCAAATATCGGGGCGCTAAAGAAGATGAAGGCGGAAAAGCCGGATATGGTCATTATCGTCTGCGGATGCATGACCCAGCAGAAGGATTTATCAAAGCGCATGTTCCAGCGTTTTTCTCACGTTAATATCATTATCGGTACGCAGAATCTGCACCGTATCCCTGATTTTTTGGAAGAAACACTGGAAACTGGGAAAAGAAAGCTTGAAATCGAAGCCGATTCCTTGAAAATTTACGAAGATATTCCGGCTGTGCGATATAACAAGCCGTTTGCGTTTGTCAATATTATGTACGGATGCGACAACTACTGTGCCTATTGCATTGTGCCTTATGTGCGCGGGGGAGAACGCAGTCGCAGACCAGAAAAGATTTTGGATGAGATCGACCGGCTGGCGGACGATGGATATCAGGAAATCACATTGCTCGGTCAGAACGTTAACTCATACGGAAAAGGGCTTGACGGGTCTTTTGACTTTGCTCGTCTATTGACCGAAATCGAAAAGCGGGATGCGATCAAGCGGGTTCGCTTTATGACCTCCCACCCCAAAGACTTGTCTGATGATCTAATCGATGTTTTTAGAAATAAAAAATCAGTGTGCAACCACATCCACCTGCCGGTACAATCGGGCAGTTCTCGGGTGCTTAAATTGATGAATCGTAAATATGACCGTGAGCATTATCTTAATTTGGTTGGAAAGCTTAAAACAGCCAGTCCGGGCATCGCCATCACTACTGATATCATTGTTGGCTTTCCTGGCGAGACCGAAGAAGATTTCCTTGAGACCATGAGCCTGGTTGAAGCGGTGGGTTATGATTCAGCCTTTACATTTAAATATTCCAAACGCAGCGGCACTAAGGCCGAGAAAATGGATGGGCAAATCAGCGATAAAGTGAAAACAGAACGTATCATGCGTCTGCTTAAGGTGACCAACCAATTAACTTATGATAAACATAAGGAAATGGTGGGGGACACATTTGAAGTGCTGGTCGAGGGTGAGCACGCGGACAGAGGTCAGATGTTTGGTCGTACCGACGGTTTTAAGCTGGTCAATTTTCAAGGTACGGCGGATTTAAAAGGAAAATTTGTACAAGTGAAAATAAAAAAAGCGATGAAAAACAGTGTGTTTGGAGAATTGGTTTAATTTAAAAACTATGATATATTATAGTTAAGAATGAAAGTAAAAGGGTGTTTTAGATGTTTGAAGTAACCATTATCGGCAAGTACGGACCGTACCCCAAAAAAGACGGCGCGACCACGAGTTATCTGATTAGATTAAACGATAAGCACATTGTTTTGGATATGGGTACCGGTTCTCTGTCTCATCTGCAGCGTGTGATTTCGCTGGATGAGATCGATGCGATCATCCTGTCCCACCTGCATCATGATCATATGGTTGATGCTTTGGTGCTTCGTTACGCGTTGGCCGCAAAGGATATGGAGCCGATTCCGATGTACACACCGGATACGCCTTCTTATGAATACAGTGTATTGGCGCACGCACCCTGTTTCGACGCACGGCCGATCACCGAAAGCATCAAAGTCAATTTGTTTGGCGCCGAGATAACCTTTAAGGGCATGATTCATCCGGTAGTGACCTATGCGGTCAAAATCGTATTCGAGGGAAAGACGTTCGTTTTTTCCGGTGATACGGTCTACAACCCTGAGCTGTCTGCATTTGCGGAAAACTGCGACCTTTTGCTTTGTGACAGCGCGGTGCCAATCTCCATGTGGAAACAGGGTTTTCCGCACCCCAGCGCGGTACAGGCGGGCGTGATGGGCAGCGATGCCCATGCGAAGCAATTGATTTTGACGCATATCAACCCGCAAGCCGACGAAAAAGAGATTTTAAAGGATGCGCGCAATTTTTTCCCAAAAGCGGAAGTTGCGGAAGAATTTAAAACCTATACACTTTAAAGGAATTTAAAACATGCACGAACACTACGAAAATCCGCTGATTAACCGATATGCTTCCGCCGAAATGGCGGGTGTTTTTTCGGATGACAAAAAATTTAAAACCTGGCGAAAACTTTGGATCGCACTGGCCGAATCTGAGATGGAGCTTGGGCTAAACATATCCAAAGCACAGGTGGACGAGCTGAAAAATCACGCAGAGGACATTAACTACGACGTGGCTGACGCGCGCGAAAAGGAAGTTAAACATGATGTGATGGCGCATGTCTACACCTACGGTGAGCAATGCCCCAGTGCAAAAGGGATTATCCATCTCGGTGCCACCAGCTGTTTTGTCGGGGATAACACCGATATCATCGTGTATGACGAAGCATTGGATATCGTGCTGAAAAAACTCGTCAACGTGATGAAAAATTTAAGCGATTTTGCGCTGAAGTATAAAGATATGCCCACATTGGGCTTTACGCATTTCCAGCCGGCGCAAACCACTACGGTGGGCAAACGCGCGGCGCTTTGGCTACAGGATTTGGTGATGGATTACCATGAACTTACCGAGGTGAAATCCGCAATTAGACTGCGCGGTCTAAAAGGCACCACCGGTACGCAGGCCAGTTACTTAGAACTCTTTAGCGGCGACCATGACAAGGTCAAATCGTTGGAAAAGAAAATCTGTGAGAAAATGGGCTATGTCTCGGCCTTTGCTGTGACAGGTCAAACATACCCAAGAAAGCTGGATTCGCGTATCATCAACGTGCTTTCATCCATTGCCCAAAGTGCCTACAAGTTTAGCGGCGATTTGCGGCTTTTACAGCATTTAAAAGAAATGGAAGAACCGTTTGCCAAGTCGCAGATTGGTTCGTCAGCCATGGCATACAAAAGAAACCCCATGCGATCGGAACGCATTTCATCCCTTTCGCGCTTTGTTTTGTCGATGGCTTCCAGCCCGGCGATTACCGCTTCAACCCAGTGGTTTGAACGTACCTTGGACGACAGCGCGAACAAGCGGCTGGTGATGCCGCAGAGTTTTTTGGCTGTCGATGCGATTCTCGGCATCTATATCAATGTCACGCAAAGTCTTGTTGTCTATGAGAAGATGATCGAAGCGCGCCTGATGAGCGAGCTGCCGTTTATGGCCACCGAAAACATTTTGATGCAATGTGTCAAAAACGGGGGAGACCGGCAGGAGCTGCATGAACTGATACGCGAATATGCGATGCAGGCGGGAGAACAGGTGAAGGTGTATGGCAAGCCGAACAATCTGATTGAGCTTATCAAGAACGATAAACGTTTCACTGTCAGCGGGGAAGAATTGGACCGCATGCTGGAACCCAAGAATTTTATTGGGCGAGCGGACAAACAGACCGAAGAATTTATCGCTGAGGAAGTCAGCCCGATTTTACAAAAGCACGCTGATCTTTTAGGACTGAGTGTGGATATGAAAGTATAAAAAAAGCACCTGTATAAATGACAGATGCTTTGTGGCAGGGAAGACGCGACTCGAACACGCAACCTGCGGTTTTGGAGACCGCTGCTCTACCATTGAGCCACTTCCCTAAGTGCACGAAACCTGTGCAACGAAGTTCATTATAAATAAAATCAGGCACGGTGTCAATACGAAAAGCGAACAAAATGACCGGGCTTTAAGGAGTGTAAACATATGAAAGAATTTAAGCTTGGATTTATTGGTTCCGGCAATATGGCCGAAGCTATTGTCAGCGGTGCGATCACAAAAAACGTGATATCCGCCAAAAACATCACAGTATTTGATATTTCTGCACCGCGTACAGCCGAGTTAAAGGAAAAATACGGTGTTATCACAGCCGAAAGTTTACCCGAACTGGCCAAGCAAACCGATATTTTATTTTTAGCGGTTAAGCCCAATATCATGCCGAATGTTTTGGCTGAACTTTCGGATATCAACGCAAAACAGCCCGTTGTCAGTATTGCAGCCGGATGGAGCGCCGCCAAGATTAAAGCGGGTTTAAAAAATAAAAATGATATATTGCGTATCATGCCCAATATGCCGCTGATGGCAGGGGAGGGGATGAGCGTGTTTGAATCACCCTCGGATATGGGTGAGGACGAATATTTGTTTATCAAGTCTGTCTTTGAGGCGTTGGGCTTGGTTCTGGAACAGCCTGAAAAACTGATGGACGCGGTGACTTCGATCAGCGGAAGCGGGCCTGCTTATGTCTTTATGTTTATTGAAGCGCTGGCTGACGCCGGGGTGCTTGGCGGGATCAGCCGCAATGATGCGATTCTTCTGGCTTCCCAAACCGTTTTAGGCGCAGCAAAAGCTGTTCTGGAGACGGGTACGCATCCTGCACAGCTAAAAGACGCGGTGTGCTCACCGGGAGGCACTACGATTGAAGCCGTTCGGGTGCTGGAGGATAAAGGTTTTCGTGCCGCTGTTATTGAGGCAGTCAGCGCCTGTGCAGAGAAATCTAAAAAGCTATAGGTATATGATGAAAGAAGTGACGCTGTATACTGATGGTGCCTGTTCAGGCAATCCGGGCCCGGGAGGCTGGGGATGTATTCTGCTTTTCAAAGGTACGGAGAAAGCGCTTTCCGGATACGCCGCCGAGACCACCAACAATCGCATGGAGCTGATGGCTGTTATCAAGGGCTTAAACGCCATTAAAGAGCCCTGCAAGGTGACTGTCTACACAGACAGCGCTTATGTGCATAATGCTTTTAAAAGGGGCTGGATTATCGCCTGGCAGGCCAACGGTTGGAAAACCGCGGGCAAAGACGATGTCAAAAATCAGGATCTCTGGAAGCAGCTTTTAAACCATACCAAAACACACGATGTAAAATGGGTAAAAGTGAAGGGACATGCTGACAATCTCTTAAACAATCGTTGTGACGAACTGGCGACAGGGGAGATTAAGAAGCACAATAAAGGGGAAGAGAGCCGCGGTTAGGCTGCACTTATATGTTCAAATTTATAAGACCTAGAAGTGCGCTCAAAATCAATTGATATCCGGCTAAAAACAAATCTATCTATTCGTAAAAGACAAGTTTTACGAATAGTATTGTATATTTTGATCTATAAGCTTATAATAATAGCTATAAAAACATATCAAAAGGCTTAAAAACATGAGTGAAAGCTATTATAAAACTATCGACCATGAGCGCACCTTACGTTTACGTGAGTTATTTAATGAATTGCCGCCGTTTGCACGAGATTTCTTTCGTTCGGTGGAAACCACCACGTCTGCGCTGACGCGGCTAAACTACGCCTACGACTTAAGGCTTTTCTTTAACTATTTATCGACCGAGTGTTCTAAAATCGGCGGTAAAACGCCCACAGAGATTACAATTGATGATTTAAAACAGCTTGACTTAACCGATTTTGAGGTTTATGTGGAATACTTGGGCCTTTATTTTAAAGACGATAAAGAGATCGAAAACGCATCCCGCGGCAAAGCGCGTAAAATTGCAAGCTTAAGAAGCTTTTTTAAGTACTTTTATAAGAAAGGTCTATTGGAAAAAAATGTTTGCGCGCTGATTGATATGCCAAAGATTCACGAAAAAGCCATCGTACGGCTGGAGCCCAATGAAGTGGCCGATCTTTTGGATTTGATTGAGCAAGGCACCGGTCTGACGGAAAAGCAGCTGATTTACCATGAACTGACCAAAAAACGCGATTTGGCGCTGGTTACCTTTCTTTTGGCCACGGGCGTTCGCGTATCCGAACTGGTTGGCCTTAATATCGGCGATATCGATTTTGTTAACGGCAGTTTTAAAGCCACCCGCAAAGGCGGAAACCAAGTGATCCTCTACTTTGGTGAAGAAGCTGAAAAAGCGCTGTTAAGCTACATGGACGAGCGTAAAAACCAAAAGTCATACGCTTTGGACGAACCTCTGTTCTTAAATCTGCAAAAACAACGCTTGGGTGTTAGATCTGTACAGAATCTGGTGAAAAAATACGCACGTTTAGCCGCGCCGCTGAAAAATATATCACCGCACAAACTGCGGTCCACCTTTGGTACGGCACTGTATCAGGAAACCGGCGATATCTATCTGGTAGCCGATGTTTTGGGTCATAAAGACGTGAATACCACACGAAAGCACTACGCAAAAATCGTTGATGACCGCAGAAAAAGCGTGAAAAATGCGGTCAAACTGCGCGATTAAAAAAAGTTTTATAATTTACGAACATACGTTTGACAAGATGAGAACACATGTGCTATAATCTTGCCATAGAAAGAATTGTGGTGATTTTATGGAAAAAATGAGTGATAAGCAAAAAAATATTTACAAATTCATCGTCAATTATATTGATGAGAACAACTATCCCCCTTCGGTTCGTGAAATCGGCGAGGCCGCGGGGCTTTCCTCCACTTCCACCGTGCATGGATACCTTCAACGGCTGGAAAAACGAGGTTTGATTCATCGCGACGAATCCAAATCCCGCGCGATTTCGATTGTAGACGAAACGGAAAACATTCGCAGCATTGACCCGAGACGCGATTTGGACGCGGATATGGTTTCAATACCAGTTGTGGGCGATGTAACGGCCGGTGTTCCGATATTGGCGCACGAAAACATTGAAGAATACTTAACCCTCCCCCGCTCCATCGCCACGCACGAAGAGAGCTTTGTCTTAAACGTCAAAGGCGAGAGCATGATCGGAGCGGGCATCTTAAACGGTGACAAAATTATCGTTCGAAAACAAAACTGGGCGCAGAACGGCGATATTGTTGTGGCGCTGATCGAGGACGAGGCGACCGTCAAAACCTTCTATATTGACGACGACCATATTCGCCTGCAGCCCGAAAACGACGCTTATGAGCCGATTCTGGTGCGCGAGGTTAATATTTTAGGCAAAGTGATCGGTGTATTCAGAATTTTATAGGATATTCATATTGTTAATGGCGTGTATCAGGCCGAACTGGTGCGCTTCAAAGGTCAAACCGCCCTGCATGTACGCGATGCAGGGTTTTTTAATAGGTGCATCGGCCGACAGCTCCAATGAAGCCCCCTGCATAAAGGTCCCTGCCGCCATGATCACAGGGTGTTCGTACCCCGGCATGTCCCAGGGCACGGGCAGAACAAATGCATCTACCGGCGAGCCTTTCTGCACGCCTTGAATAAAGGCGATCAGCTCGTCTTCGGTGTTCAGTTTGATGGACTGAGTGATGTCGGTTCGGTCCGCGTCCGCGCTCGGTAGCACGGCATAGCCTAATTGCGACATGACTTGAGCCGTCAGCGCCGCGCCTTTCAGGCTTTCGGCTACTGTTTTGGGCGCTAAAAATAGGCCTTGGAAGAATGGTAGATAGGACCCCGCGTATGAACCGACTTCCGCTCCGATACCGGGCGCAGTGAATTGCGCTTCAATTTCTGTAATCAACTCCGCGTTTCCGGAGATATATCCCCCGTTCGGCGCCAATCCCCCGCCGGGATTTTTAATCAGTGACCCCGCGATGATATCCGCACCCGCTTCCAGCGGCTCGGCAGTTTCGCAGAACTCGCCATAGCAGTTATCACAGGCGACAATGCAGTTCGGCGCAAGGCTTTTAGCAATTCTAACGATTTTTCGAATGGTTTCAATGGATACGGACGGACGCCAGGCGTATCCGCGCGAGCGCTGAATATAGACAATCTTAGGCTGAAAGGTTTGTATCGCTTTTTCCGTGGCGTTAAAATCAATTGCATTTTGTTCGGTCAGCTCAATTTGCTGATAATGGATACCATTATCGATCAGCGTATTTTTTTTGACTTTGTCGGTCAAACCGATCGCCGTAGCCAGCGTGTCGTATGGCACCCCCGCCACCGACAGCATCGTTTCTCCCGGCTTTAACAGTGCTTTAAGCATCAGATAGATGGTATGGGTACCCGAGAGCAGATGCGGACTGACGAGCGATCTTTGGCCATGAAATACATGCGCAAAAAGAGCAAAGAGCTTTTCTCTGCCCAAATCCGAATATCCATAACCGGTCGTGGGATTAAAGTGTGCCGCGGCGATGCGTTCTTCACGAAAAGCACTCAGCACTTTGGCTTGATTCTGCTTGGATATTTCATCGAAACGCTTAAACACTTCTACGATATCCGCTTCGGCCGATAAAACCAAATCCACAACCTTCGGGGTTACGCCCAGCGTGTCCGCCAGCTTTTGGTGGTCTATCATCGTCTATTCGCTTGCCTGAATATTGAAATTCACCATTTTTTGCGGTGTGATGGTGGAAACCGCATGTTTATAGACCATCATCTGTTTGCCTTCGGTATCGATCAGTATGACGAAATTGTCAAAACCCTTGACAAGCCCTTTAATCTGAAAGCCGTTGCACAAATGAATGGTAACCATTGTTGCATCTTTTCTAATCTGGTTTAAAAAAACATCCTGAAGATTGACCCCGGTTTTTTGCATGACCATTAACCGCCTTATTCTTATTATCCTTATTCTATACCAGAAATCAAGTTTTTTAAACTGTTTTTTTCCATCGGATTCAGCCACACGATGCGATTATCCCGTTTAAACCATGTGATCTGCCGCTTGGCAAAATGGCGTGAATTTCGTTTAATCAGCCGTATCGCCTCATCTTTGTCAATATCGCTTTTTAAGTAATCGATGATTTCTTTATAGCCGATTGCCTTTAGTGCCATAGGTGAATCACCGTATTTTTCATACAGTGTGGTGACCTCACCGATCAATCCTTTTTCAATCATTGTATCAACGCGACGGTTGATACGATCATAAAGAATATCTCTCGGATAGTTAAACCCAAAAAGACGAAAATCATAATCCGCCCTGGGAACTAAAAAATCATATGATCGCTCTCCCCCGCCTTCGTGTTCAACAATTTCCAGCGCACGGATAATGCGCTTTTCATCGTTGGGATGAATTCTGGCCGCCGCCTTCGGATCTTTTTTTTGTAGTTTTTCGTATAGATATAGAAGACCTTTTGTTGCAATTTCTTCGTCCATCTTATCCCGAAAATCTTGATCCGATTGCGTTTGAGTGAAATCCAGTTGATAGACCAATGCGTTAATGTACAGACCCGTACCGCCCGCAACAATAGGCGACATATTAAAATTATGTAAACTATCAATTGTTTTAAAGGCCTGCTGTTGAAAATCCGCTACGGTGAAGGATTCATCGACATCCACGATATCAATCATATGGTGTTTGACGCGTTTTTGTTCTTCAATCGATGGTTTAGCCGTACCGATGTCCATACCGCGATAGACCTGTGCGGAATCCGCTGAGATCAATTCGGTATTGAGATATTCAGCCAGCTGCATCGCCGCGTCCGATTTCCCGCTGGCGGTCGGCCCCAAAATAGCGATCACTTTATCCATTTGAGCCTATACCGTCCTTCGAAACGCTTTTTCCAGTTCTTTTTGGGTCAAAACAGCGATAATGGGTCTGCCGTGCGGACAGGCTGGGATATGCCCGTCTTGCAAAAAGATATTAACAAGATGTTTTGCTTCCTCGAACGCAAGCACGTTGCCCGCTTTGACAGCGCTTTTACAGGATTTCATAATCAGCGCTTCAATTTGTTTTTGCGTGCCTTTGTTTTCTCCAAACGCGGTATAGATATCATCTAAAACAGAATCCAGCGATAGATCGGTCAAGTCGCTCGGTACAGCAGAAAAACGCACGGTCAAATCTTCCGCAAGTTCAAAAGCAAAACCAAAATCCAACAGCGTTTGACGGTTGTCTTTTAAAAGCTCATACTCCTCAGCCGATATTTTCAGTGTTTCAGCCATCAGCAGCATCTGTGACCGTGGCGTACGGGCATTGTAATTTCTTAGTAACCGATCAAATATAATACGCTCATGGGCTGCATGCTGATCGATCAACAAAAGCAGATCATCCAATTCAACCAAAAGATACGCGTTCTTAAATGCCCCGATCAATCTCATGTCCGGTGCAATAGTCATGACTTCTTCTTTGCTGGGGTTCTCTTGCGGCTTTCCCGCAGGCTTTGATTGTATATAACCAATTGAAAAGGCTTCAGTTTCTTCCGAAAAGACCGCTTGGTCCAAATCGCCCGATGAAGCCACAAAAGGTTTTTTTTCTGCTGGAAATCCAAAAATATCATCAAAATCAGACGAGGATATTTCACTTTTTTGCACTTCAGAAGATGTTTTTAAAGGTTCAAAAACTTGCTGTATGGTTTGCTGTTTTTCCTCTGGTTTTTGCGAAAACGTGATTTTGGGCAAAGTGCCTAAAGAACTTAGCGCAAACGTTACCGCTTCCTCTAACGCTTGCGTCAGCATCGTCTCGTTTTTAAATTTAACTTCAAGTTTGTTGGGGTGAATATTGACATCGGTTTCGTCAAACGGCATGCTGACGCTGAGCACATAGAACGGAAACAAACCGGGTACCAGCCAGGTATCGTAGGCTTTGGCGATGACATGCGTCATTGCATCACTCAATACATATCGTCCGTTGATGAAAAGCGACTGCATTTTTCGATTCTTAAACGCAAACTGAGGCAAACCCAAAAGTCCGGACACGGTGATATCTTCATTTTTATAATTGACAGGAATGGTTTTTTCAGCGATATCCGCGCCGTAAACTGCCGCTGCCGACGAAGCCAGCTTACCATCGCCGAAACTTTGCATGATGGTTTTATCGTTATTGATGTATTGGATGGCGACACTTGGATAGGCGAGCATAAAACGCGACACGATATCGGTGATCGCGGCGCCTTCACTGCCGTGCGACTTTAAAAATTTCAGCCGCGCTGGTGTATTATAAAAAAGATTCTGAACCATGACGGTGGTGCCGTCCGCTGTGCCGATATAGGTTTTTTGCTGTAAAACACCGCCGTTGACAATCAGCTTAATGCCGATATCCTCATCTCCGGTTTTGGTGGTTAATTCCACCTGCGAGACTGCCGAGATGGCCGAAAGCGCTTCTCCGCGAAAACCCAGCGTTCCGATGGCATTTAAGTCGTCAAATTCGCTGATTTTAGACGTGGCATGGCGTTTGATGGCCAATACGGCATCATCCTGGCTCATACCGCTGCCGTTATCGGTCACGCGCACTTTTTTGACGCCCCCGTCTTCAATCTCCACGGTGATTGCCCGTTGCACCCGCGTCAATACTGTTTTCCATCAGCTCTTTGACCACATTAAACGGCCGCTGTACCACTTCTCCGGCCGCGATGCGATCGATTAAATATTGATCGAGCAGTTTGATTTTGCCCATGATACTCCCTTTAATCTAGTTTACCTTTCAGCTCAAATAGCTTGTCCAGCGCCTGTTTCGGCGTTAATTCATCCATATCGATGCTTTTCAGCGCATCAACGACACTCTGCGCCGCGTAATCAACATCAGGCGCAGTATTGACCGTATCATGAATTTTGGACATATCCTGTCCCAGTACATGCGTTTTGGAAAGCGCTTCTAAAATATTTTTTGCTCGGCCCACCACCTTGCCGGGAAGCCCCGCCAGCTTGGCCACCTCAATACCGAATGAGCGGTCTGTACCGCCGCGTTCAATTTTGTGCAGGAAAATCACCGTGTCCTCAAATTCCTTAACAGTGACGCGGTAGTTCTTTACCCCTTCCAAACGCTGTTCCAATTCAGTGAGTTCGTGATAGTGCGTCGCGAACATGGTTTTAGCGCCCAATATTTCAAGATTATTGACATGCTCGGTCACGGCCCATGCGATGGATAGCCCGTCCAGCGTGGATGTACCCCGCCCTATTTCGTCTAAAATTAAGAGACTTTGCTGGGTTGCGTTTCGTAAAATATTGCTGACTTCGTTCATCTCCACCATAAAGGTTGATTGGCCGGAAGACAAATCATCCATCGCACCGACACGCGTGAATATGCGGTCAACTAAGCCAGTTTTAAGGCTTTTTGCGGGCACAAACGCGCCGATATGCGCCATCAGGATGATTAATCCTACCTGCCGCATATATGTGGATTTTCCCGCCATATTCGGCCCGGTGATAATCAAGGTTCGATTGTCTTTTGTGTCCAAATGCGTATCGTTGGAGACAAACGTGTCTTTAATGATCTTTTCGACGACCGGATGACGCCCTTCGATTATCTCAATCTCGCCGTCAGAAGTAAACTGTGGGCGTGTAAACCGGTTTTCAAGCGCCGTCAGCGCCAAGGATTGTAAGACATCAATCTCGGCTACCGCCTTGGCCGTAGTTTGTATGCGCGCGATATAAGCCATAATCTCTTCGCGAAGAGCAACAAACAACTCATATTCACGTTTATCACACTTTTCAGCGGCCGAGAGCTTTTTAGTCTCAACATCCTTAAGTTCAGGCGTAATAAAGCGTTCGCATGCCGCCAGCGTCTGTTTTCTGGCGTAGCGGTAAGGCACCATTTCGAGATAGGATTTAGTCACTTCTATATAATAGCCAAAAATCTTGTTATAACCGATTTTAAGATTTTTAATACCGGTCGCTTGCCGCTCTTTTTCCTCAATTTCGGCAATCCAATCCTCACCGTTTTGAATCGCGTTGCGGTATTCGTCCACCTGGCTGTCATAGCCGTCCTTGATGATGCCGCCGTCCTTGATGGTGACCGCGGGTTCATCCATCACGGCTGAATTGAGCAAGACAAACAAATCTGATAAATCGTCGATTTTCTCATTGATATTCTTTAGGGTATTACAATCGTTTTTTTCAAGCGTCGCTTTGACTGCTGGAATATTTTCGATGGATTTTTTTAAGGATATGCAGGATTTTGGGTCGATCGTGCCATAGGCAATACGAGTGGCCAGGCGCTCCAGATCGTAAACATGGGTCAATTCTTCTCGCACACGCTCGCGCAGCATCGCATCTTCAAAAAAAGCTTCCACGCCATCCAGACGTCCGTTGATGTCCGAGACGTTCTGCAAAGGCTGCCCGATCCATTCTTTCAGCATGCGCGCACCCATGGCGGTTTTGGTCTTGTCCAGCACCCAAAGAAGCGATCCTTTTTCACTACCGTCCCGAATGGTCTGCGTCAGCTCCAGATTCCTGCGCGTGGACATATCCAAAAACATATAGGCCTTGTTTTGATTGATACTTAATCGGTTGATCTGTGCCAAAGAAATCTTTTGGGTCTCTTTTAAGTACTCCAAAAGCCCGCCCGCCGCTGAGACCGCCAAACTCAGTCCGTGCGCGTCCAGCGCATCCAGTGATTTGACCTTAAAATGGCGCAAAACCGCTGTTTTGGAAAATTCGGGTTCGTATGCCCAATCCGGATAAATGCCAACCAAAGGCGATTTATTCTTAAAGAAATCTTGAATGATCGGCATAAACTTTTCTTCTGCCGTATTGAGTATCACTTCATTCGGATTAATCCGATGCAGTTCATCCATCAGGGTACAGCGCGATGCGTCCAAATCGTTTTCGCCGATATAAAACGCGCCGGTAGATACATCCGAGTAAGCAAAACCAAAGCGGTTGTCCTGAAAGTATAAAGAAAGAATATAGTTGTTTTCCTTCTCGTTCAGACTGGCGTTTTCGGTCATGGTACCCGGCGTGATGATGCGCACCACATCCCGCTCCACCAGTTTGATGCCCGGTCCCGGCTCCTGCATCTGCTCGCAGACCGCCACTTTATAGCCCTTGTTAATCAGCTTATCAATGTATCGATCGGCCGAGTGAAAGGGCACACCGCACATCGGCGCGCGTTTTTCCAGCCCGCAGTCCCGTCCGGTCAGCGCAATCTCAAGCTCTTTTGAAGCCAACAGCGCATCATCAAAAAACATCTCATAAAAATCGCCGAGACGAAAGAAGACGATGCAGTCCTTATGTTTGTTTTTAAGCTCAAGGTATTGGCGCATCATGGGCGATATATTTTCGATGTTTTTGATATCCATTGCTATCCTTTATTGAAGAAGAAATAAATTTCTATAGTTTCCCGGCTTTCTTGATCCTCGGCAAAACCGCATAGAACGGTAATGCCAGAATGACGCCGCCTGCGAACTGCAAAAGATTGTACGTTACAGATGCAATCGCCACAGCGATGCCGAACGCCGCCGCTTCGAATAATCCGTAACCGACCACCATGATGAGGCCCGCCGCCAAACACGAAATGATATATACGGCAAAATTGCCATGCTTCGCGATATGGGCCGCGACAAATCCCATAAGTCCTTTGATGACCAGTGTCGCCGGGATATAGATGCCGCCGCCGTAGGCTACATCGGCCAATGCCGAACCGAAGCCCGCCGCAAACATCGCATATACGGGATTAATTAATGAAGCGACGATATAAATAGCTGTATCGCCAAGGTTTATATACGCTCCTCTTGAAATCTGTGGGACCGGTATTTTTACAAAAAAAGTGATGACAAAAACCAGCGCCGCAAAGATTCCTGCCAGAACAATTTGCCTTAATGTGTTTCTCTTCTCATCCATACTCTTCTCTTCTCCTTAAATAGTATAAATAAAGTATAAATTCGTCATTAGATTATTCTATATAATTTTTGTGGTTAATTCAACCTTTTAAATCTTTAAAAACACAATATTTAGGGTTTCAAAATGAATCGGTTGTGCTATAATGGCTACGTTTGTATCAAAAGATACGTCCTTCAATCATGCATAACATTTTAAGCTTTTTTTATGAAATTGTGATAGAATGTTTGGGACGCAAATATAGGGGTAAAGTATGAAGCACAATATCGTTTTAACCGGCGGCGGCACCGCAGGACATGTGATGCCGAATATCGCGCTGATACCGGATTTAAAAAAAGACTTTGAAATACATTATATCGGAACATACGACGGTATGGAACATTGGCTGGTCAACCCGTTTTTAAAGCCGACCCATTACCACACCATTAAAGCCGGGAAACTAAGACGTTATCTTTCATGGCAAAATGTTAAAGATCCTGTCAAGGTGATCTATGGCTTTTTACAGTCGATTAAAATCTTAATTAAACTCAAACCCAAAGTGGTCTTTTCCAAGGGGGGGTATGTTTCCGTTCCAGTTGTTTTTGCGGCCAGACTGCTCAGAATCCCCGTGGTTTTACATGAATCGGATATTACGCCCGGACTTGCCAATCGCATTGCGATTCCGCGGTGCAACAAAGTGTGTGTTTCTTTTGAGCCGACCATCGCCCATATTAAGAAAAAAGAAGCGATCTATACCGGAACACCGGTCAGAAAAGAACTGCTCACAGGCGATGCGGAAAATGGAAAAACGATTTGCGGTTTTAAAACAAATAAACCGGTTTTGATGATTATGTGCGGATCGCAAGGCGCAGTGGCGATCAACGACGCCATTGACGCGGCGCTGGATACCCTTTTAGAGACCTTCAACATCGTCCATTTGCGCGGTAAGAATAACCTTAAGCCCGAATTGGACGATAAAAAAGGCTATAAAGCGTTTGGTTTTGTTGAAGAAGAATTAAAAGATTTGTTTGCATTATCGGATATTATCCTATCCCGAGCGGGAGCCAATGCAATATTTGAACTCTTAGCGATGAATCTGCCTGCGCTTTTGGTGCCTTTGCCAAGGTCAGCCAGCCGGGGCGATCAGATTTTAAATGCAGAGCATTTTCATCAGCACGGTTGGTCGGATTTATTGTATCAGGAGAGTTTAACGCCGGATACGCTGATTAAACATCTTTTAATGTTATATGAAAACCGTGACCAATACCGCATTGAGATGGAAAAATCCCATGCGATTGAAGCCAATGAGCATATCTTGAATACCATCTATTCGGTGATTAGAAATTAAATGCCTAATATCCTGCCTTTCATTCAGGGCTATGCCGCTCTGCCAAACAACGAGAAGAAAACTCGACTGACGGAGATCCTTGCGCAAAAGCAAGTTATCGAGTCACTGTTTTTTGTCCTTTCCAGTGACAAATCCGAAAAAACCGACCAGCGTAACGCGGCGGCGGTACTATGTGACATATCAAACAAAGAAAAATTCAAGCGCCAAATTTTTAATACCCTTTCCCCCGCCTTTGCCAAACAGCTTTTGGTAAGTGAAGACCCGAAACTACGAAAAAGTATTGCAAAACTGATGGGTTCAGCTAACAATAAACGCTACGCATCGGTTCTGGTTTTCGCGTTAGAGGCTGAAGAAACCGAATTCGTGCTGGAATCTTTGATTTTAGCGCTCGGGTATACCGATTATTCTCGTGATGCTTATGACTATTTAAGTACATATCAGCTTAAATCCACCGAGGAAAAGCACCGTGTTAAAGAGGTGCAGGCTTTGCAAAAGGCGCTTTCCAGCCTAAAAAAACCGGAAAGTATTAATGAAATCATATTGCAGGGTACTCCTGTGCTTTTGACCTATCCGACTGAAACCCCGAATGCGCTGAAACAAGAGCTCACCGAAGCGGGCGTACCGTTTTCTGAGAGTACATCACATAAAAGTGCGCTGGTCGTCTCCCCCGAAAAATACACAAACGTTTTTGCGTTTCGATGTTTTTTTGAGGCGCTCATCGATCTTGGCACTTATAATCAAGATGCAAAGCATGCGTATCTTGATGCCATTTTAAAGCGTATTGATGTACTGATTGGAATTGACGCATATCAGATTCGATTTGACTTAAGATATCTAAATCCGGCAGATAAAAGTGCAGCGATGAAAATGTTGGTTGAGAATCTTCATGACACCCAGTTTTCGTCCAGCCCTTCAAACTATCAGCTGGAACTCAGATTAATGTTCCAAAAAAACACTGTGCAGGCGTATATGTGTCTTCCTAATCTGGATACCCGTTTTGCTTACCGCAAACAAACTCTGCCGGCGTCCATCCATCCTGTCATTGCGGCTAATATTATGCGCACCATTCGTCCATACTTAACCGACGACGCAACCGTTTTAGACCCGTTTTGCGGTGTTGGAACCCTTTTGTATGAGCGGGATATGATTCTGCCCTGTGAAGAGGTTGTTGGTGTGGATATTAAAAAGGACGCGATATATAAAGCCAAAACAAATTTCCTGCATGAGGATATTCCGGTTGCTTTATTAGTCAGTGATATTTTAAGCGCGGATTTAAATCAGGCATTTGATGAAGTCATTGCCAATATGCCTTTTGGACGGCGTGTTTCGGACACCAAAAGCAACGAAGCGCTGTATACTGGTTTTGTTAAACAACTTAAATCACTTCTGAAAACTGAAGGATATGCTTTTCTTTATACTAATCAGAAGGCTTTTTTACGAAACCTGTTGAAAGGCGATATGAGCTTTACGCTGATTGACGAAATCCTGTTTGAGGCCGGTGGCCTTTACCCCACACTTTTTATTATTAAACGCACACGATAATCTATTTATACTACAAAAAAAAGACCGGATTATCCGGCCTTTTTTAGTCAGCTTTTGGGTTTATCAAATTTCTTTTGTGTTCTTTGTCTTGGTTTATAACCAGACGTCCGGTTGTTGTCACGATCGTGGCTTCTTGCCGGAGCGTCGCTGGAACCGCCTTTATCATCTCTCGGCGGTCTTGGTCCCAAGTCAGTTCTGATGAGGTTCACGCGACCCTGACGGTCGATTTCCTGAACCTTAACCGGTACAGTATCGCCGATGTTGACTACATCCTCAACTTTTTTGACGTGTTCATGTGCCAGTTTTGAGATGTGAAGCAGTCCGTCTTTGCCGGGAGCGAGCTCGACAAATGCACCAAAGTCCATAATACGAACCACTTTGCCTTCATATTCTTCACCGACTTCGATTTCTTTGACAATCGCTTCGATGATCTTTCTTGCTTTATCTGCGGCGGCAGAATCGGGCGTAGCAATAAATACACGGCCGTCGTCTTCGATATCAATCTTAACGCCGGTTTCGTCAATGATCTTATTGATCGTCTTTCCGCCGGTACCGATAACATCACGGATTTTCTCCGGATCGATTGAGAATTGGATGATCTTGGGCGCATATTCGCTGATCACTTCACGCGGTTTGTCCAAAACCTCCAACATCTTGCCCAAAATATGCAGCCTTCCTAAGCGCGCCTGTTCCAGCGCCTGCTTCAAAATTGCTTCTCCGATGCCTTTGATTTTAATATCCATTTGAATCGCGGTGATACCGTTTGCAGTACCCGCGACTTTAAAGTCCATATCGCCGAGGAAATCTTCCAAGCCCTGGATGTCCGAAAGAATGGACAAACGGTCGTTATCCTCGTCCTTGATCAGGCCCATGGCAATACCCGCAACCGGCGCTTTAATCGGCACGCCCGCGTCCATCAACGACAGTGTTGAAGAACAAACCGAAGCCTGCGAGGTAGAACCATTGGAAGAAAGAATTTCAGCCACCGTACGTATCGCGTAAGGGAACTCTTCTTCGCTCGGCAGTACCGGCGCAATCGAACGTTCGGAGAGCGCACCATGGCCGATTTCGCGGCGGGAGGTGGAGCGCATCATTCTGGCCTCGCCTGTGGAATACGGCGGGAAGTTATAAGCATGCATATAGCGTTTAAACACCATCTCGCTGATACCGTCAATCTTCTGGCCTTCAGCCAAGGGCGCCAGCGTCGTGATGGTCATTGCCTGAGTCAACCCGCGTGTGAAAACACCGGTACCGTGCGTTCTCGGCAAAACGCCGACTTCGCACCAAATCGGGCGGATTTCGTCGGTCTTTCTGCCGTCCGGACGCACACCGTCGTTCAATATCTTTTCTCGCATCACCTTTTTGGTCATGCCGTACAGCACGTTATCCACGTCCACCGCACTGCCTTCATATTCTGCTTCAAAGTGCTCGATGGTTTCTTTTTTGACCTGATCCTGCCTCTCTTCGCGTTCATTGCGGTCAAATGTGTCCATACTCCATACTACTTTTTCTGCAGCGAATGCTTTGACTTTTTCTTCAATCTCAGCATCCGGCTTATAAACGATCGGTTCCACTTTAGGCTTGCCGATTTTTGCTTGAATATCTTCGATAAACGCAACAATCTTCTTAATCTCTTCATGTGCCAGAAGAATCGCGCCGAGCATGACGTCTTCGGTCACTTCGTTTGCGCCCGCTTCCACCATCATCACAGCATCCTTGGTGCCTGAAACGGTTAGATCCAGCACTGATGCTTCGCGTTGCTCTAAGTTCGGGTTGACGATATACTCGCCGTCCACCATCCCGACTGAAACCGTACCAGTCGGTCCCATAAACGGCAGATCCGATATACTAAGCGCCACTGAAGACCCAATCATGGCATAAACAATCGGCGGGATATCATGCTCAACGGACAAGACCGTCGCCACCACCTGTACTTCGTTATAAAAGCCTTTGGGGAACAACGGACGTATCGGGCGGTCAATCAGGCGGCAGGCCAGAATAGCCTGGTCGCTCGGACGACCCTCACGCTTTAAAAATCCACCGGGAATCTTACCGACCGAATACATCTTCTCCTGAAACTCAACGCTCAACGGGAAAAAGTCTGTTCCTTCCCTCGGTTCTTTGCTGGAAGTGACGTTGACCATCACTTGCGTATCGCCGCATTTCACCACACACGTGCCATTGGTCTGCATCGCGTATTTCCCTGATTCGACAATCAGTTTACGACCCCCGAATTCTGTCTCAAATACATTGTTGTTAATCATTCATTTCCTCCTCGTCCTCATACCAACCTGCTTTTTTCTCACCGTAAAGCAAGCCCGCCCAAATATTATTTTCTTTTATGGGCTAATGAATAAAACAGGGCGGAAAAAGATTTCCCCGCCCATCAAAAATTATTTTCTTAATCCTAATCTCTCGATAATCGCTCTGTATCTTTCGATATCCTTGGACTTTAGATAATTAAGCAAGCCCCGTCTTTTACCTACCATCTTGAGAAGACCGCGTCTGGAATGGTGGTCTTTCTTGTTGGTTTGCAGATGCTCGTTTAAGTGATTGATGCGCTCGGTCAATAGCGCAATCTGCACTTCCGGTGAACCTGTGTCGCCTTCATGCAACGCATAATCACCGATAATACCGGTCTTTTTTTCTTTTTCCATAATTGTTTCCTCCAAAAATTTTTAAACCCCGTAAACAACGTATATCGTCGGAGTTTCGATAAACATCGTCTACGGTTGAATCACAAAGGTTATATTATCATACGCATACAAAGATGTAAACCATTATTTTGGCTGCTAATCGTGCGTATAATAGACCACCTGACTGCGCCTTATGGCATTAAAAACATCGCTGACATTTGCGTTTATCGTGTTAAAAGACCCTGCCTGCGCAATATATGGTCCTTTAAACGTGCGGTATACTGAACCCGTCGGCTGGGGGCGGATCAACATGATATGCCCCGACGGATAATGGGCGCACACCCCGTTTTCATCCGTTGCGGCATTCGGGTTTTTCCAAACACCAATGGTCATATATCCCAAATTAGCTCTCTCCTGCGCTTCTTTTGCGGTTACCGTTTTCCAACCATATTCCAGGCCGCGCACTTCCAAGAAACAGGCATACACATTTGCCGATGCGGTATAATAATATGCATCCTTATCTGCCAATCTCATATCCTTCGTTAGATAATGCGGCAGTTTAATATCCATGGCGTTGGCGACGTCCCAGGCGTAGATATTGCAATATGATTTCCCTTCCGCCGGACGATACCGGAGGGCTGTTTCCACACGAAACTCGGCCAAAATGTTGTAATATTCGATGGCACTGCGTTCTTCGCGCATATTCGTGATTGGAGCTTCCAGCGGCTGAGTGAAATCTTCCAGCACCCATGACGGGTTTTCATCGGTGTTCGGCGCTACAAATATTTCGGTCGGCGGCTCATAAATAAACAAATAAAAGCAAAGTACAACCATAGCGACCAAAAGCACTATTCCTGCACCGGTCAGCCATGCCCGCCGTTCGTTTTTATTATAATCATACTCATATGGTTTTCTCATCTTAAAAAAATTATATTAAACCTTTTCCATAAAGACAATAAAAAAGCATCCGTTTTTACGAATGCTTCATATCTGTTTTCATCCGTTTATTTGTTGACACGTTCCATATATTCGCCCGAACGGGTGTCCACGCGAATCACATCACCTGTTGAGATGAAAAGCGGCACCATAATCTTTGCGCCGGTTTCCAAAATCGCTGGTTTATTCCCCGCTGTGGCCGTATCGCCCTTAAATCCAGGTTCGGTATCGGTGATCTCCAGTTCTACAAAGTTGGGCGGTTCCACCACAAACGCCTGTCCTTTAAAAAACTTAATAGACACGTTCATGTTTTCTTTAATGTATGGCAGTGCATCCGCAACCAAATCCTGCGCCAGCGGAATCTGCTCAAAAGTTTCATTATCCATAAAATAGTAGAGTTCTCCGTCGCTGTAAAGGTACTGCATGTCCTTTTTTTCCACATGCGCCTTGGGGAACTTTTCGGTCGGATTATAGGTTTTTTCCAACACGCTGCCAGTCACCACGTTTTTAATTTTGCTGCGTACAAACGCCGCGCCTTTGCCGGGTTTAACATGCTGAAAATCCACGATGACCCATACCGCGCCGTCAATCTCTATCGTCAGCCCCTTTTTAAAATCTCCTGCTGTTACCATGTTTGTTTAACTCCTTAAAAATATTTTTAAGCTTCTATCTTTATCAAGTTTTTATCAATATGATTAAAGCTCTCGCCACCGTTTTCGGTGACAAAGCACATATCCTCTATTCGAACGCCGTAACGGCCTTTTAAGTATATCCCGGGTTCTATGGTAATCACCATGCCCGGTTTTAAAACCGTCATATCTCCCCCGCCGACCCTTGGGAACTCATGTATCTCAAGGCCGACGCCATGGCCTAATCCATGGCCGAAATTTTCTGCGTATCCCGCATCTGCAATGATGCCTCTGGCCACCGTGTCCAACTCGCCGCAGGTTATGCCGGGCATAATCGCTTCAAACGCCGTTTGCTGCGCCAATTTGACTATATCATATACTTTTTCCTGTTCCTTGGCAAGCCCGCCAATGCCGACTGTCCGCGTACAATCGGTGCAGTATTTGCCGAGTTTGCAGCCAAAATCGATGGTCAAAAAATCACCTTCACGCAGCATACGGTCGGTCACCTGTGCATGCGGCAGAGACGCATTTTCGCCCGATGCGATGATGGGCGGAAAAGAAAGTCCGCACCCGTTTTGGTTGAATAAGTAGATCAGCTCGGCATTGATATCGGTTTCTCGAATACCGGGTTTAATCCGCGTCAGCAGCTTCTCAAACACGCGGTCGCTGATTCTTGCCGCATTTTTCATAATTTCAATTTCAGCATCCGATTTGATAGCGCGCAGCCACGCGATATCTTCAGACACATCCGAATAAGCCTTTGCCGACAGCGACGTCTGACATGCGTCAAAGAAGGTTAAGGTCACCGCGGATTTTTCAATCCCTAAAACACCAACACCGTTTTCTTTCATCTTTCTGTCGATCTGTGCCAATCGATCGGATGATTTTGTTTCAATAATCTCGCAACCTTGGGTTTGTTTCTCCGCCATTTCGGTATAGCGAAAGTCGGTGAATAGATATGTGGCCTTGGGCGTTATTAAAAGCTCGGTGGAATCGCCGGGGAAACCAGAAAAATAAAACACATTTTCGTCCAATGTGATAAGCACCGCGTCCATCTGTTTTTCGTTTATTTTTTGGAGCAATTTATTCTTTCTGTCCATCAATTCATTGTTCATTTTCGTATATCCTTTTCATCTTTCTTGCGTCTTCGGCCATCGTACCGCGGGATTCACATATTATCGTAGGCGTTAACCCGCGTTTTTTTATCTGACGTGATAATGGTGAAAAATCAGGGCCATACCCTACGTCAGCAAAAGTGCGGTGCTGTTTTTCTCCGGCATCGGTAAATTCGATATGGCTGAAATGACTATGAAAGTTCATGTATTTCTCGGGCGATAAGCTCGCTTTCATTTCGTCGAGTATATCCGAGTAATCCTGTTCGCTGGTAATGGCACCCCGCCCTCTGGCGTGCAAGTGCCCAAAATCGATGGTCGGGTACACCATATCGTCAATGCTGCACAGCGCGATGATCTCGGTCAGCGAGCCGCTTTGACGCTTTTTTCCAAGTGTCTCGGGACAGAGAAGCATATCGCCAAGACCGGATTGCTTAAATAAAACAACTATTTCAGATAACGCTTCGAAAATATTTTCAAATGCTTTGGTTTGCGTGGTTTTCGCAAAAGAGCCCGGATGGAACACGATTCTTCGGCCCCCCATTTTTTTTAAAAATTTCGCGCTGTCCAAAAGATACTCTATATTTTTTTTCTTTTTTTCAGTTTCTTCGGTAGCGAGGTTGATATAGTACGGCGCGTGGCAGGAGATCGCGATGCCGAATTCTCTCGCCTGCTCACCGATTCTTTCCGCCGTTTCGGGTTTCATCTTCACGCCGTGACTGAATGAATACTCATAAGCATTCAACCCAAAACCGCCCAGCCACGCAAAAGCCTGATAGGTGTGTTTATAACCCGCAGCGTAAAAACTCTCCGAATTTCCCGAAGGACCGAATCGTATCGTTTGTTCAATAGTATTTTCACCGTTCAACACGCATTCAATTATATTAAAATCTGTTACACAGCACAAGCGTTATTTATTTGACAACCGGGGCTTTACTCACTATACTTTAAAATCGATAAGTTAGATTACTATTTGGAGGCAAATTTATGTCCAAAATTTCAATACTCGGAACCGGTTCATGGGCGTGCGCGCTGGCTTCGGTTCTGATGAGCAACAAGCATGACGTGATGCTGTGGGGCATCAGCGAAGAACAGGTCAATTGTATCAGAGACAAAAAATCTTTTCACTTAAAAGACTTCACATTTGATTCCGCACCCAAGAGCACGCTGAGTTTAAAAGAAGCGCTGGATTTTGCGGATACCATTCTTATCGCTTTGCCCTCGCACGCGGTAATGGAAGTGATGAAAACCGCCGCGGAGCTGATTAGAAAACCAAAAGCGTTTGTCTGCGCCACAAAGGGATTGGAGCCCAATTCTTTGATGCGCATCTCTGAAGTGGTGTTTGAAACCATTCCGGTGGAGCTTGTGAAATCATACGCACTGATCTCCGGTCCGTCACACGCCGAAGGTGTGGTAAAAAAAGATATTACGGTGGTCACGTGCGTCTCCTACGATGAGAAAGCGGCCAAAACCGCCCAAAAATTGTTTTCCACCGATTACTTCCGTGTGTATACACACACCGATCTTAAGGGCGCTGAGCTCTGCGGCGCGATGAAAAACGCGATGGCAATCGGCGCGGGCATTTTAGATGGACAGGGTTTTGGCGACAACGCCAAAGCGGCCTATATCATACGTTCGGTTTCTGAGATGATGAAGCTGGGCGAAAAGATGGGTATTGACAGCGCCACCATTATCGGCCTTGCAGGCATGGGCGACGCCATCGTGACATGCATTTCCAAATTCAGCCGTAATCGTAATACAGGCGAGCTGATCGGAAAAGGCGTGTTGGTGGAAGACGCGATTAAAGCGCAAGGTATGACCGTAGAGGGCATCCCTGCCATTAAATCATTTTACCGTTTAAGCCGTGAATACTGTGTGAAGATGCCGATCATCGAAGAGCTTTATTTGGTGGTATACGGCGGCAAGGACTTCAAGCATTCGGTCAATGATCTGATGACACGAGGCTTGAAATCCGAATAGCGTCATAATTTTTAGTTATTGATATGCTTTGTATATTCTATCGAGGTCGCTCTTTAGCGCACCTCTTATTTTTTTGGCGTCGTGGTTTTCGAGCGCGGTTTTATATGCTTGATCCACCAATTTTTCGCGTAAAGTTTTATCATAAACAATATCATAAACCGCCTGGTCCAATGTGCTTTGGCTGTCCTCAGTGACGCACAATCCAAAGCCGGTTTTCAGAGCATAGTCAGCAAGGCCGGTACGTTTATCGGCAAAAACCAGAATCGGCACTTTGGCCATCATGAAAATCTGCGCTTTGGAGCTTAAGGCAAGGCGCGTATACTCGATGTCTTTCTCGGCAAATGATTCGGGTAAAACCAGCACATGCGCCTGGCTTAGGATTTTTGGCACATCATCATGATGCGGGGTCTCGAAAAACTCAACAAAACCAAACGCGTTCAGCGCCTCGACATCTTCTAAGTAAGCATTCGTGGAATAGATGCGAAATTCGGGATTCTCAATTTTGCTATTTTTAATTGCTTGTGCGATTTTGACAAACTCACCGCTGCGTCCCGGACGGGAGTTGCCCATATACAAAAACACAGTTTTCTTTTCCGGGTCATGTTTTTCCGGCAGCAAAAATCGCTCCGGCTCATCGGCGCAGAGCAGGTTTTCAAACTGCAATTTGAGCAGCTTTTCAAAATAGTCTTTCATCCCCGGGCAGATCACATAGCGTTTGGCCGCGCCCTTCAGCGAGTGCTTTAAGCAGTTTTTCCTTACCGACACCACCAAAGGTTTAAGCAGGCATCTATCGGTATCGCTGACCAGCCAATTGTCCTCCTGCTGGATGATATATGGGATGTCCGCTTTTTTGGATAAAAACCTGGCCAACCTGGCTCCATAGCAGTCAGCTACTGTTGAAAAAATAATTTCCGGTTTAAAATCTTTCATAAAGACTTTCAATCGATTTGAATACTTGGGGAACATGACGAGCCCCAATAGCATCTTGATTCTGCCTTTAAGTCCCAGTTGATGCTTGGCATATTTGCTTTCAAGCGCAGTGGAGCTCTCGGGCTTGCTCTTATATTCGGCGGGTTTAAAGAATTTTTTGACCAGTCTTCCCCCCCACCGCTCGTTTAATGTGATATCAAAAAGATGGCCCGCAAAGTCATTTTCCGCGTCCGCCTTGGCAAACGACATCATGGCGAGTTTGTCTTTGTCCCAATCCCGAAACCATGAGCCGCGTGACGCGCCTTGCGCTGAGTATGGCGTGACCGGTACATTGCTGATGGTCAAAACGCGTTTATAGTCCATTTGATTGCTCACTTGAAAATAAGTCTCCTTGCTTTGCTCTCCAATTTTCTAAAAAAGCCTATCACCCAGATCGGCGACAATATTTGATTGATTTTTTTGTTAAAAGCATGATCCTGCTTTTTCTCCTTGGGGGCTTTAAGCGGGAAATCCAACTCAAAACGTTCCATAAAGAAAAGTCTTCGCGTAACGCCTGATAGTTTCTTCAGGCTGTCTGCTGCATGGAAGGTGTCCGCGCCGATACCGATATTGGTCGTGAGGTTTTTTGTCGGCACGATAGCACATTGACCGTTTAGAAGTCTTGCAGATGTGGCGCTGGCCTCAAAGGACGCTTTATTTTCATCACTCAAAGCTTGTTTTCGCACACGTTTCGCTTTATTCATCTGCGCCCGAAAATCGGACGGCGTCAGTTGCTTTTTTATTTTCTTGAGTTTCTCTTGATTGTCTAAAAAGCCTAAGGTTCTATCCCACGAATCAAAAAAACGTTTCCAAGTTGCCCAACCCCATATGGCACAGCTTTGGGCAAAAATGTAACTGCTCTCTTTATCTTTATAGGTGCCAAGATGATTCATCCCGCCGATCATAGCAATATCCTGATCGTCTTTGTATTCTTCAAGCAGTGTTTCGCAAAACTGAAAAAAAGACTGCGATGCTACGATATCATCTTCGAGTATGATTAATCGGTCAACCGATTCAAACGCCCACCGTATCGCCGCATAAACGCTGGCATCCACACCATAATTAAAATCCGGATAAAAGGTTTTGACATCGCACTCCCAGTCGATATCATCCAAGACCTTTCGGCATGCCATCCGATTTGTTTCATCGGTCGGATGGTTTTCCCGCGCACCGTCTTGAAACAAAAATAACTGTGCAGGGCGCGCCTGCTTCACCGCGTCAAATACTTGGCGAAAGTTATCCGGCCGTATAAAAAAAACCATGAGTACTGGGACATTCAATAATGCTTTTTTCATCACTTCGACTTTTCCTTAATCAGCGCAACATATTGCTGATAGTTCTTCTTTAAATCAAAATACATGACGGCTCGGCTGCGCGCTTTTTTGGAAAGCACCGTTAAGTCTTCCTTTTGCAGGCGTTTTAACGCAGTCAGAATTGCCTCGCTTCCCGCATCGGGCGGCAAAACTACGCCGGTGTCGCCGATGACTTCGGGTATCGCAGTGCTGTTTAGGCCCACCACCGGCACGCCGCATGCCATCGCCTCGGCGGTCACTTTGCTGAAAGAATCCTCATCGCTTAAATTCAAAAAAACATCAGCGCAATTGTATGTTTCAGCCAACTCTTTAAGAGAATTGATATAATCCAGACAGATAACGTTTTCAGGCATTTGTTTTTTCAGCGCACTTGCTTTTCCGATCAGCAAAATAGTCATTTCAGATGATTTTTCGATCAACGATAATACTCTGTCACGGTTTTGGCTGTTGAACCACTTCCCTGCCATGCCCAGCACCACAAAAGCATCTCTGGATATGCCAAGTGCGGTCCGTTTGGCTATTTTATCGTTCGGTTTAAAGACTTCGGTATCCACGCCGTTATATATGGTAACAATTGAATGATCTTTTAAAAACGATTGTCTGGCCAAATCCGCGATGAAATTTGATGGCGCAACCAATGTTAAATCCTTTGGAAAAGTAAAATATTTTTTCTTGTCCTTCCAGCCCGCTTTGGAGCGGTCAAAAAACCAAGAGTTAGGGTAGCTGTGTTTTTGCGGGCACTTAAAACAGCCTGTTTTCCATTTTTCGCATTTGACACGGGTAAAGTGCGCGCAATGTCCGGTCATGGCCCAGCAATCGTGCAGTGTCCAAACCACAGGGATACCCGATTCATAAAAATACTCAAAAAGAATCGGAACATTGAGATAGTGTCCGTGCACCTGCCCCAGGCGAATCACATCCGGATGAAAGCGCTTCAGCATGTCAACCAGCCGTCTTGTCGCGCGCCGGGAATAGAACGCATGCTTACCCAAGAGCCTTGTTTTAAGGATATGCGTTTTCACTTCAAAATCGTTGGTGAATTTGGTGGCATGTTTATAATCGGTACTACGCAAGCCATAAAAGACATGCGAATCATAGCCCGCTTCTTCAAAAGAGACAGCCAAATCATAGGTGGTCCTGCCCGTACTGCTGTATCCGCAGACAGAATTGATTTGCGCAACTTTTTTCATGTTATCGATTTTCCTCAATGAATTTGACCAGATTCTGATAGATACGATCAAACAGGCGGTCATACATGATCGTGGAAGCAAATGAATTGTGCGGTGACAGATAGACGTTTTCCATCGTCCATAGCGGACTTTCCTCAGGCAAGGGTTCGGTCTCAAACACATCCAAAGCCACACCTAAAAACTTATCCGACTGGACGGCACCAATCAGCGCCGCTTCATCCACCACAGCGCCTCTGGAGATATTGACAAACACTGAGTTTTTCTTCATTGCGCTAAAGAAATCGGCGTTGAAGAATTTTTCGGTTTCAGGGCTTTGCGGCAGACAGGAAACGACGATATCAAAATCGCTTACTCGTGATTGGCTTTGTTCAATCGTCAGTGCTTCATCCAAGTATTCATCCTTTTTGCCGCTCCGCGAAATACCAACAGTTCTTACTCCAAAGCCTTTAAGACGCATAGCAATCTCACGGCCGATACTGCCGTAGCCGTAAATGGCACTGGTTTTACCATATACTTCAACCAAATCACGCTTTTTTAGTATGCTTTTTTGATGCTGAAGGTTTTCAAAATATCGAGCGGATTTGTAAATCTCAAGGATACGCATCAAAACAAACTCGGCAATCGGCACACTATATACATCGCTGGCGTTTGCCACCCGAATATTCTTCTCGGCCATTCGCGCCATATCAATTCTGTCTGTACCGGCGCTCAAAATCTGCAATTGCTTTAACCGCCTAAACTCATCTAAATCATAATGCTTTAAAGCTTCGGCATCAATCAGATAATCGATTTCACTAATGGGCAAGTCCAGTGCTTCTTTACCAATCTGGAAAAAAACGCGCACATCAAAGGCATCTTCCAGCTTTTTCAGTCGTTCAAACTGTATATCTGTAAAATATGCATTTTTGGCACTTAAAACAATATTCAAGGCTTGCTCCTTCATATCAATAGGAATTTAACCGACACCGAATTTCATCGACCGCTTTAATCACTCTGAGCCGGTTCTCATCATACTGTGCGAGGGTATAGTCTTCGAGCGTTTTCTCAAATGCACGAATGTTTTTAACACCGCTTTGCATCATATCTTTTATGGTGTTTAAGTCCTCAATCTCCAGCGCGTTGCAGAACGAACGGGATAAAATCACCATTCTGGAATTCAATCTGTGATGCTCGGTGATGATGCTTTCCGCCGAAAGAATCGCTTTTTCCCCCACTCTGGCTACGCCGCCAAAGCCGTAATCGGATACACCGCCAAACCTTAAGATGTTGATGATACGCTCCACCGTGCCGTCGGCTAACGGCTCAAACATAAAGACTTGCCCGTAAGCCAGATGCAGATCATTCAACCCGATAAAATACTCCGCTTTCGGTGCGAGCTTTAAGATTTCAGGTAAAAAATCTACACTTTCAGCAGTTTCAATCAGCATATTCATTCGGCAGCGACCATCGACGATTTTTATAAAATTTTCAGCTTGCGAAAGCGATGTAATCATGGGCAGCATCACCACGTCCGCGCCAGCTGCGATGACCGCGTCAATTTCTTCCTTAGAACCGTCATACATTGGGTTCACCCGCACCAGCACATCCGATGTGCTGAGCACCGATTTAACTTTTGCTATATCTGATATGCTGTGCGCTGATTTCACCGTATCCCGCCCAAATTGACGCTGATCTTTACCGATAGTTTCAAGATCAATAAAGATGCGATCCACTCCGGCTTGCTCTGCGATTTTCGCCACATCCGGGCTGTTGGTGATATATAAGAGTTTTAAGTTCATCTATAATCCCTTATTTTGCGGTCGTTGAAACGTTGACATTGTCTTCCGATTTTAAAATACTAAGCGCCGTTAGAATCACCAGACGAATATCCTGAAAAAGACCGGTATTCTGTATATATTCCACATCGTATTCGATGCGTTTTGTCCATTCAATCGCTTTTCTGCCCTCGGTCTGGGCAAGTCCGGTGATGCCGGGTTTCATCAAAAATCGCTGTTTTTGAAATTCGCTGTAATCCTCATACGGCCAGGGATGGTAGGTCAACGTCGGGCGCGGGCCCACAAAGCTCATTTCGCCTTTGATGATGTTTACCACCTGCGGGATTTCATCAATGCTGGTTTTGCGGATAAACCGCCCAACTTTGGTGACACGCGCATCCCCTTTAAATGAATACACACCACTCCCTGTTTTTTCCGCCCCGACGACCATGGAACGGTATTTATACATGGTAAAAGGTTTGCCGTTTTGGCCCAAGCGCGTTTGCGCAAATATCGCTTTTCCTTTGCTTTCCGCCCGAATAATCAGCGGCATAACCAGCATCAGCGGCGATACGATGACAAAAAATAAAATGCCAAAAATGAGATCGAAAGCTCTTTTTAACACCTTAGCATAAAACCGCTGCCAACCGGTCCATTCAATCGATTGATCTATAATTTTATTCACCAGATTCCTTATATAACACTCACAATTTTTTATAAAACAATATTAACAAAAACGCATGTACAATGCAAGGTGATTAAAATTGTCGTTTTTTGGTTATTATAATTTCAAAGATGAATCATTTTGCATATATATAGTAGCTTATTGCTTGCGCTTCCTTTCGGCTTATGGTAATATAATTTAGTTTTAGAGAAAATAAGCGGGTTGTCCCGTTAAATTATTTTGGAGGAAGTTTTTTTGAGCAAGCTAGAAGAAGTTGTAGCTAACAAGAAGAAGTTAACCATTGAAGTCAGCCCCGAAGCATTTGAAGAGGCCGTACAGAAAGCCTACATAAAGCAAAGAAAAGATATCAAAATCGATGGTTTCCGGCCGGGAAAAGCGCCGAGAAATGTGATTGAAACCCAATATGGCAAGGGCGTTTTCTATGAGGACGCGGTTGATATTGCTTTCCCGGATGCCTACCGTGCGGCGATTGAAGAGCATGGTCTCTTCCCCGTCTCCAACCCCGACCTTTCAATCGAAAAGATCGGCAAAGAAGAAGGTCTCGTATTCACAGCAGAGTTTTGGGTAAGACCCGAAGTCAAACTCGGCGATTATAAGGGCATTAAAGCCAAAAAGGTAGAACCTAAAGTCACCGATAAGGACGTGAAAGCCGAACTCGACCGCATCGCGGAGCAGAGTGCCAGATGGGTGGAAGTGGAACGAGAATCCAAAGACGGCGACCGTGTGACCATCGACTTTTCCGGATCGGTAGACGGCGAAAAATTTGACGGCGGCACTGCCGAAAACTATGCGTTGGATTTAGGATCGAACACCTTTATTGAAGGATTTGAACCGCAGCTCTTGGGCATGAAAGTCGGCGAAGAAAAAGACGTGAAAGTGACCTTCCCCAAGGAATACCAGGCTGAAAACCTGGCGGGAAAAGAAGCGGTATTCGCCTGCAAGATGAATAAAATCCAGGAAAAACAGTTGCCCAAAATCGATGATGATTTTGCGCAGGATGTGTCTGAGTTTGAAACACTGGATGAATATAAAAAAGATATTAAAGCGCAGCTGATGGTATCGGCCGTTCAAAACGCCAAGAACGAAACTGAAAACAATGTGATCACCGCGCTGGTGGACAAAAGCAAAGTGGACATCCCCGATGTCATGATCGACAATCAGATTGATTATCACTTAAAACAGTTTGAATATCAGCTGATGTATCAGGGACTGAATATGGACGGCTATCTGCAGTACACCGGACAGACCTTGGATGACCTAAAAGCGCAGTACAAGGAACAGGCTGAGAACACAGTGAAGTCCCAGCTGGTTTTGGAAGCGGTGATGGAAAAAGAAAACATCAAGCCTGAACCGAAGGATATTGATGCGGAACTTGAGAAAAACGCACAGCGCATGAAAAAAACGCTGGATGAATATAAGAAGGATTTACCGGCGAACCAGCTTGAGAGCATCGAAACCAAACTGGCCTTTGACAAGACGATTGACTTTTTGCTCTCTAACGCGGATTTCGGTGCAAAAAAATAAAACCGAATAAAGCGTTAACAAACGGTAAAACATGTTTGACTTTCCTTGACTATTATGCTACGGCAAGTTAAGATGGTGTAAAATTTGCAAAATGTAAGGAGCGAAAACATATGAACTTAGTACCAATGGTCGTTGAGCAAACCAATCAGGGCGAACGCTCTTATGATATATTTTCACGGCTCTTAAAGGATAGAATCATCTTCCTTGGCGGCCCCATTGATGATGTTGTGGCAAACCTTGTGGTTGCCCAGCTGATTTTTTTGGAAGCCGAAGATCCGGATAAGGACATTTTCCTGTATATCAACAGTCCGGGCGGTTCTGTGACCGCCGGCATGGCGATTTATGACACCATGCAATACATCAAAAGCGATGTCTCCACCATCTGTGTCGGCATTGCGGCTTCTATGGGCGCGTTTCTGCTTTCGGCGGGAACCAAAGGCAAGCGTAAACTCCTGCCCAACTCGGAAGTCATGATTCACCAGCCTTCGGGCGGTGCTCAGGGTCAGGCGACGGATATCCAAATCGTAGCTGATCATATTATGCGCACCAAAGAAAAAATGAACCGGATTATGGCAGAGAGAACCGGCCAGAGTCTGGAAAAGATCACAAAAGACGTGGAAAGGGATTATTATATGACCGCCGAAGAGGCTTTGGCCTATGGCGTGGTCGATGAAATCATTCCTGCACGCGGTTAAGTGACGGGGTAAACCACTATGTCAAAATATTATGACGAAAAAAAGCATATTAAATGCTCATTCTGTGGGAAACCGCAGGAGCAGGTGCGCCGCATTATTGCGGGCCCTGGCGTATATATCTGCAACGAATGTATCGACCTTTGCGCCGAGATTATTGACGAGGACTTTCAAGAACTGACGGATATTGATCTGGCCGATGTTCCAAAGCCTCAGCAAATTATGGACGTTTTAAACGATTATGTTATTGGCCAGAACGAAGCCAAAAAGACTTTGGCGGTTGCTGTGTATAATCATTATAAACGCATTAACTCTGAGATTTCCACGGATGATGTTGAACTGCAAAAAAGCAATATCGTGATGCTCGGCCCTACCGGCAGCGGCAAAACCTTGCTGGCGCAGACTTTAGCGCGCATCTTAAACGTGCCTTTTGCCATGGCCGACGCGACCAGCTTAACCGAAGCCGGCTATGTGGGTGAAGACGTTGAAAACATCCTTTTAAAGCTGATTCAAGCCGCTGACTTTGATGTTAAAAAAGCCGAACGTGGCATCATCTATATAGACGAGATCGACAAGATTGCAAGAAAGAGCGACAACCCTTCTATCACCCGTGACGTTTCGGGTGAAGGAGTCCAACAGGCGCTTTTAAAGATCATCGAAGGCACGGTGGCTTCTGTTCCCCCGCAGGGCGGCAGAAAGCACCCGCATCAGGAATTCATTCAGATTGACACCAGTCATATTCTGTTTATCTGCGGCGGCGCATTCAACGGTCTTGATAAAATCATCGAAAAACGTACCGGCAAGAAATCGATGGGATTCGGCGCAACAGTTCAATCGAAGTCCAACAAAAATATCGGCGAGCTCTTCGAGCAGATTCTGCCTGAAGATTTGCTGAAATATGGACTTATTCCTGAGTTTGTCGGCCGTGTTCCGGTCATCGCAACCTTGCAGAACTTGGATGAAGAAGCGTTGATTCGCATTTTAACCGAACCAAAAAACTCGCTGATTCGGCAATATGCCAAGTTGATGGAGATGGACGGCGTTGAACTTGAATTCGAACCGGACGCACTCAAAGAAATTGCCCATTTGGCGATTGAGCGCAACACAGGCGCCAGAGGGTTGCGGTCGATTATTGAACTGACGCTGAAAGATATGATGTTCGATATCCCCTCTCGCGACGATATCAATAAGTGTGTCATCACCAAACAATCGGTCTTAAAGACGGAAATTCCGCTGATGCTGAATGACCCAGATGCAATGAAACGTCAAAAAACGCCTAAGAAAAAACCGGCCGTCAAACACGACACGATCGAAACAGTATCATAAAAACAAAAAAATAAGGCTGCCCGATTTGAATGGACAGCCTTTTTGATTATAGAAAATTGGATGTTCGGATAAACTTTTTTGCAAGCTCCCAATAATGCTCAGCATGTTTTTTAAGCTCTTCCCGCTGATCGATCATCCTGGGTTTGATCTCGCCTTTGATAAACAACGAATTGTCGGGGATCACTTTATTCGGCGGCACGACCGAACCCGCCGCGATCAGACAGTTTTCGCCGATCACCGCGCCGTCCAGCACGATTGACCCGATACCGACCAGCGAACAGTCCCCCACTTTGCAGGCATGCAGATTGACATTATGTCCGATGGTGACATAGTCCCCAATCACCAAACGTTTATCAAAATCAATATGCAAAACCGATCCGTCCTGTATGTTGGTGCATTCTCCAATGAAAATTTGGTTTTCATCGCCTCGGAGCACCGCGTTCGGCCAAATGCTGACATGGCGCTTGCAGGAAACGTCCCCAATCACCACCGCTGAATAATGCACATATTTTGGTCCTTTAAATGTGGGCGATATGCCATTAAATTCTTCAATCATTCTCTTCCTCCAAAACCGAAAGTGCAATGCCGAGTTCCACCCGCTTTTTCATCATATCACATTCCAGCTTGTATGGCTTGTTAAAATCACCGTTTGCATGATACGCATTGGCCATACAACCACCGCTGCAGTAGTATTTGACCGCACAATTAGCGCAAGATTCTTTGGTATATATATGTGCATCTTTAAACTTTTTTTGTAGCTCAAAATGGGTCAAGCCATCCACAACATTGCCGATAACAAATTCGCTGTCTCCCGCAAACTGGTGGCAAGGATATAAGTTGCCGTCCGGATTGACCGCAAAGTACTCCACTCCCGCCCCGCATCCACGTAAGCGCTTGTTCAGGCACGGCCCGCCTGAAAGGTCAATGGTAAAGTGGAAAAAATGCAGTCCGCGTTTTTTTCTGTTCTCCTCCAGATACGCCGCTAAGGCTTCATATTCGGCAAATATCTTGGGCAAATCCTCTTCGGTCAAAGAAAGTTCGCCGCTGGTCACCACCGGCTCAATCGAAACCTCTTTAAATCCTGCGTCATACATTGCAATCACGTCTTGACTAAAATCAAGATTCTTTTTTGTATAGGTGCCTCGAATATAGTATTCCTTATTCCCGCGCGATTCGACAATCTTTTTGGCGGTTTCGAGTACGCGATCATAGCTTGCGCCGCCGCCGGCTGTCAATCGGATGCTGTCATGGATCTCTTTTCGCCCGTCCATACTGATGACGATATTTTTCATCTCGGCGTTAAAAAAGTCGATCATCTCATCGGTGACATAGTAGCCGTTGGTGGTGACAGTAAACCTGAACTTCTTTCCGGTCTCCGCTTCCCTTTTTCGGCCGTATTCCACTGTCTGCTTAATCACATCAAAATTCAATGTGGGTTCGCCGCCGAAGAAATCAACCTCTAAGTTAACACGATCTTTTGAGTTTTCAATCAAAAATTCAAGACCCTGTTTGGCGACCTCAAAGCTCATATTTTCATGCGGTACATGACCCGCTCCGGCAAAGCAGTATTCACACCGCAGATTGCATCCGGTGGTCACGTTCAGGCACAGTGCCTTGGCGACCGGATCAAATGCTTTGATATCTTCCGGCGTATATTCCATTTCACTGAACAGAGTCCCCTCTTTTTTCAGTTCAGCGATCTCCGCCATGACTTCGTTTATTTCGCTGTTGGTTGCTTCCTTGCTAAGACAGCTAAGCGGCTGTCCCGCATTTAACGCATTAATGGCATCGTATGCCAGTTCGCTCAAAACGTGTACCGAGCCGCTTTCCACATCCAATGCCAAAAAATAATCTTTATATTTGTATGTATGTACCATGCTTTTCCTATTCTTTAAATGTCACTCGGCTGCCGGGTTTTGTCAGCGGCATGCCTGTCTTGCAGATGGGGCATTCTTCCGGCGGGAAGGAAACGACCTCCATCGAAAGCACTGCCTCAAAGCGTGTGCCAAAATCCACCCTGCCGTTGCTTCGGTCCACGATGGCCCCGACACCCACCACCTCGGCGCCAAAGGATTCGGTCAGTTTAATGACTTCCTTTACCGACCCGCCGGTGGTCACCACGTCCTCCACCACCAACACCTTCGTTCCGGGTTTAACAGTGAATCCACGCCGAAAAGTCATATCGCCGTCCTGACGCTCAGCAAAGATGTTTGGCAGAGAAAGCTGCCTTGCCACTTCATAGGCCAGAATGATGCCGCCGATCGCAGGACCGACTACCAGGTCTATCTTTGTATCACTAAACTTCTCCGCCAGCGCTTTGCTCATTTCGGCCGATGTATCCGGCAAAATAAAAAGTTTTGCACACTGCATATATTTATCAGAATGCCGGCCGGATGTCAACTTAAAATGTCCTTCCTGCATTACCCCGGTTTGTTTTAAAATCTCAATCGCACGTGCCTTTTCCATACTAATCCACCTTGAGCGATCCTGTCAAATCGCCTGCCCTTTCTATTTTCTGCTCTCTCAAAAAATCTTTAAATTCCGATATGATACGTATCATTGCGCCCGGACTCACCATGTTGGCCGTGCCCACCATCACCGCTGTGGCACCCGCTATCATAAATTCCGCCGCATCAATACCGGTCATAATGCCGCCCATACCGACTACAGGGATTTTTACCGCATTGAATACCTGATTCACCATTCGAAGTGCAATCGGTTTGATCGCAGGCCCGCTTAAGCCCCCGGTGACGTTGGCGAGAATCGGCCTTCTGGTTCGGGCGTCAATCGCCATGGCGGCAAATGTGTTGACAAGCGATACCGCGTCCGCGCCTTCTCTTTCCGCCGCCTTGGCGATGTTCGCAATATCGGTCACATTGGGCGAGAGTTTTACCATCAGCTTCTTACGGGTGGCTTTCCTCGCCGCTCGGGTTGCTTCCGCCGTCGATTCGGGCGTTGCGCCAAACTGCATACCGCCCTGCTTCACATTCGGGCAGGAGATATTCAGCTCAATTACCGGTATATCCGTATCGTTTAGTTTTTCGATCACAGTGATATAGTCTTCCAAAGCAGAGCCGGACACATTGGCAATGAGACAGGTGTCAATGTCTTTTAACTTGGGATAAATATCTTTTAAAAAAGCATCGATGCCCGGATTTTGAAGGCCTACAGCATTTAATACACCGCTTGCACTCTCAGCGATACGCGGCGGCGGGTTGCCCTCGCGTTTTTTCCGCTGTCAGCGCTTTCAGCGAGATGCCGCCGAGCTTGGATATATCAAAATAATCGTCATAATACTCGCCAAAAGCAAACGTACCGCTGGCCGCTATGACGGGATTTTTAAGCGTGATACCGCAAAGATTAACCGAAGTATCCATCAGTCAAATACCACCTCGCTCATCGGGAATACCGGCCCCTCAACGCAAGCTTTTTTGTATCCGCCGATGGTTTTGCAAGCGCAGACCGCGCATCCACCCATCCCGCATCCCATACGCTCTTCTACAGAAACATAAGCCTGAATCTTTTCGGCGTCTATCATGTCTTTCAACGCTTTTAACATAGGCATCGGCCCGCAGGCAAATAAATAATCCGGCTTTTTTTCGGTTAAAGCTTTGGATAATGGCGCAGTCACCAGACCTCTTATGCCTTTTGTTCCGTCTATTGTGGTAAAAACAATTTTTGTGGATTTTTCGGTAAACATTTTTTCGTGATAGATGCTGTCCGCGGTATCAAAACCCAAAAAAGTATGGTAATCATTACTCGGATAAGCGTCCATGACACTCTCCATAGGCGCACAGCCGATGCCGCCACCCACCAGAAAGACCGTATTTTGAGTGCCTAAAACAGGGAATCCTTTTCCCAGCGGCGCCAGAATCTCCACCGAATCGCCCGATTTTATTTTGCTTAATGCTTTGGTACCTTTGCCGATTACCTTGTATATAAACGTCATGATTCCCGTTTCAGCGTCGTAATCATTGATACTGAAAGGGCGTTTTAACAGAAGGGACTCCTCCGGAACCGCTACATTGGCGAACTGACCGGGTTTAAACTCAAGACCCTTTTCAGTTTGTAAAGTCAATTCAAAAATATCCCGCGCAGCTGCTTTATTATCGATAATCGTTGTTTTCAGTTCTTTCCCCATCATTTCCTCTAAAACAGCTCACTCAAATTAATCGGCTTAAGCTGGCTTTCGGTCTTGTTGTTTTCAATACAGTCCACCATGGATTTGGCGGTATCCAGCGAAGTTAGTACCGGAATGCGTCGCTCTACCGCCGCACGGCGGATTTTGAACCCATCCTTATCCGCGTTGCGCCCTTGCGTGGGCGTGTTGATAATCAGCTTTAAGTCACCGCTTTCCATCAAATCAAAGATGTTATTCTCTTCATATTTTATTTTGTTCACCACATTCGCGGCAATATAATTTTTGTTTAAGTAATTCGCCGTACCCGGTGTGGCGTACAGTGTAAAGCCCAGACTTTCCAGACGTTTTGCGATCGGTTCAATCTCGGGGCGGTCCTTATCCGCCACGGTAATCAGCACCTTGCCGCCGCCTTTTCTGGGTATTTTCACGCCAGAACCGATGAGACCTTTGCTCAAAGCCTCGCTGTAATCCCGCGATACACCTAAAACTTCGCCCGTGGATTTCATTTCGGGGCCCAAGGAAACCTCGACGTTCGGCAGTTTTTCGTGGCTGAAGACCGGCACTTTGATGGCGAACAGATCCCGCTTGGGGAATAAACCCGTGCCAAAGCCCATATTTTTCAGTTTTTCGCCCAAGGAACACCGCACCGCGAGTTCAATCATCGGAACACCCGTTACCTTGGAAAGATACGGCACCGTACGGCTGGAACGCGGATTGACCTCGATGATATAGATTTTTTCGTCCGCGATAACAAACTGGATGTTGATAATACCTTTGGCGTTCAATGCATCTTTTTTGGCCAGTGCCTGCGTGATTTTTAGTATCTCCTGCTCCTGTTTGGGCGTGATTTTTTTCACCGCCGGATACACGGAAATGCTGTCTCCCGAATGCACACCCGCGCGTTCAATATGCTCCATGATACCGGGTATTAAGATATCATCCCCGTCCGATATCGCGTCCACCTCAATCTCGATGCCCGAAATGTATTTATCGATCAGCACTGGGTGCTCCTGCACCTCGCGCGAGATGATTTCCATATAATCACGGATATTATCATCATTGTATGCAATTTCCATGCCTTTACCGCCCAAAACGTAGCTCGGTCGTACCAGCACCGGATATCCTAAATTGTTTGCCGCTTCAACCGCATCTTCCGCTGAGAATACGGTGCGTCCTTCGGGCAGATTCAAGTCCAGCCGTTTTAATAGGCTATAGAATTCTTCGCGGTCCTCGGCACGGTTGATGTTGGCAAGGTCGGTTCCAATGATGTCGAAGCCCGCCTCAATGACATGCTTGGCCATTCCGATCGCTGTTTGGCCGCCAAACTGACAGACCACGCCGATGGGGTCTTCCTGTTCCAGAATGCTGATGACATCCTCGGCGGTTAGCGGTTCAAAATAGAGCCTGTCTGATGTATCAAAGTCGGTTGAAACCGTTTCAGGGTTGTTGTTGACGATGACTGTGTCATACCCCGCGGCTTTCAGCGCCCACACGCAGTGCACCGAGCAGTAGTCAAACTCAATGCCCTGACCAATCCTGATCGGCCCCGAACCCAGTACCACCACCGTTTTGTTGTGACTGGGGCGCGCTTCGTTTTCCTCTTCGTAGGTGGAGTAAAAATAGGGGCTGACTGCGTCGAATTCGGCGGCACAGGTATCCACGATTTTAAACGACGCTTTGATGCCGTAGGCATAACGTAGGTTTCTCACGTCTCTCTCGCGTACGCCTACCCATTTGGCAATTGCTTTATCCGAAAACCCCAAACGCTTGGCACGGTACATCAGCCTTTTGTCAATGTCCGCAAGATCGGTATGCTTAAACTGCTCTTCCAGCTCAATAATTGATTTAAATTTATTCAAAAACCACAGGTCGATTTTGGTGCGATCAAAAATCACTTTAACGTCCACACCCATACGAATCGCCTGTGCCACAAAGAACATCCGTTCATCGTCCTGTTCGTCGATTCTCGCAAATAGTTTTTCCTCTGATAACCCTTCGGCAAAGGGAAATTCCATGGAAAAGAGCTTCAGTTCCAGCGACCGAAGGGCTTTTAAGTATGCTGATTCAAAATTTGCACCGATCGCCATCACCTCTCCGGTGGCCTTCATGCGCGTGCCCAGCGTTTTATCGGCGGCAGTGAACTTGTCAAACGGCCATCTCGGAAACTTGATGACTACATAGTCCAGCGTAGGTTCAAAGCAGGCAAATGTCTTTTTGGTCACCCCGTTTTCGATTTCATCCAACCCATATCCGATGGCGATTTTCGCCGCGATTTTGGCAATAGGGTAGCCCGTGGCCTTACTGGCCAGCGCGGACGAGCGCGAAACACGCGGATTAACCTCAATGACATAATATTGCAGGCTTTCAGGATCCAAAGCAAACTGCACGTTGCATCCGCCCTCAATCTTTAAGGCTTCGATAATCCTAACTGATGCGGTTCGAAGCATCTGATATTCTTTATCCCGCAAAGTCTGGCTGGGAGCCACCACGATGCTGTCCCCCGTGTGAATCCCCACCGGATCCAAGTTTTCCATATTACAAACGGTGATAACGTTACCTTTGCCGTCCCGCATCACCTCATATTCAATCTCTTTCCAGCCCGCCACGCAGATTTCTAAAAGGCACTGATTAACGCGGCTCGCGGCAAGCCCCGATTTGATGATGGTAATCAGCTCTTCTTCATCAGAAGCAATCCCGCCGCCGGTTCCGCCCAGCGTGTACGCCGGACGCACGATCAACGGATAGCCCGTGGCCCCCGCAAATTCCAGCGCTTCCGCCACGCTTTCCACAATCTCACTTTCCATCACTGGCTGATCGGTAGCGATCATCAGGTCTTTAAATGCTTCTCTGTCCTCGGCCATATGGATGGACTCAATGGTGGTACCGAGCACACGCACATTATGACGCGCCAAATACCCTTTTTCGTACAGTTCCATGGCGAGGTTCAGTCCTGTTTGACCACCGAGCGTGGCCAACAAACTGTCAGGCTTTTCTTTTTCGATGATATTTAAAACCACATCCGGAGAAAGCGGCTCGATATACACTTTATCGGCCACCGCGTTATCGGTCATAATCGTTGCGGGGTTGGAGTTGATGAGTACCACTTCAATCCCTTCTTCTTTAAGCGCGCGGCAAGCCTGTGTGCCTGCATAGTCAAATTCGGCGGCCTGACCGATGATGATGGGTCCGGAGCCGATCACCAGTACTTTTTTTATCGATTTATCTAAAGGCATTTACGCTTTTCCTTCCATCATGTCAATAAATTCGTCGAACAAATAGGCGGAGTCCTCAGGACCGGGTGCGGCCTCGGGGTGAAACTGTACGCTGAACGAAGGAGAATCCTTATACCGTATTCCCTCAATCGTCTGGTCGTTCCAGTTTGTGTGTGAAACTTCGGCGGTTTCCGGCAGGCTCTTTTCATCCACCGAATACCCGTGGTTCTGAGAAGTGATATACACCCTATCCTTGGCCAAATCCTTGACCGGATGATTTGCCCCGCGATGCCCGTATTTCAGCTTATAGGTGGCCATTCCACTGGCCAGTGCCATCAATTGGTGCCCAAGGCAGATTCCGAAAACCGGCAGATTCCCCATCAATTTTTGAATATTGCTAATCGCCTCAGAGTTATCTTCCGGGTCCCCGGGGCCGTTGGTCAGCATCAAGCCGTCAAATCCGCCGCTTAAAATTTCCTCGGCGCTGGTTTTGGCCGGAAAAACGGTCAGTGCGCATCCACGCAAATCCAGTGAGCGCAAGATATTGTTTTTAAGCCCAAAATCCAGGACAGCCACTTTATACTTTAAATCTCTATTTTCAGTCTCATACTCAAAGCGCTCAGCACAGGTGACAATGTCCACCGGGTTTTTACACTCATACGCCCGCATCGCTTCAAGCTGAGCTTCGGTTGGAGTTTCTTTCGTAATCATGCCCCGCATCACGCCTTTTTCGCGCACACGGCGTGTCAAAGCCCGAGTATCAATTTGATAGATACCGGAAATGCCGTTTTCAATTAAATAATCGTTCAGCTTTCCTTCCGATTTGAAATTGCTTGGCAGTTCACACAGCTCGCGCACGATAAAGCCTTTTACCTGCGGTTTTGAAGATTCCGGGTCTTTGGTGTTCACGCCATAATTGCCGATCAAAGGATAGGTCATGGTGACGATCTGTCCATGATAAGAAGGGTCGGTCAACACTTCCTGATATCCGGTCATGCCCGTGTTGAACACCACTTCGCCAACTACGTCTTGCGCTTTACCAAACAGAATGCCTTCAAAAGTTTTGCCGTCTTCCAGCGTTAAGTATGCCATCTTCTCTCCGTTATAGTTCTTTTCCGGCGCGCGATAATGCCGCCAAAATATCCTCTTTCATATCCAGTGTCGCCGCTCTGGCAGCCAGCTCATAGCTTAAGGTCTGGTAAAGCGGCTGTTTGTAAGCCAATAATATCCCGCGTGATGAATTGACCACCGCGCCCCCGCCGTTTGCGTCAAATGCCACGGCGATGTCATCTCCGGCCGCGCCCTGCGCGCCGTAACCCGGAATCAGGAAGAACATGTGCGGGTATAGTTCCCTCAGTTCTTTAGCTTGTTCTTTATAGGTGGCGCCCACCACCGCGCCGACGCTGGAATATCCGTTTCGTCCCATACAGCAGCTGCCCCATTCAGCCACCTTATCTGCTACATGCAGATAATTTGCTTTGCCTTCACAGGTCTTGTCTTGAAACTCACCGGATGACGGGTTTGAGGTCTTCACCAACACGAAGATGCCCTTACCGCTGTGTTCCATATCCTTTAGAAAAGGCTGTATCCCGTCTGAACCTAAGTACGGGTTAACGGTGAGTATATCCGCTTCAAAAGCATGATGAATCTTCCCCGCCGCTTCCACGCCGCCAAGAAAAGCGGTTGAATATGCCGCGGCAGTTGCCCCGATATCATTTCGCTTGGCATCGCAGATGACGACCAAACCCTTTTCTCTGGCGTAGTCGATTGTTTCTTTATAGGTCTTAAGCCCATGATACCCGTACATCTCATAATACGCAATCTGCAATTTAACCGCAGGGACAATATCATATATTTCGTCAATAATCGCCGTGTTGAATTTTAGGATATCCGCCGCCATGGTCTCGAACGGGTCTTCTTCGTTCAGCGCACTTCGGCAGTATTCGGGCAGGTAATCATACGCGGTATCCAGCCCCACACAGATCGGCGCTTTGGTTTCCTTAATCTTATAACCTAAAATATCAAAAACCATCTTTACTCCTTATATTTTATCTCACCATTCACGATGGTGTATTTCACTTTACCCGTTAGTGTTTTTCCGATAAAGGGCGAATTTTTTCCCCGGCTGACCATACTTTCTTTGGTGAACAGATACGTTTCTTTTTCATCGAATATCGTCAAATCCGCTGTTTCGCCTTCGGCAATTTTCCCGCATGAAAGCCCCAATAATTTTGCTGGGTTCAGACTGGTTAACTCGACAATCTTGCCTAATGGAACTCCCGCCGGCAGAAGATGCGTGATGATTAAAGATAAAGCGCTCTCAAAACCGGAAATACCAAACGCCGCGATATCGTATTCCACGTCCTTTTCGTCCACATGATGCGGTGCATGGTCGGTAGCGATCGCATCCACCGTACCGTCCTTGATCGCTTCGATCACTGCTGCGACATCGTCCTTTGTCCTAAGCGGCGGATTGACCTTGGTATTGGCGTCGTATCCGACCACCCAGCTGTCATCCGCTGAGAAATAGTGCGGCATGGTTTCGCATGTCACTTGCACGCCTCGCGCTTTGGCTTTTTTAATGATGTCCAGCCCGCCCCGTGTGCTGACATGAGCGATATGGATTTTGCAGTTTAAGCTCTCGGCTAGTGCGATATCCCGCGCAATCATGCTTTCCTCTGCAGCGCGGTTGATGCCGCGAAGGCCGAGCATGGAGGCATAGTATCCTTCGTTCATCACACCGTCAGCGCGAATGTCCAAATCCTCTTCGTGCAGAATCAAAAGCGCGCCCAAAGTCTTAGCGTAATTCAGCGCATTTCGCATCATCTTACCGCTCATCACCGGCTTACCATCGTCCGTGAAGGCCACCGCCCCGGCCGCCTTCATCTCACCCATCTCGGAGAGCTGTTTGCCGCAAAGGCCGGTAGTAATGGCACCAGTCGGGAAGACATTGCAGAGATTCGCCTTTCTTGCTTTCTCCTGAATGTATGCAATAAGCCCTGCGTTATCGATCACCGGATCGGTGTTCGGCATGCAGACAATGCTGGTAAACCCGCCTTTCACTGCCGCTTTGCTGCCGCTTAAAATATCCTCTTTGTATTCCTGTCCGGGTTCACGCAAATGGCAGTGCATATCAATCATACCGGGAAGTATGGTTAAACCTTTTGCGTCGATCACTTCCGCACCATCCGCGCTTAAATTCTCACCAATGGCTTTGATGAGTCCGTCTTCAATCAAGATATCAGCGTTGTTTATACTCTCCGCGGTAACGACTTTACCCGATTTAATTAAAATCATACGTTTTCCTCTTTCTTGCGCGTCATGATATACAGCAGTGCCATGCGGATAGCCACCCCATTGGTCACCTGCTCTGTGATGACCGAACGATCATGATCGATGATATCCGTGTCCATCTCGACGCCCCGGTTCACCGGACCCGGATGCATAATCAGCGCCTCCGGCTTGGCATATTTGATGTTTTCGCTGTTTACACCGAAAAGTTCATTGTATTCCCTAAGGCTGGGCAGAAGACCGCTTTTTTGCCGCTCCAGCTGCAAACGAAGGCCCATGACGACATCAGCGTCGGTCAGCGCTTCGCGAATATCGTAGGTGACGTTGACGCCCGTTTTTTCAATCTCCACCGGCATCAACGTGGCCGGTCCGCAAAGCGTCACTTCGGCACCCATAGTTTTAAGACCATGAAGGTTGCTTCTCGCGACGCGGCTGTGCAGGATATCGCCGACAATCGCCACTTTCAATCCTTCAATTCTGCCCAATTTTTCTTTCATCGTATACATATCCAAAAGCGCTTGCGTCGGGTGCTCGTGCATCCCGTCGCCTGCATTGATGACCCCCGCCGAGATATTGCGCCCTAAAAGTTCGGGCGCGCCGCTCATTGGGTGGCGCATGATGACAATATCGATGCCCATCGCTTCCAGCGTTCTGCCGGTGTCCAGCAGGGTTTCGCCTTTCTGGATGCTGGAAGAGCTGGCGGCAATGGCACTCATGGAAGCACCGAGGTATTTGCCCGCTAAATCAAAACTCATTTTAGTGCGCGTAGAATTTTCATAAAACAGTGTCACGATGGATTTGTTCTGCAGCTGGGGCATTTTTTTAACCCCTTGCTTTAAAAAGGCTTTCATCGATTCGGCCGATTCCAGTATATGCGTAATCTCTTCTGCGCTGACGCCTTCCAGACCCAACAGGTCCTTATTTTTTAGCAGCATTTTTTAAGCTCCATATTATGTTTATATTTTTTGTCGTGATAATAAAAAACCCAATCGTTTTTACGAATGGGAAATTTCTTTGTCCGCAATCACCACATTGTCCTCGCCGTCCATCTCGGAGACCAGAACGTGTATGATTTCACCCTTTGACGTCGGCACATTTTTGCCGACAAAATCCGCCCGAATAGGCAGCTCACGGTGCCCCCGGTCAATCACGACCGCAAACTTGATGCATTTTGGGCGGCCCATATCCATCAGTGCATCAATCGCAGCTCTGCCCGTCCGTCCGGTATACAGCACATCATCAATCATCACGACGATTTTGTTCTGTATAGAAAACGGGACGTCAGTCCCGTTTATAATAGGATGATCCGAGAGCAAAGATAAATCATCCCGGTAAAACGTGATGTCGAGTATCCCGACATCAATTTTTATATTCTCAAATTGTTCGATATAGCCCTGAATACGCTTTGCCAGCGGTACACCGCGGCGCTGGATGCCGATCAGTACGGTTTCGGACAGATCGCAGTTTTCAATGACTTCGTGCGCAATGCGTTTCAGTGCACGCTCCATATCCTGCTGATCCATGATCTTGGCTTTGTATTCCATGTATGGCCTTCACTTCCTTTTTCTTTAAACAAAAAACCCTGCCGACACAGCAAGGTTGTTATCCAATAAGTCAATATGCTAAAGTCCTTTCACAAAACCAGAAACTCACACATATCGATAATCTTTACATGCCTTGCGGTATCTCTGTACCGATTAAAGGTCGTTTTAACTAGTGCTACTCTAACATAAAGTTTTTAGTTTATCAACTCTTTTTTATAAAATTCATATTTACGTGACCAGACAGTATTTGCCCTTACCGATCAAATCCTCTCGTCCCGCTTTTTTCAGCGCCTGGATCACCCATTTGCGGTTCTTGGATTTATTAAACTGCAGCAGCGCCCGCTGCATCTGACGCTCACTTTCGCTTTTTGGCACATACACCTTTTCCCCGGTTAATGGGTGCACTCCGGTGTAGTAGATGCAGGTAGAAAGCGTTCCCGGCGTCGGATAGAAGTCCTGTACCTGTTCGGGGATGAATCCGGTTTTCTTTAAATATAGCGCAAGCTCAATGGCGGCTTCCAGAGTACTGCCTGGATGCGATGCGATAAAATACGGAATCTCGTATTGTGTTTTTCCCGCCTTTTGGTTGGCTTTCGCGAACATATCCAAAAACTCTTCGTACGAAGCGTTTTGCGGTTTATTCATCAGATCCAGCACTTCACAGTTGATATGTTCGGGCGCAGTTCGAAGCTGACCGCTGACATGAAATTTTGCGAGTTCATCGATAAAACCGCTTTTCTTGTCATAAACCATATAGTCAAACCGCAGACCTGAACGAATAAATACTTTTTTGATTTTTGGGAGTTGACGTAAATCACGCAGTACATCCAAGTATTCCAAATGGCTGACATTTAAGTTCTTGCACCGATCGGGATACAGGCACAAACGATAGCATGGCTTATTTTTATCGCGCTTGCAGTACGCGTCATAAAAGTTGGCGGTTGGTCCGCCCACATCATGTATATACCCTTTAAAATCAGCGTCTTCGGTCATCTTTTTCGCTTCGTCCAAAATGCTCTGCTTAGAGCGCTTCGAGATCGCTCGCCCCTGGTGGTACTGGATGGCGCAAAAAGCGCATCCGCCGATGCACCCGCGATTGGCGGTGATGGAGAACTGCACTTCGTCAAAGGCGGGAATGGGTTGGGTATAAGTAAAATGCGGTTTTCCGGTAAACGGCAGACCGTACAGCGTATCCATTTCGTCAATGGACAGCGGCTCGGACGGTGGATTTTGTACCAGATATTTCATCCCGTGCTTTTGAACCAGCGTTTTAGCGTGTCCAAAATCAAGGTTGCGATATTGTGTTTTAAAGGCTTCGTTATAGGCGCTTTTGTCCGTGCTGACTGCCTCAAAAGAAGGAATTTCCACATTATCATAAACGCTGTCAAGATCATTCGCCATATAGCATGTACCGGGAATAAAGGTCATGTCCTGCACCCGCATGCCCGATTCAAAGCATTCGGCCAGCGCCAGCAGCGGTTTTTCTCCCATGCCGTAGACCAGAAGGTCTGCCCCGCTTTCCAAAAGAATGCTCTGACGCACTTTATCGTCCCAATAATCGTAGTGCGCAAACCGGCGTAAGGAAGGCTCGATGCCGCCGATGATGACCGGAACGTCCCTATATGCCTCTTTAATGCGGTTGGTGTAGACGATACTTGCCCGTTTGGGGCGTCTTCCCGTTTCGCCGCCGGGCGTGTAGGCATCCGTCTTTCTTGGGCGTTTGTTTGCCGTGTAAAGGTTCACCATCGAATCGATATTACCCGTACTGACCAAAAACGCGTATTTCGGACGGCCAAGACGTTTAAAGTCATCTGCCGAATGAAAATCCGGCTGGGCGATGATGCCCACGGTATAACCAAACGCCGAAAGCCACCGACCTAACAGCGCCGCGGCGAAGGAATGGTGGTCGATATACGCATCAGCCGAAACCAAAATAAAATCCAGCTGGTCGATACCGCGCTGCGTTCATCTCGTATTCGGTTGTCGGTAAAAACATATGATTCATCCGTTTATCCGTTAGTTTAAAAAAACCCCAATTGCTTGAGGTCATTTGTATTGATAAGGTTTTTAAGCCAAGCCTGTAAGCCGAGTTCTGTCGTGAACGATCATCTATCTAGGCGGATTGTTACCAAAACGCTCAAGCGATTACAAAGGGCGTAGCGGGTACTATTAAATGCCCTTATACCAATCTTGCACCGGATGGGGTTTACATATACAAGCCATGTCACCATGGCCCAGGTGAGCTCTTACCTCACCTTTCCACCCTTGCCTTAAAATTAAGGCGGTTTATTTCTGTTGCACTTTCCTTAGAGTCGCCTCCACTGGACGTTATCCAGCATCCTTACCCTGTGGTGCTCGGACTTTCCTCAGCGAAAATTCGCTGCGATCGCTCAGCTTGCTTAAAACTTTATTTTACGATTCTTTAATATATATGATTCTTCCGCAGGATTCGCACTCCAATATCTCACCCTGCTTGATCTTGGTCATTTGGCTGCTCGGGATATTCATATTGCATCCCGGGCATGTATCGCCGGTGACCAGTACAATCGGAGATGTGATGGAACTTTTAATCTTCTTATAACGCTTTATCAGCGTGGCGTCCACTTTCTTCTCGGCCGCCGCCAATTCCTTTTTCAGCTTTTCAATCTCAGGTTCGCTTTCCTTGATTTCAAGATCATGCTTTGCTTTAAGGTCGGCAAATTCTTTTTTGGCTTTGGTCACATTGACCAAAACGGTTTTCAGTTTCTCATCCACACCCTCAGATGATGTAATCACATTTTCCAGCCGTTTTTTCTGCTTGGACAATTGGTCATACACTTTTTCCTGATCCTGCACCAACGTTTTAACGTAGGGCAATTCCGCGGGATCCAGCTCGTCTTTGACCGCTTCTTCAATCTCCTTGGCCAACAGTTCAAACTCAGATTTCAATTTTTTCAGCTGTTCTCCGGCGTCATCCACATCGTTTTGTTTGACGATCAGGCTCTGTTCCAGTTTTTTGATCGCGTCCTGATTTTTTTGCAGATAATCATGAATTTTTTGCAGTCTTGTGCGCGTTGCCGTATTTTTCAGCTGCTCGTTTATTTCTTCCAATTTTTGATCTATCGTTTGATACTGAAATAACTTCTCCAGTTTTTCCAAAAAGAAACCCTCCTCTATTTTTACCATTTATTCTATTTTATTGTTACGTACGGCGGTTTTTCCCGCTCGCTGATTTTAATCTGTAAACTATATTCTAACGTATCTACCGCCGCTTGTAAACGTTTCGCAATCAAGTTAACAAAATGTTTCTCGGTATGGTAATGTCCCGCTTCCAGCACAACCAATCCCAAATTCTGTGCCTGCAAATATTCATGGTGCTTTGCTTCGCCAGTCACCAGTGCATCAGCTCCGGCCAAATAAGCTGCTTTCGCCGAATCACCGCCCGCACCGCATGCCACCGCCACCGTTTCGACCCACCCGGTCCAATAAGCCGCTTATGCGTATACCATCAAAGTCCAGAGCGGTTTCAATCTGCTGTGCCAGCGCCTTTACCGTCAGCGCTTTGTCTACTCGGCCGATACAACCAAACGCAGTGTTGTTCTCATCGCCCAGCGGACGACAGGTTTTGATCCCAATCATTTCAGTTAGCGTATCGTTTAATCCGCCGGATACAATGTCCATATTGGTATGCGCAGAGAAAACACTGATGCCGCTTTGCACCGCTTGATAAACAACGCTGTCTTTGTCCAACTGCTTGATCGGTTCAAAAATTAACGGATGGTGCGAAATAATCAGATCGCATGAATTCTCGATCGCCTCATCCAGCACACTTTTAGTCACATCCACACAAATAAGAAGGCGTTCATAGCCCTCTTTTGCATCAATCAATAACCCGCAGTTGTCCCAATCCATCGCCAGCCTTTTGGGGGCGATATCCTCCAAAATAGCCAGCATCGCTTCTTTAGACACCATTGCGCTTATCCTCATACATCGCAATCGCTATTTTTATCTCATCAATTTTTTCTTGCTCGTCCTTGGCGTTTTCGAGATTTTTTAAAACTTCGTTCAGGTTGCTGATCTTAAAGTCATAATATTTTTTCAAAAGACTCTGATCGGTATCCACCATATGCGTACCGAGCGCCGTATCTGAAATATCGCGGATGGATGATTGCGAAACCTTTGCCGTAAAAATCTGATAAAAAAGGCCGTTCTCTTCCACGATCTTTTCCGCGGTCACCACAAAGCCCGCAAAATACAGCCATGAGCGCACCACATCTTCGCGTGTATTTGGAGAAAGTATGAGCGTGGTTAAACTGCTGATTTTACTTTTCCCTTTTTCAAGAATATCCCGCATCAGCTCACCGCCCATACCAGAGATGATGATCGCATCCACTTCTTCTTTATCGATCACATCCAGCCCGTCGCCCAGCCGAAAATCATAAAAGGAAATGAGCCCGTAGTTTTCAGCCAGATCGTAGGCTTTTCGCAAAGAAGGCTCACTGATATCGGTGGCAATCACTTGTATTGCCTTTTTTTCAGAAAGAGAAAGCAGGCCGGTGAGTCCATGATCACAGCCGATATCCGCTACATTTGCTACCGACGGCATCAATTCAACGATCGCGCGAATTCTGGTGCCGATTTTCTCCTTGATCTCTATCAAAACAAAACCTCTTAAGGGTGGTGCAAAAGGCACTTGGGAGTTTATTTCAAGTGCCTTAAACTTAATCGCTTATTTTACTCTAAAAAGTCTCTCAGTTTCTTTGACCGGCTGGGATGCCTTAATTTCCTTAAAGCCTTGGCTTCAATCTGCCGGATACGTTCGCGCGTCACCTGAAACTCCTTACCGACTTCTTCCAATGTACGTGCACGTCCATCCTCAAGGCCGAACCTTAGTGAAAGCACTTTTTCTTCTCGCGGTGTCAATGTGTCCAGCACGTCCATCAGCTGCTCTTTAAGTAAGGTAAACGCGGCTGCCTCGGCAGGTGCCGGCGCATCATCATCCGGGATAAAGTCTCCCAAATGGCTGTCTTCCTCTTCCCCAATCGGCGTTTCCAAAGACACCGGTTCTTGCGCAATCTTGATGATTTCACGCACCTTTTCCTCGGGAATATCCATCTCCCGGGCCACTTCATCCGGTTGTGGGTCTCTGCCGTACTTCTGCAAAAGCTGACGGGATACACGTATCAATTTGTTGATGGTTTCCACCATATGTACCGGAATACGGATGGTTCTGGCCTGATCGGCAATCGCCCGCGTAATCGCTTGACGAATCCACCATGTTGCATAGGTGGAGAATTTATATCCTTTAGTATAGTCAAATTTCTCGACAGCTTTAATCAAGCCAAGATTGCCTTCCTGAATCAAATCGAGGAAGAGCATCCCGCGTCCAACATAGCGTTTAGCGATTGAAACCACCAGACGCAAGTTGGCTTCTGCCAATTTGCGCTTAGCGCTCTCGTCGCCTGCGCCCATGGCTTTTGCCAGCGCTACTTCTTCATCAGCCGTCAGCAAAGGTACTTTACCGATTTCTTTTAAGTACATCCGAACCGGATCGTCAATATTGATCCCTTCTGGGATGGATAAATCCAGTTCGTTTCCGTCGTCCTCGTCATCCGCGATATCGTCCAAATCATCATCTTCAGCGTCTTTTTCGTCGATGACATTGATGTTTGCCAATTCAAGCGCACCTAAGATGCGCTCAAGTGTTTCAGGCTTAATCGCGTTGTCTTCCAAAGAATCGTTTAGCTTTTTATATGTAACCGATCCGGATTCCTTACCTTCATCGATCACTTTTTTTAGTTTTTCCTGATGCTCGCTGGATTGGAACTTGGTTGCAAACAGTTCCTCCAGCGTCATGTCCGTTTGTTCTTTGCCTTGTTCTGCCATATGTTGATCCGTTGTCTTCCCTTCCGGTGACTTAACCGTTGTTTTTATTGTTTTTGCTGGTGCTGGTTTTTTATCGACGGGCTTCGTTTCTTTTTTTGCCGATGCCGCCGACGGTTTTTTTTCAATTGTCTTTTCGGGTGCTTTGGCTGTTTTCGCAACGTTGGTTTTTTCTACTTTTTCATCCGGGCTTTTTGCCGGCGTAGCTTTGGTTGCGTTGGTTTTAGCTTTGGCATCCGAACCGCTTTGTTTTACAGCGGTTTTTTGCTGCGCAGCAGATTTTTTTTCGTCTGCTGCTGGTTTCTTTTCTTTCGCCAATCTGTTTTCACCTTCTATCAATTTGGCCGCTTCTTCTTTTGATGCAATTCTTTATTCAACTCGCTGATCTCAGCGAGCAGTTGTTCATTTGATTTTCCCCCATTTAACTGCGCGTATTTTTTGTCCAGTTGCTGCTGCAGAGCACGAATTTCATAGAACTCGACAATATGTGAGATATCCATGCCGTCCAGATCGTTTTCTTCTGCTGTTGCAATCAATTCTGCTGCCAATCGCTTGGCTTCATCACTAATGACTGTTACAATTTCGGCATCCGTCGGCAAAATACCTTCTTTTATCTTTAAATTAATATAATTTACAATTTCCTTAACTTCCGTTAACATAAAATATGGTAAAATGCGGTCGATTTCATAAAGTGCGGTTCTTTTTGGATATTTAAGGAAATATGCCGCCATCATTTTTTCCATTTTACCATGCGCTGCTCCTTCTTTCACATCACTTTCATGATGCAATATCTGTGATGGCGCCGCTGCTGTACTGTCACCGCTGGTTGCCGCAGACATCTGATCTTTTATCGCTTGAACCGAGTGCCCTGTTTCTTTTGAGAGACGCAGAATATACTGTTCTCGCTCAATGGGGTTTTTTAAATGCAGCAGTGTCTTCGTACCCTCGACAACATATTTTGCTTTATCTTCAAAAACGCTTAGGTTAAAACCCTGTTTTAGACGATCCAAACGGAACGCGGTGGCTTCCTTCGCCGCTTTTGCTTGCTTGACAAACTCGGCATATCCAAAAGTTTTGATGTACTCATCCGGATCCATGCCTTCGGTGAAGGTAATCACTCTGGCGGAAAGCCCGACCGATTCCAAAATGTCCAATGCTTTTTCGGTGGCTTTTTGTCCCGCGTTGTCGCCGTCGTAAGCCACATATACCAGCGGCACATAGCGCTTAATGAGCTGCGCCTGCTCGCGAGTCAATGCCGTTCCCAGCGTAGCGACCGCGTTGACCACACCCCGTTCATACAGGGAGATGACATCCATATAGCCTTCCACCAGTACAACCGACTGAATTTTTTTAATAGTTTTAACGAAATTCAGCGCATATACGTTTCTTCGCTTGTTGAAGGCCGGCGTATCCGATGTGTTTAAATATTTAGGGCTCGCATCGTCCATCACGCGTCCGCCAAAACCGATCACTTCGCCAAAAATATTGATGATCGGAAACATCACACGGTTTCGAAACGCATCAAACGCTTTACCGTTTTTCACCGTACACAGCCCCGCTTCGCTGACTTCGTCTATCTTACAACCTTTGGCTTTTAAATGCAACAGGAGATCATCCCATGTTTCGGGGGCATAACCCAACCCGAATTTGGTGATGGTTTTAGGGCTGAGCCCGCGCTTTTTTAAATACGCCAGCGCACTGATGCCTGCTTCACTGTTTAATCTGTCATAGAAGTAATGCGCCGCCAGCTTATTAATCTCATAAATATGCTGCCGCTTTTGTTTGTTTTTCTCATAATCCGCACTGCCGCTTTTCTGCTCAGGCATCGGCATGCCCGCCCGCTCGGCCAATCGCTCCACTGCCTCTGGGAAAGTCAGTTTGTCCATCTTCATCAAAAAGCTGATGGCATTGCCGCCTTCGTGACACCCAAAACAATAAAATATCTGTTTTTCTTTGGTCACCGAAAAAGACGGCGTTTTCTCGGAATGGAAAGGACAAAGGCCCCACATACGGCCGGATTTACTCTGGAGCGGCACATAGTCGGAAACCACCGATTCAATATCGGTTTTGGCCAAAAGTTCGTTGATAAAATCCTGGTCAAAAAATGCCATGGCTACCCTTTCCAAAGATAATTAATACACGTTCCACCCGGTTGGCACAAACAGCTGATTGTAGACTTTAATCACATACCGGTCGGTCATGCTGGCGATATAATCGATTATCGCCTGCTTTTTCCCGTACTTGTCAATGCTGGCGTCCTGATTGTCCGGCATCACTGACGGGTCTGCATCAAACGCCTCATATAGCTGCAAAATCACACGCTCGGCTTTGCCTTCTTCCGACTTTGCCACGGGATTGAAATAGACATGCTCAAACATGAAATTGCGAAATTCATCAAACAGTTTCTGCGAAGTTTCAGATTGGTGAATATCAGACGCGCTGGAATTCTGGATAATATCCGAAATCATGCTGTCCAGCCGTTTGGAATGCGTGTCGCCAAAATAATCGGTCAGATTTTTTGGTATATCGTCGGCCTTCAGTACACCGGCACGAATGGCGTCGTCAATATCGTGATTGATGTACGCAATCCGATCGGACAAATTGACCAGTTTACCTTCCAGAGTCATCGGAATGTCGTTTTTCTTATGCTTTAAAATCCCGTCGTTGACCTGAATGGTCAGGTTCAGTCCTTTGCCGTTTTCGAGGTATTTCACTACCCTCAAACTGTGTTTGTTATGTTCAAATGCTGGATCAATCTGCTGCAAAGCGCGCTCGCCCGCATGCCCGAAAGGTGTATGCCCCAAATCATGCCCCATGGCAATCGCTTCGGTTAAATCTTCGTTGAGACGTAAGCACCGCGCCATGGTCCGCGCAATCTGCGAGACCTCTAACGTATGGGTCAGCCGCGTCCGGTAATGGTCGCCCTCGGGGGACAAAAACACCTGTGTTTTATGCTTTAATCGCCGAAAACTCTTTGAATGGATGATGCGGTCGCGATCCCGTTGAAATTTTGTGCGAAAAGGGCATTCCTCTACCGGCATTTCACGCTCTGCATCGATGGATAAGGCCGCATAAGGGCTTAAAATTTCCTTTTCAAGCGCTTCCAGTTTCATTCTGCCGAATCCTTCTTCCGCTTTCATGCTTTACCCCCTCGCCGTTTCTCGTAAATCTCTGCTACATTTATTCCCAGCTGATTTCAATCTCTTTGAGTTTAAAATTTAAAAAATCGCAGGATACATTTTGATACAGAATCCCGTTATGAACACCGTTGAAGGATTGGGACGCCGAAGCGTCATGCAGATGCCCGTAAATCACCGTCTCAACGCCATATCTTTCAAAAAGTTCGGTGAAACCGGTCGGCTCACGCTTTTCATTGAACGGCGGATAATGCATCATCGCGATGATTTTCTTATCCTCCCGCGGCTTAACCTTTTCCAAAGACAATTTCAGCCGTTCCACTTCACGCAAATAAATTTTTTCATCCTCGGGCTTAAACTCACGGTCCGATGGGCATGTCCACCCCCGCGTACCCGCCACACTTAATTCTTCAAAATCAAACGCATTGTTTTGTAGAACGTATGTATTTGGTTTAAGCTCGCTAATCAAACGGGAGAGCGATGACCACCAATAGTCATGATTCCCTTTCAAAATAATTTTGCTGCCCGGCAGTTCTTCGATCTGCTTTAGGTCGATCATCGCCTCGGAAAGGCGCATGGCCCAGGATATATCGCCCGGTATCAGTACCAAATCCTCTTCGCGGACACGTTTGTGCCAATCCACGCGGATTTTTGTCCAATGATCTTTCCAATTTTCACCGAAAATATCCATCGGTTTGGGTTTGAATCCCGATAAATGTAAATCGCTGATGGCATAAACTTGCATGCTGATCCTTATGTCCCTTGCTTTTATTCTCTACAAATATGCCTCAATGGCATCCAAAACCGCTTCTTTTCCGAATTTCTCGGAAGCAGAAACCGGAAAAATATCAAACCCTTTACCGTATCCGATAATCTGCTGAATCGCTTTAGTCTGGTTAAAACGCTTTGACTTGGCAATCTTATCGGCTTTGGTCGCCACACAGATAACGGGAATGGCGTACTGCGCCGCCCAGTTAAACATCATCAAATCATCTCGTGTCGGATTATGCCTGATATCCACCAGAATCACGATCGCTTTTAAATTCCTTGAACCCACCAAATATTCTTCAATCATCCGCCCCCAGCTTTCCTGCTCGGTTTTGGAGACCTTGGCGTAGCCATAACCCGGCAAATCCACCAGATAAAACGCTTCATTGATAAGAAAAAAATTAACCAGCCGCGTTTTCCCCGGCGTACCTGACGTTTTAGCCAGCTTATTTTGATTGCAAAAATAATTAATCAGCGATGATTTACCGACGTTAGATTTACCTGCCACTGCAATTTCGGGCAGATCTCCGCCCGGATGCGCGTTCATACGCGTGATGGATTTAACAAAACTCGCTTTTTTAATCTCCATCCACTAGACCAGCGCTTCCTTTAGTACATCGTCAATTTCCTCGGCAAAAACCACGTCTACACGCTTTTTCAAATCCTCCGGAAAATCGGCAAAATCCTTCTCGTTTTCCTTAGGCATGATGATGCGGTTGATGCCCGCCCGAAGTGCCGCCAGCACTTTTTCTTTTAGGCCGCCAATCGGCAGTACACGTCCGGTCAAAGTCACCTCACCCGTCATGGCCACATTACTTTTCACAGGCCGCTCAGTCAGTACTGAAACCAACGCTGTCACCATGGTGATGCCGGCCGAAGGACCGTCTTTTGGGATAGCTCCCTCAGGAATGTGGATATGAATATCCTTATCCTTATGGAACTCTTCGTCTATTTTGAGCTCCGGCGCTTTAGCACGCACCAGACTTAAACCCGTCTGTGCCGATTCTTTCATCACATCGCCCATCATGCCGGTCAGTTGCAACTTCCCGCTGCCCTTAAAGACTGTCGCTTCCACGCTGAGCGTCACTCCGCCGGTCGCCGTCCAGGCCAGCCCATTGACCACACCCACACGATTTTGCTCATCCACATGATCGTATAGATACCGCGGTGCCCGCAGGTATTCGCGTACCAGTTCTTTTGTAATCGTAATCTGCTTGTCACCGGATTTAATCAGCTCTGCCGTCGCTTTTCGGCAAATAGACGCGATTTCACGCTCCAAACTTCTCACGCCGGATTCCCTCGTATACAGATTGATGATATCATTCAGTGCGTCATCATCAAATTGAATCCGCTCAGCCGAAAGCCCGTGTGCCTTGGCCTGTTTCCCGATCAGGTGGCGCTTAGCAATCTCGGCTTTTTCCTCATAGGTGTAACTGGAAAGCTGAATGATCTCCATCCGGTCCAACAAAGGCTTGGGTATGGTTTCGGTGCTGTTGGCCGTTGTGACAAACATCACCTTGGAAAGATCATACGGGATGTCGATATAATGGTCTCGGAACGATGAATTGATCTCAGGATCCAAAACCTCCAGCATGGCTGATGCTGGGTCTCCACGAAAATCTGACGCCATCTTATCCACTTCGTCAAACAAAAATACCGGATTATCCGTACCCGCCTGTTTGATGGATGTGATGATTCTGCCCGGGATTGCGCCGATATACGTTCTGCGGTGTCCGCGAATTTCGGCTTCGTCCCGCACGCCGCCCAGCGACATACGCACAAAGTTTCTGCCCACCGCTCGTGCGATGCTCCGCGCGATCGACGTTTTACCTACGCCCGGAGGGCCGACAAAGCAAAGAATTGGCCCGCGCATATCTTTTTTCATCTTCAAAACAGCGATATATTCAACAATACGCTCTTTGACCTTTTCAAGACCATAATGATCTTCGTCTAAAATCTTCTGCACATTCTCAAGGCTCATTTTGTCCCGCGTCAATTTTCCCCACGGCAAAGAAGCTATGGTGTCCAGATAGTTCACCATCACATTCAGCTCCGGCGAATTGGCCGATGTTTTTTCCAGTTTCGAAAGTTCCTTATCGCACTTTTCTCGCACCTCTTTGGGTATCTTCTTGGCGTCCAAGCGCTCCCGCAGGGCTTTCACCTCGCTCATCACCACGTTGTCTTCGCCAAGTTCCTTTTGAATCACCTTTATCTGTTCACGCAAATAGTATTCTCGTTGAGATTTGTCAATTTGCCGTTTCACCGAGCGGTTAATATCATTTTCCACATCGATGATTTCAATTTCTTCGGAGATCACTTCCAAAAGCCGTTTTAATCGGTCTAATGGATGGATCATCTCCAAGAGTTCCTGTTTGCTTTCAGTGCTGTAGAGCATATAGGAACAAATAAGATCGCTCAGCTTGTCTGCGCCGTCCACTTCTCTTGCCGACGCGACAGCGTCCGAAGAAACCTTGGATGATTTTCGTGAATACCGCTCAAACGAATCCACCACGGCGCGAATATAAGCTTTTTCCTCAATCGTCGGTTTTTCGTCGTTTTCAGATATGGTTTCAACCTGCACTTCAAAAAACTCTTTGTTCTCCAAATAGGCTTTAATCGTGGCCCGTGATCTGCCCTCTACCAAAACACGGATGGTGTCGCCCGGCATTTTCAGCACCTGTTTGACATCACATACCGTTCCGATATGATATATATCATCCGCTTTGGGGCTGTCTACATTAATGTCTTTTTGAGCGACCAGAAAAATGCGCTGATCGTCAGCCATCGCTTTTTCCAGCGCTTTGACCGATTTGTCTCTGCCTACATCAAAATGCAGTACCATATAAGGGAAAACCACCATACCGCGAAGCGCGATCATAGGATAAATACTGCTCATTTTTTTATCATTCATTAATATCTCTTTACTCAAAGTTCTCACTCGCTTATTCTTTTTTAAGTCCCGTTATTATACTCACGTTTGCTAAAATTTGCAACTCCAATAAGTCTATTATCGCACCCGATAAACATGATGTAAACAAAAAGACGGCAAAATCCAATCTGATTCCGCCGTCTTTTACAGTTCGTTAATAAATCGTTTTTATGCTTCTTGATCTTTCTTGGCTTCTTCCACAATTTTGGCGGAAAGGTTGCCGGGCACTTCTTCGTACCGCTCAAAGTTCACAATAAACGATCCGCGGCCCTGCGTCATGGAGCGCAAGTCAGTCGCGTATTTAACCATCTCGGCCTGAGGCACTTCGGCTTCCACCACCTGCAGTCCATCCACCGGATTCATGCCGAGGATACGGCCGCGGCGGCGGTTCATATCGCCGATGATATCGCCCATGTATTCATCCGGTACGGTGATTTTTGCTTTTAGGATGGGTTCCAGCAATACCGGGTTCGCGGAGGTACATCCGGTTTTATACGCCTGATAAGCCGCCATCTTAAATGCCATTTCAGAGGAATCCACCGGATGGAATTTACCGTCAAACAAAGTCGCACGGATGTTAACCATCGGATATCCTGCCAGAACACCTTTGACCAAACTCTCTTTTAAGCCTTTTTCCACAGCCGGAATATATTGCCGCGGCACCGAACCGCCGACAATTTTATCGACAAACTCAAATTCAGGGCCGTCATAGACGGGTTCAAATTCGATAAATACATCACCGAATTGCCCGTGTCCGCCGGATTGCTTTTTATGCTTGCCTTCGGCAGTGACTTTTTTGGTAATAGTTTCACGATACGGAAGCCGCGGTTCTGAAAGTTTGGCTTCCACGTGGAATTTATGAGCGAGCTTTTTGCAGATAATATCGATCTGTAATTCACCCATGCCGCTGATCAGCGTTTCAGCGGTCTCTTTTTGCACTTCCACCGTGATGGTTGGATCTTCTTCCTCCAATCTGTGCAGACCGGCAAATACCTTTTCCTCTTCGCCCTGCTTTTTGGCGTCAACCGCCAGCGAAATGCTGGGTGTCGGGAAAGTGATGGTTTCAAGCACAGCTTTGACCGATGGATCGGCCAGCGTGTCTCCGGTTTCGGTGAGTGTCAATTTGGCCACGGCACCAATATCACCGGCGACCAATTTTTCAACGCCCACCTGCTTTTTACCGTCCATGACATATATGGTGCTGTGCTTTTCAGCTTTGCCTTTATTGACATTTTGAATATTTGTGCTGCTGGTGATTTCACCCTGTATCACTTTAAAAACCGAAAGCTTACCCATAAACGGGTCGGCTACGGTTTTGCATACTTTCGCCATAAACGGTTTGGACGCATCAATTGCAACCTCAATGTCGTTTTCACCTTGTTTGCCTTTCAGCAGTGTCGCTTTATCAGGGCTCGGTAAAAAAGCAATGACATTATCCAAAAACAGGTCGATACCCATATTCTCGGAGGCGGAACCGACAAACACTGGCACCACGTCGCCAGATTCAATACCAACTTTCAAGCCCTTTACAATATCCGCTTTGGAAAGTTCTTCGCCGCCAAAGAATTTTTCCAAAAGTGCTTCGTCGTTTTCAGCCGCGTTTTCCACGATCTCACTGCGCAAAGCTTCCACTTTATCTTTCATCCCGTCAGGAATCGGAATCTCTTTACTCTTTTTCGCGGAGACATCGTAGGCTTTCATTTCGATGACATCGACAATACCCTTAAAGTCAAGTCCGTCACCAATCGGGATTTGTACAGGCGTCACCTTAACACCGTACTTGTCTTTGAGCGACGCAAACGCTTTATCATAATTGACGTTTTCTTTGTCCATCTGGTTGATAAAAAACGCTCTGGCCAGATGATGTTTTTCACAGTAATCCCACGCCTTTTCCGCACCCACCGACAGCCCGGACTTGGCGCTGACCACGATTACAGCCGAATCAGCCAGATGATAAGCTTGAATGTTTTCGCCCACAAAATCGAAATATCCCGGGGCATCCATCACATTTATCTTCATTTTGTTCCATTCAATCGGAGCAAAACCTGTCATTATGGATATTTTGCGCTCGATTTCTTCCGGATCGAAGTCAGTATGCGTATTTCCTTCCTCGACTTTACCCAGTCGATCAGTTGCACCCGCATCAAACAACATCGCCTCGACCAACGAAGTCTTCCCGTCTCCTCCGTGACCGACCAACGCAATGTTTCTAATGTCTGTGGTAGCATAATCCTTCATACGCTAAAAATCCTCCTTATTAAATTTTTCGTGTAAAGATATATAAAGAAAATTCTTAAATTTCAAATGAAATGCTTAAAACGCACGTAGCGTTATTTTATCAGATTAAAGCTTAAAAATAAATGCTTTTTTTAATTTAGTGTGGAAAAACCCGTAAAGTTGTGGCATAATGAACTTTAAAGAAAATTGAGGTGATAAAAATGTCTGAAATAAACAAAACAGATCTTCCGTCAACGAAAGAAAAAAAGGAAATGACAAATGCTTCCAAGATTATCTTGGGTGCTGTACTAGGACTTTTGACTGTCGCGGGTATCACACTTTCAGGTGCTATCAACGAAGGCGAAATCTTCCGCCTTCTCGATCAAAATCTTAAAACCGTGCTGCAATACCTTTGGGTGGGCTTCTTCCTAGTCTATATTTTCTGGTTTAGGAGTATTGAAAACAACAAAGGTTTTTCGATGAAACAGGGCCGGTACACTTACCTGATCGTCATCGCAGTTTATCTGATTGTTGTGCTCGTCATCAACCTGGCTGGCGGTAAAATCGCATTCTTTAATTAAAATACTCTGAATTAAAAAAGCGCTGACTTCTCAGCGCTTTTTTAATTATTTTGTCTATTCGTTAAATATTATAACCAGCGTCATTCCAATTTCCATACCATCTGTAATTATTTCTTTTTCATTTAAGAACTTTAGAACAATATCTATATTTTCTTCGTTTAAAAGCAGCAACACGCGGTTCTCTTCAATTACAGGCTGCTCAATCTGCTCCTCTGTTAATGTCAACAACGCTTCAAAGAAGTCTTCGGCATTTCCCTCGTCACTTTCAATCACAAAAGCGTTTTCTGGCATCCAGTCATCGGCCGTCCGTTCATCAGCTGCCGCATCGGACATCTCTTCCTCCGTCTCGGCCGCGTTTCCCGCCGCGGCAGTGCTGTCGCCCATTTCCGCCGGGGCACTCTCCATCATCGGCGCCTCGGTGGCTGATCCGTTCTTCGCCATCACATCCGCATCCTCTGCCACCGCCATCATAACGCTCTCTTCCGCCACCATCGGTTCTGCCGCATCCTTTGTAGTGACAAGTCCCGCTCTTAGCAGTCCAAATCCAACAAACGCCACCACGGTTACCGCCGCCAATGAAGACACCACTCGTATCGTTCTGCGCCGTAGAATTATCTTTTCGTGTTCGGTACGGACGCGCCTTGGCCAACGTTCTGCAAACTCGGCGAAAGCTGCTTTATGCTCAAGTTTTTTAACCTTTTTTTGTACCTCAACTAAACCTTTGTAGAAGCTTTTCGCTTCCGCATCAGATTTTATCAGCCGTTTGACCTCTTCGCTTTGTTCTCCGTCCAAACGTCCATCAATATATAGTTGTATTAATTCTTTCAGTCTCTCATTCATCATCGTTAATTTGGCCAATCCCTTCAAAGTTTAGACGTTTACTGGCCTTGTTTTGTTCCCGCTTAGTCAATATTCATCCGAAATAAACGTTTCATCAGCCTGATATAGTGCCGTCCGCCCGAAGAATAGAATGTGATTTTTCCTTTTTTTGCGCTGTCGGTCAAAAGACCTCTCTCCTCCAGCACACGCTTTAGCTGACGCACTGTGCCGCCGTTCCCGTCAATCACGTGTCGGTTGCCGTGAAAATTGTCATATAAAAAGCGTTTGATTTTGTTTTTAACAAATGAATAATGCGTACAGCCCAACACGACGGTGTCCACACGATGCGAATGGTACGGCGCAAAGATGCAGCGGATATATTCATCCAACTCGCCTGAATCCATATCACCTTTTTCGATCAATGTTACCAAACCTTTGCACTGGATATTGATGACGCGTTCTTTGGCATTCAGCCGTTCTAACAGTAGATTATAGCGTGGCTGAGAAAGTGTGCCTTCGGTAGCGAGAACAATGATATCTCCGTCATATGACGTTTCCATGGCGGGTTTCACCGCGGGTTCAATGCTGATCACCGGCATATCATATTCTTCGCGCATCTGCCTGACCGCAACCGATGTCGCCGTATTACAGGCCATCACGATCGCCTTAACGCCCTTTGCCTGCAAAAAATCACCGCAGGCCAGCGAAAGATCCTGAATCTCCTGCTCCGTTTTGGTACCGTATGGCGCATGGGCGTTATCGCCGTAATAGATAAAATCCTCATTTGGCAGCAGTTCAACCGCCGCTTTCAGTACACTGACGCCACCGACGCCCGAATCAAAGATACCAATGGGTTTTTTAGAGTTGCTCATGAATTGCTTTTGCCTTCTTATTATCAATCAGGATTTGTTAACGATATTATACATTAGATTCATCCTGTCATCAATCCAATCGCATATGAATATTTTTATATCTTCGCAATCCTAGCTGATACGGTTTTTTAACCCTTGCATTGAATTTACGGTTATGTTAAAATAACACGGTTAAATTTACAAATTAGAGGTGAACGTATTGCCAAACATTAAGTCTGCAGAAAAACGCGTATTGGTCGAAAAGCGCAATGCTCTTAGAAACAAAAGTGCAAAATCTGAAATCAAAACCGTCATCAAGAAGTTTGAAGCCGCTTTAGCCGAAGGCAAAAAAGACGATGCTGAAAAGCTTTATAAAGATGTCGCCAGTATTTTGGATTCCGCGGTTTTAAAAGGTATTGTCCACAAAAACTATGCGGCCAGAAAAAAATCAAATTTAGCGAAACGGCTGAATACTGTTGCGTAAAACCAAGACACCGCTTGATTTTTATGCGGTTAAAATGAATGCACTTATTTTAAGTGCTTTTATTTTTCTCCAAATTTCTCGTATTGTATATCTGCCATTTTTATCAGCTCCACGGCAAAAGCGTCTGGATATTCTTCTTTATATACCACACGGCTGATACCGGCATTGATAATCATTTTAGAGCAAATAACGCACGGCTGATGCGTGCAGTACAGTGTTGCCCCGTCGATGGATACACCGAGTTTTGCCGCCTGAATGATCGCGTTTTGTTCCGCGTGGATGGCATAGCATATCTCATGCCGCGTACCGGACTCAATGCCCTGCGCAATGCGTATGCACTCTTTACGGTCCTTGCAGCTTTCAATTCCGGCTGGCGCGCCGTTGTAACCCGTGGTTAAGATGCGTTTGTTTTTAACGATGATCGCCCCGACACTGCGGTTTTCCTTAAAACAGCTTGACCATGTGGCAATGGTCTCGGTCATCTGCATAAAACGATTATCCCATTTATCCATGTTTTCTTCCTCTATCAGTGTTTGTTTAAGTAGCTTTAAGTATACTTAAAATATGTACAGTTTGTAAAGGTTGATTAAAATCAAGAAATAAGCTTAAATGCAGGTATTTTATCAGTAAATTAAAGAATAAGCGAGAAAACAGAAGCTATTTTAAAAAACTGTGGTATAATCAAAAATATTAATACTTGAAATATTTGAGGCAAGTATATATATTATTAATGCGATTAGCACTCACCAGTCAAGAGTGCTAATAAAAATTTTAAGACTATTATTTAAGGAGGTTTCATTATATTATGGCAATCAAACCCTTACTCGATCGTGTTCTAATAAAGAGTCTGGAGTCTGAAGAGACAACAAAGAGCGGCATTGTTCTGCCCGGAAGCGCTAAAGAAAAACCCCAAATGGCGGAAATCGTAGAAGTCGGCCCCGGCGGTGTTGTGGACGGCAAGGACGTGGTCATGACGCTGAAGAAAGGCCAAACCGTTATCTATTCCAAATACGCCGGAACCGAAGTGAAGTACGATGGTGAAGAATTTATCATCGTTCGCCAATCGGACGTTTTGGCAGTGGTTGAATAATTTTTTTGTTTTAAAGGAGACGATATAAAATGGCAAAACAATTGAAGTTTGGTGAAGACGCCAGACGAGCGCTGGAAACCGGCGTTAACACACTGGCCGATACCGTAAAAGTCACGCTGGGACCCAAGGGCCGCAACGTGGTATTGGACAAGAAATATGGCTCACCCTTAATCACCAACGACGGTGTGACCATTGCAAAAGAAATCGAATTGGAAGACCCGTTTGAAAATATGGGCGCTCAGCTGGTCAAGGAAGTTGCGACCAAAACAAACGATGTCGCCGGCGACGGCACCACGACGGCTACTGTTTTAGCACAGGCGATTATTCGTGAAGGTTTAAAAAACGTTGCCGCAGGTGCAAACCCGATGGCACTTAAAAAAGGTATTTTGGCGGCCAGCGATACGGTGGTGGATGCACTGAAAGGCTTCTCACAGCCCATCAAAGACAGCCACGCTATCGCACAGGTTGCGGCCATTTCCGCAGGCGATGAAGAAGTTGGTTCGCTGATTTCACAAGCCATGGAGAAAGTCGGCAACGACGGCGTTATCACGGTGGAAGAATCCAAGACCATGAAGACCGAACTTTCGGTTGTGGAAGGTATGCAGTTTGACCGCGGTTATGCTTCCGCTTATATGGTAACCGATACCGAGAAAATGGAAGCCGTTCTGGAAAGCCCGGTTATCCTCATCACTGACAAAAAAATTACCAATATTCAGGAAATTCTCCCTGTGTTGGAACAGGTGGTTCAGTCGGGTAAAAAGATGATGATTATCGCCGAAGACATTGAAGGCGAAGCGCTGGCGACTTTGGTGGTCAATAAACTGCGCGGCACTTTCAACTGTGTGGCGGTAAAAGCCCCGGGCTTTGGCGACAGAAGAAAGGCCATGTTGGCGGATATCGCAGTTTTGACCGGCGGTACGGTCATCTCCGAAGAAGTCGGCCTTGATTTGAAAGAAGCCACTTTAGAACAGCTGGGTACGGCGCGTCAGGTGATTATCGATAAAGAAAACACCACCATCGTCGAAGGCGGCGGTTCGGATACCGAGCTGAAAAACAGAATTAAGTCAATTAAATCCCAGATTGAAGAAACCACTTCGGATTATGATAAAGAAAAGTTGCAGGAACGTTTGGCCAAGCTTTCGGGCGGCGTTGCTGTGATTCATGTCGGTGCGGCCACCGAAACCGAGATGAAAGAAGCAAAACTGCGCATTGAAGACGCTTTGGCGGCGACACGGGCGGCGGTTGAAGAAGGCATCGTCGCTGGCGGCGGTATTGCCCTGCTCAGCACCATTCCGGCTCTGAAAAAAGCGATCGACAAAGCCTCCGGCGATATTTTAACCGGTATGCAGATTGTGCTTCGGGCCATTGAAGAGCCTTTGCGTCAGATTGCGGCCAATGCGGGCGTGGAAGGTAGCGTCATCGTCAACCAGATTATCGCAAAGAATGATCCCTCTTATGGCTACGATGTATCTGCAGATGCTTACGTCAACATGATTGAAAAAGGCATTATTGACCCCACAAAAGTTACCCGTTCAGCGCTGCAAAACGCCGCATCCATCGCGGCATTGCTGCTCACCACCGAGCGGCTTGTCACCGATATCCCTTCGGAAGAACCTCCGATGCCTGCGGGCGGCGGCGGAATGCCCGGAATGTACTAGAAAAACACTCAAAACGAGAGCGCTGCTCTCGTTTTTTTATTTATTTACATTTTGTTCATATTCGATTAATAGATTATCCAACATGATTTTGCATAATGAATTGACTTAAAAGGCATGGAGATAAAAATAAAGTGTACGCAAAAAAAACCGAATCCAATCAACAGAAAAAATATAATCTATGGTTTGTCGCCACACTTTTCTTGTGTGTGGTTGTCCTTGTGCTTTCAGCATTCGTCTACTATGTTTTTTTACCGATGAGGAATCAGCGCGGCCTTGACAAAATATTTGATGAAAGTGCAGTTGCACGTGCGTCACATATGATCTGTATCGAAGAAGATATGACCTTGGCTGAGATCGCGGAACGAACCGATTTAACCTATGAACAGCTTTTTGAAGTGATGAATATTCCCAGTGATACCGACCCCAAAACAACACTGGCCGAACTCTTTGAATCCTATAAAGAAGAAGCCGAAGGACTGGAATCAAAATAAGCTTAAAAAACGTAAATAAAAAACCGCTCCGTTTAACTGGGCGGTTTATTTTTTTTAGTTAACTAAAGCGGCTTAGTGAGAGGCTGCAGCAACATTTGCATCGTGCTCCGGATCGGACATATTTAAGACATCCGTGGTGGAATCCGCGAAGAACAAACATAGATATCCGTTCATACCATTATCCTCTTCCGGGACGGCATCCGGATTTTCCGGATCCACTGCAACGCCAGGGTCATCACCGTGAACATACCCGAATAGTGAAGCCGCATAGCTGTTATCACCGATGGTGACCACGCAAGGACGCTTTTCATACGTTAATCTGCCCGCTTTCAGATATTCCACTTCGGTGTCATCCTTGGTGAACATATTGATAAAATTATTGGTATCGCGCTGGGTAACCGGTTCCACATGGGCATGCCCTTCCCCGCCGACGCGCTTGATATTGAATGTAATATTGGTGTGGCAATCCTGCACCACTGCTGTGGTGCCCACAGGAAAAGCGGCGTTTACCACAGTCCAGCTGATTCCGTCTCCCAAATGTGTGATGGTATCATCAGAGTCGCCGTAGATGACAATATCACTTTTTGTTTTAGACCGCGCAAGGCCGTTTTCGAACAAAGCGTCAAACTCTGTCGGATTCACCTGCCCATCCGCTTCAAGATCGTTATTGAGCTCAAATTGCTTCATCGCGTATACCGAGATATTGCCAAATTTTCCGGTCGGACGGTATGCCAAATAGTTAAGATCTATCAGACGCATTTGTACTAGTATCGCATCCACCGACACCACATCTTTTTTGATCACAGTATACCCTTCGGCCACCGCAAAGCTTGCGATCGGCACTAAAACCACAATCAACAGCAACAATATTAAAAGTAACTTTGAAAACTTCATCATAAACCTCTGTTTTGTTTCGTTATTGTCCTTCATATTTTTCCGTGATATTTTATCATATCACTTCTTTTTTGTATAGTTTCTGATCTGTTTGTTCACATTGTGTCCATGCTTTCATTCGACCCGTTCAACGACTTTCATACCGGTTTACCTTTACCAAGGTTTGGCTGATCGTGTATAATACATATATGCCGATTATAACTGAAATTAACCCACAAAAGCGAAAGAAAGACCGCTTTAATATCTATCTGGACGGCGAATATGCGGGATCGATGAATGCCGAAACCATGGTTCTTTCCGGAATAAAATGCTTCGCTGAAATTTCGGAAAATGATTTTTTAGAGATTTTGCAGCGAGACAATGAAAAATATGCCTTTGATCTGGCGCTGAAAGCGATTGCAGTCAAGCGGCGCACTATTTTTGAGACAAAAGAATATCTCTTAAAAAAAGAGATTGACGAAGCCGCGGCTGAAGCCGCAATCAAGAAAACACTGGAATACGGTTATTTAAACGATCTTGATTATGCCAAAGAATTTATCAGCTACTATATCAACGCAGAAAAATTCGGGCGTATGACGGTGGCCTACAAGCTGAAAACCAAAGGTGTTGACGATGATACCATCGAAAAAGCTATGTCAGCATATACAGAGGAAATCGAGTATCAAATTGCACAAAGGCACTATGGAAAATTGGTGGATAAATACCGTAGTCTTCCCCCTTTTGAGCGAAGAGGCAAAATCAGCCGTGCGCTGACTGCTAAAGGTTTTGGTTTTGATGTGATATCCAGCTTACTATCTACTGAGGATGACGAATGAGAGAAAAAATTTTTACCCAATTATATTTACAAAAAGGCGAATTCGTTTCTGGTGAAGCCTTAAGCGAAAAACTGAACATCACGCGTTCGGCAGTTTCCAAGCATATTTCCGGTTTGCGTTCGGATGGCGCGGATATTGAATCGGTTCAGCACAAAGGACACCGATTAATCACCTGTCCTAACCGTCTTCGCGGTCCTTATACCCTGCCGCTATTGAAAAACAGCGGCCTGATCAGTAAGTTCTTATGGTACGATACCATCGGTTCAACCAATGAGGTACTGAAGCAAAAAGGTGACAACTTTTCAGAAATTGCGGTTTGTGCCTGCGAGGATCAACCGGGCGGAAAAGGTCGGCGCGGAAGAACATGGCAGTCCAGCAAACACAAGGGCGTCTACGTTTCGTTTCTGCTAAAACCCCCTATCGCCACCGCGGACGCCTTTAAGATCACCATTTTAGCCGCCATCGCTCAGGTTCGCGCCATTCGGGAAACAACCGGTCTGGACACAAAAATCAAATGGCCGAATGACGTTGTGATTGATGACAAAAAAATCAGCGGCACATTGACCGAACTGTCGGCCGACTTTGACGGTATCAATCACATCGTTTGCGGGGTGGGCATCAACGTCAATCAAAGTATTGATGATTTTAGTAATGATATAAAAGAAAAAGCGACGTCGCTTCGCATCAAAAAAGGAGCAGCTATTGACCGGCTGCAATTGTTTGCCGCGTTTATCGATGCGATGATCGATTGCTATTCCCGCTTTAAGCAGGAAGGGCTTGCACCTTTTCTTGCTGAATACACCGAATACAGTGCCTGTTTTGGAAAAGAAGTCGCTATCATCAGCGACAAAGAAACCCTTACCGGCAAGGTAATCGGATTCGATAAAAACGGGATGCTGCTTTTGAAAACAAGCGAAGAAACCAAGCATATTATGGCAGGAGAAGTTTCACTTAGAGGAGTAAACGGCTATGTATAACGCTGAGTTTAAAATCAAGGATATCAAAATAGGGCATTTTTCGGATCCTGAAAATGGCACGGGGACCACCGTCATTCTCTCCGAAAAAGGCGCTGTTGTGGGCGCTTCGGTACGCGGTGCGGCGCCGGGAACCCGGGAAACTGATCTCGCCGACCCCAAAAACGCCGTTGAAAAAGCCAACGCGGTTTTGCTGACCGGCGGTTCGGCTTTTGGTTTGGATGCCGCCGGAGGCGTTATGCATTATCTTGAAGCTAAAAAAAGCGGATTTAAAACCAAAGAAGCCATTGTGCCTATCGTTCTTGGCGCAGTGCTATATGATCTCGGATATAAAAGCGCTCTCGTTCGCCCAAATGCCGAATTTGGCAAATTAGCCTGTGAAGATGCCAGGATAAACAACTCTCAAATGGGCAGTATCGGCGCAGGTACCGGTGCGACCTGCGGCAAAGCCATGGGCAAAAATAAGATGTCAAAGTCAGGTCTCGGCGTCGCTTCGGTTTGTCTCGGCGGAGGCGTTTATTTGGCGGCGGTTGTCGCCGCAAATCCCTTAGGCGATATCTATGATTTTAAAACCAATCAGATGATTGCGGGTCTTTCCTCTCCCACCACCAATCAAATTTTTTTGGAAGGCTTAGGCGCATTTTTCAAGGGTAGAAAAGGTGAAAACACGACCATCGGCTGTGTCATCACCAACGCCAAAATGACCAAAGCCCAGGCGAATAAGCTGGCTGATATCTCTCACGACGGCATCGCGCTGGCGGTACGCCCCTGCCACACCATGTATGACGGAGATACAATTTTTGTGCTCTCAACGGGCACGCTCCCCTGCATGTTTGATCGTGTCTTGGCCGCCGGAGTGGAAGCCGTCGCCGTGGCCATTGCTAACGCGGCCTATTCTGCAAAGGAAGAAAAAAACCAATGATTATCGGAATCGGCATTGATTTAATCGAAATTTCGCGCATCCAAAAAGCCGCAGATTCCGAAAGCTTTATGGAGCGAATATTTACCAAAAATGAGCGGGCACTTTTTGAAAGCCGACAAAACCGCGCATCAACTATCGCGGGCAATTTTGCGGCCAAAGAAGCAGTGATGAAGGCCTTCGGATGCGGTTTTTCCAGCGGACTTTATCGGGATATTGAAATTCTGCGTGAACACAGCGGTGCGCCAAAAGTGGTTTTAAAAGACAATGCCTTGCGTAAATTCAAAGAGGTGAACGGCAAGGCGGTTCATATCTCTCTCACCAATTTAAAAAATCTGGTCTGCGCACAGGCCATTATAGAAAGCGAGTAAAAATTTTGCGGGTATTACGTGCCGATGAAATGCGCCGTCTGGACGCCCATATGATCGAAAAAAACGTTATCCCCGGGCTTGTTTTGATGGAAAACGCGGCGCAAGGGGTTTTTTCGGTCTGCAAGCAGTTAGCGGACAAAGAAGAGAGTATTGTTCATATTTTCTGCGGCGCCGGCAACAACGGCGGTGACGGCTTCGCCTCGGCTCGGATTCTTTTAACAAACGGATATAACGTCAAGGTCTATCTGGTCGGTTCGCCCGAAAGTCTAAAAGGCGATGCCAAAACCAATGCGCAGTTTTTTATCCAAACCAAACAGATCACTCTGATTGACTCTAACGATTTTTCTTTCAATACTACAAAGCATGATATCATCATCGACGCGCTGTTCGGCATTGGTCTTTCCAGAACCGTCGAGGGCGTATTTAAAGCGGCGATAACGGCGATTAACGCTGCGCCCTGCCCAGTTGTTGCGGTTGACCTTCCTTCGGGTTTAAACGCGGATACCGGCGCTGTGATGGGGGCTGCTGTGAAGGCCACCCATACCGTCACCTTCCAATATCCTAAACCCGCCCATTTTCTCCAACCCGGAAAAAGCCATTGCGGGGAGATCAGCATTCAAAATATCGGTATTGATGATGGGTTTGTCTTTGAATCGGATATGACCGTCGCCAGTCGAGTGCTGTCGCCTCTGGCGCTCCCCAAACGCTACGCAAACACCCATAAAGGCACATACGGCTCCCTGGGGCTGGTGGTTTCCAGTGATGATATGTTTGGCGCAGGACTGATGTGCGCGAAAGCCGCTTTTAAGAGCGGTGTGGGTCTTTTGCATCTATTTGTACCCCAGAATAAAAAAGACATGTTTGCTTCTGCCTTCCCCGAAGCCATACTGCATACTCAGGATGATTTTCTTAAATCGGATTATGCGCTGACTGCGCTGGCATGCGGTCCCGGTTTATCTAAATCAGTCTTAGCTGTTCAATTGGTCACCAAGGTTTTAATCGATTATCAATCGCTTCCGAAAATTCTGGATGCTGATGCACTGACTATCATCGCCGAAAATCCCGCATTAATTGACGTTCTAAATAAAAATGCGGTTCTTACCCCCCACCCAAAAGAGTTCTCAAGGCTGAGCAGTCTAACGCCTGAAACTATCGTCAATAGCCCAGTTTCCTCTACAGAAAATATTGCCGAGAAACTAGGTTGTACAATTCTATTGAAACTCGCTACTTCCGTTTCCTGTTCACCGGACGGTTCGGTGCGACTGATCGACGCGGGTACGCCGGGCATGGCCAAAGGCGGCAGCGGCGATGTGCTTTCGGGCATCATTGGCGCTTTTTTGGCGCAAGGCTTTTCGCCGCTGGATGCCACCGAAATCGGCGCTTACATATCAGGCTCAGCCGGAGAAATGGCGGCAAAAGAAAAGGGCGAATATAGTATGTCGCCCCTGGATACGATTGATATGATTGCTAAAGCGATAAACGAATTATAAAAGGCTTCCCGATAAAGGAAGCCTTTTTTATGAATATCATTTTATCAGCTTGCAGATATCTTGCGAGAACTCCACTGGATTATCCACCGACAGCCCTTCCATCAGCACCGCCTGGTTGTACAAAAGCTGGGTATACAAAGCAAACTTCTCTTCATCCGAAGTTTGCGCTTTTTTGATCGCTTCGTATACCTCATGGCCGGTATTAATTTCCAATACCCGCTCAGCCTTGGCCTCCTGTCCCGTTGGCATACTAGCCAATACCTTTTCCATTTCGATGGAAAGTCCGCCTTCGGTGGAAAGGCAAACCGCTGTGTTTTTCAGACGATTTGATGCCTTTACCTTGGAAACCTTATCCCCGAGTAACTTTTGCATCGCATCGAAAATCTTTTGGTCGGCTTCCTGCTCTTCCTGATTCTTTTCTTTTTCTTCTGGCTCGTCGATGCCAAGATCGCCGCTGGAAACATTGCGGAACTGCTTACCCTCAAATTCATTCAGCATACTGATAGCAAACTCATCTACGTCCTCGGTGAAGTATAAAATCTCATATCCTGTATCGGCTACCCGTTCGGTCTGGGGCAGAAGTTTGATTTTCTCAACGCTCTCGCCCGAAGCGTAGTAGATATACTTCTGGTCTTCCTTCATGCGTGATACATACTCGGCCAGCGTCGCCGGCTTATCTTCGGTGGAAGAATGGAACAACAGCAAGTTTTGCAGATCGTCCTTATTCATGCCGTAGCCGTCGTACACGCCGTATTTTAACTGGCGCCCGAAGGTCTTAAAGAAACCTTCATATGCTTCGCGATCATCAGCCAGCATTTTTTCAAGCTCACTTTTAATCTTGCTCTTGATGTTTTTTGCAATCACTTTCAGCTGGCGGTCATGTTGCAGCATTTCGCGCGAGATATTCAAGGACAAATCCTCACTGTCCACCATACCCTGCACAAATGCAAAATAATCAGGCAGAAGGTCAGCGCATTTTTTCATAATCATCACGCCGTTGGCGTACAGCTCCAAGCCTTTTTCAAAATCCTTGGTATAGTAATCGAACGGGGTGCTCGAGGGAATATACAAAATCGCAGTATAGCGCGTGGTGGCGCCTTCAGCTTTAATGTGCATATGCCTTGCGGGTTTATCGAACCCATAATGTTTTTCGGTGTAAAACGCTTCGTAATCCTCGTCTTTCAGCTCACTTTTATTCTTACGCCAGATGGGTACCATGGAGTTGACTGTTTTTTCTTCGATGATTTCATCATATTCGCCGTCTTTTCCTTCTATCGGGACAGATTTTGTCATATCCATCTTGATGGGATAACGGATAAAGTCGGAATATTTTTTAACGATCATCTGCAAGCGATAGGTATCCAAAAACTCGTCATAGTTTTCGTCTTCGCTGTTTTCCTTGACGATAATCTCAATATCTGTTCCGATGGTATCTTTCTCAGCTTCGGTAATGGTATAGCCTTCTGCACCGGTTGAGACCCACTTAAAAGCCTTATCGCTACCAAGCGCTTTGGTGGTGACGGTCACCTTACTGGCCACCATAAAGGCTGAATAGAAGCCCACACCGAACTGCCCGATAATATCATAATCCTCGGCTTTTTCGATATCCGACTTGAACTTCAATGAACCCGACTGTGCGATGACACCCAGGTTATCCGCCAGTTCCTCATCGGTCATACCGATACCGGTATCGCTCACAGTCAGCGTGCGTGTGGCCTTGTCTACCGAAATCTTGATAAAATAATCATCCTTGTTAAAACTTAAATTCTCATCGGTTAACGCCTGATAATAAATTTTATCGATCGCGTCAGATGCATTGGAGATCAGCTCACGAAGAAATATCTCCTTATGCGTATAGATGGAATGGATCATTAAATCCAAAAGGCGCTTCGATTCCGCTTTAAATTGTCTTTTTGCCATGTTTATTAATCCACTTGCCTTTCATATTTTTTTTGGCACAACAAAAGTGCCACTTAATAATTTAACATGTTTTTTGAATTTGTCAATTGCTGGGCGACCGGAATTGAGTGCCCGATTATAAAAGTATCTGCATCAAAAGACGCTTTCCCGTTTCAGTTTTAAATAATTTGTCTTTGGTTTTCAAGGCCGTCGCTTCGGACGAATTTTCTTCATCCAGGTTAACGATGAGATCCGCCTCCACCAGCACCTGATGATCGATCCCGAAATCGGCTGAATAGGTATGGTGTTTGGCGATTAAAAAACAGACGCGGTCAATCACCGCTTCTGTGTATTTTAAGCGCGATAACATCTCCCGTGCAATCGGCGGGCCTTCAATCTCCTGATATTTTCCGGCCGATGATCCATATTTCTCTTCACTGGCGTGGATACCGATATCGTGCAGGACGGAAGCGATCACCGCACACTCGCGGGTGAATTCGTCTGTGATTTCAGATTCCGCAATCACCAGCGTCAGGGCATAGACTTTCAGCGCATGATTGATACGCTTTGCGTCATGTGCGTTTATTTCCGCCAATGCTTCAATCAGTTTCCCTGTCCTCATATCTCTTCCTTTACTATCGCATACAATTTCATATCCAGAACTTTCCCGTCCTTCACAGCGTTTTTACGCATAATACCTTCCAGAGCAAATCCTGCTTTTTCCAGAACGCGGCAGGACGCGGTGTTATAGGCGTACGGTTCGGCAAAAATTCGAATGATATCGGTGTTCTCAAAAATATATTTACAAGCCAGCCAGACCGCGTAAGTGGCATAACCTTTGCCCCAGTATTCCTCACCCAACGCATAACCGAGCTCGGCGGTGCGACTGTGGATGTTATCCTTCCGAGTCAGCCCAAGCGTACCGATGGCGATATCATCCAGCGTGATTGCAAATGCGTAGGATTTGCCCGTTTCTTCATTCTGTTTCATCTCAAGATAAACCAGCGCGTTCTCAACAGTATATGGATATGGAATACCGTCCCGTAAATTACTGAGGACGTTTTTGTTATTCATCACTTTTGTCAGTGCTTCGGCGTCCGAAAGCCGCCAGGGACGAATTGCACATACCATTATTCGATTCTCCTGCCACTATCATTTAATAATATTTATATTTTTATCATAGTTGTAATAATTTGTCGATAGAAAAACGTATAACCAAACCAGCATATGTAAAAAATATTCATATTCTATTAATATCATATTGCCATTCATGTCAAATAAAAGGAGTATAATAAAACATATTTTAAGAAAGTGTGGCTGAAATGGATAAAACAATGACTTTGGTACTGCTCCGTCACGGTGAAAGTGTCTGGAACCGCAAAAACCTGTTCACCGGATGGACGGATGTGGATCTTTCGGACACTGGACGAAAAGAAGCCAAGGATGCCGGAAAGCTTTTGCTGGATGCGGGTCTTGATTTTGATATTTGTTTTACTTCTGTTTTAAAGCGTGCCATTCATACGCTGAATATCACGCTTGAGACCATGGACCGTGAATGGCTGCCCGTCATCAAGAGCTGGAAGCTGAATGAACGACATTACGGTGCACTACAGGGTTTGAATAAAAGCGAAACCGCGGCAAAATACGGCGAGGATCAGGTGCATATCTGGCGAAGGAGCTTTGATATCAGACCGCCGCTCTTATCGCCCGGCGATGAACGCGATTCACGGTTGCAAGCTGCCTACCGCGAAGTATCCAAAGAAGCCCTCCCGCTTGGGGAAAGCCTGAAGGATACCATTGCACGCACGATGCCTTATTTTGAACAAACCATAATGCCCGCAATGGAAAGCGGACAACGCGTGCTGATTGCGGCGCACGGTAATTCCCTGCGTGCGCTGGTTAAATCGTTTGATAATCTCTCGGACGAAGCCATCGCCGCGGTTAATATCCCCACCGGTATACCGCTGATTTACCGTTTTTCGCCGGATTTCACCGTACTTGAGAAGCATTATCTTGGCGATATCGCAGCCGTCGAAGCCAAAATGGCTCGTGTTGCCAATCAGGGAAAAGCCTAAAAAAGACAACAAAAAATACCCCTCTTCTTTGAAGGAGTATGATTTGGTTGTGTTTAATAGGGCGCCAGGTTTTGCATCTGAGAAAGCGCCAGCATTATTTTAGGCCCATTGAGTGCCATAATGATAATTGTCAAAGCCGTCACAATCAGCATGATAATCAGATATGCAATCGCGAAATTCTTTCGGCTCGTATTCCCGTTGCCAAATCCCCATACAAATATCATCACCAATCGTACAATAGGTATACACATTACCAAAAGTGTTCCTATCCAACCGCCGACTGACAGCGGCTCATCATTGTCATAACTATTATACATCTTGTCCCTCCCTGTTTTTAAGTATATTATACTCTTTTTTCATCGGATGTAAAAGTCAATTCCTATTGTTTTTCCACAATTTTGTATATCAGAATCCCTGCCGCCACCGCCGCGTTCAGGCTCTCGGCCTGCCCGTACATCGGTATCTTAATCCTTGTATCTATCAGTCCTAAAACTCTTTTTGATATCCCATGTGCTTCGGACCCAATCACAAGTCCCGTTCTATCTCCATTGATTTTAAACTCTGTATTGCCCGAAAGATCAGCGCCTAAGATCGAATAACCGTCGTTTTTTAAGCGCATCACATCGTCAAGTCCCACTTTTTTGACCGGCAGATGAAACACACTGCCCATGCTGGCTCGAATGACTTTAGGACTTAAAATATCCGCACTGTCATCCAGCGTATACACTGCCGCCGCGCCCGCCGCATCCGCTGTGCGAATGATGGTGCCGAGGTTCCCGGGGTCGCTGATACCATCCAAAATGACGATTAGCCCTTCCTTTTCTTTGGGCGAAAGTTTACTGCTGTCGCATATCGCAATGATCCCCTGCGGCGTTTTTACCGTAGAGACCGATGAAAGCACAGGCTCGCTCACAAAAAAAATATCACCAAAAAATTCTTTATGTATTGCTTGATATTTCTCTTTGTCACGCTCCAAGATCAACAGCTGTACGCACAACTCCGAAATGCCCAAGGCTTCCTGCACGCATCTATCACCCTCCACCAAAAAAAGGCCGCTATCTTGCCGCGCTTTGGCGGAGACCAGTTTTTTGATCGCTTTGACCGCGGGGTTTTGTGTGGATGTGATGGTATATTCCATTTACGGATGCACCTTATCTTAAAAAATATGCGTAAATCTTGCTGACAAGATTAATAATTAATCTTAAAAATTATCTTTGATATACTTAATCAATGTTGAAAGTAAATCTTCTTCTTTCACTTTCATCACCTTTTCGCCTTTAACAAAAATTAATCCCTCACCCTGACCGCCGGCCACCCCGATATCGGCTTCTTTCGCTTCTCCGGGCCCGTTGACCGCACATCCCATAACCGCAATGGTCAATGGTTTTTTGTAATCGATGAGTTCAGTTTCAATCTCTCCCGCCAGCTTTGCTACGTCAATATCCGTGCGGGCGCATGTGGGGCAGGCGATAATCTCAACGCCGAATTTACGTACGCCGATCGCAGTCAGAATCTTTTTGGCCGCAAATACTTCCTGCACGGGATCCCCCGATATAGAGACACGTATGGTGTCTCCGATGCCTTCCAAAAGCAAAGGCGCGAAAGCCGCAGATGATTTGATCAGCGCATTTTCGTATGTTCCCGCTTCGGTCACGCCGATATGGATGGGATAATCCACCGCCTTCGCCAACAAACGGTTCGCGTCAATCGTTTTTTTCACCGACGAGGATTTGATGGACACCACCATATCGCTAAAGCCCATCGTCTCCAGGCGCTTAACGTTATTGACCGCCGAAGCAGTCAGCCCTTCCGCTGTGTTCCCGTACCGCTCTAAAATTTCCTTCTCCAAAGACCCGCCATTGACCCCCACACGTATCGGTATACCCGCCGCTTTGGCGGCATCCACCACTGCTTTAACTTTGGTGTCATCTCCAATATTTCCAGGATTAATCCGAATCTTATCCGCTCCGTTTTCAATCGCCAGCACCGCCAGTTTATAATCAAAATGGATATCGGCAATCAGAGGAACCACCGCGCTTTTTTTAAGTACCCGAAACGCTTTTGCACTGGCTTCATCCGGCGCCGACAACCGCACCAATTCACAGCCCGCGTTTTCCAGCGCTTTTATTTGTGCTCCTGTCGCGGTGATATCTGACGTTTTGGTGTTAGTCATGCTCTGAATCGCCACAGGGTTTCCCCCACCAATGGCAACATCTCCAATTCGTACGACATTTGACATCTTATTAACCTCCAAACCACATCCGGATGGCGTCCTGATAGATGAGATAAAACATCAATCCAAATAAGAGCAGCATACCGACAGCATGGATGGTGCCTTCCACTTCACGATTGATCGGTTTTCTAAAGATCGCTTCGATGGCGATAAAAACCGCCCTTCCGCCGTCCAGCGCCGGCAAAGGCAGCATATTGACGATGGCCAGATTGACACTGAGCAGTGCAATCATCTCCAGAACCACGCTTAATGAAATATGGAAAGCCTCCTGAATGGTGTCAGTCACCATCAATATCCCCCCCACATCCTGCGGATTGGACTGCCCGGTGAAGAGCCCGCCTAAGAATTTATAGGTCTGCCGCGTAATCATATACAGCCATTTAAAGCTTAAACATATCGATTCCCCGAATGTATAATCGACCGGTTCCTGCGTGAAGGTGAATCCAGCCAAGTATCGACCTTCGGTTTCATCAAACTCACGCGGGATGACAAGATCAATCATCTGACCGTCCCGCTCCACAGTCATATCCAAATCGACTTCACCATTTGGCTTTGAGAGCGCCAATGACATTTCGATAGCAAAATCGATATTCTGACCTTCGAAAGATCGAATAATATCTCCCGATTCAATACCATATTCTTCGGCAGGAGAACCCACACTGACTTCCTGAACCACCGGCTGTGCATCGCCGTAAAAGGTCAATATCGCGATGGCCAACAAGACGGCTGTAATCAGATTGGCCAATGCGCCGGCGATGATGACAATCATGCGTTTCCAGGCTTTTTGGTTATTAAAAGCCTCAGGATCCGCGTTATTTTCATCTTCGCCATGGAACAAGCAAAAACCGCCAATCGGGAACAGCCGAAGTGAAAACTCGGTTTCCTTCCGGTGCCATGTAAACAGCTTGGGACCAAACCCCACCGCAAATTTATCGATTGAAAACCCCAGCGCACGACCGGCCGTGAAATGGCCGAGTTCGTGAGCAATAATCATAAACGCCAGCACCAGCACAGCGCCGACATATCCTAAAATCGTTCCTATCATGATGCCTCCATAATCTTAAAGCGTATCCGTATACGCTCTAACTTCTTGATCTATTTCAAGAATCGCTTGCACGTTCTCTAATCTCTGCCCGCCAAAATGGTTCATTGCTTTTTCAACCATTGTGGGGATACCGCCCAACATAAAATCACCTTGCATGAAGCGCTGTACCGCCACTTCGTTGGCCGCATTCAGCACCACCGCCGATGAACCCCCGTCGTCTTTCAACGCTTCAAAAGCCAGCGAAAGGCATGGGAAGTTTTCTAACTTAGGTTTCTTAAAGGTGAGGTTCAGATGTGTGAAATCTAGGAAACCCGCAGGCGCCTTAAAACGCCTTGGGAAACCCAGCGCATACTGAATGGGCTCTCGCATATCCGTCACGCCCATCTGCGCCAGCACACTGCCGTCGGTATATTCCACCATACTGTGCACGATACTTTTTTCATGTACGAGTACATCTATCTTTTCTGGCGGCACATCAAATAGCCATCGGGTTTCCATGCATTCCAGCCCCTTGTTCATCAAGGTGGCACTGTCGATGGTCACCTTAGCGCCCATATTCCAGTTGGGGTGCTTAAGTGCCTGTTCCGGCGCCGCATTTTCAATCTCCGCTTTTCCCCAGTCTCGGAAAGGCCCGCCAGATGCGGTCAGAATCAAACGATGTACATCCGAAGTTTCAAAACCGTTATTCAAACATTGAAAAATCGCCGAGAGTTCAGAGTCCACAGGGTACAGCTTGGCATTTTTTTCATCTAAAAGATTACGAACCACACGCCCGCCGCATACCAAAGCCTCTTTGTTGGCCAAAGCCACCCGAACATCATGCTTGATGCATGCTTCCAGCGCCAGAAGCCCTGCGATGCCCACCACTGAAATCAGCACCGTATCGGCGGATATTTCGGTCGCCAAACGCGTCAATCCGGAACGGCCATAGAAAACCTGCGTGTTTTGTGGTATATTCGCTTCCAATTTGTCCGAATGCTCTGCACCGGAAAGGCACACAGCCTCCGGAAGATAGCGGTTAGCCTGCGCAATCAGTAAATCCACATTGTTCTCGCAAGAAAGCCCTGAAACACGATATTCATTTTTATTACGGTCAATCACATCCAACGTTTGCTGGCCGATTGAGCCGGTGGAACCCAAAATCGTAATTTTCTTCATCATTTATAATATCAAACTTCCATATATCAGCGTAAAATACAAGTAAATAAGCGGGCTGATAAAAGTTGAGCTGTCAAATCGGTCTAGAACACCGCCGTGACCCGGAAAAATATTGCCAAAATCCTTGATTCCAAAGTAGCGTTTAACCAATGATGCAACCAGATCGCCGATCTGTGCCACCGCCGGCAGCACTGCTCCTAAGATAAAAAAGTGTATGAGATTAATTTCAAAACCCGACACTGCACGATATACAAAGCCCAGCAAAATCAGCGCACCAAAGCCGCCGAAGTATCCCGCCACCGCACCTTCCACAGATTTATTTGGGCTGATACACGGAATCAGCTTATGTCTGCCAAACGCAGTGCCAAAAAAGTAAGCGAACGTATCGGTGGCAATGGCCGTAACCACTGCAATAAGAATTAAAAGAACACGCATCTGTACATCCACAAACAGCGAAAGCCCGAAAAACGCAGTGAAAAAAGCGGATGGATACAACAACGTGAATATACCCAGCATCAATGTGTTCATATCACGTCTTGGATTAAAGATCGCTTCTGCCATCATCCAAAATATCCCGATACCGTAAACCAACACCACCACTTTCCAGCCGAAAAAGAGAAACACCGGAGACACCACTGCCGCCAGAATAAAAGGCAGATGATGATTCATGTTGGGAATCCTTCGGTTGGCCGCGCGCACAATTTCGTACTGCGAGATCAAAGAGATAAGATAGATAAGGCCGCGCAAAAACCAGTTGGGGAAAAACAGTGTCATGATAAGAAGCAAAATCAGAGGAACCGAGACAAGGCTTCGTACAAGCAAAGAAGATTTTTTTTCTGCCATTACAGTCCTCCGAACCGTCGCTGTCTTTTTTGATAGACCATCAGCGCTTCTTTATATCGGTCACAGACAAAATCCGGCCAATATTCTTTGACAAATACAATTTCGGCATAAGCGATCTGATACAGCAAAAAATTCGATATCCGTTGTTCTCCGCTGGTGCGGATCACCAAATCCGGATCAGGCTGTCCCGCTGTATACAGCCGATCAGAAATGGCTGTCTCATCGATATCTTCACTCTTTAGTGTACCTTGCTTCACTTCTTCAGCCAATTTCTTTGCCGCTTGGGTTATCTCCAGACGCGAACCGTAGTTTAATGCGATATTTAATACCATGCCGGTATTGCTTTTTGTTTTTTCTTTTGCCGCGGCGACTTCTTTCAGTGCAGTTTCCGGCAGGCGGGATATATCACCCAGCGTCATCAAACGGACGTTTTCTTGATGCAGTTCCTCAATTTCTGAGCGCAAATATTCCACCAAAAGCCCCATCAGTACACCCACTTCGTTCTTGGGCCGTTTCCAGTTCTCGGTTGAAAAAGCATACAGCGTTAAAACTTTCACGCCGATATCGCTGCTCATGCGCACGATGTCCTTAACGCGCTCCATCCCCTCGCGGTGCCCTGCCGCACGCGGTCTTCCCTTTTCCTTGGCCCAGCGGCCGTTACCGTCCATAATACAAGCCACATGCTTTGGTATAGACGATAAATCAATATCGGAAAAATCCCGCGAAATATTCTGATTCTTTTTTTTTAGTAGCTTTTGTAATAAACTCAAATTTTTTGTCCACCATCAATAAACAATCCCAAGGCAAACACCTTGGGAGCTTATTTTAACGTAATTTCGTCTTAAACGCAGAGACCACAATCTCCAGACCATCCTGTTTTTGTCTTTGCCGGATGACAATTTCCGTATCCGCGTCGGCCAAGTCCTTTTTTGCGCGTGTTTGGATAATCTCAAGCCGCAAATTCATGGCTTTCGCCGCTTTTTTTGCTTCTTCCAGCGACAGCCCCAAGAAAGATTTCACTAAACCGCCATAATCTCCGCTTCTTTATCTTTCATCATCTTATCAATCGATTTTGTATGCTCATCCGTAGCTTCCTGAATCTCTTTTTCAAGATCTTTTAAATCATCCTCGGTGATGACAGATGCTTTTTCATCCTTTTTAAAGTGGTCAATCGCATCGCGGCGGATAGAACGAAGCGCAATCTTCGCTTCCTCCCCAAAGTTTTTGATCACTTTAACAAGATCTTTTCTGCGTTCTTCGGTCAGTTCGGGCATCACCAGACGAATCACTTTGCCGTCATTAGAAGGGTTAATCCCAAGATCGGATTTCATAATCGCTTTTTCAACTTCGGAAATCAAGTTGGAATCCCACACCGAAACCATCAGCATTCTGGGTTCAGGTGCTGTGATATTGCCAACCTGGTTGATCGGCATCATGGAGCCGTAACAATCCACTTTGATGTTGTCCAAGAGCTGCGGGTTGGCCCTGCCAGCCCGAATATGCGCCAGTTCTTCAGTCAAAACCGAGATCGTTTTGTCCATTTTGTCCATCGCAGTTTTCAGTGCTTCATGAGTCACTCTGATATTCATAAAATCTCCTTCAATTAAAAACAGATCTGATATCTTATTATTCTATCCAAATAATCGACATTTTTCAATACCCTATTGTCCGGCGTTTAAAGAATGTTTACGACTTTTAAGACTTTTCAATCACCGTATCACAATGATTAATCCGTGTACCGATCGGTTTACCGATCAAAACGTTTTCAATCGCGTTTTCTTCTTTTAAGCCAAAAACAATTATCGGGATTTTATTATCCATACACAGTGATACCGCCGTGGTATCCATCACCGAAAGGCCGTGATTGATAAAATCAATATAGCTGATGCATTCAAACTTTTTGGCGTCCTTTTCGACATTCGGGTCGGCCGTATACACCCCATTGACGTTTTTAGCGAGCAAAATCATATCGGCTTCCATCTCTGCCGCACGCAGTGCCGCCGCCGTATCGGTTGAGAAATACGGGTTTCCAGTTCCGCAGGCAAAAATCACAACATAGCCTTTTTCCAAATGGCATACCGCTTTCCTGCGAATATAGGGTTCGGCAATCTGGCGCATCTCGATCGCGGTCTGCACCCGCACCGTCAGCCCAATCGCTTCCAGACGGTCCTGCATGGCCAGCGCATTGATGGTGGTGGCCAGCATACCCATATAATCTGCGGTGGCTCTGTCCATGTCCACGCCCTGTCTTCCACGCCAAATATTTCCGCCGCCAAGGACGATCACCACCTGTACACCCATTTCTGTCGCCGTTTTGATTTGTTCGGCCACCTGGTTGATGATGTCAAAATCAAAATTGCTTCCGTCCTGACCGCTCAAAGCTTCCCCGGAAAGCTTCAGTACAATGCGTTTATACTTGGGTTTATTACTCATAAATTTTCTCCAACTTATCCTTACATCTTCTTTTTTAGCTGATAAAAAAAGGGAAACACAGATGCATGTGCTTCCCTGTCTTGTTCTTACTTTCCAACCTGGTTCATCACTTCGGCCACAAAGTCATCTTTACGCTTCTGCAGGCCTTCGCCCATCTCATAGCGGGTGAATTTGATGATGCTGACTTCACCGCCAACCACGCTGCTTTGTGCCTTTACCACGTCTTTGACCTTCTTGCTGTCATCCTTGACAAAGACCTGATCCAAAAGACAAACTTGTGAGAAATACTTGTTGATTCTTCCCATCACCATTTTGTCCACAATATTTTCAGGCTTGCCTTCGTTCAAAGCCTGCGCACGAAGCACTTCTTTTTCGTGCTCAATCTCATCGCCCGGCACTTCGCTCTGGTTGACATAACTCGGACTTGCCGCCGCAATCTGCATCGCGACATCATGCATGAACGCCGCGAAATCAGCGTTCTCTGCTGCTCCAGCAGGACATCCAAACTCAACTAAAACACCAATCTTACCGCCCATATGGATGTATGCATCCACAGCGCCGTCGGTCTTGATGAGTGAGAACCGTCTCAATGAAATATTTTCTCCGATGGTAGCCACCTTTTCGGTAATCATTTCCTGCACGGTTTTTCCGTCTTTTGCCATCGTTAAAAGTGCACTTTCATCCGCAGGACTGCCGCTGCCAGCGACTGCGGCAATTTCGGCCACAAAACTCTGGAATTCTGGCGTTTTTGCGACAAAGTCGGTTTCGCAGTTAACTTCTAACAAAACACCGGTTTTCTTGTCGCCACTGATAAAAGAGTTTACCACACCTTCGGCCGCAATTCTTCCGGCTTTCTTCGCCGCTGCCGCCAAACCTTTTTCGCGCAGGTAATCCATCGCTTTTTCTATATTTCCGTCGGTTTCAACCAACGCCTTTTTGCAGTCCATCATGCCTGCACCTGTTGCTTCACGTAATTCTTTAACAGCCTGAGCAGTAATCATTATTCGTATCCTCCAAAAACTCTTATATTATCAAACTAATGATCTGTTATTATTCTTCTGTTGCTTCAACCGCTTCTTCTGTTGCTTCCTCAACAACGGCTTCTTCAACTTTTTTCCCAACCTTTTTCACGGTTTTCGGCTTTTCTTCCGATTCTTCCATGACGGTTTCATCATCAGCTTTAATTGCTTCAACTTTCTCTGTTTCTTCTGCAACAGCCCCAACACTCAGCTGTTCGCCCTGTCTGCCTTCCATCACGGCATCCGCCATTTTTGCGGTAATCAGTTTAACCGCACCAATCGCATCATCGTTACCGGGAATCACATAATCCACTTCGTCCGGGTCACAGTTAGTGTCCACAATAGCAACAATCGGGATATTGAGGTTGCGTGCCTCAGCGATTGCAATGTGTTCCTTTTTGGGGTCCACCACAAACATTACACCGGGAATATCCTTCATATCACGAATGCCGGACAAGTTCTTGTTCAGCTTTTCGTGCTCATGACGAAGTTTAATTACTTCTTTTTTTGGCAGCAAATCAAATTCGCCGTCCGCTTCCATGCGCTCGATTTGTTCCATGCGTTTAATTCTGTTCTTAATGGTTTTAAAATTGGTCAGCATGCCGCCCAGCCATCTTTGGCTGACGTAATACATACCGCAGCGTGAAGCCTCGGTTTCCACCGCTTCCTGCGCCTGCTTCTTGGTACCAACGAATAAAACGTCTTTACCTTCGGCCGCAGCATCACGCATAAAAAAATAGGCTTCTTCGGCTTTTTTTACGGTTTTTTGCAAGTCGATGATATAAATATCCTTGCGTTCCGTAAAAATGTACTTTTTCATCTTTGGGTTCCATCTTCTTGTTTGGTGCCCAAAGTGTACACCGGCCTCTAAAAGCTGTTTCATTGAAATTACAGACATGTCAAAAATACCTCCTCGTTTTTCCTCTCGGCACGTCTTCTTTTAAAGGAAAACCGATTGCTATCGGTCACGAGCCTTCAAAATCAGCACCGATGTGACATTCCAACGTGCATTATAGCACAGCAGACTGCTTATACGCAATGATTTTTATTTTTTGTTTTGACCCGATGCTGACAAAAGCGTTAAAGCATATCATATTTATCCATCTTCGCTTTGATGCGCTGCAGGGCATTATCAACCGATTTAACATCACGGCCAAGTTCAGCGGCAATTTCGGTATACGACTTCCCATCCACATAGGCGTTTAATACCTGCGTTTCCAAGCGGGACAGTATCTTGCTGATTTTTTGCTCGATCAGACTGAGTTCTTCCCGGTCAATGATGATGTCTTCCGGGTTTAAAACCTTATTTTCAGAAATGATATCGATCAGCGTGCGCTCGGAATCCTCGTCGTAGACCGGCCGGTTTAGCGAAACATATGAATTCAGCGGCTGGTGCTTTTGACGCGTGGCGCTTTTAATCGCTGTGATGATCTGACGCGTGATGCAAAGCTCGGCAAATGCGCGAAAGGAATTCTGTTTATCCGCTTTATAATCACGAATCGCCTTGTAAAGCCCAATCATTCCTTCCTGGATGATATCCTCTCGGTCCGCGCCGATAATAAAATATGACCGCGCTTTAGCACGTACGAAATTTTTATATTTATTGAGAATATACTCCAACGCATTGACATCGTATTCACGCGCCAACGAAACCACCGTTTCATCCCGCATGGATTTAAAACGCTGTTCAAAGATGATCGGCACACTCTGGTCGTCTTTGATCAGCCGTTTATAGACACGCGTACTTTGACGGATCAGCGTCTCGTTTGTCTGTTCCCGTGCATAGTCGCCAGTATCAGTGTATTCGTTCAATGTCAATCGATGCGCCTCCTGTTAAGCGGACGTTGAATGTATTAATATTATACTTTATTTCTCTGATTTGCGTCAACTTTGTGAGAATTTTACATATTTAAACATAATGTTAATTTTGATTATTTGCGCTTTTCTTAAAGCAGTGCTGCCGTTATACTTGGCGCATGATGAAAAAAATTACGAAAGCACAAAAAAAGAAGTTCCGACTCATCCGTTTATTTTCTATTCTACTGCTGACCGGCCTTACTGTCTTTGTCGGTATGAATCTCTATATCATGGCATATGCCAATCCGTATATCTATGATATCGACGCTGTGCCGGCCGGCGATTACCAGGCGGCCATGGCGCTGGGCGCCAAAGTGGCTCCCAACGGGACACTGAGCTATGGCTTACGTGACCGCATGCAGTATACCGTCAAACTGTATCAGGATGGCATTGCAGACAAAATTCTTCTTTCCGGCGATCATGGTCGTACGGAATATGACGAGGTCAACGCAATGATGGCCTACGCCCAAACCTTTAATATTCCAGCCCAGGATATTTTTTTGGATCATGCGGGATTTGATACATACGACAGCATGGTGCGGGCCAAGAAGGTGTTTAATTGCGATCATATTATCGTCGTTACCCAGCCTTTCCATCTATATCGTGCAGTCTATATCGCACGAAGAAATGGCATCGATGCCATCGGCGTAAAAGCCGATCAAACTCATTTCGTCACACGAATCGTCATTAAAAACCGTGTACGAGAATTTCTGGCGCGAGTCAAGGCTTTTGTTGAGGTGGAAATCCTTAAGCCGGATCCGCGGTATCTTGGTTATGTCATCCCTATCACGGGCGATGGTTCCGTGACGCACGATAAGGATTAGTACATGAAAAAACACGCGTTTCGCGTGTTTTTTAATCCAACTCTGTTTCATCCGTAATACCGATATCATCTAGCAGGCTAATCTGCTCCGGCTCTTCCAGCGTATCCACGCGCTTGAGTTTGGCACGGATGGTGTTGGCGTTTCCGCTGGCTGTCTTTAAATGATTCTGCGCCGCATCCAGCGATTTTCTGGTTTTATCCAGCGTGTCGGCAAAGTTGGCAAAACCCTTTTTAATATCGCCCAGCGTGTTCCATATCTTGACTGAATGCTCCTCAATCGCCAGTGTCTTAAAGCCCATCTGTAAGGCATTTAAAAGCGCTGACAGCGTAGCGGGTCCGGTCACCACCACACGGTACTGGTTCTGCAGTTTTTCCAGCAAACCCGCCTGAATCGCCTCGGCATATAGTCCTTCGATGGGCAAAAACATAATCGCAAACTCGGTGGTGGTCGGCGGCGCAATATATTTGTCCTGTATCTTTTTTGCTTCTTCTTCAATCCTGCGGTGCAGTGCTTTTCGGCTGGCTTCCATCAGTGCATAATCGCTGGTGTCCTGCGCCTCAATCAGTCGGCTGTAATCCTCCATCGGGAACTTCGAATCAATCGGTAAGTACAGCGGCGCTTCCTGCCGCCCCGGCATCTTGATCGCAAACTCGACGGTACCTTTGCCGACCTGATAGTTTTTGACATACTGTTTTTCGGTCAGCATATCCTGAATCAAAAGTTCCAGCTGTACTTCGCCCCAAAGCCCGCGGGTTTTGACGTTTTTAAGCACATTATTCAGCTCGCCCACGCCATTCGCCAGCACTTTGACCTCGCCCATGCTCTTGTAGACCTGCATCAGCTGCTCGGAAACCTGATTAAAGCTCTGAGTCAGACGTTTTTCCAATGTTTCGCTGAGTTTATCATCCACAGTTTTGCGCATATCGTCCAGCTTTTTGTCGTTGCTCTGCTGAATATTATGGAGTGATTCGCTGACTGTTTTGTTGAGACTCAGCATCAATTCCTGATTGTTTTTTGATATATCGTTGATCGCTTTAATATTATGATCGCTGAATTGCCGAAACATACTGATCTGTTCTTTGCGATTTTCAGCGTCCTGCTCCGCCATCTCTTTTCTAAGTGACTTTAAATGATTTTGGATAAGGTCAAAATAAACCTTGCCGTCACCCTGCTGTTTGGTAAACAGCTTAACCAGCATGATCGTACTCATGACAACATTAACACCGAGCAGCACCAAAACAGTAATCAAAATATTTTCCATAAAAAACTCCTTCTATTCGTCCCTAATCATTACATCGCGATTCTCCACAAAAGGATTGACCCGTATGGCCAAGCTGTAAAGATACGGAAAATGAATGCGCATATGCGAGATATAATCCACCCATTCGATACCGAGCAGAATATATGCACGCTTTGCATCTTCTGCAATGTGATTCTGATCCGCTTTTGGCAATTGGGTCAAGTCATCACGCATCTTCAGCTCCTCGCCCAAATGGAATACCGCCATTAAAAGCTCTGTAAACGTCTCATGCTCCAAAAGCGCCGGATTTTCCAGCATGCGCACCATATTCATCCGATTTTCTCTTAAAATCATGTCAATTTTTTTCATGTGATCGGCATCAAAAACGATTTTGGGTTTGTAATTCTTTTTAATGCCGAGAAGCCGACGAATATCATTTTCATCCCAATTTGCTCTTACATTTAATTCATTCTTTATATTTGAAAGGTTTTTATCGTTTGTCGCAAAAATGCGCAATAAATCACTGCCCACCATTGAGAAGAATGTCTCAATCACCATGTAAAGTTTTGAAAGTTTTTTCTTTCGTTCATTGGTTTCCAAAACACGATGCAGAATCATTGAAACCAACAGCACTTCTATGGGTACAAACGCTAAATCCTCCAGAGCGAACACTTCAATGTGGTGCAGATCATGAAAGATCATAAAATGCACGGAATACAATATAATCGACAGCACCAAAAGCAAAGCAATAAACCCAATCTCTTGTCTTATCGGATGGTATTTCTTATTCATGTCAGTCAAACTCCCCCGTCAGAAAATTAAAAACTTTTTATTGATTATATCATCTTCCGTCCTGCTCCGCCAGCGAACAAAACATGACAAATTGTTAAAACCGTATCAGATACCGGTTGTTAAACATCTTGTCTTGAATTATAATACCTGTGACAAATACAGGAATGAGGAATACTTTTATGAAAAGCATTTTGGTCACCGGCGGCACCGGATATATCGGCTCGCATACCTGCGTTGAACTGCTGAAAAGCGGATATCAGGTCATCATACTCGATAATCTTTCAAATTCAGATCGACGCGTTTTAGAGCGCATTCATACCATCACTGGCAAAACGCCCGAGTTTATCCAAGGCGATATGCTGGATTCAGCGCTGCTTGACAAATTGTTTTCCGATCATGATATCGATTCAGTTATCCATTTTGCCGGCTTAAAAGCCGTAGGTGAATCGGTTAGCATCCCGCTTTCCTATTACCACAACAACATCACCGGTACGCTGAAACTTTTGGAAGCGATGAAAAAGCACGGTGTTAAGCGCATGGTCTTCTCCTCTTCGGCCACCGTTTACGGCATGAATAATCCTTCGCCCCTAACCGAAGATTTGCCCCTTTCAGCGACAAACCCCTACGGCTGGACCAAGATGATGATCGAGCAGATTTTACGCGACCTTGCCGTTTCGGATAATGATTGGTCTATCGCGATTCTGCGTTACTTCAACCCTATTGGCGCGCATGAAAGCGGTCTCATCGGCGAGAACCCCAGCGGCATCCCCAACAACCTGATGCCCTATATCACGCAGGTGGCGGTCGGTAAGCGCGAAAGCTTAGGCGTTTTCGGCGACGATTATGATACGCATGACGGCACGGGTATCCGCGATTATATCCATGTGGTTGATCTGGCTTTAGGCCACTTGAAAGCGCTCGAGAAGCTGAGCCAAATCAAAGGCGCCGACGCCTATAATCTCGGCACGGGCAACGGCTATTCGGTTCTGGATGTGGTTAAAGCGTTTGAAAAAGCCAACGATGTAATAATTCCGTACAATATCCTGCCCCGTCGTCCAGGCGATATCGCCGTCTGCTACGCTGATGCAAGCAAAGCCAACCATGAGCTGAATTGGCACACCACTCTGGATATGGAGACCATGTGCCGCGACGCATGGCGCTGGCAGAAAAACAATCCGAACGGATATATTGATTAAATATTATAAAGCGGATATTCCGCTTTTTTTATTCTCCCTTCAATACTGCTTGCTTATAAAAACAATATTTGACTTCATTTTTTTTATTCCCTATAATTTTGTCAGGAGGATTAAATTTATGCGTATTGTTTACAGTATTTTTTATGTGATTCGGCAGTATGAAAGAGCGATCAAAGAAACGTTTGGCAAGTATTCACGTTTTGTTAATCCAGGACTTTGTTTCCAGATTCCTTTTGTGCAGGTAACGCGCGTACGCGACATCCGTGAGCACACGATGGATATTAAACCTCAGGAAGTGATCACAAAAGACAATGTTGAGATCAAGGTGGATGGTATTATGTGGGTCCGTCCGGACATCAGCGAAGAATACATCAAAAGAACGTTTTATAATATCGATGATTGGAAATCCGCCGTGATGGAGCTGGCACAGACCAATCTGCGTCAAGAGTTCGGTCATCTGACGCTGGACGAGAGCTTAACCGCCCGGGAAAAGATATCCACCAATCTGCAAAAATCCCTAGACGAGCTGACGGATAATTGGGGTCTTAAAGTCACCAAGGTTGAAATTAAGCTCATCGATCCTCCGGTGGATATCAAAGCCGCGATGCACAAACAAAAAACCGCCGAACAGGAGCGCCGCGCGATGAAGCTTCTGGCTACTGGACGGTTTGAAGCCGCCGAGCAGGACAAACTAGCCACCATTCAGCTGGCAGAAGGCAAAAAAGAGGCCGAGATTAAAGTGGCGCAAGGCAAAGCCAAGGCGATTGAGCTGATCAACAGCGCCGCAGAAAAGTACTTTGTCGGCAACGCGAAAGAGCTGAAAAAATGGGAAACAGTAGAAAACTCCTTAAAAGACAATACCAAAGTCATCGTCACCAGCGAGGGTATTTCGCCCAATTTGTTTGTTGGGGAAATACCTACTGTGATGTCTAAAGAGAAAAAAGATGCCGTGCCTGAGTAACATTTAGTTTGAATATCATTGAGATTTATAAATGTTTATCGGCACAGATTTTATTAGTATTTCCGCATATACAAAAAGCACACCTTACGGTGTGCTTTTTTTGGTGTTAATTAAGAGGATAGCGTTTTTATCCTTGATAAAACCGCCCCGGCTCGCAGCACAGCTGCTTCGCCGCTTCTCGCTAATTTCTTGCCCCCGGCAAGAATTTTTAACGCTCGAAGCCTCCTTTAGGTTCAAATCCTCTTTTTTTATACCTCAGACACAAAAAAGCACACCCTTCGGTGTGCTTTTTTTGGTCTGGGTAAGAGGATTTGAACCTCCGGCCTCTTGAACCCCATTCAAGCGCGCTACCAAGCTGCGCTATACCCAGATATATAAGGCTGGCTTATCACCAGCCTGTTTTAGCTTTTTTTAGATAAACGCACCGGTCACAGAATTGCCCATCACCACATTCACGGCGGGTTCGCCCTTGGTGTTGCGTTTATCGCGCACGATTTTTAAACTGCTCAAGCGCTCAAAATCGCCGTTTTTGAGCTGCACCGATAACATCACTGGTTCGGTCAAATAAAACGCGCCTTGCACGGTTTTGCCGTTTTTGGCCTGAGGCACAAAGTTCATTGCCTTGAGGCCTTTGCCGCCTCTGCCCTGCTGTTCAAATTCTGACGCGTCTGTCATTTTAGCATATCCCGCATCGGAAATCAAGCATATATCTCCTTTTCCGTTGACCAAAAATGCAAAGGCGATTTCATCCTTGTTTTCCAGCGACATACCCTTCACGCCCTTGGCGGTTCGGCCCATAGCGCTCACTTCGTCCAGCGCAATTCGGATGGACATACCGAGCCTTGAGACCATCAAAAGATCGTTGCCGTTTGTCTGCATCAGCGCCGCGATAATGCGGCTGCCTTCCTTCAGGCCGCAGGCCGCCATTTTGGCTTTTTTGGTGGCGTATTCGGAAAGTGCTGTGCGTTTAACCAAGCCAGTATCCGTCACAAACACCAGCATATCCTCTGGCTTATAGTCATCAAAATCATATATATCGATAATCTGTTCATTTTTCAGCACGCCGGCCAGAATCGTATTGATCGCTCTGCCCTTGTCCCGCCAGCGGCTGTCTTCAATATCACAAATACTGATCGAATACATGTTGCCCATATCGGTCAGCACGCGCACCATGCGGTCTGTTTTGGTCGCCAAAGTTTTCAGCGGCGCATTCGCTTCGTCAACATTTCCGGTCTCAAGGCCTTTCTTAAAGGCCTTGACGCTCATCTTTTTAATCAGCCCGCTCCGCGTCAGAATCACCGCGCAGTCCTCAACCACTTCAAACTCGGACGCGTCGATGACAATCTCCTCTTTTTCGGCCAATATACGGGTTCTGCGCGCGTCCGCATGCGCTTCTTTTACCTCTTTAAGTTCCTTGATAATCACCCGCATCAGTTTGGTGTTAGATGCCAGAATCGCTTTTAAACTTTCGATGATCTTTAGAATTTTAGCGTATTCATCTTCCAGCGTCACCACTTCCAAAGCGGTCAATCGCGCCAGCCGCATATCTAAAATCGCCTGAGCCTGAATATCGGTGAGTTCAAAGCGCCTCATCAGGCGTTGTTTAGCATCTTTCGGGCTTTCCGATCCGCGGACTATCTTAATGATCTCATCGATATTGTTGACGGCTACAATGAGCCCGGCAAGAATATGCTCTCGACGCTCGGCATTTTCGAGGTCATGCTGGGTTCTGCGCGTCACCACTTTTCTCTGGTAAGTAATATAATGGTCGATAATCTCCATCAGCGACAATTGCTTGGGCACATTATCCGCGATCGCCACCATATTGATACCAAAGGTGGTTTGCAGATCGGTGTACTTATACAGTACGTTCAGCATATTTTCGGCGTCCACGCCTTTTTTCAACTCAACCACCGCGCGGATACCCGTCCGGTCAGATTCGTCACGAATATCGCTGATACCCGAAAACATCGCTTTTTTCTGTTCGGAAACCCGAAGAATTTTTTCCAGCATATTGGCTTTGTTTACCTGATACGGCAGTTCGGTGATGACAATCGCCTTTTTGCCGTTTGCGGCGTTTTCAATGCTGCACTTGGCCCGCAAGGTGATCTTGCCGCGTCCGGTCGCGTAGGCCTCTTTTAGGCCTTCTATGTCCATCATATAACCGCCGGTTGGGAAATCCGGGCCCTTGATGATGCCCATCAGCTCATCCAGCGTCAGTTTTTTGTTTTCAATCCGTGCAATCACGCCGTCCACTACTTCGCCCAAATTGTGCGTGGGGATGTTGGTGGCAAGCCCGATCGCGATGCCCGAGGACCCGTTAACCAGCAGGTTGGGATAACGGGATGGCAGCATGACCGGCTCTTTTAAGGAATCGTCAAAATTCAGCTTAAACGGCACCGTATCTTTTTCAATGTACGCCAGCATCTCCATCGCCATCGGTGTCAGACGCGCTTCGGTATATCGCATGGCCGCGGCGCTGTCGCCGTCCAGTGAGCCAAAGTTACCGTGCCCGTCCACCAGCGGCACGCGCATATTATAGCTTTGCGCCATACGCACCATGGCGTCGTAGATGGAACTGTCGCCGTGGGGATGGTATTTACCCATGGTATCCCCCACAATACGCGCCGATTTACGATGCGGCTTATCCGGCGTAATGGAAAGCTCCAGCATGGTATAGAGTATTCTGCGTTGAACAGGCTTAAGCCCATCCTCCACGCGCGGCAAAGCCCGCTCCATGATGATATATTCGGCATACGGCATCATGGAATTGTGCATGACGTCCTGCATGGAGACGAGAGAAATTTTTTTGTCCTGACCTTTAGGCTCTTTCAACGATCATCACCTCCATATCCGCTTCGCTTGCAGTTTCATTAAAGTTAACGTTGTTCGCAATATATTCTTTTCTGGATTCCGCATTATCGCCCATGAGCACACTGACCATGGTTTCGGCTTCGGCCGCGTCCTCGATGGTCACCTGCAAAAGTGCCCGACTTTCGGGGCGCATGGTGGTCTCCCAAAGCTGTTCGGGATTCATCTCGCCAAGCCCTTTATATCGCTGTATCTTATAGCCCTTGCCGAGCTTGTCGGCCGCGGCCTTCATCTCTTCTTCAGTATAGCAATAGATGCTTTCGGAATTTTTATAGACTTTGTAAAGCGGCGGCTGGCCGATATAGACATGCCCGTTGGTCAGCATCTCGCGGTAATAGCGGAAAAAGAAGGTGAGCAGAATCGCGCGGATATGCGCACCGTCCTGATCCGCGTCCGACAGGATGATGACTTTATCGTATTTCAACGCACTTTCATCATAGGCCGAATCAAAGCCCGCACCCAGCGCCGTGATGATGCTCCGAAATTCCTCGTTATTCATCACCTGATCGATGCGCTTTTTCTCCACATTCAAAGGTTTCCCTCGCAAAGGTAGAATGGCCTGAAATCTACGGTCTCTGCCCTGTTTGGCACTGCCGCCAGCCGAATCACCCTCCACTAAAAAAAGTTCATTCTCCTTGGGGTCCTTACCGGTACAGGAAGAAAGCTTGCCCACCAAAGGCGCGCCTTCCAATTTGTTTTTCTGTCGCTCCAAATTTTTGGCTTTCCGCGCCGCTTCCCGCACCCGTGCCGCTTTATGCGCTTTTTCCAACAGGTCAGAAGCGAGCTTTGCGTTGTTCAAATCGGCTAGGTACATGGCCAATTGATCGGACACCACGGCTTCTACGGCAGTTCGCGCCTCAGTGTTGCCAAGCTTGGTCTTGGTCTGTCCTTCAAACTGCACGTTTTTCATCTTCAATGAAATCACGGCGCATAGCCCTTCGCGGTAATCCTCCCCCGAAAGACCCGGGCCTTTGTCTTTAATCACACCCGACTGTCTCGCGAGGTCATTCATCACCTTGGTCAGCGCCGACTTAAATCCGGTCTCATGCGTGCCGCCCTCCGGCGTCGGGATGTTATTGACAAAGCTGAATACGCCCTCGGTATAGCTGTCATTAAACTGAATCGCCACAGCAATCTCCACGCCATCTTTTTTGCCTTCAATCAAAATCGGGGTTTCATGGATCGACGTTTTGTCCTTATTGATGAATTTGACAAAATCAACGATGCCACCCTGAAAACTGAACTGCTGGGTTTTATATTTGCCATCCTCACGGATGCGCTCGTCAGTCAATGTGATTTTGACGGTTTTGGTCAAAAAAGCCAGCTCACGCAGACGCTTGGCCACTTTATCAAAGCTGAGCGACAGTGTTTCAAATACGCGTTTATCCGGCATATAGGTAATCACTGTGCCCTTTTTTCTCGCCGGACCGACTTCGGTCAATGGCCCTTTCGGCCGTCCCGACTGCACTTTGCCTTTACTGTCTTTGTAGGAATGAAAATCCTGATGATACTGCTTACCGCCGGAAAACACATCCACCGTCATCCAACTGGACAGTGCGTTGACCACACTGGCCCCCACGCCGTGCAGACCGCCCGAATATTCATAATTGGCGTTGTCAAACTTGCCGCCCGCATGCAACTGGGTAAACACCACCTCCACGCCCGAAACTTTCAGTTCGGGGTGCTCACCCACCGGGATACCCCGTCCGTTGTCCTCCACGGTCACCGAATTGTCCTTGTGGATGGTCACCGATACCCGGTCGCCGTACCCGTTGGCCGCTTCGTCAATCGCGTTGTCCACAATCTCCCAAAGCATATGGTGCAGGCCGCGCGAGCCTGTGGAACCGATATACATGCCCGGACGGCGGCGCACCGCATCCAAGCCCTTTAGCACCTGTATATCACTGGCGCTGTATTCTTTTGCCATTCAAAAAACCCCTTCTATCCTCTGTGGTATCTTTTGTTCATATGTTCTTATATTATATCAGACTAAATCCCATATTGCAAACACTCGTTCGTTTTAATGCCTTATGTTGTTTAATTCCTCTTGTATTTCGGTCTTTATGTCATTAATTCATCTGGTTTCAGTCCTCATAAAAAAAGCGCTCCAAGTGCTCAAAGTTGGCTTTCAGCGCGCCATAATCGGAATAATTATTCGCGTAAACCTCCAGAATCATCCCGCCCTGATAATCAATTTCTTTAAGCTTATTTTTAAGCGCCCCAAAATCCAGCTGGCCTTCAAACGGCAACTTGGGCACAATGCCCTTCCTGTCATCGATTAAGTAATCGCAGATATGAATATTGACCATGCGCCCGTCCATGGCATCAATATAATCCAAAACCGGCAGTTTGGACTGTGCAGCCTGCTTAATATCCAGAGTATAATAAAGATTACCGGTAGTCAGGTATGGCTTTAGAAGTTGTGCAAATTCGGGTTTGGCATACCAGCACCAGTGCACGGTCTCATAAGAAAACTTAACGCCGTATTCTTTGGCAAGCTCCGCCGCCATCGAAACCATTTCCCCCGTATACGCATAATTGATGTTCAGCGTACGCGCGATTTTAATATTGGCCGGCCCGTGGAACACATACACTCCGGCGTCCAAAATCTTGGCGGCTTCCAGTACCTGTTTATATGTATCATATGCTTCCTGCCGCTGACGATCATGCGCCGAAAACATCTGCGGTTCAAACTGCGTGGTCAATGCATGCACCGAAAACACATTGACACCATAATCGTCCGCGCGCTTTTTGACTTCCCGAACAAATTTCGGATCGTACTCGGCGGCGGCTGAAAAAAACACCTCGGCATTCTTAATGCCCATTCGGCCGATTTCGCTCATCGCGTCCTCGGTATATTCCTTCATAAAAAAACATGCGGTTGACATGCCGAATTTCATAAGATTATTCCTTCTTTTGTTTATCTGAAAAAGATGTTTCTACGCCGGTCAGCGCTTTCAGCCGATCCCGCAAAATGTAGATACAGTCGGTTTCGCGCGCGAATCCTCGCACGATATCTTCCGCCATGGTCTTGCAGGTAGGCGATCCGCAAGCTCCGCAGTCTAATCCTGGCAGTCTTTCCTCAATCGCCTCCATCTGCTGCATCATCGCCATCGCTTTTTCCATATCGTCGCTTAGGCGGCTGACAAGCACCGGTTTGATTGGTGCGTCAAACAGCATCGCCTGATATTCATCATCCGAAAACGCCTTGCGCACGCTTTTCTCGCTCTCTTCGTTAATTTTCTTAAATAAACGTTGAATATTGTTTTTTGCGACATAGCAGTTTTCAAACACCAAAGGTCCGCCCACGCATCCGCCCACGCAGGACAGCGCTTCCAGATACTCTAAGTCTGGCATTTTATCATTCTCGATTTCCTCTAACACCTTGATGACATTATGGATACCGTCAACAGCCAAAAATCGATCCACACCCAGCGCTTCGGCTTCACCGCCCGTGTTGGCCCAACCCACGCCGAAGGCCGACGCAAAGGTTCTTGCCATCTTCTCCTTTTGCGGGTCATGCAAATGCGCGGTGAGCGCACCGTAAATCTCGGTGATTGAGATTGCGCCGTCCACCGCGGAAAGCGCATCCCCCAGCGGGTTTTTAATGGCGGTCATCTTGGCCGGACAGGGCGTGATGAAAAACGCACCGATATCTTCCGGCGCAATCCCTTGCGCTTTTGCAGCGCGTTCTTTTGCGTTGCGCGCCGCAATCTCCATCGGCGAGTTGACATCTACGATATTGTCAATCAGTTCGGGGAAACGCACCTGAATCAACCGGACAATGGCCGGGCAGGCCGAAGAAATCAGCGGACGGTTCTGTCTCTCTTCAATGCGTCTTTTAATCGCCGCGGTTGCCAAATCCGCACCGGCCGCCACCTCATATACATCGTCAAACCCCAATGCCAAAAGTCCGCTGATAATCTCGTCCACCGCTTTTAGGTCCCTAAACTGGCCGTAAAGCGAAGGCGCGGGCAGCGCCACAGTATATTGAAACCGCTCTAAATCCAAAAGTGTATCGGTGACCGCCACCTTGGCGTGATGCGGACACACGCGAATACATTCGCCGCAGTCAATACAGCGTTCATCGATGATTTTCGCCTTACCGTCCCGCACGCGAATCGCTTCTGTTGGACAGCCTTTGATGCAGTTGGTGCATCCTTTACATTTATCTTTTTCCAGACGTACTGAATGGAAGTATATTTTTTCTGTCAATCTTAGCCTCCGTTAACCGGGTAAATCAATGATGATGTCCAAAGTCGTTCCCGCCTTGGATGAGACAATATCAAACTTGTCCGCGTTAAATTTAATATTAGGCAGACCCATGCCTGCCCCAAACCCAATGGCCTGTGCTTCCTCATCCGCCGTTGAGTAGCCTTCCTGCATCGCTTTATCAATATCCTCTATTCCGGGCCCGATATCCGCACAAACCATCCGAATTTTACCTTCGCCGACTTCCAGCGTAATTGTCCCGCCGAACGAATGGATGACCATATTGATTTCAGCTTCGTATGCCGCGATTGAAGCTTTTCGAACAATCCCGGCGTCCAATCCGATTTTTTTTAAAATCTGCTTGATTTTGCGGCTGGCATCGCCCGCCGCCACGTAATCACGCGGTACCACCGCATAGGTTTCGCTGAAAATCATCGTTTAATCCGCTGGGTGGGTGCAAGCCCTTTCCCGTAAAGTCTGCCGCAGGCCTCGAACATGGTCATCTCGGTGGAAAGCACCACCGCACCAATCTCGTCCGCCAAACTGCAAACATCCTGATTCGGCTTTTTGCCCCGCACAAACACGATGCAGGACACATCCATCATCTCAGCAGTTTTAATGACCTGTTGATTGTTTTGACCGGTCAAAAGCACGCATGCGTCTTTGACAAATGCCAAAACGTCGCTCATCAAATCCGCACCGCAGGCTGATTTCACTTCAATTTCGGTGTCTCGGTTGCCGCACAATAGCTCAGCGTTCAATATATCAATAATTTCCTTAACTCTCAAACTAGTATGGCTCCTATCATTTTTTTTATCTGGCAAACGGACACACCGCGATACATATACCGCAGACCGATCCTCTGCCGATCATCCCAAATTTATTTTTCATCAAATAAGAACATTTCTCAGCATTCATCACATCTCCCACCCGGTAGGGTGCTTTGGGTACCATCCCATGGATCGCGCCCGCCGGACATGCCTTATAGCATAAATGGCAGTCAGCGCAAGCGTTAGGAATCATCGCGCTTTCGGGCGGTGCCGGCAATTCAAGATCGGTCAGAATGGTCGAAAGCCGCACACCCGGGCCAAACTCGGTATGGATAAACAGATTGTTTTTGCCGATGAAACCAAGACCCGCTTTCACGGCCGCAATCTTGTGGCTGAAAAGCGCAGCGAAAGGGTTCGTCGGCAATGACTGAGACGCCGGTACATAGACCGCTTCATGCCCCCAGGCCAACAGTCTGGATTCAATCTGGATGGCAGTGCGGTCCAGATTCGCGTTGATGGTACGGTAATGATGATAATAGTGGCAAGTCGGGCCGTCTTTGATGCCATCAATAATCGTCTTGGGATACCTCATACCCAGCGTGATGGCATATGGCAGATGCAAAAATCCTTCAGGCAGGTTTTCTGCAACACAGCTGGTGCCAAAAAACGCACATCCATTATCCATAGCGATTTGTTTCAATGCACTCAGCTTATCCAAAATTTCTCCAGACACCGATATTCTTTTCACGATATTTCCCCATCTATGTTATAATAATTTTGTTTAAAAATCTAGTAGCACGGGGAAAAACATGAGCAATCAGGAAACAAAGATTCCCATATCAAAATTGGTGATTCTTTTTCTGTTTAACACATTGGATATCACGTTAAATGAGCTTCAGATTGTACGGATTTTGACCAATCAAGATTGGGCCAATTATTTTGATATCAAAACCCATCTGTTTGAGTTGGTTGAGACCGATATGCTGAGCCAGCGAGAAACACCCCATGGTGTTTTCTACGCCATCACGCCCTCCGGAAAAGAAAGTATTTCACTTTTCTTTAAGGATATCATGCTGTCGGTACGTGAGCAAATCACCGCTTTTTGCAAGAAAAACGCAGATGAACTCTATCGCGAAGCGGATTTATTCAGCGATTATATCATGGTATCGGACACGCAGTTTCGCGTCACCTTAAAAATCCTTGAGGACACACAACCCACATTTGAATTGGACCTTCTGGTCTACAGCAAAGAGGAGGCGGAAACGCTGATTAAAAACTGGTCCGCCGGCGCCAAAAACATCTACCGCCACATCTACACCGAGCTGATGAACGGATAGACCCTGCCGGTCAGCACAAACGAACCGCACACCACCAGCACGCCGTCTTCGGCACGCTGATTGACATATCGAAACGAATTGGCCAGTGCACCGCCTTTTCCGCTGACATAGTTCGGGTTTTTAAACAGGTGGCTGATATCTTTTGGAAGATAAAACCTGTCATCGTCCATCTCCACCAGATAAATCGAATCCACAAAACTGTTGATGACACCCGCAATTTTTTGAATATCTTTGGTCTTCTGCGCCGCAAACATCATATATATCTTTTGCTTCGCAAAACGAGTTTTCACTGTGTCTTTCAGCCGTTTAAACGCATCCTCATTGTGCGCCACGTCAAGAATAATGCGATCATCCAAAATCTCGGTACGTCCCATGACGGGAAGCAAGAGTCCTGCTCGAATTGCGCGTTCATCAATCCCCTCATCCAGCGCCAGCATCATTGCAACGCTCGCATTCAGCGTCTGTACTTCGGCGATATTGGACAGTTTGATGTCCTGATATATCTTTTTTTCATACTCAAAGTCGAATAAAATCGACTCATCTTCATGCCGGATATGAGTGATCTGTTTTTCTTTCAGCTCTGTTAAATCCGCCCGCATTTTAAACGCATGATCGTGGATAATACTGGATACCCTAAGTCTCTGCGGGTGGCTGTATACGCGATTATTCTTCCGGATGATTCCCGTTTTTTGTTCAGCGATTTCCTCTAACGTCTTGCCAAGGATGTCCGCATGATCCAACCCCACGGTGGTGATGACCGCAATATCCGCGTCAAACATCATGGTGATGTCTTTTTTTCCGCCGATACCCGTCTCAATCACTGCATAATCCAGCTTTGCGTGATCGAACAGTTCTTTGGCCAATTTGGCTGTATTGATAAAATATCCGCCCTCATACAGCGTCTTTTCAAAATCGTCCGGCATATCGATGTTTTCACCGTCAATTTGAATCCGCTCCTGCCATGCAAGCAAATGCGGCGAAGTAAACAGTCCGCACCGTTTACCCGCCGCTTTGAAAATATTGGCTAAATAATGCGCTGTGGAACCTTTGCCATTGGTTCCCGCAATATGAATACACCGATAGGCTTCCAACGTTTATTTTCCTTTGAGCGCGGCCAATCTGTCGCCGATTTTTTGTTTCAGCTCCGTGTACTTATCCAGCTTTTCCTGCTCCGCTTTGACCACAGCTTCGGGCGCTTTATCGGTAAATCCTTTGTTGTTCAGCTTGCCCGCACAGCGTTTAATCTCGCCTTCGGTTTCGGTCAATTCTTTTTCCAGGCGTTCAATCTCTTTGTCGATATCTATGAGATCGCCCAGCGGCATAAAGCATTCGGCAATATCCGCTCACCACCGAAACCGCGTTTGATGGGATATCCGCTTCACTCTCAATCAGCACAATCTCAGTGGCATAAGCCAGCTTGATTAGATACGCTTCGCATGCTTTTAGCTGATGCTTTCTTGTCTCCCGTTGTTTTAAGCAGCAGTTTGGCCTTTTTGCCTGGGCCGACGTTCATCTCGGCACGAATATTACGAATCTGACGAATGAGCTCCATGACGCTTTCCATCGCTTGTGTTTCTTTTTCAAAGCGATATAAGCCGTGCTTGGGCCATTCAGCGGTCATGATTGTCTTGTCACAATCGGGTAAGCTAGTATATATCTCTTCGGTGATGAAAGGCATAATCGGATGCAGTAATTTTAAGATACTGGTCAGAACCTTTAATAGCACGCCGTTTGCCGTCGCTTTATCCGCTTCATTCTCGCCGTACAACCTTGGCTTGGCCATCTCAATATACCAGTCGCAAAACTCGGACCATGCAAACTCATAAGCGTTACCCGCCGCAAGTCCAAACTCAAATTTCTCTAAATTGTCCGTCACTTTTTCAATCAGCGCATCCATCTTAGTCAAAATCCATTGATCGGAAATATCGAGGTTTTTAAGCTCGGTATCGATTTTCGCTCCTTCTAGGTTCATCAACACAAAGGCGGGATGCGTTCCAGATTTTATTGCAGAAGTTACGTGCGCTCTCCACCTTTTCCCAGTAGAAGCGCATGTCCGCACCCGGCGCGCTGCCCGCAGCCAAACTGAATCGTAACGCGTCTGCACCGTATTTATCGATGACTTCCAAGGGGTCGATGCCGTTATTAAGCGATTTACTCATCTTTCGGCCCTGACTGTCCCGTACGATGCCATGGATGGAGACAAAATCAAACGGGATTTCGTCCATCATCTCAAGACCGAATACGATCATGCGCGCTACCCAGAAAAAGATGATATCATAGCCGGTCACCAGTACATTTGTGGGATAGAAAAACTCCAATTCGGGCGTTTTTTCCGGCCATCCCAATGTGGAGAACGGCCAAAGCCCCGAGCTGAACCATGTATCCAAAACATCCTCGTCCTGGGTAAACCGACTGCCGCCGCATTTCGGGCATGTGTCCGGCATCTCGCGCGCCACAATCATCTCACCACAGGTATCGCATGTATAAGCGGGAATACGGTGTCCCCACCACAGCTGGCGGGATATACACCAATCCCGTATGTTTTCCATCCAGTTAAAATATATCTTGTCAAAACGTTCGGGCACAAACTTGATCTTCCCGCTCCGCACTGCTTCCAGTGCGGGTTCCGCCAGCTGTTTCATGGCCAAAAACCACTGCTTGGAAACGATGGGTTCCACCACAGTATGGCAGCGATAGCAATGTCCCACCGCGTGGCTGTGATCGTCAATCTTAACCAACAGTCCTAAAGCTTCGATATCGTTGACAATATTCTTTCGCGCCTCGAAGCGGTCCTGTCCTTCATATTTTCCGCCGTTTTGGTTGACCTTACCATCGTCGGTTAAAACACGGATCACGGCCAGGCCGTGACGCTCGCCCACCTCAAAGTCGTTCGGATCATGTGCAGGCGTAATCTTAACCGCACCGGTTCCAAATTCCAAATCAACATATTCGTCCGCCACCACCGGAATCTCACGATCCATCAGGGGCAAAACAACGGTTTTACCGATCAGATCACGGTAACGGTCATCCGCAGGGTTCACCGCCACCGCGGAGTCCCCCAGCATAGTCTCAGGACGTGTGGTGGCCACCACAATGCCGTCTCCCCCGTCTTTTTCCGGATATCTGAAATACCATAGATGCGAATCCGCATCCTCATGCTCCACTTCGGCGTCGGACAACGCGGTTTCGCAGTCCGGACACCAATTGATGATGCGATCACCCTGATAGATCAAGCCTTTATCATATAAGCGGACAAACGCTTCTTTCACCGCTTCCGAGCATCCTTCATCCATGGTGAAACGCTCGCGGCTCCAGTCGCAGGATGAACCGAGTTCCTTTAGCTGGTTGACAATCCGCGTGCCATATTCATCGCGCCATTGCCATGCCCGCTCCAGAAACTTTTCTCGTCCCAATTCCTCTTTGCTTACGCCCTCTTTGGCCAGCATATCGACGATTTTCACCTCGGTCGCGATGCTGGCATGGTCGGTGCCCGGCTGCCAGAGTGCTGCAAAGCCCTGCATCCGCTTAAACCGGGTCAGCGCGTCCTGCATCATGTTGTCCAGCGCATGCCCCATATGCAGCTGGCCGGTGATGTTGGGCGGGGGCATGGAAATACAGAACGGTTTTTTGTCTCTGTCCACTGTTCCTTTAAAATATCCGCTTTCCATCCATTCCTGATACAGGCGTTTTTCCACCTGTTTCGGATCATATACTTTGTCCATTTCTTTTGCCATCGATAACCTCCGAAATTTTCTGATATATCATAAATCTTGCTTTTAAAAAACTTGTGTAATCACCAGTGCCAGAATCACTGTGAGTATAAACCCTGCGGTTTTAATCTTAACCGAAAGGCGTAAAGCCGCTTCCTCGCCTTCCATGAACCGTTTAGCAATCTTTTTAGACAGTAACGTGACCATAAGCGCCCCTAAAAGCAGTGCCAGAAACACAATATCCAGCGCATCGATATCCTTGAACAGCCCATCTTTAAAATCTTCTCCAACACGGCTTAAAAAACCCATTTTTTCTCCTTTAAAAAACAAAAACCTCACCCACAAAGGGCGAGGACATTTTTCCACGCGGTACCACCTTAATTCGCAAGATAACCTTTTAGCTATTTTGCCTCAATCACGCTTCCGTTAACGCCGGAAATACGGCAAAGGCTCACGTTTTCGTTCACCCATACAGCTCCTTTTGCGACCCGTATTATGCCGTTTGCCTTTCATGCGCTTTCAGCCGGTGGCACATGTCTCTTGTTGTTTAGACCTTTAAAGCATAATACTTTTCAAAAATCAATGCTTTTTGCTTTATTTAAAATTCATTATAAGCGGATTTAACTTGCCCGTCAATCGGTTTTTGACGTTTCTTGGGTTCCATCCGCCGATTCTTTCATGAAAAAATAGATATATGTATACTGAGCCAACGATATCAATGTCGCCGTGATCGCTACCAGCATCACATAGTAATACGCGTTTTTGTAGAAAAAACTTAAGAAGGCAAGGCCTATTGAAACATGCGTCAGCAGCGCCGAGCCCTTACCCGCCCAGTTGGCCTGAACCACCACGTTTTTTCGGTAGAGATGCAAGGCACCAACGATCATCAATAATTCCTTGGCCAGTATGATAAGCAGCATGTACATCGGATATAGTTTCATCACGGTGAACGTAATCACCATCGACATAATCATCACTTTATCGGCCAGCGGATCCAAAAGCTTTCCCGCGTCCGACACCATATTGAATTTTCGTGCGATATATCCGTCCAGCACATCGGTGGCGCATGCCGAAAGATAGATGATAAATCCAATGATCATCCTATTTTTCAGCGCACAAATAACCGCAAACGGTACCATAGCGAACCGCAGGAATGTTAAAAGATTCGGAATATTAAAAAGCACTTTGGTCTTCATCGATTTCTTCCCATAAGTGTAGTGTATTCACATATTATAACGTTTTACATACTTTTTTCAACACTCTTTTGTTTCGATGAATGTTAAATTTTTATCAAAAATTTGAAATCCTGTTTATTTCCGCGCGTTTTTAACCACTTACATCATGCAATTTTCTTTTGTTTTTTTATCACCATATGTTAAAATGGCAACTGGAACATTACGAAAAAGGAAAATTACAGATGAAAATACTATCAGCCGCTAACCTTGCCAAATCATTCGACGACATACTTTTTGATGGCGTCACTTTTGACGTAGAAAACCGTGACCGAATTGGTTTGGTGGGTGCCAACGGCGCAGGTAAGACCACTTTGTTTCGCATTTTGCTGGGCGAAACTAAGCCCTCGGACGGAAACGTCATGATCGGTAAGCACATCACGCTTGGATATATGGAACAGCATTTGGATATATCGGATACACGCTCTGTGCTGGATGAAGCCTTGAGTGTGTTCTCTTTTCTTGACGATATTGCGGCTGAATTGGAGCAAATCCACAGCGATATTGACGCACAAAGCGGCGATCTGAGCGCGCTCGTCAACCGTCAGCATATACTGACTGAAAAATACGATGCCGAGGGCGGGCTGACCTATCAGAGCCGTACGCGCGCCATGCTTTCGGGGTTGGGTTTTACCGACGAAGACCTCAAGAAAAACGCCGCTTCTTTAAGCGGCGGCGAAAAAACTAAGATCAGCCTCGCCAAGATGCTGCTTGCCAACGCAAGCCTTCTTTTGCTGGATGAACCGACCAACCATTTGGATATTAATTCGGTGGAATGGCTGGAAGGATTTCTATCGTCCTACAACGGCGCGTTTATCGTCATTTCGCATGACCGTCGTTTTTTGGATACTGTCTGCAACCGCATCTTCGATTTATCACATGGAAGCCTGAAAGCCTATAGCGGAAATTACACCATGTACCAAAAGCAGAAACTGTTGGACGAAGAGCAGATCGCAAGGGATAATAAAAATATCCAACGAGAAATTGACCGCGTCAACGGCATCATCGAGCAGCAACTCCGCTGGAACCGCGAACGCAACATCAAGACCGCCAAGTCCAAACAGCATGTGGTAGATAAACTGGAAGCTCAGCTGCAAACCGAGGCCAAACAAAACCGTCAGATGCATTTAAACTTTGACGCCGCGGTCTCAGGCGGTAAGGACGTGGCCATTGCTTCGAGCATCAGCAAAGCTTTTGGCAGCCAGGTGCTGTTTAAGGATGCCGATTTTCATATCCGACGGGGTGAGCGGGTGTTCCTTTTGGGTGCCAACGGCAGCGGCAAAACCACGCTGTTTCGCATTCTGCAGGGGCAAGTGAAGCCAGATTCGGGCGAAGTCAAGATCGGTATCAATGTATTGCCCGCCTATTTTGACCAAACACAGTCAAATTTGGATGAAAGTAAAACTGTGCTGGAAAGCGTACACACTGAGTACCCTAATCTTTCCGAAACCGAAGTACGGACCATGCTTGGCGCTTTTTTGTTTGTTCAGGATGAAGTTTTTAAAACCGTTCGCGATCTTTCGGGCGGTGAGAAAGCCCGGCTGTCTCTTCTGATTCTGATGCTCTCCAAGGCCAATTTCCTGCTGTTGGACGAACCGACCAACCATCTGGATATCGGTGCCAAAGAAGCGTTGCAAAGCGCGCTTTCGGGCTATCCCGGCACCATGCTGGTCATCAGTCATGACCGGTATCTCATCAATCAGATGGCCGACCGTATTTTATACATTGAAAACGAGTCACTGACCGAGTATTTAGGCAATTATGATGATTATCTTGCCAAACGCAATTCGGTGGACTTTGATTCCCCCAAGCAAAAAGCAGATGTGCCCACGGCCAATGATTACCAGCAAAAAAAGGAACTGCAGTCCGCTATCAATAAACTGACCGGCAAAATAGAGCGGATGGAAAACGAAATTCTATCGGACGAAAACGAGATACACCAGCTTGAAAACCGAATGGCCGAGCCGGATATCGCAAACGATTATGAAAAAGCAATGGCGATGGCCGAAGAAGCAGCCAGATTAAACTCCAAATTGGACGAAAAATATGACACGCTTCATGCTCTGGAAAATGAATTCGATGAACTGACAAAATAAGCGAAAAGGACGGCAAGATGCCCTCCTTTTTTTATTATGCAATCCATATTTTTGTGTAAACTCTTTAAGATATATTGACCGACAGCACCTCGGTAACGCCCTTTTCCTCCATCGCCAGACCATACAGCACATCAGCGATCGCCATGGTCGGTTTTCTATGCGTGATGACGATAAACTGCGTGGTATTATTGAATTTCTGCAGGTATTCGGCAAACTTATTGACATTGGCGTCGTCCAGCGCCGCGTCGATTTCGTCCAGAATACAGAGCGGTGACGGATTGATCTTTAAGAGTGCAAACAAAAGCGCAATCGCGGTCAGCGCTTTTTCACCGCCCGACAAAAGCATGATGTTTTGCAGGTGCTTGCCCGGCGGTTCGGCCACAATCTGAATGCCCGACTCCATGATATTGGTCTTGTCTTCCAGTACCAAGTTCACATGTCCGCCGCCAAAGAGGTCTTTAAATACTTCTTTAAAGTTCTTGCTGATCTCTTTAAACTTCTCTTCGAAGCTCTCCTTCATCTTGTCCATCAGCCCGCTGATCACCTTTTCCAGATCATCGCTGGCTTTGTCCAAGTCTTCTTTCTGTGTGTTGAGATTATTATAGCGCGTTGTCAGATTTTCATAATCCTCAATCGCGTGCGGATTCACATCACCCATACTGCGAATCTTGCCTTTAATGGCGTCAATTTCCCGATTTGCTTCGCTTAATACGATATCCTCTTTAAATTTCAGCGCGTTGACATAGGTCAGCTGATATTTGTCCCATATGGTATTCTGACTGAATTCAAAATTACTCTCGATTTTTGCGATGTTGAGTTCCGCCTTGTGCTTCTTTTCGGAAAGCTCGGATAAACTGCTGTGCAGCTGCTCTTTCTCGTCCAGTTTGGCCCGCACCTGGCCGCGCAAGTCCTGACGCATCACCAATGAGTTGTTAACCTTCTCCTGAAGCGCTTTGGATTCCTCGCGTTTGGCTTCCAGTTGTTTCTGCAACGCCTCCGCACCGGTTTCATTATCGGCAATACCGGTTTTGCAGGCTTCGATCTGTTTTAACCGCTTCTCGATCATCCCTTGCGCATACAGAATCTCTTTTTCAAGACGTTTTTGCTCGTTGCGTTTGGCGTCCTGCTCTTTTTTACGCTCGGCGTATCGGATTTTCTCTTTTGAAAGTGCGTCTTTCAGCGTTTCAATCTCCTGAGAAAGTACGCTGAATTTTTCTTCCAACTGCCTGATCTTCGCATTGGTCTCATCACCCGTGCCAGTCAAAAGCACTTCTTTGTCCATCAGTTCAGAAGCGCGGTATTCGCTGGTCTCAAGTTCCTTAGTCAAAAGCGACAGCTCTTCGGTCAGCATATCAAACGCCACCTGATGTGTACTGCGTTTATCTTTCAGTGCGCTCAGCTTTTCGGCGGAAGCCGTCATCGCCAGCTCCGCTTTTCGCTGTTTTGCGTCTAAATCTTCTTTTTCATCCGATATGCTTTTCAGGCTCTCACGCAGGATGACAAATTTGGCACGGATATTGTCCGCTTTGTTTCCCAGCTCCTTTTCCTGCTCATTCAGTTCGGCCAGTACACGTTCACGCGAAAGCAAGCCGCCCTGATTCTTCTTTAAACTGCCGCCGGTGATGACACCGCCGGGGTTCAGCACATCACCGTCCAGTGTCACGATTCTAAAGCTGTAAGACGCCTGTTTCATCACACGGATTGCGTTGTCCATATTGTCAACAATCAGTGTTCTTGCCAGCAGATAATCCACCGCGTTTTTGACACGCTTGTCATAGCTGACCAAATCAGATGCGATGCCGAGTACTCCTTTTTCGCTTAAAAAGCGCATCTCGGACGACGAAAGTGTTCGGGTTTTCAGAGCGTTGAGCGGCAGAAACGACACCCGCCCCATATCGTTTTTCTTTAAGTATTCAATCAGCGCTTTGGCGTCATATTCATTTTCTACGATGATATTCTGCGCGGCATTGCCCAGCGCGACTTCCACCGCCACCTCGTATTTTTCGGGCACACCGACCGCCAACGCCATCGTGGAGATCACTTTATCCCGAATGGAGGAATCGTTCTCTGAAGCCAGCATCAGGTTTTTAACGCTGTTATAATACCCCTCAAAGCCGTCCCGCATTTCGGTCAGCAGTTTTTTACGCGAGCTGATGCCTTCCAGCTGTTTTTCCAAATCATAAAGCGTCGCCGTTGTTTGGGACAGCTCGTTTTCCCGATTGCGGTAATCGCGCGCCAGATCGAACACTCTGGTTTTAAGCTCATTCGATTCGGTCTCGGCGTCTTCCATCGCCTGCTTCTGATCGCGCTCTTCTTCTTTCAGCGAAGACATTTCGCTTTGGTAGCTGTTCAAACGGGCTTCGATTTCGGCGACACGACGTTTGACCGCATCGCGTTCGGTCACCGCGGCCGAGAGCCCGGATTTTATCTCAGTCAGCTCGCCCAGATTATCAAATACGCCGTTTTTAGCGTCACTTAAGACCCTGCTTTCCTGCTCCAGCTGAATCTGTTTTTCAGCCAGCCGATTTTGCATATCAAAAATCTGACCATCTGCATCAGATTGTTCGATCTCCGTTTTTTCAATCTCAGCCAACAGCACCTCAGCTGTAAAAGCCTTTTGTTTGATCGTTTCGTTTTCGGTTTCTATCTCGGTGCTTAAGCGTTCAATATCCCGATCAAAATAAGCTTTTCTTTCCTGATTCAGCTTGATTTCACCGTCGATACGCTCAATATCCCGCTGGCATGACGTGACATCATAATTCATTTTGGAAATCTGTTCGTCCATTTCAGTGGACATCTGCTCTTCGCCCTGCATATTCGATTCCAGTGTTTTCAGCTGGTTCAGAAGCATCTGTTCTTCTTCGTGCAGACCTTCGATGGTTTTTTTAACCGCGTCAATTTTTTCGGCATGCTTATCATAAGCCTCCAGATAGAGGTTAACTTCAAGCACCTTTAACCGATCAGCCAGTGCCACATAGCGTTTTGCCTGCTCGCTTTGTTTCTTTAACGGCCCGATTTGTGTTTCCAGTTCGCCCAAAATGTCTTTTACGCGCACCAAATTTTCCTGCGTGCGGGCGAGCTTGCGTTCGGCCTCTTCTTTGCGTACACGGTATTTCATAATGCCCGCGGCTTCTTCAAAAATCTTGCGGCGCTCCGTACTCTTTTCGGTTAAAATCTCATCGATTTTGCCCTGCCCGATGATGCTGTATCCCTCTTTGCCAATGCCTGTATCCCGGAACATATCCAATATGTCTTTTAGACGGCATGATGCTTTATTGATAAAATAATCACTCTCACCCGAACGGTAGAGCTTTCTTGAGATGTGCACTTCCGAAAAATCGGTATCCAAAACCGAAGAGGAATTATCAAATACTAAAGAAACCTCACAAAAAGACCGGGGTTTTCGGGTATCCGAACCGCCGAAGATGACGTCCAGCATCTTACCGCCGCGCAAGGACTTGGCGCTTTGTTCGCCCAACACCCAGCGCACCGCATCCGCCACATTGGACTTCCCGCTGCCGTTCGGCCCCACCACACCAGTGATGCCATTCTCAATTTTAAATTCTTTTTTATCCGGAAAAGACTTGAATCCGTTAATGATGATCGATTTTAAATACAACCTTTATCCCTCTTTTATCGCAAAATCAGCGTTATCTATCTTACATGATTTGGTGCATGGTTTCAAGTGAATTTATTCTTTTATCATCACCACGGACGCCATCGCGCCGCCGCTTTGTCCCTGCCTGCGGTAGGAAAAATAATCCGCTTCATTGCAGTAGGTGCACTCACCCGACCGCGTGATGTTCCCGGGCGGCGAACCCGCCCGCATCAAACAGGAAATGATCCCTTTTTCCAAATCGCCGAAGATTTTACCATCCCTATATTCCACCGAGAAATCACCGAAATTCGCTTTGAATTCTTTTTCGACATCGCTTTTAATCTCAAAACAGCAGGATTGGATACAAGGGCCGATTCCGATCAAGATATCTTCTTTACGACATCCCAATTCATCGGTCATCATACTGACCGCGTTTTCCACAATCCCGCCCGCAGTGCCCCGCCATCCAGCGTGGCAGACGCATACTGCTTGTCTTAATGGATCATAGAAGAATATAGCGGCGCAGTCGGCGTGCATGGTCACCAGAGGAAGGCCCTTAATATCGGTGGCCAATCCGTCGCAGGTGGGCAGACCATCATTGTTATATACCCCGCATCCCCGCATGCTCTCGGTGACATGCAGCACATTCGGCGTATGACCGTAGTTATCCAAAACCATATCATCCACCGAAACCCCTAAAGCGTCCGCAATAATCCTAAAATTCGCGCGAATATTCTCCGGATTTTTTTCCCGTCCAAACGAGAAATTGAGTGATGCAAAGCCGCCCTGGCTGACCCCGGTCTTTCGTGTGGTAAACGCGTGAACGAGTCCACCCGCCTCAACAAAAGAAGGGATGGTCAAAAATTCCACATCCCCCTTATTTTCGTGGTTAAATCCGGCTTTTACCTGCCGGTAATAGTTTTCAAAGTCCATGCTATTTTTCACTAATCAATTTATTAAGTTCTACCATAAAGGTGTTGATGTCGGTAAACTGTCGATAGACCGAGGCAAAGCGTACATAGGCCACCGGATCCAAATCTTTCAGTTCATCCATTACCATCTCGCCAATGTCGCTGGATTCAATCTCTTTTTTCAGTGAGTTGAAAGCCTTTTTCTCCACCTCAGAGGCCAGTGCGTCTATTTTTTCCATGGCCACGGGACGCTTTTCACAGGATTTGATGATGCCTTTTTTGATTTTTTCAATGTCAAACGGTTCTCTGGAACCGTCTTTTTTGATGACCAGCAAGGGCAGGCTGTCAATTTTCTCGTATGTTGTAAACCGTTTATTGCAGTTTAAGCACTCCCGCCGTCTTCGTATGGCGTTGCCTTCCTCAGTCGGCCTGGAATCGACCACTTTGCTCTCAATACACCCGCAGAACATACATTTCATTTTTTATAGCGACCTTCCACCCAGATATTTTAAGATATTATACCATGTATGACACAAAAAATAAACAAAAGATACAAGATGGTGTATATTTGCAGAAATCAAAAAAGTGTTGTTTATTTAGTCAGTAGTTCGGTATATATATAGTATTGTTATATTGAAAAGCATTACCAGAATACTCATATGAAGAAAGGTAATGAGTAATATGAAAAAAGCATGGATTGGAAATCTGGCGCTGATCATCGGGCTGTTTGGCACAACCTTTGCGATCATATTTTTTACTGAATCGTATAATCAATCACATGCGGCCGATTCGGCGGCAGCATCTGCGACGGTTGAGATGTGGGCGGATGAAGGTTCCGGTGCCAGTTTAAGTGTGCCTGGCGCTTCGCCCGATTCGGTTTCCGGTGCATCTTCTTCGTCCTCTCCTACGCCAGACGCGGGTACAGGTGCGTCGCTGAACAGCCCTGCGCCTGATGCGGGAACCGGTGCTTCGGCTTCTGTCCCTGCTCCTGATACGGGCACAGGCGCCAGTACGATAGCCGACTCTGGCGGTTCTAGCGATTATGATGATGACGAAGACGACGAACGTGAAGATCGCAAAGATGAAGACGACGAGCATGAGGATGATGATTAACCCTTAAAACCTATGTTCTATAAAGAAACTTTTAAGGTGCTATTAAAACCGAAAACGAGGTGAAATATTATGACAAATATCAATCCCAAGGTGGATGAATATATAAAAAACGCACCACAATGGCAGAACGAAATATCTGCTTTGCGTGAAATCCTACTCACTTTTGACCTGACCGAGGAAATAAAATGGGCAAAACCGGCTTATCTGTTTGATAAGCATATTGTGGTGATCATTATCCCGTTTAAAGATTCTTGCGCACTTTTGTTCTTCAAAGGCGGACTCATGAAAGACCCGAATAATGTTTTAATTCGCCCCACTACCAATACCGAGGCCGGACGGCAAATGCGCTTTGCCAGCGTCGATGAAATCAAAAAATCCGAAAACATCATACGCACGTATGTTGAGGAAGCGATCGCCATAGAGAAATCAGGGCTGAAAATGCCCGTAAAAGAAAAGAAAGAAATCGTTTATCCTGAAGAGTTGATTGAAAAATTTGAGGAATCGCCCGAGTTGCAGGAAGCTTTTGAATCCTTAACGCCCGGACGCCAGCGCGAGTATTTCTACTACTTTTCTTCGGCCAAGCAGAGCGAAACGCGCGCTTCACGGATTGAGAGATTTATAGAGAAGATTTTGGAAGGCAAAGGATTTAGGGATTAGCGATAGCATCAAAATCTGTTAGGATGCAAAAAAAGCAAGGCATTTTAAGGCCCTGCTTTAGGTTTGCTTTCTTTTTACTCCACTCTAGAAAATCGTAAGGTCCTCAATCTCTTGCAAGATATCTTTTAAGACGCCTTCCGCGTCCTTGGGCCCCAGATCGCCCTCCCCGCGTTTCCAGACCGCAAAGTTGCCGTCTTCAATTTCCTTGTCGCCCACAACCAGCATATACGGCAACCGCTCAGTTCTGCCGTCCCGAATCTTATAGCCGATCTTTTCGCTACGTGTGTCCACAGTGGCGCGCACACCGACTTTTTTAAAGATGGTTTCCCACTTTTTGCAGGTCTCAATGGCGCGGTCAGTGATTGGCAAAAAGCGCACTTGCTCCGGCGCCAGCCACAGCGGCATCGCGCCCGCATATTTTTCAATCAGTACCGCCAATGTACGCTCATAGCAGCCCAGCGATGCGCGATGAATGATGAACGGCCTTTGTTTATCGCCGTTTGCGTCCACATAGTACATATCAAAGCGTTCCGCCAGACCAAAGTCAATCTGGATGGTAAACAGCGTATCCTCCTTGCCGAATACGTTCTTGAACTGAACGTCCAACTTGGGCCCGTAAAACGCGGCTTCGCCTTTCGCTTCGTAGTAGTCCAGCCCGATATCGTCCAGAATTTTCTTCATCAGGTTTTCGCTGAACGCCCAGCCTTCGGGGTCATTGATGTATTTTTCGGTATTGGCCGGATCCCATTTGCTGAACCGATAGGTCACATCGTTTTCAATACCTGTCGCTTTCATCATGTAGACGATCAAGTCCAAAACACCTTTGAATTCATCCTCCACCTGGTCGGGCACAGCGATGATATGCGCGTCCGACAGCGTAAACTGGCGCACGCGGATCAGTCCGTGCATTTCGCCCGAAGCCTCGTTGCGGAACAGCGTGGATGTTTCGGAAAGTCTCACCGGCAAATCGCGATAGCTGTGATGCGTGGCTTTATAGATCATGTATTGGAAAGGGCAGGTCATCGGCCGAAGCGCCATCACTTCCTCGCCTTTCTCTTCATCTCCCAGAATAAACATACCGTCCTGATAATGATCCCAGTGACCGGAAATTTTGTAAAGATCACTCTTGGCCATCAGCGGCGTTTTGGTGAATTGATAGCCCCGCGCCTCCTCTTCGTCCTCCACAAAGCGCTGCATGATTTGAATCACCTTGGCACCTTTGGGCATCAAGAGCGGCAGGCCCTGGCCCACTTCAGGCGCTGTGGTGAAGTACTTAAGCTCACGGCCAAGCTTATTATGATCCCGCTTTTCAGCCTCGCGAAGGTTCTCCAAGTATTCCAAAAGTGCGTCCTTTTTATAGAAGGCTGTGCCGTAGATGCGCTGAAGCATCTTGTTCTTCTCGTTACCTTTCCAATAAGCGCCGGCCGAACGCAAAAGCTTGATGTTTTTGACCCTGCCGGTCGAAGACACATGCGGGCCGGCGCAGAGATCGGTAAAATCACCTTGTGTATAAAAGCTGATCGTTTCCCCTTCGGGCAATTCTTCAATCAGCTGTACTTTATAGTCCTCACCCTTCTCGGCCATCAGCTTTTTGGCATCAGCTCGTGAAAGCTCAGTCCTGGTCACTGGCAGGTTTTCCTGAATAATCTTAGCCATCTCTTTTTCAAGCGTTTTTAAGTCCTCTGCGGTGAATGGGGTTTCAATATCAAAATCATAATAGAATCCGTTTTCAATGGCAGGGCCGATCGCGAGTTTGGCGCTGGGGAACAGCCGCTTGACGGCCTGCGCCAACACATGGCTGGCGGTATGGCGAAGCGCATGCTTACCTTCCTCGTCTTCAAAAGTCAAAATCTCCAGCGTACAGTCTTTTTCAATCGCCTCGTCCAGTGAAACCACTTTGCCGTCCACCTTGGCGGCCAAAGCGTCTTTTTTTAAGGCCTGGCTTAGGTTCCCCGCAATCTCCAGCACTGTTGCACCGGCATTCGCTTCAATGACGCTTCCGTCTTTCAAAGTTACTTTCATGTCAAAAAATCCTTTCCGATAAACAAAAACGCCCCGATAGAACACCAAATCGGTATTCAATGGGACGAGATTTAACCCGCGGTTCCACCCAAATTCCGGCCTTCTTTCGGCCAGCGCTTTTAAGGCGTGTTTCCTATATCATTGTTCCCGGGGCGGTTGAACATATTCCCATACTATGGTTCTGCCGTTCTTTCAGCAAATAAGCGGCTCTCTTTCTGTCTACCAAAAATCGTTTAGGGTTCACCCGGAAAACAAAGCCTTTGGCTTTGTTATCTGCATTATAGCACGAAAGAATCTTATGTCAAGGCATCGACCGGTAAATTCTACTGCACTTCACTTAAGACATACCAGTTCTGAATATCATTAAAAATATCCAGCGCTCTGAAATCCGATACCCCTTCGATACTGGCGTCATAGATCAACGAATTAGTTTTAAAATACAAAGGAATCTGGGGCAGCTGTTCCAAAAACAATTCCTGCATCGTGGAATACGCCGCTTTTTTCTCATCATCCGTCAAAGCCGCACCGCATGCCTCCAGTGCGCCGTCCATGGTTTCGTCCTTATAGTAGCCATAGTTGATAGTGGCACGCGTTGAATGCAGCATAAACCGCACATCAGGGTTTCTTGCCAGATAATAACTCATCAGTGCCACATCAAAAGAGCCCGCATTCACCTTGGTCATAAAAAGTGTGGAAGACAGTTCACGTAAATCCACACGAATTCCGATATCCTCCAGCTGCTCTTCGATCAAAGACGCAATGTTGGTTTTATAGTTGTTTTGCAGTTCTTTTGGATACATCAGCTCAAAACTGCAGGTCACGAGTTCCCCCGTGGCAATATCTTTCTTGGCCAAAAATCCGTCAGCATCCCGTTCGGTATAGCCCATCTCGGCAAGCAGTTCCAGCGCGCGCTTTTCATTATATTCGTATATATCCAGCGTTGTATCATACAGCCAGCAATCGGGCGGTATAGGCACGTCTGTGGCAACAGCGTGATTGACCAGCACCTTAGAGATAATCTGAGATTTGTTTAAGGCATAAGCAATCGCCTGACGCGCCCGAACATCATGGATAAATTTTTCCTCAGCGTTTCCACGGCTAGGCACATACATGTTGGGCACCAAGCAGTCATAATACTGAGTCATATATTCTTCCACGTTGGTCACGCCGTATTTTTGATATCGATTGGCCGAAAGTTCTGATGTACCGACCAAATCCAGCACCTGATCCGCGTAGGCTTCAATTTCGGACGCGGCGTCCGCAATGGGGATGGCCCGAATCGTTGAGATATACGGCTGTTTTTTCCACCAATCATCATTGATGTCCAACTGTATGCCTTTGTTAACATCAAAATCAGTGAATTCATATGGCCCGCTTCCAATCGGCCAGAGGTTATCAAAGGTGTTGTAATTTTCGTAATACGCTTTGCACAGCACAGGGAAGGTCATCGCATATTCAATATAAGACGATTTTTCCGCTTCGATTTCATCATTATATATTGTGCGAGGATCCACTGCATTGAGCACCAGCGTATATTTATCCAAAGCATAATACTCCCCGATCCGCTTGTTATATCGCGCATAAACACTGTCTTCAATATCCATATCTGTGATTAAATCCAATGTGAACACCAGATCATCCGCTGTCAGTTCCCCAAATCCATTGTGCCACTGTATATCCTTTCGCAAGTAAAACGTCCATACCTGACCGGACGAATCCACCGTCCAGTTCTCAATGAGTTCACCGCGAAACTGACCGTCGGTATCCAAGGACAGTGGCGATTCAAAGATCAGTGTATAAATATTGATCATATTGATGTTTTTTTCGGTCAGCGGATTGAAAGTCTTCAAATTCGTCGGCATCGCGATCGTGATTTCTCCACCCGACAGGGGTGTGATCGTCTTTTCCTGCTCCCCAATATCCTCTGCACTTAGCACATAGGTGTTTTCAGTGTTCATGAGGCTCTCCATCGCCGAACACGCGTTGAAAAAAAGCATTGAGAAAACAATTATAACACTAAGAATAACAATGTTTTTAATCCTGATCATAAAATGTATAGAGTTCCTGATAAATTTCATAAGTTTTTTCCACACGCTGGACAAAATCGTCGGTTTCCCCGTAAGGAATCAATATCAGACTGCCTTTTTCACTATAATTTTCGTTTGTCAGCCATTCATCCACACGGCTCGGCCCGCTGTTGTAAGCCGCCAGCATCAGTGTTTTTTCTCCCGAAAAACGCGCATCTAAATAATTTAGATACCAGCATCCAAACGCAATACTGGTTTCGGGCTCCAGTAAATCATCAGCAGCAAAGCCTTGATTCTCCAGTCTCTCGGCAATCCATCCGCCGGTATCCGGCATAATCTGCATCAGCCCCAATGCACCTTTTTCCGATTTTGCATCGGAATCGAATTTCGACTCAACCCAAATCACCGACGCGACCAAATAAGGATCCAATCCGTATTCACCTGCATTTTCTTCAATGAGATCTTTGTAGATCAACGGATACCTTTGCTGATAATATACTTCCCGTCCCACGCGAAAAACAAACACCAGAAGGGTGATGAGCAGAACAAATCCGATCAGTTTAAATAACTTTCGCATCTTTTACCTTTGCTTCATTCGAATCATCAGGCTGTTAAACAAATTTTTCACCTGCGCCTGTGTGCCTTCGGTCGTACCCGAATTGTCAATGACGTAGTCGGCGAAACTGCGCTTGACGTCATCCGTCATCTGGGCTTTTAATATCATCTCAATCTTATCGTCTCCGATATCATCCCGTAGTTTCAGCCGTCGTATCCGCTCGTCCAGCTCGCAGATGACCAGCCAAACTTCGTCCATCTCTTCAACCAGTTTGGATTCCACCAGAACCGCGGCCTCAAAAAAGACAAATCCATCGTCTTCATCGATTTGATTCAAAACCTCTTCCAGTATCAAAGGATGGATGAGCTCATTGAGGTTATTAAGTGCCTCTGGATCCGAAAAAACCAACTGGCCCAGTTTTTTTCTGTCCACGCCATCTTGCCCGATATATTCCCGTCCAAAATGCTCGGCGATCTGCGCTTCGCCTTTACCGCCGGTTTCATACAACCGGTGCGTAATTTCATCCGCGTTCAGCACCTTGGCTCCGAGATTCTTTAACAGCCGGGAAACCAGAGTTTTCCCGGACGCAATACCGCCGGTGATACCAATTATATAAGGTCTGTTATTTTGCTTCATACCATGTCTTTCCCCGGCTCACGTTCGCCACCAGCGGTACTTTCATTTCCACAACATGCTCCATCGTGTCCTTCAGCAGTGCCGCCGCTGCGTCCGCTTCTTCGGCCGCTGAATCCACGATGAGTTCATCGTGCACCTGTAAAATCAGCTGCGATTTCATTCCCCTATTCTTCAACTCCTCGGCCACTTTAATCATCGCAAGCTTAATGATGTCCGCCGCAGTGCCCTGAATGGGTGTATTCAGCGCCGCTCGCTCACCGAAAGAGCGAATATTATAGTTGCTGGATGAAAGCTCGCGGATATATCGAATTCTGCCCAGCGCCGTACGGACAAAACCGTCCTTTTTAGCCTGCTCCTTGATGTGGTCCATATAATTGGCGATGCCTGAAAATTCGGCTAAGTACTTATCGATATACGCCTGTGCGCGGTTCACCGAAATGTCCAGATTCCGCGCCAATCCAAACCCGCTGATACCGTATACGATGCCAAAATTGACCGCTTTTGCGTCGCTCCTAAGCCTTGCACTGACTTCGTCAATCGGCACATCAAACACCTGGCTGGCTGTGCGCGCATGTATATCTTGATTTTTGATAAAGGCATCGATCATATTGGCATCGTCCGCGATATCCGCCAGTACGCGCAGCTCAATCTGCGAATAATCGGCGGCCACCAGCACGCCGTCCGCCCGGCTGGGTACAAATACACGCCTTATCTCGCGCCCTTCCTGTGTTCGGATAGGGATGTTCTGCAAATTAGGTTCAGTGCTGGATATTCGGCCTGTCGCTGTGGATATTTGATTAAAAGTGGAATGCACCTTGCCTTCCGAATCGATTAGTCCTAAAAGTCCGTCAATGTAGGTGCTTTTTAACTTGGTCAGCTTACGGTATTCGATGATATCCGTCACCACCGGATGTTTATCCTCCAACTTTTGGAGCACTTCAATATCGGTGGAATAACCGGTTTTGGTTTTTTTCTGGATGGGCAGACCCAGCCGTTCAAACAAAACCTCTCCCAGCTGTTTGGTTGAATTGATATTAAAGTCATCAAACCCAGCGCTTTTATAGATGCGCATCGTCGCGGCTTCAATGTTTTGATCATACTCGGCTTGCAGTTCCAGCAAAGCCGCTTTATCCACCTTAAATCCGCATTGTTCCATATCATACAGCACGCCGAGCAAAGGCATTTCCACACCGTCCAGAATATTGCTGAGTGCATCCGCCTCGATTTTTCGTTTCTGTTCCGGCCATACGGCCAGAAGCATGGCCGATCTGCCCTGATGGTCATACTTGCTCTGCACCGCTTCCAGCGCAAAGGATTTGGCTGTGGGATCCAGCACATATTCCGCGAGCTTAGTGTCGAAAACAAGTCCAGCCAACTCAACGCCGTGATCGGCCAGCTTGTGCATCACATCCTTGGCATCGTAAACAACCTTCTTGATTTTTTCGTTTTCCAGCAATGGCTTTAATATCGCCAACGCGGACGGCAGCGTGAAATCCGAGCTCAGCAGCGAATGCTCGCAGGCCAGTTCATATTCCTTTGCTTCCGAGGATGCTAAAATGATATTTTCCTCAAACACCAAGCCCATCACACCGGATTTTTGAATCATTTCCGTCACATCAGCCAGTTTTTCCGCGCTGTCCACGGTTTCTGATTCAATCTTCTTCGATGTGTCCTTAATCTCGCCGCCAAAGCGCCTCAAAAGTGTCTTAAATTCCAGCATGCCAAAAGCGGGCGCCAGCGTTTCGGCCGAAATGTCCGGAGTATGGTAATCCGCCGCAAAATCAATTCCCTCAATGTCGGTCACAATGGTACCGATCGTTCGGCTCATAAACGCGTTTTCTTTGTCCTTGAAAAGTTTTTCCTTCAGTGCCCCTTTGATGTCTTCAATGTGCTCATATACGCCTTCAAGCGTACCGTATTCGGTAAGGAGCTTAACAGCGGTTTTTTCACCTACGCCTTTCACGCCCGGGATGTTATCCGAAGCGTCGCCCATCAGTCCTTTTAAGTCAACCATCTGGTTTGGTTTTAAAGTATATATCTCATACAGCTGTGCTTCATCCACAATCAAAAGCTCGCTGACCCCTTTTTTAGTCAAAAAAACCGACACCTTGTCGCTGATAAGCTGGTAAGTATCCCGATCTCCGGATAAAAGGTAAGTGGTATCCCCATTTTTCTCATATGCTTTGGCAAATGCGCCCAACAGATCATCCGCCTCAAAGCCTTCTTTTTCAACATATTTAATGCCGATCATGTCCAATGCTTTTTTCAAAAGTCCGAATTGAGGATTCAGCTCAGGCGGGGTTTCCTTTCGGCCGGCTTTGTAATCGGCGTACGTCTCGTGCCGAAAGACGGGGCTCTTCATATCAAAGGCCACCACCATATCGTCCGGCTTCACCTGCTCCAGCGCATTAAATATCATGGAAAAAAAACCATATATGGCATTGGTATATTCGCCTTTTTGATTCTCCATCAAAGGCAGCGCATAGAAAGCCCGAAACAACAGACTGTTGCCGTCTATCGCCAAAAGCGTTTTACTCATTTCCGCTCCATTCTTCAATCGTTTTTGTATACTCTACCATAATCCGGTCTGTTTATCAATTTGAACCCGCGCTTTTTAATGCTTGCATCTTATCGGTTTTTTCAGCAGTTATAAAGCGAAAACACATATAATTTTTAAAATATTCATGGTTCAAAACTGCCTTTATGATATACTAAAGTCATATTATTCAATTAAGGAGAAATAATTGATATGGGCATTTTTTTAACCGGTCTCGTTATCGGCTTTATCCTGTTTATCGTATTTGGATTCGTCAATTCTCGCCAGTGGAAGGTGAATAAAAAACAATGGCTGTCACTTTTAAGCTTGTTTGTCATGGTTTTTTCGTTTTTTTCGCTGGTTCCTGCCAACAGTGTAGGTATCCTGTACTCTCCCTTCAAAGGCGGCGTTCAAAACCAAGTATATCAGGAAGGGTTCAACGTGAAAGGCCCGTTTGACCAGATGTATATGATTTCTACCGAAGTGCAAACCAAGCGGATTGAAAACCTGTATGGGCAAACTCAAGACGCACAATATTTGACCATTTCGGTCGACGTAAAATACTATGTGGACAGAGACAAAGCGTTTGATGTGTTTAAGAAGTTTAAGACGCTTGATAATGTCAATCAGGCGTTGATCTCTCCTGCGTCACAGCGCGCTATTGAAAACGCATGCGTCAACTATAATATTATCGAAATTCTTGGCGCTAAACGCGGCGAGGTTTATCAGCAGATTGAGACCGATTTGCAGGAACGTTTCAGTCGGGACGGCATCACGCTTCACTCTATCACTTTTTTAGATACCGATGCAGGTGATGAAGTTGAAAACGCAATTCGTGCCGAAGCGGTGGCCAAAAAAGAAGTGGAAACCGCCGAACAGCAGAAAACAAAAGCGATGGTAGAAGCCGAAACCCGCGTCATTCAAGCCGAAGCTGAGGCCAAGGAGAAGGAAATTTTGGCCGCGGCGATCTCGTCCAATCCCGTGGTGCTGCAGCTGGAATGGATTAAGAAATGGAACGGTGTACTGCCCCAGTTTATTTCAGGAGACGGCACCGGTATCATGATTGATTTTTCGGAATACACCAGTGGCAGTTCTGCCGGCACACCTCCCAGTACGGTGCCGGATGCCGCTGAATAAGTTTTTAATAAAATAACTAAAACAAAAAAGCAGTCTGTATGATCTTTGCAGACTGCTTTTTAAGATCTATTTTTCTGTCAAATCTTCACTTTGGCTTCTTCGCCGCGTATCAGCCGACCGATGTTGGCTCGGTGCGTGAACAATGTGATAGCAACAATGACAAATACCGTGACAAGAAAAGGGATATCGTGGATATGAAACACCAATGCCGCTACCACCATCAGACCGATGCCGGTAAATGACGTAATGGACATGGTTTTAACCAGCACGGTCACAATGCCGCAGATCGCCAGCACTACCAGTGTTTCCCAAGGCATCAGGTACAGCATAGCCCCCAAGGTACAAGCAATGCCCTTGCCGCCCTTAAAGCCCACCCAGATTGGCCAGATATGCCCGACTATGACGAACACTGCCGCCACATATACGGCATACAGCGCGATCTCCTTGAAAATCAGATTGACCAAAAGCAGCGTTAAAAACGCTTTCGCCGCGTCAAACGCCAGCGTACCGATCCCCGCGGCCCAGCCGCAGTTACGTATCATATTGGAAGCGCCGGTGTTGCCGCTGCCCACTTCATTAATCTTTTTCCCGATCAGTTTTTTGCTGAGCGCATTCGCGATCGATATCCCGCCGATCAGGTATGCCGCGACCGCGACGATGGCATAGTATAAATAACTCATATTCTCTCCCCTATTTATCCTGGTTTCTGCTGCGCAGCATGATATGAATCGGTGTGCCCGAAAAATCGAATGTCTTACGCAAAAAATTCTCTAAATACCGCTCATATGAAAAGTGCATCAGCGTTGGATCGTTGACAAACAGCACAAAAGCAGGCGGATATACGCTGACCTGAGTGGCATAAAAAATCTTCAATCTACGGCCGCCCTTGCTCGGCGGCTCGGTCACGGTGACCGCCTCAGTGATACAATCGTTCAAAAGGCCGGTAGTGATACGCCTTCCGGCGTTGTCGTAGGCCTGCTTGGCCGCTTCCAAAAGTTTGTGTACGCGCTGTCCTGTCAGTGCCGAAATATACTCATAATGAACATACGGCATAAACTGCAGTTGTTTTTTTAAGTCGTTCGTGTATTGATTTAAGGTATGGGTATTTTTATCCACCAAATCCCACTTGTTCACCGCAATCACGCTGGGTTTGCCTTCATCGTGCACAAAACCTGCAATCTTGATATCCTGATCGGTTAAGCCCTCTTCGGCGTCAATGAGTATCAGCGTCACATCTGCGCGACGCACCGCGGAAAACGCGCGAATCACACTGTACCGCTCCACAGTTTTATCAGGTATCTTGGATTTTCTTCGGATACCCGCCGTGTCAATAATCACGGCTTTTTCGCCGGCGAGCTCAAATTCAGAATCAATCGCATCCCGCGTAGTGCCCGGAATATCGCTGACGATGCTGCGCTCCATACCAAGAATCTTGTTGACCAGCGAGGATTTACCCGCATTCGGTTTCCCTGCTACCGCGATTTTAAACCGCGTATCCTCCGCTTCATCCGCTTCCTGTGCGTCAAAATGTTTTATCACGGTATCCAAAAGATCACCGATACCAAGGCCTTGAATGGAAGATACCGCAAAAACTTCCTCGAAGCCCAGCTCGTAAAAAGCATACGCTTCGCGGTCCATCTCCACATTGTCCGATTTGTTGGCCACCACGAGCACCGGTTTTTTGGCGCTCCGCATCATATGAGCCACATCCATATCCGCAGGCAAAACACCGTCCCGAATATCAACAAAAAACAAAATCACGTCCGCCGACTCAATCGCCACTTCGGCCTGCAAGCGCATCTGGCTTAAGATGGTATCTTCGCTGGCCACATCGATACCGCCGGTGTCCACCACCGTAAAGCTATGCGATAACCACTCCGCATCCGCATAAATGCGGTCCCGCGTTACACCCGGCGTATCCTCCACAATGGAAATACGTTTCCCGACAATACGGTTAAAAAAAGTCGATTTCCCAACGTTTGGGCGGCCTACTATGGCCACCAAAGGTTTACTCATCATTGATCTCCAAATTCTTCATCAATAAACATCTTTAAAAAGCTTTCTCCATCCGAAGGTGTAAATTCCACCCGGCAATTCAATCTGGACGCTAACTCTTCGGGGCGCATATCGTCCAGCAATACATCTTCTCCGTCTCTTAATGTGTTTTCCGAAACAAACACCGCTTCGCCCAAATCCTGTCCCTTAGCGGCGGCAATCAGATCGCTGCCGGTCAAAAGCCCTGCCACATTCACCTGCCCGCCAAAGAATTGATTTTTTGCACAGATAACGTCAACCCGCATACCAAGCTTTTTTTCCAAGGCTTTCGCGTAACGCATCATAAACGGATAAAACGCACCTGCGGTGATAACCGTGCAATGCCGATACCTTGGGACGGCTTTTTTTATCTGTTCCAAAGCGGCCCAAAACGTATCATCAAACTGCGTGACCAACCCAACACCGTTTTCAATCTGCGGATATCCGTCGTAATACTCGGCTTTGGGCATCGGTTTTTCGGCTTTGATAAACATTTCGTCCGATGCGTAGATAAATCCGATTCCAAACGCTTTACGGCATTCCGCCTGCCATCTTGCGATATTTTCAACGATACCAATCGCGTTATCTTTGGTGGCTTCACGTAAAACACTAAGCCCTTCCCGATGTGCGGTCAAACCCACAGGGATCACAGAAACCGACTGCACCTTCGGGTACAGCGATTTTAAGAACCGAAAGCTCTCCTCAAGATACGTTCCGTCGTTCATGTCCGGCACCAGCACAATCTGCGTGTGCATCGACACACCCGCCCGAGCCAGTTTTTTCAGAAGCGGTTTGATCGGGCGAACATTTTCCCGCCCCAGCATTTTTTTTCGTAAAGTCTCATCTACCGTATGTACCGACACATACAGGTTGGATATTCTTCTGCGCCTGATACGCTTTAAATCCTTTTTAGACAAATATGACAACGTGACATAGTTTCCGAAAATCAAAGAATAGCGCCAGTCTTCGTCTTTATGATACAGGCTCTTTCGCATTCCTTCGGGCAGCTGATCGACAAAGCAAAAGACGCAGCGATTCCCACAGTGTCTGGAACCGCCCAGCATATCCGTTTCAAAGGTCAGCCCCAGCGTCTCCTCAGGCAGTTTCTGAATTTTAGCCTTAACGGTTTCGCCTTCCCCGTTGATATAGCCAATGGAAAACGCATGTTTTGACACAAAAAAATAAAAGTCTATGATATCAACGAAAGGTTGATTGTTAAAATCAATGATCTCATCGCCGGGAAGAATGCCCACTTCGGCGGCGATACTGTTTTCATCGACCGATTTAACGATATATCCCATAACTAAAAGATATTATATAGTATTTCTAACTATTCCTCAAATAAATCAAAATTAATTCTTACTTTTTTCACAAAAAAACCGCCGGATGACGGTTCTTGTTTATGCTTGATAGTCCCCGTAATTATGTCTGTTTTTGGACCGCTTATATTTGGTGCGGTTATAAGTCAGCAAGCGGTAGGTAATCAGCAGTATCAGCATGGCCGGAAAGATCATCCACCACCACGCCGGCGCCGTTCCCGAGTTTAAATCCTTTGGTGGTGCAATGGATACATTCGGGTTTTCTTCTTGAAAAGTCAAATAATCGGTCGCGTAATCCAGCATATCGTACGCCGCCACCAGATTACATCGCAGTAAAATCCGATCGCCGTACTGATAGATCACTTTACCGTAAATTTCCCCTTTATGAATCGGCGCACGCAAGTCGGCATCCAAGTCCACCATCGCCTGAATCGCATCCGAGTTGTTTTTTAATGATGTGACAAAATTATTGGTATCGGTGAAATATGTATTCGCCTGTATATCGGGTATGAACTCCATAAATCCGCCGTTTGGATCGTCCGCGGTTGCATTGGTGATCGCTTCGCGCACCACCGATGTACCAAGGATATCCAAAAGATCAACCTGCGCGTAATTCTCATAGCCAAAGGAGAAAAGCTCGTTGGCCAGCGTAAATCGATCATTCGTGCTCTCGTGGTTAAAAATGAGCGCAATCAAATCTTGATTATTCTTTGAGGCAGACGCAACCAGACAGTATCCCGCCTGAGATGTGTAACCGGTTTTCATGCCTGTAGCATATTCGTTATACCATTTGGCATAAGAATTGACATCGTTTCTAATCAAGCGGTTGGAATTATCCAAAAGCGGTTTTTCTGTCGCCATATTGGTGTCTGCCGGTTGATGGATCGTGGTTGCGACGATACTCATAAAGTCAGGGTTTTGGTAGGCATACATGGCCAGTTTAGCCATATCCTCTGCGGTGGTAAAATGGTTATCGTCATGCGCACCGTGCGGATTGGTAAAATGGGTATTGGTCATGCCGAGCTCTTTCGCTTTTTCATTCATCATATCGGCAAATCCTTCGATTGAACCGCCGATATAGACCGCCAGTGCCGCGGCGGCGTCGTTGCCTGAAACCAGCATCATACCATAGATTAAATCTCGTACGGATATGATTTCACCGGGCACCAGCCCCATTGTCGAATACTCGCTGGAGAAAACCACTTCCTGTCCGCAGGTAACCATATCGCTGGTCTCAGACTGCTCCAAAACAATCATACAGGTCATCATTTTGGTGGTGGAAGCGGGATATATAGTTTGATCTGCGTTTTTAGAATACATCACCAGTCCGCTTCTTGCGTCCAGCAGCATCACAGCCGCCGCATCAACTTTGCCTTCATTAAATGTCGGCGTTTGATCCAGTAGATCTGCGGTATCTTCAGTCGATGTATCGGCAGCGCCTTCGTTCTCCGCCAGCGCAAAAAAAGGCAGGATGAGTATGGCAGCAGATATTAAAAGAATTCCTAAAAGTCGTTTCAAAATCAAGTTCACCTTAAGGGTTTTTTTACATAAAAAACAGTATAGCAAAAAGCAAAACTGTTGTATACAGTTTAAACTACCTGTTTACGAAAAGTCAATTATTATGCCATTATTTGTCATGCATGTGCTGATAAAAAAACCGGTGCTTCACGTAAGAAAAACGCAAATCCGCCGGTATTTTTCGTTTTTGCTTCTTTGATTTACGGCCTTTGGCTTAAGAGCGAGGTTAGTCGCTCTTAAAAGCCGGCCGAACAAAGAAGTTTATCATTAGCATGCGAATTTTGCCAGGCCTGGCCCGGCTCGCAATGCCAAGGAGCGATTAATAAGTGGTTAAATATTTGTCAAGTTCCCAAGGATGAACAGCGGTTCTAAAGTCGTCCCACTCTTCCATCTTATAGTTGTAGTAAGCTTCGAAAATATGATCGCCGAGAACTTCTTTAACCAGAGAGCTGGCTTTGAAAGTCTGAAGCGCATCATACAGATTGCCGGGCAGGCTCTGTACGCCAAGGTCAGCCATTTCAGCATCGCTCATCTTGAAGATATTCTTGTTGACCGGAGCTGGCGCTTTTAAACCGTTCTTTACGCCGTCCAGACCAGCAGACAGCATCAGAGCGATAGCCAGATACGGGTTAGCGGTCGGGTCGGGACATCTTAGTTCAACACGTGTTCCAGCACCTCTGGCAGCCGGAATTCTGATGATCGCGGATCTGTTTTTGCCGGACCATGCCAGGTAGGAAGGTGCTTCATAACCCGGAACCAAACGTTTGTATGAGTTAACCGTCGGATTGGTTACCGCAGCGATGGATTGAACATGTTTCAAAAGACCTGCGATATAGTTATAAGCCACGTCGGAAAGCTGCAATTCGCCTTTAGGATCAAAGAACGCATTGCCGTCTTTCGTGCAAAGCGACTGGTTGGAATGCATACCGGAACCGTTGATACCGAAAATCGGTTTTGGCATAAAGGTAGCATACAGGCCATGTCTTTGCGCAATGGTTTTAACAACCATCTTGAAAGTCATAATTGAATCGGCCACTTTTAAAGCGTCCGCGTATTTAAAATCGATTTCATGCTGTCCTTCAGCAACTTCATGGTGGGATGCTTCAATTTCGAAGCCCATGTCTTCTAAGGTCAGGCAGATTTCTCTTCTGGCATCTTCACCTTTGTCAACCGGAGCCATATCAAAGTATCCGCCCTGATCGTGTGTTTCCAAAGTAGGGTTGCCATCTTCGTCCTGCTGGAACAGGAAGAATTCACATTCCGGGCCGACATTCATCGAATAGCCCATTTTCTCCGCTTCCGCCAAAGCTTTCTTCAAAACGCCGCGCGGGCATCCGGCATAGGCTTCACCGTCTGTGGTCAAAACATCACAGATCAATCGTGCCACTTTGCCTTGCTGAGGTCTCCAGGGGAAAATCTCGAAAGTATCGGTATCCGGCATCAAGATCATATCGGATTCTTCGATTCTTGCGAAACCGTCGATGGAGGAACCATCAAACATAGCGCCGTTTTCCAGGATTCCCGGAAGCTGTCTGGATGTGACCGCCACATTCTTCAGCACGCCGAAAACGTCGGTAAATTGTAATCTGATAAATTTAACGTCGTTTTCTTCAACCATTTTGAGTACGTCTTTGGGTGTAAACTTCTTCGTCATTTTACTTCTCCTTTAATTATTATTGATTAATATTTCTCCCCGCCAAAGCGGCGGGAATCAGGCTACATGATTTAATTTACAGTTGGTCAAAAATCCCCATGTTGCTGTAGGCGGAAATACCGTGCTCAGCCGCATCCAGGCCTTTGATCTCTTCTTTTCGTTCAACCCGAAGGCCCGCAGTCTTTTTAATGATACCAAAGTAAACTAGGCTGATAGTCATCGCAAACGCAATACAAGTCAAAACGCCCAACGTCTGCACTCCGAGCATTTTAAAACCGCCGCCATAAAGCAAACCGCCGTCTACCGCGAAAATGCCGACACACATGGTGCCCAGCGCACCGCAGATGCCGTGAACGCTGATTGCACCCACCGGATCGTCGATTTTGGCACGCAGGTCGAAAAACTCTACCGCCAGCAACATCACGACACCGGCGATAATGCCGATGGCCAACGCACCCAAGGGAGTAACCGCGTCGCATCCGGCTGTAATACCGACCAGACCGGCCAAACAGCCGTTTAGCGTCAAGCCCACATCCGCTTTGCCATATTTAAGCGCGCTGTATCCCATGGCGCCGACCGCTCCGGTCGCACCCGCCAAGATCGTATTAGTTGCAATCAAGCCAAGTCTCGGATCTGTGCCGGAGTAGGTTGAACCGCAGTTGAAACCAAACCATCCGAACCAGAGCAGCAAAACGCCGAGCGCGCCCAGCGGAATGCTGTGCGGCGGAATCGTCTTAACCGTGCCCCTGTGCGGATATTTACCCGCGCGTGCACCGACTAGCTTAGCGCCGATCAATGCCGAGAAACCGCCAATGGCGTGCACCGCAGTGGAACCCGCAAAGTCATGGAAGCCAAGAGCCGAAAGCCAGCCGCCTCCCCATATCCAATGGCCGGTAACCGGATAGATCACCGAACACATGACCAGGCAGAAAAACAGATAAACGCCGAATTTAGTTCTTTCAGCCACTGCGCCCGAAACGATGGTGGCGCAGGTCGCCGCAAAGACTGCGTTAAAAAACCAGTTGACGTGTGAATCCAGTACGGCATCCGGTGCATTAGCCGGAATGGTTGCCGGAGTCATCCATCCAATCAGGCCCGCAATGCTCGGTCCATACATCAGCGCAAACCCGATGAGGTAATAGCAGATAGAGCCGATTGCGATAGTCATAAAATTCTTCATGATGATGTTCGCTGTGTTTTTGGATTGCGTGAATCCCGCTTCTACACAAGCAAAACCCGCATGCATAATGAACACCAATGCTGCCGAAATAATAACCCATACGTTATTAATGGCAAAGTCTGGCATTACTACATTTTCCATTTTTCTCTCTCCTAAAATATCTTTATTTAACCTAAATAGAAAAAGCCTTACAAAGCGCGCATTAAAAAATGCGGGTGTTGTAAGACTTCATCGTCTAAATAATAAAAAGGGTCAAGAAATACCTAAAATTTCGTCAGACCCCTTTGTCTCAATGTTAAATCTTAATTTGAATGAATATTATCATAAATCAAAAAGCTGCGCAATAGTTTTTTTTAAATCCTCTATTTTTTCTTTTTGTTCTGAATATACTCGAAAATCGCCTTGCGTTCCTTGCCTTTAAAATATATAGCCACCAAACCCGGACCGCCATTGATGCCAAGCACCGGCGAAAGCACACTGACCTCGGTATCCTTCACCTGTTTCAGCTTTTCCCTTGCTGACTCCACCATCATCAGCGCATTATACTCGTCCCCTGCGTGCGAAACTGACACCCAAGTGGTTTCATCAGTTTTTACAGCATCAATAATTTCAGTTATCAAGGCGTATGCATTTTTCAGACCGCGAACAATGCTCAGCATTTCGATTTCACCCTGTTCGGTGGCATACAAAACGGGTTTAATCCCAATGGCGCTCCCGATGGCCGCTTGAAATGTATTAATAATGCCATCACGTTTCGCGTGCGAAATATCATCAACGCACATCATCATGTTATATTTTTTTTTCTCCTGATTTAACCAGGTCGTAATCTCATGAATCGTCGCGCCCTGTTTTGCTAATTCGGCTGCGTCAATCGCCATCTCTGTCACGCAGGCGCCGCCGATCAGTGTGTCGAATACATGTATTTTATCAGGATAGACCGCATTCAGCGCTTCTGCCGCGATGGTGGCGCTTTCATATGCGGTGCTGACATGTGAAGAGATGGAAAGATGTAAAATGGATTTCCCCTGTTCCAGCGCAGGTTTCCACATATTCATAAAATGCTTTGGAGAGGCACTCTTGCTGGTTGCTTCCGCGCCATTACGCAGTTTTTCGAAGAAATTCGATTTTTCCAATTCATCAGCGAACTGATCGACATGTTCTTCACCATCCATAATATAAACCAGACTGGTCGAAATAAAATTGTACTTTACTTTCTGCTCTTCCGAAATCGGTGTAGTTGAATCCACACTGATACATAAGTCACTCGGCATAGTTTTTTAACCCCTTAATATATTTAATCATATTATACACCATTTGTATAAAAAATAAACGATGCGTTTTTCAAAATTCACCGGTAAAATTCACAGAATGTTCCTTTACAAAGCACCGCATTGTGATATAATCCTAAAAAACAAAAGAGGTTTAAGCTATGGTCATCATTGAGATGGAAAACGGAAAAAAAATAGAAATTGAATTATATAGGGACAAAGCGCCCAATACCTGCGATAACTTTCTTTCGCTGGCGGATAAGGGCTATTATGACGGGCTTATTTTCCACCGCGTCATCAGCGGATTTATGATTCAAGGCGGATGCCCTTACGGCATGGGCACGGGCGGTCCGGGATACGGCATCAAGGGTGAATTTTCGGAAAACGGATTTGATAATGATATCAAGCACCTGCGCGGTGTGCTTTCCATGGCGCGTGCCTGCCAGATGGACTCTGCGGGTTCTCAGTTCTTTATCATGCATGCGGATGCCCCGCATCTGGACGGTGCTTATGCCGCTTTCGGTCAAGTAACCAGCGGTATGGATGTCGTGGATGAAATCGCTTCGGTCCGCACTGGCGTGGGCGATCGTCCTGTCACCGATCAGCGGATTAAAAAAGTCACGCTGGTGGACGAAGGCGACATTAAAGAACCTAAGAAAGTGCAGTTATAACGATTAAAGCAGTTTTGGCGGCTTTGCACAAAAATGTGTAAGGCCGTTTTTCTCGTATTGAACAAAACCAGATGATTTTAAATGTTTGACCATCTTCCTTAAACATGGTAGATTATCACACGAGAACAGATTATCAACCTATTAATATATATCTAAAACGAGGTATGCTTTTTGAAAGTACTTAAAGAAATTGAAAAATTCCTGCCCGAGGTTGAAAAACCGGCCCGTTACACGGGTGGCGAGCTGAATATGGTGGTAAAAGACCCATTGGGTGTCGATATCCGATTTGCTTTTTGTTTTCCGGATGTCTACGAAGTAGGTATGAGCTTTCTTGGGCTTTCCATCCTTTATCATCTTTTAAACGAACGCGCAGACACTTATGTCGAGCGTGTGTTTTCACCCTGGCCGGATATGGAAGACGCGATGCAGGCGCGCGGTATTCCCCTGTTCAGCTTGGAAACCCATAGTTCTTTGGATGAATTTGATGTCATTGGTTTTAATATCTCCTATGAGATGTGCTATTCCAATATTGTCCGCGCTTTGAAGCTGGCGAATATCCCGCCTTTTGCCGCTGACCGGGGCGAAGATAGCCCACTGGTGATTGCCGGTGGTTCGGCCATTTTCAACCCCGAACCGATCGCAGATTTTATGGATGCCGTCTTTATCGGCGAAAGCGAAGAAACCCTAAATGCCTTTCTTGATCTATTAAAAGAAAAGAAAGAATCCGGATGGACCAAACAGGTCTTTTTAGAAAAAGCCTGTGCCATTGAAAGCGTCTATGTGCCCTCTTTTTATACTCAGGAAACTTCCGAAAGCGGCAGCAGCCTAGTGCCCATGAGTCCAAACGCCAAGCCAGTTATCAGTAAGGCTATTATTCAGGATTTGGATACTTCCTATTTCCCGTTAAAGCCCATCGTGCCTTACCTCGGCATTGTGCACGACCGCATCACGCTGGAAATTTTCCGCGGATGCACACGCGGATGCCGATTCTGTCAGGCGGGCTTCACCTATCGGCCGATTCGTGAGAAAAAAGCAGAAACGCTGACCCAGCAGGCGGTGGATATTGAAGGCGCAACCGGATATGATGAAATATCACTTTGTTCGCTTTCCACTTCAGATTATTCAGAAATCACCCCGCTGATCGGCGGGCTTTTGGATGAGTTGGCGGAAAAGCGCGTCAGCATCTCCCTGCCATCTCTGCGGTTAGATACCGTATTTAAAGACTACGCCAAGCGTTTGGATTCCATCCGAAAATCCGGTCTGACCTTTGCGCCCGAAGCGGGCACTCAGCGTCTGCGGGACATTATCAACAAAAATGTCACCGAAGAAGACCTGTTTTCCACCATGGAACAGGTGTTCAATCAGGGCTATACCTCAGTTAAGCTCTACTTTATGATCGGGCTTCCGTTTGAAACTTATGAGGACTTAGACGGCATCGTGGAACTGGTCAAGGGTGTTAAATCCATCTACGGTGTGGCCGGCAAAAACAACAAAAAGAGCCTGATGCTCACCGTCTCGGCTTCCAATTTTGTGCCCAAGCCCTTTACCCCCTTTCAGTGGGTGGCACAGGACAGTATTGAGACGCTGAAGGATAAACAGGCTTACCTCAAAGAAAAACTCAAAATGAAGAACGTCCGATTTAACTACCATGATGCGGAATTAAGCCATCTGGAAGCCGCCTTTGCGCGCGGCGATCGCAGCCTTTCACGCGTGATTTTAGATGTCATTGAAAAAGGTGCGCGTTTTGACGCATGGCATGAATTGTTTGACTTTGATCGGTACAAAAACGCTTTCGCGACAAATGGACTTTCTTCGGAATCCTTTGCTAATCGCGCGCTTAAACCTGATGATCCTCTATATTGGGATCATATTGATGTGCATGTAAAGAAAAGCTATCTCGCAAAAGAACTGTCCAAAGCGGAAAAAGGTGCGCTGACCCCCGACTGCCGGGGCAACTGTTTGGCGTGCGGCTATGAGGGGGTATGCAAAAGCCTATGAAAGCAATTGTTTGTTTTAAAAAAACCGGCCCGGCAAAATATATCTCCCACCTCGATTTACAGCGCACAGTGGATCGCGCTCTCCGGCGTTCGGGCGTTCCTGTGATGTACAGCGAAGGGTTCAATCCGCACATCCGTATGAGTTTTGCGTTCGCGCTGAAAGTCGGCATGGCCAGTGAGTCCGAATATCTGGAAGTGGAACTATCTGATGATGCGAATATCTCGGCCGCGGAAAAAGCGATAATAGAATGCTTTCCCGACGGGCTCGATGTCAATTGGGTCAAAAAGAAAAAAGAAGATACCAAAAAACTGATGGCCAGCGTCGCCAAAGCAGAATATGAGGTGAAAATTGAAGACATCGCTGAGACAGGCGCAATTGAAAACGCGATCGAGCATATTCTTTCGCTTGAAACCCTTCCGCTGGTCAAGCAAACCAAAAACGGACCGAAAGAATTTGACGCGCGGCCTTTGATCGACCATGTGAGATTAGATCATGAATCCGGACATATCGATATGCTGCTCTCAGCACAGGAAGCGGGAACCCTGGACCCCCGACTTTTAATTGAGAAAATTTGGGTTGTCGCAAATGTGGATACAGAGTATACTATAGTCAGAAAAAATTTGTTGATGGTAACTTCTGAGGGCGTTCAACCGCTTTCTTGTCTGGCCGAGAGTTAAAATTTGCGTTTATAAGACGGCGATGCCGTTTAAATAGATTTTTATTTTTATAGGAGTTTAAATATGAATCGTTGTATTGTTGCGGACATCAATGCGTTTGAAGCCCGCGTGGCTTTACTTGAGGACAATCAACTGGTCGAAATCCAAGTCGAACGAAAAGGAAAAGAACGGTTGGTTGGCAACATCTATAAAGGACGGGTAGAGAACATTCTTCCCGGTATGCAAGCTGCTTTTATCGACATCGGGCTTGATAAAAACGCTTTTTTGTATGCCGGCGATATTTTGGTGGACAAAGCGGACCTCAGCTTCGGCACTGATGAAGGCAACGGCAAAGTGGATGTGCCAAAAATCAAGGACATCTTAAAGGTCGGTCAGGAAATCGTCGTTCAGGTTTTAAAACAGCCGGGCGGCGCCAAAGGCGCCAGAGTCACCACGCATATCACCCTGCCCGCCAGAAGCTTGGTTTTGATGCCCACCGTCAACCATGTGGGTGTTTCCCGTAAGATCAGTGACGAAATTGAGCGTGAACGGTTAAAGGATATACTTGAAGAGATCAAACCGAAGGATATGGGCCTGATCGTGCGCACCGTAGCCGAAGGCAAAACCCGTGCAGATTTTGAAGAAGAAATCCGGTTTTTAGAGCGTTTGTATGCGCGCATCCAAAACCGTGCTGAAATCATCGCCGCGCCTCGGCTGATACACGCCGAAGAGTCGTTGATTTTCAGAACCGTCCGGGATATGTTTATCTCCAGTGTGGATCAGTTTATCATTAACGACCGTGAAAACTATGAAAAAGTACTGCAGGTGGCCAAAATTGTTGCACCGTCCATGCTCTCCAAAATTTCGCTCTACACGGGCGAAATCAACATATTCGATCACTATGAACTGAACCACAAGATTGAAAAAGCACTCCAAAACAAAGTATGGCTGAAATCGGGCGGCTATCTCATCATCGACGAGACCGAAGCGCTGACCGTCATTGACGTCAACACCGGCAAATTCGTGGGCAACAATGACTTTCAGGAAACCATCTTGAAAACCAATATTGAGGCGGCCTATGAGATCTCTCATCAACTTCGTCTCCGGGACATCAGCGGCATCATCATCATCGATTTTATCGATATGGATATCCTCGCCAACAAGGAAAAAATCGTCGAGGAGCTTGAAAAAGCACTGGCGTTCGATCGTACCAAAACCAATGTTTTGGGCATCACCGACCTTGGTTTGGTCGAAATGACCCGCAAAAAAGTCCGCCGCAAACTCTCAAGTCTGGTCAAGATGCCCTGCCCCTACTGCAGCGGCTCGGGCAAAGTACTCAGCACCGAAAGTATGGCGCTAAAAATTAAGCGGCAATTGGAAGGTTTTGTGCTCGATAATCCGGCGCATGATTATCTGATTGAGATCAATTCCGACGTGTTCGGATATCTCTCCGAGCGTATTGATGACGGAGACATCTATCTCCCACAATTTACCGATAAGAAATTCTACATCAAGGCCAAGAATTATCTGCATATTGAAGATGTCAATATCCGCACCGTGACCTCCCATCGGGAACTGGACAAAATCCTGGATGATGCCAAAGTGTTTTGTTGACATCACCCACCCCTTATGCTAAAATAGTTCGGTGAGCCGCTCGAAGAAGGGTTTTTTAAACGCTTTTTTTGTTTCTTCAAAAGCGAAAAAACAAAGAGCTACCCTTATCGGCGAGACTGGGCTAGAGGAGGTAAAGTACATTTGAAAGCGATTATTGAAACCGGTTCCAAGCAGTATACCGTTGCTGTCGGCGATAAGATTCATGTTGAAAAGCTGGCGGTTAAAGCGGGCGAAACAGTGGAGTTTCCGGCGCTGGCGGTCATTGACGGCAAAGCGACCAAAGTGGGAACACCGCACGTTTCCGGTACATCGGTTACCGCCAAGAGTTTGGGCGACGGTAAAGGCAAAAAAGTGGTTGTGTTTAAATACAAACCCAAAATCGGCTACCGTAAAAAACAGGGTCATAGACAACCCTACACCGAACTTGAGATTATCAGTATCGGCGGTGTGGTAAAAACCAAAGCGGCTGCTCCGGCAGAACCTGCCAAAGAAGCACCCAAAGCGGCGTCTGCTCCGGCAGAAACCAAAACCGCGACTGCGGCAAAGCCAGCTGCGGCGAAAACCAGCACGGCTGCAAAAGCAACAACTGCTGCTAAGACTGCGACTGCGGCAAAAACCAGCACAGCCGCGAAGTCTACGACCGCAAAAGCAACGACGACTACAAAGTCTACAACGGCTAAAGCGACAACTGCTGCAAAGACTGCGGATGCAGCCAAGAAGACAACCGCAGCAGCAAAATCGACAACTGCAAAAACAACAGCAAAGTCTACCGCAACAAAGACAACCACAGCTAAGAAAACGACAACTGCTGAAAAAAAAGAAAGTTAACCACTGTAGTAGAAGCGAGGTGAAATTCAGATGGCACATAAGAAAGGTATGGGATCCACACGAAACGGTCGTGACAGTGAATCCAAACGTCTTGGTGTTAAGCGTTCAGACGGTCAGTTCGTTCTGGCCGGCAACATCCTTGTTCGCCAGAGAGGCACAAAGATTCATCCGGGTGAAAACGTAGGCAAAGGCAAGGACGACACGCTTTTTGCATTGATCTCGGGTAATGTGAAGTTTGAACACAAAGGAAGAAGTAAAAAGCAAGTCAGCGTTTATCCTTCCTGAAAAGCGTTTAAACAATAACATCAAAAATGAAGCGTTCAAACATAGTTGAGCGCTTTTTTTATTTATCCTTTCCCGATTACGTGTCTATTCCCCGCTCGGAACTGGATTTATTATTGAAAATGGCCTAAAGCGATAATATAATGAATAAAAAACAATCCAAGGTGAAAAACGCGATGAAACATGATGCGCTAATCGTCATCGACATGCAAACTGCACTGGTGGAAGCCGAACCATACTACCGCGATGGTGTAGTTAAAAACATAAAATCCCTAATCAGCGCTTGCCGTGCGGCCAATATACCCGTCATCTATATTCAGCACGATGACAGCCAGGATGAGCAAAGCATGTTGACGCCCGGAAGCGCCGGCTGGACAATATATCAAGAAATCGCCCCCGAATCAAGCGACAAGGTCTTTGAAAAGCGTTTCAACAGCGCATTTCGGCAGACTCGTCTTAAAGAACATCTTGACAACATGGGTGCCAAAAACCTCATCCTCTGCGGTATGCAGACCGAATACTGTGTGGACACCACATGCAAGGTCGCATTTGAACTGGGCTATTCCATCACCATCCCCCGTTCCAGCACCACAACATTCGACAACGATTTTGCCCGCGGCCGAGATTTGGTTTCCTTTTATGAAAACTATATCTGGCAATATAATTTTGCGCGTATCGTGGATATCAACTCACTGATTCTGGAGATTGACAGCTAAACGAACGGCTCACGTCTACTCTTAATTAGTCAAATCTATATTTAGTTCTTTTTCAAGTCGATGATAAAAACAACACATGCCAAAAGAAAAATGACGGATGCCATCGTAATGATGATATCCTGATTCTTGATGCCTGATATGATAAACAGAATAGCGCATACAACGAACATCCCCCATCCAATCAACTGCAGTTTTTTGCCCATTGTCTCCCCTCCCTTTCCGTCACCTTAAACGATGAATTCCATACGCTGTTATTTACGCCATTTTACACGTTTTAGGCTCAACACGTAAAGCATATTTTATCACACTACGCGAATTTGCGCGCTGTAATCCAAAATGGTATAATACAGCAAAGTTTATAAGTAAGGATTTCGCCATGAAAAAAGAAAACATCTTCAGACAGGCAAGAGAACAGTATAATGAAACGGCGCGTCAGCCGCTGAACCGAGATGAAGCCGCAGATAAACTGCATGTCAGTCTGGCCAGTTTAGCGCGATATGAAACCAACGAAAGTGTTCCCGGCAGTGAGATAGTCTTTGCGATGAGCCAACTCTACGAAAACCCGGCTCTGCGCCGCACATACTGCGCCGAATGCTGTGAAATCGGGAAAGACGATTATTCATTCAGCACACCGAAAAGCTTATTTGAATCCGGCTACGGCTTGATCAATGCTAATAAAGTGCTCGAAAAATTTAAAAATGAGCTTTTTGACGTGCTGGCCGACGGGATTGTGGACCAAGACGAAATCGTTCGGCTGCGCGATATCATTCCCCAGATAAAAAAGGTCCAAAAGCTGTTAACTGAAATTGAAATCGAGATTGAAAAACATGCTTTGAAGCTGGAGATCGATCGGTAATCATCTTAAGAGAATATACGATAGAAAGACCTCAAAAATGAGGTTTTTTTAATGCCGAAAAGCGCATCCATGCACTGTGAAAAATATATCAAAAAGGGTATAATATCATTAACCTATAAATGACATCTTTTACAGGCTGTTAATAGAAACACGTTGTAATGGAGATAGTTAGGTGATAAGATGAATATAATAAGATTGGAGGTTATTTTATGGACTACATGATTTGGGTTTGGCTCGGCGTTATCGTTTTGGCTGGCTTGATGGAAGCAGCCACCATGCAGCTTTCTTCTATCTGGTTTATAGGCGGCGGGCTTTTATCCTTACTCATAGCTCTGGTTGGTGGCCCTCTCTGGTTGCAGATTGTCATATTTATCTTGACATCCGCTGTTTTGCTTGTTTTCACTCGCCCCATCTTAATGGATAAATTACAGCTTGGCAAAAACAAAACCAATGCGGATACGCTGATCGGTGAAACATGTATTGTTAACGAACCAATTGACAATATAAAATCAGAAGGCAGCGTTAAAATTAAGAGCTTGATCTGGACAGCAAGAAGCATAGATGATGAAACCACCTTCAAAAAAGGCGACCGTGTTGAGGTTGCCGAAATTCAAGGTGTAAAACTAATTGTTAAAAAACAAGAAAAACAGGAGGTATTGTAATGGGTATTGGTGCTGTTATCGGTATAATTGTTGCTATCCTTGCGTTATTGGTAGTTATATCAAACATCAAAATTGTTCCCCAAGCGCAGGCATATGTTATTGAAATGCTGGGTGCTTATCGCACAACTTGGCAGGTGGGTCCTCACTTTAAGGTTCCACTGCTTGAGCGGGTAGCAAAGCGTGTGTCAATTAAAGAGCAAGTCGTTGACTTTCCGCCTCAACCGGTTATCACTAAAGATAACGTTACCATGAAGATTGATACAGTTGTCTTTTTCCAGATTACTGACCCTAAACTATTTGTTTATGGTGTGGAACGCCCGATGAGCGCGATTGAAAACTTAACGGCGACCACCTTGCGTAACATCGTGGGCGATTTGGAGCTGGACGAAACATTGACTTCCCGCGACCTTATCAACACCAAGATGCGTTCGATTCTGGACGAAGCGACCGATCCTTGGGGCATCAAGGTCAACCGCGTTGAGCTGAAAAACATCATGCCGCCGGCAGAGATTCAGGACGCGATGGAAAAACAGATGAAGGCCGAACGTCAACGGCGTGAATCCATCCTGACCGCTGAAGGTCAGAAGAAATCTGCGATTCTAGTTGCAGAAGGTGAAAAGCAGTCGGCTATCCTTGTAGCAGAAGCAAAAAAGGAAGCAGCTATTCGCGAAGCAGAAGGTCAGGCAGAAGCAATTCTGAAAGTGCAGAGCGCGACCGCTGAAGGTATTAAGATGCTGAACGCCTCCATGCCGACCGAAAAGGTTTTGGCACTGAAGAGCTTCGAAACGCTGGCTAATGTAGCCAACGGTCAGGCAACCAAGCTGATTATTCCTTCCGAGATCCAGAATATGGCCGGTATTGCTGCCAGCATCAAAGAACTGATTAAAGACTGACCGGGGTTTTCCGATTAGTTTCATAATGCAAAGCAGGGTGTACATATGTGCACTCTGCTTTTTTTGTTTGATACAAATTAAGGTCGCATGTTAGAAATCTTCTTAATAGTGGTGCTTTTTTAAATAAGCTCCGCTACACACTTTTTCTTCGACGGTACAGGATTAAGCCCACCAACACAGCCGCTGCCGCCGCTATACTATGGTATACCCATGGGCTAATATAATATCGTTTATCCTCAACCACTGTGATAAGGCTGGTGGGTTCGGCCGAGGAGGTGGGCAGTATCGGGGTTTGTGTCGGCGCAGGTGAAGGCGTGGCAATTACGTGCTCTGCTCTTCCTCGCAGGATATCTTCCAACGGGAAAATCCTCTCATAGAGTTGATTGGACGGCATCCCGATGCACCATAGATTTTGTGCAAGCTCATATAAGCTTTCCTCATCATTATCACGCCCAAAATACTGCACCTTGGCGTACGTGAACAGTCCGTCTTCCAGTTTGCCAATCCGCAGGTTAGATACCGGATCCTCGCGGCCTTCCAGTTCCATGGCAAAAGGAATATCCTTTATCTCAATCGACTCACCGCTCCTTAGTGTTTCAATCACTGCCGATGCCATCAACTGCTCTAAGGTATTGGGCGAATCACAAGCATAGCATATAACCAAATCTTCAATATCTGTCGTTCCGTAGTTTGTCAATCGTGCGAAAGACTGGTCGATTTCTTGTTTTTCAATATACAAGCTGATTTCAGGGACCAAAAAGACGGATGTTGTGCATGTCCGATCCACTCCCGACGCAAAATACTCACCTTCTGCTGACTTAAACACCATATGATAGGAAATATCCAAGGTATCAAGAATCTCATCCGGCACAATATAGTAACCGGTTCCCACCTCCACTGCGATATGTTCATTGGGTTGCAAAAAGAAAACCGAATCATTTCTTAAAAACTCATTGCGATATGCATCCAGATAAACAAATTCATATTCTTGATCGGTTAAGTTCTTGATTTCAAGATAATTAGCAATGTTCCCGTCCAGCTGCCCAAAGAACGTATGGCTCTCTTCTTCTGATTCATGCTCATGATCATAAAAGCTAACCGTACTGTTTGTCTCAAGAAAATTGACTGATATTATGTCTTCACCATCGTTTAGGTTTGTGATTCTGATGGGGATTGGGTCTACACCAATCATATTGGTATATCCCCAGCCGTAAAGCCCTGGATTTACCCCTGACTCATCAACCCAGTAATCCAATTGTGGTTTAAGATTAAAACAATAATCATCCCCGACTTGATACCAAGCCACATGCTCTGGGACCGTGATTTCAATCTCTATTACACGGGATTCATAAGGATCCAAGCCATGATCCAAATCCCGAAAATCTTCACGAAAAGAATACTTATCATAATCGATTACCGTATCCTCAATACTCTCATTAACAAATATCGCTTCAAAATAATATCGGCTATGGTTTTTAATCTTTATGGTGTAGGTCATTGTCTCACCTATTGCTACTTCCTCACAGTCCGTAGTCACTGTATAGGTGACGTACTCATTATAATCCGCGAGTATCCCCCGTCATTTGCCTCTACAAAGACAGGCAATAAAAATACCAACACAATTATAATGATTAAAACCGTTAGTTTACTTTTCATATCCACCTCATCCATATTATGCTATAATCGATTATACACCATTGCACCGGTTGCACGACTAAAAAAAAGTAAAGAAGCCGATAAAATGTTTTTTGACCCGCTCTGGTTCTATCTTAAGCAACTGTTTGTCACTTTGGTCGTCGAAGTCGGTCTTTTATATCTCATAAACAAATCCAAAGGGCTTGATCTCGTTATCGCGGGATTCATCAATCTGGTTTCGCATCTTGCGCTGCACATCTTTTTTTCTTTAATCATCACGATCGTGCCCTACGGCGTTTATATCTATATCGCTGGCGAAGCAGGGGTTTGGCTTTTTGAAGCCGCGATGTACCGGGTCAGCAAGATCATTCCCAAATTTAATAAAGCGCTCCTTATTTCGTTGATTCTCAATATCGCTTCCATCATTGTCGGTTGGCTGATTAACCTTATCCTATTCTAAGCTTTAAAATGTTACGGCGTTCAAAAGTGAACGGCAAAAACATTTGACACACTTATGTATGGGTGTTATAATCGCATAAATAAAATTAAGGTTTATATACAGTTTGAGGTGCGTCTTTTAAGAGTAGCTTGCCCTAAAGCCTTCGGCTTGGCGTTGATAGGGGCAGCAGCAAAAGGAAAAGATGCCGAAGGAATCATCCGCTAAGCCGATGCGGTGTTTTCTGGGGTTGCGTTTAGAGAATATCCGCAACACTGTCGTTTAATGCATTAAACGGAGCGCTGCTGTTGTAAGCAAAAATAAAAAAGAATTTTCTAATTTATTTTGTTGACTTGCAGTGCTATGATATTGATATTAGCGCTGTTTTTTATTAAAATTTTAGATATTTGATTTTTGGAGGGCATTCATGAGCAAGTACACAGTGGCCATTGTCGGCGCAACCGGCATGGTGGGAAGAAAGTTTTTACAGGTTTTAGAGGAACGCGATTTTCCGGCTAAGGAATATTTATTGTTTGCTTCTGCCAGAAGTGCTGGCAAAGAAGTGGATTTTATGGGCAAGCCCCATACGGTCATTGAGCTGACCCCTGAGAACATCAAAAAATACCCTTGCGATATCGCACTCTTCAGCGCGGGCGGCGGCACCAGCCGTGATTTTGCGCCGATTTTTGCCGAAAACGGCGCCGTAGTCATCGACAACTCCAGCCAGTGGCGGATGGACGAGAATGTGCCTTTGGTGGTGCCCGAGGTGAATCCTGAGGATATCGACCGTCATAACGGCATCATCGCCAACCCGAATTGTTCCACCATTCAGGCGGTGGTCGCACTCAAGCCTTTGGTCAAATACGGTATCAAGCGCATCGTATACAGCACCTATCAAGCGGTCAGCGGCGCAGGGATGGGCGGTTATGCCGATCTTGAAAACGGCCTGAAAGGTGAAGCGCCCAAAAAGTTTCAGCATCCGATTGCGGGCAACTGTCTGCCCCACATTGATGTATTTTTGGATAACGGTTATACTAAAGAAGAAATTAAGATGGTCAACGAGACCCGTAAAATTTTAGGTGACTACAGCTTAAAGATTACGGCGACCACTGTGCGCGTGCCAGTTTTCCATGGTCACAGCGAGTCGATCAATATCGAATTTGAAAAACCATTTGATTTGGATACGCTGAAAGCCGATTTGGCAAATGGCGAAGGTTTGGTCCTGATGGACGATCCAAAAAATAATGTCTACCCCACCCCGCTCTTTGCCGAAAATAAAGACGAAGTCTTTGTCGGCCGCGTGCGGCGGGATGACAGTGTGGAAAGCGGCGTCAATCTTTGGGTGGTTGCCGATAACATCCGCAAAGGTGCGGCGACCAACGCAGTTCAGATTGCACAGAAAATGATTGAGCGCGGCGTCATCTAAACCAAAAAGCAACGTTTTGTTAAGGAGTTTATCATGAGTGTTTTTAAAGGCGCGGCAACCGCGCTGGTCACACCGTTCAGTGGGGGCGGCATCAACTTTGAAGCGTTTGAAGCGTTGATCGACTATCAACTGGACGGCGGCATGGACGCGCTGGTCGTCTGCGGCACCACGGGCGAAGCAGCCACCATGACCGAAAAGGAAACTGAAGCGGCCATTGGTTTTGTCATCAAAAAAGTAAACAGACGGGTTCCGGTTATCGCCGGAACGGGATGCAACTGTACGGCTTCGGCGGTGGAAAGCAGCCGGATGGCGGCCGATCTCGGTGCAGATGCACTTTTGGTGGTAAACCCCTATTACAACAAGGGCAGTCGCTCCGGCGTTTTAAAGCATTACGAAATGATTGCTGACGCGGCTAAAACACCGATTATCGTCTATAATGTCCCGTCGCGAACCGGATGTAACCTCACCCCCGACTTTCTTGCTGAACTTGCTGAGATCGATCAGGTGGTGGGTTTAAAAGCCGCCAACAGCGATATATGTGAGATCGCTGACGCCGCCTACAAGCTGAATGGTAAACTCGACATCTATTCCGGCAATGATGACCAGATTATGCCCATCATGTCACTCGGCGGACTGGGGGTCATCACCACGATCGGTAACATTGCTCCCAAAGCAACCCGTGATATCACACATGACTTTTTTGACGGCAGAATTGATGCCGCCATCGCGGGGCAGTTGAACATGATGCCGCTGATTCGGGCATTATTCAGTGAAACCAATCCCACCCCGGTGAAAGCCGCCTTGAATCTTTTAGGGTTCGACGTGGGTCTTCCCCGTCTGCCCATGGGCGAAGCGACCGACGCCACCAAAGCGCTGCTCGCCAAAGAGATGGCCCGGTTCGGATTCGATATCCAGCAGGAGATACGATGATTAGGCTCATCATCAGCGGTGCCAACGGATTTATGGGTCAGGTGGTGGCGGGTATCGCGGCCGAAAGTTCAGACATCTCGGTGATGTGCGGCGTTGATAAAATGCCTGACACAAAAACCAATCTTTTTCCGGTCTACAGCCATTTTGGCGACATCGCCGAGCATGCGGATGTGATTATCGATTTTTCACGTCCCGATGCTTTGCCGGATATTCTAGATTATGCTGAAAAAACGAATACTCCCGCAGTGCTGTGTACCACAGGCTATACCGAAGAAGACATCAAGGCCATTAAGGCTGCTTCCGAGAAGATTGCCCTGTTTAAGTCGGCCAATATGTCGCTGGGTGTGAATCTTCAAATGGATTTAATCCGGCAGCTTGCGGAATTTTTAGGACACAGCTTTGATATTGAGATCATCGAAAAACATCACAACCGTAAAGTGGATGCACCCAGCGGCACAGCACTAGCTTTGGCCGATGTGCTGAATGAAGCGCTGCATGGGGAGCTCAATTACGTCTATGGCCGCAGCCCCAGCGACGGCAAACGCGGCAATAACGATATCGGCATCCATGCCATTCGCGGCGGTACGGTGGTAGGCGAGCATCAGGTGGCTTTTTACGGTAATGATGAAGTCATCACGGTGACCCATCAGGCGAATTCACGCAGTATATTTGCCGTGGGTGCGGTGCGGGCGGCTCAGTTTTTGTCGGGTCAACCTGCCGGTCTTTATACCATGGATGACATCATCAAAAACCCGCATATCATCAACAATATGTATTTTGACCAGAACCAATCCATGGTTACGGTTCAAAATATCCCCGCCGATTCATTGACGCTGGCCGGTGTTTTTGAAGCCCTTTCCACATCAGGCGTCAATATCGATATCGTCACCCAGTCCATGCTGGCTTCCGGCGCGGTTAACTTGAGCTTTTCGCTCGCTAAAGACGACTTGCAGCGTGCCGCAGCTTCGATGGCTGAGTACATTGACGAGCTGGATAACGTTGATATGACTATTTTTGAAGATGTCACCAAGATCACCGTGGAAGGTTCAGGTATGGAAAAAGAAGCGGGCGTTGCGGCCAGACTGTTTTCTGCGCTGGCACTGGAGAACATCTCGGTCAAAGCCATCAGCACATCTGAGACCAAAATCGCTTTCTGTGTTACGCCGGAACAATCGATGGATGCGCTTTCACTCGTCAGCAAAGTTTTTGATATATAAATTTTGTTTTATCAAGCGGGGTGACAGTTCACTCCGCTTTTTTGTTGGCTGTTTTTAAGAATTTACAGAGATTTTAGATGACAAATGCGGTAATTTATGATAGATTATGACGGTTCGATAAATTTTGAAAAAATAATTTTAAAGGTAAAATTTTAATGATAGAACGTAAAGACATACGAAATATTGCCATCATCGCACACGTTGACCACGGAAAAACCACGCTGGTGGACGCGATGTTTGCGCAGACCGGTATCTACCGGGAAAATCAATCGGTCACCGAACGCGCCATGGACAGCAACGATCTGGAACGTGAGCGCGGCATCACCATCCTATCCAAAAACACCTCCATCACCTGGAAGGATGTCCGCATCAATATTGTGGATACCCCTGGACATGCCGATTTCGGCGGCGAGGTGGAGCGTATCCTTTCCATGGTAGACGGCGTTTTGGTTTTGGTGGATGCAGCCGAAGGGCCGATGCCCCAAACACGTTTTGTGCTGACCAAAGCTTTGGCTTTGGAACTGCCGCTGGTGATTGTCGTGAACAAAACCGACAAGCCGGACGCAAGACCGGTGCACGCGATGGAGGAGACCCAGCTACTGTTGATGGAACTCGGCGCACTGGACGAACAGGTGCACTCGCCGGTCATCTTCGCTTCGGGCAGAAGCGGCAAGGCGGGCCTCACTGAGGAGTTGGACAATGATCTTTCTCCGCTTTATGATACCATTTTGGAGCATATTCCGTACCCTGTCGGCGACGATACCGCGCCATTACAGCTGCAGGTTTCCACCATCGATTATAATGACTACGTCGGCCGTATCGCCATCGGACGCGTCAGACGCGGCCAAATTGCGGTTGGCGATACCATTGATCTGTGTTCTCCCAGCCTACCCAAAGGGCGTCAGCTCCCGACCAAAGTCACCAGCATCATGACCTTTGACGGCTTAAAGCGCGTGGGTGTAGAAAGTGCATCCGTCGGCCAGATTGTGGCAATTTCGGGCATTGACGGCATCGAGATTGGCGACACCATTTGTCCTTTTGGCAAAACAGAAGCCCTACCGGTAATCAAGGTGTCCGAGCCCACCGTGGCCATGAACTTTTTGGTCAACAATTCACCCTACGCGGGCAAAGACGGCAAGTTCGTCACCTCGCGCCAGATTTGGGCACGGCTGCAAAAAGAAGGCCAAAGCGACGTGGCACTGAAAGTGGAACAGGGCGAACGCGCCGATTCTTTCCGCATCAGCGGAAGGGGCGAACTGCATCTGTCCATTTTGGTGGAAACCATGCGCAGAGAAGGCTTTGAATTCATGGTTTCTCGTCCCGAGGTCATTTTGCACAAAACTGAGCACGGCGTCCAGGAACCGATCGAAAAACTGTACCTTGATATGCCTGATGATTATATCGGCTCAATCATGGAAGTCCTCAACAAACGAAAAGCAGAGCTTTTGGATATGTCGGCCAAGGAAGGCCGGACGCATTTGGAATACAGTATCCCTTCAAGAGGGCTGTTCGGATTTCGAAATATCCTCATGACCGAAACCCGCGGCGAGGGCATTATGAACACCCAGTTTGACTGTTACGGCGATTATTGCGGCGATATCCCGCACCGCCATCAGGGCGTTTTGATCAGTACCGATTTAGGTGTGTCCATCCCCTATTCGCTGAACACCGCACAAAAACGCGGCCAACTGTTTATCGGCCCGGGTGAACGTGTTTACCCCGGCATGATTATCGGTCTTGCGGCACGACCGGAGGACATCGCAATCAATGTCTGCAAAAGCAAAAAGCTGACCAATACCCGTGCTTCGGCCAAGGACGACAATGTACTGCTGGCACCGCCGGTGCGCATGAGTCTGGAAGAAGCGCTGATGTTTATCAATGAGGATGAATATCTGGAAGTCACACCCTTAGAACTGCGGTTGAGAAAAATCATTTTAAGCGCAGAAGAACGCCAGAAAGTACTGGCCAAAAAGAAAAAACAGGACTAGCTTTTTTACAGAAGCTGCCCTGCTAAATATCCGGTTGAAAACGCGATCTGGAGGTTGAATCCGCCGGTCAGCGCATCCACATCGATCATCTCCCCGGCAAAATACAGTCCGGGGATTTTTTTTGATTCCATAGTGGATGGGTTGATCTCCTTTACACTGATCCCCCCGCGTGTAATGATCGCTTCGGCGATGCCCCGCTTGCCGGTGATATCCAGACGGTAGTGCTTGAGAAGCGAAACGATTTCCTTTCGGTTTTCCACGGTGATGGAATGTGCTTTGGTATCCGCCGCAAAGGTGATGCGGTCCAGAAAATGCGGTACCAGAGAAGACGGCAGCAGCGTGCGCAACAGGTTGGCAAAGTCCTTGTTCGGCGCTTCGCTGATCTCGCGCAAAATGCGGTTTTCCAGCTTATTTTCATCCAAAGCGGGTTTGAGGTCAATCAGCACGTACGCGTCCTTAAACGCCCCATTTTTGTAATATGCCGATGCGGAAAGCACGACCGGCCCTGAGATGCCCCAGTGCGTAAACAAAAGCTCGCCAAAATCACTGTAAACCTTTTTACCATGATTATAAAATTCCACACCTGCGTTTTTTAGAGTTAAACCTGCGGGGCGTTCGGAAGTATCCAGTGTTTTCAAAGAAACCAGCGACGGTTCAAAGTCGGATGTCGTATGCCCCAACGTTTTAACCACGTCAAAGAATTTGCCGTCCGAACCTGTGGATGGATAGCTTAATCCCCCTGTGGCGACGATCACTGCGTCAAAATCTTCGGTCTTCCCGCCAACCGTCAGTGCAAAGTTTTCGCCCGATTTGACGAGCGCCTCCACTTTGCTTTTCAGCTTGACCGCGACGCATTGCTCTTTCAATCCCGCCTCCAGTGCTTTAATCACATCACTTGAGTGGTCTGACTCAGGGAACACCCGCCCGCCGCGTTCTTCCTTGGTTTTAAGGCCGTGCGCATGCAAATATTCCAGCAAATCCGAATTGGTAAAACCGTACAGTGCTGAATACAGAAATTTATTGTTTCGCGGAATATTCAAAAAGAAGTCGGCCGTTTCGGCGGTGTTGGTGATGTTGCACCGGCCTTTTCCGGTCAAAAACAACTTTTTACCGAGCTTTTCGTTTTGTTCAAACAGGGTCACGCGGTGCCCCGCCTTTGCGCCCGATATAGCGGCCATCATGCCCGCAGGCCCGCCGCCAATCACAGCGGTTTTCTTATTTTTCAATTATAACCTCTCAATTTTCTTTTCAACCAGCTTGATGCACTCTTCCGCGCCCATCATAAACGAAACCGGCGTGACCGTAACAAATCCTTCTTTGATAAAATTGACATCCTTATCGCCAGGTAATGGCAAAAGCTTGCGTCCGCCGATCCAATAATAATCGTTCCCGAAAGGGTCTATCCCCACCGTGATATCGTTTTCGTAGCGCACTTCGCCTAAGGAAGCCACTTTGATGCCTTTGATGTCCTCAAACGCCACTGCCGGTACATTGATGTTTAAGATATAATCCTTGACCATAGTATCAATCGGATATTTTTCGATAAATTCAGCGATAAAGCGTATAGCCGTATCCATATGCTGTCCCTCGTAATTATCCAGAGACACGGCCATAGCGCGATAACCCATCATAGCGGCTTCCAGCGCTCCCGAAACTGTTCCCGAATAGATGACATCGGTACCGAGATTCGCGCCGAGATTGATGCCCGACAGCACCAGATCCGGTTTTTCTTTGATGACTTTATCGATGCCAATTTTGGCACAATCCGCCGGCTTGCCGCTACAGGAATATACCGCGATTTGGTGCTTTTCCGAAAGATCAGAAAAATGCTTGATGCGCAGGGGTTTATGCATGGTCAGCGCATGCCCCGCGCCGGATTGCGGATTATGCGGTGCCACGACGGTCACATTATGCTTCTCGGACAGCTTTTCGGCCAGCCCCAAGATACCGTAAGAAAGATATCCGTCATCATTGGTCAAAAATATATTCATTTTCCTAATTCCTTATTTTCGTTTGATCAGATTATTATATCAGAAAAGCGCTTTTCATCAAATAAGAAGACCAAAATCATCTTCTAATTTTGGCCCGTATTTTTTCCCATCTGATTAACTTTTTGACGATGTTTTTGAGCTTATCGATTTTCGCCTGCCGTTTTTTGCGCTGACGTTCCTCGTCGCTCGGCTGGCAGTATTCCGTCAATAATTGCTCATACGGCACGGAATCAAAATCGCGGAAAAACTCATCCCTCCGTTTATTGGGTTTGGTGTTGTGCGTGGCCGCCACGTTGTACTTGGCCGATTGCTTGACGTCGCTGTCGATCACTCTTAATGCCGGCTTGATGCGGTCAAACAGCTTTTCTCCCTGCGGTGAATTGACATAAACCAGCGAAACACCCTTGTCGTCACTAAAATCCGGATGCATATGCTCCACGCCCCAAAAATCGGCCACTGTAATATCCGATTTTCGATGCAAAGACTTTTCGGTGCACCTGTGGCAGGCCGGACGCAGATAGATGTTGCGCAGGAACCCGAAAAGGTATGGATCGTCATCCATGGTCTTCAGCTGGCTTTTACCGTCCTTAAAATCGAACTTCACCGAAAAATCCCGCCAGCCTTTTGTTTTGTCCCGAAAATCGACCTTCGCGATGTCCGATATACGCCCGCTTTTCGTATATGCCACATACTTGTCCCACATCTTGGGTGAAGGCACGCCGTGGCAGATGTTTTCCATGGTATAGAGGTTATCGTAAGGTTCTTCTCGAAAATTGCTTAGGTAATTATAAACGCCTGCAATCTGGCAGGGCGTAGCTGTGAACAGCACCTGCCGTCCCGCTTCCAAAAACTGTCGGAGCTGATGATGGGCATCCTTGACTTCGGACTGCACATACTTGGAGCCGCGGTAACGGTATAGGTCTTCCTTTTTTTCGATATAGCTGTGTTTAACGCTGAATTCGTTATCGTATTCTACGCCGAACACCACTCCGTTATCGTCCAGCACCGCCTCGGCCAGTGCGGTGAAAACCCCACCCGAAGAGCTTTGCGCACGAACGGCTTCGTCTCTGTTTTTTGCGGCGTAAGCCACCGGATGATTATCCGGAACATATTTATTAATGACATGGCAGGAGATGACGCAGGCACAGCATTCGATACACCGATCGAAATCCACCTTGGGGTACCAAAAACCCTCATCGTCGGTTTCCATGCTGATGCAGTCCACCGGACAGACGTTTTTGCAGGCATAGCACCCGCTGCAATCCCGCTTATCTTTGATGACAATCATTTTCTTGCTCTCCAAAATATCTTTTTCAAAAATCCGCCGAAGTTTTCTTTTTCGTAATCATTAAATACAAATTTATCCGCTACAACAAAGTATATCATAACATAGACTAATATTTTAAACAGCAAAATATACCATTCACTGACCCACCAAATGCGGTTTAAAAAATATACCGCAATCCCCACCGCAAAAATGGGCGGTGACATACTTAAGATCACTTTAAAGAAGTGCCCGATATGCAGACCGATTTTCTTCTGATAGTAGATATTGATGATAATGCCCTGCCCCAAAATCAACGAAGCCGCCGTAGCGGCCGCCGCACCGTAGCCGCCGTACAGCTTGGCCAACGGTATAGAAGCGGCAAAGTTCAGCGCCGCAATGATGATATACACCACCGAACGAAAGGCATGCTTGTTTTTTGCCTGCAGAATCGAGATGCCGGTGTTTTGTATCAGCGGAATCACCAGCGGAATCATCACAATCAGCGAAAAAGCATACGCCTCAATATACCCTTCCCCGTGCGTCCATAACCGGATAAACTCCTGCCCGAAGATGATGAAGCCGGACAGAATCAGCATGATGATGATATATTGGATGCGCCCGATGCGCAGAAAAATTTCGTTGATCTCATCCATATCTTCGGTCTTGGCCGAAATCGCTGTAATCTTCGGCAGAAAAACCGAAGCGATATTAGACGAAAAGTTGAGGTAATACCCGTTGATGGTGGACGCAATACCATAAACCGCCGCCGCTTCTGCCCCCGCCACGGCCGCCAAAATCAAAGTATCGGTCTTCCAATATACTCTGTCCATAATCAGATTTAAAAAGATAAAAAACGCAAATGCCGTCAGCGCATGCAGCAGCGTTTTGTCGAAATAATGAAGTTTAATTTTGACTTTTAGATTAACTGTTGCGTAAAAAATTCGAACCACAATCGCGATCACATTGATCGCCGTATGTACGATGACCACCGCCATGATACTTTTTGTGTAATACAGCGCGGCATAGACCAGAACAAGACTGCTGATGGATTTGACGATCTCAATCATCCGCGAGAATACAAATTTCTCATGCGCCAGAATGGCCGACGTATACACGCTGGTGGATATAGACAAAACAAAGTTGATCATCATGACGATAAACATCCGTTTGGCCAGTGCCAGCTCCAATGCGGTAAACTTGGCACTGTAGAACACGTCGATCAGCGGATACAGCACAAAACCGACAATGATTGCCAGAACGCCGATTGCGCCGTAGATCAGTGCACCAATCGCCAGCGTGTTTTCCTGTTTTTCACTATCGTGCAGGGTCATATCCCGCGTGTAATAGCGGGTAATTGTACCAGCCAGTCCAAAGTCCATAACCCCCATGACGGCAATTAATGAACCGATTACGTTGTATACGCCGACATCACCCTTGGAGATAAAACGAAGGATGATGCTCATGCTGATCATTCCTACCACGATGCCGACAGCCATGCTGATGTATGAAAGTATTGCGCCTGCTTTTCTTTGATTAATCATTGATACCTCTTAAGAATTTAGTCCTTTTTGTTTCTATGATCTTGTAAAATCCGCCAATAATTTTGCAGCGCCCAGCACTTTTTTTCGATATGCTGGCATCGTTTCAGCTAAATGCGCTTTGATTTTCGCATGATTCTTGTCCAATGCTTTAAATGCATCAAGTAATTCACCATCTGCTTTCAGTGCTTGCGCGGGTAGAACATAACCCTCATGCTTACCAAACAAATCCTTCGCGATGCCGAGTGACTTTACCGAATAACCCAAAACCAGTGCGGGAACATGGCTGGAATACGCGGCGATGGAAGCATGCGTCCGCGCGGCCACCAGCATCGTACAGCGAGATATAATATATTTCAGCTGGCGACAGTTATAGTTTTTCTCGATCAGCAATGTCCGCTTAGAATCTTTATATTTCTCCTGCAATTCTACCAGCGGCACCAAATCCTGCGATCTGGTTTCCGCTTCATACACATGCGGTATAAAACAGATATTGTAATCGGTTTTTTTGAGAATATAGTCAATCACTCGCCAATAGTTATCCATCACGATAGTTTTGCCCGCGCCTTCACTGACCACCAATGGACTTAAGTTGATGCCGATCACTTTTTTCTTAAAAAAATCATCATCCAGCTTAACCGTTTCCGGCGACAATGCAAAGGCTGGATCCACGCAAGACACCAGTTTTTCTTTTGGAATCCCCGCTTCCAAGAGATATTCATACGTTAGCGACTCTCTCGGCATAATCAATGTGTAGCGTTCCAAATCCTTTTTTATCGGCGTAGTAATCGCGCTTTTTTCGATAGAACATGCCCATAGGATATTTGGGATACCTTTTTTCTGTGTATACCAATTTAGAGCCAGACTGGTTCGCGGAACGTCATAGCAGTATGTATCGCCGCCCACGTTCAGCGCCATATTGCCTTTCAAGCGCTGCCAAACTCTTCGCCCATGAAAATACTCGGTACCGATCGGCGGATTCGACAGCTTGTTCGCGACGCGCCCAACCAATAGCTTAATCGGCTTGCCATTGAGCGTTTCATAATCCACCAGCTCGGAAAATTCGGTTACGCCAAAGGCTTCGTCCTGCTCCCGTGCTTTTGTGGCCAACACCGGCCTTATTTTATGCGCGGCCAAAAGTTCGGCTGTGCCCTTGATAATCGCCTCACAGCCGTGATTAAAACTGCCTGTATGTCCGCACAGGATGATATCCTTCAAATCGTTTCCCCTTTTCTCACCGCTCTAAACATCCGCCATTGCGGGATAGACCTTGCCGCCGAGCACGGTCCGCTTGGAATTTCCGATGTTTCGCCTGTTTTAAGTGCCTTTAAAAGCCGGATTAAGTTCTCTGTTGCGAATTCGGCGTTCCAGACTTCGGCCATGGTTTGATAGGCTTTTCTGCCCATGTTCTGCCGACAATCTAAATTGTCAGTCACTTTTCGAAGGTTTCTGTATAAATCCTTAAAACTGCTGTTTCTGTAGACCAACCCGTTTTTGCCATGCTGTATCAGGTAGGGCCCTGCCCCCGGCGCATGCGATGTGATCACCGCGCAACCGCTGTTCATCGCTTCGTTTATCACCGCACCCCAGCCGTCTCTATAATCCGAATTAAACATAAATATATCCGCTTTCTCCATCGCTTCACGCACCTGATCGGGCGGGATAAATCCAAGGAAATTCACCGAATCGGATAGTCCGTGTTTTTGGACATAACGCTTCATTTTTGATTCCTCAGTGCCTTCGCCGATCATGTTAGCGGTGAATTCCACCCCGTCCCGTTTTAACCGAGAACAGCATTTTAGAAACTTTTCAGGATGCTTGAGTTTCATAAACCGCGCCGCCCAAAGTAATGTCAGCCGATCATCTCGCTTTTTTTTCATCAGTGCGTCAATATCATACCGCTTGACTTCAGGCAGATAACCCCATTTGTAGGTTTTTCCCTTGTACGCGCCAAAAATAGCGTAATCCCGCGCGGTGTAAGCAGAAGCGCAGAGCACATAAACAGGCGCGTTTCTATATTTTGTATGGTTTTCATACATGAATTTCAATGTTTTCGGGGTAAAGTAGCGCCACTTTTGCGCGCGTAAAAACCGCTCGGAATATCGAATCACCGGCTTACCTTCCTTCAGGCGCTTTGCGATATAGCTGTTGGGAGCAGAGCCGATGATGACAAAATCGGCCGTATCCACAGTATCCTTCACTTCTTTCATCTCTTCCGCCGAACGATAGGGGCAAAGCAAAAAATCATACGTGTCAGTATACTCTTTATAGCCCATGCTCAGCCGCTCCTGATTAACCGGCTCAGTTTGGACAAAACGAAAGCCATCGCCCAGATGTTTTTCCATCTCAAGACAAAAGGGCAGTTGATGATGGTTTAAAAAATTGGATAAAAAGACAACCTTCATATCAGCGATTACCGCCTAAAATGTACTGGTAGATTTCGACCATTCGTTTCCCGTTGTTTTTTCTGTCATATATTGTTTTGGCGTGTTCCCGCGAAGCCTTGGAGAAACGCACTGCCGTTTCGTCACTGTTAAAGAGTTTTTTGATAAAGTGCGCCAGCATGTACGGCGCGGTGGACTGATAGACATAGCCTTCTTTTTCATGCACCATCATTTCGGCCACGCCGCCCACATGGGAGGAAACGCAAGGTACGCCCAAAAGGTTGGCTTCCCCTACCGAATTCGGTGAGTTTTCCACCAGTGAAGCCGATACAAATACATGCGTCTTTAAAAGTCGCTCACGCATTTCGTCTTCGTTTAAACTGCCGAGAAAAACCACATGGTCAGCAAGGTTATTGGCCGCAATCAATCGCTCAATATAGCGCGGATAGGATTTTGCGTTTAGAATACGCTTAAAGCCCGTTTTAGCGGGATTCCCCACCGGGTCGCCGCCGACATATAATTTGATATCCGGAAAATCATGCTTTAAGTCGGCCACCGCTTCCAGCGCCATATGCAGGCCTTTCAGCGGATAGGCGCCCTGACTGACAAGCAGACTGTGTCGTTCAATTTTTTCAATATCCCAGGATGCTTGATAAAAGCTGTCCCGCAAGGATTCATAGCAATGATGGTATTCGGCCTTGGGGTTCATCTTTTCGGTACAAGCTTTGTCCCAATCGGTACGGCCGATGATATGGCCGGTATTGGCAATCGCTTCGGCTTCCAAAAGCCCGCGCCGACTGAACTGGCTGCGCTCAAAAACAAGTCCGCGCCCCGAAAGCCATTCACGCAGCGTTTTTGCGCGCACAACCGAAGTCGGTATGCCTTCCAGATAGTGCAAAGGGATGACCGAGGTTAAGCCTTGAACACTGATCACTGTTTTTTTGGGGTTCTCAAACGCCCGCACCATAGCGAGTGTATGCGGAAATTCAGAACCAAATACATGTACCATATCCGGCTGTTCGGTTTTGATAATCTCTTTAAAATGCGCTTCAGTCTCCGTGTGATAGTTCTGGTAATCCAGCGAAACGCCGACACCATAATAGACTGTGCCGTCTTTATCACGCTTTAAAACGCCGGTTTTGCCGTACATTGGGAAAACCACAATAAGATCAACGCTGTTTGTCGCTTTCACTGCCGAAAAGAGTCCCACGGTCCAGCCGCCGCTGATTCCGGGTTTGATTCCAAAGCTTTCAGCCATGTTTGGCATGACCAGATTATTCAACCAAAGGATTTTGGGCTTTTTAACCATGCTTCCCTCCGTTCCTGTCACGTTTTAATGATGGCTATAAACCAAGGTTTATTATACCTGTGATTCGCTTTGACCGCAACGTATAAAGTATGAACATAAAAAAGCCCCGAAAAGAATCGGGGCATTAACAAACCAGTTTATCGGATGGTTAAAGGTTCCGAAATAAACACAATATAGTTTTTACCGCTGTTGTAGACCATACCGTCATAAGTGATGTTGCCAAATTTTTTGCCGTATGAGCTGGTGATAGATGAGACATCATTATCATCCGGGTCCGCAACCAAGAATCCATAGACCACATCCGGCCATTCGGGTTGGATGGTAAATTCAGCTGTCGGGTCCACATCGCTCACTTTGGTCATCTGTATTTCATCCAGCACATTGCCCGCTTCGTCGGTGACCGACAGCTTAAACACGATATCACTGCGCATATCCGTCACGACCGAAACCTTAACTTTGTCACCAGCCAATTCTGCTGTACATATACCGGTTATTTCGACCACCGAAATTCCCTCATCCACATTGGCAGGCAGGACAGAAGAAGAACTGTTTGAACAACCCATCAGCGTAAAGGACAATATCGCAACGGCCAAAACCAAAATAATTTTCTTATTCAATAATCGCATCATTTTCTCCTCAATAAATCTTATAGCCACATCAACGAATTATACCGAAATTCGGACGCAATGTAAAGATAAAACGTGGAATTTTCATACATTGGACAACAAAGTACCATAAGCTCTGCATCAACCTTACTCTTCATAAAAAACATATTTTGTATGCCGTTTTACCTTCCGTATTTAAAACTATACGTTACTGTACGTTGATTATTCGTGAGTCTTTTGAGTTTTCATGATATAATAAGTTATATTTTATATGCAGGAGTATGCTACCCCGTGAAAAACGAACCCGTCAATATCATCCCAAAAGTCTTAATGTTTTTTATCAATCTTTCCATCATCGTCCTTGGCGCAGCGCTGATTGCCCTGCCGTATGTTTTTCGCATGCTTCCTGTCAGGATCTTAAGCATCCACTTCTTCGGCGATTCCTATCAGTCCTCTTTGGTATTCTTCATGCTTTGCACCGCGCTTTTCCTCGCGATGATCAACGAAATCCGCAAGGTGCTGAAAACCCTCGTGCGGGGTTCGGTATTCGGCGAACTCAACCCAAAGTATTTCAAGCGCATCGCAGTGCTCTCCTATATTCTAGCAGGGGTTTTTCTATATAAAACTATTGTCGATTTTTCTATGCCCACCCCGCTGATGAGTCTGACGTTCATCTTCCTTGGGCTTTTCACCCATGTACTGTCCTTTCTATTTGTCAAAGCTTCCGATGAAAAAAATAACCCGCCGGAGTAAATGCGCCAACGGGTTTTTACTATTTTCTTAATCCGCTTTTTCTGCGGCTTTTTCTTTTTTCTTGCTTTCGCCGCTTTTCACTTTTTTAAACACGGGCGAATCGTCTTCTATCACCATTTCCACATGGTCGCCGATGCTGAGTGTGCCTTTGATGATCTCCTCTGAGAGTTTATCCTCCACCTCATGCTGTATCGCACGCTTTAGCGGGCGCGCGCCGTAAACGTCGTCGAATCCCTGTTTCGCCAAATATTGTTCGGCTTCCTTAGAGAACGAGATATAGATATCTCGCTCGGCCAAACGCTCGGCCACGCGTGCCAGCATCAGGCTGACAATCTGGCTGATGTGGTCTTCGCTCAATTTGTGGAATACCACGATATCGTCAATCCGATTCAAAAACTCGGGCCGGAAAGTACGCTTTAAGCTCTCCAATATCTTATTCTTCATGCTGTCGTACGCGCCTTTGGTGTCCGCTTCTGCGGCAAAGCCGATGGCGTTCTTGGTGGCCGCATCATGCGCCCCAATGTTGGACGTCATGATAATCACCGTGTTTTTAAAATCCACCGTCCGTCCTTTGGAATCGGTCAACCGCCCGTCTTCCAATATTTGCAGCAGCATATTAAAGACATCCGGATGCGCTTTTTCAATTTCATCCATCAGCACCACCGAATACGGTTTTCTTCTCACTTTTTCGGTCAGCTGTCCGCCGTCATCGTAGCCCACGTATCCCGGAGGCGATCCGATCAGCTTGGAAACGGTATGGCGCTCCATATATTCGCTCATATCCAGACGAATAATGGCATCCTCGTCCTCAAACATCGCTTCGGCCAAGGCTTTGGAAAGCTCGGTCTTGCCGACGCCTGTGGGACCTAAAAAGATAAATGAACCCACCGGACGTTTGGGGTCTTTCAGACCCGCCCGTGCCCGACGGATGGCTCGCGCCACCGCCGAAGCCGCTTCGTCCTGGCCGATCACTCGCTTATGCAGGGTCTCCTCCATCCGAATCAATCGATCGGATTCATCTTCGGTCAGCTTTTTCACCGGAATATTTGTCCAGCTGCTGACCACATCGGCGATGTCTTCTTCCACAACCTTGCCCACAATGCCTTGCGTATTCTTTTTCATCTTGTCTCGTGCCGTGCCAATTTCCTCTTTCAGGTGCTTTTCTTCATCGCGCAGGCTGGCCGCTTTTTCAAAGTTCTGGTGGCTGACTGCCTCTTCCTTTTCGGTCTTGATGCTCTCCAGCCGCGCTTCCTTTTCCTTCACATCCGGCGGCGTGACATAGACTTTAAGACGTACTTTGGATGCCGCTTCGTCCATCAGGTCAATCGCCTTATCAGGTAAAAAACGATCGGTTAAGTATCGATGCGAAAGTTCCACAGCCGCTTCCAACGCTTCGTCGGTGATCTTCACCTTATGATGCGCTTCATAACGGTCGCGCAAACCCTTTAATATCAACAGGGTTTCTTCGGTGGTGGGCTCGCCGACCTTTACCGGCTGAAAACGCCTTTCCAGCGCCGAATCGGTTTCAATGTGCTTGCGGTATTCATCCAGTGTCGTTGCGCCGATCACCTGTACTTCGCCTCTGGCCAGCGCAGGCTTTAACATGTTCGCTGCGTCCATAGCTCCTTCGGCCGCACCGGCTCCCACGATGGTATGAAGCTCATCAATAAACAGAATAATATCATCTGCTTTTTTTAACTCGTCTATGGCGGCTTTTAAACGCTCCTCAAACTCACCGCGGTACTTTGCGCCCGCAATCATGCCACCTAAATCCAGTGCCAGAATGCGCTTACCGCGCAAAAGCTCTGAGATGTCATCCTGCACAATGCGAAGCGCCAAACCTTCAGCGATGGCCGATTTGCCCACGCCGGGTTCACCGATCAGCACCGGATTGTTCTTGGTTCTTCGGCTCAATATCTGGATAATCCGATCGATCTCCTTATCCCGGCCGATTACCGGATCCAACTGGTCCTTCTTTGCCATCTCGGAAAGATCGGTGCAGAATTTATCCAAATTGGGGGTTTTGCTTTTCTGCGCCTGCTGAGCACGCCCCATGTTCTGCGCCTCCGCCTTGCTGCCGGTTTTCCCTACAATCATCTCTTCCATATACGAGATATTCGCGCCGCTCGCGCGGATAATCTCATAAGCAAAGCCTTCCCGCTCACGCAAAATAGCAAACAGAATATGCTCTGTCCCCACAAAGTTGACGCCCATCTGCAAAGAAACCGCAATCGCACTTTCAAAAATCTTTTTCGTTCTCGGCGTATAGCTGAACGTCTTCAATTCCACCGGCGAATCCGGCTTGTTGGACGCAATGACGTCCACAATCTGGTCATAGGACAGCCCGTTTTCATTTAACAAATGTGCGGCCAGTCCCTCGCCTTCCCCGGCAAGACCCGCTAAGATATGCTCGGTGCCCACAAAATTCTGCCCCAGCTCACGCGCTGTCTTTTCGGCCAGCTCAATTGCCTTTCTGGAGCCCTGTGTAAATCTTGCACTATAATCCATAATCGTTACCTCTCAAATCCTTAAGTTTTAAGTCAATGCCCTGCGAACCAATTCGGCACGCCGCTCGTCCCGTAATACTTCGGGCAGTAGTTTTCCGTCTTTTTCGGCCATGGTGGCCGGTCTTGTATCGATAATCAACGAATATAACCGTTCATGGTCAATTTCATCAATCAATCCCAGCGAAATACCCATGTTAACATAGGATATACAGGATGTCATCTCCTTGGTCGAAAGCATCCGTGCATGTCTCAGTGTGGCGAGCGATCGGAAGATACGGTCCTCCACCAAGGACGCATTAATATCATATAGCGTCCGCTGTGCTTTTTTTTCAAGGCTGATGATTTCTTGCACCGTACTTTTAACAGCGCCTAAAATCTCTTTTTCAGCATACCCCAGCGTCACTTCGTTGGACACCTGAAAGAGATCGCCCAAAGGTGAAGTGCCCTCGCCAAACGCACCGCGGCAGGTTAAGCCCCGTGTTCCCAAATCCTCAACAATCGGCCCAATCTCGCGGCTCATGTTGAGGGCGGGCAGATTCAGCATCACCGACACGCGCATCCCGGTCCCCAGATTCGTCGGACATGCCGTTAGATAGCCCAATTTTTGACTGAACGAATAGTCAGCCGTTTTAGCCAGCATATTATCCAGCTCATCCACCAGCGCGAAGGTGCGCTCCACCTCAAAACCGGGCATCATGCCTTGTAAACGAAAGTGATCCTCCTCCATAATCATGATGGACAGCCGTTCGTCGGGCGATAAAATCAGCCCCGCATATTTGCGCTTGGCAAACTGCGGGCTGATGAGATATTTCTCCTGCAAAATCCATTTTTGAATGTTGCTGATTTTCCCAAAATCGATAAATTCAAAATCCGAATGTTCCACAAACGTTTTTTTGGCGATGCCGACCAGTCGGTTAACTTCGGAAGATTTGGTCATCCGATTCGGATAAGGCAGCCCTTTTACATTGCGTGCCAGCCGCACCCGTGTGGAAAGCACAATGTCGTCTTTAAATTCTCCATCTCGCAACCATTTAGGCATCCTCGTTCTCCTCCGTCATCGCAGCCAATTTGTCCCTCAGCTCAATCGCTTTTTCGTAGTCTTCCATCTGCACCGCCGCTTCCAACGCTTTTTTCAGTTTCAACTGTTCGCTCTCGACAACGGGCTCTTCGTTGATTACCTTAGTCTCAGGCGATGTTTCAGCCTGTACTTCCACGGTCTCCAACGCTTCCAGCTTCTCTGTGTTGATCGGCGATTTTCCCAGATGATTGATCTGTCCCTGTGTCGCCCGAATCATCTGTAGAATCTCGGGCGCCAAATCGACATAACAGTTGTCGCATCCGACCAATCCTGTTTTTATAAAATTAGCCGATGTCGTTCCGCAAGCACGGCAGACATGTTGGGGCTGTGCCGTTCGTTTGACCTCTGAGGGACCCCCGACCATCGCTTTGAAGATATCGATGGTATTGCCTTGCTGGCGCTTATGATAACAATCGTCACAGATATCCTGAACTTCCTTTTTTTTATTCGTAAAATTAATGACCCTATGCGTGGCAGGGTTTTGGTTGCATATATCACACATTTTTCTATACATGTCTATTCTCCCTGTTTCATGATGGCGATAATCATTTGTTTTAGAATATTCGCTCGCACTTTATCCTTAACCAGCGCAGGAATACTCAGCGCTTTGTCACTGATCGCGGCTTTCATAATTTCCGCCTTTTCCTCACTGATAGTTTTTGCGTTTAAAAGTCCGTCAATCAACGCTATCGCCTCGCGGCTGGATATATCGTCTGCAATCCGAACCGTAATGAGGTTAAGCAAATAATCGTCATTGGCTTCCACCTTGAAAACGCGGATGCATCCACCGCCGCCCCGCTTGGATTCAATAATATAACCCTGATCGAGATTGAACCGGGTTGCCAAGACATAATTGATCTGAGAAGGCGCACAGTTAAAATAACTTGCCAGCTCATTGCGCTGGATTTCCACTTCGCCTTCGTAATCTTTCATCATCGTTTTGATGAACTTTTCGATACTATCTGATAAGATTGACATCGTTTTCCTGCTTTCATTCCGTCAAATGTTTTGACTTTCTTTGACCTTTATATTATACAAAACCAGCTTGATTTTTTCAATCCCATATGCTGTTTTTAATGTGAATTTTCTGTTAATCAAAAAAAGCGGATTATTCATTTTAATCCGCTTTTTTAAACTTTGGGTTTCAGCCCCGCCAGTATCCGCTTAAAATCATCAGGCAAATCGGCATGAAACGTCATTCGCTCACCTGTTCTCGGATGATCGATAATCAACGTTTTGGCGTGCAAAAGCTGCTTATCCATCTTTAGTTTGGGCTTTTTTTCGCCGTATTCGGGATCGCAGGCCACCGGACGCCCGATGTGTTTTAAATGCACGCGAATCTGATGTGTACGGCCCGTCTCTAACCGCAAGGTGAGCAAGGTATACCCTTCAAACTCCTGATCCACTGTGTAATGTGTCACCGCATTTCTTCCGCCGCTGACCACGGCCATCTTTTTCCGATCGGTTTTGTGCCGTGCAATTGGCGCGTCGATCGTACCTTCTTTTTCTTTGAATCCTCCGACCGCCAGTGCCGCATAAATGCGCTGCGCAGTTTTGTGTTCAATCTGCTCGGCCAAAGACTGATGCGCCTTATCATTTTTGGCGATGATAATCAGTCCTGTGGTGTCCTTGTCCAGCCGATGCACGATGCCCGGACGCAGTTCCCCATTGATCCCTGAAAGGTTTTTGGCGTGAAACAGCGCCGCGTTGACCAGCGTACCTGTCGCATGCCCAGGCGCCGGGTGGACCACCATACCCCGCGCTTTATTCACCACCATAATATCCTTATCTTCATAGACGATATCCAGCGGAATGTTTTCGGGCGCAACCCCTATCGGCTTAGGGTTCTGCCTTTCAATCGCAACTGCATCACCAAACCCAAGCACATAGCTCGGTTTCACGCGCCGTCCCCCCACCGTCACCTGGCCGTTTAATATCATGGTTTTGTAATGTGATCGGGAAAATTCGGGAAAATTAACAGAGAGAAAGATATCCAATCTTTCTCCCGAATAGTTTTCATAAATAAATTTGATTTTATTTTGTTTTTGATTCATTTTTCAATTTGTTTTCATCGTCAAAATCGTGTGTGAACAAAATACTGATGCCCAGCAATATGGCGCCGATTGTTACAAAGCTATCCGCCACATTGAAAACGGCAAAGTTAATCAGTTCAAAATAGAAAAAGTCCACGACGACGCCGGTATCAATCCGGTCAATCAGGTTCCCGATGGCCCCGCCGATAATCATGGCAGTGGAAATCTTAAATAGCCATCCGATTTTCTTGCGTGATACAACCAGATAAACAATAAGCGAAAAGAGCACTGCAAGCGTTAAGATGATAAAAAACCAACGTCCGCCTTTGAGCATCCCAAACGCCGCCCCTGTGTTTTCCACCAGCGTCAGGCTGAAAACCTTTGGCCATAACGCGAAATAGCCGTTGTTCTGCGTTAAAAAATCTAACATCCAAATCTTGGTCAGCCGGTCAAACGCAACCGCGGCCAAAACAATAAGAAGCTGAATAATCATGTGTTTTTTTCCCCGTTAAATATTTTTAGCGATTAGCATTATACCACAAGACTTCATCAAAGCACAAATGCTAATTCAATGCGAAAGCCAAAAAAACAATACGCCCCTTTTTAAGAGCGTATGTATTGATTTTAAAAATATTAGAGCATATCATCCAGCATTTCACGTAAATGTCGTTTTTCCTCATCGCTCATCGGCACAGGTTCATCCCATTCAATCGGTGCGGCCGCACTGATTCTTCCGACAAAATCATCTTCATCGGAAATAATAACCGATGATGATGTATCTTTGCTTTTTTGCGTCACCTGCTCCACCTTGCCAGTCATATCCTTCACCGGGTTGACGCTTTCAATAGACGCGGAGTCATGACGGGCTTTCAACTCATCTTTGGATTTCTCAATATTGCGGATCTGGCTCAGCACCTGTCGATATCGCTCATCCGAATCGTCCATGATAAGCGATTCTTTCTTTTGGGGTTCCTGCACAGGCTCAGGTTTCTGCTGCGCGCCGCCCGAAAGAACACTCGAAACGGTCGGCCGTTCTTCCTGCGGCTCCGGTGAAACGGGTGTTTGAGCGCTGGCGGTTTTCCCAATATCAAAACCGCTGAATTTTAAATCGTCCGCATATCCTTTGTCATTCTCGGTTGCCTTATAGGGCTGATACTTGGGTGCCTGCGGTTCAGGCGCGACAATCGGCTCAGACTTCACTATCGGTTCGGGAATAGCCGCTGCTGGTGGTTCCGGTATCACCGTTTTTTCTGGCTCGGGCGATTTCACCTCGGGCATTACGGGAACAGTCGGCTTTGTGGTTTTTTGTATATTCAATTCCTTCGGATCGAACCCGGGCACATTGGGGTCGAAACCCTGAAACGCCTGCGATTGTCCGTTGATAAAAGTCTCAAGCTTGGCCTTATAGGCTTTAACGGCATTTTGAATGCTTTCGAGCTGTTGTTTGGCATCTGTCAAGCGCGTATTCATATCCGATTCTGCACTGGCCGCACGCTGTTTGGCTTGTTCCAAGATACTGTTGGCTTGCTCTTGTGCTTCCGCTTTGGCTTGAATCATCATCGCGCCGGCCCGTTTTTTAGCCTGCTCGATAATTTCCGCCGCACTCTCCTGCGCTGCGGATATTTCCTCTCCGCCGCCAGACGGCTGACCGGTGCGTTTCCGTTCCGCCTCAATACGGGTCATCATCTCGGTCGCTTTTTTGTTTGCCGCCTGGACAATATGCTCCGCTGTTTCCTTGGCTTCCGATATAATCCGCGTTGCGGTGGCCTTCGCGGATTCAATACCCGCTTTCGCCCGCTCATCCAGATCGACCGGCGCCTCAACCCCTGATAAAGTGGATCCGCCGTCGGCACGCTGGGTTTGAATCTCCTCCTCCAGGCTCATAATCTGGCCCATCAGCAGATGATTTTCTTCATTAATACGCTCGATCTCTTCTTTTAAGACATCCAAAAACTCGTCCACCTGGTCTTCATCATAACCTCTGAATGAACGCTCGAATGTTTTGCTCAAAATGTCATTTGGAGTTACCGCCAATTCGTATCCCCCCTTCAAGCATATTACAACGTAAAATTATTATAACCTTTTTCGTTTTATATTCATAGATTTTTGTATGAATAAATATATAATAATCCTTCGCCATATGCAGGACATACACTAAAAAACCGCATCCAACACCGGGGCTGGCCCGAAGAGTCTGGCTACGGTTTATTGTCTTTTTTTCTTAAGCAAAGCCTTTATAGCTCTGCCTCAATCATCTTCTATTCTCCGGTAGATAATTCAATATTGGTCGGAAGAAAAGCAACAATCCGGTGAGAAATGCTTTTTACTTCGCCGTCTAAAGCATAAACCGCGCCACTGACAAAATCCATCAGACGCTGTGATACAGCAAAATCGTTGTCTTCCATATTGACGATAACCGGTTTTCTTTTCAGTATATTGTCAATGATGATCTGCGCATCTTCATGAGTTTTGGGTTTCACCAAAATCATGCTCATGTCGCCTTCGGTTGTCTTCACAACCCGGTTCCGTTTTCTGCTCGGAAAACTGCGGTCATAATCCTGCTCAGGCATTTCCTTATACAGTCTGCTGACTTCGTTTTCATCTACAAACGGTTCATCTTCTGTTTCCAGACCAAATGCGTTTAACAGCTTATTAAATAATTCAGCCATTTTTAAAACCCCCTAGTTTTAATTAGTACATTCTCTGTCCAAATATGCCAGAACCAATCCTGATCATATTAGACCCTTCCTGCAAAGCTAATTTATAGTCGCCGGACATCCCCATTGAAATGTATCTCATTTCTATATTGGAAGGGAGATCCTCGCCAGCGAGTTTGTCGAACAATTGTTTCAATCCGGAAAACGTCTTTCGGATAATGGTTTCATCATCCGTAAAAGGCGCCATCGTCATTAGGCCCTTGATTTTAACGCCGTCCAGTTTGCTTAAATCTTCGATAAACCCGTTAACTTCATCTTGGTATATACCGGATTTGGTGCTCTCTTTTGAGATGTTCACCTGAATCAATGCATCCATCGAGCTGTTATGCTGCTTGACCTGCGTGTCTATCGTCTCGGCCAGCTTGATACTATCCAGCGAATGGAGCAAATGAATCTTATCCCATACATACTTCACTTTATTTGTTTGTAAATGTCCAATGAAATGCCACTTAACCGGGCGGGTAATACACTCCGTTTTCTCTACAAATTCCTGAACACGGTTTTCACCGAAATCCACTTGACCGCAGTCCATAGCCGCTTCAATATAAGGAATATCAAAACGCTTTGACACTGCAACCAGTGTGACATCTTGAGAGTCCCCACCTAGGTTACTTTGACATTCTAACACGTTTTGGCGAACAAATGCAAGATTTTTTTCAATATTTGTTAATAGATTAGCGCTCATTTGTTCATATCTCCATATTTTTCTAGTAAACCACCATATCTCCGGCGTTAAGCGCATCATATCCGGTCTCTTCTTTGACGATTGCCATCCCTTTTTCCGTCGATGCCACAACAATTGGAACCGCATCAATGACACCATCTTTTTCGATATTTAAATATTTCACGCCCTGTTCAGTCTTGATTGCCGCCGATGGCACCATCAACCCTTCAAAAACATTATACATTTCTATGCTCACCACACGAGCATCCAGCATTTGGTCGATGTCTTCAGTGAATTCAAACGTATAGACATACCCGTTCGCATAAATTCGCTTGCCAAGCAGCTCACCCGTATATTGCTTTTCGGTGTTCTGATCGAAGATCATAGTAAAATATGTATGCTTATCAAACTCTTCAATTTCCCGCTCGGTTGTAACGATAATATACCAGCGGGCGCTGTTGACCACCTTGTACAGCGAATATTCCACATCGCTGGTCTGATATTGCGAAAGGTCTGTTCCCGAAATCACATTTTCAATTTCATTGACATCATACGAATCGATGTTCTCAATATTAAGAAAACTCTCCAAACCATCAAAGTAGAAACTAATGACACCGGACGATTCGGCATATAAATCCTCTTTTGCGCTCTCTATCTCGTTTTCAAGGGTTTCCTTTTTTTCATAGAGTTCGTTTAAGTAATCATCCGCCTTAACGGCCGAAGCGAGATAATCCTCTTTTTGCTGCATCAGCATCGCCAATTCACGTTCTAAATCCAACAAATCAGTCTGGATTTTTCCTGCAACACAGCCTCTGATTTCCAAGGATTTTCTTTCGATGCTCTCATTCAGTGTGGTTAGTTCCACATTGACAATATCTTTTAGGAGCGTATTCTCCTGATATTCCTTAATCTCCTGCCGTACTTCATATAGCTCATTTACAGTTTTATCGCTGTATGTCAACGTGTACGCGCTGGCCACCAATTCTCCACGCACCACTTCGGCACCTTCAGCCACATTATATTCGGCTTTACTGAACTCATCGACATTAACGATATCCTCATCGCGCAGAACCACGCCCTCAAAGCTCTGCTTAAAGTCAATGGTTCCATAAGTAATCTCCGCTTTACGTTCTGGTTTTATCAAAACATAAGCGATACTGATAATTGAAGCGATGAACAAGAACAGAATTAAATAAAACCGCGGTGTAATTTTTCTTTTCCCCATATGCTCCTCCGTTAAGCAATATTCATTTTAGCATATTTTTACCGGCGAATAAAGAAAAGCAAATGTAAATAAAAAAATGACGTTGACCGCCATTTAATCATCCACTTATAGCTGTTGTATGAATTACATCAAATCAATTATTGCCGTCACCTGATTGCCTGTGTCGTTAAACCGCAAGTTTGCCGAAAACTGATTAGCCAGAAATAAACCGCGACCGTTTTCCGCAAACAAGGTCCTATCGGACATGGTATCCAATTCATTATAATGTATCGCTTGCACATTAAACCCGCTTCCACAGTCGCTGACCGTAAAATGGAGTTGCTTTTCTTCCACCATATACTCAACAACGACCGGAGAATCGGGACTGATACGGCAATACTTAAAGCAATTGGATAGTAGTTCATTCATCACCAACTTGATTTCAAACTCTTTTTGTTCGGTTAAAGAATGGGTGTTTTTTACATCATAAAGCAGATGACCCACAACCGTTTTTATTTCAGTTTTTTCTTTAACCAAGTATCTGCATAAAGCATCCATAAGATAGTTAACCATTAAGCAAGAGCCGTCCAGTTGCTGTTTTAGCCCCGTAAAGATGTCTATTAATAAACAATTTACCAAAATACTAAACATCATTTTCCAGCAGTGATTTGAGTTTCAGCAACACTTTGCGCTCAAGTCTTGAGACCTGCATTTGAGATACACCCAGTCTATCCGCCGCAATGGATTGTGATTTTTGATCAATAAAACGAATTTTCACCAGCGTTCTTTCCAGCGCACTTAACCGCTCCAGACTGTGACTTAACATATCCAAATTGTCTACACGGTCAAATGACTCATCATCATTTCCAATAATCATATCCAGGCTGACATCCTCAACCGTGTTGAGCGAACCTTCAAGCGACATCGTGTAACCGACAGACTTTGCTTCCATCAGCTCCAAAACGCGCTCCACCGGCACCTTCATCACTCCGGCAATATCCACCGGACGCGGCGAACACCCATTTTGCAGTTCCAGTTCGCTTCGCACCACATCCATCTTCTTGATCTCTTCGCTGTCTTTGCGCGTAATCTTGATGGTGCGCGTTTTATCCCGAAAATAATTCTTGATTTCTCCAATCAGAGTCGGTGTAGCGAAAGATTGGAACTTCACACCCTTGCTGGCATCAAACCGTTCAATCGCCCCCACCAGCGACATGCTGGCAATCTGATATAAATCATCATACTCCACACCGCGGCCAACATATTTTTTTGCGATAATCTCAGCCAAATACAAAAAACGCTCCAGCACCACATTGCGCAAAGCGAAATCTTTCGTCTCATAATAGCAATTAATCAGCTCATCATTGCTTAATTTCGTGTAATCTGCATTATCCAATAGAGACTCCTTGATTCCTATACACGCTTAACAAGTTCTATTTTCTTCAGCACATCGTGATCATAATCATACGATGCACTGTCATAGAATTCATCAATCAAGCATTTTGCCAGTTCCCCGCCCTCATCGTCAGCATCAGGTTTACTTTCGGCTGCGCCTTCCGCTGTGATGACCATCCTAAAATCACTGCCAACTACTACATCGATGTTGAGCGTTTCAGGCGTTTGTTTTGCAGTCAAAAAAAGAATGCATGCTTCAGCTGCTCCCGACTTGATATCCTCCAATGTGTCCACTGAAAAATCCATGCGTGAAGCGATGCTGGCCGCCAGCATTCTGACTGTCAAAATATATTCCGCCTTTGCCGGAAGTTTTAAGAGAATACGATCATGCTTCATCGGCCTTCTCCTCAATCGCCATAATCTTGGTCAAACCGGTCAAATAAAATATTTTTGCAATATGCGGCTTTAGGTTAAAAAGCTTGACCTGCCCGTCATATTCCTTGACCATTTTAAGCGCTGACACCAACACACCAAGACCTGTGGAATCGATATATTTCAGTTCTTTACAGTCAATTTCCACATCGCTTTGGTGTTCCCCAATCAAAATCTGCAAATCATTTTTAAGATCGTCCGCGTTATAGATATCAATCTCGCCGGACAGATCAAGCATCCAAATGTTTTGCTCATCGTCGTGTTTTTTAATTAAAGACATCCTTACCTCTCCAGAACTCATAACATTAAAAGTATTCTATCATACCCATTTAATTTTTTCAATTATCCGGTTTTTAATATAAAAAAAGACAACCTCAAACGGGCTGTCTCGTTTTTTCGCATAACAGAACTATTTCAGTTCGATTTCTGCGCCAGCTTCTTTCAGCTGAGCTGCAATCTTATCGGCGTCTTCTTTGCTTGCGCCTTCTTTAACGGTGTTAGGTGCACCGTCAACCAGGTCTTTCGCTTCTTTCAAGCCCAGGCCTGTCAGTTCACGAACCACTTTGATAACCTTGATTTTTTCTGCGCCGGCAGACTTCAAGACCACGTCAAATTCGGTTTTTTCTTCACCAGCCGCAGCCGCTGCAGGTGCAGCACCAGCAGCAGCAACCGCTACAGGAGCAGCCGCGCTGACACCGAATTCTTCTTCGATTGCTTTAACCAGTTCGGACAGTTCAATCACTGTAGCCGATTTAATTTCTTCTAAAAATTTTGCAACATCCATTAATACTTTCCTCCAAAATAATTACTTTTTAAGCTTGTTTCTGGTCACGCACAGCGGCAATAGCGCGTGCAAAACCAGATGGAATCGCATTTAATGCGATTGCCAGACCCGCAATCGGTGCGTTGAGTGTTCCTGCCAGTTTTGCTATCAATTCCTGCTTTGACGGCAGGCTTGCCAGCTGCTTAATCTGGTCAGCGTCCACAACAGCGCCATTCAAAACGCCCATTTTGATTTCAGTCTTCTTGACCTTACTTACAAAATCGACAAGAACTTTCGGGCCGCTTACCGCATCTTCATAACCAAATACGGTCGCTGTCGGGCCGGTCAGTGCCTGGTCCAAACCTTCGATATTGTTCTCTTTTGCCGCACGTCTTAGAATATTGTTTTTAATAACCTTATACTCTACACCGGCTTCTCTGAACAGATTTCTCAAGTTAGAGACTTCTTCAACCGTCAGGCCCCTGTAGTCGTAAAAGAGAATCGATTCGGATTTTTCGAATTTTTGCTTGATTTCTTCAACCTGTTGCTTTTTAATCTCGATCGTTTTTTCGCTCAAACGATTACACCTCCTTCTCTAAAGCCATTCTATCAATCAAAAAACCCTTTTTGCCAAGATAAACTCACAGACAAAAAGGGCATACATACACATAAAAGCTTTCGCTTGGTACTCACCTATCGCAGGCTGGAAAAAATCCGATTAAGCTGCTTTGCAGCGCCGACGGTCTATGGCTGGCAATATTCAAATTTTTTAACTGCACGTTATACTACCAGTTTCCCGGCAGTTTGTCAACGCCTATTGGATAAACTTCTGTCCGTTGACTTTGATACCAGGGCCCATGGTGGACGAGATGACCACGCTCTTTAAGTACGTGCCCTTTGCTGCCGACGGTTTGGCCTTGATGACCGCTTCCATCAGCACGCGGAAGTTATCAAACAGTTTTTCAGCACCAAAGCTTTTCTTGCCGATCGGCACATGGATAATCGCGGTTTTGTCCACGCGATATTCCACTTTACCAGCCTTGATATCTTCAACAGCCTTGGCAACATCCATGGTGACCGTGCCCGATTTGGGGTTCGGCATCAAGCCTTTTGGGCCTAAAACGCGGCCCAAACGACCGATCAGTCCCATCATGTCAGGTGTTGCGACCATCACATCAAATCCAAACCAGTTTTCCTTTTGGATTTTTTCAATCATATCCTCTGCACCCACAAAATCGGCACCAGCAGTTTCCGCTTCCTTGGCTTTGTCGCCCTTGGCGATGACCAGAACGCGAATGGTTTTACCTGTACCGTGCGGCAGAACCACCGCACCGCGTACCTGCTGATCCGCATGACGCGGGTCTACACCCAAACGCACTGCACATTCAATGGTCTCATCAAACTTGGCTTTTGCCGTGTCGATGACCAGCGAACACGCTTCCTGCGGGTCGTAGAGTGTGGGTTTATCGTAAGCTTTTAAACTCTCTATATAATTTTTTCCGTGCTTCATCATTTCCTCCTCGTGGTATGCCGAAAAGCGTCTTCATGCGCTTCTCTCCCACAATTTTTATTAATCGACGACTTCCACGCCCATGCTTCTCGCGGTACCGGCAATCATGCTGACGGCCGCTTCTTCATCGGCTGCGTTCAAATCCGGTTTTTTGGTTCTTGCAATTTCCCTTAGCTGCTCTTTGGTGATCTTACCCACTTTTTTCTTGTTGGGTTCGCCCGAGCCAGAGTCCAGGTTGATCGCTTTTTTAATCAAAACCGGTGCCGGCGGAGTTTTTGTGATGAACGAAAACGTTCTGTCCGCATATACGGTGATGACAACCGGGATAATATATCCCGCCTGTTTGTTGGTCACTTCATTAAACTGTTTGCAAAAGCCCATGATATTAACGCCATGCTGACCCAAGGCCGGGCCGACCGGCGGTGCCGGAGTGGCTTTACCGGCGGGAATTTGCAGTTTAATATAACCGATAACTTTTTTTGCCATGTGGTTTATTACACCTCCTATAAACCAAAACGTGGTTTTTATCGGACCAGATATTGAATTTAAGGCCCTCCCACTTTAAGATAAAGTCAAATGCTCTTTATCCTATATAAACGCTTTTGTTTTAAAAGCTAATTTATATCCTTCTAATTTGTACAAAGTCGAGTTCCACCAGCGTATCACGCCCAAACATGGAAACCACCACTTTGACTTTCTGCTTCTCAGGATGCACTTCCTCGATGGTTCCGACAAAGCTTTCCAGCGGACCGGATGTGACGATGACACTATCGCCGATTTCAACGTCCAGCTTGACATGTACATCTTCAACGCCCATCGCACGCACTTCCTTGTTGGTCAAAGGGATCGGTTTGGATCCAGGACCCACAAAGCCGGTAACGCCGGTGGTGTTACGCACCACATACCAGGAATCGTCGGTCAGAATCATCTTGACCATTACGTAAGCGGGGTACATCTTTTTTAAGGCATGCTTCTTTTTACCGTTTTTGATTTCGATGGTCTCTTCCATTGGCACCTTAACGTCCACGATGATATCCTGCAGACCGCGGTTTTCCACGCTCTTTAAGATGTTCGCCATCACCTTATTCTCATAACCCGAGTACACATGTACGACATACCAATGGTATTCGTCCGTTTTTTCCTGCTTAATAAAGTGCTGGTCACCTAAGATATTCTCTTTCGGCGCATCCGCATCAATATCTTCATCGGCGGCAACGTTGGGCTTCACAACGGATTCCAAAGGCGTTTCCTGCACGTCTATTTTGTTTTCTTCGCTATTTTCTTCAACGGCGCCTGACATTTTTTCTTCAGCCATATCAATTGACGCTTTAAGCTTTTGTTTTATTCAAACCGCTTAAAGTGCGCTACACGCCTCCTTTATTCTCATAATCCTTTGGTCGCGTAAAAACAGATGATTTTTTAAGAAACCATCCATTGCAGCCATTTACTGAGCCCCATATCGAATAAGCCGGTGATAACCGCCATAATCGCGATAAAGACAAATACCGCACCCGCCGTGGTCAAAAGCTGTTTCCATGAAGGCCAGGTGACTTTTTTCAGCTCACCGATGATGTCCTTGAACCAGCGAATGATACCGCGTCTTGGTTTTTTGTTTGCTTTTTTCGCCGCTTTTTGTTGTTCTTTTAGCTGCTTTTCTTTATCGGCGCCTAATAATTTTGTTTTTGCCATCGTTATCCATCCTAAACATTAACCTTGGTTTGCCGCGGGATACACCAAAACAGAGATATCCCAAACGGTTTTGGGGTTAAGAAATAAACTATTTGGTTTCCTTGTGCAGGGTATGCTTTTTGCAGAACCGGCAGTATTTGTTCATCTCAATTCTTTCCGGATCATTTTTTTTGTTCTTCATGGTGTCATAATTTCTTTGTTTGCATTCCGTGCAAGCCATTGTAATTTTAACGCGCATTGTCTTTCGCACCTCCAGGATATCTGACCATCAAAAAAAGGCGTATCCGCCCATCGCTTATCAAGTCACTCAATAAATTTACCACACCACCCAAGCCTTGTCAATGGTTTTTTGGCTGTCAGCCCGCGTGATTACAAGGCATTTTCCATGTTATTTCAATGTTTCCGGCGGTTTGATTGGCCGCCGGAAACCATCTTAATTTTCTATTCTATCCGTGCCCTGCCGAGATTGATTGCGGCTTGATTCATGGGCAATAGATTGGCCTTTTTTTCGCCAAACGCTTTTTTAAGCCCGTCCATTACAGACGCTTCGCTCACCACTCCGCATTTTTCCAGATACGCACCCAGCATCACAATGTTCGCTGTCTTTACCGTACCGACTTCAATGCCGATCTCGGTCGCCGGAAGCGAATATGCGCTGATATCATCGCGCTCACAGTTTTTTTCAATCATACTGCTATTGATAAACAGATGCCCGCCGGGAACCACCGCGCTTTCAAACTTTTCAAGCGACGGTTTATTCATCACAAAAGCCACATCCGCTTCAGTCACCGTGGGCGCCCCCACCGGCTCATCTGAAATGATCACATTGCAGTTGGCGGTGCCGCCCCGCATCTCAGGGCCGTAGGAAGGCAGCCAGCTGACATGTTTCCCTTCAATCATACCTGCGTACGCCAGCACCTGACCCATCAGCATGACGCCTTGTCCGCCAAAACCGGAACAAATAATTCGTTGTGTCATGCCTTACACCTCCTTAAAAATGCCCAACGGGAACTGAGCCGTCATATTTTCCTTTGCCCATGCCATCGCAGCGTTCGAGGTCATGCCCCAGTTAGTCGGACAAGTGGAAAGCAATTCCACCATCGCAAATCCTTTTTTGTTCACCTGCATCTCAAAGGCCTTTTTTACCGCCTTTTTGGCGCGCGTAATACTGGGCACATCAAATAGTCCGGCGCGTTCCACATAAGCCGTTCCGTCCAAAGTCGCGATAATCTCGCTCATACGTATCGGATATCCGGCTGATGCAGGATTTCTGCCGCTTGGCGACGTTGTGGTCACCTGATCCACTAATGTTGTCGGGGCCATCTGTCCGCCGGTCATACCATAAATGGCGTTGTTGATGAAAATCACCGTGATGTTCTCACCTCTGGCCGCCGCATGGATAATTTCAGCCACCCCGATGGATGCCAAATCACCGTCGCCCTGATAGGTGAAGACCAATGCATCTGGGCGAACCCGCTTGACGCCTGTCGCCACTGCGGGCGCTCTCCCGTGAGCCGCTTCGGTAAAATCACAGTCCAGATATTTTGGAATAAACACCGAACAACCCACCGAGGCAACGCCTACCGCGCTGTCCTGCATCTTAAGCTCATCAATAGCTTCGGCCACCAGCCGATGCGCAATGCCGTGGGTACAGCCTGGACAATAATGCATATTTTCGGAGAGAAAGAACTCCGGTTTTTTAAATACCGTTTTCATCTATTTCCCCTCCCTGATTTCAAGTATTTTTTGGTAGACTTCTTCCGGGGTTGGGATAATACCGCCGGTCCGTCCAAAAAAGTGCACCGGCTTTTTCCCGTTCACCGCCAGCCGCACGTCCTCCACCATCTGGCCTGTACTCATCTCTACCGTCAAGACAGAATCCACCTTGCCGGCATATCGGCCAATGATGTCGCTTGGGAAAGGCCATAGGGTAATCGGCCGGATCAAACCCGCTTTGATGCCGTTTGTTCTGGCTTTAACAATCGCGTTTTTGACGATCCTCGCTACCGTGCCATATGCAACAATGGCGATTTCGGCATCTTCCATCTGATCGGTTTCATACAGTGTCTCGTTTTTTGCGATCTCGCGATATACCTCTTCACGCTCCAAACAGAAGTCGTAGCACTCCTCTGCTACAATATGCAGCGAAGAGATAACGTTACGCGCTCTGCCTTTTTTTCCGGTGGTCGCCCATGTTTTTTCGGGCAAATCTCGCTTTTTAGGTTCCTTAAACTCCACCGGCTCCATCATCTGTCCGATCATCCCGTCGCCCATCAACATCACAGGCACACGGTATTGATCCGCCACTTCGAAACATTCCATCACCAAATCAGATGCTTCCTGCACCGAAGCCGGCGCAAAAACCACCACGCGATAATCACCGTGGCCGCCGCCTTTGGTCGCCTGGAAGTAGTCAGATTGCGCTGGCAGAATGCCGCCGAGTCCTGGTCCCGAACGAACAATATTGACGATAACGCAAGGCAGCTTGGCCGAAGCAATATAGGAAATACCTTCCTGCTTTAAGCTGATGCCCGGGCTGGATGATGAAGTCATCACGCGCGCACCCGCACTTGCCGCGCCGTATACCATATTGATCGCAGCTAATTCGGATTCGGCCTGCAAGTACGTGCCGCCCACTTCGGGCAGCCGTCGGCTCATGTATTCGGGGATTTCATTTTGGGGGGTAATGGGGTAGCCAAAGAAGTATCGGCATCCGGCACGCACCGCCGCTTCGGCGATGGCCTCGTTGCCTTTGGTCAGTTGTTTTGCCATCGGCTACACCTCCTTGAAAACGGAGAGCACCGCATCCGGGCACACTTTAGCACAGGCGGCGCATCCGATACAGTCCTGCATGGCCGTAATAACGACCGGCGTATAACCTTTGGCGTTGATCGTGTCGGTTGAGAGCGCCATGATGTCTTTGGGGCAAACCGACACACAAAGTCCGCAGCCTTTGCAGACATCTGTCAGAATTTCTACATTGGACATTTTTAACTCCTAACTTGAATAAAAAGTATAAAAAATAAATAATAGCGGTAGCTAATTGGTTAGTACCGCTAACCAACATATCATACTCAAAAGCGCAAAGTCAATTTTAATACAGATCGTTTACAATTCGTTTATTTAATTTTTCGACCCTATTCTTCCTCAATCAGCACCTTATTCACCTTGTGCTGAACCGGCGCTCTGCCAAACTGATAACCTTTTGTTGTCAGTGCCAAAATTTCCTTGTTCCTGTGTTTGGCATAATTTTCGCTTTTAATGCCTTTCATCGACAGCCTGTGTATAGTCAAAAACTCAATCACCATACCCAGCGAAAATCCAAAAATCATTCCCCAGAAATATCCGGGCAGCCACTTAAACCAACCGGTCAGCAAAGCCGCCAATGCAAGTATCAAAAAGAGAACCGTAAAACCGTCCGCCGTTTTGGCTCTTCTCTGTTTGGCCTTACAGGACGCGCACCGCGGCACAGCCACCAGTTTTTTATTAAACGAAACCGCCTCCTCGGATACGCTCTGGCTCTGTTTGACGTCGCCGAACATCTCCACCTCAAACGCTTTACCTTCCTCCGAAGGCTCTTTGCCGCAAAACCAGCATGTCATGCTTTTTTCCTCCTTATATTGTCAAAAGAAATTATACTCTGTACCATCCGTTTGCCAGTGCCGACTGGATATCATCGTTTTTCATCTCAAGCTCCACCAACGCTTTCACTCCATGCTTTTTAAGATAACTGACGCGCACAATCAGCACCGCGCCGAATCCGATCAGCGAAACCGCCATCATCAGAAAAATGATATTGGGATCTCCAACTCGAAACAGCAAAAACAGGCTGTAGGCCAGCACCGCCGCCGGCAGGATTGCCAATAGCGAGATGCGATTGTATATTTTGTGCAGTCGGCTGCAGCTTTTGCAACGCCCGATCATCAAAGTCTTTTTCAAGCGATCGGGCTGCTCTCCCCGGCTTTGCGCCACCTTGTCCGCATAGTTAAAGCGTTCAAATTCCAGCTTTAAACTTTGACCACCATCCGCTTCATTTTTTTCACAAAACCAGCAAGTCACTTGTACGTTTACCTCGTATGTTTTCGTTTTCTTGTATTATACCGCAAATTATAATATGATGTAAAAATTAGATATATTTTTTTAAAATTTATCCATAATTTTTGGAGAAAACCATGGAAACCAACCACCGTATTCGCCGCATCACCATTATCGGCTCAATCGTCAATATATTTTTAAGCGTGGTCAAAATCATTGGCGGCACGCTGTTCCGTTCCTCCGCTTTAATCGCCGACGGTATCCATTCTTTTTCCGATCTGATCACTGACTTCGCGGTGCTGTTCGGCATGCGTTTTTGGTCAAAAGCACCCGATTCCGACCATCCTTACGGCCACGGACGGATCGAAACCTTCATTTCACTGTTTATCGGTGTTTTTCTGGGGGGCGTCGCTTTTTTTATGGGCTATCGTGCCGTGCTCGGCATCATCCATTATACCCCCAGCGAAATGTCCTGGGCGGCACTGGGGGTGGCCATATTTTCAATTATCTCCAAAGAAGTGCTGTACCAATTCAGCCGCAAGATCGGCGAAGAGGTGAACAGCCGCGCGTTAATCGCCAACGCATGGCACCACCGTTCGGACGCGTTTTCGTCCATTCCGGTTGCACTGGCCGTTGTGGCTTCCAAGCTGTTCCCGGATTTAAGATATCTTGATCAAATCGCCACCATTTTGGTCAGTCTGTTCCTTTTAAAAGCCGCTTTTAATATCGCGCGCACCAGTTTTGAAGAATTCATGGAAAAGCGGGACGATATCGATCTTTCCGCACTGCTTTGCACATGTAAGGATAAATATCCCAAGATCAAAGGCTTCCACAAAGCCAATGTACGGCGCGTGGGGGCGGCGCGTTATGTCGATCTGCATATGCAAGTTCCTTTTGATATGACCGTACAGGACAGCCACAGTCTTTCCGGCAAGGTGAAAGCTGAATTGATGGATTCCAGCTTTGAAATCCGGGGCGTTATCGTGCATATAGAGCCTGACAAACCTTAAACTATTTTTTAGTTCGAAAAAAAAAGAAGCGCATACATTGCACTTCTTTTTATCTTTATTAAAACGCACATTTTTCGGCCAGGTAGCTTTTTAGTTCGCCAATCGGCATCCGCACCTGCGCCATCGTATCACGCTCACGCACAGTCACCGCGCCGTCTTCCAGCGTTTCGAAGTCCACTGTGATGCAGTAAGGCGTGCCGATTTCATCCTGTCTGCGGTAGCGTTTACCAATGGAACCCGATAGATCATAATCCACAGTAAAATCTTTAAGCAGGTCATGATAAATCGCCTCAGCGGTTTCGGAAAGCTTCTTCTGTAGCGGCAGTACCGCCGCCTTATAGGGTGCGAGCGCCGGTGAGAAACGCAGTACTGTGCGTATATCCCCGCCTTCCAGTTCCTCTTCATCATAAGCTTCACAGATAAACGCCAGCGTCACACGGTCGGCACCTAGACTCGGCTCGATGCAGTAAGGCACCAGGCTCTCGCCCGTGGTTTGGTCCTGATAAGCCAAGTTCTCTCCCGAATGTTCAATATGCTGTTTTAAATCATAATCTGTCCGGTCAGCGATGCCCCAAAGCTCACCCCAGCCAAACGGAAACAGATACTCGATATCGGTGGTCGCGTTGGAGTAGTGCGACAGCTCATCGGCTGAATGATCGCGCAATTTAATGCTGGTTTCAGCGATGCCGAGCGAAAGAATCCAATTCTTACAGAAATCCTTCCAATAGTTAAACCACTGCATTTCCTCTTCCGGCCGGCAGAAAAACTCCAGTTCCATCTGCTCAAATTCACGAATGCGAAAGATAAAGTTGCCGGGTGTGATTTCGTTTCGGAACGATTTCCCGATTTGACCGATGCCGAACGGCAGTTTTTTACGCATGGTGCGCTGAACATTTTTAAAATTAACAAAAATGCCCTGTGCCGTTTCGGGGCGTAAGTATATCTCGCTGGAAGAATCCTCGGTGACCCCCTGAAAGGTTTTGAACATCAAATTGAATTTTCTGATCGAAGTAAAATCACGGTTGCCACAGGTCGGACAGGCGATTTCCTTTTCCATGATAAAGGCTTCCATGTCCGCATCATCCATGGTATTCACATCCACAGAAATGTTTTTCTTGCCGGCAAATTCTTCGATCAGCTGATCGGCACGAAAGCGAGATTTGCAGGATTTGCAGTCCATCAGCGGATCGGAAAACCCGCCAACATGTCCGGAAGCCACCCATGTTTCAGGGTTCATAAGAATCGCAGCATCCAGTCCCACATTATATTCACTTTCCTTAATAAACTTCTTCCACCACGCCTGTTTGACGTTGTTTTTTAGTTCCACGCCCAATGGGCCGTAATCCCATGAATTGGCGAGCCCGCCGTATATGTCCGATCCCGGAAAAACAAATCCGCGATTTTTGCAAAGCGCAACAATGCGCTCCATTGTTTTTTTATCTTTGACCATCGTTTAAACCATACCCCTTCAATAAGTTATAATCAAAATCCATATTGGATTTAGTATACCAAATCAGAAAGGTTTGTCAACGTATACATGGACTGAAGCGGATTGTGCACACAGGCGATATATGATATATTTTTTTTAATTGATAAAGGGTGAGGTGCTCATGAACAGCAGGCTTTTATCCCTTGTGTCCACTCTGGCGCTGATCGTCGGCGGTTTCGTCTTGGGACGCATCGTACTGGTGCTCACACGTCACCGCAGCGAACGCACGCAGACACAGACACAAAGAGTCGTTTTCTTTTTCCGAAACATAGCCTTTTTCGTCATATCCCCTTTTGTGGTGATTAACGCATTTTGGCTGATCGATTTTAACGGAATTTCGTTTATCTCGGTTCCGCTGGTCGGTCTTATGGCACTGATGGCGGGTTCGGGTTCGGCCGTGCTGTATGCGCGTGCGCTTAAGCTGCCGAAAGCTCAGGAAGGCGCCATGTTCTGTTCGGGTTCTTGCACCAATCTCGGCGCATTCGGTTCCTATCTTTGCTTTGTATTCCTCGGCGAAACCGGAATCGTCTATGCCGCATTGTACCGCATTTTTGAGACCCCCTATTACTACCTCTTTATGTTCCCCACTGCCAAAAACTACACACAGGACAAAAACTCTGTTAAGGGAAACCGCATCCTGCAGCTGATCAAAGACCCGATCGTCATTATCTTTTTTTTCAGTATCGTTTCAGGTCTATGCCTAAACCTTATAGGTGTCCCTCGCCCTGATTATTTTTCGCACCTCACTAAAGTGATGATTCCGCTTTCCACTGTTCTTTTATTGGTACCCATCGGTTACACCATGCGTTTGTCCAAAATCGGTCAATACCGAAAAGAAGTCGCCGGTATCTCAATCATCAAATATATCCTGACGCCGCTTTTTGTCATCGGTGTATCGTTTTTATTTGGGCTTCACCGTATCGATAATGGCCAGCTCTTTAAAGCGCTGATCGTGCTCTCCGCGCTGCCTGCGGGGTTTATGTCCCTGGTCCCGGTACAAATGTTTGGGCTTGACCTTCATCTTGCCAACGCCAGCTGGATGATCACCACAGTGCTTTTAATCCCTGTCATCGCTGTTATCTGGTTGGTGATCGCCTAACCTCATCCCAATTGCTGTTCAAAATAGTTGATAATTGTTTTCAGTGCTTTTTTACGCGTGCGGGAAATCGTCGAATGGCTGACATAGTTTTTTTCGGCCGCATCTAACCAGCTCATACCGTCCAGATAGATGTCCTTAATGATCCGTCTTGAATAATTATCCATCAAATCCAATGCCTTATCCACATGTCTTAAGTCCCTCACCAAGCCCCCCATGGGCACAAAGCTGTTGATGCACATGCTTTGTTCATCATCGATTGTTCTGTAGTTTTTCAGCAAGAACAGAATATATTCCTCTTTTGTTTTCATGCTCGTCACTCCTAATCATTCTATATTTTTTATTTTTAATCCATTTCTTCATCACCGTAAACATAATGCCGCCATCCGTTCTCCAAAATAAACGTACGGATATAATCATAAAAGCATTCGTCATGAATAAAAACCTGTCCACTGTCATAAACCAAGTCACCATCCTGAATGACTCCCCCACAGCTTTCACATCGCTCATCAGGCAAATTGATTAAATTTGTTTCCAATGTAAAAAACCTCTTTTCTTTTTGTTGAAAATGTGCTACAATCACTTTAACGATTAAATATTATCACTTTATCGATTTGGTAGTCAATCACTCTTATGATCGTTTTAATAACTATAGTGATGATTTATTGATTTGGAGGTTCAAATGAATTTTAAGAATATTGGTGGGCAGATTAAAACAGCGCGGGAACGCGCCAAGCTATCTCAAGGCGCTCTGGCCAAAAAAGCCGGAATCGCACAATCCACTTTGTCCTACATTGAAAAAGGCGAAAAATCGCCGACCATGGATACCGTTGTGGCAATTTGCGATGGGCTTAAAATCAGTGTTTTGGAACTGCTCGTCATCAATGAGCCCTCAGAAAACGCCCATAAACTCAAAAACAATCCCACCCTAAAAAAAATAGACCTGCTAAAGTCGATGGAAAGAGAATTTTCCGACTTTAAGGACTATATCATAGAAAAATACGGCCAATAGCGTACTCCCCTTCGCTTTTGGCCGTATTGCTATGTTGATGTTTAATGCGCTTCTACAGCGCAACCATACTCACAATATATAAAGCATAGATACCGATCATAGTAAAACCCTGCCAACGCTTCAGCACACCGCGTTTGCTGAGCAGCAGCGGAAGAAGAAGCACCACCAGCATCAATAAAGCCACCGGCACATCAAAGGATAGTGTTCTCGGACGACTGAAAAGCGCAAGCGGTGTGGTTTCGGGCGGCAGTACCAGTCCGCTTTTGGAACTGGCGGCACAAGTACTTAAGACCATGACGATATTCAGTATATTCGCCCCCAGAATATTGCCGACACCCATCTCCCCATGCTTTTTAACAAGGGATGTGATGGTGGTGACGAGTTCGGGCAACGATGTGCCCAATGCCACCACAGTCAATCCAATGACCGTCTCACTAATGCCCAAATAGCCCGCTATAATCACGCCATTGTTCACCAATAAGCTTGCTCCGAGAATAATCGCTCCAGCGCCGAAAATGAATTTAAGCATATTAACGATCACGCTTCTGCGGTCCGTATCAATATGCCGTATTTCTTTTTGATCTTCTAATAGTTCATCCTGAGCTGTTTTTTTTGATTTTTTAACACTTTTGATATTGTATAGAACAAAGAGCACGAGAATACCAAATAGGTACAAACTCTCAAATGGCTTAATCGTCCCATCCCATGCTGTGGCAACCAATGCAGCAACCGCCGTCAGCAGTATCAGACCTTTGGTCAGCACAATATGCTTTTTGATGGGCGGCGGAGAGACCATCAGCGCGATGGCCAGTATCAACCCCGTGTTGCAGACAATGGACCCGATCGCATTGCCGATGCCAAGCCCCACCGAGCCATCCAATACAGCAAAAAGTGATACAAACAATTCGGGCAATGTTGTTGCCAGCGAGACAATGGTGGCACCGATCAGAATTTTCGGAATATGCGTTACCTCGGCAATCCAAACGGCCGCTTCCACAAACCAGTCCCCGCCTTTGATGATGAGGACAAATCCCAGCGCAAACAAAACCAAAACCCAAATACTCATAATTTCTCTTCTCCGTTACTTTTAGATAATATCAATCCGCCTTGCATCGAAGGATTATAGCATACCTTTATGCTTTCGTCCAGTCACCTTCATCAGGGATGATTACCATAAATTGTTTTTACTAACCTGTAAACAATTTGGACAAAAAATTGATAAATCGTAATAGAAATGTTAGAATAACGATTGATTTGCTGGATATGTTCCAGTCTTAAAAAAAAGAGAACACCGGAGAGAGATTGATGGCAAAAAAAGAGAGAAAAAATCCGCTGGAAGAAACATTGGACGTTACCAAGAATGAAGTTTTAGATAACGAACCCGTCTTTGAAAGCGATATTGACTTCTGGCAAGAAGTTTTGACCGAATACGGCGAAATCGAAAGCCCGATGCACCTTAAACTTCTGCTCAAAAAGCTGGAGACCGAAGCAGCACGGGAAAGTGCAAAGATAAAGAAAAAACAGAAAATGGTGGCTCAGCGAAACAAAGCCGCCAAGAAAAAAGACGCTGAACGCGCAAAAGCAGAAAAGCGTTTGATGTCTTCCCTGCCGCCCGCCAAAAGAATGGAAGCGCAGCAGAAGCTGGCGGACGCTAAGCTGGCAGCCAAGCAAAAAGCCGAGCAGGACAAAATAGACGCTGCTCAAACCAAAAAGCAGGCCAAAGCGGATTTGCAGGCAAAAAAAGTGGTGGATGCTGAGTTTAAAATGCAGGAGCGTCTCTTTATGCTGTCGCTAACCCCGCAAGAAAAAGCGGATTATCGTTTTCTAAAGAATGCAAAACAGCGCATTGAAGCCGCAAAAAATAAAATTGATATAGCTAAAGGCAGACAAAGTGAAGTGGCGAGTTCCAACATCATGCCTGTAAAAGGTTTTCTAATCGCGCTGGCCATTTGCGTAGCTGCCACAGCGATTATCACGTTCTGCGGTACCAATATCTATCTTGACTCCGGTTATTACAATGAAAAAGTCGGTGATCTGAAAAGCGGTTTGGAGGGTTTCGACCTGCGTTTGGAAGGCGGCCCCGTTGAAAACGCAAGCGACCTTGAAGGCGGGTTATCGGTTTACCAGCAGATTTTAGAAGATATGCCGGTGGTGGAAGAGCAGCTGCAAAAGCTGAATAAAACCTATTTTTGGGTATTGGATAAAGAAACCCCCGACAGCCTTGGCTTAAATGCAATTTCCGAGAAAGCGTCGGCACTTCAGGATTCTGTGGATCAACTTCAGGCGATTGTGGACGCCAACATGGCATTTACGGAAACTGTAGATACCACATACCATTCCAGCACATCGTTGGACAGTCTGGTCACCGAACTCAACAATCTAAGTATACAGATCGATCAGCTGATTAACAGTTTTGATCAATTCGATTTACCTGCCGGCCTGCCCGCGCACAAAGCCGCTTTCCGTGAAAAGCTGACAGCCAATCAAACCTACATCCAATTGGTCATTGCTTATGTCAACGAGCTAGTGACCATACGCGGTGGATTGGACGGCGCAGAAGCGATCATCAATGACGCCGCAAATATGAACACCCATTCCTCTGACTCATTAGAGGATAAAGTCGGTGACTATTTAAACGAGATGAAAGAAGTCGTGGCGGTTCATAAACAACTTACGGTGCTCAATAACAATATCGACTACGCACAAGTGATCGGCAAAAAAGACTTCTCTTTCCTCGCGGGCGGTGTATTGCCGGAAGGTTCTTTGAAGTTCTATACGGATATGGTGGAACTTGAGGACATCGTTAAAGAATCTAACAAAGTTGAACAAAAATGCCTCGACTTTGAAAAATCAAGTTTCTATCCAAAGCTGGCGAAGGAAACCAACGAAACTATCTTGACGCATAGAAGTCAAGGTACCACTGATGCTGCGCTGGCTACCAATCAGGAACTGGAAACGCGTATTGCCGCCATTTCAGTACCAGATGAAATCACAGCTTCGGTTCGCGTTTATGCCAGAGGTCTTGCAACCCGCACCGAGTTTTTGAAACTGCAGCAACAATACATTGCGCTTTCCAAAGAAAAAGACCAGCAGTTCAGCGAGTATGATAAAGCCAAAACAGCATATGATACCGCAAAATACAACGCAACCGCTGAAAGACATGAAAACGGACGAACCGATGCATATTACACACTGGTTGACGAAATGGACGAAGCTGAAAATCAGATGGATGCAGCTGAAAAAGCAGCTGAAAAAGCTGCAGATGTGATTCAAGAGCAGATGAAAGATATCCGCGGAGACAGTAAGAAAGGACTTATCAAGCTGCGGAAAGACTATCAGGATGATTTAGACTACTAAGCTATGAATTGATAATAACAAAAAATGCCTTCCCGGCATTTTTTGTTTTGCATTTTTCAGATCAATGCATTAAACTAGTCATCAACGATTTACCTTTGGAGCAGGCACGATGAAAGTCAACGGAAATATAAGCGGCATCAAACAAACTTTGCTGGATGAAATAGAAAAAATCTATGAATTGCTGGTGCCCGGCGATGCATTTATTTCATATGAACTTTTATTTGCTCTTGCGGGTTTTTCTTATCAAATCAACCGCGAAATATCCGTCTATCTCTCTCGTCAGGGGAAGGTGCATGATGTCTCCATCGGCTCTTCAAACGACATTCCTCTGCCATATTTACGTGTTCGGCGCGGTACGTCGGGTCTTTCTGGTATCCGGTGCATCCACACCCATCCGGGCGGATCGCCCGAACTTTCTTCGGTAGATATCGGAACGCTTCTATCTTCGCGGCTGGATGCCATGGCCGCTATCGGGATCAATGCCAATGGACGTGTCACCGGCCTTGGCGTGTCAGTGATTGGCGAAAGCCTGAAAATCCCCAAACACCTTGGGCCATTTCGGCTGGGTGAAATCCCGCTTCGCGGCTTGATGGGCGAAATCCAGTCCGCCACCGAACGGGTGAGGCGCGCCGTCAGCCTGACAGAAACCAAGGGTGCGACCGAAACCGCCGTACTGGTGGGCCTGAACGCCTCCGAAGCATCGATGTTGGAGCTGAAAAGGCTGGCAGAGACTGCAGGTGCGGATGTGATTGACACTGTGACCAAGACAAGGCCGCAGCGGGACAGAAAATACTACATCGGGAAAGGTAACCTCTCCGCTCTCAATCTACTTTTAAACGCCAACAACGCCGATATGGTAATCGTCAATGACGAGCTGTCCACTACCGAACAGGTGACGCTAGAAGAAACGCTGTTTGTCAAGGTGGTCGATCGCACCACGCTGATATTGGATATCTTTGCTTCTCACGCCAACACCAAAGAAGGGGTGCTACAGGTGGAGCTGGCACAGCTGAAATACGGCCTCTCACAGCTCGCCGGGCAAAGCGCTGGTCTTTCCCGCCTTGGCGGCGGCATCGGCACCCGAGGCCCGGGCGAAAGCAAGCTGGAGACCAGCCGGAGACGTATTGACCGCCGGATCCACGATCTGTCTGGCGAAATTGACAAGCTGAAATCACAGCGCGTGATTCGCAGGCAAGCGCGCGAAAAAAGCGGCCTTCCTGTCGTTGCCCTTGCGGGCTACACCAACGCCGGTAAATCGACTTTACTCAATCTTTTGTCAGGCGCCGATGTTCTCGTCGAAGATAAATTGTTTGCCACGCTGGATCCCGTCACGCGAAAAGTCAAGATGCCTTCCGGCCAAACCGTTTTGTTCTCAGATACCGTCGGGTTTATCGATAAACTGCCGCACGATCTGATTGCGGCTTTTAGAGCCACCCTTGAGGAGACGGCGCTGGCCGATCTGGTCTTAAACGTCATTGACGCATCCGACCCAAATTTTCTTGACCAGCGATCTGTGGTAAGGGATGTGCTGTTTTCTTTGGGTGTTTCAGAAGAAAACATTTTGGAAGTGTATAACAAGGCGGACGCGATTGACTTTGATCCCGTTCTTGATACCGGCAGAATCCATATCTCAGCTTTGAAAAATACCGGTATCACCGATCTTTTGGTTGAAATCGAACGCCGGTTAAAACCCGCGTTGGTCAGAATGGAAATCATAATACCTTATACCCGCGGTGATGTGCTGAATTATATCCAAAAGACTTGCGAGAACCCCGAGGTGTCCTATCTGGACGAAGGAACGCTTGTCTCCGCGTTTATCCGATCGGAGCATCAAAAAAAAGTGATGGCGATGCTGTCCGCTAAGAATTAATTCTCCCGTAAGGATACGTCAACTCTGATTTGGCGTAATACTCTCGCACCGACCCGATCAGTCCTTGGTTATTGATTTTAATCACTGAAACGCCGTTGAACCCATCGGTGTTTTTTTCGTATTCACTTTCAAAGTACCATTCAACGATGATGGTATTCCCGATATCATATTGACTTAAAATATCCCATTTCAGCACGCGCCCCACCTTGCTCCAATCCCGAAACCAGTGTAAGCATTGCTCAAGCCCTATATAGACGTTGCCCATAAACTCGGTATATCGAATGTCTTTGGCGAACACTTTTTTTATGAGATTTGCGTCTTTTTTCAGCCATATGCCGGTATAGGAGTTTATTAATTCTTCTTTGCTCAATCGCATTGTTTTAACGCCTCCATTCGTTTAAAGAATTTATATAAAAAAAGGCCATGGTCTCCCATAGCCTTTGATTGGTTTTAACTATTCAATAACGCTGGTTACAACACCCGAACCAACGGTTCTGCCGCCTTCACGAATCGCGAAGCGCAAGCCTTCTTCGATCGCGATCGGGGTGATCAGTTTGATCTCCATGACCACGTTGTCGCCAGGCATAACCATCTCAGTGCCTTCCGGCAAAGCGATGGAGCCCGTTACGTCGGTAGTTCTGAAGAAGAACTGCGGACGATAGCCGTTGAAGAACGGTGTATGTCTGCCGCCTTCATCCTGTTTCAGTACGTATACCTGACCTTTAAAGTGGGTATGCGGATTGATGGTTCCGGGTTTCGCCAGAACCTGACCTCTTTCAATTTCGTCACGCTGCACACCGCGGAGCAGAAGACCGATGTTGTCGCCTGCAATCGCCTGGTCCAGAAGTTTTCTGAACATTTCAACGCCGGTTACAACCACTTTTCTTCTCTCTTCGGTCAAGCCGACGATTTCAACTTCTTCGCCCACTTTGATCGTTCCTCTGTCCACTCTGCCGGTGGCAACGGTGCCGCGGCCGGTGATCGAGAATACGTCTTCAACAGGCATCAGGAACGGTTTGTCAGATGCACGTTCCGGTTCCGGAATGTAGCTGTCCACCGCGGCCATCAGTTCGAAGATGCATTTGGTATCCGGGTTTTCCTTCAAGTCGCTGTCGCCCTGTGAAGCTTCCAAAGCTTTCAGCGCACTGCCTTTAACGATCGGAATATTGTCTCCATCAAACTCGTATTCGGACAGAAGGTCTCTCACTTCCATCTCAACCAGTTCAAGCAGTTCGGGGTCATCCACCTGGTCGGTTTTGTTCATGAAAACAATGATGTATGGTACGCCAACCTGACGCGCAAGCAGAATGTGCTCACGGGTCTGGGGCATCGGGCCGTCAGCCGCGCTGACCACCAGAATCGCGCCGTCCATCTGGGCAGCACCGGTGATCATGTTCTTAACATAGTCCGCATGGCCCGGGCAGTCCACGTGTGCGTAGTGGCGAGTCTCTGTTTCATATTCCACGTGCGCGGTATTGATCGTGATGCCTCTTTCCTTTTCTTCAGGCGCCTTGTCAATTTCGTCATACTTCGTGGCAGTTGCCTGTCCATACTTGGAAAGTACGCTCGTGATCGCGGCGGTCAATGTCGTCTTACCATGGTCTACGTGGCCGATGGTTCCGATATTGACATGCGGTTTCGTTCTTTCAAATTTCGCTTTTCCCATTTTTGTTTCTTTCCTCCTACAAAACTATAATAATATAATTGACGCTTGCATCTTGTAGAAGGTTATACGAAACCCGCTCACTTGCAAGCAAAAGCTCTATAGCATTTCCATTTTATATACTTACCCCCTTTTTGTCAACTCAAAATCCTGACCTGCCTTTGCATAGAACTTGTGGAATTCTCAAGCTTCATTGTTATGCTGTCTATATTAAAAAACTTCTCAGATCAAGCTTTTACCAAACAATGGCATTACAAAACGTATACAAATTGTTTAAAAATCGTTTATTCTTTTGGTCTATCAAATTACACAAAGGCATGATAAATTGACGATGACGATAATTTAAGAAATAAGGATTATACAAAAAAAGTATGGATTTAAAAACACATTTGAATATCTCCGGCGTTCTGATCGATCACCTCGCACGTACCACCGGGCAAAACCTGAACCAATTTTGGTTTAAGCTTGGGTCTATCACGCCGGATATACATCCCTACCACCGTGTACAACCCCATCATGTTAAGCATTCTAAAAGGCACATCGAAAAATATATCAGAAGAATCTCAAAACGCGATCTTGGGAAAGCAAAACTGTCGCTTTATCTTGGCATCACATCGCACTTTATTTCGGACACCTTTTGTCTGATGCATAACCACAAGACTGGCAAAAACCCAAAGACCCATTACCGCTACGAAAACGGTCTATCTCGATTCTTCGCATCATTCGCCGATCATTTATGCTTTATATCAGCCGGAAACTCCGCCCCCTTTGATGAAGCGGAAGGCAGGGACATTACCGCCTACATTCTGGATGAAAACCAGAGATATAAGCTGGCACAGAACGATATCAGCGAATGGGGATCCATGATGACCGATATTACATATACGGTGCATATGTGCTTAAATGTCCTAACCGAGATGCTGACAAAAAAACAGCCGCTGAGTTGGACATCCAATCCCGCGGCCTAAGACGAATTTTCGTACATTTTCCATAAATCTTTTACTCATGCAAAAGCAGGTTGATCCCCAGCCTGTTTTTTGCCATGGCGTGCAGCACAAAACGGAACACAAAGAATGAAATCGCCGTAGCCACCGCCGCCCCCACCATGCCAAAACGCGGGATAAGTATAAAGTTTAAAAGTGTGTTGGAGCCAATGGTCAATACATTCAAGAGCGTCTCCCGCTTCGGGTTGCCCGTCTGATTCATCAGATTCCCCATCACGATATAGTAGCCATTAAACGCTTTTCCGAACAAGACGATTGCGAAAGGCAGCAGCGCCGCCAGATATTCCTGTCTGCCAAGCACAATGCAGAGTGCCCAGTACCCCGCCAGAACAAACGCGGCCAAAACCGGAGAAAAGACACGCATCCGCTTGCGCCATGAGTTTTTCATCTGGTGAAAACTCGGCATGTCCGATTTGGTGAACTGAGTAATCAGTGGGTTGATGTTGCGGCGCAGCACCACCAGAATCTGATAGAACCCATCCGCAAACATAATAGCGAAGGAATAGAAACCGACGATAGCGTCGCTGACAAACAGGCCCAGCACAACGATATCCATTTTGGCGTTGAGATCCACCACAACGCTGCCCAGAAAAACTTTGGAACCAAACGCAATATGTTCTTTGATCCACTGCGCGTTGAACCGTAAACGCGCCAGCCGCATGACCGCCGCATAGATGACAAGCGCCGCAAACAACAAAAACTCGGATATCGCATAGATCAGCATCAGGATTTCAGTTTTAGCCTTTAAAAAGCCAAAAACCAACAGCGTCAGCACGATTAGCACATAGCGCAAAGACTGAAAAACCGCAAAAGCCCGCATCGCACGAATGGCGTTCAGAAAATTTAGGATGACCTTATTCAGAGAAAAAAACACCAGTGCTGGCAGCGCATAAATCAGCATGCTGACCACCTCTGAAGGCCCCAGCAGCAGGATATATAGCCTGATCAGCAGATAGAGCAACCCCATCGACAGCACCGATGTAATGAGCGAACTGATCAGTGCGGTTGTGAATAGTTCATCGCGTTTCGCTTCATCCTCCGAAAATTCGGCCGCATACTTCAACACTGAAAAGTGAATGCCGAATACTGCGATTTGGCTGAAAATTAAAAAATAAACCAGCGTCTGGTTGTATAGTCCAAAAACAGACGGCTGGTAGAAGACCACAAAAATCGTATTGTAGATCAGTCCGGCAACGGCGACAAAGATCATACTGGCCATGTTCCATACGATATCTTTGCCCATTTTGCTTTTTAATTTCGGATGGCTGAAGATGTTTTTCATTTCAGTTATGCCTCTAGTCATAAGTTATAAAAGCAGCACTTTGTACCAATTTATCTCAAAACTACTTCTCCAGTTTCGCGTTATCCTGAATATCCATAAACATCCCGAAAAACAGCGCCTGCAGCGAAGAGATGGTTAAAAGAACAAAACCTAAGTATGTTCCCACCGATATGGTCACATTTCTTGCAAACGCCACGATGATTTCAATCAAGAAATAGATATTTAAAATCCCCAACAAAAACGAAAAGTTATAGAATAAAAACAGCGGGTGGAAGTCTCGAAGAAAATATTTCCCCCACAGGCGCTTGACGAATGACTTTAAAAGAAGCCACGAAATCTTCGGAATGACTTTCATAATTTTCATCTTGGATTTTTCGCCCACATCATACACCGGTTTGATCGGAATTTCTTTGACCGTGCAATAGGACATATTGAGCTTGACCAGCATATCGTTCGGCATACCATAGTCGCGATAGATATTGTGAATCTCAATGCTTTCCAGTGCCGAAAGAGATATCGCTGTATATCCGGTTTGAGTATCCGACACTCGCCAATATCCGGACGCCACTTTGGTGAGCGCCGACAGCACCGAGTTGCCAAAAAAACGCTTTTTGGGTATCAGTACCCGCGCTGATTTGTGAATCAGGCGGTTACCTTTGACGTAGTCCGCTTCGCCTGCAATCACCGGCATACAGATGCTTTCGAGCTCGGCCGGATCCATCTGCGCATCCCCGGCCATCACAGCCGTGCAGTCCACACGGCGATCCCGCGCCCATTTATATCCGGTCGCAATCGCGCCACCCACCTTAGCGTTTTCCTGATTGATCAGCACAATACGGTCGGTGTCATTATCATTATATATCGTATGTTTCGGGAAGCATTTTGCCTCCTCCTCGCGAATCTGCAAAACCATTTCCAGTGCGCGATTAAAGATGGTGCGTTCAAAGTCTTCGCTGGGCAGCGAAATGGTGACGTCCGATTTCGCCTGCTTTACGATATAGTCTTTGACCACATCTTCAGTATTATCCGTCGAGCCGTCATTAACGATGATGATGCGGTCTACAAAGTCGGGCATGGTGTCGATCACAATCCCCACTTGTGTTTCTTCATTATATGCCGGTACCACCACGGCCACCATTTTTCCGTTCAGCATCTTTTCATCCGTCTCCCTGCGCTTAGTCTTTTAAAAAGCGGTTAAAACCGCTAATAAAAATTATACCGTATCTGCTCGGCTAAAACAAATAATTATATCAAATGTCGGCTGTTTTCTTTGGCTTCCCGATACAGCACAAACCGCTTGCCCAGCACCGCAATCACATCAGCTTTCAATCTGCTGCCCAGCGTATCCGCCACTTCGCGCGCGCTCTCATCACACCCCGGCTGCACCTGCACTTTAATCAGCTCCCGCTTTTCCAAAACCAACTCGGTTTCGCGGATAATCACCTCGGTTAAACCTTCTTTCCCCACATAGACCACCGGGTCCAGTGGGTTTGCTGTTTTTCGTAAAAAAGCCCTTTGTTTACTCGTCATCGCTTTATTATCCTCTACTTTTATTCCACAAAATCAAATTCCACATCGTTTAGAACCACCGTGTCGCCGCTCTTACATCCGGCTTTGCGAAGCGCTTTGATGATGCCAAAATCGATTAGAAGCTTCTGGAAATGCTGCATCGAAGCATAATCATCCGGATTAATCTTGAATAGAATCTCATCAATCAAATCACCCGCCGCCACATATACGCCGTCCTGTATGCTAATCTCAAACCGCTTTTCCTCTTCCAGCGCCCATTCTTCAATCACCCCGTCGGACGGTATCGGTTCGGCTTCGGGCAGTTTGGCCAGCTTCTCTGCCACTACCTGCATCAGCTCCTGCAATCCCGTTTTACTCAACGCTGATATCGTAAAGACCGGAACGCCTTTTTTCTGCAATTCTTTTTTCAGCTTCTTTCCGCTCTCGGTTTCTTCCCCGATATCCGCTTTGTTCAGCGCCACAATCTCAGGGCGTGCATACAACGCCTCAGAATAGTTTTTAAGCTCTTTTCGGATATCATGATAGTCCTGATATACATCCCGTCCTTCGCTCTCTGCGCCGTCCAGCATATGCACCAAAAGACGGGTGCGTTCGATATGCCGCAAGAAATCATGCCCCAGCCCGACGCCTTCGGACGCGCCCTGAATCAGTCCCGGAATATCCGCCATCACAAACGACGTTTCCCCATAGGCATAAACGCCAAGGTTAGGGCTTAGGGTCGTGAAATGATAGTTGCCGATTTTAGGCGTGGCTCCGGTCACCACCGACAGCAGGGTTGATTTCCCCACATTGGGAAACCCGATGAGTCCCACATCGGCGATGGTTTTCAGCTCCAGCACCACCCAACGGCCGTTGGTGCGCCGCCCGGGCGTAGAAAAACGCGGCGTCTGCCGTGTGGCCGAGGAGAAGCGCGCATTGCCCTTGCCTCCGCTGCCACCGGAAAGCACTTTTCGCATCTCACCAGCGCGAATATCTGCCGCCACCTTGCCGGTCTCGGCATCTTTCACCACCGTGCCGGCCGGCACATGGATAATCATATCCTCGCCGTTTTTGCCACGCATATTTTTCTTGGCGCCTTTTTCACCACTGCCCGCCATATATTTCTTTTGATATTTAAAATCTAAAAGCGTCCGCACGCGATCGTCAGCGGCAAAATAAACATCGCCGCCGTTTCCGCCGTCACCGCCGTCCGGGCCGCCCTGTGTGACGTATTTTTCTCGGTGCAGTGAAACACAGCCGTCGCCGCCGTCACCCGATTTGATATATATTCTCGCTTGGTCGATAAACATCGTTTTTTACTCTTTCCTTTTTTTGTCCTGCTTTTGAGCGTCCCTATAATATACACACAAATCATTCAAAAAGCAAGTTTCGCAAAGCGGTTTTCTCGCCTTGCAAAGCTTACGACCGTGCCACAAAATCCAGTGATGCGCATCCTTCCAATCCTGCTCGGGTATCGCTTCGCGCAGCTGCATTTCGGTATGATACACATCCTTGGCGCTGGCGAGACCCAAACGATTGGATACACGGAATACATGCGTATCCACCGCGATAGCCGGCACGTCATAGGCGTTGGAAATAACCACGCTAGCTGTTTTTCTGCCCACTCCCGGCAAAGTAATCAGTGCATCGATATTGTCCGGCACCACGCCACCATATTCCGATTCCAAAAATTGCTGAAGCTTCAATTAAGTGTCTTGCTTTGGTTTTATAAAACCCAACCGATTGAATCAGCTGTTCCACCTCGGCAATATCCGCGCCCATCAGCACCTTAGGTGTGCCAAAACGCTTGAACAGTGCCGGCGTCACTTTATTCACCTGCACATCCGTACTCTGCGCGGACAGCATGGTAGCCACCAAAAGTTCAAACGCATTTGTGAAAACCAGTGCGGGTTTTGCATCCATATAAAATTCACTCAGCCGCTTTAATATCTCGTCGTTTGTTTTCTTTTCCATATAACGTATTATACAAAAAGCCTTTCGGTTTGACCAGCATCCTTTCACTGATGTCCCTGCGGTTTTTTTACAAAAAAAGAGCATGTGCCGAAAATCCGCGCACGCTCTGATTCGTTTATCCAAAAATTATTGTACCGCCTGATTCAAAAGCTCAACTGCTTTGTCCAACTGCGGGTCGAGATCATCTGTCAAGTCTGCATCTTCCACGGTATAATCCGGCGTTACGCCGGTGCCGTTAATCGACCTGCCCAGCGGAGAAAAATACTCGGATGTGGTCACCTTAATGCCGGTAGTGCCATCTCCCAGCGGCAGAATGGACTGAACCACCCCTTTCCCAAAAGTAGTGGTACCAATGATCGGTCCGCGCTCATAATCCTGTATCGCGATGGAGAACAATTCGGAAGCAGAAGCCGAGCCTTCATTGACCAATACCGCAATCGGGATATCCCACATGTCACTATCCGACGCGATGGAAGATTCTCTACCCAGCCGATCCCGTGTGATGATTAAATCACCTTTGGGCAGTAACGTATCCAGTATATCAATAACGATGCCCAAATCTCCGCCCGGATTATACCGAAGATCGATGATAATGCCTTTGGCTTCGTTCATCACAAAGTAATCCTTGGCTTCGTTAAAGCCTTCCAACGCATTGCCGGTAAAACTGTAGAGTTCAAGATATCCAAACCCATCGTCCCGCATGGTATAGTAAGTCTGGTCGGCCACCACGGCCTGCCGCACAATTTCGAGGGTAAACGTCTCATCGCCGCGCAGCACATCAACCTTGACGGTTGTGCCTTCCGGACCGCGAATCGCGTCGATAATCTCTTGATAACCATATTCCTTAAAGGATTCACCATCGGCCCCGACCAGAACATCCCCAATCTGAATGCCGCCGGCTTCTGCGGGTGTGCCTTCAAAAACGCGATTGACCGTTACACCGCCGATTTCCTCATCAAACGTCACCTGAACGCCGATGCCCGAATACTCGCCCCGACTGCTGCTTTTGGAACTCCTCCCATTCTTCTTCGTTATAGTATTCAGAGTATGGATCTTCCAGCGACTGAACCATACCGTGCACCGCCCCGTCAAGCAGTGTATCGTCATCCACTTCCTTGTAGTAGAGCTGATGAATCAACTCCTGTACATCGCTCAATTTGCCGGTCATCGTGTCTTCCTGACTTTTTGGTGCTGCTGAGCGCCGTCGTTACCGTATAGGTAAACACCCCGACCACCACCGCCGTGATAATAAAGGTGATGAGAATTGCCCACCGTGTTCGATTATTCATTTCGTTCATCGCTTTGCCTGACCTTTTCCTGTGATGCGTTTGTTTAGTTGATCGATTCCGCATAGGCATCCACGATCATCTGCTGATGCGCTTTGTCTTCGGCGCCGCTGCCGTGTCCGTAAGAGTCCTTAAAGTGCACACAGAAGTGGCCGTTGTACCCATTGTCCCCCAATCCGCGCTTCATCCGATGCGTGAGGCATGCCGATCATGGATGCGGCGTAAGTAGTGCCGTGAACCGTCACCCAAATCGCCCGCCTGTCCCAGGACCAATTGCCATATATCGATCGCATAATCGCCGTGTCTTCCGCCGTCAGCGGCTCACAGTCAGCATGGTTATGTCCAGAATACCGTTGCACCTGAAACGACTTTCTGGTCCTGATATCATAGATGGTCGCCACATCACCTTTGGCAAACTCAAACTGTACCGTATCCCACCAAGAGGACATCATCACCGAGTTGTTTACCCCTCTGTCCTGCGCGATGGAGTGAATATCCTTATCTGAATAAAGGACTTCTAATGTTGCCGCATCCGCGACGCCCGTAATGTCAATCCCGGCCTTCTTCTGGAATTTTCTCCAAACTTCGTTTGGTCGTGCTTCCAAAAGCGCCGTCCGCCTTATATCCAAAAAAACCGCGTTCAAACAACTCGCGCTGAAGCTTGGTCACTTCCGCGCCTTCCATACCCACTTCCAAGACCATTTTCAGATTTTCCCGAAGCGGTCTGATTGACATGAACTTTTTCAACGTAGCCTTTCACCGCATTACCGTCAACATCCGTCGCGGTAACCAAATAGTATTCCCCGTCAATATCCTCAATCGTCAGAGGATAACCTGCATTCAGCGTACCTTCCAGCTTACCATACGGGCTTGGGTTTTCTTTAACGGTTAAATCATCCACCAGCGAGTTGCCGTATAGGATGTCGGTGGAAGGAAGAAAAACATCATCCACCTTCGCATAGCCGCGGTAATTGCCGTATATGATGCGGTACCAACCGGCGCGCTCCTCACAAAAAACACCGATTTCAACACCGCTCGGCAGTGTGGTGACCACGCCCGAATCGTCCCACGGACGAATCATCACCTGCATTTCGTCAGTGATAACAGTTCCGTCTTCGAAATAGGGCATGGCGGACGCATCCAACGGCGCGGCCAACGCCGCAAGCCCAATGATGACTCCTGCTGCCAGCAGGATAAGGTTCTTATGTTTCAACGAAATGTCTCCTTTTCGCTATCCTCAAATTGGTTATCTATTTTTTACCTGTATAGTATACCTTATCTTAATCTTTCAAGACAAGACTCTAATCTTTTGATATCTTATAGGCATATTCCACACACGCCTGATGACTTGGGTCAATCACGCCCGAGGCATGTCCAATCGAATTATAAAAATGAATACATACCTGACCGTCCATATTATCGTGACGGTTATAATCCAAGCCGTGCGGCATGCCGTTGGTGGAGCCCGCGTACATCACGCCATTGATGATGACCCAAACCGGCCGTCTGTCCCAGCTCCATTCCCCGCCGTAGGTTTCCAGCATAATCGCCGTATCCTTTGGCGTTGCCGGACATACATCCGCATGGCCGGTGCCCGCATAACGGATTACCTGATAGGATTTCCCAGTCAACGCATCCACCACCGTTACGGGTGTCAACGTTTTGAATTTGGCATCCACCACGGTGAACCAGTCAGCCATCAGCACCACGCCGCCCGAACCCGCCGCCGCAGAACCTTCCAGATGAATATCTTCATCCGAATACAGCACTTCCAGCGTTTCGGCACTGGCTATACCGTCTTTGGGCAAGCCCGCCAAGTCCTGAAACAATCGGACCGCCTTTTTGGTGGCTGTGCCGTAAACACCGGTACAAGGATAGCCGTAGAAATTTCGGCGCTTTAGCTCTTTTTGCATATTATAGACCGCAGAACCTGTCATACCCGGCGCCAGATAATACTTGGCTACATCATCTTCGCTGAGCTGAACGAATTCCTTGGCCACATACCCTTCTGTACTGTCTTCCCCATTGACCGACACATAGTACCAGTCACCTTGTATATCCTCTATGGTCAAAGGCGTTCCCACAGGCAATTCTGAGATCACATCGCTGTAATCAGCCGGGGATTTTCGAAGGCGAAGCGCATCACCGTAGACATTGCCTTGATAGTTGTCTTCGGACGGCAGAAAAACCAGATCACGCTTGATGTATCCGCGATAGTTACCGTAGATAACGCGTATCCAGCCATCTTCATATTCACAATATATCCCGATCCGCGCACCCGTATCAATTTGGCAAACCACTGGAGAATCCAAAGACGGCCGCAGGCGCATATTGACATGCTCTCCGGTCACCGTTCCTTCCTCAAACTGGGCAGAATCCGCAAACACGGCTTTGGGCACCAGCAACAACAAAAACATCAGCAGTACTGCTGCCAACCATACTATTCGCTTTTCTTTTATTTTAAGTTTTGTGTATACTAAAACCATTGTTCATATTACCATTAATATTTGTGCCTTGATATATAGCTTGGATTATCATATTACAAAGCATCCGTTTTTTCAACTCTATCACAATTTGTGTACCAAAAGTTTAAAGTTTGGCAATAATTGATTTTTAACCACCATATCTTGTATCTTGTTCCAATAAAAAAGGGTGCCTCTTTTCCGTCCACCCTTCTTTTTTCGTATATCTGTTAAATTTCGCGACGGCCTTCCAGCGCTTTAGAGAGCGTCACCTCATCGGTATACTCAAGGTCGCCTCCAATCGGTACCCCATGCGCGATGCGCGATATCGTCACACCGATGGGCGCAATCAGTTTTTGTATATACACCGCGGTCGCCTCACCTTTCACGTCCGGGTTGGTTGCCAGAATCACTTCTTTCACCGTATCGTCCCGCAGCCGCAAAATCAGCGATTTTAGGTTCAGCTCCTCGGGCCCCATCCCTTCGATCGGCGAAAGCACACCGCCCAACACATGATACAGCCCGCGGTATTCGCCCGTACGCTCAAACGCCAGAACGTCTTTAAAATCCTCGACTACACACACCGTCGAAGGATCACGCCGCGTATCGGCACAGATATGGCAAACTTCTTTGTCCGTCAGATTCCCGCAGACCGTGCAGGTTCGAATGCCCGCCTTGGCCTTTGTCATATCTTCCGCAAACTGCTTCACCTCGGCTTCATCCATCTTGATGACATAAAAAGCCAGCCGCATGGCGGTTTTTGCGCCGATGCCGGGCAGTTTAGAAAAATGGTGAATCAATTTTGCTAAGGGTTCTATGATATACATAAACTATCCTTTTGGGTTACAGCAGACCGCCGAGTCCGCCGCCCAGTCCGCCGGTGACCTTGCTCATTTCGGTTTTGGCCAATTCATCCGCTTTGTCCATCGCCTCGCTGACCGCCGCAGTCACCAGATCTTCCAGCATCTCCACATCGTCTTTATCCACCACGTCAGGCGAGATCTTGATCGATTTGATTTTTTTTGCACCGGTGATCGTCACGGTCACCACACCGCCGCCCGCGCTGGCGGAAACTTCGGCCGCTTCCAGCTGCTGCTGAACTGCCTGCATATCCGACTGCATCTTTTGGGCCTGCTTCATCATCTTTTGAATATCCATTAATTCGCTTCCTCTTTTTTATATATTGAATATCAGTGTACTTATATCTCTTTAATCTCTTGCCCCCCGAACATATCGTCAGAGAACAACATGGCCTTTTCATTCTTTTTTTCATTTCGTTTCTCTGGTTTAATCGTCAGCGTCGCTTGTTTCCCAAACTCGACTCTGATATGCGTCTCCACCCGCTGATGATTATCCGGTTCCATCAAAAAAATAAAAGGGGCTCCGTCCGGCGCATAAAAGGTCAGCGCACCCGCCTTGTCCTCGGCCAGCCTTAACTGTTTGGCATATGGATATAAATAGCCGTCCTCATCCCGTATCGCGTTCAGCACTTTGGTCCAATTTGCCTCGCTGGATTTACCGACAACGGCTTGACTTGCCGACGCGCGTGGCTGTTGTTCAAGCGTTTTTTTTTCGCTGTTGCTGGCTTCCTCCGTCTCTTTCAGTTGAGCCGGTTTTTCCTGTTTGATCGGTTCAGGTGCTTTTACACCCGCCTTTAATCCCTGCACAATCGCTTCCAAGCGTTCCAGCCGTGTTTTGTCGTCGGCGGACGCATCTATCTGGGGACTCATTAGGCGAATCACCGCGGTTTCCAGTACAATATCCGGCAATGAGTTCATACGCATTTTGGTTTCACTGTCCACCAGCGTTTCCACTGCGCGAAGCAGAGCGCTTTGACCAAACCGCTTGCCCATTTCCGTCAGCTTTGCCGCCTCTTCTTCACTGACTCCGGCCGAAAGTGCGTCCGCACCCTTTGAGAGATATAGCATAGCCAAGAAGATGTATGCAAGGTCCTTGAGCAAAAGCTTAATGTCCGCCCCCGAATCTTTCAAGCCTTCCAACTGAAGAATGGCATTTTTTTCATCATAAGACGTGATGCTTTGGGCCAGCGAAAGCAAAGCTTCCCGGCTGGCTCCCCCGAGTACGGTCAAAACACTGTTTACGGTCAAAGTATCCTGACCGGATGTGCATTGGTCCAAAATCGAGAGCGCATCCCGCATGCCGCCCAGCGCTGTGCGCGCAATCAGCGTCAGCGCTTCCTTTTCGGCTTTGATATTCTGGTCGTCCGCCACATATTCCATCCGCGCCACCATATCCGCCACCGAATGCCGTTTGAAGTCAAATTTCTGGCATCGGGACAAAATGGTTGCGGGCAGTTTTTTGGGCTCGGTGGTGGCAAGGATGAACACCACATGCGCAGGCGGTTCTTCCAATGTTTTTAGAAGTGCATTGAACGCGCCTTGGGACAGCATGTGTACCTCGTCGATGATATAGACTTTATACTTCCCAATTGCAGGCATCAGGTTGGCATTCTCACGAATATCCCGGATGTTTTCCACGCCGTTGTTGGAAGCCGCGTCGATTTCCACCACATCGACGCTGTTGTCGCCCGCAATGCTTTCACACGAGGCGCACGTCAAACAGGGCTCTACGCCTTTGGATGCAAGGCAGTTGATCGCTTTGGCAAAAATCTTGGCCGTACTGGTCTTGCCGGTGCCTCTCGGGCCGCTGAACAGATAAGCATGCGCGATACGTCCGCCCGAAATTTGATTTTTCAGCACATCAACAATATGCGCCTGGCCAACCACATCGGCAAAGGTTTCAGGACGGTATTTTCGGTATAGCGCACGATAAGCCATCTTTTCTCCTTATTTGTACTTTTCGCTATTTCACACTGGATGCATCCAACGCATCCGCTCTAGCAGGGTCTGTCGGATCATAGTACTTGCCCTTGGTCCGGTCATGAATCGGATCCAGCAGTTCGGGCGTTACGATGCCCTTGGGGCTGCCGTTGACCACTTCCACCGTGGTGCCCATCGGGCAGTTCATATATATCCAATACGCCGCACCGGTGTATGTACGCATACATCCCGCCGTGGCATTGGTGCCAATCTCTTTATACGTATTCCCAAACATGGTTTCAAAATCCGTTTCGGCGTATACCGGCCCGTGCATATAGATGCCTTCGGTGAACTGGGAAACATAAGGCGAATAGGAGAATTCGCGTTTGTCACCCGCCGAATCAAACTGCTTCCATTCATATTTCTTTATGATAGAAAACACACCAGTCGGGGTCTTCCCTGCGGTGAGCCCTGTAGCGGTCAAAAACGTTTTGACCAGTTTAGTGTATTCGCCTTTATCATCCATCGCGTAGATGTTGATGGTGTGCGAGCCTTTTTCGATATAGATGTAATAAGGCGAAGGCAAAGGATCAACTCCGGTTACGTCGGACGCTTTAACATAGCCGATAGTGCCGTTAATCTTTACTTTGTGCCATTCTGTACCCGCCGCCACCAGTTCGGCTTCGGTGCCCGCATTCAGCGTTCCGAGCACATCATATTCGCTGGTCGGTGTGATAATAACCGGCTCTCGTACCCAATCGGTGTCCATCGCAATCTGCACCATGGTCATTTCGGGCGCGGGCGCGGCTGTCGCCACCGCTTCGGTCATTTCGGGTACGGGTGTGGGCGTTGCGGTTGCCGCTTCGTCTTTGCCGCCGCAAGCTGCCAGCAAAAGTATAAAGCCAAGCGCCAATGCGACGCTTAAAATGCGTTTCATATGTTTGGTTACCTCTAATCTAAAATGTCTTTTAATCATTTTATTCTATTTTGCGCCAAATTAATTGTCAAGGGTTTTGGGATGTGATACGCATCGTTCACAAAGCGTTTATAATTTGTTGCCCTCCGTTTTCTTGACGAACCTATCCGCATATAGTATATTTCTTTTGAGGTACGACATGCGAAAAAACAAATTGAAATCCAGCTACACTTCGGTGCGCTCACAGCCCATCAGAAGCAGCTATCGCTCCAATACACTGCACAGATACTCACCAAAAGCCCGGCTGATGCGGCTTATCATCACGTTGGGTGTCATTTTTGCTGCTTTTATGACGGTACTGGCATTTGTTGTTTTCCCTAAAATCAATGTTCATAAAGATACTGAATTTTCGGCTGAAACGCTCCCCACGCCCGACCCCACACCAAACCCATACAGCGCGCTTGTGATGCCCGAGGATATCGCATACATCGAAGACATCCCTTCCTGGGTCAAGACCGATGTATATGGTCAGCCGGTTGAGCTGAAGCGTTCGGCTTCGGACAGCAGCGATACGTTGCGGACGCTGGTGGATCGCGAAAATGTGACGGTAAAAGGCACTTCGGGCGATTGGTCCCTGGTTCAGTACAACCGCCAATATGGTTTTGTTAAAACCAACCTCATCTTCCAAGGCGCCATTCCGGCGGTACCCGATGTCATCAATGAGGTTTTGGTCACCGACCTGATCTCGGGTGTCAAAAAGAAATCCCAACTGGTCAACGTACAGGAAGTGGTGCCCGGCCTTACGGTGGACCTGCAGCTGGCCAAGGACGAGAATTACCTCGGCACCAAGATGTATCCTGTTTCCATCGCGCTTCTGCAGCCCAAAACTGCGGCGAAGCTGAAAAAAGCGCAGGCACTTTTCAATCAAGACGGCTATACCATCGTGCTGTGGGACGCCTACTGCCCCTATTCGACTACGATGGAAATTGAAGAAATGTTCGGCGGAACCAGTTCGTTGATTGAATCCGCAGATAAAGGTTCGCGGAACAACCGAGGCTCCAGTGTGGATATCACCATCGCCAAAAAAGACGGTACGCCGGTAGTGATGCCCACCGAGGGCATGACGCTGAATGCCGATCAGGCAGCTCGGGTGTTTGCAAACATGAGCGAAGAAGCCAAGGCCAATGTTAAATATATGGCTTCACATATGCGAAGAGCGGGTTTTATGACCAGCGATGATGAGTGGTGGCATTTCGACGATATTGACTGGCAGTATTATCCGGTCATGGATTATGATCTGTTCGATTTTTAATCTGATATAAAGTGAATACGAAAATAAAAGCATGGCCGCAAAAAGACCGTGCTTTTTTTCTATCCATATCTTAAAGATTGCGTTATAATAAAAGCAAATGATTTTTAATACCAACACAAAGAAGGGATAAAATTGACCCAGCGTTCCTGTGCAACCGAATACTCCGAATACTATCATGCGATTGCGCCTTTTGATAATCGCATCGGTATTATGGGCGGTACGTTTGACCCCGTGCATAATGGGCACATACAGATGGGTATGGATGCGCATGATGAATTTGGCCTGTCGAAAGTGCTGTTTATCCCCACAGGGCGGCCTCCGCACAAACCGAGAAGCGAAGTCTCGGACAGCGAACACCGCATGGCAATGCTGGAGCTGGCGGCAAACCAGCCGTATATGCAGCCCTCCCGTATTGAGATTGACCGCAAAGGCACAACTTATGCCGTAGATACATTGACGCTTTTAAAGAAAATCTTTAAAGAGCATGAATTCTATTATATCATCGGTTCGGATACGCTTTTTCACCTGCATTCCTGGAAAAACATCAGTCAGGTGCTGGCCATGACACATTTTATCGTTTTTTTGCGGGAAGGCGACGATATTGGCAAAGTCACCGAAATGGTTGACTTTTACAACGCATCGGGTGTCATGCGGTTTTTCCTGGCAAAGCAGCCGGGTCTTCCCGTTTCATCCACCGATATCCGGCTTCGGCTGCTGAACGGGTCCGACCTGTCCGGCCTGCTGCCCGAAAAAGTCATTGAATACATAAAGGAGAATAATCTTTACAGCAAATGATAGATCGTGACAAACAACTGAAATTACTCAAAAAATACATCAGCGGGAGCCGCCTAAAGCACAGCCTCAGCGTGGAAAAAACAGCGATCAAGCTGGCCAGAAAATTTGGTGCTGATGAGAAGAAAGCTGCCGCGGCAGGTCTTCTCCACGATATCGCCAAGGACCTTTCCAAGAGCGAAAGAAACGCGCTGATTAAAAAATATAAGATTGAAATGACCCCGTTGGAAGAAGCTTCGCCCGAGCTGCTGCATGGCAAACTGGGTGCGCTGATTCTGGCTGAAAACGGCATCACTAATGAGAAGATACTTTCGGCCGTAGAATGCCACACGATGGGTGCAGACAACATGAGCAAGCTGGATAAGATTGTTTATCTGGCCGATCTCATCGAACCCAAACGCAGCTTTAACGGCGTTAAAAAACTTCGGTTCTATGCCGCACGCGATCTGGATATCGCACTATTCGAATCGATGAAAGCGTCGATGCTTCGGGTGCTGAAAAGCGACAAAGCGATTCACCCCAAAACCGTTGACGCCTATAACCATTTGCTCTTAAATCTCATCAATAAAAAGTTGTTTTAAGCCGAAAAGGAAGGAGACTGGATGGAACAAAACACAAAAGCCACAGCGCTGGCAATCGCAGAAATCTTGAAGAAAAAAGGGGCAACCGAAATACAGCTGATTGATGTAACCAAGCAGACGATCATCACTGATTATTTCCTGATTGCCACCGGAAAGAATGTCCCCAATGTCAAAGCTCTGACCGAGGAAGTCAAGGACAAAATGGCCAAAGAAGGCAAACAGCCTAAACGCACCGAAGGTGTGCGCGAAGCCCGATGGGTGGTCATGGATTATCAGGATGTTCTGCTCCATATCTTCCATAAGGACGAACGGGCTTTCTATGGGTTGGAAAATCTGTGGGCGGACGGCGACAATGTGGAAATGCTTTAGATAAAAAATAAACCCTTAAGGCGACGTACTTTTCGCCAATAAGGGTTTTTTTGATTCGTTTTTTTTGCTTTAACGGTTTCTGCCGTATCCGCCGCCTGCTGCACTGCTGATCGTATAGCCGTCGACATCTTCGGGCATTTCAGCCGCTGTTGTCGCCGCCGCCACATCGGCACGGTGAGCGATCAATTGAGCCAGAACCGCAGGGTCGGTTTCTAATGCGATGTGTGCATCCAAGTCCGCCAGCACCGTTGCCTTCAATGCCGCAAAGTTGCCTTCCTGCTCAGCGAGTTCCCAGATATCAAGATCGGTGTCACGCATCGCATCATGCACTTCATCCAGATCCTGTCCTGTCATATCAGCATAGTCCGAGATGATACCGCCGTCGCCGTTCCGGTAACCGTTGCCGGCATTCACCGCATAAGCCTCTTCGGTGCAATCCTCGTCGCAGGTTTCTCTGGCTGTTTCGCCCGTGCGGGCACCTCTTCCGGTGCTTGTGCTTCCAGCACCTCTGCCCGATCCGTTTCCGGCATATACCGCCACCGTTCCGACCAGGATTAGAAGGACAATCACAACGATCAACCATGTTCTCATTTTTTTACTCATTTTCTTTTACTCCTTTGTGGTTTATCTGATTACGAGTCCTATTATGGCCGCGCCGTATCACAGTCCGGATACGGGCGTATGAACAAAGTGTAAAAGAAAAGCCCGGTTTGGGCTTATTATCGGTCAATTTTAAGTTCGATACTCTCCGTTTATTCTGACATACTCATATGTCAAATCACACGTCCACATGGTATCTTCGGCTTGTCCGTCCTTAAAATCCAAACGATAGATCACTTCTTTTTCCGTCAGCACGGCCAGCGCCGCTGCTTCATCAAAAGAAAGCCCCCCGCCATCCTTGCAGACCATCACATCGCCGATATAGATATCCACCTTTTCGGGGTCGAAATCGCCGCCCGAATACCCCGCCGCTGTCAACAACCGTCCCCAATTGGCGTCCCGACCGAAAGCCGCCGTTTTGCAGAGCGGAGATTTTGCGATGGCTTCGGTGATCTTTCTGGCGTCCGCTTCGCTTCTGACGTGTTCGGCCTTGATGGTCAAAAGCTTTGTAGCGCCTTCGCCGTCAGCCGCCAGCATTTTGGCCAGCGTTTGGCTGACTCTGATAAGTCCTTTTAAGAACACTTGATATTCGAGTGTATCCGCTTGAATTCTTTCCCCCACTCGGTTTGACGCCAGCAAAATCACTTTGTCGCACACACTGGTGTCTCCGTCCACACTGATGCGGTTAAAGCTGACGCCCACCGCCGCGTTTAACGCCTGCTGTAAGGTTTCAGCGTCCATGACCGCATCGGTGGTGACCACGCTGATCATGGTCGCCATATTGGGATGAATCATGCCCGAACCTTTGGCCATGCCACCGATACGCACAGTTTCACCGCCGATATTCACGCTGATTTCTGCGGTTTTAGGATATGTGTCCGTGGTCATGATCGCTTCCACCGCATCCATGCCGTTTTTCGAAAGTACCTCATAAGCCGCGCGAATTCCGGTCTCAATTTTCTTCATATCCATCGGTACCCCGATGACGCCGGTGGACGCAGTCAGCACTTCTTTCGTTTCCCCGCCGCAGATTTCTGCAGTCATCTCGGCCATCCGTCTGGCATCCTCTCTGCCCCGTTCGGCCAAACAGGCGTTGGCGTTACCCGAATTAATCACGACAGCTTTTGCCAGCCCGCCCTTGATATGCTCCATCGAGAGCATCAGTGAATGGCCTTTGACGATATTTTGAGTGAACACACCCGCTGCAGTGGCAGTGTCGTCAGCCACAATCAGCGCCAAATCCTTATTCCCGTTTTTTTTGATGCCGCATGCCACACCTGCCGCTTTGAATCCAGTCGCATAGGTTACGCCTTTGTTCATTTGATTTGCCCCCCGGTTGCTTTTTTATAGAATAGATTTAAACAGTAATTCAGATACTCGCCGCCACGCGTCTCGCTGCCAATCGCGATTTCGGGCTTGACCCGGCCGTGATAATCACTGCCGCAGGTGACCAGCATCGCTTTTTTCTGTGCCAGCCTATCCAGTTTCTTGGTCACATCATCGCTGTGGTCAGGATGATAAGCTTCCATCCCATTGAGGCCAAAGCTTAATAGTTCATCCAGCAAATCGCCGAAATTTTCATCCATATGATACACCGGATGCGCCCATATCGAAAGCCCGCCGCACGCGGCGATGAGCTCAATGCATGCTTTCTTATCGATCTTCTCTTTTTCAATATATGTCTCGGCACTTCGCCCCAAATATTGCTTAAACGCCTGCTCAATCGTTGGAACATACCCGGCTTTTTGCATCGCCTCGGCCAAGTGAACCCGACTCAGCATCCCACCGTTCGCGGAAGTCTGTATCGCTTCAATATCAATTGTGATGCCTTTCCCCGCCAGTTGATCAACGTAGCTGAATATCCGCTTTTCCCTCGCCTGTCTTATCTTTTCGGTATATGCCTTTAAGGCGGGATTTTCTGTATCGATAAAATAACCCAAAATATGCAGTTCGGTCTTGTGCGCCGCACTGATCTCGATACCCGGTATCACAGGCAATCCCATCGTACTTCCCGCCTTTACCGACGCTTTCACACTCGCGGTAGCGTCATGATCGGTGACAGCGATGATATCCAAGCCCTTATCATCGGCTTGTGCCACAACCCTTTCGGGCGTATCCGAACCGTCTGACGCAGTGGTATGAATATGTAAATCTGCTTTGATCAAATCGTTATGCCCTCTTCGTTCAGGATTTTGCTTTCTTTAATCCTCTCAGCCGCACGTCGGATATCGTCTTCTTCGGCCACCAGCGCAATGCGCACATGCCCTTCGCCCGACGGCCCAAAGCTGATGCCCGGTACCACCAGAACACCGGCTTTTTCGACCAGGTCCATAGCAAACGCAAACGAATCGTGATATCCTTTGGGGCATTTTGCCCAAATAAACATGCTCCCTTGAGTTTTTCTGATCGGCCAGCCAATATTGCCGAATGCTTCGATGATGCAGTCACGCCGCGCCTGATAAACCGCACATGTGGCTTTCACACATGCCTGATCTTGTGTCAAAGCCGCGATGGCGCCCATCTGCACCGGTAAAAACAGTCCGAAGTTGGTATTGGTCTTAAACGTATCAAACGCCGCGATATACTCCGCATTTCCAAGACAAAACCCAACCCGTGCACCCGCCATACCATAGGTCTTGGAGAGCGAATTAAACTCCACTCCAACATCTTTCGCGCCATCATAGCTTAAAAAGCTTGCGCAGTTGATCCCATCAAACGCCAGTTCAGAGTAAGCATTATCGTGAAACACAAATACGTCATAGTTTTTCGCGAAGTCGATTAGTTCTCGGTAAAAATCCGCGCCCGCCACAGCCGCCGTAGGGTTGTTGGGGTAAGAAGCCACTATCACTTTGGCACGCTTGGCTACCTCTTCGGGCACCTCAGTCAAATCCATGATATAACCGTTTTCTTCCCGCTGGGGCAGATAGTAGACTTCTGCACCCGCAATCGCCGCACCAGCCGTAAACGCCGGATAGGCCGGGTCAGGCAGAATAACGAGATCGTCCGGGTTAACGATGGGCATAAAGGCCGAGGTCAGCGCTTCCTGCGTGCCGAATGCCGCCAGCACCTCTGTTTCGGGAGACAGCATAACCCCGTAACGGTCTTGGTACCAATTTGCCGCGGCTTGTCGTAAATCTCCTATATCCTGAATGGAATAGATATAGCTCTCGGGCTGAGCAGCTGCTTTGGATATTGCTTCCATGACGACATCTGTCGGCGGTATATTGGGTGTACCGACCGAAAGATCAATAATATCATGACCTTGCCTGATGAGGTCATTTTTCTTATCCAGAAGCACAGAGAAAACGCCTTTCTCCAGCCGCCGCATGCGATGCGCTGTTTGCATTGGTCTAAAACCTTCTTTGTGTAATTTTCTATTTTTTCTCAGTCTACTTGATACCTCGTTTCCCGTCAAGAAGCACGAAAAAAGAAGCCTCCAATTTGAAGACTTCTTTAATATCTTTGTTTTAGTTTGCATCCGGTGCAGGGATGGGGTTACCGTGAATGGTCTGTTCCTCTTCCGGTTCTTCCGCTGCCGCCGCTTTAACTTTTGGTTCTTCCTTTTTAGGCTCGGGCTTCTTGACAATTGGCGGCAATTCCTCGCCGTCCATCAGTTTTTGGAACTCTTCCTTATTCAGCTTTTCCCGCTCAACCAGTACGCGGGTCACACGTTCTACTGTCTCTTTGTTTTTGCTTAAGATATCCTTGGCGCGTTTTTTTGCTTCAGCCAAAATCTTAGCGATCTCAGCGTCCACCTTGGCCGCGATATCTTCCGAATAGTTTTTGGTATGGCCATATTCCTTGCCAAGGAACACTTCCTCTTCGCTGCCGAGGAACAGCATTCCAATGCTGTCCGACATACCAAAGTTAATGACCATCTTTCTTGCAATATCCGTTGCGCGCTGCAGGTCGGAGGAAGCCCCGGTAGACACATCGCCCACCATCACTTCTTCGGCCACACGGCCGCCCAGCATCATGGCAATCTCATCCAGCAATTTAGATTTCGTCATATGCATCATATCTTCGCTCGGAAGCGTCATGGTGTAGCCCGCCGCCATTCCGCGCGAGATAATGCTGATTTCCTGTACGTCGTCACAGTTCGGCAACAGATTGGCGCAGATAGCATGCCCCACTTCGTGGTAAGCCGTAATCTCCTGATCGCGTGCTGTCACCAAGCGGCTCTTCTTTTCAGGCCCGATCATCACCTTCATGATGGCATCCTGAATCTCCGCATTGCCGATGCTCTTTTTATTCTGACGCGCCGTCAAAATGGCTGCTTCGTTCAATATATTCTCAATATCCGCACCGGTTGTGCCCGGTGTAGAACGTGCAAATGCTTTAAAATCCACATCCGATTCGAACGGTTTGTTTCTGGCGTGTACCTTAAAAATGTCTTCTCTGCCCTTCACGTCCGGTCGATTGACCACTACCTGACGGTCAAACCGTCCCGGCCGCAATAGCGCCGGGTCCAGAATATCCCGACGGTTGGTCGCCGCCAGAACAATGATGCCTTCGTTGACCTCAAACCCGTCCATTTCGGTTAGCAGCTGGTTCAATGTCTGTTCACGTTCATCATGTCCGCCGCCAAGGCCAGCGCCTCTGTGGCGTCCTACCGCATCAATTTCGTCGATAAATAAGATGCACGGTGCGTTTTTCTTGGCGTTTCTGAACATATCCCGCACACGGGATGCCCCGACACCGACAAACATCTCGACAAAGTCGGAACCTGAAATGGAGAAGAAAGGCACGTCCGCTTCGCCGGCCACCGCTTTGGCAAGCAAAGTTTTACCGGTACCCGGAGGGCCCACCAAAAGCACGCCTTTCGGGATTCTCGCACCAATCTTGGTGAAGCGTTCGGGATGCTTTAAGAAATCCACCAGCTCTTCCAGCTCCTGTTTTTCTTCATCTGCTCCCGCCACATCATCAAACGTTTTTTTATTCTTTCCGTCTACGTTCATCTTGGCCTGGCTTTTGCCGAAGGCCATCGCGCTCTTATTGCTGTTTTGCGTCTGCCGCATGAAGTAGAAAAAGATCAATCCAAGCACGATCATCACAAGCAATGTGGGTAGCATTTGAACGAGCAAAGGCTGTTCCGGCTCGGGGTTATAAGATACTTGAACAATATCGCTGACCTTAACGCCTTTTGCATCCGCAATTTCGGTCAGACGAGTATCCAATGCTTCCTGTGAAGGCGCAATAGACGAAAAGTCACGATCCTGCGGGAAGCGCTCTATGGCAACATTTGAATCCACACTTAAAGCATACAGGTTGTTGCCTTCCGCATAGATTTGGCTGATTTCGCCATCCTCAACCCGCTGCATCAGCTCGGTATAGCTAATTGCTTCTTCTTCCGTATTATCCTGCGGAATAAAGGTGTATATCAAAAACATCGCCAGTGCAAACATGATAAGATAGACGATGAATCCTCTTCCTGATTTTTTCAACACATATTCCTCCTAAGAACTACTTTATCAGTAATTAACACATGTTAACATATCACCCTTTGTTTTTCAATGCAAGGGTCGCCGAATAGACAAAACTTAAAAATAATTTCACGAAATATTCACGTTCTTCGCTTAAGCGTAAATCTCCGGCTTTAAAACACCAATGTATTTGATGTTGCGGTATTTGCCTGCGAAATCCAGGCCATAGCCCACCACAAATTCATTCGGGACAGTAAAGCCCACATATTCGCCTTCTACAGCAACTTCCCTTCGGGAAGGTTTATCCAAAAGTGCTACTACACTGATTGAGGCCGGATGGCGCGCTTCTAAAATCTCTTTTAAGTGGGTAATAGTATGCCCCGAATCGATAATGTCTTCGACCACGATAACATGACGATCCTTAATGCTCTCCTGCATATCATACTGAATCCGCACATCACCCGTAGACTCGGTACCGCTGCCATAACTGGATATCGCCAGAAAGTTTAATTCTACATGGATGTCCATCTCGCGAACCAGATCGGAAAAAAACAAAATCGCGCCCCGCAGTACAGCGATCATGATCGGGTTTTTTCCCCGATAATCATCAGACAACTGTGCGGCCAATTCTGTGACTCTGGCTTGAATCTCCGCTTCGGACAGGAGAATTTTTGCCATATCTTCGGATGCAAACTCTTTACTCATCTTTATACCTCATTAAAATATTTATATTTTTCTATATTGAATACGGCACACCCGATGTGTACCTTCGGTCACTTTCGCCGTTTCACTGATGCCGACACCGGTGACCATCATCACGGCACTCCCAACCGCCAGCACGGGCAAGCCCTGTCTTTGGTGCAACGGCACTTTCCGGTCGCTTAAATAATCGGAAAGCTTCTTTTTCCCATGCATTCCCAACGGCACAATATAATCCTCCGGCTGAGGTGTGCGCAGGCAAGGTCCACTTAGGAAAGCGGCATCTAAGCATTCCACGTCTTTATGGTAACTCGCTTCGTCACGCCAATCAATACAAAACCAAAAACCCGCATATTTAAAATCAGTATCCTTGTCTCGTACTAGCGTTAAAGGTGAATGCGCTTCATCCAGCGGACAAAAAAAGGATAGAAAGTCATACGACTTAGCCGCAATCACACCACCGGGCACCCGCGTTTGCTTGCCGTTTTCCGCGCAAGATATTCCTATTATACTATCAATATGAATAAATTCAACATCCAACAAGGAAAAATGCGTTTCCAAAACACGCCGGATCACCCGCCGCTTGATCGCTGTGTGCACGTCCTCCCAGTTCTCAAGCGATAATGTAATTTCTCCGTTTGATTTTCTCACTCTTACCGCTGTTTCCGTCTCTGCCGCCGCACTAAGATAATCATCTTCTGTCGCAAGCGCTTCCATGGTGCGTAAGATGTTCTGCTCAGTTTTCGGGTTGATACGGTTAAGCTCCGGCAAAACGCGGTGCCGAATCCGGTTGCGCGAAAATGCGGTGTCGCGATTGGTTCTGTCTGTACGATAAGCAATTTTCTCCGCTTTTAATGCCTCCGTTATCTGGCGTTTTTTCAAGCCCCAGCATAGGCCGGATATACAGCGGCGGACGAAACGGTTGCATACCGAGCAACCCCTGCATCCCGCATCCGCGTACCAAATTTAACAGCAGGGTTTCGGCCTGGTCTCCCATATGATGTGCCAATGCGATTTTATCCAACGCAACCTCCTTGTCAGTGCGTTCGGAAAAAGTCATAACGCAGCCTGTTCTGGCCGCCTGTTCCAACGACCATCCATACTGCATAGCCATAGCCTTAGTATCCACCTGTTCAGTCATCAGCGGAACACTCAGCTTTTGGCAAATCTTTTTTACAAAAGCCATATCCTTTTTCGGCCGCCCGCCCACGAATACCGTGATCCAGATGCAGAGCGAAATGGAGATTTGCAATTCATCTTTCAACGCAAAAAGCGCATGCAAAAGATACACCGAATCCGCGCCGCCCGAGAACGGCCGCACCGATCACGGGTTCACCCGGTGTAGTCAAACCATTATTTATAATTGATTGTTTAAACCCTGTCCACATACAGCATTGTAATATGATTTTAACATAAACGGATGCGTTTAAAAACCGTGTGTTTTTTGTCCTCATTCTTTTTCATATCAGCATAAAGCTTAATTATTGTCAGTTAAAATCGCTTCATACTTTATTTACAAAAAAAGCTCAGAAAATGATTGACCTTATTTGTACACAGCGTTATAATCCCCACGTTATAAGCGAGGAGAAAATTATGGATTTTTTTACATCTGACAGTGCGTGGGTCTATCTCGCCATTTTTGTCGGAAAGAATATAGAAGTGACCTTTGCGACGTTGCGCATCGTGCTCATCAACCGCGGAGAGCGATTAAAAGGCTCTTTTGTCGCTTTTTTCGAGGTGTTGCTGTGGCTTTTGGTCACCGGCTCAGTGCTGGTCGGACTTGACGACTGGCTCCGTATTCTGGTGTTTGCGCTGGCGTTCGCTTCGGGCAACTATTTAGGCTCCTGGCTGGAAGCCAAGCTGGCTTTCGGGCTGTGTTCCATCCAGGTCATCGCCCCGCGTTCCAAAGCGTCCGAAGCCCTGGTCACGAATCTGCGCGACCATGATTTCGCTGTCACGGTGGTGGCTGGAGAAGGCAAGATGAATAAACGTTCGGTAATGCTGCTGCACCTGAAAAGGCGACGTATTCCCGAGGCCGTCGGATTGGTTAAATCGTCCGGCATTAACAACCTCATGATCACCATCAACGACACCAAGGTGATACGCGGCGGATACATCAAAAAATAAACCGGAGAATTAATCTCCGGTTTTTTTTTTGTATATCTCGGGCTTTCAGGCCCAAAAAACGCAGGCGTATTGTCGCAAGATATTTTTTCAAAATCTTCGCCGAACACACGCCGAAATTCCGTGACATACCCTTTTAAACTGGGACGGAACAAAAGCAACATATAAAAATCTGAACCATAAAGCACCTTGCGTTTGGCTTTTCGGGTGAGTTTCAGATATATCTTTTGGTATACATCCTTAAGCTTAAAATCACTGTCCTCGGGACAATGAAACGCTGAAAGATCTGTATAAACATTTGGGTATCGGTTTAGAAGCTGAATGACCATATCGGTCCAATAGGCTTTTTTCTCGCCCAGCGTATAGCTCATCAGCTGATCTGCGCCCCCAAAGTGTTGCAAAATTGATTTTCAGACGCGGATAATGCGATAATACCTTTTTCCACAGCTTGGGATGATTATGCATCAGCTGTCTTTCTTTGATGATATCCTCAGTGTTACCCATATAAGTATGTTCATAATGGATAATCTGATCCATCGCATATTCCCGCATCGAGATAATCTCTCCCGCCACCGGATAATAAATATCGCCTTCAATTTTTGCTTCGCTCTGTACATGCGAAAATCCCGCTTCACTGAAATGTACGGTGATGGGAATTTGCTTTCGCTGACAATAGGCGTAAACGCTGTTTGTGCCCGAAAACAAGGCCGGATGTGTCGGCGAATACCCAAGTCCGGTATAGAGCTTCACTCCGTGAAAAGGCTTTCCTATGCCAACATATTTCTTGATTTCAGCGATGATACCGCCCTCAAAAAGCTTTGTCTTTTCGCGGGTCCACCGAAAAAAAAACGGATATACCCGATTCGGCAGACGCTCTTTCAATGCAATCAACTCTTGAATCTGAACCTGATAACAATCCTTAAAAAAGTTGATACTGCGCGCTGTAGGCTTATTAGGATCCGGCGAGACCACACGGCCCAGCCATTTGATAAATCTGCTTTGGTTATCCTCGGTGATCTTGCAAAACTCGCTACGTGCCCGCTGAAGTGTTCCTGGGTTTTCCTTCTCATTCTCATCAAAGGGTTTGGCCATAGTATAGCTTAAATCCAACATCAAGGGAACCGCCACAAAGTCACATTCATACTGCGATTTCATATACTCATAAAGTGCTGATGCATCCTTTTTCGTAAGCCATATCCAAAAAACGCCCGATGGCACCGTACGACAGCCACGCACGCTGTTTGCCAAAAACGGTCAGTGGGTTTTTTCGGATGCGTTCTACCAAACCTGCCATTTCAGGCGAAAACATATTCTTATTGAAAAGATGACAATGTACGTCAATCATCACTTTTTTGTTTTTCATCTTTTTCTCACCTGTCCTTTTGATCGTTTTATTATAATCTATTTTCAAAAGAGATTGAAATGAATATTATGATAAATATCTATAAACTTTTGTAAAAATTAAACAAAAAAACCACCCGGCATTATGGGTGGTTTTTTAAAGTTATTGTTTATCCTAAATGTTAATATCTCCGTTATCGTCCAGATGAGCGCTTCCGCCTTTGGCGCGCTTAACCAGCAGAACCACGATGCCGATCAGCAGAGCTGCCGCGCCCACCATGATGATGATTAAGATTGGCGGGAAACCAGATGAGCTATCGTTATCCACCGGCGCCGGTTTGTCAGTCGGTGCAGTGGTGGCTGTCGCCGCCGTCTTGATCGCACGCGTCATGATGATTTTTCCCAAAGATTTAGTGCTGAACTGCAGCGTACGTGATCCACTTTCATACTGATAACTGACCGCCATCAGCTCAACCGCTGGCACTATCCTCCACAAATACGACAATATCGGACATATCCTCGGCCGCTTCAATCTCGGCCGCTATCGTTGAATCCAACATAATCGAAACACTAATGGGTTTATTGTAAGTTCTCTGAGTCCCTTCCTTACCGTTCTCGGTGGTATAACCAATAGACGCTTCTGCCGCATAGATGACTTCTCTTTCGGTACCCAGCTTAGTCTTTGCATCCGTGATATCCTCTTCCTCCAAAATCCGCTTGGAGATCAGATAATCCTCAACTTTATCATCCACCAAATCAGTAGAGAAAGATTTTGGCTGAACGATCATGGTGTAGTTATCCAAGGTCAAAATCAACCCGACTTCTTGATTAAATGCGGATTGAACCGCCGCGCCGTCCAGCTTGACTTTGACACTCTGATTCGAATCCACCGAATTTGCCTTCGGAAAGCTGACATACGGATGGGCCAGAATACCATCGCTGCCGTCACCCTCTTCAATTTTCTTTTTAGCCAGCGCATTGGTGATTGCGTCTAGGAACGCGTCATCATCCACGATCAGAATAAAGGTGGTGCCGTCCATTTCGTTATCGGTATCTTTCAGCAATACGTCTTCAATCACATCCACTTCGCTGGTGGGGTTAACCACAACGGTTCCGCCATCGTCCGTAGTGTCGTCAGTCGTATCGTCTGTATCATCAGTCGTATCATCATCCGTATCATCGCTGGTGCTGGAATCATCATCGTCATCGTCGTCTTCATCATCCGAGCTGGATGAACCGCTGGAACTGCTGGACGACTTACGGGTTACCACCACCTTATAGGTCTTAGTTGTACTGTCGTCATCCGGCTGTGACCACCAGTTTTAGCGTATTGGTTCCCACGCTTAAGTTCTTCCACCCTGTTCCACTAACGGACGCATAGTCATCCGTCGGCTCACCCCAGAAGGTAAACCCTTTGGTGGAATATGGCACCGTCAAAGTATAATAGGTGTCATCAGAGTCGAATCCTGAAATTTTAGCACCATCAATCGTGATGTTTTTCAATGTCGCATCCCTGAGGTAACCCCGGAATATCGTTAAATTGTACTTACGTACCGTTCCATTGGTGGAAACACAGCGGACCGTAAAATCGTTACCGCCGCGCACCAATGTTTTGTTACCCTGTACCAGTCACGGTGGTTGAGCTATTAAACGGTGTTGCGCCAATCGTGACACTGGTTTTGGTTGATGCGAGTTTGGTCACATATTCATAATTATGATATGCAAAATTCTCAATCGTTATACCATCAAGTGTTAAATTCTTAAGATGCGGCCATGTGGAAAGCGGCCGGACGATGGTTACGCGATATGATGTTTTGGTTACACCGTCAGGTGCCGTTACCGTGACGTAATGCAGGTTTTCACCTGCGTTGACCGAAAATGTACCAGTACCGGTCACCGTTGCACCGCTGACTGTTGCGGTCGCTGTTATGGCTGCTGTGGTATCATCATAATCGACATAGCCGTAATAATAGATTTTATCCGGATCAAAATCGGTTAGAGATACACCGTTTACTTTGATATCGCTTAAGGACGAATCCGTGCTTCCGCCGCGTGTAATGGTCAATATATAGTTATTGGTTTCGGTTCCGTCCGAAGGATGTCACCGAAATGGTAAATACATTCGCCCCAGCACTCAATGTCTTAGTGCCTGTACCCGTCACCGTCGCTCCACTGTCTGCCGCAATAGCACTGATGGTTACGGTCGATGTAGTGACCCGTTTCAGCATAGCTGTAAGTATCATAGGCAAATCCGGTGACGGTTTTCACCATCGATCGCAAGATCGACCAGATCCGCACTCGGTTCAGATTCCAAAATTAAGACAGAATATGTTTTTGTCGTGGTGCCGTCACCCGCGGTGACCACCACATCTACTGTCGTAATGCCCATTGCACTCAGTGGTAATGGTTCCCGTACCAGTTACTGTTGCCGTTGCGTCTTGGGTGGTCGCGCCAATCGTTGCCGTGGTGGAACCCGCCGCTACGATGGCAAAATACTCGGTAATGGACGGATCAAAGAACAGTACGGTCGAGCCATTGACGGTTAGATTAGACAGGTTAGCATTGGTGCTGGTGCTTCCCGCCGCCCTCACGCGTCACTGTCACTGTGTAGGTGTGTGTGGTGGTACCGTCCTGCGCAGTCACCAGAATCGTAAAGACATTTGAACCGACGACCAGCGCATAAGATGCCGCCGGCGCCCGCGCCATTAATGGTATAAGCTGCTCCGAAATCCGTTGGGGTCACTGTGAAAACCGCTGATGAAATCGCATTGCTGACGGTCTGTGCATAGGTATATGTTGAGGGGGTAAAAACCCGTCACCGTACTGCCGTTTAGCTGCAGACCGGAAAGCGATGCATCTGAACTGGGATAGACAGCTGTGATCACATAATCCTGCGTCACACCTTCGGAAGATTCACATGTGATGGTAAAAGGCGAACCCGTCAATGCCAGACTCGTGCCAGTTTCTCCACTGATCGTCGCACCAACGCTATCCTCGGCCGTGGCCGCAATATCCACAGTGGTATAACTGCCTTCCACCCAAAACTCATATGCATAAGTATCCGAGTTAAACGTCGGTGTCAGCGTGATCGCACTGCCGCCTCCGCCTTGCGCCACTGTCAATGCGCTCAAGCGATAGGAAGTTTGGCGATGCGCGGTGATGGTGTATGTAGTGGTGCCGTTTACGACCACAGAAATGGCCGTATCGCTGCCCGCCGCGCCCAGCGTGATTGCCGATGAAGCCGCACCGCTGGTCACCGCATCTCCGTCAACCGTAATGGTTGCCCCGCTGTCAAACGCTGTGGGGGTCACAGTGATTGAAGTGCTTGCATAGGGCACCGTCAAAGTATAGGTTAAGTCGCCGGAATCAAAGTCCGAATCGAGCGTTCCAGCTGAAAAAGTCAAATCTTCCAGATAATCTGCGGACGACGTTGTCATTCCCGCATCCATATAATAGGGAACAAAGTCCCACCGAGCCCGAACCGACAATGTTGAGGCATGCTCTCAATTTCGGCTGCACTCGTTGTGTTCCAATAGTTATCTTCAAATACCAATGCGGCTGATGAAATAGGTATCGACCTGATATCCGCCCGAAGCAATATCAAGATCGCAGCCCGAGACTGTAGCCGTCGTGCCGTTTTCGCTGGCGGACATACCCAGCGCCACATTGATAAAGTTATTGGAGAAAGTCGAATCGGTAATATTGATGCTGGTGGTTGCCGGTGCACTGCTGGATGTCGCCCCAACTACCGCAACCGATGCATAAATATCCGGTGTTCCGCTGCAATCAATAATGCTCGAATTGGTCATAGTTAACTGGACGCCGTTCATCACCTCAACCGCATAATCAATGCCCGTCGGTGAATCCTTACCGGTATAAATCCAGACCGTCAATATCCAAGGTGATTGCGGCTGCCGCTACCGTGGCATCGGCATAGATACCGAAACGCCCGATATTGCTCATGGTCAGGTCGGTCAAAGTCGCATCATCCAAAAGATAAAGACCAATCACCGATGCTGACGAATGGGCTATATTCTGGATCGTGACATTGTTGATGGTCAGCGGTGCCGCGGCGTTGATACCACGCTGGACGTTATAGGTACCGCTCGCGCCATCCAATTCTAAGTCCGTAAAGGTCACACCCGATACAGTATCGGCAATATCGAACATATACGTCAGATCTGCACCCGCTTGAACCAGAGTTGTCCCGGCTGTCCCTTGAAACGTCAACGCTTTATCCACGGTAATCGGCGAAGTGATCGTAAACGTTTCCGCCGCCAGGATCAGCGTGTCGTTGTCCACGACTGTCGCATCGTCAATGGCATCCTGTATGGTCGCGTAGTCATTGGCGACATCGGATCCAACCGTATAATCTACCGCTTGCGCCGTAATAGGCAAAAAGGCCGCCAGGCATATCAGCGCAAACGCCAAAAATGCATACAAGCCAACCTTCGTATTGTGTTTCGTTAAACTATTCATTTTTAACCCCCAAATGCATAATTTACTTAAATTTTGATTTATACACTTAAAATCCTGCACGATAATTATGCATGGGAACTATATCGTTTCTCTCATATACATAATTATACGACATTATTATATAGAAACGTATAAAAAAAAACAACTGTAAATTCGATATTTTGTAAAAAAATAGGCGCTTTTTGCTCAATTTTATTTAAAATATTCTTTGTAAAACGTTCTGTAAACAATATTTTCTTTGTTTTGACAAGCCTTTTTTTGTTATATAATATGTTTGATAGAAACTGTAACTTGCATGGGAGGTAAGTGCTATTCTTCGTTTTCGGTCTATTTTAGCCGTTGGTTTAGCGGCATTCATTCTATTTGGCTTTAGCATCACAGCCCTGGCTGACGATGACTATTGGCCGTATTCCACCAATACCTATGCCTACACCCCGGCAGAGTTTGAAGCCTTGGCAAAAGCGATTGACTGTGAAGCACGAGGTGAACGGATGAGCGGAAAAATCGCGGTCGGTAATGTCATCATGAACCGTGTGTTCGTCTATAACTCTTCTATCATCTCAATCGTCACCGCACCGGGGCAGTTTGCATACGATGCAAAACGTGTACCCACCGCCGATTCTTACGAGGCCGCCAGACGTGTTTTGGACGGTGAGCAATGGGTGGTTCCGCAAAACGCCTACTTTTTCAGAAACTACGGCGGCAGTACCTGGAACGGCAGTGCTTCCGACACCGTTAGATTTTGGGGAAAAATCGGCAATCACTATATCTACGTTAAAAAAATGGACGGTCGGTATAACGGCACAGATGTTCCTGCGCCCATGTACAGCCGGGAGTACGATTCCCCGCGTATCGGCATCGTTCCTTCGGACGAAGTGATCGACATTCAAAGGATGCTGGTATCTCTCGGTTATGATATCACAGCCGACGGCTATTTCGGTGAAATGACCGATAAAGCCGTCAAGGATTTTCAGTCTAAAAACAGCCTGACCGTGGACGGCATCGTCGGCGACGAAACATACGGCATACTGCATACCGCCGCTGAAGCGACTGGGCTATTTGCTGATGAAAACACCTTGATTGAAATGCCGATGGAAGCCAAAGCGCTGATTGAACATATCAGCCGCTTAAAGCTGATGTACCAATCGACCGACATTTTTGCTTACAAAGCCATATTGGCGCATAAGGTCGATATTTTAGCCGAGCGTCTGCGAAGCGAATTCGGTTATAGCATAGACCCCATTATTCTAACCGAACCCGAACCCGCATGCTATATCACAAACCCTTAAAAAAAACGATATTAAAAAAACGCTTTGGTTTCAAAGCGCTTTTTTATTTTCAGCTATTCCAGCTCAAACGCATCCTTGCTTGCGCCGCAGAGCGGGCAGACCCAGTCTTCACTGATTTCGCTAAAAGGCGTTCCCGGAGCAACACCATTATCAGGATCGCCGACTTCCGGGTCATACACATAACCGCAGATGGTGCATACATACTTGTCCATAGATTCCTCCTTAAAATATCTTTTAATATGCTTAATAGTTTAAGCAAAATATTCGTTCAGTTTTTTGACGAGTTCATCCACACTGACGCCGTGCACAGCCGAGGCTTCTTCCAAAGTTTCGCCCGAAGACACCGGACAGCCGATGCAATGCATGCCAAAATCGAAGAAAACCGGTGCACATCCCATATCAATATCAATCACCTGTTTAATCGTCATGTCTTTTGTAATGTTAGGCATATTATCATTCTCCTTCTATCAAACTTTTGTAATTTGTCTTAAGTTTTACGGATAAATACGTCGCCGCATTTGGTGCAGCGCACCTTCACCGAGCCCTTGTACCGCGGTACACGCAGTTTCTGTCTGCATTTCGGGCAACGGAAAATCTTGTAAAACTTTCTTTCATTATACCGTTCTTTTGCTTTTTTAAAAGGTTTTTTTACCGCATTCCATATTTTTAGAAACGCAAGGTTTTCTTTTCGGCGCTTAACCAGATTTTTGGACAGCATCCGAAACACGACCACGCCGATTAAGAGCCAACTGATTACCGTAAAAACAGGATGGTTGATCAGCGCAATGGGAATGGATATCACCATCATAAAAAGGCCGAGTTGATCCGAGCCGTTACGACCGTAAAAAAATTGCTGTAGTTTCTGCAAGAACATGTTTCGCTCCTAAGATGTAATGTTTCTCCGGTATTATCAAACGCTTAAAAATGCGTTAATCGAAAGATCGCTCCGAAAAATATTCTATCAAATCAATCCCGAAAAATAAATCATTTTCGTTTATAATTCATAAACTATTATCAATCGGTTTCAGTTCAATGTCGCCGATAGCGGACATGGCGTCACCCATTATCGTCGCCGCACCAATGATTCCCGGCACCGAAAAAATTTTCTCTGCTGCCGGTTTCAAATCACTTTTTTGCTTCACCATGTTGCCAAGCCGTGTGGCACAGGCATCGGCCAGCAGTACATCGCTGCTGACGCACAGCGCCATATCCGCGTATCCAAAGCTGAGTGAATGTCCAAAGGTGCCTGCCGACGCACAGATGCCCAGCGGCGGATCGGCCGATTTAAGCGAAAGCCCCAGCTTCATACTCAAAGGCGAATCGCCGGCGTACAGCGCAACCGTCCTGGGCAATTTAGACCAAATCAAGAGATCACCGCCGTTTTCCACAATCAACGTATCCGTTAAATCTTTCACCGCTTCAAATGCCGTTTGGCAAAACGCCCCTGCCACCGCGGCCATGGGCCCCACGCCCGCTTTTTCGGCCGCAACGCACATGCGCTTAATCATACCGTCGTTAGGGCTATTATACCCCACAGGTATTAAAGAACTGTGAAATTCAGGATTGTTTTCAATATGTTCATCCAGCTCGGTTCGAAAAATTTTAATTGATTTTAATATGGGTTCACTCAAATCAATTTTTGAGCCAATAAAAAGATCGGTCTCCCGATGGCTTACCCGATAGAAGACCAAATCCTTGGCATTGATTCGTTTCCTGTAGGTTTCACGGTCAGAATAACGATCCATCATCACATGTCGTCATCGAAAAATGTGATTGCCCGCACCGGACAAGCCTTCACACAATGTCCGCACAAAAGGCAGAGTTCCATATCAAACTTTAAGAGATAATTCGGCGCGTTCATAGTGAGCGCCTTGGATGGACACACGCCCACGCAAGCGCCGCACTCCACGCACTTCTCCTCATAGCGTATCACCGAATCGGTATAGATAATGACTTCCAGATTCTCTTTCCCAAGATAAGCCAGCGCTTTTTCCACATCCTCATCTTTTCCGGAAAGTTCCAGCGTCATTTTCCCCTGCTTACCGCCCGAGATAGAGGCTTTTAGTATATTGACCACGATATTATGATGTTTGACAAGCTCGGTGATGAGCGGTTTGTCCGCAATTTCAGGCGGAAACAAAAGCGCGATTTTCTTTTTCATCATCTGTCGCCTCCGATCATCGTCATGGTTTTAAACGTATCGTTTTTTGGCAAAGGCGCCACCGGCTGGGTCAATATGAATTCGCCTTTTTGCACCATCGTTTTAATGCGTTCTGCAATCGTTCTTGCTTTGCTGATGCTGGAAAGCGACGCGGTTTTCACCATTTTGCCGTTCAGCTCCACACTGCCGCTTCTCAGCTCGGCGTAGGAAACACGTCGAAATGTGGGCTTTTGGCGCAATCCCAAACCATAATCATAGATATGCGTATACAGCTCGTCGTCGCCTTTGGCGAGCTTGGCCATCAGATCCGCGTCCAGAACCGGTATAGGGATACCCATTCCGATAAAGATGGTCGTGCCGTAGCTTTCCATCACGGCTGCACGGATAAATTCGGGACTCATCTGTTTGAGGTCGCCGATGAGCGCCAACGTATAGCCCGAGTACATCTCAGCGCCGTCATCAAATTTCTCATATCCCCGCACCGACTGTGTGCCCTGCCAGGCCACATAGCCTATCGCCCCGCCGAAGAAAATGCGGGTGCCGACGCCGATGGTGCGAAGTTCGGGATCTTTTAATAAGGGAGAAAGCTGACCGGATGTGGCGTACATCACATTGCCGAAATTAGGCAACACACAGCCCATATAGGTGAATTTTTTCTTATCCGTGGAATTCGTTGCCGCCGAATAATTCTGGTACGCGTTCCGTGGATTGAACATGTACGCTTGGTTGAGATTGTCCAGCGTCACCTTGGCCGTCACTTCTTTTCGCGGATAGCAGTCGGTGGGAAAGCCTTTTGCTTTCAACGTCACTGCGTTGCCGCGCAGCAGATCCTCAATCACATGCGCGCCGCCATAATTGATGCCGCGGTCAAAAGAAGGCTCGGTTGCTCCTAAATAAGTGTCCACAGCGGCCAATCCACCGGATGCCGGAACGCCGTTGAGTTCCAGCTCGGCCATCTTGATGGGCGGATCCGCGTGCCCAAAGTTCAAAAACACACCCGAAGAACACATGGGGCTGAATGTGGCTGTGGTCACCACGTCCACTTCTTCGGCCAGTGCTTCAATGCTCTTCGTTTTGGCAAGCTTCGCCACCTCTTCGGCGGTGAAAACCACCGCCGACCCTTTTTTTATCTTTTCATTGATTTCGTCAAATGATTTTGCCATTCTTTCTCCTTGTCTTTGTCTCTCTCAATCCCGCTTGGCTGATCTCATTTCACTTCCATCCAGTAGCCGTCGGGATCGACGACGAAATATACTCCCATATCTTTATTTTCATAGCAAATGCAGTTCATCGCCTGATGTCTCTCATGTGCGGCTTCAAAATCCTCCGCCTCAAAACAAATGTGCGTTTCGTTGCTGCCAAGGTCATAAGGCTCAGCACGGTCCCGCAGCCATGTCAGCTCGATAAAGTAATCTGAATTCGGAGCTTTTAAAAACGCCAGTTTAAACCGTTTGCTCGTTGGTTCTTCGGTTTTGATCACTTCCATATCAAACGCCCGTTTGTAAAAGTCAATACTTTTTTCCATGTCCATGACATTGATATTCGTATGGTCAATTTTAAACATATTCCCTCCTCGGTTAGAAAGCCAGACTCATTTGGGCGCCGCGCCGCGGGATTGCCCAAATAGCCGTATCCTTGTTTTCATACTTTTCTTTGAATACCTGCAGCTTGTCAAATCGGTTTTGAAAATGCATGGGCACAAAGACCGAAGGGGCCAGCATCTCAATCATACGCCGCGCGCCTGCGTCCCCGTTCTCCCCCATGCGGTAATCGCATGGGAAGAACATCAAATCAATCACTTCATCTTCATCCTTCAGCGCATTTAAAACGGCCATGAAATCCCGTTCGGCTTTGGCGACAAAAGCGGCGTTAGCCTCTTCCTGCCAATGCCAGAAATTCAAATCGCCTGCGTGAAAGATGGTTTTCCCCTCAGCGCGAACCAAGAAGGATATTCCGATGTCCGTCGAACCAAAGGCTTTGACTGCAATGCCTTCGTCTCGGTATTCATCGCCCTCGTTTAAATGAATGATATGATCGCTTTTGCTCTCAATACCGCTGTCAAAAATGTAACGTATCCTTGGGTTGTGTTTTTGCCATGTCAGAATGTCCGTGTTGTAATGGTCATAGTGGTTGTGCGAGACAAACACATAGGTGCTGCCGGGTCTTGTTATCTCCTCCTGCGTCACAAGACCGCTGTCCAGCGTTTTGGGTCCGTCGGTATGCGCATTATAATAATCAAACACCAGTGTGGTGTTTGCAAGCGCAACGTAAAATCCTGAATTGTCCAAATAAGTGATTTCCATCCGGCCACCAAAAACGCATTCGATTCGCTTTGCTTTTTGGTTATTATAACATGCCAAAGCAGATTTGAAAGCGGATTCATTGAATTTCTGTTTAAAAAATCTAACGGCCGGCAAAACTCGAACAGACAATCTGCCCCGAAACACAACAAGCGAAACAAACCGTCACCACCAAGAAAAGCTGTTTTTGATTCTGTGCTTTATTTTATCTATCATTCAACCGAAAAAGCTGTCCCAAAAATGGCACAAAAAAAGCAAAAGCGCTTGTATGCCTTTGCTTTTAATAAACTATTGTTTGACCTTAATGCTTAGCCCACCACATCGCCGGCATATGAGATTAAGGATGCGTCATTGACGCCTTCAATCGCCGCAATGGTTTCCACCACCGCAAAGTCGGATTCACGCACACTCATCTCAATGGTCAGTTCAATCAGCCCGCCCGACACGGTCTTGGATTTCAAATTGCCCTGCGGCAGTTTTCTCAGCGCATTTTGCACTTCGGTTTTGGCCTCCGATGTGAACGAAAGAATCAGCAGATACGGACGATCCTTTTTGAACTTGAACATGGACAGCACCAGCATCAGCGCCGCAATCACCAGTACGCCAAGGCCCGCTACCGCATATTGCCTTGCTCCCAAAGTCAAGCCGGTGGCGATGCCCCAAAACATAAAGATGGTATCCATCGGCTCTTTCACTGCCGTTCTGAAACGCACGATGGACAGCGCACCCACAGCACCTAGCGCTAGGCCAACGTTGATCGTGATCGGCATGATAATCATGGCTGTGACCATGGTAATCATAATCAGTGAGGCCGCAAAGTTCTTAGAGAACATCACCCCGCTGAAAGTACGTTTATAAATCCAATAAATGACCAGCCCGCAGACAAAGCTGAGCACCAACGTGACCAGCACGCTTTGAATGGGCAAATCCGCCGCCAGCGCAAAGTTATCGAGCACACTGTTTTTAATGACATCTTGTGTAGACATAAAGTTTCACCATTTCCTTCTTAAAATTTATATCATGATATTTATTATTTTAAGTTTCATATTTCCGGCATAGCGCATATTTGGATATCGCCGATCGCTGCGCCGCCTTGGCTGTATTGAGCACGGCAATCAGGTAATCGGGCAAACCGTGCTGGAACTTCACTTCCATCACCACGGTGCCAGGTTTTAAGACCGTAGCCAGCGGCACTTTTCCATCAAACATATCGGTGGCGCCGCGGCCGGTTTTTACCATCTTATCAAAGGTGATACGCAAGTTTTTAATCGGGTGCACATAGGCCTCCCGCACATAATCCACAATCACCGTCGGCTTTAAATTTTTGGTTTTCACTTCGTAATAGAAGTCCTTGGCCAGCTGATTATCTTTTTTTAGAAGAAATCCCACATCTCCGGCCATGATTTTATCATATTCTGCACGTGAAAGCTTTAAGCTGTCCTTGCTGATAAAATCTTTATCTTTGTTTTTGCGCTCCAGCCGAATCATGTCGTCCTTCAGACCATAAATCCGGATCCGGTACTTCTTTCGTTTTTCCACGCCTGCCAGTTTTTCCACCAGCGCCGTGTTTTTAAAATCATCAAAGTATAATGACCGGATATAATAGTCGCCATCCGCCCCTGCGTTTTCATCGTGTTTTAAAAGTGCATTTAGCTGGCGCGAGAGCAGAATATAATCGGCTTCCGAGATATAATACTTCAGCTCATGACGGTATACCCGTTCACTATCGGCACGTATCGCCCTTTTAGGCCGGGCCGATGTTTTAATCATCGGGCTTTTCCGCGCTTCGGCCGCTTCCAGCGAGCGGATGCGGACATCCTGTGCCGCCGCCTGCACCGCCAGTTTCGCGTCGTCGTATTTCGGTTTCTCCTGCCCCTTCGGCCGCAGCATGGGCCGCTGCGTTTCCAGTGCTTCGGTGTTATGATCGCGCGTGAGCAGCGGCTTTAACGATTCTGCAGATTTTGCCTCGGTTGACTTCGGCTTAGGCGCCTCAGGTTCCAGCTTTTCCGAAAGCTTGGCTTTTTCACGCATGATGGCCGGAGTTTCCACCAAATCCTCAAACAGCACATCCCGCTTTTTAAGTTCCAGCGTTTGCTCCAGCGGTTTTTCACCCTTTCGGGTGATGACCACCTTGGGCGCTTCGCCGCGTTCCACCGCAATCAGCGGCTCATTGGTTTCCACCTTGGGCTTCGGCTTTTCGCGGTCACGATCCAATGTTTCGGGTTTAAACTCGGTTTTCCCTTGTCTTACCTGAATACGCGGCTGTTCGGCAAATCCCTTTTCCTGCCACAGCTTCTCTTTGCGCGCTTCCACTTCGGCTTTGCGCTTACGCTCTTCGGCCAGCATCGCTTCAACGTGTGCTTCGGCCTCAGCATGCCGCGTTTCAGCTTTTTGGGCGCGCCGCTCGGCACGAGCTTCGGGCGAATCCGGATTCCGCACCGATCGCTTTTTTTCAAAATAACCGGATGATTTGATTTCTATGTCTTTCTTCTTTGCCATAGCCTATTTCCAGTCTCCAAACAATTCTTCCATACGCGCATCCGAAATGCCGAGTTCCTCCTGCAAATGCAGTTTGGCATAGTACGGACGGTTTTCGAGAAATGTTTTCATCATATTGATTTGCGTTTCAAAGTTGTTGGGCCAGTCGAATACTTCGCATTCGTGTTCCACTTCGGGCTCAATATTGGCCGCCAGTTCCATCATATACGGCAACGACTTGTCCGGGTCAAACACCTCGTTAATATAGTAGGCATAACGCTCGATAAACGCCTCACGCCATTCGTCGTTTTCCATCAAGCCCCTTGCGATGGATGTGGAAAACGCATTGCCCTGTCCCGTTCCATTCGGATTCAGCACTTCTTCCAGATAATTATTTTTATATCGGAAATTGCCGCTGGTCGCCCACATCGCCCAATCCAGATCATAGAGAATCCAGTGCCATTTCGCGTCATCCGTATTCACGCGGTAGAACTTGCGGTTACCGTCGTCTGTGTTGTAGAAGTATACTTCGGCGATCAGCCAATCCATGAAATTCTCAACATCCATCTGGGACTTCACATATTCGTAATTCGAAGCGATCCCGATATCGTTATCGTCCATAAATTTTTCCAGCGCCTTATAGTCCTTGTTGGACCCATTCAGCACCTGGCCGTCTCCGGCATTGCCTTTTAGAAAGTCAATATCCTCTGCCGGATCCGGAGAATAGGATCGAACCGCCGCATAATATTTGCTGGGCTTTTCACGCAGGTTATAGATTCCCCAATATTTCCCGTTAAGGTACAGCACGCACTGACGAAATGCCTGAGTCTGCACCCGTTCAGTGTCCCCGCTTCCCTGCTCCATCAGAGAGGTCATAAAGATATCGCGAATACGCGAATATTTGCAGTCATTTCCCGATTGCCGGGCAATCAGCGAACGGTAGGACGTAAAGTCTCGATTGTCAAAGAACGGATAAGCCATTTCGGTGTTGCCGTATTTCCCGCGCGCATAGATGGCAAAAGACTTTTGTACTTCATCGCGCGAATAGGAGCCGAACAGCTGTATACCGATATCCTGGCTGAACACCTGCTGGCCGCCGATATAGAATGAAAAATTTCCCGGCACTTCCCAATCCTTCACATAGAAGTTTGCCTTGGTCAAAGCGGCTTTGGCGTTGGCAATATCCGTGTCCCAGGACGTATCGGGATTCCCATCGTCCGCTGATTGGATGTTGAACACACCCGATTGGTCGCCGGTCAAATATTCGTTGCCCGCAAGCCGCGGGTCATTCATATCTACATTGTTACCAACGGCATAAATGCCTTTGTCGTCACTCCAGAGATTTTCCGGATCGGTGACGATGGAGATGACGTCCACGCCATGGATCACATCGATAAAATACCCGCCTGTGATGACATCAGATTCAAGCAGTCCTTCTTTTTGTGCCACTGCGCGGACGATCACGGTCTCGCTGGCCGTGATGGGCCCGGAATAGATTTGAGAGTTCATATCCGGTGTACTGCCATCCAGTGTATAGTATATCGTCGCACTGCTTGGCGCTGAAATAGTGATACTCTGGGTTCCCGCATAGAAGCCGGGTTCCAGCAAAAATTCCGGGTTCTCAGTATATCCCACAAGTCCTCCGGTATTCATCACACCGGGCGTGGGCACCGGAAAAACAAAAATATTATCGCTGTTCCCCTGCCGCCCCGCCGACACGTTGGCCGGCAGACCCTCTATCGCATAACGGTCCAGCAGATTGTTTTCACTGTCAAATAATGCAATAATCTCGCCGTCAAGTGAAAGCGAGAAGTTGGTGTGAAGGTATTTTTTTTTTATCTCTTCTGCGGTTTTGCCCGATTCACCCAACCCCGAAGCCTGTACCACCAGATACTCGCCCGGCCTGATGGTCGTATCTGGAAACCGCCACTTGCCGGGATTGCCTGTGTTGTTGGTTATGCCGTATCCGGCCAGATTCACGATACCGCTTCCGCGATTATACAGCTCTATCCAATCATAATATTCGCCGTCATATTCAACCGCATATTCATCATTAGAAAAAACCACTTCACTGATGATAATATCGCCCATCACCAGCGGATTAAGCTCGCGATAGCGTGCTGCTCCGTCATCTGTATTATCGTATCCGGGCGAAGGATTGAGGGCGGTTGCCCACGTGGCGGTATAGGCGCCAGATTCCATCTGCCGTTGGTATGTGTGGTCGCTGGATACTTCTTCAATCTCTACGGTATCCAACGTCTGACCCGTTTTACTGGACAGCACCAGTGTCTCTTTAAACGATGACAACCGAAAATCGGTGTGTACACCATCTTTCACATCGTCGGTTTTGTTGATATCACCCGATGCATAGATGATATAATATTCTCCGGCTTTTAAATCAATATCCGGCAAAAGAAAACTCAGCGGATCGGCAGGGTCATCCGAAATGTAGTAATCCGAAAGATTGACCGTGCTGCCGCTTTGATTATAAATCTCAATCCAATCATTATATTCGCCGTTGTTGTCCCGCACCATCGTCTTGTTGCTGGTCATCACCTCGGTGATAATCAGCTCTGGATTTTCCACCAATCTGCTGGCTTTAAAATCCGCCAGCCCCTGCTCAGAATTAGCAAATCCCGGAGTGCATTCGGTATAGGTTTCAATCGTTTCCGGATTATCAGGATTCCTGCCAATCGACTGATTGGTCGGAATCGCGCCAAGCTCCATCCGGTCCAGCATCACCCCTGCACGATTGGAGAGAATAATCAAATCCCCTTTCGCACTGAGTTTGAAATTGGTATGCTGATAAGGGGCTTCCACCGACGAAATCCCTTTATCCGAAGCAAAAACGATTAAATAGCCATATGGCGCAATCGTGATATCCGGCAAAGCATATTTGATCGGCTCGCCTTCGTCATCCGAGAGCCCATAGCCCGCCAGATTGATCTCGGCATCCGTGGGATTATAAAGCTCAATCCAGTCAGGAAAATCACCGTCCTGATCCGGCAAAAAACCGGAGTTAGACGACATCACCTCATTGATGATAACACCGGTCGCCCCGCCGTTCTTCACCGCTATTTTGTTATTCTCGGTAGTAAAAAAATAAATTGCCACGCCGATTGCAAGAGCGACGACAATAATGATCGATAAAATTTGAATCGCTGTATTTTTCCGCATGCTTTTCTCCCGTAAAATTCAAGGTCAAATGACCTAAAAACCAGAAATATTCTAACACAATTGGGTATCGTGAGCAAGGATTTGCCTATTTTGATACGTTTTGTTCACAACTCTTTCAGTTTTGTCCAAAACGGGCACTTATCCACAGTTTTCTGTGGATTCATATCCAGCATTTGTGGATGAAACGTGAATATTTTTTAAAACACCCTTAGTTTTGCACTTTTTCGGTGAATGGCCTGTGGATAAGTATGTTATCGTTGTGTAATATATGTTAATAAAGTGTTAACGGGAGATTTTTATTGTGTTTCGAAGAAAAGGATTTGCGTCAGTACAGGCATGTGTGCCATAATAGTACGCGACAAAAAGATATGTAGAGGAACAATTATGAGAAAAACAACCTATGCCGTGGTCGATTTCGGCACCAATTCGGCCCGTTTGATGATCGCCGAGGTACAGGATGGTATGATCATTTCGGTGAAAAAGCATCTTAAAACCATCCGGCTCGGCGAAAAGATGACCGAAGGGCGCATCACTAACGCCGCCATGCTGCGAGCTTCTTCCGCGCTTAACGAATTTATCGATATTGCCCGTTCCGAAAACCTCAGAGATTTTTATGCGTTCGCCACATCGGCGGTTCGGGAAGCCGAGAACACAAAGGATTTCATCAACCATATAAAGGAATACTGCGGTGTGACAGTGGATGTGATTCCGGGCGAATTCGAAGCGGATATCGGATATCTCGGCGCCGCGGGCGGCATAAGCGGGCGGCTGGGGCTGATCGATATCGGCGGCGGAAGTACCGAGGTTGTCGTTGGAGAAAATGGCAAAATCGAATATGCCAGAAGCTTTAAGGTCGGTACGGTGCGCCTTTTGCAGATGTTTTCCTCCGCATCACCCAGCAACCTTACCGCATATGATGAATGCAGAGCGCATATTCAGCATATTTTTAGCGAGCTGCCCAAAAACCTATCGGCAGATACATGGCTGGGCATCGGCGGTACGGGTACGGCACTGGCCGCGATCGCGCAGTCACTTAAAACATATGATCCGGACAAAGTAGACGGTTATGCGCTCAGTCAAACCAAACTGGACGCGCTGGCCGAACGGTTACGCGGGATGACACTGGCAGAGCGAAAAGACTTGACTGGATTGGATGAAAAACGAGCGGATGTTATCGTTTTTGGGGCGCTTTTGATGCAGACCTTCACCAATCTGATCGGTGCTGACGGTTTTACTGCCTGTGAAAGCGATAATTTGGAAGGATATTTGCTCAAAAAAATACGGCTTTAAGCCGTTTTTTTATCTGTATGTTGATTCTTACTCCAGCGCGTTTTCAATGGCTTTCAATAACGAGTTTGTTGTGGCTGTGGCACCCGAGACGGTGTCAATATCCACTTGCTGGCGGTCAATGACGGTGCTGATGATCTCATCCAATACCATAATCTGCGAACTGTTGCCCGACTTGATGATATCAACCGAGATGATCTTATGATCCTTCACTGTTACTTTGACCGTATTGCTCCATCTCGCATTGTCGTAAACACCAGTATACACGCCATCCGACACCTCGGAAAGGTTCACCGACTGTATCTCAAGTGTGCGTGCTTGTTTCAGCCCAATCATTCCGAATCCAGCCATCACCACCGTCAGTGCAATGATGCCGACCAGAACTAATCCAATGACTTTGAATACTTTCATCATACTCTCCTTATATTCCCGACATCATGGTAACTGCCGTTTCAATTTCCGATTCCCGCCGGGGTGAAGACCAGTGAACAATCGCCGTGTTTTGTATAGTGCCTCCGTTTGTTTCACATAATTCGCACATCAGACGGATGCCCTGATTCCCGCCCAAAAACGAGTGCTTTAGCTGCTGTGTGACAAAACAATTGATCGTCCTGCCCTGCATGTTACCTTGTGATTTTAAATACATCTGCATCGCGCGGCACAGCATAAAACCATTGATCGGCGCCCCGATAATCAGCTGATCGTATCCGGTCAGGTCGGGCGTACTGATGAGCGATATCGTCTGACTGCTTGACCCGCTCGCAGTGACCCGCAAGAGATCGGCTTTCTTGCCTTTCGCCTCTAGTGCTTTTTTTATCCGTTCTGCCACGCTCAGCGTGTTGCCCGTCGCCGAATATACCACAATTCCAATTTTCATATTGACCTCTTTCTTAAAATATATTCAATAATATTGTCCAAATCATTATGCGCCTGTTCCTTGGTCATCGCATATGAAGAGAAGTATAGTGTTAAAAGGCCGTACAGGCTGTATAAAATTGATTTAAAAACCGCCTCCAGATCAGATTCCTGAATCATCCCGTTTTCAACAAACGGCATATAGTTCATCTTATTTCTTTCGCTTAAATTCATCTCCTCGATCGGTGTCATGCCGACTTTTTTAATCGGATAATTATAAAAAAATGTATAGATATGAGGATTATCGATGAAGAAATCTAAAAAAATTCGGTTAATCCGTTTAAAATCCTCCACACTGGAGAGCGAATCATGCGATCCCTCCCCCATCATCGCCATCATGTCATAGATCATTGCGTTTCGTGTTTCAAACATCAACTCATCCAAATCTTTATAGTAATTATAGATAGAGCCATATGAGTAACCGGACAAATCGGCGATTTTGCGCACTGTCACACTGTCCGGACCTTCTTTCTTGATGATCTCTTTGGCAGCTTC
>CAXXJI010000003.1:0-460725 GCA_963666035.2 Christensenellaceae bacterium | reverse complement strand
TATTCAGCTGCTGCGTCGGCATATCCACCCGGGCAATCTTACGCCTGAAAAGCACCATCTCCTCAGACGAAGAAGCACACGAAACTAAAAACACTGCCGTTAAAAAAACCAGCGCCAGTGTGCGCAAACGAAAGAATAAATATTTGAATGAGCGGTCGTTTTCCTTCTGGCTTTTTTTCATTACATTAAATTATACAATATCCCGCTCTGATAATATATTAATTTTTTTAAAACATAGACCGCCGGTTTTGCATTCTTTGTTTTTTTGCTATATAATACTTTTCGATATAGATTAAGTTTACTTTTTTTAAACGAGGTTATGTTACATGACAAAACGATTCATGATTATCGCGCTTTGCACGGTTTTTCTTTTGTCCGTCTTCACGGCATGCGGTAAATCGTCCAAAAATTCCCCGGACCCGACTCCAACAACCGGCATGGCCGTTTCAGACGCTCCGACAGATACCCGTCCGTTGATCGGCGTCAGCCTCTCTGAGGAAAACGGCTTTAACCAAGTGTTTGCCGAAACCTTTTCGGCCCTCTTCGAGGAAAGCGACTACCAGGTCAAGATCATCTATGCGGGCGGCGATTATAGCAAACAGGTTTCCGATTTAGCCGATATGATGAACGAGAATATTCAGATTCTGGTGATCGATCCGACAGATCTTGATAATCTCGAATATATTTTAAGTGAATATGAAGTGGCAAATATTCCGGTCATCAACCTGACTGAATCCATCAACGCTTATACAAAAATGCTGATCGGTCCTTTTTATCGCAACATGGGCAAAGAGATTGGTGAATATACGTTTGAAAAATTGGCGGACGCCACAGGCTACCGTTTTGAGACCAACACAGTCTTTCTGCGCGGCGGTGTGGATTCCTCCAGGATGCAGGGCATCTATGACGGTTTTTTGGAAGCCGTGGACGACAGCCGCTATAATACGCTGGTAGAAGCCCCTGCCTGCAACTATGATTTTGACAAAGCCAAAGAGAAGATGGCTGAGATTCTAACCGCGTATGACGGCATTCACTGTGTGTTTGCCGAAACCGGCGAAATGGCGCTGGCTGCAATCGAAGCGATCGATGAGGCCGGAAAAAGCGGTATTCTCATCACCACCGTTGGCGGCGAGCCCGAAGTGTTGGAATATGTAAAATCCAAACGGATTGACGCTACCATCATCTATGCGCCCGACGATATGGCCAGAGTGACTGCCACCTATGTCAATCGCATCTTAAGGGAAGGCGCAGAGACGCTTCTGCCTCAATTTGTGGAACTAAACTACGAGATTATCACGCCCAAGAATGTCACCAGCTATCTGACCGACGGTACGGTATATGCCAAAGCCACCAAGTCCACCGAACTGCCCGAGGATCCGGTGCCAACGCCCTCCCCCGGTCCTTCGGCATCTGCAGAGGAATAAAGAAAACCTATAATAACAAAAACGACTGCTTCGAAAATGGCAGCCGTTTTTTTTATTTTTATATTACCCTTTATTTGTCGTACATACCGGCAAAGTCTATCGTGGTCAAGTCTGAAAGCGGCAGTTTAACCGGCTTTTTCAGCTTGGATGACAGCAGCATCGCAAAGATCACTTCAATCGCATCCCGTCCGGCTTTGGCGTCCACAAAGATGGGTTCTTTCCCCGCCAGCGCCGCAGCAAAGTTCTCGTACACCGGCCGATGCTTTTCACCTTTCTTGGGCAATGCCAGTTTTTCATATGCCAGCACCGTCTCTTCGGCATCTGTGTCCTTGACCTGCCACTCTACAATTTTTGAAACCGAAGGGCCCTCAAGCTTGGCCGTGCCGGTCTCTCCAAACACATACAGCGTTTCCTCCATGTTTTTGGGATACACGTTGATAGTGCCTTCAATAAACCCATACGCCCCGTTTTTCATCTTTAACAGTCCAAGCCCCATGTCGTCGGTTTCAATATAGGGGTGCGCCAAACGGTCGGTGTAAGCAAAAACCTCGTCAATCTCGCCGCCCATCACCCAGCGTAAGATATCAATATTGTGGATACACTGATTAAACAGCGTTCCGCCGTCCGCCGCCCATGTACCGCGCCAGGACGCGGATGTAAAATACTCCTCGTTCCGGTTCCACCGGATATGCGCACAGCCATGCAGCAGCCGTCCAAAATCGCCGTTGTCAACCGCACGCTTTAGCTGTTTCACCGCCGGATTAAACCGATTTTGCAGCGAAACCGCTACCATCACGTTTTTTTCTTTGGCCGCCGCAATCACCGCGTCAGCGTCTTTCAGCGAAAGCGCAATCGGCTTTTCGATCAGCACATGAAATCCTGCCGCGATGCAATCCAGCGCGATTTTCGCATGCGAACCGCTGTCGGTCGCGATGGTGATAAAATCCACGTCGGACTCTTTCAAAAGATGATGGTAATCGCCGCACACTGCCACCGCTTTTTTTTCGGCGTCACTCAGCGAAGAGCCTTCCAGCACCCGCTGGATATTCGCAGGTGTCAGGTCGCAAACGGCTTTCAGCGTGATTCCCGCCATTTTAGCCGCTTCGATATGCTGCTCTGAAATTCGGCTTGCGCCGATGATTGCGTATGAATACTTTGTCCATGTTTTATCCTTTATAAAATTCTTCAAAAGCCTTAAAGATACGTGCAAAATCACGGTCATCCAAATACGGATGCATCGGCAGGCTGATGACGCTTTGGCTTAATTTCACCGATACCGGGAAATCCTCCGCTTTTAAGCCCAAGTGCTTAAACGCACCCAGCAGAGGCAAAGGCGCCCGATAGTAAACCGCTGTCGGGATGCCGCTGGCTTTCAAAAAGCCGGACAGCCGCTCTCGCTCATTGTTCCGGAGCTTCACCGTATACTGCGCGTAGGCCGATACATACCCTTCGGGTATCTGCGGAACATCCACATATTCACCGAGGTGCTCGGCATAAATCGCGGCTACCTGCTGGCGTTTCTCCATCTCATCGTCAAATATGGACAACTTCTCCAGCAGAATTCCCGCCTGAACAGTATCCATCCGCGCGTTTAGGCCGATTCTGACATTGTCATATTTATCCGTGCCTTGACCATGTACGCGTAAAGAACGCATGACCCCGGCAAGCTCATCATCATCGGTAAAGCACCGCGCCGCCGTCGCCGTAGCATCCCAAGGGCTTTGCCGGGAAAAAGGACGTACAGCCCATGTCCCCGAAAGTGCCGGATTTCACTCCGTTATGCGAAGCGCCAAAACTCTGCGCCGCGTCTTCAATCACCTTCAAGCCGTATTTGTCGGCGATTTCCTTCACCGCGGCATAGTCCATCACAAGCCCCAAACAGGCTGACTGTGATGATCGCTTTTAAGTTCAGTTTGGTATTCTTTTTGGTCGCTTTCACCGCTTCTTCAAGTTTGCCTAAATCCATATTAAACGTCACCGGATCGACATCGACAAACACCGGTGTTGCGCCGCACAGCGCAATGGTCTCGGCCGTGGCGAAGAAAGTGAACGCCGAGGTGAACACCGCATCCCCTTCACCCACACCCAATGCCATCAGCGCCAGACTCAGCGCATCCGTTCCGCTGGAGCAGGATATGGTGTGCTTAACCCCCACATATTCTGAGAGCTGTTTTTCAAGCTCAGCCACTTCGGGGCCCATGATGTACTTGCCGTGCGCCATAATGCGTTCAAAGGATTTTTTAATGCCGCCCTCAATCCGCTTCTGCTGTGCGGCCAGGTCGATCAGCGCCATCGGCTTATCTTCGGCCAGATTCAAAATCACTTGCCGTCCCTGCTCGGTGATCGCTTTCAGCTTCTCTTCCGCCTTATCTTTGGCTTCCCCCGCTTCTTTCAGCAGGGTTTCAGCGCGCTTTACCATTTCGTTTTTAATGTTCTCACTGCGTTTTTTTATCGTATTAAAATCCATCGCCATTTCCTTTACAGTAACCAGATTTTATCGCGTTTTTCAAATCCCTTGAATCCGTTTTTGGTATCAAAAATCGCTTTTGCTTTTTTCTCAATCATCTCATAGTCATACGCCGTATGGTCAGTCAGCAGCAGTACCAGATCGGAATCTGCCACTTGCTTTTCGCTGATGCTGTCTTCACCCGTACGAAGCGCGCCTGCCACCTTAAATTCCTTGATATGCGGGTCATACACAGTCACATCCGCCCCCATCTCCTCTAAAAGCTCAATGATCTTGAGCGACGGGCTTTCGCGGTAATCGTCAATGTCCGATTTGTAGGCCACACCCAAAACCAGAATATTGGAGCCGTTCACCGATTTTTTAAACCCGTTCAGTATGCGCGCCGCCTTTTCAGTAACGAAATTCGGCATGCTCTCGTTGATCTCGCCGCTGGTTTCAATCAGGCGGATGGAGTAATCATATTCGCGTGCTTTCCATGAGAGATAATACGGGTCGATCGGGATACAGTGCCCGCCGAGCCCCGGGCCCGGATAGAAGGGCATAAAGCCGTACGGTTTGGTGCTGGCCGCATCCACCACTTCCCAGATATCGATACCCATACGATCGCAGAGCATCGCCATTTCGTTGATGAGCGCAATATTGATATTGCGGTAGGTATTCTCCAGAATTTTTTCCATCTCGGCCACCGCCGGGCTTTTGGCACGGAAAATTTCGGTCTCAAGCACGTTTTCATACAAAGTCGCCGCCACTTCGGTAACAGGCGGGCGTGATGCCCCCCCACCACCTTGGGCGTGTTTTTGGTCTTATAGATTTTGTTGCCCGGATCAATCCGCTCGGGCGAGAAAGCCAGGAAAAAATCTTCGCCGCATTTAAGGCCGCTTTCCTCCAAAATCGGTTTCATCACTTCTTCGGTGGTACCGGGATAGGTCGTGCTTTCCAGCACAATCAGCATGCCCTTGTGCATGCGCTTTGAAATCTCAATCGCACTGCTCTTGACATAAGAGATATCCGGCTGACGATATTTATCCAGCGGTGTCGGCACACAGATGGCTACACAGTCCATCTGTTTGACCACATCAAAATCCTCGGTGGCCGAGAGCATTCCGCTGCTGACCAGTTCTTCCAGATCGCTGTTCACCACATCGCCGATATAGTTGATGCCCTGATTCACCAGCGCCACTTTCTTGGCGTTCACATCAAATCCCGGTCACGTGATAACCCACCTTGGCTTTTTCCACCGCCAGAGGCAAACCCACATAACCGAGCCCGATCACCGCAATCGCGGCGGTCTTATCTTTGATCTTTTTAATGAGTTGTTCTTTCATGCTCACCATTCCTTTTTTATGTTATAATTTTTTAATCTTTTAAATTATTCCTTATGTTTTTCGAAGCTGGAAATGATCTCCCGTGCTTACGTTATCATCATACTTTGGTACAATCCGCCAAATGGCATCGATCATCTTCGCTTCATCCGTCTCAATCTTCTCCATCTCGGCCAAAGCTTTGTTCAGCCCGCTGTTCTGCTGCTCACCGTTTTTCAGGCAGAAAATCTTATCGATCTCGGTCTTGGTCACGGTTTCTTCCGAAAACGAGAGTTCTTCAAACATCTTCTCACCTGGGCGCAGCCCCGTATAAACAACTTTGATATCGGTATCCGGTTCAAATCCGCAGAGTTTAATCATATTGCGTGCCAGCGTATCAATCCTCACCGGTGTACCCATATCCAGCATGAATATCTCGCCGCCTTTGGCCATGGCCCCCGCCTGCAGCACCAGCAATGCCGCTTCGGGAAATGGTCATAAAAAACCGCGTGACGTCTTTGTGTGTCACCGTCACCGGTCCGCCTTCTTTGATCTGCCGTTCAAACAGCGGAATCACCGAGCCATGGGACCCGAGGACATTCCCGAAACGCACCGATGTGAACACGGTTTTAGAATGTTTACTGAGTTCGACAATAATCATCTCGGCGATACGCTTGGTGGCGCCCATCACGTTGGTGGGCCCGCACCGCTTTATCCGACGAGATCATCACAAACCGTTCTACGCCGTTCTCGTTCGCCGCCTCGGCCACGTTGCGCGTGCCGATGACGTTGTTACGAAATGCACGGATGGGGTTGTTCTCCATCAGCGGCACATGCTTGTGCGCCGCCGCGTGCAGAATCACGTGTGGTTTATGTTTTTCTACAATGTGTGTAATTTCTCCTTTGTTGCCGATAGACCCGATTTCGATCACCATTTCCACCGCCTGATGCCGTTCGCGTATCTCACAGAAAAGTTCATAGGTGGTGTTTTCATAAAAATCGACCAGCACAATCTTTTTGGGCGAAAACCGCAAAATCTGACGCACCAGTTCGGAACCGATCGACCCACCCGCTCCGGTCACCAGCACCGTTTTACCCGTCAGATACCCAGAGATCGATTCGGTGTCCAGGTCTGCGGGGTTGCGCTCTAAAAGGTCTTCGATCGCGATCTCACGAAAATGAGTCACGGTGACGCTTTCGTCCACAATATCGTAGATGGACGGAATGGTCTTGATTTTAAGTCCGGTATCGGCACAGCGCTTTAAAATATCGCGTTTTTTCACCGCATCGATTTTATTGATGCAGAAAATGATTTCGTCAATCTCATACCGCCTTGCGGCCCACTCCAGATCGCTTAAAGTGCCAACCACTTTCACGCCGTTGATAAAACGATTCTGTTTATGGTCAGCGTCATCCAGCACAGCCACCACATTGTAGTGTGCATTTATACTTTAAATCGTCAATCACCAGCCTCGCTGCATCGCCCGCCCCGATCAGCATCACCTTCGCCGGATTTTCGGCTTTTTGTTTGCCGTAGCGGATATTACGAAACACACTGAACAAAATACCCAATGCAAGACGCATGCCCACCGTCAGGTAGGTGGCGATAAACATGGTCAAAAGATAGAACCGAATAAGGCAGCCGATCCGAGAACAGATGCGCATAGATCAAAACCAAAATAGGCGCAACCAGATTGGCGATGAAACAATACCGAATCTCGTCCCACATTTTTTGGGTGAAGACCATCTTATACACGCGCGATATATTAAACACGACGAGATAAATGATGGAAATGGGCAGCATGGTCTGCAAGTATATGTCCGTATATCCCCCAATCCGGCGTTTTGATAAAGCGAAACTGGATAGCCAGAAAAAAGGCCACGTTGATGAGTGTCAGGTCCAGCAGCATAAATAGGATTTGAGAAATACTGAGTTGTTTTCGCAAAATTCGAATTCCCCCATGTATGGCAAGAACAGCTTATCCAATACTGTTCCATTAACTTTTTTATTAATTTTTTACTCAACTAGCATTATACAATAAAAAAAAGCAGAATAAAAGGAAGGAATGCTCCATTATTCTCGCTTCTTTTCGGGCGCAAAAGCGCTTAAAATGTTCAGTGTCAGCGAATAAACACAGAACGGATAAATATGTAACAGCATCCGATTGCCCGAGTCCGACCAGTAAATATGCAAGGGCGTAGACCGATAAGCAAATAAGATCAGCAGGAGCAGGAGCAAAATCGGTATCAGCCACTCCAAAAACATCTCCTGCTTTCGGCTGAGCAAAAGCGCCGCGATGCCAAAGCCCGCCAACGATATCCATGTGATTTTCCAAAAACCATAGAAGAACATGTTTTGGTACATGGCACTTAAGTTGCCGATGAATTTTTCTATATCCAAAACGCTTAAAACCAATGCTCCGGCTGTCAGTGCACCGATAAACAGCCAAAACAGCAGCCGGTTAAAGCGACTGAAAAATCTTTCTTTGATAAAGATGTATAATGCAATGACCAAAAACGCCGCCACCACCATCACCGAACGCTCTACCGTCAAAAACTGTCCGTCGAATTTGGCCGGGGATTGCAGGTAGAAACTGATATACCACAGTGTCACCACGGCGAATATTCCGGTTGAGTAAATTAAAAGACTTCTCGTCTTAAGCCGTGTATGTGCGAAATATGCCAATATCACTGCCGCGATCAAGGGCCCTTCCACACGCGAGAAACAAAACGCCGCCATAAAGATAAAACTTAATATAATATCTTCTGTTTTTTCATCCTGATTGTAGCGGTACATATAGGCCGCCGCGAAGAACAGCGTGTACGCCGCAAAGATATTGGGCACCAGACAAACGCCCAAAAAAAGATAGAAAAAATTAACGGCCAGCACACCGGTGGCCAATACACTCAGCCAAACAGCGGTTTTTTCCTTAAAGCCCTGCCGCTCAATCTCGACTTTTATCAGCCAGCCAAACAGCAATGTACTCATCACCAAAAATGCGTTTTGCAGGGCATAGGCGTAGTCGAAAGCAAAAAAAGCGGCAATGGAATTGATCAGCGTCGGGATAAATGGATGCCCGCTGATCTGATAGATGTAGTAATCTTGGATATATCCTTGAGACGCGTACATTTTCCCAAGGCTCATATATTCAACGCTGTCAAACGAGAGTACATTGATGGGCACATAGGAAAGCACTGCCGCCAGCGCGGTTGTCCCCGCCAGCCAAAAGACAAACGTCCATCCTTCATTTTTTTTAAACCACAGCGTATCGGTTTGGCCTTTGAAAGCCGTTCTCGAATAGATTAGAACTAAAACCCCAGCATATACTGCCATCACCGCCAAGTAGGTATAGCGGATGATGAAGATGATGAGAAAAGATGATATCATCTCAAATGCTAGAAGTCCGACAAGGAAAGACAAAAGATAGACCTGTGTTTCCCCCAGCCGGTTTTTATACGGCCAAAGCAAAAGCCAGCCCATCAAATACAGAATCACCATTGCCGCAGCCTGCCGAAACGCGTTTAATAAGAAATTCTCACCCACCGAAGCACCGATCTGCTCGGTTCTGTCCGCCACACTCGTCATGTATGCACCGAAAGCGGCCATCCCCAAAATCACCGCTGCCAGGATAAAAAGTTCTTTTAAAACCGGTCTTGCATTTTTCATCGATCAAGCCCCCTTAGCTCAGCCAACGTTTCGGGCGTGATAAAAAACATGCTCATCTGCCGGCCCCAGAGCACGATCACCGTATCCGATTCCATGACATCATAGAAAAAATACGCGTTGATTTCGCGGTAATAACTCCAATCGACCATCTCATATTCATCGGTTTTGGATTTTAAGTATTCCAGCGCATCATCTTTGACAAAACCATAAGGTTCATCCAACGGCTTAATCTCCTTAACCGAAGAACGCACACTGGCATTATGACTGTTGGCGATGGCCGAAAGCTGGTCATAATCTCGATCAAAATATGTGACCGACGGATCCACCAGCAGTGTTTTATCTTCTAGATAGTTTTGAAGCTTCACCGTGGTCTCCAAGGACACAGGAAAATACCGGTTGAGTACGGTGGTGGTCTTATGCGGCACAAAGTAGCTGGAATTTAGAAAATACGCATTGATAAGGATAACGCCCAAGACGAATACAACTAGAATTAGTTCTAAAGCCCGGTTCAGCTTGCCTTTTTTCTTTAGGACCATTGTCAATACGGCGATTGCCAAGGTCAGCACCAAAACTGCCGCAACACCGATGATCGCCCATTTCTGACCGCCAAGCGTCATTCTAGCAAAGGTATAAGTCCCTGCCAGCATAAAGATATACAACACTGCCGCCAATATAATTCGGGCGGGCGATATCCTTGTATGGTTTTCTTTTTCCTGCCTATTTTTTTCCAAGTATTATACCCTCGTCATTCATCAAACGCCGATACAGCAGATCGATGATGCGTCCGTATTCATCCTGACTGTAAAAAGCGCTTTTTTCCTGTCCGTATACCGCCTGGAACACGCGGCTTCGCATCTCAATCATTTCGGCATCACAAAGCTTAGTATCCCCGATTAATGTAAGATATGAGTTGGTTGAATGCATACGGTAGAAGTAAGCTGTTTCACTGCAAAAACACACGTTGGTTGTCAGCGCAGCGCGCATCAAAAAATCCCAATCGTGAATATATTGAAAATCGCGGAACAAACCAATTTTTTCAATCAAAGACCGTTTAAAAAACAGATTACCCGAGCTGATCGCCAGATTATCCTGACACAGCCGATAGAACATGGTATCCCTGTCTATACCCATTTGCAGTTCGACAAAGTGCGAGTCCGCCTTACGGCTGCTCTTTTCGTCCACCACTTCCACCCGAGAAAACCCGATGTCCGCTTGGTTCACCGCTAAACAACTCTTCATTAGATCAAAGCGATTGGGATCGTAAAAATCATCCGAATTTAAAACCGCAATATATTCCCCTTGCGTTTGGTTGATCGCTTCATCGATGCTGCTATGCGCACCCTTGTTCTTTTTGTGCCGGATAAACAGCAGACGGTAAAAACGTCCTTCCTGCTCCCATGCGTCAAAAAGCGCCTGTATGATATTGGGCGAATCGTCTCGGCTGCAATCATCCACAACAATGAGCTCAATCGCTTCGCAGGTCTGGCGATAGATGGAGGCCAACGCCTCTTCCACATAATCCTCGTGATTGTAGCAAGGCACCACTACCGAAACCAGTCCTTTCACCATGGGCGCATCAGCGCCAAACGAAGGAACAGGCATCCCTTGTTTCCGGTTTAAAAACAGGTCTGCCTTTTCAAAGTTGTGTTTTTTCAGTTTTGACAGCGTCCTCTGCATAAAAACGCGTAGTCCGTACCGCTTTAGGATGCTCTTCGCCGCACGGCCTGTGGATATAATACCCATCTATCTATCCTTATACATGTTATCATAATATTTCTGATATTCACCGCTTAAAATAGAGGCAAGCCAGGCTTCGTTGGCCAGATACCAGTCGATGGTCAGGCCGATGCCTTGCTTAAACATCACGGTCGGCTCCCATCCGAGATCGCGCTTGATTTTAGCGGGATCGATGGCATAGCGGCGGTCGTGCCCCTGCCGGTCACGTACGTGTTTAATCAGGGTTTCCGGTTTGTGTAAACGTTCAAGAATCAAGCCGACGATTTGGATATTCTCCATCTCGTTGTGTCCGCCGATGTTATAGACCTCGCCGCTTTTCGCTTCCCACAAAACCAGATCAATCGCCGCACAGTGGTCATCCACATACAGCCAGTCCCGCACCTGCTTGCCGTCACCGTATACCGGCAGTTCCTTATCCGTTTTGGCATTGTTCACCATCAGAGGAATCAGCTTTTCAGGGAACTGATAGGGTCCGTAGTTGTTGGAACAGCGGGTGATGTTCAACGGCAGTTTAAAGGTCTTATTGTAGGCTCTGGCAATCATATCCGCCGAAGCTTTGGATGCCGAATAGGGGCTGTTGGGCGCCAGCGGCGTTTCTTCGGTGAAATAGCCTTCTTTGCCCAGAGCGCCGTAAACCTCGTCGGTGGAAACCTGCAGAAACTTGACACCCTCTCGGTAGGTTGGGTAGCCTTGATCGTCTTTTCCGGTCTGCCATGCGTTTTTCGCGGTGTCCAAAAGCGCCTGTGTGCCCATCACATTGGTACGTAAGAAAATTTCTGGATCCTCAATGCTTCGGTCCACATGCGATTCTGCCGCAAAGTTGACCACAAAATCAAAATCGTGTTCCTGAAATAAATCCTGTATGAGCGGCAGATCGGCGACATCGCCTTTGACGAAGATATAGCGGTCTTCCTCTATGCCTTTTAGGTTCTCTAAATTCCCCGCATAAGTCAGACTGTCTAAGTTGACTACCCTAATGTCCTGATGCTTTTTTAGTATATACCGGATATAGTTGGAGCCGATAAATCCGGCGCCGCCCGTGACCAAATAGGTTTTCATATTATTCCCCCTGATATCTAAAGTCGATTTCGTTTAACGTCGGTAGATTTTTATCCTTATCCGACAAAATGTATCCGCCCGAAACTTCCGGCCAGACGATGCCGATGCCCGGATCATCATAGATGATGCCGCCTTCGACTTCGGGATAGTAAAAATCGGTGCATTTGTAGAAAAACTCAGCCTTTTCGCTCAAGACCAAAAAGCCGTGGGCAAATCCTTCGGGCACATAGAGCATCTTGCGGTTCTCGGCTGAAAGGATGACTCCGTCCCACTGACCATAAGTCTCTGAGCCCGCACGTAAATCCACACCCACATCAAACACCTCGCCGCTGATAACCCGCACCAACTTGCCTTGCGCATGAGACTTTTGAAAATGCAGTCCGCGCAGGACGCCATGGCCTGAGCTGGATTGGTTATCCTGCACAAATTCCATATTCAGTCCCAGTTCGGCAAAAGCGGCCTTGTGGTAGGTCTCCATAAAATAACCGCGACCATCCCCGAAAACCGTGGGCTCAATGATATACATATCTTTGATTTTTGTTTCAATTCTGCTGAATTTATTCATCTGTCTTTAAGCTTATTCAATCCTGTCTATGATATTAATCAAATACTTACCGTAGTCGGTCTTCATCATCGGCTCGGCCAGCGCTTTGACCGCCGCTTTATCGATAAAGCCCATCCGGTAGGCGATCTCCTCGATGCAGGAGATATAAAGACCCTGCCTTTTCTGAATGGTTTCCACAAACACAGACGCTTCACTTAAGCCGTCATAGGTACCCGTATCCAACCAGGCCATACCCCGTCCTAAGATTTCCACGCTGAGTTGATTTTTTTTCAGATAATGATCGATCACCGATGTGATCTCCAGCTCACCCCGAGCCGACGGCTTAATCTGCTTAGCGATCTTCGGCGCATCCGCCCCAAAGAAGTAAAGCCCAGGCACCGCATAGTTGGACTTTGGTTTTTCCGGTTTTTCTTCGATAGACAGCGCCTTACCGCTCTTGTCGAATTCCACCACGCCAAAACTATAAGGGTCATTAACATAGTACCCGAAAATCACCGCGTCTTCACTATTTGCCGCGCGCTGAAGAATCTGGGAAAAACCCCGTCCATAGAAGATATTGTCCCCCAGCACCAATGTACACGGACTTCCATCCAAAAATTCTTCGCCGATGATAAACGCTTCGGCAAGTCCATTCGGCGCTTCCTGCACCTGGTACTCAAAGCGCATACCCAGCGCACTGCCGTCGCCCAGCAGTCGTTTAAACTGAGGCAAATCGTGAGGAGTGGAGATAATCAAGACTTCGCGGATGCCGGCCAGCATCAAGGTGGACAGCGGATAATAAATCATGGGTTTATCGTAGATGGGAAGCAGCTGCTTTGAAACCGCCTTGGTGATAGGGTACAGCCGTGTGCCCGATCCCCCGGCTAAAATAATGCCTTTTCTCTTCATCGAAAATATCCTTAAATAGTAGTCTTATACGCAACACAAAAAAACGTTTTGCAACCCATACAGTATATATCAGTTTTTGCTTCACCGTCAATAGAACGTCGTCACGATCACCGTATTTTGTGCTTGAAAAAAGTTTGTATGAGCATATATAATAACCATGGTATATTTTTATAAGAAAGGTAAGGATTTAGCGATGTCAAATTCAGCGTTCTACTATAAAGAAGGAAAAGTCGGTGATATTCCATATATTGAGCTGGGATACAACGGCGAAACACACAGCCATAGCGCTAAAATTGCGGTTTCGCACGCGAGCAATATGTTTTCCTATATCATTGACGGAAATGAGACGCTTTATTATGACGGCAAATCTCCGTTGACTTCATTTGCGGTCGGCAACCCGCTTCTTTTCCCGTTCCCCAACCGCATCACGGACGCGATGTATACCTGGAAAGGCGTTACCCGTCTGCAAAAAAAGGATGGTATCCCCATCCAGCTGCATTCGATGCTTTTTGATGAAACTTCCTTTACCCACGATGCGCCGACCGCGACCGATGTCTGTGCCAGTCTGACGACGCGCATTCGCGTGGACGAAAATCATCCTATCTATCGCGGTTATCCGTTCGCTTTCCTTCTGGAGTTCACCTTCACAGTCGATGAGAAGGGTGTTTCCATCGGCCACCGGCTCAACAATCTATCCGGCGAAGATATGCCCTACGGCATCGCCTATCATCCATATTTCAACAAACTCTCAGGCGAGGATGAGACCTATATCCATGTGCCCTGTACCTATATGTACGAAGAGGATACCGATGTGGAACCAGAATTTTTCAACAAAACCGCGACAGGTCTTGGCATGATCCCCAACGTGATGCCCACCGGCAATCTTTTGGATGTGGCGGGCACTGATGCGGATATTCTCAAGCCCACTCCGGTCGGCCAGATTGATGTGGATACGGTTTACACCAGTGTAGCCCCCAACCCCACCGCTACCATTGATTACCGTAAACAGGGTTTTAAGCTCTCCATCAACGGCAGCGAAGAATACCAGCACTATGTCGTCTTTACGCCGCAGGGCAAACCCTACTTCTGTATCGAACCGCAAACCTGTTCGACCGATGCGATTAATCTTTATGCGCGGGGCTTAGATCACGTCAATCTCTTAATCTGTCCCGCTGGCAAGAACATTGAAGGTGTGGTTCATTATAACTATACCTTTGAAAAATAATTCCAAGAAAAGTGAGAAAAAATGAGTAAATTAACCATTGATTTTAACCACATGCTGGCCGAAAGCATCGGCGAGCATGGCTTGACAGCGGCGGAGATTTCTGCTGAGACCAAAAAGGTCGAAGCCGTCTATCAGGCACTGGAAGAAAAACGCCCCAGCACCGCCTGGCGTGAGCTGCCCTTTAATCAAAGTGAGATCGTAGCTGATCTCGTCGCTACCGGCGATATGATTCGCGAAAACTTCGATACCTTCGTTGTGCTCGGCATCGGCGGCTCAGCTTTGGGCTCCAAGGCGCTTTTCACCGCCCTTAAGCACCTGCATCATAATGAACTCCCTGCCGAAAAGCGCAACGCCCCTCGTTTTTATGTGGTGGACAACGTAGATCCAGACAAAATGAACGCGATTTTTGATATCATCGACGTGAAAAAAACCGCGTTTCATGTCATCTCCAAATCGGGTAATACCGTGGAGACCGCCGCGCAATTCGCGTTGGTTTTGGCCGAGCTTAAAAAGGCGCTCGGCGATGATTACAAACAACATATCGTCATCACCACAGATAAAGAAAAAGGCAACATGAAACGAATCGTGGATGATAACGCCTTTAAGGCCTTTATCGTACCCGACGGCGTAGGCGGCAGATTCAGCGTGTTCTCGCCGGTCGGTCTACTTTCGGCGGCAGTGCTCGGCATCGATATTGACGGACTTTTAAAAGGCGCGGGCGATATGGATAGCTTAAGCCGTACCGCGGATATCTCCGTAAATCCAGCTTTTATGTACGCTTCCCTGTTTGTGGCGGCCATGAAAAAAGGCGTCAACATCTCGGTGGTCATGCCCTATGCCGACGGCCTGTTGTTCACCGCCGAATGGTATGCCCAGCTTTGGGCGGAGAGCCTCGGCAAGCAGGTGGACAACCAAGGCAATAAAGTCTATGTGGGCCAAACTCCTGTGCGTGCGCTGGGCGTCACCGACCAGCATTCACAGGTACAGTTATATAACGAAGGGCCCTTCGATAAGATCATCACCTTTATCCGTGTGGAAAACCCTCAGACCATCGCAGCCATTCCTGCGGCGCCTATCAATCTGTACGACGCGGACTATCTGCAGGGTCAAACCTTCAACAAGCTGATTCTGGCCGAGCTCGCAGCGACCGAATACGCCGTAACCAGCGCAGGCAAGATGAACATGATGATTACCATGGACACGGTGGATGCTTACAGCTTTGGCATGCTGCTTGCGTTCTTCGAGGTGGCCACTGCGGCTGCGGGCGAGCTTTTGAACATCGATGCGTTCAATCAGCCTGGCGTGGAAGCCGGCAAAATCGCCACCTTTGCATTGATGGGCAGAGAAGGCTATGAAGAGAAAGCCAAAGAACTGAGCCAGACTCAAGACAAGAATAAGGCTTATATTTTTGAATGCTAGCTTAGTAAAAAAAAGAACCCGTAAGGGTTCTTTTTTTGTTAGATTATATCTTCTTCCACCGCTTCAATGCGGGCAAAATCTCTTTCAGCATGGCACGAATATCCGCCTCGGATACGTCCATACTCCCCTGCATCACAAAAGGCACACAAGTTTCCACCATCTCGTCCATATCTACATCCATGGTAAATGCCCCATTTTTATAACAGAATTCACAGTAGTCTTCACTTTTGCAGCCATCCGATTCGGTACCGAACATCTCGTCGGTTTCTCCCATCGGCATGCCGCAACTCTGACAGATTTTCTTTTCCATGTCTAATGCCCTCCTGTGATTCTATTCTATCACATTCGTCAAGCGTTGCCGCAAAAAAAATCAATGATTTACATCGGTTTTTTCTTAAGTTTCCGTACCACCGTCAGCAGTAAAGCGGAAGCTCCGCCGTAAACCGCCAGCATGATAATGATATCCAGCCATTCATACGAAATCTGTCCCAACAGCTTGCGCAGCAGAAGCACCAGGCCGATGACAAACCCGAAAAGAAAGATGCCGAGCGACACCGAGATTGCCGCGCTGAACCGGCGGGTACGCTTCTCGGCGGTCGGTCTGTCCGAAAACATCTCGGGACGTTTGTCGGTATACTCTTTCCGCCAAACAAAAACATTGCTCATCCGTCCGACATACTCCCATCCAAAATCAGTATACAGCGCTTTTCTCTCGGGCGAAAGTCCGCCCAAAAGCTCTACCGCGTATTTATACTTTTTCGCGTCGCCCTTTTCCATCACCATACGCATCGAGCTGAACTGCCGAATTTTCTCAGGGTGCCACCCTTCTGCCGCCTGATCTTCAAACCAGCTCTCATATGCTTCGGGCACCACATAACGATATGCTGTAAACCATTCACTTTTTTTCATACCAATCGCTCCATATTCTGATATATTTCTGTAATTCGCTGTTTTTCTTCCTTTAGAATCGCAGTGCCCACCGTCGTGATTCTATAGAACTTCCGTCGATCCTTCTCATCGGTCCCCGCAATCAGTCCGCCGTTTGCAAGCTTATCCAGTGTCTGATAAACCGTACCGGCACCGAGCTCAATGCGCCCGTCTGTCAGCGCCTTGACGTTCTGCATAATGCCGTATCCGTGCATCTCGTTTTGTAGCGAAAGCAAAATATACAACATCGTTTCGCTTAAGGGCACAAAGCGTTTTTTTGCCTGCTCCAGATTCATCCGTTTCCTCCAATATATCATATTGTTATATATCACATTGTGATATATCTATATTATATCACGTCGTGATATATGTCAAGCGTTTTACATTAAAAAACTGCCCTTTCGGACAGCTCGTTTTTTTATACGCTCACACTTTTCGCTGCTTTTGCTTTTCCGCAAACACATTCAACACCTGCCCCAGCAGTATCAGCCCCGCCCCGGCGACAGCATAGACGGTGGGGACTTCATGAATCACCAGAAAGACAATCAGCGGGTTTAGCATCGGTTCAATCAGGCAGATGATATTGGCATTCAGCGCGTCCACCTGCTTTCGGCCTTGATAGAAAAGGATATACGCCAGCCCAATCTGGATGACTCCGAGGTAGATCAGCATCACATAGCTTAACCCGTCGGTCGGCCATGGCGCGCTTTTCCAGGGCACAAATAGCGCCGCAAAGGGGAACAGAAAGAGATTCAGCAAGCCAGTCAGTCCCACCGAAGAGATACCGTAATCGTGCCCCAGATAGTAGATGACCAGTGCAAAAGCGATGCCGCTGACCATAGCCAAAATGTTGCCCGCCCCGTTGCTGCCCGTGCTGGGTTCAAACAAAAAAGCGATGATGCCGAGCAGAATCACGACCATCGGCCGGAGCTTGTAACGGTCAAATTCTTTTTTGAAAAACAGCAGCCCCAAAAACATAAACAGCGGCGAGGAATATTGGATCGCGATCGCGTTAGCCGCCGTGGTCAGGCGGTTGGCCGCAACATAAGTGATAAGGCACACCGTATACGAAGCGATCAGGATGACCAAATCTCGATTCCAGCGGATATTCTTAAAACGGATAAACGGCAGAAAAAACAACCCCGCAACCGCGCTTCGTCCCATGGCGATAAACGCCGGATGCGCATCCGTCAGCTTGATGGCGATGCCGCCCGTACTCCAAATCAGGGCGGTTAGAACAATATAGAGAACCCCTTTGTTCTTGTCGGATAAACCTTTCATAAATTCCTACTATATTAGCACGCCGTACCCGAAAAAGGCAATAAAAAAGCAGTCACGAGATGCTCGTCACTGCTTGAATTGATTTCAATCTTATTACTCGGACAACCAAGCGTCGCATGCTTTGGCGGCCTCACAGCCCTCTTTCAGCGCCCAAACCACCAATGACTGGCCTCTTCGCATATCGCCGGCTGTAAACACGCCCTCCACGCTGGTGGCGTACATCTTATCACCCGCCAGCACATTGCCGCGCGGATCGGTGGAAAGTCCCATCTCATCGATCATCGTCTTTTCCGGCCCCAAAAAGCCCATAGCGAGCAGCACGATATCCGCTTTGTAGGTGGTTTCGCTGCCTTTGATCGGCTCCGGATTAAACCGTCCATTCTCGTCCGGCGTCCATTTCACCTTCACAGCGGTAAGCTCGGTCACATTGCCGTCTTTGTCTGTGACCACGTCGGTGGTCATCATCTCATAATCCCGCGGATCCTTACCATATACGTGTATCGCTTCTTCCTGACCATAATCGGTTTTTAGCACTTTCGGGTACTGCGGCCAGGGATTATTCGGCAGACGATGCTTGGGCGGCATGGGCAGAATCTCCAGCTGGGTCACACTTTTGCATCCTTGACGGATGGATGTGCCCACACAGTCGGTGCCCGTGTCGCCGCCGCCGATGATGACGACATGCTTATCCTTCGCGTCCAAATCTTCCCTGCCTTCGGCTTTGCCGCCCAATAAGCGCTCGGTGGCCGCTTTCAGGAAATCCACCGCAAAGTAAATGCCCTTGGCGCCTTCGCGGTTATTCGCTCTTAAATCTCTGGGTGCGGTAGCGCCGCCGCATAAAACGACCGCGTCAAATTCTTTCTTCAAATCAGCCAGTTTTTTGTCCACGCCGATTTCGGTGTTGTAGACAAACTTAACACCGCTGTCCTCCAAAAGTTTCACCCGCCGCAAAACTAACTGCTTGTCCAGCTTCATATTCGGGATGCCGTACATCAGAAGGCCGCCCGCTCTGTCCGCGCGCTCAAAAACAGTCACGTCATGTCCGGCACGCGCCAGATAATAGGCTGTGGACAGCCCCGCCGGGCCCGAACCCACAACGGCCGTCTTCTTGCCGGTTTTTTTGACCGGCGTTAAGGGCTTGACCAGCCCGGTTTCAAACGCTTTGTCGATAATCGCGCGTTCATTACCTTTAATCGTCACCGCATCGCCGTTAAGACCGGCGGTGCAGGAACCCTCGCACGGCGCGGGGCATACCCGGCCGGTGAATTCTGCAAACGGATTGGTCTGCAAAAGCCGCTCATACGCTTCGCCGTAAAGGCCGCGGTAGACCATATCGTTGAATTCGGGGATGAGGTTGTTAAGCGGGCACCCCGAAACCATACCGGCGATCATGATGCCGGTATGGCAGAACGGAATGCCACAGTCCATACATCTCGCTCCCTGCTCTTTTTGTATTTCCTCGGGTAAATTCATATGAAACTCGTCCCAGTTTTTTAAACGCGCTTCGGGTGCAACGTCTTTGGCCGCAACCCGGTCATATTCCATAAAACCTGTGGCTTTTCCCATGGTTTGCTCCTTTCCTAGTTGCCGCTTAAGCGTGAGGCGTCGTGAATGTTCTTGTTAAAAGCATACATCTCGGCCTCTTCGTCACCCATGCCTTGGGCTTTGCCTTCGGCAATCATGTCCAGCATCCGTTTGTAGTCTCTTGGCACTACCTTGGCAAAGTGTTTCACGTTAATGTCAAACTCGTCCAAAATAGCCTTGGCTCTCTCAGAACCCGTGTATTCCAGATGCTTTTCCAAACGGTATTTCAGTTCGGACTTCTCTTCATCCGAAAGATCGGAAGTTAAGTCCGCCATACTCTTATTCATTCTCTGCTCAAACGTCTTCGCATCATCATAGATATAGGCGATGCCGCCGCTCATACCCGCACCAAAGTTGATACCGGTCTGACCCAGGATAATCACCTGCCCGCCGGTCATGTATTCACAGCCATGCGCACCGACCCCTTCAACCACGGCCTTAACGCCCGAGTTTCTAACGCAGAAGCGCTCGCCGGCCACGCCAGAAACATAAGCTTCGCCGCCGGTCGCGCCGTAGAAGGCCACGTTGCCGATGAGAATATTCTCATCCGCTTTTCCGGAAAAGTCATCTGACTTATGCACGATGATCTTGCCGCCCGAAAGGCCTTTGCCAAGATAATCGTTCGCGTCGCCGATGAGACGAAGCGTCACGCCTTTGGGCACAAACGCACCGAGCGACTGCCCTGCCGAGCCTGTGAAAGTTAGGTTAATCGTATCCTCTGGCAGTCCATCTCCGCCGTATTTCTTGGAGATTTCGGAGCCCAATATCGTTCCGGTGGTGCGGTTGCGGTTGATAATATCCAAACTCGCTTCCATCGGCTTTTGTGTATTCATCGAATCTTTACATAGCGCCAACAGAATATTCATATCGCTGGTCGCATATATTTTATGTTTCTGACGAACCGTCCGGTAGCGGTCGGTGGCCGCTTCGGAGTACGGCTGGTACAGCAGCGGAGATACATCCACCGTCTTGGCTTTCCAATGGTCGATACCTTCCTTGTGTTTTAAAAGGTCCGTTCTGCCTACCATCTCGTCGATGGTTCTTACGCCGATTCTCGCCATGGTTTCACGTAAGTTTTCGGCGATAAATCGCATAAAGTTGACCACGTGCTCAGGCTGGCCCTTAAAGAGTTTTCTTAAGGCCTCATTCTGCGTCGCCACGCCCACCGGGCAGGTATCCAGATTGCAGACACGCATCATGATACAGCCCATGGTGACCAGCGGCAGTGTGGCAAAACCAAACTCCTCTGCGCCCAAGAGTGCGGCAATCGCCACATCTTTGCCCGTCAAAAGTTTTCCGTCAGTCTCCAGCTTCACGCGGTTTCTAAGCTTGTTGATAATCAGCGTCTGGTTGGTTTCGGAAAGACCCAGTTCCCATGGCAGGCCGGTATGTCGCACACTGGTTCTGGGCGCCGCGCCCGTTCCGCCGTCGTATCCGCTGATGAGAATCACGTCCGCATAGCCCTTGGCTACGCCGGCCGCGATGGTGCCCACGCCCACTTCAGATACCAGCTTAACGTTGATATCAGCCGCGGGATTGGCACATTTTAAGTCGTAAATCAGCTGAGCCAAATCCTCGATGGAATAGATATCATGATGCGGGGGCGGTGAAATCAGCCCTACACCGGGCGTGGATCCACGGGTTTTCGCGATCCATGGATATACCTTTTCTCCGGGAAGCTGTCCGCCCTCGCCGGGTTTTGCGCCCTGTGCCATCTTAATTTGAATCTCTTTGGCTGTGGTCAGGTAGTGGCTGGTCACGCCGAAACGGCCTGACGCCACCTGTTTAATTGCCGAACAGCGGCTGTCTCCGTTGGCATCCGGCGTAAAGCGCTCAACGCGCTCGCCGCCCTCGCCCGAGTTGGATTTCCCGCCAATGCGGTTCATGGCGATTGCCATAGTCTCGTGCGCTTCCTGGCTGATGGAGCCGTAGCTCATCGCACCGGTTTTAAAACGTCTGCAGATGGATTCGACCGATTCGATTTCATCCAAAGGCAGGGGTTTATCCGCATATCTAAAGTCAAGCAATGAACGGATGGTGGAAAAATCATCCCGATCGTTCAAAAGCTTAGTGAATTCACGATACTTTTCATAGTTCCCGTCCCAGCATGCCTGCTGCAGCGTGATGATGGTTTCGGGGTTGATCGTGTGATATTCGCCTTCTTTGCGCCAGTTGAACATGCCGCCCGCCTGCAAAGGTCCGTTTTTGCCGTCCAGGTTCGCAAACGCTGCTTGATGGCGCATCATCGCTTCATTGGTGATGATGTCAAGATCAACACCGCCGATGCGCGAGGCCGTACCGCAGAAATATTTCTCAATGACGGTCTGGCTGACGCCGACCGCTTCAAAAATCTGCGCGCCGCGGTAGGATTGGATGGTTGAAATGCCCATCTTGGACAGCACCTTGATGATGCCCTTAACGGTGGCGTAGGTATAGCGTTTCAACGCTTCGTTTTCGTCGTAGCCCGCAATCAGGCCGCTTTTCACCATATCTTTGATGGTGGCAAACGCAAGATACGGGTTGATCGCATCCGCGCCGTAGCCCAAGAGCAGACAGAAATGGTGCACTTCACGCGGTTCGCCCGATTCCACAATAATGCTGGCCTTGGTGCGTGTGCCGTTCTGCACCAGATGATGATGCAGTGCAGACGTCGCCAGCAGCGCCGGAATGGCACCCTCGGTTTCCGAAACCCCGCGGTCGGAAAGAACAATCAAATTATAGCCTTCGCTGATGGCTTTATCCGCTTCGGCAAAGATTTGACCCAGTTTATTTTTAAGCCCTACACTACCGCGTTCAATATCGAACAGCATGGAGATGGTCGTTTGTTTAAATCCTTTTTTGTCAATATCCCGAACCGCCGCCAGTTCCTCATTCTTTAAAATCGGCGTGGCACAATCAATCCTGCGGCAGGCATCGGGAGAATGATCCAGCAGGTTCTCCATCGCGCCGAGCCAGGTCTGCGAACCGGTCACGATTTCCTCGCGAATCGAGTCGATCGGCGGGTTGGTGACTTGCGCAAACAACTGCTTAAAGTAATTGTAGAGCATCTGCGGCTGATTGGAAAGCACCGCCAGCGATGCGTCGTTGCCCATAGCACCCACCGGGTCGATGCCCCGGATCACCATCGGTTCCAGTACCTTTTGCAAATCCTCAAACGTATATCCAAACGCGGCCTGATAAAGCCGCAAATCCTCGGTGTCGTCCGGCACTTTGGTTTTTTCCGGTTTCAAGTCAGAAAGTTTCACCTGATTGGCATCCAGCCACTTTTGATACGGGTATTCTTTAATCAGCGCACCTTTTACATCGTCGTCGCTGATAATCTCTTTTTTCTCGGTATTCACCACCAGCATCCGACCGGGGTGCAGACGTTCTTTCACCGCCACATCGGCTTCGTCCAGTTCCAAAACGCCGACTTCAGAAGCGAGTACCAGCATGCCGTCCTTGGTGATATAATACCGGCTGGGGCGCAGTCCGTTTCTGTCCAAGCTGGCGCAGACGCTGATACCGTCGGTCGCCACGATGGCCGCTGGCCCATCCCATGGTTCCATCAGGCAGGAATTATAGCGGTAAAACGCTTTTTTATCTTCCTTCATATATGGGTTCTTTTCCCAAGGTTCAGGAATCATCATCATCAAAACTTCGGAAACCGGACGACCCGCCAGATACATGAACTCTAAACAGTTATCGAACATCGCCGAGTCGCTGCCCTCTTCGTCAATAATCGGCATCAGGGCTTCCACTTCGGTCGGGAAAGCTTCGGTTTTGATCGAAGCTTCTCTGGCCTTCATGCCGTTGATGTTACCCCGAAGGGTATTGATTTCGCCGTTATGGATGGTCATGCGATAGGGATGTGCACGCTCCCAAGACGGGAAAGTATTGGTTGAAAAACGAGAATGCACCAGTGCCAGCGCCGACTCCAGACGGTTATCGTTTAAGTCCAGATAAAACTTTCTCATCTGATACGGAATCAGCATGCCCTTGTACACAATGGTCCGGCAGGACATGGACGCAATATAGAAATACTCGGAACCGACCAGATCAACTCCCAGCATCCGCTTCTCAATACCCTTGCGGATGACAAACAGTTTTCTTTCAAAAGCCAATTCTTCTTTTATATCATCGGATTTTCCGATAAAAATCTGTTCAACAAACGGCATGGATACTTTGGCCATCTGGCCTAAATCCTCACCGTTGATCGGCGACACGCGCCAGCCAAGAACGGTCTGGCCGTGCTTTACCACTTCCTCTTCTACCATCTTTTTAAGGATCAGGCGTTTACCCTCATCATGGCAAAAAAAGATCATACCCACGCCGTAAGACCCAAGCGACGGCAGTGTAAAGCCGTTTACTTTGGCCTGAGCGCGGAAAAATTTATCCGGAATCTGAAACAGAATACCCGCCCCGTCGCCGGTGTTTTCCTCGTTTCCTCTGGCGCCTCTATGGTCCAAATTATTGAGCACAGTCAATGCCTGATCGATAATCGCATTGGTGCGTTTGCCGTGAACGTTGACCACCGCGCCAATACCGCAAGCATCGTGCTCGTAGCCTGGGCTGTAAAGTCCCTGTTGTTTCGGTAAGCTCATCTCTTTCTTCCCCTCATCTTAAATTTATAATTATCAAAGCTTTTTTAAGCTTATACTTTAGGTTTTGAACACATAACATGTCTATACCAATTTTTTGGTTAAAAAAATATACCGTTTGAAGCTTTAAAAAAAACAATGTGCATCTGCCGCTGCGCTTTATCGCAACCATCCCAAACGCCATTGTCGGTGACGCTTAGTATATCACGGCTTGCGCGTATACGTCAATAAATCCACATGAAAATTCAAAAAGAATATCCTGTGTTTTCCTACGGATTTCGCCGCCGCATCTATCAAAATCGTCTCTCAGCGGCATCACCCAAAAACATAGACAAAGCCGCCGCTTTCATGATAATCTAATCGGGATAGCAACCCAAAACTTTTACGATTGGACGGAATGATTTATCCATGATTGGAACCCTGGTCAATGTGAGCGCCATCGTGCTCGGCACAGCGCTCGGTCTGCTTTTAAAGCAGGGTATCCCCGAAAAAATGCAAAAGCTGATCACCCAAGGGATCGGGCTTTGTGTGGTGGTTATCGGTATCTCCAGTGCCATCAAAACCGAGATGCCGCTTTTGTTTATTTTCAGTCTGGCCATCGGCAGCATTGCAGGCAACCTCATCGGCATTGAAGATAAATTGGAAGCATTGGGCCAACGTGCGCAAGCGCGCTTTGATAAAGGAGACAGCTCCACATTTTCCGAAGGGTTTGTCACTGCATCTTTACTTTTCTGTGTGGGGGCCATGGCGGTTGTCGGGTCCATCGAATCCGGTCTCAGTCAAAATCATCAGTTGCTTTTCATTAAATCCGTTCTGGACGGTTTTGCCGCTCTGATTCTAGCTACCCGTTTCGGCATCGGCGTGGGATTAGCGGCGCTTCCCGTCCTTTTATATCAAGGTGCCATTGCACTTTCTGCCGCGTGGGTGGCGCCCTTTCTCACCGAACAGGTGATGGGCGAGCTTTCGGCGGTGGGCGGCGCTTTAATCCTCGGTATCGGCATTAATGTCCTCGAAATCAAAAAAATCCATGTGGGCGATATGCTGCCTGCCATATTGATTCCGCCCATCTATTTTCTAATCGCGGCCCTCTTTTAGCCTGCGTTTAAGCAATTACAAAAGTACCAAAAAAGCGCCGACCTTGTCAGCGCTTTTTTTACTTCTCAAAATATTCTTTTAAAGCGTCTTCCCAGTGCTTCATCGTATAGCCGAATTTCTCGCGCAGGTTTTTGTTGTCCAGCACTGAATATCTGGGGCGTTTGGCGCGGGTGACATACTGCATGGTCGTGCATGGTGCTACCGCAACCTCCCGTCCTGCCGTTTCGAAAATGCGCTTGGCAAAATCATACCAGGTGCACTGGCCTTCGCAAGTCGCATGGTAAATGCCGTAATCTTCAGTTTCGATCAAAAGTGCAATCACTCTGGCTACTTCCATCGCGGACGTTGGATTCCCTGTCTGGTCATTGACCACCCTGATCTCCTCGTGGTGGTCGGAAAGCCGCAGCATGGTGTTGACGAAATTATTTCCCTCGCCGTACAGCCATGCTGTTCGAACGATAAAGTATTTGGGGTTGTTCTCGATCACCGCCTGCTCAGATTTCAGTTTGGTCTCCCCATAGACGCTTTGGGGGTTGGTTTCGCTTTCCTCCACATACGGCGTATCCGATTCACCGTCAAAAATATAGTCCGTAGACAAATGAACGATTTTTGCGCCGATATCGGCCGCAGCTTTTGACAGATTTCCCGCACCACGTACATTAATCATCACAGCGTTTTCCTTATCGTCCTCACACAGATCCACCTTGGTATGCGCCGCACAGTTGATGACTACATCCGGCTTTTCGGCCGAAAGCACCCGCGCTACATCCTTTTCGTCGGTGATGTCCATTTCATCCAAATCGGTGAGGACCAGCTGGTAACCCTGCTTGTTTTTTAAGAGCTTGTTCAGGGCGCGGCCCATTTGGCCTTTGGCTCCGGTGATGAGTAACTTCACGTGATGGTCTCCTTTGTTACGCGTCGGTTTATTGTTTAATTACGCCGATTACCGTTTATTTATTCCACAAGCATTATACTTAAAACCTGCGTCCGATGTCAATCAGGATACCATGTATCATCCTAAGCAGGCCGCTGTGAAAAAAAGTATCGACTTGTCGGCGCCGCTGTAATCATTATTGGAGGGGGATTTATGAAAAGGCTTGCAATCTGCGTCTTGCTGATTCTTATCATTGCTTTTCTATGCCTGCCCGCTTCAGCAGAGCCTTGCGATTATACACGTCCGCCGAAAAACGTATTGGTGATTTTTTCATATTCTCCGTCCTATCCTTCTTTTGATTCCCTTTTAGACGGCCTCAACGAAGCCTTTACGGACTACAATGTTCATCTTCAAGTGGAATATATGGACAGCAAGCTGATGGATTCCGAATCCGCTGAAGCGCTGCTATTACAGCTGCTCGAAGAAAAAATGAAGCTGTTAAAACATATCGACATGGTCATCACATTCGATGACAATGCGCTGGTTTTTATTGATAAATATTATGAAACACTTTTCGGTGCGGGCAGCAGCGGTTCTATCCCGATTGTTTTTTCAGGCTGCAACGATTTCGAAACGACTGAGTCCATCTTTTACGCGCACAAAAATATCACAGGCCAGCTTGAACCTTCTTCTCGTATCAAGACCATAGATGTGGCCACAAGGTTAATCCCGGATTACACCAGCATCACCATTCTGGTGGATAATTCGACCACCGCCAAAGGGTTAAAGACGCAATTGATGGCCGAAAACGTCAATCACTATCCGCTGACCTTTATCAATTCCACTGAATATACCTACAGCGAACTGGAAGACATGCTCAGCAAATTAACACCCAAGGATATTTTTCTGTTTGTCGCCTGCTATGTAGACAGTCAAGGCAATAAAATGACCTATTCCCAGTCCGCGAATTTCCTGTACACCACATTGAATACGCCGATATTCACCACCACAGCGTACGAAATTGATCGTGTTTTTGCCGGCGGATATGTACACGACAAAACCAAGTCCGGATATGATACGGGAAAGATAGCCTGTTCCATTCTATACGACGGCATTACAGCCGAATCCACAGGCCTCATGCGCGATGATAATACCAATATGTCCTACATGTACAACCACCGATATACTTTCGAGGTTCGATATTGACACGTTGAAACTGCCGCAGGAAGCGCTGCGCATTCATCACAGCACGCCATCATTCTCCGGTGGTTCCACTACGGTTCAGCGCCAATTGATCTTTCTCTCCATTTTTCTCGGTGTGGGCATCTTTATCATAGCGGGATTTGCTCTCTATCGGCACAGCAAAGCCATTCTGCACGAGCAAATTGCGCTCACCGATGTGCTGACCGGTGCCGGCAGCCGCATGGCGCTCGAAACCAAACTTGATATCTTGATTCAATACTGTCTGGATACCAATGTGCACTCCACATTGATCTTTCTGGACATTGACGGGTTTAAAACCATCAACGACCGCTACGGACATCCCGCCGGTGACGCAATTTTAAAGCAGGTCATTGAGCGCATCCAATCGGTTTTAAGCAAAAAAAGTGATATCTACCGTTACGGCGGTGATGAATTCGTCATCTTAATGCGCATGCCAGCCAACGAGGCTAAACTTGAAATCAGCCAGATTGTATCCGCCTTTGAAGCGCCTTTTGCCAGCGGAGAAGAACTTGTTCCGGTGAATCTGTCACTCGGCGCTGTCGAGATGCCGTCCGATGGGGCAGATGCTGAAACACTGATATCCAAAGCGGATACCGCCATGTATGCGGCCAAAACTTTCAATGCCACCCGCGCTATCTTCTATTCCAACCTGCATTAATGCTTTTCATTCTTTAAACCTAAGCGAAAATAGTGTAGAATATCAGAGAAATATATGATATAAGGGGTAGAAAATCCATGGTCAACGCCATTATCGGCATTGCCGGTGCTTCTGGATCGGGAAAAACCACCATCGCAAATCGAATACATGAAGCGATTAAAACCGATGCGGTTTTAATGACGCACGACGCTTACTATAAAGACCATCCTGAACTGGAACTGGAGCAGCGGGCAGCCGTCAACTATGACCACCCGGACGCGCTGGAAACCGCGCTTTTAATCCGGCACTTAAAAGCCTTAAAAGCCGGTAACCCCATCCAGCAGCCCCAGTACGATTTCACCCTGCATCAAAGAAAAGCAAGTACCACCACCGTCAGCCCCGTTTCCATGGTGCTGGTGGAAGGCATCCTCATTTTCACTGACCCGGAGTTACGGGATTTATTTGATATCAAAGTGTTTGTCGATACCGATCCGGACTTGTGCTTGGCCCGCAGAATCCGCCGCGACGTGGAGACCCGCGGCCGAACGCTGGACTCGGTTTTAAAGCAGTATATCTCCACCGTTAAGCCGATGTACCACGAATTTGTTGAACCCTCCAAACGCTATGCCGACATCATCATCCCGGAAGGCGGGTACAACGAAGTCGCCAACGGCGTCATCATCGCGCAGGCCAAATCGATTATCCGAAAAAACAAAAAGAAACAGGAACTTGTCCAAAATTAGTGGATATTCGTATCTGCTATGAGTTTCAGCTTTTGCGCACGCGAAAGCTTTTTTATTTGTGCTTCCCGCTGCATCGCCGCTATCCGGCTCTCGAAAGTCTCGCTGTACACCAAGCGCACCGGGCGCTTTGCACGTGTATATCGACTGCCCTTTTTGCCCTGGTTATGTTCCAGCACACGTCGCTCAAGATCAGTGGTCCATCCAGTATAGAGCGTGCCGTCGGCACACATGACGATATACACAAAGCTCACAGGCTTATGCCCCTTTCGGCCAGAAATAGACGATACCCGTCTTGTGTCCGCCGCCGTTAACCCAAACGTTTTCAAATCGCAAAACATGCGGCCTGCCGTGGGTGGCGACAATGATTGTTTCATCGTCTCTGTCATACCCGATAACCGTCATCCAATGCCAGGTGTATTCCCGAATATCCGGATGCGGATTGGTCAAAATCAGCAACGCCAAAGGCAACCCGGCATCGATGGTGTCGGCCACATGACGAAACGCCGCCTGATCTCCGAGGCGGGTGTCAATTTGTTTGGCCGAAAGCGCAATTCCCCGGCTTTGGGCATAGTTCAACGTCTCCCGGGTATAAAAATCGATATCCGTCAGCCCCATCATGCCGGGCTTGACGAATTCCCGAACCGCCTGCATAAACTGGACAAACGTTTTTCGCTCCAGCTCCCCTGTCGCTTCCGCATGGATACCCCGCATGGTGTTTGGATATTTTTTGGCGAGATAGGCCAGTATTTCAGAAGCTGTCGTCGGGCCGCATCCGGACAATGCTGCAAACTTTTGATTGAACCAATACTGATTTGCCCCCAGCGTATCCTGTCTGCCGTCTTTTATCTTTATAAAATCAAGTGTATTCCTTGTCATATATATCACTTTCCTAAAACATGAATATCACTAAATTATAGCAAACCCCGGCTTTTTCCTCAACGCAAGGCAGTGCCTGTTAACAAAGAGTTTTAATTAAAAAGGCCTCCCGTGCGGGAAGCCGTGTTTTTTGCTATTCTTCGATCAGCGCCGGTGATTCGGCCAAAAAGACTTCCGAATCATACGTCAGCTGATTCAACCACTTTTTCTTGATAAAGATAATAATACACATCACGGATTTAAGCACATCCTCCGAATACATGGCAAGAAACGCCCAGATAAACGGCGCCTTTAGTACAAACCCGACCAGCAGGGTGACAGGCACGCCCACCAGCCATACGTTGACGCTGTCGATCCAAAGCCCGCTCATGGTGTCGCCGCCCGAACGGAAGATACCCACAATGGTCATATATGGGATAATTCGGATCGGTGAAGCGACCGCATAGAAAAGCAGAAGCCTTGCGCTCATATCCATCAGCTCCCGATCCGGAATCTGCATCAGCCCCAGAACCGGATAACGGAAAATTATCATGATGCCGCCGAGAAAAGCTGCCAAGATCGGGGCAAACACCAACGCTTTGACCGAGTACTCCCAGCCTGTTTGAATATTCCCCCGTCCAAGCTCCTTGCCGACCAGAATGCTGGTGGCACCCGAAAGACCGATAAAGAAGGTGAAGAACATGCCTTCCACGCTGTTGAATATCGTATAGGCGCCATAATCGACACTGCCATAGCGGCCCAGCACCACCGAATACGTCATAGTACCCAAGACCCAAACGACCTCGTTAATCAGCGCCGGTGTCATCACTTTAAAAAACTTTTTGGCAAAAGTACGCGTCATTGAGAAGTAGTCGCTGATATGCCGCAACAGCGGATGGCCCTTGATTTTGACCGCCGCCACCATAATAACACTGTTTGCACCATGCGAGATCACCGTACCCAGCGCAGCGCCCGCCACGCCCATCGCAGGCGCACCTAAATGGCCAAAAATGAATACCCAGTTTAAAAACACATTGATAAGGATGGAACAGATGCTGGCAATTAACGGAATCTTAACCGTCTCGGTGGCTTTTAGAGATGTCGAGAACACAAAGTTAAACGAGAACAGAATCAGGCCGAAACCCAGCATCCGTAAGTAGCTTGTGCCTTCCTCAATCATACCCGCATCATCAGCAAAAACCGAAATCATGCCGCGCGGTATCAAGAAAACAAACACAGTGAAAACCGCCGTCAGACCAAGACCAATCATCAGACTGATGCCGGTCGTCCTGCGAATGTTTTTATAGTCCTTAATGCCCCAGTACTGGGAGACCAGCGCCATCGTACCCGCGATCAATCCAAAATTGACCAGCAGGATAAAGAAAAACCACCGGTTTGCCAGACCCACGCCCGCCGTGGCGTCCGCACCCAATTGTGCGATCATAGCGGTGTCCACTACACTAAAAACCGAATATAAAAGCTGCTGGAGCGCAATCGGCACTCCCAGTTTCAGCATGTTTTTTAAAAACGTTTTGTCTTGGAAAAATCCTTTTTTCATTCTCAATACCCATATACCTTCCGCTAGTCAGCCCTGCAATTCTAACATTATTATATAAGTTTTTCAAATTAATTTTTAGTAAAATATTGACCGAAAAAGCAAAGCGTTTTTTTCGGCTGACCCTTGCTCCAAAAAAACTCCGTCTTGACATATTAAATCCCGTTCACTATCATGATTTTGCATGTATTAAGCATACAGATGACCTTAAAGCGGCTGGTGCTTTTGTCTGCACTTATGAAAGGAACTATGAAATGAATAAAAAAATCGGCATTATAGGATCGGCGATCAATATCGCTTCAGTGTCCGGATTTGCCATCGCAATGCTTTTCGGCTCTCTTTTTATGAGCTATTTTACCAGCATCATGATCGCGTTCAGCTTCGTCATGATGGCGGGTGCTTTTGCGGCTTTCTGTCCCGAAGAACGAAAAGCCGCGGCGTTTGCCGGTCTCGGCTTTGCCGCCATGTATGCACTTTGCAACGCCGTCGTCTATTTCATCCAGATCAGTACGGTCCGCGGCGGTATGATGGATGCATCAGCCGCATCCTATCTCGATTTTCAAAAATTCGGACTGATATTTAATCTGGATATGCTGGGATACTGCCTGATGGCGATGGCCACTGTTTTTTTAGGGCTAACGATTAATGCAAAAAGCAAGGCGGATCTCTGGCTGAAATGGCTGCTGCTCATCCACGGCGTATTTGCCGTCAGCTGTTTTATCTTGCCGCTGCTCGGCCTTTTCAGCGCAGATATGAGCGGCGCCGATTGGATCGGCACATTGGTTTTGGAGTTCTGGTGCCTGTATTTTATCCCGGTCGGTATGCTTTCCGCAGTCCACTTTAAAAAACTATAGATCCTGGTTTGCGGCTTCTGTTCAATCGGCTTTCGCCTTTCGGGGTTTATTATTCTCCCCGACTGTGCTATCATTTTCTTGAACAGAAACATGGTTGTCAGGAAGAAATATGAGATTTAAAGTTTTTTACATACTGACGATAACTGTCGTCTTTGTGCTTTCGGCCTCGGGCTGTATGCCGCGTGAAACCGCCAATGAATACGGACAGGCGATTGTCAGTGGCGTAGTATCCGGTGTTTTTACTGTGCTCGGCGTGCTGGCCACCCTGTTTGCGGGTCGGAAAACCTTTTTGCGGCAGATGGGCATTCAAAACACACCCCTGCTCACCGCCTATCTAAAATCCCGCGAAGAGCACACGCATCAGCTGACGCTGGACATCACAGAAGGAGACGCTGAGCCCACACCGACCAAAATCAGGGCACAGTCTTTTGAGACCAGCGATGATGTGACCATCTGCTTTAAAAACAACGGCAACGGTACCGCCAAAGATATCGAGTACGGCAGCGCCAAGGTGGAAGCCAGCGAGCATCTTTTTAACCAAAAAGAATTAAAACACCTGTACCGCCGTACCAAGCCAGAATTGATTGGGACACTGCATGAACACCCGCATCACCTCATTAAATCCAACGTTTTGGAGCTGACCATCACGTTTGATAACGGTGTGGATTTCTCCCGTGTGGTGATGGTGCGTTTCCGAGACATTATCAATCATCGACACCTGCAAAAAGTGCTGGTCGAAAAACGGGGCAAGTCAGTCTACCTCTACCCCATCTCAGAGGATTTCTACCGTTAGACTTAAATGTTTAAAAAAAGGAGTAACCATTTATATAGATGAAAAAACCAGAATGGCTGAAAGTCAAAGCTGATCCGCAAGCGGTCATTGAGATGGAGCGTCTTTTAAGCTCGCTCGGTCTCACCACCGTCTGCAAAAACGCCGCATGCCCGAACATCGGGGAATGCTTTGGCCGTCACACCGCAACATTTATGATTATGGGGGCAAACTGCACCCGTAACTGCCGCTACTGCAAGGTGGAAAAAGGATTGCCGACCCCGCTGGATGCCGACGAACCCGCCAACGTCGCCAAGGCCGCCAAGGCTTTGGGTCTGACCCATACGGTGGTCACTTCGGTTACGCGGGATGACCTGCCCGACGGGGGCGCAGAGCATTTTGCCAAGACAATTCTGGCGCTGAAAAACGCACTGCCCGACGCCACTGTGGAAGTGCTGATTCCCGACTTCAAGGGTGAAAAGAGCGCGCTGAAAACTGTGCTGGATGCCAAGCCGGACATTTTAAACCACAATGTCGAAACTGTGCCTTCGCTTTATAGTCGCGTACGTCCTATGGCAGTGTACACACGTTCTTTGTTGCTGCTCGGGCGCGCAAAGGAATTTGACCCGACTGTACATACCAAAAGCGGCCTGATGGTGGGACTCGGCGAAACCGAGGATGAGGTTTTGGAAGTGATGGACGACCTTAGAGATGTGGGATGCGATCTTTTGACCATCGGTCAGTATCTCCAGCCGTCGCCAAAGCATCTGGAAGTGGCCGAATATATCCCGCCTGAGCAATTCGAAGCCTACAAGTCGGCCGGGCTCGCTATGGGCTTTCGCTATGTTGCCAGCGGGCCGTTTGTCCGCTCCTCCTACCATGCGGCAGAAGGCATGGCGGCCCTTTAGAATTTACGAAAATAATAAAATCCGTACGGTGCTGACAGCAGTGCCGTATTTTTTTTGCGTATCGCTGTGGTATAATATAGTTATCCTAAAAAACGAGGTTGATTGACATGCTTGGACTGGCTTTAGAGGGCGGCGGCGCCAAAGGCGCCTATCATATCGGCGCATACCGGGCACTGATCGAAGAAGGATTGGCCTTTGACGGCGTCACGGGTACATCAATCGGTGCGCTGAACGGCGCGATGATTGCACAGGGCGATTTTGATGTGCTTGAAAGATGGTGGCGCAGTGCCGATTCCTCCGCGCTGTTTGACGTCGATCAAATGAAAATCAATCAGCTTTTAAACCGCAATATCGACCGGGACACCATGCACTATCTCCTAAAAAAAACGCGTAGCGTTATTCGCAGCCGCGGGCTGGATACCCAGCGAATCCGCGACACGTTAAGCCAGTTTATTGACGAAGACAAGCTTCGCGCCTCTTCGGTGGATTTCGGGCTTGTGACCGTTGCGCTTTCTTTTCCAAGCTGAAGCCCTTGGAGCTCTTTAAGGAGGATATCCCCAAAGGAGAAATCGTAGACTATCTGATGGCGTCCGCCAATCTGCCGGTGTTTAAGATTGAGCCGATCGACGGGCAGTATTTTTTGGACGGCGGATTTTATGATAACTGCCCCATCAATCTTCTGATTCAAAAGGGCTATCGCGAAATTTTTGCCATCCGTACGCTGAGCATCGGTATCTCTCGCCCGCCTGCCGACCCGAATGTCAAGGTGACCCAGATTGTACCTTCCGAAAGCACGGGCAACCTTTTAAACTTCGACCCCAAACTGATCGAGAAAAATATCCAAATGGGATATTGCGATGCCAAGCGGGTTCTGTCGCCGCTGGCCGGACAAAAGTATTACATCAAACCTGCTCCGCATGCGTTTGACGCGTTTACCCTGCTGGCAAATTTAAGCCCCGACGCCGCTGAGGCCATTGCCGAACGGATGTGGCTGCCCAAGATGGACGAAAAACGGATGATCTTTGAGCAAATTGTACCCGAAACGGCCAGTTTTTTGGATCTGGACGAAGGAGCCGGCTATTTTGATATCGTCATCGGCGTGCTGGAGCATTTGGCCGAGAGCTGCGGTATCGGGCGTTTCTCCATCATGACCATGGACGCATTTATTGCGGCACTGAAACAGGCCAAGCGGCCAAAGCCGGACGCGCAGCGTACGGACAAATCTTTTGTGCTGAGCACACTGGCCGAAGCTTTGCTGAAACAGTTGTAGTACGTACAAGCTTACTTTTCCCGTATTTATCCAAAAACTCAAACGTGGTATAATAGGGCTGTGATACCCCAAAGCAAGCACTGCTTTGGTACACAGCTGTCAACAACGCATTTAAAAAGGGGGCTTTTTTAAATGAAACGATTTAGAATTTTAATTCTGGTGCTTCTGGCTTTCGCGCTGGCTCTGCCAGTCGCTGCTTTTGCCGACACCAGTGTACGGGTCACGCTCTCCAGCAACGATGTCTGGGTGGGCGACGATCATCAGGCAAACTTAAAAATCGATGTGCTGAACACGGGCACCGAACCCATCACTGTGACCGGGTATACGGTCAACGGCCAAACCGAAACCGCGGATATCACGGTCAATGCCGGAGCGGTTTATCGGTTCAATGTGAAGACCTCCATTGATTTTGGCGGAGAATCGCAAAAATCAGTGATCTCCAGTGTGTCCGTCACCGGCTTGGGGACTGTATCCTCCAATGCGATGGTCCTGTACCAAAAAACCAGCGTGCCGGTGGCTTTCAGCGTGGACCCGCAAAGCGTGGTGGTGGACAGCGGCGAAACCGTAGCGTACACCATCATGTTTAAAAACACGGGCGCATACGAGTATACCGACGCGACCATATCGATGGACGGTGCGGTGATCGTTCCGTCGTTCTCCTGCGCGGCAGGCGAAACTAAAACTTTTAGTACCAGCAAAGCCTATACCCAGCCTTCCGAGCATATTTTTTCCTATACCTTTGATTATCCTGAAGCCGACGGCTCCACCAAAACCTCGGGCGGAAGCGAACGCGTGCTGATTTCGGTGTATGCCAAACAACCCACAGGTACTCTCCTGGCGGGCGCAGAATTTCTCCCCGGTGTGCTGACCGCGATGGCGGACGAAAACAGCGGCTATGACTTACGGCTGTACTTAAAGAACAACAGCGATACCGTGCTTTCTTCGGTGCATGTCTATGACCAAAACGGTACCGATTACGGCGGATGGTCCACGATCGGCATCGGCAAAACCGCGGGCATGACCGTGACGCTCACCCCGGTGGAAGAGACCATTTATACTTTCACCGCATATGGTACGGACGCTAACGGTGAGATTCGCATGATTCCCGCCGATGCGGTGTTGATCGCTGTGGGCAGTCTGCCCGATGACTTTGGTATCATCGAACCCGCCGCGGACGCCAGCACAGAGAACACCGAACCCGTGACCATCGCCGAAGCTTCCAGCAACAAAAAAATCTATATCGTGCTGGGGGTCATCGTCGGCGCCATCATCCTTTCCCTGCTGGTCATCATCATGATCTCCTCGGGGCGCAAAACCATCGTCCGAAAAAACCCAAAAAAGAAAAACTGCAAATCCAAGAGCGGACGCAATATCTTTTAGGCCAAAAAAATAAGAGCGGGCACCGAGGCCTGCTCTTTTTATATGCTATTTCAGACTGGCTTTGGCCCAATCGGCGGCACGCTTGAGCTCGCCTTCCTTCATCGGCCCTTCGGCATCGGCCACAAAGAACCCAGCCGGATCGGCCGCCAGCACCGCACCTTTGCGCTTTACCGCACGCGCCATCTTATCGGCCGCATAGCCAAAAGCTTTTTCAAAAAAGTTAAACGCCTTGGAGTTTAGGTCCGCTTTGTCCGAGCGCGTATCGAACACCAGCGCTTTTTTGCCAGATAGGCTGGGGAGCGATTTTAACACACCCGTCATCACCGGCGTGGGGTTAAACGCACGCGTGGGCGAACCCGCCACCAAAACGTCCGTGCCATCCAGCATTTCCGCCTTAAACTCGGCCGCGCTGACGGCCACTGCGCCTTTGGCTTTCAGCGCATCCGCCACGTTTTCGGCCACCTGTTTGGTATTGCCAAAAACCGAATCATAGAGTACGATGATTTTCATCCGTTTTTCCCTGCCTTAAAAAATATTTTTTTCGATTACTTTGATTATTATTCTATCAGATATGGGGCGGGGGTGCAAAAAAGATTACTTTCACATTAATTGATATCATCTATTGATATTGAATTCTCCATTTTCATCATAATATCGGCAGTCAACATAACCGCATGAATTCCATATCGAATCAAAAACCGGTTTTAATGTCTTTTCAAAGTTTTCAGGCACTTCTCTAATCACAACATCTGGAACAATTAGTATGTCCCTATCAATTTCTCCCGCTGTATCAAGAAATTGATTTGCTGTAATTGTAAATCCTCTACCATTTATTATCGCAACAGAAAGTATTACTGGTGGAACAATACCCAATTCGGAATAATATTTAAAGATTCCTTCAATATTGCTTATTACATTTTCTATTAATTTTTTTTGATATATAAAGTTCAGCTTTTTTGGGGGGAAAATATTACCTGTTATAAAATCTCTCTCAAAAAATGAAGTAGTCGCCTTTTCAATAATCCCATTTATATAAAAGAATCCTACAGATTTACTATAATTCTCATCTGCATATTCATATTCCCCAAAAGCAATACTGTCAATTAATATCTGCTGTCTTGATGCTCCAAATGCCCTTTCACCAGCATCTATTATTGCATTTTTCACTGTGACAATCGAATGCACTTGATTGCTCCTAAATGCTTGTAGTGGGAGCGCTTGCACTAATAAAACAGACTTTTACTGTCAAATATCCCATATTTATTTTCATGATAGAAAGAAATACGATCCATTTTATAATCTTCAATTTTCTTAAATAGCGAATCTGACAACCCAAATGATTGTCTAAGCTCATCAATATCCATTGGGTGTTTCCCTTTCGAATCGCGAACAAAGAATTTATCCCATCCCTTATAAGTCACGCGGTGAGGCAATATGTAACTTTGTCCAATCTGAATAATTAAAATACTTTTATTTGCATCGGATAAAGCAATAATCTTATATTTTATTTCTGGTATCCTCGGCGAAATAGAATCCCGTGTTAGATTATCAATTTTTCGGACTAGTTCATCTTCATTGTCGATTATTATCCCGCACACTGATTGCGGTGTGTTTGTTTCATCATTTTCTTCAACCCCGAAGATAATCATTCCCCCCTCTGCATTTGCAAACGCTGAAACATCCGCCAAAAATTCTTTTCTATCATCTCCTGTATCAATTTGTAATTCTCTTTTATATTCTAATGTTTTATCTTCTCCAATTTCGTTATAAATGAGATATTGCATATCTTCCATAGTTATATCTTCGATATTTCTAATAAACATCTGTATACCCCTTTGCAACTGCTTTTATATTGTTTTATTTGTAAATCACAATTTATTGTTCTTCTATATTATACCATTTTTAAAATTGTAAAATCAAATAGTTTACATTCAATTATCGTCAACACTCATTAAGCTCTCTGATCTCTCATCCACCAGCACGTCATTAATTCACAATAATCGTTCCCCACCGATTTCCCCAACTTGCCCTCTTCCTCCCATTGCCCCGCTCGCATACGTCTGGTATACTGATGTTATATCATGTCAATATTCCCTGAAAGGTGCAAAAGATGCGTAAGAAAATAATCATACTGGCTTTTTTGGCTGTGCTGGCGCTCGCTGTTTTCAGCGGATGCAGCGGCGAAAACTTTAAGATGGAACAAAAGAATCCCGAGATTGATGCCTTTGTGGAAGATATCATGGCAAGCAAAACATCCGGCGAATACGAAGCCTTTATCCTCAAGTATTTTGGAGAAGAGTACGTCGATGAGTACAGCGATGTGATGGAAGACATTTCCGAAATTGTTCAGGGCAACATGACACGATACCGTTACGTACGCTTCGATACTACCTCGCGGCAGTCGGGTGATGCCCCTGTCATCACGCAAACAGTCTATGTCTCTTATCATTGATACCGACCAGAGCACCTATACGCTCACTATTACCACCTATAAGCAAAATGATGAAGAGCGTTTTGCAGGCTTCTACTTCTACCCCGGCGGCATCAAGAATCTGAGTGGCTCGACGATTGGCGACTCACCCATGCAGAGCGTTCTGTGGGCTTACGCCATCATCTGCTACGGCATCATCATCGCCGCCATCATCGTATGCGCAAAATCCAAGGTTCGCCTCAAGGCCCTCTGGATTATCGGCTTTTTTGTTCAAAACGGATTCAGTTTTGCTCATCGCCTCAATGGCGAATCTTTCCAGAATTCGTTTATGGTACAGTTTATCAAGATCGGGAAATCCGGCCTGACCCTTTTTCCCAATGGTGCCTATGAGCTGATTTTAGTTTTCCCTGTTCTCGCGCTGGTATTCCTAATTTCAAAAAACAGCCTAGAGAAAAAAGCCTTGGTTTATCGGGAGAGAACAGCGGCGCAGTCGGAAATCCCTGCGGCGTCTGAATCTATCAGCGAATCCTCTGTTTCAGAATAACCCGTCAATACAAAAGCGCTTCTTTTATGAAGCGCTTTTTTTGTTATCTGTAATAAAATACACCGCTTAAAGTCCCGCTTTCCAGTGCGGCGTTGATGCGCGGCAACGCGTTTTTCGCTGTCTTAAGTAGATATTCTCTGGATGTCCGGCTTTCCATATGGAAGGTTTGAATCAGAAAGTCGGCCGCATCCGTCAGCATATCCGCCCGTGCGCTTGGCGGTGCGCTTTGCAGTGTATCCGTCAATCGCTGATGCTCAGGCTCGGTGAACCGCAAACCGAGTACATTCCCGTCGATCATCGCCAGCCCCAGTGCCTGCACAGCCACAGGCTCGTACAGGTTGATATGCAGGCCAATATAATCCGGGCAGGATTGCGCTAGAACGGCGACGCAGTCCTCGGGCGCAAAGTGCGAAAGAAACGTGTTTTCGGTCAAAAGGCAGGTCAGCCAGGCGATGACGTAACCGATGCCCTGCTGTTCTTCGGGCACGGGGTGACAGAGTTGATAGTCGATGTCGCAAGGAATGTGATGCGCAAAAAAGCGGTAGTCATACCGCTTCTCAAAGATTTTGATGCTATTTAGGGTGTCGGTCAGCGATGTATTTTCAATTCGCGGCAGGCTCAGCATCGTCGTGCGCCACAGTTTTTTGGCCAGACGCATCTGCTTTTGAATCAGTCGTATTCCCTCGGCCAATCGTACGTCAAAATCGGCCTTGGCCAATTCAGCCAACGCTTCTTCCTGCATATCCTTTTCTATGCCCAAGCAGTAGCATATTCCGTAAAACAAATCCTCGGCCAGTTCCACCGGCAGGGATGTGCTGTCGTTCAGCGTGTATTTGGCGGTCTGCCTGGCCAGCAGGGCATACAGCTTCATCTCAACCGTTTCAAGCTGTGCGTTTTTTTGTCCGGTACTCAGTTTATTTTCGGTCATTTCAGGGTCACCATTCATCTTCATCCGGCGTCACTTCAACGGTCTCTTCATACCCCCATCCCCCACATCGCATCCTGCGAGCCAGCGTCTCCACCCATGTCCCCGCGAGGTATTCCAACGATCCTTGCGCCGCACCGTTGAATCCCGTTTTCATCGATAGGATCAACTCCTCATCCGAGAGCTGTTCAAAGACTTCGTTTTTAAACTGATAGAACATATCCTGCAATGCCAGCAGTGTTTGCTCATAGTTGCTCGAATCAATATAAGGTGAATCACAAAATGCGTAGATCAGCGGTTCCAAAATGCCGGTGCCAAATTCCATTCGTCGGGTTTCTTTCAGTACGGCGAATCGGTGCGCCACCAGATTCTGTATCTCGGCTTTTGAAAGGGTCAGTCCGTATTTCGCGGTAAATGCATTGCACTTATGAATATCGGCGATGCTCTGCTGCATCTGGTTTTTAATCGGTTCGATCGAAAAACTAATTCTCATTCTGTCTCCTTCCATCTATACCTTATACACCCGTGGGCGTTCAAGGACAAGACTTGAAATTTCGGCCAATTTGTGGTAATATATAGCCAAGATATGAGAGAAAAATGTCGTTTTGATGCCGTCAAGCGGCTTTTTTTATGACAGCGGCGATAGCCTGCATGAGCGTTCCCGACCGTTTCTTCACCATGTGAGTATTGAGCTGATTTGCTTTCTGGATGCCGCGTTTTACGCGATCAGCAACCGCGATCGATCGTTGATATTACTTTTTTCACATTGTTTCATTCTTTTTCTCAATTTACCCATGCTTTTTCAGATCATACTATGATATAATGCCGCTGTTTGTTTAAGGGCGTTTGTGATCGACATCAAATTTTCTCTAATAGAACAATTTTTAAGTATCTCATGATATATACAAGTGCAAATATAAAAATGACATCTTCTGCTCTTAAACAAACATATCAAATCATCCAGGTGATTTTATTCAAAGTTTTTGGGCTGAAAGATCGGCCCTTTTACTTTTCAGCTTATATTTGATCTGCTCATTTACTCTGGTATACAATCGGTGGTATAATTTTAGATATAAAGCGCATAGGATACTGTGTTAAACCTAATTTAGAATTTTCATATCTTTCCAATCTCTAATTTAGAATCCCAGTATTCAATTGCGCTTTTTTAACGAAATTTAATTTCGTACTTTACTAAATTTCGAAATGTGATATACTAAAAGTAAATATATTGCTTATTTTAGCGATATGTTTCGCAAAAGTGTTCCTCCTCAAATGAACCTTTTGCGTTTTTTTAATTTCCGCGGTTTCATCCTGAAGCAGACTCCTGACCTCAACTGATGTTCTCCCAAATCCACTGCTACCCAAAAGTCTTGAAAACTAACAACAACCGAACGCCATCATCCTTTACAACCATAGCGTATTTTCACATTCTTCCGGAACAGACTGCCGTCATCAAAAGCCCCATCGTGTTTATTTGTCACAGAAAAGTGGTATAATACTTATATAGATGATTGAAGGAGGAAACAACCATGTCTAAGATTTCTGAATTCATGAACAAAGATGTCGTCAGTATCTCTCCTGATGATACTGTAGAAACGGTGCTTCGGACCTTTAAGAGTAAGAACATCAGCGGGCTCCCTGTCGTAGACTCAGATAAAAAAGTCATCGGCATCCTTTCGGCACGCGATTTGATCGCCTACTCCGAAACAACACAAATGATTCCTTTGCCTTATACTTCAGACTGGATGTACTCATATACTTACATGATCGACAGCATTCCGCATAAAAAAAACGCAGAGGAGTTCCTGCAAACACATGTCTCTGAAGTGATGAAAAGAAAAGTTTTTACCATCAATGAACAAGATTCGTGGCATGATGCCGCATCCTTGATGAAAAAAAGGGAAGTGAACCGCCTTCCCGTTGTTGATGAAACCGGGAGACTGAAAGGCGTTGTCACAAGAACTGATTTGCTACACTTCTTAGCGGAGCATGATGTCGATTAAGCAACAAAGTTTTAGGCCACCATTCAAAGAATCACTAGCCACCGGCTTAGCCGGTGGTTTACGCTGACGAACAAAACCGCCAAATACCTTTATATTTAGCGGTTTTTTCATGGTGGAGGCGAGGGGAGTTGAACAAATGGGCATCCAATATTATATGCATATTATGTATATTTATGTCATTATATCTACTAAATTTTAGTGAAGAAATCTACTAATTTTGCCCATTTCCATGTGATTATGTTAAGTATTTTTTGTGAAAAAAAGTGCATGGCTACAGGTGACTATTTTTTAAGGCTGAAAAAAGGCAACGATTTGCGCTAGACTCCCCTCGTAGACATTTTTGTCTATACCCTCCCCCTAGACAAAAATGTCTATGAGGATGCGAAATTTGATTTCAAGCTAACATATACATGTGCTTATGCTGAATACTTTTATAAAAAATATCCATGGCTATATGTGACTATTTTTTTAAACCAAAAATTAACAACGATTTGCGCTAAGCTCCCCTCGCACACTAGACTCCGCTATTTTGTCTGACCATACTGTCATTATCAATGGTAAAAAACTTTTTCGCAATTACAAAACTTTTCAGCGTGTAGAAAATTAAACTTAATTAATTAACCTCAATTCCGATATGCATAAGTCTTCATACTTACTTCCCTCATAACTCTCACCAATGATAATCTCAACCGATTTAACATCTTCATAAATCTGACCAAAATCAATATTCTGATAATCCAATATATTATCTTTCAGGGCCACTTCTTCCATATATACATCTGATGCAGTTGTTATCATCACAGTGGCTGTTTTTAATCTCGCGTTTTTATAATACAAATCCTCAGATTTCGTGTATCCATTAATCAAAGATATTCCGCTGACGCGATAATTCTCATCGATGATACCGATAAATATTATTTCGCCTTCGCCATTCCCGCTGACGCCCTCTACCCACGCGGTTGAAAAGTCGTTATCAAACATATTCAATGTTTCGTAATTTGTGCTGTAATCCAAAATTGAACTGGCGCTGGCAAAGCCCCATGTACCATTAAAATCTATTGGGTCAGCCTCCATATAATCATATGGAAAATCATCATTTGGTGTTTTTTCGTAAACTAAATATGTATCCTCTGGGTTACTTATTAAATGCGTGCTGCCCGATAATAAATACGCTTCCTGTTCTGAAAAAGGGATGGTGCATTTTAGGTTGTTCCCATCAAAAACAAATGTTCTTGTGTCATATTCATTAGACATCGTAACTTGATCGTTTTCAAATTGCCATTCGCCATAATAGTACGGATATACACCTTCTTCACGATACACCCGCATATTGTTCTGCAAGCTGAAATTATCCTCAATTTGGATATCATAATTAGCTATAAACGTATCATGATCTAAAACAATATTCCCAGCACCGTCCACACAATAGGAAAGCCAGTACTTTCCTAGAACAGCATCTTTACCTTCCAGCGCTTGTGTCGGTTGAATATCGCTTTGTATGAAGTCTTCGCTAAAGTCCTCTGCTAAATCATTTTGTCCAACAGTTGCATCTGTGGCATCAGTCTGAACGGTATATTCGCTCAATTGGCACCCGCTTAATATACTGACCACGATAAGAACTATTATTACCCGTACTTTTTTTATCATCTTTTTCTCCCAAGAAACAGCATTATATCTATTATGGCACCAAAGTATATATTTGAACAATCACAAAAAATGTGCTGTTCTTAGCTCTTCAACGAACCGCCCTGCGCTAGAAAGGGAATCGCTTGACTTTCGTTATTCTGTTTTGGTTATACCAGGAAAACCGGCCAGTCTTGATTGCTAAAATTTCATGTGCTTTTAGGAAACAAATCGCTCTACCATTTTAATAATATTCCCCAATCCATCAATATATATTTCATAAGGAAAATACCCTTTGTACTCCTCAATGTGCTGTTTATAAGCGTCCACGGTTAAACAATTTTCCGGTGAATATGGATTAATGTTTTCATTTTCATCATCGGTATATCTTATAATATACATAGACAATGTGTTTGGAAAATTAAAGTTGTATTCCCCCATATAGGCAAATGTCTGATATGCATAGCCAAGCTCGGTTATATACGCACGCTTTCCATCCTTCGGCTTTTCAACTTTCATATATCTAGGATATTCATCGTTATGAGTATCTAGAATTATCACATCATATTGCTGAAAATACTCCAACTCCACTTCATTAAAATTTTCAAATTTTTTTGCTTCATTTAGTGTTATGTACTCGAATTCTTGTCCAAGTATTTCCACGTTTTCCCCTGAGATTAACCGTCCATACGCTTCGATGTCGACACTATATGGGATTGAGACATATGCAGTAAAACGAGTGTAGTCATCAAAGTATTGCGTTTTTTCTTCAACAATATCTATCTCAAAATATTCCATATTTTCCTGCGTCATCATTTGTATAAGCGAATCAATGTCTTCATTGTCAACATCTTGTGTATCTGGTGCTACTTTTCCCTGGGTTAAGCCTTTCTCGTGTTTCTTAAACTTCATATACGAACGAGAAATGTTTGGGATTGCATCCACCATCCAGCTAGGCAAACGGTCTTCCAAGTCCTTAATGGATTGTAATGATGTTAGCGACCCATTTTGATAATTATATACACCAGTACGGTAAACATAGTTTTCGGAGTCAACCCAGCTACCTTCTGTTAATATTACAATATTTTCGTCTCTTTCCCAAACACCCGTTATTGAATAATCCGTTATCATTCGCATAACTTCGCCGTTTTCTTGCAAGGTAAAATTATCAGGTGGAATAGCCCCGCTGAAATAATCCATAAGCTCATCATACGTCATGATAACCTCGCCGTTCTGGTTAACGATACTGTCTAAATAGTATTCACCCGAAATTTTACCTTCTTCAATATTTTCAGCTTCTATTTCTACCTGTCCGATAATATCTTTTGATTCGACAAACGTTGTCTCCTCAATTCTATCAACTAATCCATCCATCTGCTTCTCACCTTTTATCTGTTCCCGGTCCCCGCCAAACCAAACCACCAGACCAGTAGACACAAGTAGAAAAAAGCCGATAATGGCTACAATAAGAAGCGTATCATTTTGCCGTTTCACACCCAAACCTCCCTACTTATAATTGATAATCGATGGCGCCTACCGTCCTAAACACCAAACTACCGTTTATCCTATACAAAAATACCGTTTATCGTCAACTATAAATCCAATTTGCGTTTTGCTAATAAGTAAAACTTAAATTTTGTATATCCGTTTATTCCTTGAATTCCGGAGCTCCCGTACTTCGTTTGAAATGCTCTTCTTACCTTATTTCCGTATTCACGTCTTTTCTTAATGTATTCTCTAACGCGCATCGACTCCAATTTCTTTGGGAAATATGAATATACGTCCCATCCGCCTTTGCTCGCAAAGTCAAGTGTTAGTATTTCCATAAGCCCCAACCGGTCATAATGGTATAGCTTGCTGTGGCGGTATAATATGGCACAGCAATCACAGAGATCTATAAGATATTTCATCGCCTGTTTACGTATATTATCCCGCTCTACATGCAAATTTGATATTGTAGAATAAAGCGTATAAAGCAGAATATCTAAATACGCACTCATTTTTGAAATGGTTTCGATATCTGAGTATGACTGCTTAAAGCAGTTTTTTTGCATCGTCTTAATTGCTATTGGAACGATTTTATTAACCTCAGCTGCAAAGTCCGGGATGCGATTTTCTAACTTGCAATGATATTTTTGTTCGAATCCTTCAACTTCTGTTACTATAGATATTAATGTATTTATGTTCATCGCAACCGAATCAAATACGTTATTTTCACTCTCCTTGAAATTTTTAATGCGATAAGTGACTATAAATGTATAAGCTCTCACAAGCCCCATATAGGCTCTAGTAAAAATCCGAGTTAATTCTTCCAGCAGCTTTACTCTGTCCGCTTCTATCCATAGCTGTAGGATGTTTTCAATTGCAATCGCTATCTCCGGTAAACGATAGTCCCCTTGCTCACTTAAATCAGCCATGACATTGCATTTTAGCAACCATCCCTTTATATTATATGCATCTTCTTCTAAAATTCTGTTGGCATAAGCTTCTGCCTGTTCATATTGCTCATTCTTTCTGGCGGTTTCGGCCAACACTAAATAGCTCTCAATTTTTTGAGTATTGTCAATCTTTACTTTCTGAATAGCTTCCTGAACATTAATCGTGCTTTTACAGTATGCACATACGCCTCTGGTCATGCTCATATCCATCTTTACGCTACCCCCACAGTTAGGGCACTTAATAGCTACAACAGGCATATTCTCCTCCAAATTTTTCTATCCTGATAAAAATTTCCAGGCTGAATATTTTTAGCCGACAACTCAAGTTTTTCGGTTTTATCTTGTTATATCATTTTCAGTTGCACCACATAGCGCTTAGGCGCCGCACCAACATATCGAAACGGATAACAGGTAACGAGGGTGATGTTGGCATAGTCAGGGTCAAACAAAGGCAGCTCATCAGGCTGCATCACGTCGATGCTGACGATTTTATACCGATATGTTCCTTCCAGCGTTTCAAAAGTTAATACATCGCCTTCATCTAGGTATTTTAGATTCCGAAACGACTGATCCCGATGCCCGAAAATCAGTGTTCGGCCAACCTCGCCCGGCATCACATCACTGTAAAGCGTTGCACCCTCGTCAACGTCGCTTCCTTGATTGTAATAAGGGATAACGGTGTCGCTCGAAAAACGGATAACTCCCGCAATATTTTTCTTCGATAGTAACTCCTCTTCTTCTACTTGCTCTACGGGTTGGACTTCCGTATCATCTATCACAATTCTTTCAGTCTCTGGTTCAGTCGGTACTAATTTCTTAGCGCTCACCGTGTGCTCCCAGAGCGCGGCATCCTCTACTACCTTTGCCTTAATCCGTTCGGTTTTAATAGTAAATCCCATCAGCACACAAAGCCCGGCAAGCATGATGCTCATCAAAACAATCCAAATATCATATTTGCTTTTTCCGAAACCCACGTCTTTGATGTCCATCATAGACAGCTACTCCTCGCGTTTGACGGCCTTCTCCGCTTGCCTGTTTTTGATGAGCAGCATTAACATCATGAAACCCGCTAGTGCAATCACAACCAATACAACTACAATCCAAAGGTAATCATTGGTTGCGGTCGCTGGTAAATCAGCTGTCAGCCGCCATCCACTGATTAACAGCATATCGCCGGTCACGGTGATGCTTCCCGTCACACGTTGCCCATCCAAGTACCATCCGGTAAACGTATAGCCTGTTCTTATTGGCTCATAGGAAGAGAGCGTAACCACATCACCGAAGTAGTAAAAATTGTTATTCACAGGCATCGTAACCGTCTCGTTAGGGAGTCCATCGACATAACGAACCGAAAACATAGGCAAACCTATCCATACCGCATAGAGAACAATATCGGATGAGATACCGTCTGGTATAATCAGTGCGGGTGTGGTGTATTCTGGGTCAGTATACCAGCCGGCAAAGATATACCCGTCCCTTGTCGGTTCATCCAAAAAGACATAAGGGCTGTAATCTGTCAAATCCTCGGGGTTTACGTCCGAATTCACGCCACCATTTAGAAAATAAACGACATCATAAGTAGTTGCAAGTGCCGCATCCGTCCACTTGGCCCACAACGTAATCGGTGCGGCGGTGCTAGGCAAAATGGCATACACTTCGTTCCCGTCGGTCATGGCCGCGTCACTATACCAGCCGCTGAAAACATATCCTGAGCGTGTAGGGAACCCAAGAATTATAAAATCATCGTACTCGGAATAGTACTCCGGATTGCTAGGATGGTTGGTACCGCCATTCAGATTGTATGTTACTGAATAATATATCAACCCAGTTGTCGGTGTCCACCGCGCCCATAACGATACGTTCGCGGTTGTCCCTGTGGGAATAGTGGAAATCGGCGTGATAAAAGTCGATTCCAGATACCAGCCGACAAAGGTATAGCCGTCTCTTGTTGGGTCTTCCAGCGTGATTGTCGGCGTGGTAGAAGTAAACGTCGCTGGGTTAGCCGCATTATTTGTGCCGCCGTCAAGGTTATAGGTTATGGTATAGGTGCCCGCCGCCACTGCTGTCCAGCCTGCCCATAGGGTGACGTTGGATGTGGTTCCGGTCGGGATAGAAGTTACCGCCGCGGTCAGTGCGGCATCCGAATACCACCCATCAAAGGTGTAACCACTTCTGGTCGGGTCGGCCAGCGTGATAGTCGGTGTGGTCGATGTAAACGTCGCAGGGTTGGTCGCATTGTTGGTACCGCCGTCAAGGTTATAAGTGATGGTGTAGGTAGTGGTTGCTGCTTCGGTGCTCAAGGTCCAGCCGTACCACAGCCCATCCGTCGTGCCATCTGCGATGTCATAGGCCGTAAGGGCGCTTGCGGGCACATGGGCCACGGCGCTTTTTGAGGCGGGGTTGTAAGCCGTGAAGGAATCACTCACCACACTTGGAATTGAAATACCCATCGTCAAATCTATGCTAGCAGAATCATTATCAAAAATGTGTTCTCTGAAAATCTGAACCATAGGAATATAAACTGAATTTAGTTTATCGCACCACCAGAACGACCACTCCCCTATTTCTGTTGCTTTAGGCAATGAAACCGTTTCTAACGCAGCGCAACGCTGAAAAGACGAAGTACCTATGGCCAACACTTCAGGCAAAACAATGTTCTCTAATGATGAGCAATCCATAAATGACTCATTCCCAATATTTGTAACAAATGGCATCTCTACAGTTTGCAGTGCATGGCATTCAAAAAAAGCTGTTCCACTAAAGCTTGTTGCCATTGGAAGAGAAATGTAAACCAGTGATAGACATCCGTTGAAAGCACCGCTCCCAAAGGTGGATACATTCGGCAATGAAACGTTTGTCAAAGAATCGCAATACTGGAATGCATTGTCACCCAAAGTTTCTACTTTTGCTAGCTCAACAGCTATTAAGTTTTCACACCCGACAAACGCTGTTTCTCCCATAGTTATCACTTCTGGCAAGGCAATCGCCTCAAGTGCCATGCAGTCGCAGAAAGCCCCGTTTTCAAAAGTAGTAACCAAAGGCAAGTCAACGGATTGCACAAGATCACAATCCCAAAAGGCATAGTCACCAAAGGTAACCGCAGAGGGCAACGAAATATTTGTTAATGTATCGCATTCCCAAAAAGCATAGTCACCAAAAGTCGTTGCATTCGGCATTGATATATCGGTTAAGTCGGTGCAAAATGCGAAAGCGCCTTCACCAAAATTATCCACCTTGGGCAAGTTCACCACTGCTATTGAGGAGCCTTCATACGGGTCAGTGTATGAGAATTTCGTTGCGAATGCATATTCTCCAAAAGATATCGCTTCTGGCAAATCTATAGAAGTTAACGAATAACACTTGTAGAAAGCATAGTCACCAAATGTTACCGCATTCGGTAAGGTAACATTGGCTAATGAATAACAACACTCAAAAGCGCCACTTCCGAAAACTTGCGCATTGGGCATACTAACCGAAACCAGATTATCACAACATGAAAAAGCCTCAACACTCAATTGCACAGCACTTTCAAGCGTAATGTTCAGTAAAGCGTCGCAATTATAAAAAGAGGCCCAGCCAAAATTAGTAGCATTTGGCAGGGATACTGTTTCTAGGGCTATGCAGTTTGAAAAGGCAGAGTCACCGAAAACTGTAGCTTCCGGAAAATCGACGGACTCCAAGGCTGTGCAGTTTGAAAAAGCACCCGATTCAAATGTTTCTACCAAAGGCAATGATATATTGACTAACGAAAAGCAGTTTTCAAAAGCATTATGTCCAAATTGTGTAGCCTTAGGTAAAGTAACTGCTGACAATAAAGCGCAATTCTGGTAAGCATTATTTCCAAATGTTAGTGCTTCAGGCAGGGTAATGGATGCTAAACTCGCACATTCCGAAAAAGTATTATCTCCAAAAGTTGTGGCATTTGGCAGATTTACTGTAGTCAGCTCCACATCATAGAAAAAAGCAAAATCGTCAACCTCAATAGCTGAGGGCAAACCCACATTTTCCAGATTGTCGCAGTACATAAATGCACTATCTGCAAAGGTGTTAGCTAATGGTAAAGAAATGCTGACCAGTGCATCGCAATCATAAAACGCCGCTTCACCAAACGTTTCCGCTTTGGGCATTGACACATTAGTTAACGAATCACAATTATAAAAACATGATTGCGATGATGCCTGAGCACCAGGGATGCTAATCAACTCGGGAAAATTAACGGTTGTCAATGAGTTGCAGTCATAAAACGCAGTACATACAAATTCTGTTACTTGCTCAAGCGTTATATTCACTAATGAATCGTTGTTATAAAAAGCATTCCCATCAAAATTTGTTGCGTTAGGTATTGATACCGATGATAAAAAAGTGCACTCAGCAAATGCCCCCCATCCAAAGGTAAGCGCGTTTGGAAGCGATACGCTAGTTAAAACAGCACAATCGCTTAATGTATCATCCCCATATGCTGTAGCCGGAAAGGTCACTTCCTCTATTGCGCTGTGCCCAGAAAAAAAATTGTTCCCCACATCGCCCACTGTAATCGTGTCGGCGACATCCAGGATGGTTAAGTTAGACATGCTTTGAATATAGGCAAGGTCTGTGGCGTCCATGGAATCGGTGGCAGTGATATAAAGTTCGGTGACTTCGTCTGCACTGGTAATGCCCAGCGCCTCAATGTCCGCTTGAAGTGTGCCTGCCCAGGGTGTGTCGATGGTGACAACGCCGCCAACATTGCTGTTCGCTGCAAAGCCAACGCACGGCACCAGCACAATCATTGCCGCAAAAAGCAGACAGAAAAATAATTTTCGTTTCATCAGTAAACCCCCTTAAAGTTGACCCGAATCTCGCGTTTTTTTGATGGGTAGCTCAACCGCTTTTTTATCGTACTCCAAAAACGGCACACGCCACCCAGATTATCTATTTTGTTATTCTTACATATTTTATTTTAATTGATAGCTGTTTTACAATATGTGCTTGCAATTGTGCATAAGTTTTTTTATACTTTTATTAATATAAAGTGAGGCATAAACATGACAAGACTATATGACTACTTAAAAACTCTGATCGACGAAAGCGGCACCAATATCTATCAAATCTGCAAGCAATCCGGCTTGGAGCGCACCACCCTTCAGCGCACGCTTAAGGGTGAGCGCCTGCCCAACACAGAATATATTGAAAAACTTTGCACCTGTCTTAACGTCTTCCCTGCCCAGCGGCAGGAAGTTAAAAGGCTCTACTCAATAGAAAAAATCGGCCATAGTACCTACGCCAATCGTGAGTATATCAAAGAAATGCTGATGCAGTTTTCTGAATTGGCAACGCAGCCCAGAAACCCGCTTGGGTCCAACAAGCAAATCTCAATTGACTATCTACAAGAAAAGCCGCTTTTTATCTTTAATAATAAACTTGGAAACAGTGCCGTATTACATGAGATTATTGAGGATGAGCTCATTAATTCGGCAAGTCCTGAGCTTATGCTCAACATTCCGGCGAGCGAAAATAGTATTCTTGATCTGGTTAACCGTGTGCTGGTTTCTTCGCCAAACAAACCTCACATTCAGCACCTGATCCGATTTTCTAAAAATCCTAAGAAATCACATGATCCCAATTATAATCTCATCGCTCTGACAAAAGTATTGCCACTTGCTTTTGGTAACAGCAATTATGAGTCTTATTTCTACTATGGCCATACCGATTTTTCAATTGAGCAGGAAGTCCTGTTGCCTTACTATATTATCACCAGCCGATACCTGCTGCTGCTGTCCCCTACGCTAGATAACATTATCGTCCATACCACCGAAGAAATGATTAAGCTTTATTCGGATAATTTTGAATTTCTTAAAAGAAAAGCGGCGCCATTGACACTTCCGATTTTTCATGCGCAACAAACACTTAAACTGCATACTGATTCAGTTTTAGCTGATGCCAATGAAGAAATGTTTACTCTTGAAGCTCACCCATGCTTGGGCGCTTATTTTGATGCCGATTTGATTGAAAAAAAAGTTTTACCAAATGTCGAAGGTCGTGATTATATTATTAAAATTGCAAATGTCATGTATCGCGCCGTCGAAAGAAAAAAACCAGTTTTTCAGCATTTCTTCTCGCGTTCGGGCTTATTGGAGTTTATTATGTCCGGTCATATCAAGGATATGCCAAAGGACACAGCATACGATTTTTCCAAGGTTGAACTAATCCACCTGCTTGAATTACTGGTTAGAGATATTGAATCCGATACTTTTTATTGCCGTGCTGTTGACGATTCTGCAATAACTGTCTGCGATCAGATGGTCATATATCTTTATGGCCATTCTAAGCTTATGCTATATTTCACAAAAGAAGATGGTTCAATCGCAGGCTGTTTTCTCTCCGAGCCGACCATCATTCAGTCATTCTACGACTTTTTTTCTTCAATGGAAGAGAGTGCCTTGGTTTTGAGCAAGGAAGAAACATTAAGTCTATTGTATGACGCTTCAGAAACCTTGTAATCAGGTGCTCGGTAATATGTCCTTCTATCGAGGTTGCAAGACTCTATATGCCCATTTGTATATTGTACCATTTAATATATTCTTTCATGAATAAGTAGTATCACGTAACCCAAAATTAATTCGCTTTTTAAATAGTAGTTGCATATTATTCCCCCTGGGTCCTAGGTCCTCCTAGCAAGTGTGATTTGAGCCCGTGGCTATCCAAATCACGTGCTTGCTCCTGCAATATACTTTCAAATAATATTCTTTTCCAAATATCAAAACAAGCCTTCGTTTCAGGAAATTAAATTGCGAATGCATAATTCAATACAGATAATCAAGGTCCATTAAAGAGGTGCAGAACCAACAAAAAAACATACGTCCTATAATCGCTAAAACTTTAGCATACAGGTGTATGTCTTAATGTGTTGCTATTTATGAAATTAGTCGAATATCGGCATACAAGTGTATGCCAGCTCAGCGCACAATAACTTTGGATTTCATATTAAGCGCAACTTATGCAACAATCGTTACACATGTTGCGCCCTTTCAAAGGTGCTCTCCACCTGAGTTTTGCCTAATACAAGATATCGCCGTGTTGTTTCGCCAATTCGAACAACTTTCGTCCTTACTGCGGCATTTGCATCAATATACCCATCCTCAGATAAGTGCTTCAACAATGATTTGGCGCTGGTTGAAAAGACTTCACCCTGCTCTTCGCACAATCTTTTAACCATGCTATGTACAACATCGGTAATCAGATAATAGTTTTCGTGATCCTCATAGCCGATAAAACCAATAGGTTTATCATTATTCCAATTATCTTTTGCTATTACCTTTGCTTTACCTGACCCAATCAGCGATCCCAGCTTGGCTATAAACATAATACTGGGCCGGTCATTTCTTATGAATGTCGCTTGCTTGATAATGAGCTCTGTAATCAGTTCATCCGCATATTCCATATGGCTTTCGCCCATGCCTTCATCAATCAGGTTCATGTCCATAAAGTAATGGAAGGCAAAAAGCAACCCCAAGTCCAACCAAGCACCCACTTCCGGTAATCTAGCATGGTACTCAGTTCCACATTCAGAAAGAATACTTATATAGTGCTGTCTACTCTTCTTAAACCGTTTTGAAAGATTCTCGATAAATTTTTTGTGCGCTTCATCAGATACTAGGAATTTGCCTTTGATCCATTGAATATAATTGTGCATAGCAGATGACAATAACCCTTGGTCAGCTTTTATCTGCATCTCAGAAAGCAAATTCAATTTAATGTCGCCTTCTTTTATCTCCAGTTGAATGGTTCTTGCCAGCCCGCTTTCCGAGATGTCCGGCGATTGTTCAGCCGTAATGATGGCATTCCCTTGCGGCGGTCGCGCAACCATTAAAGAACTGTCACTTCTCAACCGGCTTCTTCCAACGCGATCTCCATAGGCCCGCGTGATCATCTGCGCCGTTGTGTTCATTGATAGTTCTTCGGTTTTTGTCGATGGGTGAAAATCATCGATCACCGTTAAAACATCTTTGAGCATAAACGCCGTTTTTATAATGCTGTTTGCGGTGTCTCGAAAAGAAAGCGGCAAATCCACGTTCGTGAACCTACCATAGTGGGAAAGTGCTAAGGCCGCCAGTGTGCTTTTCTTTGTGCCTGTTTTCCCGATCAAGCAAAGCGTTGTCTTGGGTTCGCATCTAGCTTCTTTTAAAAAGTGATTTAATGGTGTCAGATAGATATAAGCCATAAGCGGATATGTTAAGGCATTCGGGGCATACTGGCTGAAAAGAAAATCAAAGGACGCTCGGGCAGAAAGTTCAGCATCTTTCTCCTCGAAGCGATAGTTCTTTAGCTTCCCTTCTGCTTGCACATCAAACGTTTTCCCAGGTATCAGGAATTCCCATTGACCATTAATCTTCTTCCATCCGAAATGCTTGTATATTGTTCTGCACGGAACATTTGCCGCCGTACTCTGAAGCGCATGGCGGATATTATCTTTGACATTCCTCCCTGGTTCAATATTGCATTTTGCTCCCCAGTTTTCAATAAGCCAATTGAATGTTGTGCCAGCGATATCCGACGCAGGTATTCTTGTTTTAGGCAGTCTCGTGCCATCCTCATGTATGCCGGTAACCATCACATATCTTGCAATTTCAGCACCATCATCAATCGCATCTTCTTCCACGATATAAGGCATGAAGTTACAAAGCTTTTTATAGGTTTCAGCACCATTCTTATACTGAGTGATAAACAAAGAGTACCCGTCCACTTTATATGGATGAGGATATAACGCGGCTATATCCCTATCCGACAAGTGATCCTTCATCCGATTCCCTCAGTATGTTGCTCCATCCAAGCCAAGAATTTGTCACGCGGCACAATCTTTCGTTTCCCCACCTTCAAAGTTGGAAAACCTTGTTTATCCAGCAGGTTGTAAGCGCCGGCTCTAGATAGGCCCAGCACCTCAGCCACGTCCATTGCGGATAACGATAATGGTAAATCATCAAGTGTTTTGTATTTGCTCATACATTTCCTCCATTCATAATTTCCATATATCCATTTCATATCCGCCTTGTTCAATGCGCTTAATTAATAATTTGATTTCTATCATTGACAATATAGGTGCATAGAAATATAATATATTAATGATTCTATATCATTATGCATTATATATTTAATGTCGATTGCTGTCAATAGGTTTATTTCCAATATTATAATCGATTTTCTATGAGGTCCCTATGAAGCCCTTTTTAATCAGGCTGTATGTAAAAGAAGATACCGAAGTATTCGAGATGATTAATCCCACAGATGATACGCTGGTTAGCCGCATATCCAATCCATTAGGGACTTCTTTCGTTGATCTACTCTACTGCAATTCCAGCCAAGTCTATGATGATTTACCCAAGGCCGGTTCGCTTTTAAAAGAAATTCAAGATAAGGATTATTCAAAGCAAATATTCGAAAACTATACCGAAAATGAAAAGGCTCAGCTTACAAAGGCAGGAAAGGCTGATTTTGATGTGCAGGGTGACATAGATGCTTTACGTCACCTGTCCGATTCATTTTTGGATACACACATATTTTACTCCTTATACTCGATGCATTTAAACGATGTGTTGACTGACTACACTGAGAAGAAAAAACCGATTGCTGATCATCAAGCCCTTGCGGAATCAAGATTCAGCGCAAGCGCCATGAAAAAAGCTGTTGAAGCCTTTATCTTCAATTGTTTGGATATCTCGATTGATAAAGCAATTCCGATGCATAAACGTTTTGAACAATTTATCAAGACTTTGAAAGGCAAAGATATTCAATTTAAAATCCCTGACAGCGAATATGACTTTTATCCCGAAAAGGGATATGGGGATACTCAATTCAAAAATGATGACCCAAGCCTATGCCAAGTGATCTACCCAAAAACTATGGAGGATATCGTCTACTACCTAATGGTGCAGCAACTCAATCTCGAAGCGCGATATAACCAATGCAAAAATTGCGGCAAATACTTTGTCTTGTCCGGTTATAAAAACACGGAATACTGTGACCGTGCGATTGACAATACTGATAAGACCTGCAAAGACATCGGAGCAATCACCACCTACCGAAAAAGAAAAGAGCAAGACCCCATCTATCTTGCCTACAACAAATCCTATAAAACAAAAAATGCCCGCATTCGTTATGGCAAAATCACCCGAGAGATGTTTGCCGAATGGAGCAAGAACGCCCGCATCATGCGAGATAAATGTCAGAACCATGAGATCACTTTAGAGCAGTTTGTCTATTGGCTGGAATCGGACGCAGGTTTCCATGGCGTTTTAGAGATTAAATAGTACATCCACTACTGAGCTTTTTTCAGCACCTCATTTTCAATCGCCGTTTCAATAACGCTGTTTAGGGACACGCCTTTGGACGCCGCCAACAGTACCGCCTTTTTATGCAACTCCGGATCGATGCGCACATTAAAGCTGCCCTTGTAGCTTTTCTCCGGCTCTTTGCCGATACGCTTGCACATATCCAAATAATCTTCCACCGCTTCGACAAAAGCGGCTTTTAACTCTTTGATGTTCTGGCCCTCAAAGCTGATGGAATCGTTGATATCGACGAAGGTTCCAAAAAAGCAGCTGTCTTCGTCACTATATTCAATTTTTGCATAATAGCCATTATACTCAAGCAGATTTTTCACTTAAATCACTCCCATATCTTTTAAAACTTCCAGCACAAGGTCAATCTGATAACGCTTCAGCTCATTGCCAGGATGCGGCTTATGCAGCCAGATAATCCTCTTGGTCTGTTCATGATAAAACGCAATCCGCGAACCGGATGACTTACCCTTGCTGTCTTCTATGAAGCCAAGGCCACCTAACAGCTTTTTAAGCTCATCATACGTGAAGTCCTTAGGCCTTGATTGTAATTTTTCAATTAGCTTTTCATTTCTACTCATATTATATGATATCCTCTTTGATTTTGCAACTATTATTTAGTCGCATTCAGATTTTCTACTATAATCTTTTTATTTCTCTGAAAATAAAAATCCTTAACATTCTGAACTTCAAATGATATTTTTTCTTTAGTTACAATGTTATTTGCAAATAGAACAAACGTCATTTCATATTTTCGATAATGAAAAGACGTAAAATTAAACGCTTCTCCGTTGATCTCCATATACCTCTCTTCATTTTGTTTAAGATACGTATTAGTATCATTAATGAATTTCCCAGGAACATTGTTAACCAAAGGCTTAACAACTTTACCATTTTCATCTATTTCGGTGACTTTAATATTTTTCAATTCAATTCGATGGATGTAATTATCAGTGATATTTGTAGCAAGAAAATTATATCCATTGTATTCTCCGATAAGTTGTGTTTGCCATTCCGCATCAGTATTGCTCTGAATTGTTTCAAATCGAATCGGTCTGCTACAGTTTTTTTTGTGCATTTCATACTGTTGTTCTGTTAGAAGGATTACATCAATTCTTGGCTGATATTTACCCTCTTCTAATCTTATTAATCTTTGATTAATTCTAAATGAAACATACCCCAAAATTGCAGTAGCACATAAGATAAATAAACTTCCAACATATCCAAGCAAGTCACTTGGACTAAAATATGTATTTGCTTCTTTGAGGCCTTCACCTTTGAAATACATACCGTTAATGATAAATGGGGCGATTGCTCCCAAAATGATCATTATGATTCCTAGCCCCCAAATAGTACCTTTTCTTTCATAGTTCATATCCTTACTTCTCCTTCTTCCCCTCAATCAGCTCCGCAACGGCCTCCACCGCTTTGGTGTGCTTATCATCAAACAGATGCGTATAAATCTTCTTGGTGGTGCTGACGTTCGCGTGCCCCAGCGCTTTACCGATGTTGAATTCCTGAATCCCCGCTTCGTTGGAAAGCGAGGCAAAGGTGTGCCGAAGCTCATGCAGCACAATCTTAGGCATATCGTTTTTGGCCAAAAACTTGGTGAACAGCTCAGAGACATAGTTGGGACGGTAGGGCTTGCCGTCCTCCATCACCGCCACATAGGGCGTGTCCTGATAAAAGTCTGGCAGCTGCGCCCGCCGCTCATTCTGAGCCGCTTTTTCTTTTTTCAGCGTGTCCAGCAGAGTGTCGGGGATATACAGCTTTCGTGTGGAGGCATAAGTCTTAGTTTCCTTCTCCACCGTTTCGGTACCCACCTGCGTCCGAGCGCGACAGATAAACATGGTCTGGTTCTCCCAGTCGATATCCTCCCATTTCAAGCCGCAAATCTCTTCCCGACGAAGGCCCAAATATGCCCCCAACTTGATGGTGGTTTCCAGCCGGTTGCCTTCGCTAATTTTAAGCAGCCGCTTCATCTGTTCGGGCGTATAGATGTTCACTTCATGTTTGGTCTTCTTGGGGCGATCTACTCCCTGCACCGGATTGCGCATGATATACTCATGTTTCACCGCAGCCTTAAAGGCGATGTTCAGCATATCGTGATGCTTGATGATCGAATTTGCAGATAGATCCTTGTTAGCCCGAAGATCGGTATAATAATCCTGAATGGTGGAAGGCTTAAGGCGTTGCAGTTGGATATGCCCCATAAACGGCTTCACATGGTTTTCAATCACCAGCCGGTTGCCGTAGATGGTGGTTTCGGCGGCGCGATGCGCATACATATCATTAAGCCAATAGTCCAGCCATTCACCCACCGTAATTTTTCTGGGGCGAACAAAACTGCCGTCTTCCATAGAGACGTCATGCCGCGCCAGCGCCATATCCGCTTCTTTTTTTGTCTTATAGGTCTTATACTTTCGTGTGCGCTTTCCGGCTTCGTCCTTGCCATAGTCAAAGCATACGCGATAGGTTTTCCCGACTTTTGATATTGATCCGTGTGGCATATGCTACTCCCTAATAAAGCTCAGTAATTCATCAATACTATAAGTTCCGCATTTTAATGGTATTTTTTCATCAACAAAGTATTGCAAATCAATCCTCAATTGTAGATATACATTAAAAAGTATTACATCTTCTAATAAACAGTGATAAATAAGTAGTTCCCGATCATTAAATTTTATTGAGTTTTTCACATAATGGACATAGTATGTCCTTCCTTTTTTAATTCTAGTTGCTAATTTCAATATTTGCGGCTCATCGAAATCATATAAAACATTTACATTTTTAAACAGACTCTCTATTTTATTTGCTAAGGTCGGGGCATCCCGTTTAGGATTCCTTTTCCCCTTAACTTTCTCACTGCTCTCTTTATCAAATTCATTGGAAAAATACTCCACCATATTAATTGCATTTAGAAACCTCATTAGACTGGTGCAATCACTACTTATTGATTGATAATAAAGTTCTAATACGGGGTTAAGCTGGTTTTCGATCTCTAGAAATCTATTGATAATTAGTCCAAAATCTTTAAAATGTTGAAACTTTATACCTCTATACGGAAAAACATTTTCCTTCAAATTGGTATTTGGAGGGATACAATCAATTACAACATGCGTTTTATCATCATCACATAAGACTTCAATATTCATAGGCTCATCATATTGTTTATTAAAAATCATAAGCAATTCTGAAAATCTATAAATAGACTGTAGAGCAGTTCTTATATCAGTGTTCTCAATTATAACTGTAGTTATTATCGGACTAATTAGCATTGATTTTTCAGTGCAGTTTACTCTCGGATTAAAAGATATTTTATGGATAGATGAGCAAGCTGTATAGGTTTGCTGTTCAACCTGTAACTCAACTTTTGTTGGGTCAAGATTTTTATAGGGCAGATATCTAAAAAAATCATTGACATGGGTGTATTTTGCTGAAATTTCTCTAATACACAATTTTTTAATATCATCAAGTCTATACCCAACTAGTATTCTTTCAAAGAATAAGCAGTGATATGCTTTCTTTACAGTCCCTTCAGATGGATTACTTGAATTCTCCCCAACCAATAGAAAAACAATTTATGAATGAAAGTTCAATATTATCAAATGTTGTCTTTCCTGTAATTACTGGGAACTCCCGATCCAACGCTCTCCAATCTTTCAAATTGTCTATAATATCAATCTTCAATGTGTATTGCTTTTTTCGCTTCACAATTTTTGCATTATATTCGCAATCAGCAATCGCTAGAATAACACTACAATTTTTAAGCCCATCAATGCTATTTATTTCACCCATACATGCACTCCTTTTATCTATTACCGATAAAATACAACTAATAACCTTTACTACTTTCTATTCCATTACTTGTCACTAATTATATCATCTGTCATATTATTTGGCTACACAATGGCTACAATTTAATAAAATAGTTGAATTATACGCTTTATATGGTATTTATCTAAAAATAAAACCACCATAAATGGTGGTTTTTGGTGGAGGCGAGGGGAGTTGAACCCCTGTCCGAAAATCTCCGAAAGGGAGTTTCTACGTGCGTAGTGTACGGTTTAAATTTCCATGCATGCACGCCCGCACACGGGCTTACCTGCATGTAGCTTCATCAAGTCGTTATCTGCCGCAAAGCTTTGGCAAATACGTCCCCCACGTTCATTGACGTCTCAAACGCTGTCGTGGGATGCAGCGAATGAGACGAAGCAAGTCAGCTTACGCTGCTGCTAAAGTAAGTTCAGAATTATCTGCACTTAAATTTAGGTCCGGCTTTTTTACACAGCCTCCGGAACTGTGGCACGCTTCTCCGGTTCGACAAAATCCCCGTCGAAAGCCACGTACGCCCCCATATTCAATTGTAATCTATGACTTAACGATACTCGCGCACCGCTTTATCCATCTTACGTTTTACATCTTTTTCTTTTTCGCTCTGCCGTTTATCATACAGCTTCTTGCCACGGCAAAGCCCGACTTCTACTTTCACGATACCGCGCTTTAAGTATAAACGAAGCGGAATCAGTGTGTAGCCTTTCTGGCTGGTCTTTTCATCCAGCTTTTTTATCTCCAGCTTGTGCAGCAACAGCTTTCGTGTTCGCACCGGGTCTCCATTTTGGATATTGCCTTTTTCGTAAGGGCTGATATGCATGGCCAAGAGAAAGCATTCACCATTTATCACCCGCACAAAGGAGTCAGCAAAACTGACCTTACCCATTCGGATGGACTTCACTTCGGTGCCCGAAAGCGCTAATCCCGCCTCCAGCTTGTCTTCAATGATGTATTCGTGCCAAGCTTTCCGGTTGGTCGCCAGCACTTTGACGCTCTCTGTCATGTCCTTTTGCTCCATCCCTTTTTTCTCAAGGGAAATCATTATACCATACTATTTTGCGATATCAAACTCTATTCTTGATGTACGGACATCCACGTTCCGGATAGTGACTTTCATCTCATCACCCAAACTGATTTTCTTGCGGGTGCGTTCGCCCACCACACAGAACATCTTCTCGATATACATGTAATAATCGTCCTTTAGGTTCGCAAGCGGCAGAACCCCTTCCACCGTGTTATCCAGCTCCACAAAGATCGCCCCATTGGTCACGCCGCTGACCAACCCGATAAATGTTTCGCCAATACGGTCCTTCATAAACTCGCACTTTTTCATGTCCTCCACAGCGCGCTCGGCTTCCATCGCCCGTCGCTCCATCAGGCTGCTCTGCACGGATGTTTCTTTGGTTTCGTCTCGCAGCACCTTTAAATCCTGACGGCCGATTTTCCCACTGATAGTATCCTTGATGATGCGATGGATCGTAAAATCCGGATACCGGCGTATGGGAGACGTAAAGTGACAGTAGTACTTAAACGCTAAACCAAAATGACCTAAATTCTCCGGTTTATACTCGGCTTTTTTAAGACTTCGGAGCATCACCTGATTGATGATATTCTCGTGCGGCGCCCCTTTGATTTTTTTCAGTACCTGCTGCAGCGCCTTGGGGTGAAAATCTCCATTAACACCCCGAAAGCTTAATCCCGAAATTTTGAGAGAAAATAGGCAAACTCCTGAAGCTTTTCAGCGTCCGGCGTTTTCATGCACACGATAGACAAAGGGCAGTTCCCGCCAGAAGAAGTCCTCGGCCACGGTACGGTTAGCGGTCAGCATAAATTCCTCGATCAGCCGTTCGGCCACACCCCGTTCCCGCGGAACAATCTCGGTCACCCCGTCCGTTTTCGTCCGTCTTGATATGTGCTTCTTCAATGTCAAAATCAATACTGCCCTGTTTTTTCGCGCCGATCGCGCCCAAAAACAGCCGCCCAATGTTTCCATGGTCTCCAAAGGCTTTACAATATCCTGATACTTTTTTTCGTAAATCCTTGTCTTGATCGGTCAATATTTTATTTTGACATCCCGAATAGGTCATGCGGTGCGCCGATTTGATCACCGAGCGGGATATCTTATGCCCGGCCAAATCACCCTCCGGGGGTGATCTCCATCTCACAAGTCAGCGTCAGTCTATCCACTTTTTCGGAAAGCGAGCACACTCCATTGGAAAGACAGGCCGGGCAGCATGGGCACCACCTTGTTCCACCAGATAGACTGAAGTCGCCCGCGCCCAAGCTTCTTTGTCCACAGCACCGAGTCTTTGACCACATAATGCGTCACGTCCGCGATATGCACACCCAAAAGGTAATTGCCGTTCTTTAACGTTTTTATCGATACCCGCATCATCCAAGTCCTTGGCGTCCGCGCCGTCAATCGTGAAAACAATATCCTTTCGGTAGTCAGTCCGGCCTTTGAAGTCCGCCCTTGACAATGCCTCTGGCCGCCGACAGCTCAGCCTGAGTCAGTGCCGCCGTACTAAATTCGGTCTTGATGCCAAATCGCTTGACCGCCGACATCACGTCCACACCCTTGTCCCCGGGAAAGCCTAAAATCTCAACGACTTTGCCTTCTGGGCTTTTACCGTTCTCGGCTCTTCGGGTGATCTGCACCAGCACTTTCTGTCCGTCACGGGCTTTTAAAGTGCCGCTTTTTGGGATATATATATCGTCCATCCCCGGCTCATCCGGCAGGACAAAGGTGGATTTATGGGTGCGTTCAAACGTACCCAGCACCGTCCGCGGCGTGGTTTCGATAATCCGAACAATCTCGCCTTCGCGGGTTTTTCCACCGCCTGCAATTTTGGTCTGATTGACCAAAACCGTGTCTCCATTCATCGCCCCGTTTAGTTTTTCCTTTGGCACAAAGATATCATTATCCGGCTGGCGAACAAAGCCAAATCCGCCGCGCTTGATCTCAATTATCCCCTCAAATACATCCTCCGGCTTAGCTTCCTTTGGCTTTTTTGGTTTATATATATATGAGGGTTTCTTTTTCTTTTCTTTTCTATAATATTTTTTCTTCATCATTTTCCTTTTTTTTGCTTATATCTATGCCACCAGCCGCTCTTCTTAATATATTATAACCAGTGCACGGATAAATCTAACCATCGAATCTGTTTTTTCGATGCAAAGACCTGATTTTATTTTCACAACGTTTCTTTCTTTGCAAACAAAAACACCCCTTATGGTCTTTAAGAGGTGTTTGAAAAAGCGTTATCGGTTGGCCACAATGCAATCAGCCGCCAAATTTATTCATCAGAACCAGCGCAACTCGCCAGCCAGCATGAATATCGCCGCCACCCACTTTGTCAGCCCGTTCCAATTTACCTTCCATCGAAGATGCTTTATTCTGTCCGAAAAATGTTTCGGCACCTCCCGCAATGCTTCCCGAAAGCCCCGCGCTTTTGCCTTGCTGCAAAAGAACTACGACAATCAGAAAAACAGAAGCGATGATCAAAATAATTCTAATAATCAATGATGCAATCTGCACTTGAATATTCCTCCTAAATTTATACAACTTTAAGATTTTATCATATGCATGTTTTAAATGCAAGGGCTAAAACATGAATATTTCATCGCGCCCGATGGTTTTTATTCATCATCCTCCATCGCGGCAATGCGCGCGCTTCTGGCCGCAATATAGGCTTCAAAACGCGAGAAATCCGCGTTTAAGACGAGTTCCTCCGGAAAACCTGCCGCTTTCAGCATACCTTCTGCCACACTCACCTCACCAATATTATAGCAAAGGTGCGCGTCGCTCGCCAGAACCACCATTGTGTCGTTTTGCTTGCACAGCCGAATCATCTCTTCCACATTATCTTTGGCGCCGGGGCGCAGCTGTACAGACTGGTTATTGATCTCAATCGCCTTGTGCCGTTCGCCTTAGCGGCTAAAACAACCTTTTTCAAGATCACACGGGTAATTCGGGTTGTCCGGATGTGCCACCACATCCACAAAGGGGTCGCTATATGCCGCAATCATCGCTTTGGTCGTGTTTTTCAAAGCCAAAGGTCTCCTCGGGCACAAAGTGCAGTCCCGCCACCACAAAATCCAGCATCTTAATATAGAAAGGCGGAATATCCAGCTCACCCGAAGGACCGGTGATATTGGCCTCGCAGGATTTATACACACGGATTCCCTCCATATGCGTCGGCCAAAGCCGCATCGTATAGGGCAGAAAGTTGGGCGCGCCATGCGGCACCAGTGGTCCGTGATCGGTGGACGCAAAGCCCTTTAATCCTTTCTTTTTTGCCGCCGCCACGTTTTCCAAAAGCGTGGAAAAAGCATGTCCACTCAGTACCGTGTGCACATGGGTATCAACTTCAATCATTCTTTTCATCTCACAATCTTTATAAAATCTATTTTAAACCTGAAAATCAGGTTTTTATCAATCCGTCAGCTTTTTGGCCACTTTCACAGCATCCGCGGCATCCTTGGAATACCCGTGCGCGCCGATCTCCTCAGCAAATTCAGGCGTCACCACAGCGCCGCCCACCATCACCTTCACGTCCGGTGTCTCTTTACCCAAAGCTTCCACCGTCTTGGCCATCTCCTGGGCGGTCGTGGTCATCAGTGCCGAAAGCCCCACCCAGCTCCACTCCGGCTTCCTTCACCGTTTGGATAATCGTTTCGCTCGGTACATCCTTGCCAAGATCAATCACATCGAATCCGTGATTCTTCAGCATCAGCGCCACCAGGTTTTTTCCAATATCGTGAATATCCCCCTTGACCGTGGCCATCACGACTTTCTTTTTTTTGATCGCTCCGCCGCTTTCTTTTTCCAAATACGGCTCAATAAAATCGAAAACGGTTTTTGCCGAACGTGCCGAAGCCAGAAGCTGGGGCAGAAAATACTTCTTTTCGGCAAACAGATCGCCCACATGATTCAGTGCGCGAATGATTTCCTGGTCGATAATCGCCTGCACTTCACGGGTTTCAATCTCTTTTTTTTAAAAGTTCCAGCGGGTCTTTGCCGCCCACCACCGCATCAAACAGCGTGACTGCGCTTTTCTCTCCGCCGCCGGACGCTGTGCCAGTATCCGTTACCGCATCAATATAATCGCCAAAATCCGGATCCCGCCCCAGAACCCGCTCCCGAAGCCAGTGCTGTATTCATCAAAACTTCTTCGTTGGGGTTGATAATCGCCGCATTCAGGCCATGCAACATAGCCGCCGAAAGATAGGCCATATTCACCCATTTCCGTTCGGGCAGACCGAAAGAAGCATTGGAAACGCCAAGAACGGTTTTAAAACCATTCTGCTTGCACCATTTAAGCATCTTAAAAGTCTGTTCAGCCGCGTCCAGCGAAGACGATATGGCGAACGCCAATCCATCCACCAGAAAATCATGCTTCTTTAAACCCAATTTTTCGGCCGTCGCAAACAAATCTTCAATGATCGTCGCCCGCGCTTCGGCTGTGGCGGGAATACCTGTTTCGCCGATCGGCAGCAGAATCGCCATCGCGCCGTATTTTTTCTGCAAAGGCAAAAGTACCTCGGCCTTGCCCTTCTCAGCAGAGATCGAATTAATCAGCGCGCGTCCCGGATAGATGCGGAGCGCCTTCTCGATGGTGTCCGAATAGGATGAGTCAAATACCAGCGGCAGTTTCATCCGTGCTCCCAGCTCCCCGGCCAGCGGTTCCATCACGGCTTTTTCATCAATGCCCGGCACGCCCACATTGACATCCAGCGCATCCGCGCCAGCGCTCCGTTGGGTGTTGGCAAACTCCACCGCCAGCGAAATGTCGCCGCTGACGAAGCTCTCTTTCAGCGCTTTCTTTCCCGTGGGATTGATGCGTTCGCCGATTACAAACAGCTTGCCGTTTTCGGGTATCGTCTTTTCTTCAAAATTGGACGAGAGATAAGATATATATTTTGCTTCTATTTCATCCGGTTTTCTGCCTTTAACAGCTTTAGCGAGCTTCTCAATATATTCCGGTGTCGTGCCGCAACACCCGCCGATGATATCCGCACCTAAATCCACCAGCGCGAGCATGCCGGATACGAAATCATCCGCACCCAGATTGAATACCGTTTTACCGTCTTTTAGCACAGGGATTCCAGCATTGGGTTTGACGATCAACGGCACATCCAGCACCGATTTCATATCCCGAACATGCCCCGTCATCTCAAAAGGCCCGGTAGAGCAATTAAGGCCGACCGCATCCGCGCCCAGAGCCTGCAGTGCGATGGCCGCCGCCTTGGGGGATGACCCCGTCAATGTTCGTCCGCTCTCATCAAACGTCATGGTAACAAACACCGGCAAATCGCAGGTTTCCTTGGCGGCCAGCACGGCCGCCCTTGCTTCGTTGAGGTCGATCATGGTCTCAATGACGATGATATCCGCGCCGCCGTCTGCAAGGCCGCGCACTTGCTCTTTAAAGATATCCACCATGGCTTCAAAGCTGAGGTCGCCCAAAGGGCGAATAAACTGCCCTGTGCCGCCGATATCACCCGCCACCCATGCGCGCCCGTCTGCGGCTTGAACCGAAATTTCGGTCAAGCGTTTATTGAGTTCATACACCCTATCGCCCAAGCCGAAATCGTTCAATTTGGGCCGACTGCCGCCGAGCGTGGCGGTGTAGATCACTCTTGACCCCGCATTGATATAAGCTTTTTGAAGGCTCTGGATCACTTCCGGATTGTCAGCCACAAATTGCTCAGGGCTCTGCCCCACTTTAAGCCCGTTGGCCTGCAGATGGGAACCGGTCGCGCCGTCCAGAATCAAATATTCGTTTTTCAGCACTTCCTTAAAATCAATCATGTTCCCTCCACACCGCAGATCGCGATGACGCTTTTTTCGGGCTCCATCAAAAAGTTTTCGTTGATGGTCACCCCCAGCTCGTCCATTTTGAGTATATGATATAAATCTTTTTGATAACTTAAATCCAAATCACCATAACCTGCACTGAACCGATGGCGTGTCAACATCCGCCCGACATTGAACCCGTTTCTCGCTTGCGCTTGCATCACGAAATCCAGTGCGTCATCCACACATTCACTGGCGTAAGCGTCCAGCACCACAGCATACACCGCATCGCCGCTTTTCAGCTCGCGATTGATGGTTTGGGTCACCACAGCATCCAGCGCCGCTCCCATCAGGAGTGCCTGATTGGCGTTTTCCAGCATTTTTGCAAGTTTCGCCGATTTCAAGACCAGCCCGCTCTCCAACGAGATACTTTGACTGTCTTTGGCCGCAATGGCCATCATCACTGCTTTGGCTCTGGGGCGGCAAAGGTCTTCGGCTTTTTCCATCATACCAACCAGCCTTGCCATATCCGTGGTTTCCACCACCGTCTGTTTATGATACCCCAGCCGCCTTAAAACCGCCTGCTGTGCGGGTTTCTTTAGAATCAGCGGGTATGAAAAACTTTGCAATCGCTTACTCCTTTATCATTATGGTATAATATATAATAATTATGAAACCTTTTCAACGATATCCGCGTTTTTGTTGCATTTATATCATGACATGTGTTTTAATAATAGAAAAAATTTTGGAGAAACCGCTTGAATATCAACGACATTAAAACCCGCCATAAAACCACTTTAAGCTTCGAGGTCTTCCCGCCCAAAACCATGGACACCGGCGTCGAGGCTCTGTTTGCTACGATTTCTGCGCTGAAATCGGCCGAACCCGCTTTTATCAGCGTCACCTACGGCGCTGGCGGCAGCCAAAAGGACAAAACCGTGGCCATCGCTTCCAGAATCAAAAGCGAATACGGCATTGAGCCCTTGGCGCACCTGACCTGTGTGGGCGCAGCCGAAGCGGATATTCAGGAGATTTTGGTGGATATGAAGCAAAGCGGCATCGATAATATCTTGGCCTTGCGGGGCGACGTGCCCAAGGGCGAAAATATGCAGGAAGCTTTCAAGGCTTTTCGGCACGCCACCGACCTTATCGCCTTTATCGGAAAAACAGGCGATTTCTTCACCTCCGCCGCAGCCTATCCGGAAGGGCATCCGCGCTTACGCAGTATAGACGAAGAATACGAATACCTCAAACTCAAACAGGATCTGGGTGCTGTCCGGCTGAACACTCAGCTGTGTTTTGATACGGATGCGATTTTCAGATTCATCGATACCGCACGCGCCAAAGGAATTACTATCCCGATCAGCGTCGGCATTATGCCGGTATTAAACCCCAAGCAGATTTATCGCATGGTCACCCTTTCCGGCGGGTCAATTCCGGCTTCACTCTCCCGCCTGTATGCGCTGTACGGCGAAGACGAGGAAAGCTTTAGGCAGCACGGTCTGGATTTTGCTAAAGCACAAGTGCAGACGCTGGCCGAACAAGGCACGGACGGCATACATCTTTACACAATGAATAAGCACGAAGCCATATTGGAAATACTTCAGGATACCGGAATATAATAAAAAGTCAAAACACCGCTTCATCGCGGTGTTTTTTTTGCGCTATAGAAACTCTGTTATTAGCATGTTTTGCAAATCAAACCCTCTGACCGTCGGCCGGATACCCGCTTTGTCCTGCGTAATCAATCCGGCCTTTTTGGTTTTCTCAATCGCGTCCGAAAATTCGGCTTCAAAGTTCAGCCCAAAGCGCTGCTTAAAATCGGCGAACCGAATACCCTCGGCCAGCCTCAGCCGCAGCATGATATATTCGTCTCGAATATCCCGAAGGCTTAAAGGCGTCAGCGTCTGTTCATCATGGATGCCGTCGATTAAATCCTTGATATAGGTTTCGATATCCGACGTATTTTCGGTGCGCATCGCACCGGTATCGGTCAGATAATATCCATGCGCCGCAACGCCGTAGCCGATATAGGGCTCTCCTGTCCAGTACTTTAAGTTATGTCGGCATTCAAACCCGGGCTTGGCAAAGTTGGATGTCTCATAGTGCACATAACCCTGGCTTTTAAGGTAATCAATTGCCGTATGATACATCTCCCGCTCGGCGTCTTCCCCCGGCATCTGAGGTGATCCATAATATTCACGGTACATCGGCGTGCCTTTTTCCAATTTCAGCGCATACACTGACAGGTGCTCGGGGTCCAGTTCCGCCGCTCTTCTCACCGTATCCATAAAACCGTCTACTGTTTGGTTCGGCAGGCCAAAGATGAGATCAATATTGATGTTCTCAAAAAAAGATTCCCGCGCCACTTGGTAGGACGCTAAAAATCCCTCATAGGTATGAATTCTGCCCAAAACCTCCAGTTCGGCGTTGTCGGTCGTCTGCAAGCCAAAGCTTAAGCGATTGATACCGATGCGCTTATATTCCGCAAGGCTGACCCTGTCCACTGTGCCCGGATTAGCTTCCAGTGTAATTTCCGCCTCCGGCACAATCGTCATGCTCCGGCGCAGCGCATTCAACACCTGCTCCAGATAGTAGGGCTTAACCGTGGAAGGCGTGCCCCCGCCAAAAAACAGGCTGTCCGCTTCACCGTTATGAAAAGCATCCATCACTGCAATTTCTTTGATGAGTGCTTTAATATATCCTTCCTTGTCCCCGCCAACCTGAGACACAAAATTGCAGTAATTACATTTTGCGTCGCAAAAGGGGATATGTATATAGATTCCTGTCATACAATGATTATAACCAATCACACTGGTTTTTTTCAAATAAAAAATACCGCGTACTGCATTGCGGTATTTCGATTATGCCAGATTAAATCAACATGCCTAAGACGGTATTCACCAACACGTTCCCGATTACCAGCGCCGCCAAAACCACAAACAGTGCCCATGCGAATTTCTTAAAAAACATCACCATATCGAACCTCACAAAAAAATATTTCGTTCAGCCCCCGTATATGACTTATCATGACACATTATTTATAGTTTTGCAATACTTTTGTAATATTTTATTCATCCAGCGCAGCCAGCCACATGCTGACATCCGCATCACTGGGCATACGCCAGTCGCTTCGCGGCGAGAGGGACACTGACCCGACCTTGATACCGTCCGGCATGCAGGAGCGCTTAAACTGGGCCGAAAAGAACCGTTTGTAGAAGTTTTTTAAATGCCCCACCAGTTCTTCTTTGGTATATTCGTCGCCGTAAACATATTCGGCCAGCACCAGAATCTTTCTAGGCTTCATCTGAAAGCGCAGAATATAGTACATGAAAAAGTCATTCAGATTATATTGGCCGATCTGAGCCTGCGTATCCTGCCGCTCGGCTTTGCCGTCATCCTGCGGCAAAAGCTCGGGACTGGGCGGGATAGCGAGAATCGCATGAATGACGTCATATACTGCGTCCACTTCCGTATCCGCTTTCCAGAGCACAATCTCCTTAATCAGCGTTTTGGCGATACCCGCATTCACACCATACATGGAAATCTGATCGCCCGCATAGGTGCAAAAGCCCAAGGCCAGTTCGCTTAAATCACCGGTACCGATGACCATGCCGCCCTGCTGATTCGAAAGGTCCATGAGTATCTGGGTGCGTTCTCTGGCTTGTGCGTTTTCATATGTAATATCTCTGGCTTCTTCTGAATGATCGAGATCTTTTAAGTGCTGTTTTACCGATGGAACGATGGAAATCTCTCGGAGTTCGGCACCGAACGCTTCCACCAACTGCCGCGCCAAGGACTGGGTTTCGTCCGTAGAGCCGAACCCCGGCATCACCACACCCAGCACCGCGCTGGGTTCCAGCCCGCAGACCGCCGCCGCCTGATGTGCCACCAAAAGCGCCAGCGTGGAATCCAGCCCGCCCGAAACGCCGATTACCATCTTTTTGATGCCCGTGTGCAGCAAGCGCTTGGCCAGCCCCGCCACTTGAATATTGAACACTTCCTGACAGCGATGGTTCCGTTCCGCACCCGAAAAAGGCACAAACGGCATCTTGGTCATCTCGCGAAAACGCGGTAAAATTCCATCGTTTTCCAGCTTGAACTTAATTCGGCGGTAGATTTTCTTGTCGCCGATATCTTCAAATGTGTTGCGAAGCAGCCGGTCGTGCGCCAGCCGCTCAATATCAAATTCGGTGATGGCAAGCTCATTATCAAAGCTGAACAGCCTGGTTTCACCCAACTGCTTTCCGTTTTCGGCCAAAAGCGCATGCCCGCCAAACACCGTATCCGTAGTCGATTCGCCGCATCCGGCCGATACATAGGCATAGGCGCAGACATACCGTGCGCTTTGGTGGCGCATCATCTCCCGGCGGTAATCCGCTTTGCCCACAATTTCGTTGCTGGCCGAGATATTAAAGCACATAAAGCTGCCCGCCAGCGCCTGATACGCGTGCGGCGGAAAGGGCGCCCACAGGTCCTCGCAGACCTCAACGCCAAACGTGAACTTGCGATAGGTTTCGCACTCAAACAATAAATCCGTTCCGATGGGGATTTCTTTACCCCGGAGCGTGATGGTTTTATTCTCAATTCCCGCGCCCGAGTTAAACCAGCGTTCTTCATAATACTCGGAATAATTAGGGATATAGGCTTTGGGCACAATGCCCAAAATCTCGCCGCTCTGGATCACCACCGCCACGTTATAGAGTTTATCCTTATACACCAGCGGCATCCCGACGATGGAGATGATTTTAAACTGCTTGGTCGCCCACAGCAGGCGGAAAAGCCCGTCCATTGCGGAATCCAAAAGATGCGACTGGCGAAACAGATCGCCCAGCGTGTAGCTGGTGATACAAAGCTCGGGGAAAGCGACGACATTGACTTCGTTTTCCTCCAACACCGTAATCATGTCGATGATATGCCCGACATTTTTTTTAACATTGCCCACCGTGGTCAGCGGAACCGCCGCAGCGGCTCTAACAAAAGAATACTTCATCTATTATTATCCTTAAAAAAATTATTGACATCGTCTTTTGCTCATTTTACCCCATCTATAATCGTGTTGTAAACCGTTACCGCGATTAATCTTATATCTGCCCTAGTCAATCCAAGTTTTTAATAATCTTAAAATAATCTTCTTGGCAATTGATTATCCCCCCTAAATAATGGTATGATTGCAACAGTGTTTTGATAAATAAAAAGCTTTCGAAAGGTAAAAAAATCATTGGGTGCATTGGATTTTCTCTTTGCCGGCGACAATGCCGGCAAGCTTAGAAAGATAGATAAACTGGCCGAAGCGGTGATGGCGCTGGAGGACGATTTCACGGCGCTTTCCGATCACGAACTGGTGGCCAAGACCGCCGTGTTTAAGCAGCGGTATGCGGACGGTGAGACGCTGGACGCGCTTTTGCCCGAAGTATTTGCGCAGGTGCGCGAAGCGGCTCTGCGAGTGCTCGGCATGAAGCCCTACCGCGTGCAGGTCATCGGCGGTATCGTGCTGCATCAAGGCCGCATCGCCGAGATGAAGACCGGTGAGGGCAAAACACTGGCCGCCACCATGCCGGCTGTTTTAAACGCGATTGCGGGCAGTGTGCATATCGTGACGGTCAATGACTATCTGGCCAGACGCGACTCGGAATGGATGGGCAAAATTTATCGCTTTTTAGGATACAGCGTCGGTCTGGTTATCCGGGAAATTGATCCGCCACTCAAGCAGAAGATGTACGCATGCGATATCATCTACGGCACCAATAATGAGTTTGGTTTCGATTATTTGCGCGACAATATGGTCAGCAGTCAAGCCCAATTGGTTCAGAGCGACTTAACCTTTGCGATCATCGACGAAGTGGACAGTATTCTGATTGATGAAGCGAGAACGCCTCTGATCATTTCGGGCGCGGGCGAAAAGAGCACGCAGATGTATGAGCGCGCCGACCAGTTTGTCACCAAGCTAAAAAAAGGCGAAGTTATCGAAATCGATTACAAAGAAGAAGAGCGCACCGGCGATTTTATCGTGGACGAAAAGGACAAGAGTGTCACACTCACCGAAGCGGGCGTGACACGTGCCGAACAGTTCTTCCGCGTGGATAACCTCTCCAATGTGGAAAATACCGAGCTCAATCATCACATCAAGCAAGCCTTAAAAGCGCGGCACATGATGAAGCGGGATATCGACTATGTCGTCCAAAACGGCGAAGTCATCATCATCGATGAATTCACCGGCCGGTTGATGATCGGACGGCGTTTCAGCGACGGACTGCATCAAGCGATTGAAGCCAAAGAGCACGTCAAGGTGGCCAGAGAAAGCAAAACGCTCGCCACCATCACCTTCCAGAACTATTTTAAAATGTATAAGAAGCTCTCGGGCATGACGGGTACCGCCAAAACCGAGGAAGCCGAGTTCCAGGGCATCTACAAGCTGGACGTTGTGGAGATACCCACCAATATGCCGGTCGTTCGCGAGGATGCACACGACGTGGTTTACGGCACCAAAAACGGGAAATTCAAGGCAGTGCTGGATGAGATCAGCCTCGTGCATAAAACGGGTCAGCCTTTGCTGGTCGGCACCATATCGGTGGAAACCAGCGAGTATCTTTCCAAGCTCTTAAAGGGTCGAGGCATCAAGCACGAAGTGCTGAACGCCAAGTTCCATGAGAAAGGAAGCGGATATCGTGGCGCAGGCCGGTAAGTTCGGCGCGGTCACCATCGCCACCAATATGGCCGGTCGTGGTACCGACATTGTTTTAGGCGGTAACCCCGACTATATGGCAAGGCATACCCTAAAGCAAAAAGGTATGGAAGAAATGATGATCGAGTCAGCCACCAGCCATGCTGAAACCGACGACGCTGAAATTCTGGCGGCGCGAAAGCAGTATTCGGATTTGGTCAAAGATTATAAAAAGGAAACGGATGTGGAGCACCAGCGTGTGCTGGAAGCCGGCGGACTTTTTATCATCGGCACCGAGCGGCATGAAAGCCGCCGGATTGATAATCAGCTGCGCGGACGTGCCGGCCGCCAGGGCGACCCGGGTGCTTCCAAGTTCTTTGTTTCACTGGAGGATGACCTGATGCGTCTGTTCGGCGGGGACCGCGTTCAGGCCATGCTGACCACCCTAAATCCGGCCGACGACGTGCCGATTCAGGTGGGGCTGATCTCGCGTCAGATTGAAAACGCGCAGAAGAAGATTGAGGCCCGAAACTTTGAAATTCGGAAAAACGTGCTGGAGTATGACGACGTGATGAACAAGCAGCGACAGATCATCTACGAGCAAAGACGTCAAGTGCTCGAAGGTCAGGATATCCGTCAGAGTATCATGGATATGCTGGAAACTTTGGTCTCCGAGAGTATTCCGCTGTACTGCCCGCCCGATGTTTACCCGGAAGAATGGGATATCGACGGACTGGAACGGCATTTCGAAAATGTCTTTTTGCCTAAAGGCACCAAGCTGTTCGACCGCAAAACCGTTGAGGATTTAGACTTGAAAAAAGTCAACGACGTTCTGTTGAGTACGGCTGTAAAGGTCTATGAGGCCAAAGAAAAATACTTCACCGAAGAAGGCGCAGACATGCGTCATCTGGAGCGCTGGGTGCTCTTGCGTGTGGTTGACGAAAAATGGATGGATCATATCGACATGATGGATCAGCTGAAAGAGGGCATCCGCCTTCGCGCCTATGGCCAGCGTGACCCAATCGTCGAATTCCGGCGCGAGGGCTTTGATATGTTCGAAGAGATGATCGAAAGCATTCAGCAGGAAACCTTGCGGATGCTCTACTTCGGTCAGTTGGCCAAGCGTCCGGCAGCACAGGAACAGCCCAAGGGCTCAGCCAATTACGGCGACGGCAGCGCGCAGGCGCCTGCAAAATCGGACAAAAAAGTGGGAAGAAACGATCCCTGCCCCTGCGGCAGTGGAAAAAAATATAAAAACTGCCATGGGAAAGACGAATAAGGTGAAAACGTGCTGTTAGCCGACGATTATATTAAACAATTAAGCGACATCCAAAAAACCATCGAGGACGCCAAGGCTGCGCTGGACCTTAAATTGCTGCGACAAACGCTTGACGACTATAAGGCCGAGATGGAAGCCCCGGGCTTCTGGGAAAACGTGGCGCATGCTAATAAAGTAAACCAGAAACTAAAACCGATTGAAGACAAAATCAAATCGGTGGAAAGCCTGACCGCGAAAGCAGACGACGCCGCTGTTCTGATCGATCTGGCCGTGGAAGAGGGCGATGATAGCCTGGCCGGAGAGATTGAAAAAGAACTAAAGGCGCTTGCTAAGGCCGCGGAAGAGACCAAGCTGAAAGCGCTCCTAAAAGGCGATTACGACGCCAACTCGGCTATCCTTTCCCTGCATGCCGGTGCGGGCGGCACCGAAGCGCAGGATTGGGTCTCCATGCTGCACCGTATGTACACCCGTTACAGCGAACGAAAAGGCTATACTGTTAAGATGCTGGACTTTCTTGCGGGCGATGAAGCGGGCATCAAAAGCGTCACCTTTCTGGTGGCGGGTCTGAACGCCTATGGCTATTTGAAAGCCGAAAAAGGCGTGCACCGATTGGTGCGTATCTCCCCTTTCGATTCCTCGTCAAGGCGGCATACGTCGTTTGCATCGCTGGACGTGATGCCCGAAATCTCGGACGATGATGAGGATATTGTCATCAATCCCGACGATCTTCGCATCGATACCTACCGTTCCTCGGGTTCCGGCGGTCAGCATATCAACAAAACCGATTCGGCTGTGCGCTTGACGCATATCCCGACCGGTATCGTCACCTCCTGCCAAACCGAAAGAAGCCAGACGCAGAACAAAGAGACGGCGATGAAGATGATGAAAGCGCGTCTCGCTGAAAAACGCGAAGAGGAGAAGATGGCCGAAATCAACCAGCTGAAAGGCGATATGAAAAAAATCGAATGGGGCAGTCAGATACGGTCTTACGTTTTCCAGCCCTATACTATGGTCAAAGACCACCGCACCAACGTGGAAAACGGCAATATCACCGCTGTGATGGATGGGGATATCGATGCGTTTATCAACGCCTATCTTGCCAGAAGTTAATCAATCAAGTCATTATTTTAAAAGCCGATATCGCAATATCGGTTTTTTGTTTGCATTTCTAACTTTTTTTCCAGCATAATTACAGGTAAACCTGTTTTTACCAAAACATTTATTCGCTTTTTTTGCCCGATTTATCCACAGTTATTCAGCCGGTTATCCACAATATGTTTATGAAATGCACAAAATCCCGTCATCTTGCGCTTTTTCTATCCACATTTCATCAAAAGCGAATTTTTATCCACAGGCACGATAAAGCAAAAAAATACCCTTTTGTCACATTCCGGCGTCAACATTTTAATATAAATATGTTATAATTTTAGCGATAAGGGAGGTTTTCTGATTTGCAAATTAAAAAAGCATTCAAGTACCTGATTACCATCCTCATTTTTGCCGGGATATACATCATTCTGCGTGAAAAAATCAGTCTGCCCATCGTTTTGGGCGGCTGTGCAGTGGCGGCGGCGGCGCTTTGGCTGACCGACCGTTTTTTAATCCGGGATCATTACGTCCATCAATTTACCCTAAAGCCTTTTCGATTTATCGGCTACTTTTTGTTCCTCTTGTATAAAATCCTAAAAAACGGGGTCTCTACCGCTCTTCTGACTTGGTTTGGCAAGGCGGATTATGCCTTCTTTTCTTTTTCGTCCGAGCTATCGGACGATTTCAAACTCAACCTCTTAGCCAACTCGATTACGCTGACCCCCGGGACAGTGACGGTGGATCGGGAAAATCAAAAACTATTAATCGTCCAACTGATTCGACAGAACAACGAAGCCGACACTACCGAAATTATGCAGTTCGAAAATCTGCTGAAAAACATGTAGGAGAAATCATCTATGGAATACGCACTGGCCGCGCTTGGCGTGCTCGGCATTTTTGCCATCATCCGAATGCTGCTCGGCCCCACTATCTGGGATCGGCTTTTGACATTCAATCAATTATCCTCCAAAGTGGTGGTTGCCATTGTTTTTTACGGCATATTGACTCGGCAGGGATTCATTTTAGATATCGCCATTGTCTACACGCTGTTTTCTTTCATCAGCAGTGTGTTTATCGCCCGGTTTGTACGGGACCGCGGCGAGATATGATATCAGGCGGGAGAGAATATGACTAAGGAAATTATCGCATACACATTGATCGGATTGGGCCTGCTTTCGGCGGCGGCGGGCGTCTTTGGACTGTTTAAGTTCAAGGTGTTCTACATGCGCCTGCTCGTCAGCGCCAACGTGGACACCGTCGGGATGCTGCTCATGCTTTCGGGTGCATGTGTGATGGCCCCGAATCTTGCGGTCATGCTGAAAATCATACTCATCATCGTGCTGTCGCTCATCACCACCCCGCTTAGCAATCATGCCACGGCCCGCTCAGCCTACACCAGCGGCTACAGGACAAAACCATGAAGACACTGGAAATTACCGAAATTATTCTGCTGGTTTCCATGGTTGTGCTGGCCATCGTCACGGTGGAAGCCAAAAAACTGCGGCGATCCGTCATCTATATGGGCGCCTTTTCACTGCTGTCCTCATTTGTATACCTGCTCGCAGGTGCACCGGACGTGGCCATTGCCGAAGCATTTATCGGCTGTACCATCTCGGTGGTGCTGTTCTTGACTGCGCTTAAGAAATATAGGATTATCACGATCTATTACACCACAACCGAAGATGATATCCCGGGCACTTCCGAACAGTACTGTCAAAAGCTGATTAGCGACTTAGAGAATTTTCTTTCCAGTCATGATTTTGAACCCCAGCTGATCAAGACCGACCTTTACGACACCACCCTGCACGAAAATGAAGCATTTGACCTCTTGGTGGTCAATATGGGCGATTCTGTCAGCATATACTCCTCCAAGGGCAACTACCATACCCCCATGATCAGTCATTATCTGTATAATTATCCCAAGGACGAGAGCTTTCGCATGCAGTTTATCTCATTAAAGGAGACCGTAGATTATGAACCCTGATTATACCGGAAAAGCCGCCGGTCGTCGCAGAACGGTCATCATGATCATCTGTCTTGTCATCGGCTTTTGCCTACTGGCCGCGTTTATCTTTTTGGGCAGCAGCGGATACGCTGGCGTTCCTGACGCCAAGGCTTATATTTTGGGACACCATACCGCTGAAACCGGTGCGGAAAACGCGGTAACCGCAGTGTACTTAAACTACCGGCTGTGGGATACCCTGTTCGAATCCTTACTGCTTTTGGTCTCCGCGCTGGCCGTCATCTCATTTTCCTGGAGCTATGAACATGAAGAATGAGTCCGAGATTATCACTCAAGTATCTAAAATGCTGATCCCGTTTATATGGGTATTCGGCATATATATTGTCCTCGGCGGCGCCGACAGCGTGGGCGGCGGGTTTCAGGGCGGCGCGGTTTTGTCCGCCGTGTTTATGCTGCGTTACATCATCCACCCTGAGCGAAGCATACGTGCCCACCTTTTACAAACCACCGAGAAAATCTTTATGGTCGGTATTTTACTGCTGGCGCTGTTCTTTTTGGCGCGCAGTATGCATATGGGCGAAATGTACGGTGAAATCTGGATGGTGCTGCTAAACAGCATCATCGCCGTCAAGGTGATGAGCGGACTTTCCATCATCTTTTTCCGTTATGTATTCTACGAAAGCAAGGAGCTTTAAAAACTATGTTGAGCGGCTACTCCATCGGTGAAATCACCGCGATCATCATCTTCTTTGTCGGCATATACGGCATCATCGCCCGCCGAAACATCGTCAAAACCGTCATCTCCTTCGGCGTGATGGAAACCGGCGTGATTCTGTTCTTTATCGCAGGCGGGCTCGGCACTGAAAAGGCGCCGATACTAGCCGACACCGCCGATATCGCCGCGGTGGCCGACCCTATCCCGCAGGCATTGATGATCACCGCCATCGTCATCGGCATCGGGGTGACTGCCGTGGCCTTAACCATGTTTATCAATCTCTATCATAAGTTCGGTACAACCAACTGGGAAAAAGCCAGGGAGGCGCGTGATCGATGAGTTATCTTCTGTATATTCTGGTTCTGTTCCCAGTCCTTTTGGGGTTGATCTCTTATTTTCTAAAATCCCGTGGGCGGGCTTACGTCGCGGTGATCGGCAGTGCTTTGGAATTCGTTTTAAGCATCATTTGCTTTGGGCTCTCTCGCAGTGAAGCGCTGGTGGCTGTGCTGGGCGGATGGTCACCCCCGGTCGGGATTCTGCTGCGCGGCGACTTAACAGCTTCAGTTTTTTGCATGCTTACCGCCTTTTTGTTTCTCTGCTTCACCGTGTATAATATCCGGCAGGCCTACCTCGGCCAAACCTTTTATATGTTGTTTTTAACCCTTCAAGGGCTGTTGACCGGCATCTTTTTGGCCGATGATCTGTTTTCAATCTTCGTTCTCATCGAAGTGTCCACCATGGTGGTGTCCTTGCTGATTATGTTTAAGCGGGACAGCCGGTCGATGTATGACGGCATGATCTATCTCTTAATCAACACGTTTTCCATGACAATTTTTCTGTTTGGGCTTGCTTTGCTCTATCGCCAGCTGGGCACGTTTTCGCTCACCTATATTTCCGAAATTATCGGACAGGTAAAGAATATTAAATCGCTGTATCTTCCCTATGCCCTGATGATGACATCGGCCTGTTTAAAATCGGCAATCATGCCCCTTTTCTCCTGGCTCCCCAAAGCGCACGGCACGCCTTCGGCGCCTTCGGTGGTCAGCGCGGTGCTTTCCGGTCTGTATGTCAAGGGCGGTATCTATCTCTTCTTTCGCTTAAAACAAGCGTTTTATGTCATCGACGCGCATCCTTTTTTCCTGGTCAGCGGCATCATCACCGCCATCGTCGGATTCGTCTTTGCTGTCTCGCAAAGCGACATCAAGATGATCCTCTCCTATTCCACCGTGTCGCAATTGGGTCTCATCATGCTCGCTTTCAATCTGCCGGGTACGCTCGGTACCTACGCAGGCCTGTTTCATATCGTCAACCATGCACTATTTAAATCCCTTTTGTTCCTGTGTTCCGGTTTGATCGTGGAAGCCTATGAGACACGGGACGTGCACAAGATTTCAGGCCTATTCAGGAGAATGCCCGTGGTCGCCGCCGCGTGCGTTGCCGGAATTCTCGGCATCTCCGGCGCCCCCTTGTTCAACGCTTTTCTTTCCAAGTATCTCATCGCAGACGCGTCCAAAGTATACCATCTGCAAGCACTGATGATTTTTATCAATTTCGGTACTGTGCTGACTTTTGTAAAATATGCACAGATTTTTAAGCCCAACCGAAAAACAAAACCGATTCCCGTTCCGGTCAATCGCCAAGCTGTTTTGATTCTTTTGGGACTGGCCTGTGTTGTCGGTGGTGTTTTGGGTCCATTCGTGATGCGGCTGCTGTTCGGTCAGGCTGTGCATATCTCGCTAGCCAGCTACATGAATAAAACGCTCATTTACTGCTTAACGCTTCTTTCGGCCTTCGGTGTCTACCGCTTGGGCTTAACGCGGACCAAAGCGTTTTCGTCCATCCGCGCGTTGGATTTGGGTTTTAATGAGATTGCGCTGACCATCCCCGTATTTTTTGTTATACTGCTCGGATATTTGGTTTTCCTCTAATCGATTATCCCCCGCTGCCAGCAAAAATATCATCCTCAGAATTGGAGCTAACATGAAAACCATACTGAAAGGTTTCAGTTTCGGCCTGCTTTTGCAGATCGCCGTAGGCCCGCTTTGCATCTACATCGTCAAAACCTCATTATCATCGGGCTTTCTTACCGCATTTTCGGGCGTTCTGGCCGTCACGCTAGCCGATGCGCTGTTCGTCACACTGGCGCTTCTCGGCATCGGAAGTCTGTTGAATACCAATCGTGCCAAGACCGTCATGCGCATCTTCGGCGGCGTGATTATCATCCTCTTTGGGCTGATGATCCTGCTTTCCGGCTTTGGTATCAGCCTAATCCCCGCTTTTACCGCGCTTGACGGTCAATCCGAGTTTTCAGTATTCGTTACTGCGTTTGTCCTCACCTTGTCTTCCCCGCTGACCCTTGTGTTCTGGGCCGGTGTCTTTGCCACCCGTCTGTCCGAGGAAAACAGCCGTTCTGGCGAAACCCCTTTGTTCGGCATCGGCGCAGTGCTTTCCACGCTGGTTTCGCTCACCTTTGCCGCCGCCGTCGCCGGGCTTTTTGCCCGCTCCATGACGCCGCTTGCCATTCAAATATTAAATTGGCTGGCCGGACTTATTTTAATTGCGTTTGGTATTCGAATGCTGATTCGTAAATCATAAAAAAAGATTGACAATCATATATAACACATGTTATATAATATACGTAATATAACATGTGTTATTTTTATTTAAAGGAGCACTCTATGTCACCCAAAACAAAAGTCACCTATGAGCAAATATTGGACACCGCATTTGAAATTGCTGAGGCGGAAGGTTTAAAACAGGTTTCGGTACGAAAAGTAGCCGCCGCCTTAAGCTGTTCGGTCGCCCCCATCTATGTCAACTTTGAAAACTCACAAGCCCTGATTAACGCTATTATTGAGAAAGCCATGGAGATCAATGTTGAATATATCTCCCGTCCGTATACCGGCGAGCCTTTCCTCAACATGGGGATCGGCAGCATTATGCTGGCCTACGAGCACAAGCGGCTATACCGGGACATTGTGGAGCAAAAAGGCATCTCTGAAAACAGCCGTGACCATGCGCACTACGGGGCAATGCTGAATTTGATGAAATCCGACCCAAAACTGGCTGGATTTTCTGACGATCAAATCATGCGGATTCTTTTTACACTGCAGGTGTTTACAGCGGGTCTTTGCACCTTTGCTTCAGCCGACAAAATGCCTGAAAATGTATCACTTGAGTTTTTGCTTAAGCTTTTGGAGAACACGGGAAACGATGTCATCAATGGAACAAGAAAGCGAGAGGAATGATGAAAATTACAATCATTAACGGTGCGCCCGCCGGAGAATGGGGCGATTTTGAAATGGCGCTTGACCAGCTTAAAGAAAAGCTTGCGGGCCAGCATGATGTGGAGATCTTCACCGTGCGCGATCTTAACATCAAATACTGTGTCGGATGCTTTGGATGCTGGATTAAAACCCCGGGCCGCTGTACGATCAAGGACGATATGGAAACCGTATTGAAGTCCCTGATCCATGCTGACTTGCAGATTTGCGTCTCCCCTGCGGTTGCGGGTTTTGTCTCCTCCGAAACAAAAAAAGTGATGGACCGAGAGATCCCGATGGTATTACCGTTTATTCGGATTTTTGAAGGCGAATGCCACCACCCCAGTAGATATAATAAGCTGGCCGATCTCGGTATCATTTTGATGGACGACGGGGATTTGGATGAAGAGACAAAAGAAATCGTGTTTGATTCTTATGATCGATTAGTCAAAAACTTACACTGCAAGCTGAAGATTAGAGAAGCTGTCACGGCGGAAAACCTTGCGGAGGTGATTGAAAATGAAACTCGGACTCATTAACGCCTCTCCGAGAGGCAAAAACAGCAACAGTGCAAAGATACTGGGGTGGCTGACCAGTGAACTGCCGACAGACGTGGAAACAACTTCGGTCTATGCCGTAAAGGCAGAGGATCAGGAAAAAGCGATCGATAGAATTAAACCTTGTGATTATTATGTCATCATCTTTCCGCTGTATACCGACGCTATGCCGGGTATTGCGAAAAAGTTTTTTGAAAACATGATGGCAGCCAAAGCGAGTTTCGCAGAAAAACCCGTGCTGTTTATCATCCACTCCGGTTTCCCCGAAGCGGCACAATCTCGCACGGTTTCGCGGTATGTCAAGCATTTTGCCAAACTCATGAATATGCGGGATATGGGTTGCATCATTATGGGCAACTCAGAGGGTATCCGCTTCCATCCCAAACAGGCTTCATCCAAACGCGCGGAAGCGATCGCAAAGATCGGCAAAATCATTCCCGAAAAACGTCCGTTGACCGAGGAAGAGTCTACGCTCCCCGGTCAGTTTGAGAAAATGCCGAAACCGATGATGCTGATTTTCAAATGTCTCGCGCCACTGACTGATGCGGGATGGCACGGAATGATGAAGCAAAACGGGGCATACAAAAACCGGCTGGACAGGCCCTATGAATAAACCAAAAAACGGCAGTTAAAACTGCCGTTCTTCTTTTTTTATAATTCATCTGCTATCTATATGCATCTTCCGCCTTCGGGATAATGATATCTTCCCCCGAGCACTGAATATACATTTCAGACGCAGTCTTTAGACGTCGGTATTTTGAAAGATTAAACTCATACCACGGACTATTGTCCATGTAATCTCCGTTTAATTGTAGCTCAACATCTTTATCATACGGCATATCGGCAAAAGCACTGGCGAAGCCTGCGCTAAACATATGTCTTGTCTCTTCATCCATCGCATTTTGGTTTTCCAAATAGTAATCACGCACCACATGCAAGCCATCGGCTGCTTCGTGGAAGATATACTGTGCATCAAGATCACCCGTTTTTTTATACCGTTCCAGATTGAGTTTTATGCTGGCCGCATCTAGGTTTAGGCAGGAAACCACAGCGAAATACGCCGCCGCCATATATACCACCGTTCTGATAAACGGAAAATTTCGCTTAAAGATACTGTACAGCAGCAGGCCCAGGGTAACCAATTCAAACAGCAAGATCAGGTAAACCATCAAGCGTTTTTCAGTAAATCCATAGGCATTTTCATACAAATGCATTTTATATGCCGCCGCAAGCACCAGATATGCATTTAATCCAGTCATCAGCGTTAGAAGTGCATCGACAACGTTAGTCATTTTCCCTTGCGTCCCTTTGCTGAGGCCCATCGCGATCAGAACAACCGCAAGATTAATCGCTGTCAGAGCCGCTTGGCTCCAGTATCCATCAACGGCATATTCCGCGTAGGTATATCCGTCGGGCAAGACGCCGCTGGATTTGAAGAATAGAAAGCGGATTTGAATGATGACAAACGCCAGGAAAACGACGCTCAGCACCGAAAGCACAGTGATTACCATCGCACCCATGTCCTGATTCCATTTGCCTTGTTTGCGTCTTATATATGGCATATCCTTCTTCACGGTTACGGTAAAAAGGTATGCGAAAAGAAGCAGAGTGATGATGATTCCCAGTACAAGGCGGCCAAAGAAGTTGTCAAACAGGTCGAAGTCGAAGACCTTTTCCATGGTGTTTTCAAACATCATATCCGCCGAAAACATCACCGGAACGATGATCAACAGCAATATCACAGATATGCCTATACCCCACAGCACTTTGCTCGCGTGCCCCTTCTTGCCGTCCTCCGTTTTGCCGAACCGCACCAAAAACAGGTTCCAAAAATGGATGAAAAACACAAAGTGGCGGTAAAAGAATTTTGCAACGATATTCTCTTCCGGCTTTTTAGCCGCAAAGATGGTGAAAAACACCACCGCCGCGGGCAGGAACAGAAACGACAGTACTGGAAAATCATACATCCGGAAAAAAGTGCTGCCAATCACGGCAATCACCACCAGCCAAAATATCGCCTGTGAGACGCGAAGATTATCGTCCAGATACATCATCACCGCAACCGCAACCACCGAAAGAAGCACAAAAATAAACCAGTTCACCCCTACATCGGCGCCTGACGCCATGGTGAACATCACCCATAAGCCGACGATTGCCGATAGCACCACAGCAAGAACACTTTGACGCATATCCTTAAAGCCGTCATGTTCGGGTGCTGTAAGTGTATCCTTCTTTTTTTCTTCTACCAAATAATCATTGCTCATCTTCATCACCTCGGTATTCCAAAATATCACCCGGCTGACAGTCCAACGCCTTACAGATCGCTTCCAGTGTGGAAAACCGCATCGCCTTGGCTTTGCCGTTTTTTAAGATGGAAAGGTTCGCGTTGGTGATGCCCACCTTCTCGGCAAGTTCGCCCGCGCGCATCTTCCGCTTTGCCATCATCACATCCACATTAACAATAATACTCACAATCTTCACACCTCCTATATCGTCAAGTCATTGTCTTCTTTATAGACTACCGCCTGATGAAAGACATCGGAAAGCACCAGCATCAGAAGACCCACAACGACAAACCCGAAAGCCCCCAGCATGGTCATCAGCGTGTTGAGCATGAATATCTTGATGATAAACATCGCCGCGATAACAAACAGATAGATAGAGATACGCCGGAATGCCTTAACATTGCCGATGACGAACGGATTGTTCTGATTGACCGATTTAAAGATCCGAAATACTTCCCATTCGGTCAGCAGAGCCATGACGCCGCATGGGTACAGCAGTACCAGCAAAATGTTTCTAATCTGACTGCTTTGCACCTGATTTTGGCTTAAGTACCATTCCACCACATACGGGAGAAAGGCGATTGCCGCAATCGTAATGACAACAATCAATAAAACCAGATAACCTATTGCTTTTGTAAAAATGCTTTGACTAAAATTTTTCATATGATCACCTCACAAAAGCATTATAAACACGCGGTATACTGATGTCAATATTATTTTATTGTTTTTCAATATTTTATTTACTTTTATGGGCATAAAAATAGCCCTAACGGGCTTTTTTAACGCTGTTTTATCGGTTTTAGCACATAGAGATGTGAGTATGCGTCTTTCAAGTTCCCTTTTTCGGGATACGCAAACATCTGAATAAAGTAACTGATTGACTCAGGCGTGACTTTGAAACTGGCGGTGGTATATGGAATCAAATCCGGATTCCTTGAGCAGAACGTGTTATGCTTCCGCATCAGGCGGTTTAAATCCGGCTGACCCAGCATGGTTTCAACAGACAATCCCGCCTTGACAAACATCGCGGTACATGCATCCCGCGTTAAAACATGCTGATGATACGGATTCAGCGGTTTCCTATTTTCATCCAACGGTTCATATTCGGCCGCCGGTACAGACAGCAGTATCCGGCCGTTTGGTTTCAGCAGGCTCGCCAAATCAGCCAGCAATCGTTCGGGATGCTTGATATGTTCCAGCGCTTCAAAACAGGTGATGGCGTCAAAGGTTTCTCCCTTTAAAGCATCTGCCCAGTTCCGCCCATCCAAATCTGCCTCCAAGCAGTGGATATTCTCCCTGCCCTTGTGGCGTTCGTTCGCTTCGGCGATCAAACTTGCATTGATATCCACACCGATCACGCGCTCAGCCGCTGCCGCCAATTTTTCGCATCCATACCCATTGGAGCAGGCAGCATCCAGCACGGTCTTATATTTTCGCTTTCCGACCATCCAAGCAGCGTAAGCATAGCGTCCCATATGCTCCAGCGCCAGCCAAAAGTTTTCAGGACCGACTGCGTACATGTCGATGTATTCCGCTTCCACCGCCTGCCGCATGGTTACCGTTTGCCTCCCCGCCAGTTTTCCAGCATCGCCTTTACGCTTCTCGCCATCTCTTTGCTGAACGCCGCGCCGGTTTTGCGGGCATAAAAATTCTGTGCAAAATTCTTTGCACTGCTCTGGTGTGTCAGATTATAGATGCTTTCTTCTCGCCCGAACATGTCATTGAGCTGATCCTCATTCAAACGCTGATAGGTGTTCTCAAAAACAATATATTGAGGATCAAACCTTGGTTGGTGCTTTCGTACAAAATCATCGGGATAATAGCCCAATACCAGCATGGCGATGGGGAATCCCCAAGGCGGCAGCTTCAAGAGTTCTCTGATCTTCGCATCATTTTCCAGAATATCTCCGATGTAACAAGAGCCGATCCCCATCGACTCGGCCGCAATCACCATGGTCTGTGCCGCGCACATGGCGTCCTCACACGCCAAAAAAAGATCACTTTCCTGCGGTGCTTCATAAGTCATTTCCGCCTGCCCCTCACAGAAATCTTTGACGCCGCGCAGGTCATAGTAGTCGAACCACCGCTGCTGATCAGCGACAAAAACGACCACCATCGGCGCTTTTGCGATAAAGGGTTGATGGTCGCACAGCACCGCCAGGGTCTCTTTCATCTGGGTATCTGTGATATCCAGCATGCTGTATAGCATCTGGTTGCCGGCAGTCGGCGCCCGCATGGCCAGCCGGAATAATTCCTCTTTGGTTTTAACATCAATGGGTTTATCCTTAAACCGTCTTAAGCTGACGCGGCTTTCGATGACCTCTTTTACTGTTTTCAAAAAAACACCTCCTGTCCTTTGTACCCATTATATCGGTAAAAAAAGAAAAAAGCCAATAATGGCCAATCAGAACGCGATTTAAACATCGGTTAAACTACGTTAGCAAAACAGCGAAATTATACAAAATATGTACCCATATCACAGTCCAGATCGAACGCGTCCGCTTGAACAGATACCCCAACCACAAGCTGATGACAAACAGCAGGATAAGCTTTGGAACCATCCCCGCACCCAATTGTACCAACACCGCCGCATGCAGTACGGCAAACAGCCCCGAGGAAAAGATATTGGCTTTGATAAATGTCATCTGTGCCATCATCCGAGGCAGTACAAATCCGCGGAACAACACTTCTTCGGCGAATCCAGTGGCCACCGTACCCAAAATTATCAATAGCGATATCGGTGCCGTCCCCGGGAGATATGGCTTCGAAAAAAGGTCAATAATCAGGAAAACCCCCAGCACAACACCGCCAATCACCAGACCTGCGGCCATACCCAAAAGCGGCTGGCGCGCAAACCCCAGCTCCTTCCAAGGGTTTTTCTTCTCATAAAGCCAGACATACAAAAAAACCGGTAAGGCCACCAAGCCCAAATAATAAACGAATGCCATCCAAGGGTTCTTTTGGGTCTGCGTCGTCCATGCAGTTAAAAATGTGATCAAAAACAGGATAAGCAGGTGAAATGTGATAAACAGATTGGCGTGGGCCGTTTTACGATCCATTCGAGCTACAACTCCATAATGCGGTCGCGATTCTTTTCAAAAGCAGCGATAAACTCTTCTACCAGTTCAGGATCGAACTGGCTGCCCTTGCATGCTCGTATTTCGGCAATCGCGTCATCATAGGTCTTTTTCTCATTGTAAGAGCGCTTGAAAGTCATGGCATCAAAAGCATCAATGACCGTCAGCACCCGCGCCAGATAAGGGATTTCTTCACCCTTTAACCGATCCGGATAACCGGTGCCGTCATAACGTTCGTGATGATGCAGAATAATCGGAATCGTACTTTTCAGCGGGTTGACCGGTTCAACAATCTTCACGCCATTTGCCGGATGCATCTTAATCATCTTCCATTCCGATTCGGTCAGCGGCATCTGCTTGTTTAAAACCTCTTCCGGAATATTGATCTTACCAAGGTCGTGCATATAGGCACCATAGACCAGCGTATTTCTATCTTGTTCGGACAGATTCAAGTATTCCGCAAACATTTTGGCATATATTACCACGCGCTCAACATGCCCATACGTGTAGCGGTCTTTAGAGTTGATAATGGTAATTAGGGTTTTCATCGACGTAATCAGATCGATATGCTCGTCCTCAATGTCTTCCTTCAAAGCATCCAATATGGAAACATAGGATTCCACACGGTTTTTGTTAAAGAACTTAGCCCGATAAAGCGCATCGTCCGTCGATTTAATCAGTGCATGTTCGCTCGAAGCCTTATGCGGATAGATGGAAACGCCCACCGAGACCGTCAGATTGCGGTCGGGCATATTCTCCTGTCCGTCGAATCGCTTATCTTCAATTTGCTTCCTGATTTTTTCGGCTACCCGAATCGCTTCCTCTTCATTAACGCCGGGCATCAAAATGGCAAACTGATCCCCTGCATATCTGGCGACCACATCAACTGACCGGACATTTGAGAGCAGAATTTCAGCAATGTCGATCAATACCGAATCGCCTTTTTGGTGCCCAAAAAGATCATTATAGTATTTAAAGCTGTCGACATCCAAAAAAATCATGGCCAAAGAACGGCTTTTTTTGTTATATCGGATATTCTCTCTTAAAGTGTCATAAAAATACCGATGATTATAAAGCCCGGTCAGCTCATCGGTGTGCGCCAGATTCTCCATGCGTTCGAAAAATTCTTTTTCGATGTTCACATAGTGGCCAATCAGCCATGCCATGATGATAAACAGCGCGGCGATTACCAAATCTGCTTCGAAATAGGTATTGATACCATCATGCCCAACGCTGATCAGATCGAATCCCAGTACGATCGCCGAAGAAGCGACCGCCGTAACCAGACCGGCGCGCATACCCAGCTGTATGCTGGATGATATAATGATAAATAAGAACAGGAATTTATTCTTGGATTCATTCGCTCCGGAGAAATAGATGACCGCAGCGAAGATGAGCACAAACAGGAAGTTTTCTATATATTGAATTAAAGTCACCGACTTTTGGTCGAGATTCTTTAAAGAAATATTGGACCAAATAATATAAATCAAGGCAAAAGTCGCCATCAGCGAAATAGGCGCAAACAAACTTGCATACCCGCTATTCGTTTTCCCATAGATAGAGACATAAAGTCCTACTCCTGAGAATAATAGCGAGAACAGTTTTACAATTGAGAGAATCTCATTTAGACGCTTTGTCTTTGAAGTCCGTATTTTTGTCACGTGCCTCTACCCTTGATTTTTTCAAAAACTGGCATATGCAGGACGAAAGTGAATCCGTCCCGCACATCGTCCTCACTCAAGTCCTAATCATTAATCTTCTCTTAAAGATTTGGGTTCTTCTGGTTGATACAAGAAATACCAGCAAGCTGAGGTTGCCATTAATGCCGCAATAACGGTTGTCATCGCTGCTGCTGCCGTTAACAGTAACTTTTTCATTTGTTTTTCCTCCTTACTTTATTCTAGCAGGAATAGGTGCATCCTGCAATTTAACCTATGTTTTCTTTCTGAACCTTTCTGGACAGAAAGCGATCCAAAGCGCCAAGCCATTTCCCTCCGATAGTTGTGATGGAAAACATCTGCCATAGCACACTAAGCGAAATCGCAACCGGGAAAACCAAAATTGCAGACTTTTCGACAACCGCGGCAATTATGATAAATGAAATACTTATAAAAAACAGAACCGTGTTAAAGACCAAACCACCACGTTTCATCTTGGTACGTCGTTTATCGGATATCGGTTTGTTTGAGCTCGCTACAGGTGCCAAGCGCACGATCAACCAATACGCTGTTATATGAGAGACAAGTACTAAACCTAATACCAGCCAGATATTTTTAAAGATCATTAATTGGGTGAGCAACGCAAGACCGATACAGACGGTTGTACCCACAACAATACAAATGTTGGGTGTGCTTGCATGTGCCCCTCCTGTATAACTTCTTAATGCTGCTCCTGAAAGAGAAACTACCAATGCCTCCGCTAATACACCAAATATCCACCCAAAAATAACAACAAAAATAATCGATATTGAAATTTGCAGTATAGCATATGTGCCGTATGCTATAACTTCTTTCTTATCTTCATCATAGCTTAATTCTTTAGAAATCTTCTCGGCCAGACTATTCGACACTTTTTCCATCAGAAACATCTTTTAGCTTTCCTCTTTTCTTTGCACTAAAATAAATACTCATTAGCACAATAGCCATGATGATTAACGATACAGCGCCAAATAACTGACGCTCTAATTGTGACGTATACAACGAATCGAATAAAGTCTTATCCTTTAAAACATTGACCACATCTCCGCCCTTTACAAAAGCGGCGATGATCACCGAAATGATATCCGTAATAAATCCTAAAATCATCACTCCAATCGCTGAAGCGATCGCTTTTTGCACAGGAATGCGATTAATCAAGACTAACAACGCCATACATGTGATAATAGCTAATATCTGTGATACTCCAAACTCAATCGGCAATAGGCGTGCAATCAAATAACCAATAACAGACATGAGAAAAGACGATAAAAAATACCGTTTACCCTGAACCCTGTATTTTGAAAATGCATACCCGGAAAAAACAAACAACATACACTCTGGAATTACACGTAATACAACCTCTAATAAAGTATCGCTTAACATGTGTTTACCTCCCCTAAACGTAAACCCATAATAATGAAAATGCCCCGTCTTTTACCGCAACACAACGTCACCGGTGTGTATTCGGCATCTACACAGAACATCACTCAACTTCGCTTTCCCCACTTACATCTAAATTCTAACACAAATCCATTACTGGAACAATGCTTTATCGTATTAAATCAATATTTGATTAAATCGCCTGCCGATCCATTTAAACCCCATTGATTAAACCGCATTAAACTGCACAAAAACACCTATTTCTAAATAGTTCCTAAAATATCTAAACGGTTTCGTCTTATCCTAAACCGATTAATCTGAAATCATGATAAAAAAATATCACACTTGAACAATTCATTAAAAAAAGTTCTGCTTTTGTGCTTTTTTTTAATAAAATACTCAAAAAATATTTGAAATATCCTATAAAAAGGTTTAAAATTACTACACGGTGTGAAATTTTTGTTTTTCATTTAGATATGCTTTCAAAATTCATTATTGATTATGCTTGTTATCTGTTTTTTACACTATTTGTTTTAAAAAACGCAAGTGTATTCCGTTATCAGCGTGCTGCTCGTATCAATTTATTGACCAATAAAAAAAATATATATATGCGTAAGGAAGTAAAGGGTATGTTAAAAATCTTGAATTTTAAATCTCTGGCAAAGGGACTGAAAAACACAGAAGGAAAAACCGTGATAAAGAACACGATTTTTCGATCAGGCGTGGTTTCTTATGCCTCCAAATCGGATATCCGTCAGCTTCAAGGTTTCGGTGTGGAAGATATATATGATTTTCGCTCAAACGATGAAATCGGCGAAATGCCGCCGCTTGCTACCGATATGTTTAAAACCCGGCATTTTGATATTCTGGATCGCGCCAACCCTTTGGGCGTCAGCAACCTCACCCAGTTTTCACGTGACCAACTGGTGGATTTGATGAAGCGCATGTATTCTGAAGCCTTTGCCAAAACCGAGGGTTTTCGGCCTGTGATTGAAAGCATTCTTGACCAGGACTCCAACGCATTTCTCTACCACTGTTCGGCAGGTAAAGACAGAACCGGTGTTTTTTCGGCAATTTTGATGATGATGCTGGATTTTGATATCGCTTCAATCCGCAAAGAATATGAGCGGCAGGATATGATTTCGATGTTTATCCTGAAACGAAAAATGGCGCACATGTTTGACGCCGACGAGAATGAAGTGGATGACACGAAAAAATTTGATGCGATGATGCTGGCATTGCCGGAATATATCAACGCCTATATCGCCCAGATTTTCAAGGATTACGGCAGCTTTGATGCATACCTCAGCAACAAATTCGGCGTAACCCCTGTGATCAAAGCGGAATTCAAGAACAGATACCTGATCTAAAACTATAAAAAAACAAGCGCTTATCTTCTATCCGATAGGCGCTATTTTTATATTCTATTCTTTTTTTGCGCCCATAAATGCGCGCCCGATACCTGCCATTGCTTTAATCATAGGGGTTTCCAATGCTTTTTGTACCTTCAAGAAAGTTTGTCGTACAGGCACGCCTTGCGGACATTTCTCTTCGCATTTCCCACAGTCGATACAGGCGCTGGTCCAGTGAGCTCGGCCATCCTGACTGTTAACGCCCGCAAAGCGCATATGGTCAAACCTGGCCATCAATTTATCAAACATATAGAAGTTGTTCAGGTTCTTCAGCGCCGCAGGAATATCAATCCCCGCCGGACAGGGCATACAATAGGCACAGCCGGTACATCCCACCGTTAAGAGCCGGTGATAGGTCCCTTTGACCCTTTCAACCACCGCAAGTTCTTTTTCATCCATCCCGTTTGGAAAAGACTCGGATGCGATCTGGATATTCTCCTCCACTTGCGCTCTTGTGCTCATGCCCGAAAGCACCACCGTCACATCAGGGTTGTTGTATATCCAACGAAATGCCCAATCCGCCGCCGAACGCTTGCGCCCCGATGTATCATAGATGCGTTTGACCTCAGAAGGAATCTTGCCCACCAGCGTGCCGCCACGCATCGGTTCCATCACGATGACTCCCATGCCTTTTTTGGCCGCATAGCGAATGCCTTCAATCCCTGCCTGAAAATGCTCGTCGATGATATTATATTGCACCTGTACAAAATCCCAATCGTAATCATCGACAATCTGCATAAAGTCCTCTTTTTTGCCGTGGAACGAAAAGCCCATGTGCCGAACCTTGCCCTCGGCTTTGATTTTATCCATAAATTCGATGATGCCTAAAGCCTTCATCGCAGACCACGTTTTGCCGTCCAGCGAATGTGCCAGATAGTAGTCAATATATTCTGTATTCAATTTTGAAAGTTGACGATCGAAAATGCTCTGCATGGATTCGGCTTTTCGGATAAAGAAACACGGCAGCTTGGTGGCTAAAAACACTTTTTCACGATATCCGTCCGTCAAAACCGAAGCGCCCAAAAAGCTCTCGGATGCTCCCATATGGTACGGCCATGCCGTATCCAGATAGTTAACCCCCGAATCAATCGCACTGCGTATCAATTCAACCGCTTTTTCCTTGTCTATCGCCGCACTGGCCGGGCCGCCAAACCGCGTGGGCAGGCGCATACACCCAAATCCCAATGCCGATAGTTTATCTGTGCCGTTTGGCATCTGTCTATACTGCATCATTTCCTCATTTCGGACTCGTCCCTATTATTCTTTAAACGCAATCGCTTCAATCTCCACCAAAACATCTTTCGGCAGCCGCGCGGCCTCCACCGCCGCTCGGGCAGGATAAGGTGCCGAAAAATATCCGGCATAGACTTCATTCATCACGGTAAAATCACCCATATCCCTCAAAAACACAGTGGTTTTTACTACATCCGAAAGCGTTAATCCCGCCGCCGCCAATACCGCCGCCACATTTTTTAGGCTTTGGTGTGTTTGCGCGGCGATGTCCTTTTCCGCCGTTTCACCTGTTTCAGGATCAATCGGAATTTGCCCCGAAACAAATACCAGCCCGCCGGCCGATATCCCCTGGCTGTATGGGCCAATGGCCGACGGTGCGTTTTGTGTCACAATCGCTTGTTTGTTCATCCAATACCTCGCTCCAAATTGATCAGTTTTTCTTTAATGTCCACACCAAACGCAAAGCCGGTCAAATCTCCGTCTGCACCGACGACACGATGACAGGGAATGATGATGGGGATCGGGTTCTTGGCTCCCGCCATCCCCACGGCGCGCGCCGCCCCCGGATTATGCAGCTTTTCCGCAATCTCGCCGTAGCTCATCGTCTCACCATAAGGGATCTCAACCAAAGCTTCCCAAACCTGATGCTGAAACGCCGTGCCCTTTGGATTGGCCACGATATCAAACGACGTGCGCTGGCCATCAAGATAATCCAGTATCTGCTGAATCTCCTCGCGGAAAAAGCTGGTGTTCCTCTCCCAACCCGGGTCAATTTCAAATTCCCTTGGCTGGTCCTCGCCGCAGTCCATATGCAGCTGTGTGATGCCGGTTTCGTCGCCGACAATGGTCATTTTACAAAGGGTTGTTTCAAAAACAGAATAGTACATGAAAACGATTCCTTTCGTTTCATCATTCACCCTCCGCATTAAACCATAATACAAAGAAGGGCTGGTTCTGCTTCTTTCGGCCGACTGGCATCATCAAACCAGCTTCGTTTCAGCCATACTGTACTCTATGCCAAACAATATAACACAGCGGCCGTCTTAAAACAAATCAACTTTTATAGCCCATTATGCCTCAGGTTTCTCATATCGCAGGATGGGTTTTCTGGCCGCCAACGTTTCGTCCACACGCCCCACTGAAAGGGTGGTAGGCGCCTGTTTCAGCCGCTCCGGTTCGGTTTCGGCCAAACGCGCCATTTCAAGCAGAATATCACACGCCCTGTCCAGTGTCTCGCGGTTTTCTGTTTCGGTCGGTTCAACCATCAACGCTTCGGGCACAATCAGCGGAAAATAAACGGTGGGCGGATGGATACCGTAATCCAAGATGCCTTTTGCAATGTCGAACGCCGTGATGCCGGTTTTCTCCTTGATGTTCTTAGCGCTCATCACAAACTCATGCATGCAAAGCCCTGCATGACTCATCGCGTAGGCGTCCTTTAACTTTTGCTTCATATAGTTGGCGTTTAAGACCGCACCAACCGAAGTGTTTTTCAGCCCTTCCGCACCCAGACTCAGAATATACGCATAAGCTTTCAGGTCAATCATAAAATTGCCATAAAAGCTCTTTACTTTCCCGATACTGTTTGGCATGTCTTTCAGATGATAGCCATTGTCGGTCTTCACCACCTGCGGATTCGGCAAATATTTTGCCATCTCCGCCGAGCATCCCACCGGACCGCTGCCCGGCCCTCCGCCGCCGTGCGGCGTAGAAAAGGTTTTGTGCAGATTTAAGTGCATCACATCAAACCCCATATCGCCCGGCCGGACGATGCCCAGAATGGCGTTCATGTTGGCGCCGTCGTAATACAGCTTGCCGCCGACACCATGGATGATTTCGGCGATTTCCACAATATTATTCTCGAAAATGCCTAAAGTATTCGGGTTGGTCAGCATCAGTGCCGCCACCTCATTCGTCGCCATTTTTCTCAGTGCTTCCACATCCACCATGCCGTCTGCGTCGCTCGGTACTTCCTGAACGTCATAGTTCAGCATGGCTGCCGAAGCCGGATTGGTCCCGTGCGCCGAATCGGGTACCAAAACAATATGGCGGTTGCTTTCCCCATTATCCCGATGAAACGCTTTAATCATCATCAGCGCGGTCAGCTCGCCATGTGCACCCGCTGCGGGTTGCAGGGTCATATCCGCCATGCCCGTAATCTCGCAGAGCGCCTGCTTTAACCCATACATCACAAAAAGGCTGCCCTGCCTGCTTTGTTCACTTTGCAGCGGATGGATATCCGCAAAATTTGCATCGCCGCAGATTTCCTCATGCAGAGCGGGATTGTATTTCATGGTGCAGGACCCCAAAGGATAAAATCCGTTGCTCACTCCGTGTGCTTTTCGGGAGAGGTCCATATAGTGGCGCACCACATCCACCTCGGCCGCTTCGGGCAAATCCAGCGGCGCTTTTCGCTTATGCTTTTCGTCCAGAGGATATGCCGCGATTTTCGACATGCGTACCGCACGGCGTCCCGATACCGATTTTTCAAAGATCAGTTCGCTCATTTTGTCACCTCCGTTAGCACGCGGCAGAGTTTATCCATTTCTTCCTCTTGAATCATCTCGGTAGCACAATAGATATAGCGGCTCTCACCCAGTGCATATCCGCCCAAAATGCCGTTCTCACTCAAAGCCTTTTCCAGCACGATGGGTTCCGCGTCGATTTTCACCACAAACTCATGGAAGAACTCCTGATCGAAAGCGGTCACGCCCTTCACTTTCGCCATCTTACCGCGCAGCATATACGCCGCCGCCATGCAGGCTTCCGCCGTTTCAGCGAGGCCCTTCGGGCCCATCGCCGATAGATAGGCCGCCGCGGTCAACGCGTTTAATGCCTGATTGGAGCAGATGTTGGACGATGCCTTTTCCCTCCGGATATGCTGCTCTCTGGCCTGCAAGGTCAGCACAAATGCGCGCCGGCCTTGATTGTCCAGCGTTTGACCCACAATCCTGCCCGGCAGTTTTCGCATCAGCTTTTTTGTAGCCGTCATAAATCCGAGGTAGGGGCCGCCGTTGCCCAGTGCGTTGCCCAGCGGCTGGCCTTCACCCACCGCCACATCCGCACCGTAATCGCCCGGGCACGCCGATACCGCCAAGGCGATCGGGTTGACCGATGCAACAAATAGCGCGCCTTTTTGGTGGGTGATGTCGGATGCTGTTTCCATATCCTCAAAACTGCCGAAAAAGTTGGGTGATTGCAGCACCACTGCGCCCACATCATCCGAAATCATTTCACCCAATTCCGATATCTTTGTAACGTATCCTTCCATAGGTATGGTTTTAAGACTCACTTCGCAGTATGTGCACCATGTCCTCAACACATTCATATATTCGGGGTTGACCGCCTCGCTGACCAGCACGGTGTTCTTCTTGTCGCTGACACACATCATCACACCTTCGGCCAACGCCGTCGCGCCATCATACACCGAAGCGTTGGATACGTCCAGTCCGGTCAACGCGCACATCATAGTCTGGTACTCAAAGATGGATTGTAAAACGCCCTGGCTGATTTCGGCCTGATAGGGCGTATATCCGGTGACAAATTCGGCGCGCGACGCGATCTGCTTGACCACGGCCGGGATAAAATGCCGATAAGCGCCCGCACCTAAAAAGCAGGTCTCGTAAAGCCTGTTTTTTTGCCCCAGTCCTGCTATGGCGCGCTGGGTTTCCAGCTCGCTTTTGCCTTCCGGCAGATTCAGCGGTCGGTTCAACCGGACCGCTTTTGGCAGATGTGAAAACAGTTCATCGGTGCTGTTCAGCCCCAGCGTTTTCAGCATCTCGCTTTGCTCCGAGCCGGTGCTCGGAATATAGTCAGCCATCGTTATTCCCCTTCGACCATTGTTTTATATTCCTCCGCCGAAAGCAGATCGCCTTCGCCTTCGGACGACACTTTCACTAAAAAGGCCTTGTACGCATCCGCGTTGATCGCTTCGGGCGCATCCTCCAGCGATTCGTTGACCGAAATCACAGTGAGATCAAACGGCGCGTAGATTTCGCTGGCCGCTTTAAACGACTCCACCGTACACAACACATCACCCGCCGAAAAACTATCGCCCGCGCCGGGCAGTTCCACGTAGGAAACATCGCCAATCTCACTTTGTGCATAATCGGTGATGCCGACAAGGTAGGTGCCGTCGCCCAAGTCCTTGACCCATTCGTGCTCTTTGGTATACTTTAATTCATTCGGTACATTCATTTTTCTATCCCCTGCTTTCGTTATTTTTCTCGCCGATAGAACGGCAGTTTGACCGTTTTTGCTTTTAATCGTTTGCCCCGCACTTCCACTTCCACCTCAGTATCCACCGTCAGCGGTGCATTGACCAACGCCAGCGCAATGGAAGCATCCAGCGTAATCGATTTGGTACCCGAAGTCACTTCACCGATGCGCCTGCCGTCCAGCCACACACTATCGTGCTGGCGTGCAATGCCTTTATCCGTCAAAACCAACCCCGCGCGTCTTCGGTATTCTCCGCTTTGCTTCTGTGAAACCAAAGTTTCCTGCCCGATAAAAGCATCAGTCTTTTCCAACTTGACAAATCGGGAAAGTCCGGCTTCGATAGGCGAGACGCTTTGGTCCATCTCCTGCCCATACAGCGGCATCGCGCACTCCAGCCTTAAGGTATCCCGCGCACCCAGCCCGCAGGGCGCAATATCCTCCCCGCCGACCTCTAGCAAAGTTTCCCACAGTGCTGGGGCGTGTTCGGTTTCGCAGAAAATCTCAAACCCGTCCTCGCCGGTATAGCCCGTACGCGAAATCAAAGCATCTGCTCCGTCCGATAGATAAGTTTCGATAAAACTGTAGTAGATTTGTGGTAATGCCTTAAAACACTTTTCAGCAATCGCTTCGGCCTTGGGCCCCTGCAGGGCGATCAGCGCGGTATCGTCGCTTTGGTCCTCCAAGCGGACATCCCAAACATTGTTTTGCTTCATCCACGCAAAGTCCTTATCCTTATTCGCTGCGTTAACCACCAAAAGAAAATCGGCTTCACTACGTCTGTAGATCAATACATCATCCACAGTTCCGCCGTCCTCATAGCACATGGGGCTGTAACGTACGTCGCCCGCCCGCATGTCCGAAAAATCATTGGTGAAAATACGCTGGACAAAAGATAAGGCGCCCTCGCCGATTACGGCGATTTCGCCCATATGGGACACGTCAAATAGTCCCGCTTTTTCTCTCACCATCTCGTGCTCATGCCGAATGCCCTGATACTGAATCGGCATCGCATAGCCCGCGAATTCCACCATTTTGGCACCCAGCCGAATATGTGCATCATACAGCGCGGTTTTCTTCATCCCTGTTCACCTCTGTCTTTAAGATTAATATAAACAAAAAAGCACCCCGACAATCGCGCCGAAACAAAATCGTTTCCAGCAGCGTTTGTCTGGTGCCTCTGTCCGTTTTCCACCTGAGAGATTCCCGCTCTGTTCCACGCGGTTGCCCCTTCGGCCTATATAAAAAATATAGTTATCCAGAGATCCGTCAAAATGCGGTCCTTTTGCCTGAGAGTTTGGCGCACCCTTTGCTCCTTCGGCCGTTCTTTTTGTTTTTTTAAAAAAGAACTGTCTCCCGCATTCATCTTTCGGTATTCACTTTTTTTACACTTCATTATAGTTTGCACGCGAACATAAGTCAACGTAAAAGCCCGCCAGCAGAAATGCTTTTTTAAGCAAACTTCATCATCGTCCATTCGCCCGTGGTTTCAAACCCCATGCTATGGTATATCTTGCCCGCGGCCTTATTGGAATAAAAGAGGCTGAGCGCTTTGCCTTCGCTTTGCAGATCGGCGCAGAGCCGGGTCATCACCCGTCGCATATAGCCTTTTTTGCGGTGTTCAGCCTTTGTACAGACGCCGATAATCATCGCCGAAGCGCTGTTCTCCGCCGTGGTCTGGGCGATCGAGATTACTTTCCCTGTTTCATCGGCCAACATATAGATGCGTCCCGAACCCGTCTCCAGCGTTTTGGTCAGCGTCTCTTTCAGCGGCGGTGAGAATTCCTCAATGCCGGACAACAGATTAAATAACTGATCCACGTCATCCAGTCCGGCAAGACGAACCGCTTCGTCTTCAACCGCTTCCACACAGCTTTTCAGTTCGCAGAACTGTGTTTTTTCAACTTTTAAGCAAGCAAAATACGGCATAAACTTTTCAATCACCGTGTTTTTACCGCTGATGGAAAGAATTTCACCGTCATAATTTTTCAACGTCTCAACAAAAGGCCCTATATCCGTATCGTCAGAAAGATAGTAGACCATGAAAAATTTAAAGTATCGTAAGAGCACCCCAACCAGCGCATTGCCCTCAAACTGTCCCCACAGCGTCATATCCTCGTTTTCAATGCCGTAATTCTCAATATCACCGATTAAAAACGTATGGATGGCCGGACTGGTGTTGGCAAAATCCAACGTGATTTTCGTATCCGCCGCTGTTAACTGTCTAATCATCTTGCTTTTCTCCCGATTTCTTTTAACCTGCTATTCTTCTGTTCCTTTGACAACTACCGAGTTTTTGCCGTAATACTCGGCCAAATTAGTGTTAATCAAATCATTCTTGTTTTCAGACGTATAGTCAAACCCAAAGCATACCGCAGTTTTGGTCATGGGTTCAAACACCACATCGGTGATGCTGGTATCTTCCAACATCGCAATGCGCGTATTCTTTTCGGCCACAAAGGTCATCATGCTGCCGTCGCGGTAGCATTCTATGATGTTCTTGATGTGCGATTTGGGCAGCACGCGCACGTCCAAACTGTGCACCGTCAGCAACAACCCGCCGGCTATCAGTACACTAGCCAGTACTTTTTTAAGCCCTGTTTTCAGCCGCGCCTTCTCGGCGGCAAACGCGATCAGATTGACCAGATTAACCGTGTACAGCACTTGCGCGGTAAAAAACCGATAGGCGATGATTCGCCCGTATTGCAAGTTGCCAAGGGCATACAAAAACGGCGCATATTGCGCGACAAACACCAGATAGGTCGCCGCGGCCAAGAGCAAGGGATTGCTCGCAGAAACGGAGTTTCGCCGGAACCGCTTAAACATCACAGGGCCTGTCAGCATCAGCACACCCACCGTCGGGGCAATGGTGGCAAAGCCGCGCAAATCCACTGTGCCCAGCTTAAAGGACAACGCCAGCACCTGCCACACGTTTGTGTTCGCTGCTTGCGACACGTTTTGGTGAATCGCGTCCTGATAGCGCACCAAATACCCGGGCGCCAGCGCGTTTGTGACCAGCGCCGCGGTCATCACCGCATACAGCACAGCAAGTTTCCCACGCATCGGGTGTTTTTTAAGCAGTGCCAAAAACATCAGGATCGTCATCCCCGACCATGCGCTGACCGACGCGGCCAGATTGTTGGAGCCTAAGAAAAGCGCTCCCGCAATCAACAGTGCCATCAGCACGCCTGTTTTTTTACCCTCAAACACGCGGGTTTTCAGCCGATACAACAGCGCGGCGAAAACCAGAAAGCCGGACAGCGTAAAAAAGTAGAACACCGCTCCGGTATACCAAAAGCACACCTCATACAAGTTGGTAAACGGCAGGCAGTGATAGAAAGCAAACAAAAGCACCGTCCCTGCCGTAAATGACAGATATCCCTCCTGGCGGTAGTATCGGCCCAAAAAAGTGAAACAAAAGAAATAGACGGCAAACACAAAAAACAGATTGAAAACAAGCATCGCCAGCCGATAGCCGGTGATGGAAAAAACCATTGGGTTTAAGCCAAACAGCCAGACCGAAACAAAACTGCCCTGCCAGTCCATATACCGCTTTGCCGCATAGCGGATTGGTTCGGTGAGGTAAGCGACAGCGCCGTTCTCGGCCAATCCTCGGCTGAGCCCAGTCACTGAAAAATAATCATCACCCGGTGCGGGAAAAGTCAGCTGGGTCAGCGCAAAAGCCGGCAGTATGGAGATGAGCATGATGATACTGATCGCGATGCATATGATTTTGACGGCTTTGTTCGCCCCCGCTTTTTTTTCCTTCATCTATCTGTTTTCCTCTATGTTGATTTTTTCGTCGATCAAATATATCGGACGCTTTCTTGCTTCCTCATAGGTTCTTGCAATATATTCGCCTAAAATACCCATGGAAAACAGCTGAACCCCCATCAAAACCGTGGTCACGATCATCAGAGAAGACCATCCGGGAATCGCATTGCCCGTGCCCTTGGACACCAACACATACACGATGACCCCAAAAGCAAACAGAAGCGTCATCAGCCCCAACGACTTGATAAACTTGATCGGCGTCACCGAGAATGAAAAGATGGCGTTGTAGGAAAGGGACATCATCTTTTTCAGCGTATACTTGGTTTTGCCCGCATAACGCTTTTCGCGCACGTACTCCAGCGGTACCTGTTTATACCCAAGCCAGGCGACCATACCGCGGATAAAGCGGTTGTGCTCCCCCATGGCGTTGAAAGCGTCCACCACTTTCCGGTCCATCAAACGAAAATCACCGGTATCCTCAGGAATATGGGTATCCGAAAACACATGCAAAAGCCGATAGAAAACCTTGGCGCTGATGCGCTTAAACAGCGATTCACCTTTTCTTTTTTTGCGTTTAGCGTAAACCACGTCGTTGCCGTCCTGCCACAGCGCAATCATATCCGGTATCAGTTCGGGCGGGTCCTGAAGATCCGCATCGATGATGACTACCGCATCGCCTTTGGCAAAGTGGAGTCCCGCTGTCACCGCAGATTGGTGCCCGAAGTTTTTGGAAAAAGAGATGACTTTCACACGAGCGTCTTTCACGGCCAGCGCTTTTAGGATGATCAGCGTGTTGTCCTTAGAGCCGTCATCCACAAAAATCAGCTCAAAATCAAAATTCTCCAGTGCCGCAGTCAAGCGATTGTAACAGGCTTCAATCACCAGCTCTTCAAAATAGGCCGGAATGACCACCGATATTTTCTTGTTCATCTTTTTTCTCATTCCTTTTCCAGTGTAAGGCTATTATAACAATCTCAAAAACCAGGGTCAATGCGCATTTATCCATCGGCTTATGGCGGTACATATATGGAACAACATCAAATATTTATTTTTTTGCATTTATAGTTATTTTTTGTATTTCACTTAAATGATGTTTAATTTACGTTTAAATGCATTATATATAAATCACCTCTCCTGCGAGGTGCCGGCTCAATCTTAATTACAAAATCACAAGTAGAACAAATGATTTGATACCAATATAAAACTATATTTTATGGAAGCTTTTTAAGGGGGTTGCATTTGATGCGGTTTATTCCATATAAAAAAAGCATTATCCAAACCAATCGAACCAGAGGCGACGTAATGCGGATTTTGCATGCAAATATATATTCCGTTAAGGATAAAAATCAGATGGAAGGGCCAAGAACAAAGCCCTTTGTTGGAACGCTCGACGAGGACGGCTTTTCCATATCCCCCCGTATGCCCCATTCGCCCCATGCTACACTACGCATAAAAGGGCGTTTTTTGGATAACGGCAAATACACGAAGCTTGAACTGAAATTTCTTTGGAACATCAATGATATTTTATTCAACGGGATGTTCTTAGGCTGCTTTGCCGCATTGTCATTTTTCTGCATACGCCATGCACTGCATTCCGGGCACTTCCATCCTTTCGATCTCCTTCCGCCTCTAACCCTGCTGCTGGCATATTTTATCGCGATGCTGATGTTCAATATGTCGGTGAAAAACCGAAAATCGGAACTGGCCGAGCTGTTTGACGACCAGTATATCAGCTGAAATCGCCATGCATAACAGCCTTACTAAGATTCATTCTTTCCCGCCCATCATCAACGCCACTTGTACCCGATTAATTCTGGGGTCCATACCCGGTGTTGCTTCTTTAGAAAAGCAGGAATACTACGGCTATCCGCACAACATCTTCTGGCGTATCCTTTTTGCACTGTATCATGAACCTCTGACCGATGATTATGATGAAAAGCGCCTGTTTTTGCTTTCCCACCATATTGCGCTTTGGGACGTCATCGGCTCCTGCCGGCGCGAAGGATCTTTGGACAGCCGCATTAAAGACGCTTTCCCCAACGATTTTGCATCCCTTTTCCGCGCTTACCCCTGTATCACACGCGTTTACTTCAATGGAGAAAAAGCCTATACTACCTATCAGAAAAAGGTTGGATTCGATGTTGATCGTGCTTATTTTCGTCTGCCGTCCACCAGCCCCGCACATGCGGTTGCCTTTGAAAACAAGCTTGATGCCTGGCGGGCTATTCTATAGCGCTTCGTTTCCTGCTAACATCGTTTTACTTCTCCATGACTTTGAGCTCTTCAGCCAAAAATTCCCGTCATATTTTGTTCATTGATTATCCGATAAAAATACGTATAGCTGAAAAATCTATGAATACGCGATTAAATAACTGTGAAATAAATCCAATTCGGTTGACGTTGTATTTTCAGGTCACTAAAATCATAATAGAAGGAAAAATCGTTAAAATATTATTTTTTTAAATGAATAGTCAGTCATCATTGTAAGGAGGAAAAAATGGACGATCACATTGATACAGACAGACAACAAACAAGGACACATAAAGGTGCTTTGGCCGTGGCAATACTCAGCGTCGCGGTCATGTTCCTGATGGTGGGGCTGGTGCTCGGGGTTTATGTGTTAGGCCCGGCAGACGCAGAGACCAGCAGGGTTCTATCAACCCAAACCGCTGACAGTTCCGCCGCAGAGGCCCAAACCGAAGCGGCCGTGCCTTCGGGCAATTATGAAAACCCGGTGGTGCATATCGCCGCCACATTGAGCGACAGCGTGGTGGGCGTGAAAGCCAGCACCACCATGGCCGCACCTTCAACGTTTGGCCAGGGTCAGGATACTCAATCCACCGATATCGCGTACGGCTCAGGCTTTGTTTATTCCGAAGACGGATATATCCTGACCAATCATCATGTCATTAAAGACGCGGATACACTGACCGTGGTGATGAACAATGGTACCGAGTATCCGGCAACCGTCATCGGCAGCGACAGCTACAACGACATCGCCGTTTTAAAGGTCGAAGCCGACGGGCTCACCGTGATGCCGATCGGCGATTCGGATTCGGTACAGGTCGGTGAGATGGCGATTGCCATCGGAAATCCTTTGGGAGAGGACTTAAGCGGTTCGGTCACCGTGGGGTATATCAGCGCGGTCAACCGCATTGTACAGAGCAACCGATACTTACAGACCGATGCAGCGATCAACCCCGGCAACAGCGGCGGTCCGCTTTTAAATGTGAACGGCGAAGTGATCGGCGTGAATGCGTTGAAATCCACACTTGCTGGTTTTGATGAAAGCGGCATTGCGATCTCGTCAGAGGGTATCGGGTTTGCCATCCCGATCAATCGCGCCATGGACGTCGCAAGGCAGCTGATGACCACCGGCACGGTTGTTCGTCCCGGCATCGGTATCCAGTACCAGGCGTTGACCGAAGAAGAAGCGAAGATGCTGGGTGTGCCGGCTGGCGCGCTGGTAAAATCGGTGGTTCCAGACGGCCCTGCTGCCAAGGCGGGTGTGCAGACTGACGATGTAATTGTCGGCGTCAACGACGAAGAAGTCAGTGATGCGGCCAATCTGCCGGTGATGATGGGCGACTTCAAAGTTGGCGACAGCATCACGCTGGACGTATGGCGCAGTGGTGAAAAACTGACCCTGACGCTGGTGGTTGGTGATATCAACCAACTGACATTCGAGTAATCGAACAGGCACTATTTTATAAAGCAGCCAAAAAATCGCTTCCCAAATTGGAAAGCGATTTTATATTTCCGTTATTTTCATGAAAGCCGGTTTTTATAGTCCTCGTACCCGAAAGCCCGCACGATACGGATGCCGTCGTCATCCAGAATCGCGATATCCGGCAGACCAACCCCGTTAAAAGTATTATTTTTCACCATGGTGTAGTGTCCCATGTCGCAGAAAATCAGCTTATCCCCGACTTTCAGCGGTTCATCGAACGAATAATCGCCGATCACATCCCCCGCCAGACAGGTCAGCCCGCCCAAACGGTATGTGTGCGTTTTTTCTCCGGCCTTGCCCGCGCCGATTATCTCAGGCCGATAGGGCATCTCCAGAACATCCGGCATATGGCAGGCCGCCGATGTATCCAGTATGGCGTTATCCACCGTATTCGACTGAGTATCCAAAACACTGGCGACCAAATATCCTGCGTTAAGTATCACTGCCTCACCCGGCTCCAGATAGACTTCCACCCCAAATTCGTCCTTGAAGTCCCTGATAATTTGAATCAGCAGATCCACGTCATAGTCGGCCCGTGTGATATGGTGTCCGCCGCCGAAATTGATCCACTTGACTAGCGAAAGCAGCGGTCCAAAGCGCTTTTTCACTGCCTCCACGACATGCAATAAAGTATCCGCGTTCTGCTCGCACAGTGCATGAAAATGCAGGCCATCCAGCTCACCAATTCGAGAGAAATCAAAATTATCTGCCAGCGTCCCCAGGCGCGAGTTGGGCGCACAAGGGTCGTAAAGCGGCACATCCACCTCCGAGTATTCGGGGTTGATTCGGATACCGATTTCAATTTTCTTCGGGTGCTCCGCCAGTTTAGCGCGAAAACGGTCGGCCTGCGCAAACGAATTGAACACAATATGATCGGCATAGCCCATCAGCTCATCAAATTCGTCATCCCGATAGGCGGGCGCATAGACATGCACCTCCTTGCCCATCTCTTCAAAACCCAGTCGCGCTTCAAACAATGAGCTGGCCGTGATGCCGGCGAGATACTCCCCCGCCGTCGGAAAAAGCGAAAACGCCGAAAAACCTTTCAGCGCCATCAGAATTTTGCATCCCGCTTCCTTCTGAACCCGGTCGAGTATCTTTAAGTTTTCGATCAATAAACGCTTGTCCAGCACATAACAGGGCGTTTTCAGGTTTTTAATATCCGACTGCTTCATCACGCCTCGCTCACCAAAGTCGGGTTAAAATCCTCATGCCACGGCAGGCCTTGCGAGTTCAACTCGGCCATAAACGGGTCGGGGTCAAACTCTTCAATATTGTGCACGCCCGGCATATTCCAGACATCGGTCATGATGAGCTTGGCGCCGATCATAGCGGGCACGCCGGTGGTGTAGGAAATCGCCTGAGAGCCCACTTCTGCGAAAGCTTCCTGATGATCGCAGACATTATAGACATAATAGGTTTTATTTTCGCCGTCCTTTTTGCCCCGGAAGATACAGCCAATATTGGTCCTGCCCTTGGTACGCGGGCCTAAGGAAGCCGGATCCGGCAAAACTGCTTTTAAGAACTGCAAAGGCTGAATCATCTTTCCTTCAAATTCAATCGGTTCGATCGACGTCATCCCCACGTTTTCCAGCACGGTCAGGTGCGTGATGTAATTCTGCGAAAATGTCATCCAGAAGCGAATCTGTCTGATACCGCGGATGTTCTGAGCCAACGATTCCAGTTCTTCATGATATAGAAGATACATGTCCTTTTCACCGATCTGATCGAAGTCATAGGTGCGCTTGATCTCCAGCGGATTTGTCTCTATCCACTTTCCGTCCTTAAAGTAACGGCCGTTGGCTGTAATTTCACGGATATTGATTTCGGGGTTAAAGTTGGTGGCAAAGGGATATCCGTGGTCGCCGCCGTTGGCATCCAGAATATCGATGGTTTCGATCGTATCAAAATAGTGCTTTTGCGCGTATGCGGAAAACACACCGGTCACGCCGGGATCGAATCCGCTGCCAAGCAATGCGGTTAACCCCGCCTTCTCAAATTTCTCTCGGTATGCCCACTGCCATTTATACTCAAACTTGGGCACATCCGGCGGCTCGTAGTTCGCGGTATCCACATAATGCACCCCTGTCTCGAGGCAGGCATCCATGATGCTTAAATCTTGATACGGTAATGCCACATTGATGACCACCTTCGGCTCAAATTCACGGATGAGTTTCACCACGTTTTCCGCCGCGTCCGCATCCACCTGCGCCGTTGTAATCACAGATTGACTATTCTTGATTGAATCTTTAATCGCGTCGCATTTGCTTTTTGTTCGACTGGCGATGCATATTTCCGTAAATACCGCGTCGTTCTGCGCGCATTTATGCGCCACCACGTTTGCAACGCCGCCCGCGCCGATTATCAAAACTTTGCCCAATTTATTTCCTCCTATATTCAACGTTTATTCGGTTTTTATCGATTCGTCTGCCATAATCAGCAGGGTTTCACGCAGTACTTTGCAGGCCGCAGCCGTGGAAACACCGCTGGCATCGTAATGCGGTGAAAGTTCCACCACATCCGCCCCCACGATGTTTAAGCCCGCCATTTCGGCCAAGCCTTTCTGTAAATCCAGGAATGTGATTCCACCCGGTTCGGGTGTACCCGTGCCTGAGAAGACGGAAGGGTCAAGCACATCCAGATCGATGGTGAGGTATACCGGTTTGTTTCCGATTTCCGTAACTGCGTCGGCGATTCCATCCAGACTAAACGGATGCATTTGGGTATGCGCCTTGGCAAAATCAAACTCGGATTTGGTGCCAGAGCGGATGCCAAACTGATAGATGCGTCCATCTCCCAAAAAGCCGTGCACTCTTCTTAAAACGCATGCGTGCGACAGCTTTTCACCGCAAAAATCCTCTCGCAGGTCCGCATGCGCATCCAATTGTATGACGATCAGATCCGGATACTGTTTGGCATAAGCCACCAGCACCGGCAGGCTGACCAGGTGCTCACCGCCCAACGTCACCACACGTTTGCCGTCCAAAAGCGCTTTTTCGGCTTTTTTACCGATAGCCGCCAATGCCCCCGCCGTATTGCCCAAAGGGATTTGCGCATCCCCGATATCGCCAATCCGCATACCGTCTAAATCCCGATCCAGATAGGGGCTGTAGCTTTCAAGGCCGTACAGCTCCTGCCGGATGGCCTGCGGCCCAAAACGCGTACCCGGGCGATAACTGACTGTGCCGTCAAACGGCGCGCCAAGAATCACAATATCGCTTGCATCATAATCGCAGGCAAACAGGCTTTGTTCGTTGCTGTCCTGATTATTACTCAAAGGCTGTTCCTCATTTCTCATAATAGGTGTAGCCGTTTAAACCATTTTGGTAGGACTGCATAATCTCCCGCCGTTCTGCCGGCGAAATCCGGCCTTCCTTCACCGCCTGTTCGGCGGCTTCTCGGAATTTTCGAATCAACTCGGCCGGGCTGAATTCCACATAGGAAAGCACATCGGCCACCGTATCGCCGTGAGTCTCACGAGTCAGATCAAAATCACCGTTCTCGGTAATCTTCACGCTGACCACGTTGGTGTCCCCAAAGAGGTTATGCAGATCGCCCAGCGTTTCCTGATAGGCACCCACCAGAAATACTCCGACATAGTAATCCTCCCCATCCGCAATCTCATGGATGGGCAGGGAGCGCCGGATGTCATGCAGGTCAATAAACTGGTCAATCTTGCCGTCGCAGTCGCAGGTGATGTCCGCAATCACCGCATTGCGGTTGGGGCAGGTATCCAGCCTTTGGATTGGCACGATGGGAAACAGATGATCGATGGCCCAGCTGTCGGGGATGGATTGGAACAGCGAAAAGTTACAATAATAAATATCATTCACCGCCCGCTCAATCATCTCCAGCTCACCCGGCGTGACCCGTAAACGTTTTTTGATCTCCGCAATTTTATTGATGGTGTTCCAAAACAATTTTTCCGCTAACGATAGATCCCGAAGCCCGATCTGGCCGTGTTTAAACGCCGCCCGAATCTGATCCCGGTAATAGAGCGCATCATTATAGCATTCCTGCACGTGCTTAGGCCCGACGGTTTTATTGGCTTCAAATAAATTCGCGATCGCCTCAAAAGTGTCCTCAGGCAAGCTTTCGGGGATGGCATAGGATTCAAATCGCATGGTGTCCAGCACATTAAAAATCAACACAGAATAGTAGGCGACCACCCAACGGCCCGATTCGGTGACGATAATCGGATGGGGCACGTCGTTTTCGTCCAGAGTGGACATCACAGCCTCCACAATATCTGTACAGTACTCATCCACCGAGTAGTTGCGGCTGGAGCCATAATTGGTGTGCGAGCCGTCATAGTCCACGGCAAGCCCTCCGCCGATATCCAGATACCCCATAGGCGCACCTTCCTTGACAAGTTCGGCATAAATACGCGAAGCCTCAAAGATCGCGGCCCGAATATCCCGAATGTTCGGCACCTGCGAGCCGATATGGAAATGCAGAAGCTTTAAAGCGTCCAGCATCCCGCCTTCTTTCAGCTGGTCGATCACTTCGGTCACTTGCGTAATATTCAATCCAAAGATGCTCCGGTCGCCGCTGGATTCGGCCCAATGGCCGCCCGCCACCGACGACAGCTTGATACGGATGCCGATGTTCGGTTTCACCTTCATCTTGTTCGCCCGATCCATAATGATCTTAAGCTCACCCGGCATTTCGATGACAAAAAAACACTGAAAGCCCATCTTGTTGGCGTACAGCCCAAGGTCAATGAATTCCTCATCCTTGTAACCGTTGCAGATCAAACACGATTCCTTATCGTTGATTTCGGCCAGCGCGGCGATCAGCTCGGCCTTGCTGCCCACCTCAAAGCCGTGATGATACTTTTGTCCGAACCTGGCCACTTCCTCCAGCACCTGCTGCTGCTGGTTGACCTTGACCGGATAGACGCCCCGGTATTTTCCTGTGTAGCCCAGCTTTCGCATGGCTTCCGAAAATGTTTTGTTCAAGAGCGCAATCTGCGCGTCCAGAATATTCTCGAAACGCAACAGGACGGGCACATCCAGTCCCCGCTCCGCCACACCGCTGATAATATCGATCAGTTTCACCGCATGCTCGTCTTTCCCGGGCGCGGGATTGACCATCATATTACCGTCATCCGAGACCGAAAAATATCCGCCGCTCCAGTTTTTGATGTTGTAAAGTTCTTCCGATTTGCTTGTGGTCCATCGACCCAAAATTTCACCGCTGTTCATGTCTTTTTTCGTTATCCTGCCTAAATAAATATTTTTTAGCGATTACTTGTCGCCTGTTCTTCGTTTTCTTTCGTCTGTTCACCGCTCCGAACCGCACGTTTGATGATCGATTCGGTCTTGCCGTAGACGATCAGCTTGTCTCCCGCTTCGATGACCAAAGTGGACTTCGGAAACTCGGTGATGCCCGAACCGTGATCCACCTGCAAAACCTGAATATAATCTCGGGTCAGCTTGGCCTCGGCCAGCGTTTTGCCCGCGATAGCGCTGGTGCCGTCCACCAGAATTTCGTATACGCCGTATTCCGCACCGATCTTTAAAACCTGACCAAATGACTGCGTTTCCATATCCCGCTGTACCCGCCGCTTTAAGAGTTTTTCGATCAAGCGGTTAAACCCGGATGAGACCTTGCGGCTGTGTGTGGTAAAGAAGATAAACGCCACCACCACCACCAGAACCACAGCGATAATCTCCAGACGCTGGCGGTTCTGCGTCAGCAAATGCAGAAACACCGAAATCAGCGTGATCTGCGCGATATAGCTGATAAACATCAGCGAGCTCGCAATCGCCCGCCGTGTAGGATGCTGCAAGATCAGTTCGGACTCGCGGGTGGTAAACCCGGTGTGTGTAATCAGTGAGATCACCTGAAAACGCGCTTTGCTCATCTCAAGGCCGGTGAGCTTAAACACCACCGAGAGCACTTCGATAATCACCCAAAGCATGACGAATATCACGGTAATAATCAGTAAATCCATGGTCACTCCTCTTATCTATCATCGATTAAGCGGCTAAAACCACTTCTTTCGCTTGAAAAAAATCAGCATCAGCCCAACCAGCAAAACACATACCCCGCCGAAAATATAAAACGCGTTCGGTGAAGCGCTGCCCGGCAGCACCCGAAAGTTCATCCCGTAAACGCCGGTCAAGAACGACAGCGGGATAAAAATGGCCGAAAAGATGGTCAGGGTCATCATCACCTTATTCATCTCATTGCTGGTTTTGGTCACCTGCATCTCGTACAGGCTTTTGGTCATCTCCCGATAGGTATTGATATCATCAATCGCCTGCAATGTATTGTGCAGTACATCGGCAAAGTAGGTCAGCACGAATCCCGAAATATACATCGATTCCTTTTTAATCAGCCGGTCCAGCGCATCCTGCATCGGGAAAATATCGTTTTTTAAGTAAATCAAGTCTTTTTGCAGGGCATAGGCTTTTTCCATCGCACTCTCCTCGCCTTCAAAGATCAGCGATTCCACTTCGGAAAATCGGGTTTCCACAAAGCCCATAATCTCAAAGTACTGGTCAATGATGCAGTCGATAAGGCTGTAGTAAAGATAATCGACCTTTTGTTTACGAATCTGCCCGATGTTATCCAGAATGCGGCGGCGTACCGGATCGAAAACATCCTCAGGGGTTTCCTGCAGTGTAATCAGCGTCTGGCCGACCACCAGAATCGAAATATGTTCATGCACCACAGCGTCCCCCGAAAGATACGCCATTTTCAATACCGAAAACAGGTAATCATCGCGCTGATCGATCTTGCTGCGCTGTGAAATATTAACCATGTCCTCGAGGTCGATCCGGTGAATACCGTACATCTCCCCGATCTGACCAATCACCAATTCGTCGGCTAACCCAGCCACATTGATCCATGTAACACCTTCGAAATCCCGTGTTTCGGGCAGGCTGGAAAGCGCGGTGCGTTCCGCATGTGCACCGTCATAAGCGATCATCTCCAATGCCGCTTCTCCGACATGCACTCCGCGGTACCGCATCGTTCCCGGCGCCATATTGAAATTGTTTTTCCCTTTATTCATCGCACCCGATCCTGCTTTGCGTTATCGTCTTCGCGTCATTCCAATGAGGTCATTTTAAACGTTTTTGATTAAATGTCAATGCATAATTCCCGTTTCGGCGGAAAGGCCTCTCGGCGTCTTTTGTCTCCGTCCTGATGTGCCAAGAAGTACTTATGGTTATTATAACACTATAACCAGAATTTGCGAAAGGCTATACACCCTTTGCCGGCAAAAAACGCAGGTCTTTCACTTTCTTTTTTACCCCGTAACCCTGACTTTTTTGCCTCTTGAAAAGGTCACTTTCACGCTGCAAAAAAAGGCTTGACTTTTTAAAAAAAACTGCTATAAATATCTTATCATAACAATTGATACATCGGTCATGAATGTTAAAGGAGCCCAAGGAAACATGGTGCACTGCAAAGCTTGCGGAATGACGTTTAAATCGCGGGAGCGCGACGGCGAGGTTGAAGTTTACAACGCACAAAAGCGGATTTGGACAGCCGAGTGTCCGAACTGTCTGCGGTACGGATTTAATGACGACGACTATAGCGACGACTATGATGACTACGGCGATTACGACGACGATTCCAGTTCATACGACTTGTTTTAACTTTCAACTATTATATTTGTCTTGGCCTGATACAAGCCGGCAAAATGCACAGCTTAAACTGTAATAACAATCTTTAAATTTCATCGGTATAATACACGATGAACCGAAAGGAGCATTATGATGGTATTCTGTTATGATTGCGGAATGCAGTACAAAAGCAGAACACGCGGGGACATTATTCAAGTTTATGACGCAGACAGCGGAATTTGGACCGAAGAGTGCCCCAACTGCGGCGGTATGGACTTTGAAGAAGATGACTATATCGACGAAGAAGATGAAGAATGGGACAACGAATACATGTAACGTATCGGCCCAACCGTGAAAAAGCATATCTGGAAGTCATTTCATATGGCTTCTTTTTTTTGCCCCGTAAGTCGCTATCCTGATATAATTTAATAAACAATATGTCGTTTCATATCAAGAAGTTTGTCCTATACCCATCTATACTTAAAAACGTGGAAAAGTGAGGTGAATGAAAAATGGAGTCCTGGGAGAACATTCATGCAGTGCGCCGGATGCAGGAATATATTGAAGATCATATTCATGTACCCATCACATTGAAATCTTTATCCGGCGCAGCCAACTATTCTCCTGCGTATGCGGCTAGGATTTTTAAAAAGCTGACCGGGAAAACACCGTTTGCGTATATCCGAGCCAGACGATTAAGCAAAGCCGCCGAAATGCTGATGGAGAACCAAAAACGAATCGTTGACGTCGCTTTTGATTTTGTCTTCGATTCGCACGAAGGTTTTACGCGCGCGTTCAGCAAAACATTCGGCATCCCGCCCCGCCAATTCGCGCAGGACAAGCCACCCGTGAAACTGTTTATGCCCTATCCGTTGCATCTCAGCTTTCCTCAAAAAACAAAAGGAGAAGATGATATGAAAGATAAAACAAAGCCCGTATTTGTTCAGGTGATCGAACGCCCCGCCAGGAAAGTGATTCTGAAAAGAGGGCTGAAAGCCAAAGACTATTATGAGTATTGCGGTGAAATCGGCTGTGATGTGTGGGAGATCCTGCTTGGCGTTAAAGACGCATTGTATGAGCCGATCGGCATGTGGCTGCCCGAAAAACTGATTGCCTCCGGAACTTCACGATACGTTCAAGGTGTGGAAGTTCCAAAAAACTATAGCGACCCTGTTCCAGAAGGATTTGAGATCATGGATCTTGAGCCCTGCAAAATGATGGTGTTTCAGGGTGAGCCGTTTGACGACGAAGCTTTCGAAGACGCCATCACCGAGCTTTGGGATGTGATGGCGCAGTATGATCCTAAGCTGTACGGCTTTGAGTGGGCCGATGATGACGCACCGCGTTTCCAGATGGCGCCCGAAGGTTATCGGGGTTATATCGAAGCCCGCCCGGTAAAAAGCTTATAAGAAAAAGGGTATTGCGATCAAAGCGCAATACCCTTTTTGATAAATATGTTTATGCGACAATCATTGAAATCAGATATGAAAGTCCGACGCCCAAAAAGTTTCCCACCGCATAACCGGCCAATCCGCTAATCATACCCGAAACAACAATTTCGCGGTTGTTCAGCGCGGCCGCTACCGGACCGATAAACGCCGGCCCGTAGACACCCGCCGTTGATGTAATCAGCGCGGTATCCGCATCAATCTTAAAGATTTTACATAGGATAAAATGGATGACGATGGCCGAGAACATCACCGTGGCGGTAAACAGCAAAATGGTGGGGCTGGACGCAAAGAACAATTTGATATCCACTGTACCGCCAAGGGCAATGGAGAACAAGAGGATAAAGTATTCAGCAATATTCCAGCTGCCCTCCACACGGTGCAGGCGCTTCCAAAAAGAATAACCGATACCGATCGCTGAGACCACCAAAAAGATGATAACCGTATTAAGTTCGCCGGTGAAAAGCAGCGCGATACCGATGGATGCGCCGGTCGCTAAAACCGCAAGCCCGATGAGCAGCGCGATGTTGCCAATGCCGTGCCCAATACCATTTGAGAAGACCGGCTGCATAAACGGATCGTTCATCTCCACTTCCTTTTTGGTCTTTTGCTTAACAAAAGCGGGCAGGAATTTACGGTAGATATTCTTCATCACCGAAGTAACCAGAAGAAAATATACTCCGCCGCAGAGCATGTCCGATGTGTTGACCAAAACAATGGTCTCGGAGGGCACCTTCAGCGCGGCACCGATGCCCACCAGATTGGGCGTTCCGCCGGTGTAGCAGCCCGATAGCATACCCGCCAGCCGCCATGGCATATCCAGACTGTTTCGGAACAAATAGGACGATAGCAACGCGGCGGCTGCCGCCGCGATGATGACCATCACAAACGAAAGCACCGTGGATTTCGCCAGCCGGAACCATTTGACCAAATCGGTGCACATCAGAATCAGCGGTATCGCGATGGGCACCGCGATTTCCGAAAACGTGCTTGCCAGACTTTTGTCCCAGGGTGTTCCGGGAATATTGGCGAGAACGATGCCCGCGATATAAGCCAAAAGGATCGGCCCGATAAACTTCAGTGTCTTAAATGTTTTTGTGGCCCAAACCAGCAAAAAGGGCAGGGCGATTAGAACGATAATCTGTAATATTGTATAAACCATTAAACCATCTCTACTTTCTTTCAGGGTTGACTTTGTCTTTCGGGTCCTTAAACCAATGGAAGAGCTCATAGGAATTGAGCCAGAAAAGCTCGATCAGCATCAAAAACGCGCCTATGATGACGCCCCAACCATGACCGCCGATGGAAAAATGCCAGAACAGCGGAATATTCACTGTCAGCGACGTTAACAACACAATCAGCGGGTTCAGCACCGCCGCAAAGGAAACACTCCAGCGGCCAAACTTAAATTCGGCATTTTTCATGACTGTAAATGCGATGAGAATGCCAAGCAGCAGTGCCACCGCATATTCCACAGGAACAAAGAACGCGGTCACGCCGATGGCTGAGCCCATGCCCCCGCCGCCTTTTTTAAAGCCCATCCAAAACGGACGGCAATGGCCCAAAACCGCAGCCATCCCGATGAGATACAACGCAAGCCAATCAAATTCCACTTTCAACGGAAAGAAAAGCGCTTTGGCGGCGATGATCGGCAAAAGCGCTTTGACGATATCCAAAAGCGCGGTCAAAACTCCGGCCACAGGGCCAACATTGCGCATCACATTGGAAGCGCCGGGGTTGGTGTTGCCGATTTTTCGAATATCTTTGCCTAAAACAATTTTGGTGATGATGACAGCAAAGAGCACGCTGCCGAGTAAATACGAGACGATCATGCAGATCGCCAGTAAAAGATAAGGATTCATAATACCACTCGCTTTCTTTTGAGGTCGTATCTAATTTTAACAAATAGTTCGTAATGCTAATTATATCGACCCCTATATGGTTTGTCGAGGGTGTATTTTTGCCCTGCCTGCACACCCAAAATAAAAGAACCACCAAAAAAGTGGTTCACAAAAACAAAATCAAATCCTATTCCGCTTCGGTAAAAATAATTTCGTCTTCTTTCACCCAGCCCAAACGTTCTCTCGCCATCTGCTCAATATATTCATCCGATCCGATGTATTCAAGTTCGTTTTCCAGAGCATTGATTTCGGCTTCCAGACTCTCCATCTGGCGAACCAACTCCGCCTGTCGCTCTTTTTGCTCCTTGATGACCTGCGATTGGTTCAGGATGGTCACCACGGCATAGACCAGAATCGCCAGAAAAATGAAAAAGCTGAAGTGAATGCGCCTTTTTTTCGGCCTTACCTTGTTCATTTTTTATTCCCCCTGCATCAAAAAAACCTTTTCTCTTGTCTGTCGGTTTTTGCTTTGTTCTTTGACGACATTATACACCAAACATAAGTGTTTTTCAAAAATAATTCGATATTTAACAAGCCCATGGTAATGATTAGTATAAATAGAGGCGGTGTCCCATATCTGGGCGGATTTTTGGCATATTTAATGCGTTTTTTATGTTTATTTTCTGCGGCAATAACGTATATTATGAATATATTATTATAATGAATATTAACATATGTTTATATATAAATTTGTTGCAATCTGTTACAATCTCTGATAATATGATATCGGTTGAAAAAGATTGTTAATATTTTATCAATCTTTTTGAGGGGTATGGATTGTTGGATACGTCTATTTTTTTGCTGAAAAGCAATGATTTATAAAAAATTTTTATGGAGGTAAAATTATGGCAACAGTAACAGCCGATAAGGCAAAGTTTGATGAGCTAAAGGCCTACATCGCAGAAAACAAAAACATCAAAGGCCCACTGATGCCCATCATGCAAAAGGCGCAGGATCTCTTTGGATGTCTGCCGATCGAGGTGCAGGATGTGATCGCCGAAGAGATGGATATTCCGATGACGGACATCTACGGCGTGGCGACATTCTACTCACAGTTTGCGCTGCAGCCCAAGGGCGAACATGTAATTGGTGTTTGCATGGGAACGGCATGCTATGTGAAGAACTCACAGCCGATTCTGGAGAAATTGAAAAAAGAGCTTAAAATTGACGAGGGTTCAACCACGCCCGACGGCAAGTTCTCCTTGGAGGCAACCCGTTGTTTGGGATGTTGCGGGCTTGCTCCGGTTATCATGGATTGACGACCAGGTATACGGCAGATTGAGTCCGGATGAGATTCCGGGAATACTCGCCGAATACAAGTAAATCCATGCGAGAGATTTCTGAGCATATCCTGGATATTGCCCAAAACTCAATATCCGCTGGTGCCGATGAGATTACCCTCTCGGTATCGGCAGATACCAACCGCGATATGTTGACCATTCAGGTGTTGGATAACGGCAAAGGTATGGACGAAGCGATGGTGAAATCCGTCCTTTCCCCTTTTACCACGTCGCGAACCACGCGAAAAGTGGGCCTTGGCATCCCGATGTTCAGAGAAACCGCGATGACGGCCAACGGCCGTTTCGATATCGCATCCGCACTCGGCAAGGGCACAACCGTGACTGCCGAAATGCAGATTTCACATATCGATCGACCGCCGCTCGGTGCATTGGCAGATTGCCTGCATATCCTCATCACTTCCAATCCCGCCATCGATTTTAAAATCGTCATGGCCAAGGACAACGAGAAAGAGACGCTGGATACCCAAGAGATTAAAGCGGTGCTGGGCGATGTGGCTTTAGACAACCCGGAAGTCTCGGTATGGATTAGAGAATCACTAAAAGAGATGAATGATAAAGTTTTTGAAGGAGAGAATATATGAAATCGTTAGCGGAACTTAAAGCTATTCGCGATAAAGCGTTAACCGATGTACAAGTGCGTACCGAAAAAGACGGCACGCGCATCGTTGTGGGTATGGCCACCTGCGGTATCGCCGCTGGTGCTCGTCCCGTACTCACTGCTTTTTTAGAAGAAATTGCCAAGCGCGAACTCAAAGCCGTCAGCGTAACCCAAACTGGTTGCATCGGCGTTTGCAGATTGGAACCCATCGTTGAGGTCTATAAACCCGGCGAAGAAAGAGTCACTTATGTTAAGGTTGACCCCTCAATGGTTCCTAAAATCGTATCCCAGCATATCGTCAACGGCAGTCCCGTCGTCGAGAATACCATTGGATACGTCGAAAACAGATAAACCCCGATATGATATAGGAGGACAATATGGATTTATATCGTGCACATGTCTTGGTCTGCGGCGGCACAGGATGCCATTCGGGCGGATCGGCTGACATACATGAATTAATGGAAAAAGAGATCGCAGGCAACGGTCTTGAAAAAGAAGTCAAAGTGATTAAAACCGGCTGCTTCGGCCTTTGCGAAGTCGGCCCGATCGTCATCGTGTACCCGGAAGGCACATTTTACAGCCGTGTTAAAACGGATGATGTGGCTGAGATCGTCAGCGAACACCTGCTGAAAGGCCGTAAGGTTGAGCGTCTCATCTATAAGGAAAACGAAGAACTGATCGGCCAGAGCCTGGAAACATCGGCTTTTACAAAAGCCAGGTGCGTATCGCCTTAAGAAACTGCGGTGTGATTAACCCGGAAAACATTGAAGAATACATCGCCTTGGACGGCTATGCGGCGCTCGGAAAAGTTTTAACCGAGATGAAACCGCAGGATGTCATTGACACACTGAAAGCCTCCGGCCTTCGCGGCAGAGGCGGCGCGGGTTTCCCCACCGGCATGAAGCTGCAATTCTGCGCTGACGTGCAAGGCGACGAAAAATACGTCATCTGCAACGCCGACGAAGGCGACCCGGGCGCATTTATGGATCGCTCGGTTTTGGAAGGCGACCCCCACGCGGTATTGGAAGCCATGGCCATTGAGGGCTACGCGATCGGTGCCAACACCGGCTATATCTACTGCCGTGCTGAATACCCCATCGCGGTCAAGCGTTTGGGAATCGCTATCGGACAAGCCAAAGAATACGGCCTGCTCGGCAAAAACATCTTCGATTCCGGCTTTCGACTTTGATATTGAAGTGCGCTTGGGCGCCGGCGCGTTTGTGTGCGGTGAAGAAACCGCGCTCATCGCCTCGATTGAAGGCGAACGCGGCGAACCCCGTCCGCGGCCTCCGTTCCCGGCGGTCAGCGGCGTATTCAGAAAACCGACCAACGTCAACAACGTGGAAACGCTGGCCAATATCCCGCGCATCATCTTAAAAGGTGCGGACTGGTTTGCTTCGATGGGAACCGAAAAGTCCAAGGGCACCAAAGTATTCGCCCTTGGCGGCAAGATCAACAACACCGGTTTGGTGGAAATCCCAATGGGCACCACCTTACGTGAAATTTTATTCGATATCGGCGGCGGCATCCCGAACGGCAAGAAGTTTAAAGCCGCGCAAACCGGCGGGCCTTCGGGCGGATGTATCCCCGAGATGCATCTGGACACCCCTATTGATTACGAGTCCTTAACCGCTATCGGCTCAATGATGGGTTCCGGCGGTCTCATCGTCATGGACGAGGACAACTGTATGGTGGACGTTGCGCGTTTCTTCCTGGATTTCACTGTGGATGAATCCTGCGGAAAATGCCCGCCCTGCCGTATCGGCACCAAGCGTATGCTTGAAATTCTGGAAAGAATCGTGGCCGGCAAAGGTCAGGAAGGCGATATTGAGCGGCTGGAGGAACTGGGCGCTATGATTAAAGAAGGCGCGCTCTGCGGCCTGGGTAAAACCTGCCCCAAACCCGGTTCTTTCCACCATCAAGTACTTCCGCGAAGAATACGAAGCGCACATTAACGACAAGGTATGTCCGGCTGGACATTGTCAGGCGATGAAGCGCTACACCATCATCGAAGACAAGTGCGTGGGCTGTTCTGCCTGTGCCAAGGCGTGTCCTGCGGATGCGATTTCAGGCAAGGTCAAGAGCCCGTATCTGATCGATCAGGAAAAGTGTATCAAATGCGGCGCGTGTCTTGAAAAATGTCGATTCGACGCGATTGAAGTACGATAGAGAAAGGAGAGCGAATAGACTATGGTTTCTGTTACAATAGATGGCATTAAAGTAGAAGTGGCCGACAACACCAGTGTGTTGGAAGCCGCGCATAAAGCGGGCATTAAAATCCCGACGCTCTGCTACTTAAAGGGCGTTAACGCAATCGGCTCCTGCCGGATGTGTTTGGTAGAAATAGAAGGCGCAAGAGGCCTGCAGGCCGCGTGCGTCATGCCGATCAGCGACGGTATGGTGATCAGTTCCAACTCCAAGCGGGTGCGTGATACCCGTCGGATGAATCTGGAACTCATCCTTTCCAACCACGAAAGAGACTGCTTGACCTGCAAACGTAATTACAACTGTGAGCTTCAGGCATTGGCCGAACGTTTTGGTGTGGATGGTATCCGCTATAAGGGCGAAAAGACCCATAACCCCATCGACGTGACCTCGCCTTCTATCCGCCGCGAGCCCAACAAATGCGTGCTCTGCCGGCGTTGTGTGGCTGCGTGCAACGATGTACAGGAGATCGGCGCGATTGGTACCACCGAACGTGGTTTTAAAACCATTGTAGAGCCGGTATTCAAAAACTCGCTTTCGAGCGTCCCCTGCATCAACTGTGGACGCTGTGTACAGGCTTGTCCCTGCGGCGCACTGACCGTGGTGAATGATACCGATAAAGTATGGGAAGCGATTAATGACCCGAAAAAACACGTGGTGGTCCAAACCGCTCCGGCGGTGAGAGCCGCATTGGGCGAAGCATTTTGCATGCCCATAGGTACCCGCGTGACCGGTAAAATGGTAACCGCGCTTAAGCGCCTTGGTTTTGACAAGGTGTTTGATACCAACTTTGCGGCCGACTTGACCATCATGGAGGAAGGCACCGAGCTGATTTCGCGCATCAAAGAAAACCATCACCTGCCCATGATTACGTCTTGCAGTCCTGGCTGGGTCAAATATATGGAACATTACTACGAAGATTTCTTTGAGAATATGTCTTCTTGTAAAAGCCCTCAGCAGATGATGGGCGCGATCATTAAATCATACTATGCGGAGAAAAACGGCATTGACCCGAAGGATATCTTTGTGGTTTCTGTCATGCCTTGTTCCGCCAAAAAGTTTGAGCTTCAGCGTCCTGAACTCGTGGGCGACGTCGATGTGTCCATCACAACGGTAGAACTGGCCGAAATGGTCAAACAGGCCGGCATCAACTTCCCCGAACTGCCCGATGATACGTTTGATGAAGTATTGGGTGATTCTTCCGGCGCGGGTGCAATTTTCGGTAACACTGGCGGTGTTATGGAAGCGGCGCTTCGAACGGTTTATGAGCTGGTTACCGGCAAAAAGCTGGATAATGTCGTGTTTAGCGAAGTCCGCGGTCTTGCCGGCGTGAAAGAAAGCCAAGTGGATCTGGACGGCACCATCGTGAAAGTAGCGGTAGCGCACGGCACCAAGAACATCAAACGGCTTTTAAACGCCATCCGTGAAGGCAAAGCGGATTATCACTTCATCGAAGTCATGGCTTGCCCTGGCGGCTGTATCAACGGCGGCGGACAGCCTCCGATCAACAACGAGCAGATTATGACCTACGGTGATTATCGTCTGCTTAGAGCCAAAGCGATATATGAAGAGGATGAAGCGAACACGATTAGAAAATCGCATGAGAATCCATCCATTCAAAAGCTGTATGAGGAATTTTTGGGTCAGCCCGGCGGCCATAAGAGCCACGATCTGCTGCACACCACCTATGAAAAGCGTGGTAAATACCATTACTAATTCCATAAAAATTTTTATATGCCTCTGGTCGCTTTTGCGGCCGGGGGTTTTTTTACTGTGCTTCGATGCTTCCACTATGATATAATACCCAAACGGATTAAATTGTCATCAACCGCAAAACATCCGGTTTAGGACTGTCTAAATCCGTCCATAAATATGATTAAGTGGAATATGTGTGCACTGGTAACTCGGAATCATTTTCGTTTTTTTATATCCGTACGCATACTCTAAAAAAATTTACTTCCAGGAGGATTTATTTTTATGTTCATTCTTATCCTGCCCGTGCTCTTTTCCATCGTGCTCGGGTATATCTTGAGGCAGACCAGTTTTCTGACTGGCGCGATGATTGAGGGCTTTAAAAAGATCGTCATCAACATCACCCTGCCTGCGTTGCTGCTCACCGCGTTTACGCAGATCAAGTTCCAGCAGAAATACTGGGCGGTTTTTTTGGCCATCTTTCTGGCCTGCGGACTGCTTTTGGTCATCGCTTCGGGCATCGCCAAACTGTTTAAAATCAAGTCTCCCTACTTCCCGTACCTTTCGACAGGCTTTGAGGCGGGCATGATCGGTTACGCGCTGTATGCGTCGTTTTACGACGGCACAGTGGCCGAATTTGCGGTCATTGATGTCGGTCAGGTGCTGTTTGTCTTTATCGTTTTGGTGCCCATGGTCATGATGACCGGCGGCGTCCACCAAGGCAAATCCGGCGTCAGCGATTCACTGAAAATCGCCATCAAATCCCCAGTGGTCTGGGCAATCATCATTGGCGTTTTGCTGTCGGCTTTCGGTGTATCCAAGTTTGCAAAGACGGAATGGTATCAAGCTACCGAGAGCCTTTTGGCCTACGTTTCGGTGCCCACCACCTTCCTCATCTGCCTGGTGATCGGATCGGGCTTAAAGTTCTCGTTTGCCAACATGAAAAACGAGCTGATTACCGTAGCCACCCGCTTGGTGCTCACACTGCTAATGGCCTTCTTTGTGAAAGCGGCCGTACTCACTCCGCTTAAACTGGCAAAGCCGCTGAATGATGCGCTGTTTATCATGTTTCTGCTGCCCGGGCCATTTGTTATTCCGGCCTTTATGCAAAACGCATCCATGGAGGATAAGTCATACGTGTCCAACACCCTTTCGCTGAACACACTGGTTTCACTGGCGGCTATTTTTATCGCTGTCAGCATTTTCAACGGCTGATTGAGACAAGCAAAAAGCCCGGCTCTTGTTGACCAAGACCGGGCTTATTTTTTTAATCATTCGCTTAAAGGCTTAAAGAACTTTTCATTTATTCCGCGCTTGATATACTGCCAAGCGCATATACTCCGGAAAGGAATACTTTTAAAAGATAATCCTGCAATATGCTTATCTTTTTCTTTTTCTGGCTGCTTCAGCTTTTTTCTTTCTTTTCACGCTGGGCTTTTCGTAGTGCTCACGCTTTCTTACCTCTGCAAGAACGCCCGCCCGCGCACATTTACGCTTGAAACGCTTTAATGCGGATTCTAATGTTTCATTTTCGCCGACTCTAATTTCTGACATGTTCTATCCCTCCCTCCGTATGAAAGTCCCGATCCTTAAGCGTACGGCCGTTTCACGACCAGTCTGTATTATAGTATGCTTTGATATTATATGTCAACACGAATTTAAGGCGCTCTGAATCAACCCGGCGGCCATGTCAGCGGTCTGCCGCCCAATAGATGCATGTGCAGATGTCCCACCGTTTGTCCGCCGTCGCGTCCAGTATTAATCACCACCCGATAACCGCTCTCGGATATTCCTCTTTGTTTAGCGATATCCCGGGCAGCCTGAAAAAGCTCGCCCATCAGTTCGGTATCTTCATCCGTCATTGCGTCGATAGATTCGATATGCGTTTTGGGCACAATTAAAATATGCGTCGGCGCTTTCTTGTCGATATCCTCAAATGCAATGAATGATCGGTTTTCATAAACCCGGGTTGCGGGCAATTCTCCGTTGATAATTTTGCAAAATAGACAATCGGTCATATTCATCACCCCTTAGAGTAGCATCATATCATGCCAAAAGCTTATCTTCAATATGATTTCGATAATTTGTACGCAAACTTCCAGCCAGTCATGTACCTTTTGGCGCTTGATAATATGGCAAAAAAGTACCCGAAACAGCTTGACAAAACGCTGTAAAAATTGTATCATTAACCTCGCTTGCGCTGACAAAAATCGGCCCCTTGGTCAAGCGGTTAAGACACCGCCCTTTCACGGCGGTAACAGGAGTTCGAGTCTCCTAGGGGTCACCAGCTGCGGGAGCATAGCTCAGCTGGGAGAGCATCTGCCTTACAAGCAGAGGGTCACAGGTTCGAGCCCTGTTACTCCCACCAAAAATCAAATCCGATCCTTCTCTTTTTTTATATGAGTACGATCGGATTTGTTAATTCAGCGCTGATGCTGTCCGTCAAAAAAATGTGTTTCCTTAAAAAAAAGACTTGGCGGCAGGCCGATGGCGGCGTATAATATATTTTGTTTAAACTCGGTTTTAAGCTTCACTTTCGGGGATATAGCTCAGTTGGTAGAGCGCTGCGTTCGCAATGCAGAGGTCAGGGGTTCAAATCCCCTTATCTCCACCAGTAAGGCTTTCGCCTGTGTTTCTAAAAAGCGCGCACCTAAGGTGCGCGCTTTGTTTTTTTTCTCTTCTTGCCTGATTGCTGTTTTTCAATTTTTTTGCTGTATTTTTCGACGATGTTCCTGATTTTTTCCAAAAGAAAAAAGGAGTCACCGTAACACAGCCTCTCCTTTTATCTATAAGTGTGTTATTATCAATCCCACAGACGAACCACAATTTGCTACAAATATCATATTATAGGGGAAAAACATATTTTAGCACGACTTGCCCGCAAGATCGATAATTACAAAGCTTTTTAATGCTTAACGCACGTATCACACATTTTCTACATATGCATCATATCACAAGAAATTATACAGATTGTATAACAGGGAATGAACAATTGATTTTTTGGAACGAAAACGTTTGCGCGTTTCTTGATGCTGGGTTATCTGTTTGATTTTATCTTTTTGCCTTAAAATTGTTTTGCTCGCTTAGTCAAGTGCACGGCTCCTTACCGTCATCGCCAGATTACCGATTATATAGCAACACCTTGACGGAAAAAATATTTTCGCCATTCAGATGATCCTCAATCTCCAGCCTGCCCCCGCTGCGCTCCACAATATCCCGCACATGAGCCAGCCCAATCCCGTGTTCACCATATTTTTCCTTGGTCGAAATATATCGCTCGCCCTCTTTGACAGGTTCAATCTCATATGGATTGGTGATTTCGATAAAAAAAGCACCCTTCACAATGCCAGACCGAAATATCCAGCTGCTTTTTTTTCAGGCTCCTTGAGAAAAGCAACCGCTTCAATGGCATTGTCCATCAGATTGCCGATAATGCTAATATAAGATTGAGGCGAAAGCTTACACTTCTCCTCCACCTTGATGGTGCTGTTCACTTTAATACCCATCTGATACGCCTGACTGAGCTTAAGGTTTAAAATACTATCCAGCTCGGGTATGCTGGTCACAATCGGCGTTAAGTCTACATTCACCACTTTCGTAAGCCCTTTTGCGTATTCTCTGGCTCGTTCATACTCTTCCTTGCTTAAAAGGCCGTTCAATGTTTGAATATGATGATCGATATTGTGACGAATGGTTTTAATCTCATATTGATATTCCTTAACCATATTAAGTTCATTGCTATACAGCTTGCTTTGCATCTCAAAAGACGCTCTGGCTACCCGCTCTTTGCTTTCCATCACAAGCGAATCCATAAATGCAAACAAAAAAACCGCGATCATGATGAGAAGCACAATGCCGATAAACATATGAAAAATATTATCCGCGCTGATATAGGGCAAAACAACGGCAATACCAAAGATGATGAACACCAGAATGCCCAAAAAAGTCATGTGCATGTTTTTAAAAGTTGTCTGTTTTTTAATCTCTGTATGCTGAATGATGGCGGATATAGCAACATATGACAGAAGCGGTGTAAGCGCTGATCCCCAAAGCTTGTAATAATCATTATGACGAATATCCAGATGAAGCAATGTGAAAAGCCCCATCACCAATGTCTCCGCCAGAGAAAACAACGCATAGGCGCCGATGCTGGACAAAATCCGTTTACCAAAATTCGCTTTAAAATTATACGTCAGGGCAAAATAGATCAAAAGATTGCTGCCCAGCATCACCAGAACATTGTGAGACAATGTCCACAGCGTACTGATACATGCAAATCCCGCCGCAAAAGTAAGCAGGCACACCCACTTTTTCTTTTCTTCCTTAAAAATCAGTGTGTACAGACGGTACAGTGTATAGAATAAAAAAGCAGAGGTTATCCAAAAGGATGCATTGATGATGGTATCTGTCAAAGCTACTCTCCTTTAAGATATTTCTTTGTCTGTTCCAACAGCATCGCGTTGACGATACCCTTACGCTCGGAACCAATGCTGATGATTTCACCGTTTATCAGTGTCACTTCACGGTTGGTGTATGACGCAATAAACTTATAATTGACATAATACGAACGGTGGACATGGATAAAACCAGTGTAGTGGTGCTCTATAATAAATGCCAAACTGCCATAAAACTCAAAATCTTCGTCTTTTGTCAGCACCCTGATCTTTTTCCCGACGCTCTCAAAATAGAGCACATCGGAAAGACGTATCATATAGGTTCTCCCGCTGATTTTAAACTCAAAAATTTCCGCATCCTGTTTAATCAGCTGCAGCGCCTTTTCCAGAGCCGTTTGCACCTGCTCTTTTGTCAGCGGCTTGACCAGAAAATTCGTGACGCGTACATTAAATAAATCCATCACAAAATCTTTGGTTGAGGAAACGTAAATCAGTTTGGTTGTTTCGTCCTGCATGGTGTCCCGAATCGTCAACCCCACTTCAATGCCGCTTTTCTCTTCCATCAGAATATCTAAAAAGATGATATCAAAATTATGCTGTTTTTCGATATAAGATAACAAGGCAGCCCCGTCATTAAACAAATTGACTGAATACTCCTCATCGAATGCCCATTCCAATTGCTTTAAAATCTCACTGAGTTTTTTTTGGTCTGCATTGTTATCATCACAAATTGCGATTTTTAAAATGCTTTTTTCCTCCCACCAATCATTTTAGCCTGCACCAAACCAACAGTGGCATAAGCTTGCCTGATTTAAAGATAACCTGGCTTATGTGCTGGCGATAAATTATATCTTAATAGAACCCGTGTCTATTTAATATCTTCTGCAAAACACCGACAAAACTATCCTCCGCGCCCCAAGAGAAAGAGAACACAACACCCTGCCCGCCGCCGGCGCCAACGGCATCAATTGTCACACTGCCGTCTGTATCTTCCACTATCATCACCGAAAGGCTGGCGCGGTTGCTTGCCCGCATATAATATTTTTCAAAAACCAGAAGCGCATTAGTCACGCCGCCGGATTCCCGAATCTTGGAGCCGACCAGCTCATTCGTCACACCGGCCGCTTGTACTTCATCGGCAATCATCTTTGCCAGCTCCCGCGCACTGCCTCTTCCATTAAAAGATTGTTGTGTCAAGTGCATACTCCCTTTTTTTATTAGTACCAGTATACGCATTATCACACATTTTCGTCAATATTTATCAAAAAAAATCCCAACTACGGAAAAAAAGCTGGAACTTTTTTTGCTTTCAATACGTCATATCAGCAAGAAAAGAAAACGGAGGCGTTTCAAAATGAAAAAATTACTGATTGTTTTATTAATCTGTATGGTGGTGTTCCAGACTGCCGCGTGCGCGGCCAACAGACCGGTTACTGAGGACACTGCCGTATCATCCGAATCCACAGATTATGCGGCGGCGGAGAGCTATGATGCATACGTTGAAGAAGCGCCCGCCATGGCAAAGGAAGAGGAGTTTTTTTTCAGCGATTCGGATGCGCGTACGGACAGTATCTTCGACAGCGGCTCGATCGAAAACGGCGAAACCCAAACCAGCGAAGAATATGGCGAGTTTTCGGAATCCGACTTTCTGTCACCCGAAGAAAATCCGCTGTCCACCTTCTCCATCGATGTGGATACCGCTTCTTACGCCAATACAAGGCGCATGCTGTTGGGACGGTTATCTGCCGAATCCGGATGCGGTGCGTATCGAGGAATTTATCAATTACTTCGATTATGATTATGCTTCTCCCCGAGGCAAGGACCCCATCGCATTGGATGTCACCTTGGCCGAGTGCCCGTGGAACAGCGATCATGCGCTGGCGCGCATCACGATGAAAGCCAGAGACAGTGAAGAAAGCCAGCGGATGCAGAGCAACTTTGTTTTCCTGTTGGATGTTTCAGGTTCCATGAACGATGAGAATAAACTGCCGCTGGTCAAACAGGCCATGCTGATGCTCTCCAAAAACCTGAAAAGCTCCGATCGGGTTTCCATCGTGGTTTACGCCGGTTCCAGCGGTGTTGTGCTGAAAGGTGCAAACGGCAATGATACCTCCACCATCAACGAAGTGCTGGGTCGTCTTTCGGCCGGCGGCTCCACTGCAGGTGGTGAAGGCATTCAACTGGCCTACGCTTTAGCCGAGCACTATTTTATCAAGGGCGGCAACAACCGCGTGATTCTCTGTACGGACGGCGATTTTAACGTGGGCGTATCCAGCGAAGAAGGCCTTGAAAGGCTGATCGAGCAAAAGCGGGACAGCGGTATCTATCTCTCCGTGCTGGGCTTTGGCACCGGCAACATCAAGGACAATAAGATGGAAACATTGGCCGACAAGGGCAACGGCAACTATGCCTATATTGACACCATTCTGGAAGCACAGAAAGTGCTGGTTCACGACCTCAGCAAAACGCTGTACACCGTGGCTAAAGACGTGAAGATTCAAGTGGAATTCAACCCCGAAGCGGTCAGCGCATATCGCTTGGTAGGCTATGATAACCGACGCTTAAACGACGAGGACTTCAACGACGATACCAAAGACGCGGGCGAAGTGGGCGCGGGTCATATGGTCACCGTTTTCTATGAATTGGCACTGGCGGGCAGTACATCATCGGGCAGCGGTATTGATGATCTGATCTTTCAAAGCGGCGATGCGGTCAGCACAACAGATATCCGCGACCTCCCCAAAGACTGGCTGTATGTAAAAGCGAGATATAAATACCCCGACCAAGACACCAGCCAGCGCATCACCTTGATGGCCGGAAAAAGCGATTTTACCAATAATCCTGACCAGAATTTCAAATTCGCGTCGGCGGTGGCGGAATTTGCATTGCTGCTGAAAGGTTCCGATTACGCTTTCGACGCCAGCTATGAAGCCGTTCTGGAGCGGGCCGAGCGTGCGCTGGGCAGCGACGATTATGGCTACCGTGCCGAATTCATCCGGTTGGTTGAGCTCGCCCAAAGCTATTCAGGCTACTATTATTAGAAAAATAAAAATGGGTCTTAAGATTTCTGCCACAACACCAAAAACCCCCTTTATAATTCTCTAAAAGGGGGTTTTAATATTCATGCGTTGTTGTACTTTATGCGTTATATGTGTTCGATGTGGTATTGCCGCCAGTCCCCGTCCAGTTGGTGTGGAAAAACTCACCGCGCGCTTTATCGGTACGTTCATAGGTATGCGCCCCAAAGTAATCCCGCTGAGCCTGAAGGAGATTGGCGGGCAGCCACGCACTGCGGTAGCTGTCAAAATAGGTAACGGCTGCCGACAGCGTGGGCACAGGAATGCCGTTTAGAACGGCTGCGCTGACCACTTCACGCAATCCTGGTATAGCGGATTGCACTTTTTCTCTGAAGTACGGATCCAAAAGCAGATTGGTCAAATCCGGATTGGCGTCGAACGCTTCTTTGATCTTGCCGAGGAAAGCCGAGCGGATGATGCAGCCCCCCCGCCACATCAGTGCGATACCGCCGTAATTCAGCTGCCAGCCATATGCGTCAGCCGCCGCTTTGAGCAGTGCATATCCTTGCGCATACGAGATGATTTTCGCCGCATAAACCGATTGTTTGAGCTGTTCAAGGAATACCGCTTTGTCGCCGTTAAAAACTGGCGTGGGCGCTGTGAGATGTTTTGCCGCCGCGGCGCGCTCATCCTTCTCGGCCGAGATAGCCCGCGCAAACACCGCTTCGCTGATCAGCGTCAGCGGAATACCGTGTTCCAGCGCCGCTTCGCTGGTCCATTTACCCGTGCCTTTTTGACCTGCCTTGTCCAAGATTTTGTCCAGCAAAGGTTGGCCATCTGCGTCCTTGTAGGCCATGATATCCCGCGTAATTTCGATTAAATAGCTGTCCAGATCACCTTGGTTCCAAGCGTCATAAACCGCGTGCATTTCGTCCGCTGAGAGCCCCAAATAGGCCTTCATCAAGTGGTAGCTTTCGGATATAATCTGCATATCGCCGTACTCGATGCCGTTATGCACCATCTTGACAAAATGCCCCGCGCCGTCGCTTCCCACCCAATCGCAGCAGGGTGAACCGTCCTCCACCTTGGCCGCAATACTCTGGAAAATCGGTTTTATCGCATCCCAGGCTTCTTTTGAACCACCGGGCATAATGGAAGGCCCGTTCAGTGCCCCTTCCTCGCCGCCAGAAACACCAGCCCCAACATAATATAGCCCTTTGCTCTCAACGTATCGGGTTCTTCGAACGGTATCTGGAAAATGCGAATTCCCGCCGTCGATGATGATGTCCCCCGTTTCCAGATACGGCAATAACTGCTCGATAAACGCGTCCACCGGGGCACCGGCTTTCACCATCAGCATCACCTTACGCGGTTTTGAAAGGTTGTCAGCCAGTTCCTGAATACTGTGTGTTCCGATCACCGTTTGGCCTTTTGCCCTGCCGTTTACAAAGTTGTCCACCTTCTGAGTCGTTCGGTTATATACCGCAACGGTAAAGCCTTTGCTCATCATGTTCATCACCAGATTTTCGCCCATCACTGCCAAACCCACGAGCCCGATATCCGCTTTTTTCATCTGATTTATTTCCTGCTTTCTTTTTTGTCTGCCATCCCTAAATGTGTGTTATTTCTATATCTGACATTCGAGTATCACTTTATATCAAATGCGATTAATTATTTTGCCTGTGCTATACAGACCCGCCGTCTCCTGCGGTTACACTTTTTTTCCGAGGAAATTGGAAACTTCCGCGGCCAACTGCAGCGCGATTGCCGCCGATACGGTATAGATCACCAGTGGATATGCGCCACCGAATCCCGAAGGCGAAACATGCTTGATATAGATCCCCGCAAAAGCCCATAGGATAACCAAACCATAAGCCCAGTCCCGAAAACGCAGTGTGGTCGCCGCGCCGATCACCAAGGCCGCTACCAGCGCAATCCCCATCCAGATGGTTTCACTGAGACCAAATCCGTTCCAGCCGACAGCCACCAAAAATGTGGTTACGTTGGCGATAGCCGCTACTGTAATCCATCCGAAATAGACGCTGAACGGCAGTCGGACGAAGATTTTTTCCGCGGTGGAAAGCTTTAGTTTCTGTATCCGTACATAAGCGATCATCAATGATACCAAAATCAATGCCATCAGCGCCAACGACAGCGGGATAATGCGGTAGTGCCAGCTGAATATCCACGCGATATTTGCCAGCGAAGACAAGATAAACGGGATGCTCGCACTCTTAGCCGCCTCAAACCCACCCTTTTTCCCAAAAGCACCCATGCTGTACAGCACAAACAGTAGCAGCAAAAGGTAAATCACTCCCCAGATTGAGAAAGTAATCGCGGCTGGTGCAAACAGGTTTGGGTATGCGTCCGAGACCTCACCCGTGTTCACGCCGCCGATCGGCAGGATATTGGCCAACGCATTGACGGCAACCATCACGATAAAAACCAAAAAGTTCATCATACCCAATACTTTTCTTTTTGTTTCTTTCATGTTCTTCTCCTTTGCGCCCGTAAAACAAGGCCTGTTTTGTTCCCCGTACTACATCCGTTCTTTCAACATCATTATAGCATCACTTTCCAGTTTCAAGTGTGACTTTCACACACATGTTTAAGCCGAACAGCTCACACCCGCATAAAACAGTGATGCCTGATATCATATTATATTTAACCCGTTTTTCCCATATTATAACACTAAAATTGCTTGACTCGGCGCCCCTGCCAAATGTATCAATTGTTTATTTGAATGATTATACATTAAAATTCTTCTTTTTTATATTATTGATATGTTTACACATTCAACCACAATTCATGCATATTATCCTGATATAATATATTTTAGTAAAATATATTATGATATAAAAGGGGAAACAGCTATGAAGCCATCAAGCGTATTTGAACAACGCCGGGCGGTGCGGTACTTTGACCCCAAGAAGGATTTATCATCAAAACAGCTAAAAGCCATTATTGATTTGGCCGTTTTGGCTCCTTCGGCATTCAATCTGCAACCATGGGAAATTATCGCTGTCAGAAGCGATCGTGCCAAACAGCTATTGGCAGATAACGCGGGCGGGCAGCAAAAAATTCTGGATGCGCCGGTCACGCTTATTTTAGTCGGAAATCGGGAAGGATACACTTTGGATAATCCAGTCTGGGCAGAAGCGCACAGCCATTTTAAAAGTGAATCCGGTTTCGAAGCCGCGGTACAATCGGCCAAAGACCTGTACGGCGGAAGTCCAGAAAGGAAAGTGAAATTCGCTGAATCCAACACCGGTCTTTTGGCAATGTCCATCATGTATGCGGCGAGCGCTCTTGGTGTAGATTCACACCCGATGAGCGGGATTGATTTTGACGGCATCAAGCATGCGTTTAATATTGACGAAGGTAAAGCGGCGGTCATGCTGATCTCGCTCGGTTTTGCAGATTCAAAGCGGCAATTGCCGCCCCGCCGTCCCAGGCGAAAGTATGCCGATATCGTGACCGAAATATAGATATCGAATCAATATATCAAAAAAAGCCGAAATCCATGTCGGCCTTTTTTTGATATTATCAATGTGACTTGAGTGCATGAATTGTTTTAAACCTGTTAAAAATGTGTGCCGAAAAAGCGCATATCCCGCTTTTTGCGTCTGATCCACAGATAACCCGACAGCGCCAGACTGCCGCCGATTATTAAAATCGAACTGATTAGTGCCCATATCATTCGACGGTTGGATGTCTCAACGCCTTCGGGCAACGCCGTATCCTCAATGGTTTCCATTTCACCACCGGCATCATCCGTCTGCCTGACTTCGGCGAAGTTTTCTGGCGATACTGTTGGCGAAGGGGTTGCTGTTGCTTGTGGTGCTTCAGACTTATTTGTTGAGGGAGTGGCTGTTTTCCCTGACGCACTTGTGCTTTTCTTTGCAGTCGCTGTAGGTGATGCCGTTGGCACTGTAGTCGGTGTTGGAGTGGGTAGTGCCGGTGCGTCGCTAGCCCAAGCGGTAGCTGAATATATTGTTTGCCCCGGCACTTGTAGTTCCCATTTTACACTGGGCCCGCTGAAAACAGCCGCCAATGTATCCCCGTATGCAGAACTGCCACTATCCCATGTTTTCCCTTGTAAAAATACAGACTTGCTGGTATAACTTGATGCCCCGATAATATGGTTCTTTACCATTTTGCTATTCAATATCGCGTGCGGATTTCTATTGTCATAGTCAAAATAAGCGGTGTATGTCCCGTCCCCGTTATTGACCACCCGATTGACCGAAGGAATAATACTATCAAATGTTTCAATTGGCGTGGCGGTCGGCTCAGGCGTTGGCGTTGCCGTAGGTGCAGGTGTCGGCGTCGCGGTCGGCTCGGGCGTTGGCGTGGCCGTCGGTTCAGGTGTCGGTGTGGCATACGGACGCGCATCCGAAGCGTATGCGGTGACCACCGCTGCATCGCCGTCCGGTCCCTTCAGCGTCCATGTGACCGAAGGCGCGCTGAATGTTACCACAAAATAATCCCCATACGCGGCATCGCCGCCGTTTAATGTATTGCCCTGCTTGAACACGGTTTTCATGCCATATACCGCGGTGCCTGTGTTGATTGTATTTTGCAGCATCTCGCTGTCCAAGACTTCTCGGGCATTTCTATTGTAATAGCCAAAGTAAGCGGTTACTGTTCCGTCCGAATTCTCGAACAAATCATCCACTTTGACGGATATTTTCATATAAGGCACAGCCGTTGCCGTGGCCGTCGGTTCAGGTGTCGGCGTAGCTGTTGGCTCAGGTGTTGGCGTGGCCGTTGGCTCAGGCGTTGGCGTCGCCGTCGGTTCAGGTGTCGGCGTCGCGGTCGGCTCGGGCGTTGGCGTGGCCGTTGGCTCAGGCGTCGGCGTAGCCGTTGGCTCAGGTGTTGGCGTAGCCGTTGGCTCAGGCGTCGGCGTAGCCGTTGGCTCGGGCGTTGGCGTGGCTGTCGGCTCGGGCGTCGGCGTAGCCGTTGGCTCAGGTGTTGGCGTAGCCGTTGGCTCAGGTGTTGGCGTAGCCGTCGGCTCAGGTGTTGGCGTGGCCGTCGGTTCAGGTGTCGCGGTCGGCGCGGGTGTCGGTGTGGCATACGGACGCGCATCCGAAGCGTAAGCTGTAATCACTGCTGCATCGCCGTCCGGTCCCTTCAGCGTCCATGTGACCGAAGGCGCGCTGAATGTTACCACAAAATAATCCCCATACGCGGCATCGCCGCCGTTTAACGTGTTGCCCTGCTTGAACACGGTTTTCATGCCATATACCGCGGTGCCTGTGTTGATTGTATTTTGCAGCATCTCGCTGTCCAAGACTTCTCGGGCATTTCTATTGTAATAGCCAAAGTAAGCGGTTACTGTTCCGTCCGAATTCTCGAACAAATCATCCACTTTGACGGATATTTTCATATAAGGCACAGCCGTTACCGTGGGCGTTGGCGTGGTTGAAGGTGTGGCTGTCGGTTCGGGTGTCGGCGTGGCGGTCGGCTCGGGCGTCGGTGTGGCAGTCGGTTCAGGTGTCGGCGTCGCCGTCGGCTCGGGCGTCGGTGTTGCCGTCGGTTCAGGTGTCGGCGTCGCCGTCGACTCGGGCGTTGGCGTTGCGGTCGGCTCAGGCGTCGGCGTAGCCGTTGGCTCAGGTGTTGGCGTTGCGGTCGGGTCAGGCGTTGGCGTGGCGGTTGGCTCAGGCGTCGGAGTCACGGTCGGCGCGGGTGTCGGTGTCGCCGGCGTAGAATCTTTCTTTTTGCGATGGCGTTCACTGGATGATTCTTTTGAATCTTGAGTGTCCACTTGGTATTATTGGTGGAAAAAACAACCCGCATATACTGACCGTGGGAAGCACTGTTCCCCGGCAGGAAAGACGTGATTAAGCCGCCGATCACAGTGCCGCTTGAAATCTCGTTCCGGGTGATATCGCTGCCCGCCACCGTTTCGGAATTCGGATTATTATAGCCAAACGTTGCGGTGCAGGTACCGTCCCCATTGCTGACCACACCGCTGACATAGACTTCAATAGGTTGAAGCGTTGAAGATGCCTTTGCCAGCAGAAATTCGGTTGGGCTGGGTGTCGGTGACGATTCACAGAAATCAGAAGCGCTGGCCGAAGCCGAGGGCCCCGCACTGGCAAAAACAGCGGATGGATTGGGTATTGGCGAAGCGGATGCTGCCGTATCACCGGCATCTGAACAGGCGGCTGAAGGTGCCGGGCTCATGCCGCCAACATCGGTATTTAAGCCGGATGTAGGATCGACTGCTTCAGCAGGTGCTTCAGTTGCTCCCGCTTGAGCGGGACCGGGCGAAGTTTCTCCGCCGCCGCTTGAAGCTTCCGGTACTGGGTCATTCTCCTGCCCGCTTTCTCCCTGATTCACAGGACCGCCGGGTGCAGACGTTCCCCCTGCTTCAAAAGCGCCGCTGTCCTGCTGTGCGCCGCCCTGTTCGGAGGGGTTTTCCAACGGTGCTTCGGGTTCGGGCGCGGCTTGCACAACCGGAGACGGATGAACCGCAGCGGGCTGAGCTTGCATTTGATCGCCATCGGCGCTAAATCCAAAAAGGGGTACAACAAGCATAGCCACTGAAAGCACAATGGCCATCATCGAAGCCAAATTAAATGGTCTGATTCCCCTCTTAAATGCAATCAAATAAATACCCGCCTTATTGAAAATCCGCTAAAGCAGGTAATAAAAAAGGTTACCTGCGTTCACGATAAAACGAGCATAGGTAACCGGGCTGCCCTTGCCTTCGGCTTTAGGCCCCTAGGTTTTGCGTCCTGACCTTTCGGCCAGTTTGCCTTTTTTCTAACCTCATTATAATATACATAGACATTTTATAGAAATTACTGCGCATTGTCAAACAAAATCATCATCAAAAAGCCCTAGAAATGGCGGTTTTTCAATCGGTCGGTTTCTTTTTGCATGTATAACACAATATATTGATATCCCAGCTTTAGCGGTGTATATATCTAGAAAACATCGTGATACCCATGTTTTCATAACTCCTTGACCAAAGCTCCCAGACACTTTTCATCTTTTTTTCATAAACTCGGCCATCTCGGACAGACTCGGCATTGATTCAATCGCACCTTCTCTGCCGGCCACAATGGCCCCGCACGCATTGGCGTGGCGAAGCAGAGAATCGGCCATCTGCGAGGTGAGCGAGGTGTATTCTAAATCGTCCAAAATCAGTTTGGCGGCAAAAGCTCCCATAAAGGCATCCCCCGCCCCAGTGGTGTCCACCGCTTCAATCATAAATGCAGGCGATGAAACATCTAAATTCGGCGTGATCAGCCGTGATCCGCCTTTTCCCATAGTATACAAAAAAACGGATACGCCTGTCTCAAAAGCTTTTTCGGCTGCCGATGCCACATCCTCGGTATCAAAAATAAAGTTAAGCTCTTCATCGCTGACCTTTAGGATATCTGCCAATGGCATAAACGTCCAGACGGTTGCTTTAAGTGCCGGTTTATCCGGCCACAGCGCCATTCTTAAATTCGGATCAAAAATAATTGTTCCAGCTTTTTTTTTGACGTAATCTATGGCTTTTATATGCGCATATCTCACCGGCGCTTCGATGAGATCGACGGTACCGAAATGCAGAAAATCACCTGCAACGAACCAATCCAAATCAATCTCGTCCGCCTCCAGCAGCATATCCGCACCCGGATTACGGTAAAACGAAAAATCACGCTCGCCGTCAGCTTTCAGCGAAACAAATGCCAGGGTGGTGTTGGCTTTATCCGTACGAAAAACATACCGTGTATCAATTCCGGCGGCGTTCATGGTTTCCACCAGAAAATCACCGAAAGCATCCTGTCCCACCTTGCCGATGAATTTTGCCGACACTCCCTGTCTGGCCGCCGCGGCACAGACATTCGCCGGCGCCCCGCCCGCTTTCTTTTTAAAGCCCTGAACCGCTTTGAGCGGCAAGCCCTTGCTTTGCGGGATAAAATCGATCAGCGCCTCGCCGATTGAAAACAAACGTCTTGTCATAACCCCTCCGTTTCATCAATATCAGCAGTATAAATCAAATTTATGAAATTGTCATTAAAATCACAAAGGAAGGCTTGACACCACCCCGATACCATGATAAATTAACTGTGTTAGCTAGAGCTAACTACAATAAGTGAGGTGATTATGATGACTTTAGCTCAAGGCCGTGTTAACCAAACCTATGTCATCCGCGACGTTGAAGCGATTGACAGCATGCGAGATTTTTTGTTTACTTTAGGCTGTTACAGCGGTGAAAAGGTGACCATCATTTCCAAATTGGCTTCCAATTTTATCATCAATGTCAAGGACGCCCGGTACAGCATCGACGAAGGTTTAGCGCGTGTAATCATGATTTAAACTTATCTTTGATGTACCTTTTTTTTAGCCATTTAGTTAGCTTTTGCTAACTTTAAATAATATACGAAATTGGAGAGAGACCATGAAAATTGCACTGGCAGGAAACCCAAACAGCGGAAAAACCACCCTGTTTAATGCAATCACCGGCAAGGTCGAGTACGTCGGTAACTGGGCGGGCGTGACTGTCGAAAAGAAAGAAGGTTCGATAAAACCGGAGCTTAACAGGGAAAAGGCGGATGTAACAGTCGTCGATTTGCCCGGCGCTTATTCCATGTCGCCCTACACATCCGAAGAATCGATCACACGTGATTTTGTACAGAAAGAAAGACCGGATGTCATCATCAATATTGTCGATTCGGCCAACTTAAGCCGTTCTTTGTTCTTCACCACCCAGCTTTTAGAGCTGGGGATACCTGTTGTGATCGCCCTGAATAAGTACGACTTGACCGAAAAAAAGGAAAACAGCATCAATTTGGATTGGCTGAGCGAACGGCTTCAATGCCCGGTGATTGCCACTATCGCCACGAAATCCTCGCATAACAGCGGCCTTAAACAGCTGATCGCTGAGGCGGTTCGTCTGGGGCTTTCCGACTATCACCAGCCCGCGCCGCATATCGGCGGTGCAAAACGCGCCAGCACACAGGCTGATTTTGAAAAAGCGGACAAAAAACGCTACGATTTTGTCGCCCGCGTTGTGGCCGATGTGGAACACCGCAAGATCAGTTCGGCTTCGCAGACCGCACAGGACAAGGCGGATCGGATACTCGCCAACAAGTGGCTGGGGATCCCCATATTTGCCGCCGTCATCTGGCTTACGTTTTCAATCTCCCAGGCTTGGCTTGGGCCGGTATTGGCCGACATTTTTGTCGGGTGGCTGGACAGTTTCTATGAGTGGGTTGCGGGTCTGCTCGGCGGGGTCAGTCCTTTCCTTTCCAGCCTGCTGCTGGACGGCATCATCGGCGGCGTTTCGGCAGTGGTCGGCTTTTTGCCGCTGATTATGGTTTTGTTCTTCTGTTTGGCCTTGTTGGAGGACTGCGGCTATATGGCCCGTGTGGCTGTGGTGATGGACCGCTTTTTTAAACGCATCGGCCTTTCAGGCAAATCGGTCATCCCCATGGTGGTCAGCACCGGCTGTGCCATTCCGGGCATTATGGCCTCTCGAACCATCAAGGACGTGCGTCAGCGGCGTACCACCGCCATGCTTTCGCCCTTTATGCCCTGCGGCGCTAAACTTCCCATTATCGCGCTGTTTGCCGGTTTGTTCTTTGGTGAAAAAGGCTGGGTGGGCACATCCATGTATTTTATGGCGATTATCATCATTGTTTTCAGCGGTCTCATTGTACGTCGGATCACCGGGGATACTTCAAAAGAATCCTACTTTATCATGGAACTGCCCGAATACCGCTGGCCGAGTTTGAAACGCGCGACCATTTCCATGTTCTCCCGTGCCAAGGCGTTTATCATCAAAGCCGGAACCATCATTTTGGTCTGCAACGCGGTGGTACAAATTCTGCAGTCCTTCAACTGGCAGCTGCAGGTTGTAGGCGAAACCGCACCCGAAACCAGCATTTTGGCCACCATCGCCTCACCTTTCGCGCTTTTGTTTATCCCGCTGGGTTTCGGCTTGTGGCAGTTCGCGGCTGCCGCCATCACCGGCTTTATCGCGAAAGAAAATGTGGTGGGTACGTTGGCCGTCACCTTTGCCGTCACTAACTTTATCGATGTGGATGAGTTGGCGCTGGTCGGCGGTGCGGGCGAAGTCAGCGCTGTTTTCGGCATCGGTGCAGTGGCTGCACTGTCCTATCTGGTGTTCAATTTGTTCACCCCGCCCTGCTTTGCGGCCATCGGTGCCATGCGCAGTGAGATGGAGTCCAAACGCTGGTTCTGGGGCGGCCTTGCTTTTCAGTTGTCCATGGGCTATGTACTCGCATTTCTGGTCTACCAGATCGGAACCCTGATTACTACCGGCGCAGTGGGCAGTGGATTTGCCGCCGGATTGGTCGCGGTTGTCATCATCATCAGCACGATCGGCTATCTGATGTGGCGAGGCTCAAGAAGCCGCGTACATGTGAAAGAAGGTGTAACCTATGCTGGCTAATCTCATCGTTTTCGGCGTTATCCTCCTGATTATCGGGTTCTCCGTGTTCTGGGTGGTGCGCGATAAACGCAAAAACAATGGCAATCCGGCATGCATCGGCTGCCCTTACAACAAGGGTAACCATGGATGCAACGGACATTGCGAATAGAAAAAACGAAGCGCCTTAAGAAAAATACAGGCGCTTTTTATATCCATAAAATTTCTATTGTCAAAACCAATGTTGTGCGATACGCTGGTATAAAATCAAGTCAGGAGAAAATCCATGTTCTTTACGCCGATTTCCAGCTATCTAACGGCGCTGATCATCACACTCGTCGTCGAAGTGGGTTTGTTTGCGCTGATTATCTCGCACCAGCCTGCCAAAATCATCGCGGCCATATCCTTTAATCTGCTCTCGCATCTGCTTTTGCACCTGTTTTTCCACATCGCTGTGGTTTCGGGCTGGGACAATCGCTTTATGATATGGCTGGTTGGTGAAATCGGTGTTTGGGCGCTGGAAGGTTTCTTGTATTATTTCTCCAAAATCATCCCCAAAATCGGCAAAGCCGCGCTTTGGTCCTTTGTGTTCAATATGGCCTCCATCATAATCGGCCTTGCGTTTGATCTAGTATTCTAATTTTTCATCTAAACATGTATACAATCAAAAAACATCAATTACTCTATCAATATAAAACAGCAGTGCCATGAGAATAATCGGTACTATAACATATGGCCAGCCTTGTCGTGTTTTCTGCCAGACGTCAGCCTTAATATATTCAAATGTCATATAGTCTGGTATTTTCAAGAATTTTGGCCTCCATTTCCCCACCGCTAGTAAATATACAAAGCACAAATCATATGAAACAATAATCGCTGAAAAAACAACATTAGCGAAAAAAATGGTTGGAACTGTTACAGCTTTTTCACATGTATACCATAGAACCATATCTAGCGTATATAATAAATACGCTAATAGATATGATATTCCAAACTTAGAAAAAAACACTTCCGTCTTTGATGGGTGACTTGCTGATTCGCCTGTTTTTTTAATCAAATAACCTGAACTCAGCATTAATAAAACAATAACACTGTAAATGAATATGATTATTGCTGCGCATAACAATATTATTAGAAAAAGGTTCATCCTCTCGTGTCCTCTCAAATCATTTGTTTGATGAATTTTTCGTCCTTAAAAACAGTACTGCTCCCACCGCCAATGCCGCCGCCAGCGGTAACATAAAGTATACCCAGACGGGAATCAGGCTGCGCGTTTCCACAGTCACCGTCATCTGCGATTCGCTGGGCTCGGGTGTCATATCATTTTCCGTCTCAGCTGGCTTTGGTTCTTCTGCCGGTGTTGGTGTTGCTGTTGGGGTGGCATCGGTGTCTTTCACAAATACGAAAGTTTCGGGCCCTTCGTATTCTTCGGTGGAAGTCATGTCCTGCGGTTTTAAAACGCTCCTCCAAGCATATGGATCCTGTTCACCGGTGATGGTCAAAAGCATATCCGGGTAATATTCATTGTACCAATAATCATATTCAATCTCATCCGCATCGGTGTCCATATTTGTACAAACAAATTTATTGGTATAGTATACGCTGTCATCGAATACCCTCCCTGCATAAATATTAAGTTCGGGTTCACTGCTTGGATGCACAAAATAAAACTGCTCGCTTTCGCCCGGGTCAAGCCGCCCAGTTAAATTAGCCAAATTGAAATTATATAGATGGGCATCTCCAATGGCCACATAAAAACCGTCAATGGTTTCGTCTCCGGTATTGGTGATTTTTATGCTGTAGTTCTCATACCCTTCCTTTGTGCTTTTGTACTCCCCTTCATAGCGCGTGATTTCCGCTTTTAAATCCAAATTGTAATCCCAATGTACCGTGGGATAAATCCGCGATTCTTTATATGCGTAGTATTCCCCATCAATCTGGAAAATAAATGGGTAATCCACCATAACCGAGTTGCGCGTATTGTTTTTCTCTTCATATACTTCCTGTGAATATGAGTTATAAACATAAGTATACCCTGCTTGTAACACTGCTTCATTATCATCTTCGTCTAAGTATATCATGTCTTCACCTGAAATATTGGTTACCGCTAACTCTGCGAAATGCCATGATGGTTGATAGGAATCGCCGTATTTATCAACACAGTACTCACAAAATGGTTCTTCCTCCAAAATATCCATTCGCACCAAGCCGGTGCCATCTTGCAGGTTCGTAATCTCTATTCTGCCCAAATCCTGATCCTCGAAATATATGGAGATATAAGGCTCCATTGAATACGCACTGATATAAACACTTATGGGTTGATAGTATTTATCTCCTTCCAGATACCAATGATTCGGTTCAGGCATCGGCATACTAACCGTCACTTCGGCCACTTCTCCAGGCCCAACATCAACCCCCATAGGCGCATCCCAACGGATATAGCCAAATATCTCAATCCATGTCACATCAAAATCGTACGGCGTTGTATTCTCAATATTGATAACAAACTCAACTGTATCTCCGATAGCAACGGCCGGGGTTCTAACATCAACTGATATTTTAATCAGTTCTTCGTAATCAAAATATGTTCCGTCATCCGCAAAAGCCTGAATAGGCAGTAATACAATCAAGCAGATAATCATCAGAAGGATTCTTCTCATAAAAATCACCTTTTCAAAGAATAATATTTAATGCGTTTCCCAATCCAAACTGCGTCCCACGGCTTTTCGCCATCCGGCCAACAGGGTTTTACGTTTTTCATCATCCATATTCGGAGTAAAGCGGGCATCGCAGACCCGCGCTTTTTTAATCTCATCCCGGCTTTCCCATACGCCTACCGCCAGCCCCGCTAAGTATGCCACACCCAGCGCCGTGGTCTCCCGCGTTTTGGGCCGATCGATGGGTTTATTTAGGATATCCGCCTGAAACTGCATCAAAAAAGCATCTCGGCTGGCGCCGCCGTCCACGTTTAATTGACTCAAAGCAAGTCCACTGTCCTTTTCCATCGCCTCCACCAGCTCAAGGCTCTGATACGCGATAGATTCCTGCGCCGCCCGGATAATATGTTCCCGCTTGGTACCGCGCGTCAGCCCCACAATGCATCCCCTTGCGTACATGTCCCAGTACGGCGCGCCAAGGCCGGTAAAGGCCGGAACCAGATAGACCCCGCCGGTAGAATCCACCTTTTCGGCGTAGTATTCGGCGTCCCGGCTTTCGGCGATAAACCGCATCTCGTCCCGCAGCCACTGGATGACCGCACCGCCCACAAACACGCTGCCTTCCAGTGCATATTCCACACGTCCGTTTAAACCGACAGCGATGGTGGTGACAAGCCCGTTTTGACTGGCCACCGGATTTTCCCCGGTGTTCATCAAGAGGAAACACCCGGTACCATACGTGTTCTTCGCTTCTCCTTTTTCAAAACAAGCCTGCCCGAACAGCGCGGCCTGCTGGTCGCCCGCGATGCCCGCGATCGGAATTTTCGTGTCCTGTATGGCGGCGTAGCCGTACACCTCGCTGCTATAGCAGACCTTTGGCAGCATCGCCCGTGGAATATCCAATGCCGCTAAAAGCCTGTCATCCCAGTCCAAACTATTGATATTGTAGATCATGGTGCGCGACGCGTTGGTGTAGTCGGTGATGTGTTTTCCGCCGTTTGTCAGCTTCCAGACCAACCAGGTATCCACCGTGCCGAACAGTATTTCACCCTTTTCGGCGCGTTCCCGCGTGCCTTCCACATGATCGAGTATCCACTTAATCTTGGTCGCTGAAAAATAGGCGTCCGGCACCAATCCGGTCGCCGCTTTGATATGCGCTTCCAACCCCTTTGCTTTCAACTCGTCCACGATGCCCGCCGTTCTTCGACACTGCCAGACGATGGCGTTATAGATCGGCTTCCCTGTGGCCTTTTCCCAAAGGATGGTGGTTTCGCGCTGATTCGCGATGCCGATGGCCGCAATATCCTTGATATCAATTCCGCTTTTTGTGACGACTTCCATCATTACGGCATACTGGGAAGAATAAATCTCCATCGGGTTATGCTCCACCCAGCCCTCTTTCGGGTAAATTTGCGTAAACTCTTTTTGCGCAGTATCGATAATATCGCCTTTATCATCAAACAAAATCGCGCGCGAACTCGTCGTACCCTGATCCAATGCTAACACATATCTGGCCATCGTTTACTCCTTCGTGTCAATCTAGATTTCTATTTTTAGTTTATCATATCCATACGTGTTTGAAGATAGTCTGACTAAAAAACCGGTAAATTAATTTGGTTATCATCTTGGCAAAGACGCATATATGCACTACAATGAGTATCACATCGTTTTAAAACATTTTCTCAGGAGAAATTCAATGATAACCATCATCCTGCTCGTCCTCATTTATCTTGCTTTTATCAGTCTCGGCCTGCCCGATTCCATTTTGGGCGTCGCCTGGCCTGCCATCCGAACGGACTGGGGCATGCCGCTGGATGCGGCGGGGTTGATCGTGTTTATCACCATCTGCGGTACGGTCATCTCCAGTTTTTCCAGCGGGTTTCTGATTAAAAAATTCGGCACCGGCAAATTGACGACCATCAGCTGTTTTATGACCGGACTTGCGCTTTTGGGCTTCTCATTCGCGCCGGGTTATATCTGGATGCTGCTGCTGGGCCTGCCTTTGGGTTTCGGCGCAGGCGCTGTGGATACCGGACTTAATAATTATGTCGCACTGCATTATAAATCGCACCATATGAACTGGCTGCACTCTTTTTGGGGAGTAGGCTCCACGCTCGGACCGATCATCATCGGCAGTACGCTTTCGGCGGGGCTTTCTTGGCGCAACGGTTACCGCACCATCGCTTTTATCCAGCTGGCGCTTGCGTTTATCCTGTTGGTCACCCTTCCCGTCTGGAGCAAGCACAAGGCACTTGTCGCTTTAAAAGACCCTTCGCTTAACGACAGTGAGCATAAACCCAAGCTGTTTGATAAAGCGGTGATTCAGACCCAAGGCCTTATTTTTGCGCTCGGTACTTTTCTTTTTTACTGCGCAGTGGAAATCTCGGTAGGGCTTTGGGGCAGCAGTTATCTGGTTCAGGCCAAAAACATTGCCGTGGATACCGCGGCATACTGGGTGGCGCTCTATTATGCCAGTATCATGACCGGACGTATTGTGGCTGGTTTTATCACCTTTAAAGTCTCCAACAAAATCATGATCCGCAGCGGGGCTGTACTGGCTTTGACCGCAGTCATTCTGATGATACTCCCTCTTCCTGCCAAGCTCTCTTTGGTGCCCATGATTCTGGTCGGGCTCGGCCTTTCCCCTATCTTCCCCGCCATGATACACGAAACGCCCAAACGCTTTGGCAGAGATAAATCTCAAACCATTATCGGCTATCAGATGGGATTTGCCTATATCGGCAGTGCCGTTTTCCCGCCCATTATCGGCTTAGTCGTAACACGCACATCCATGATGATGCTGCCCGCACTGTTGATCTTCTGTGCGTCCGGTATTATTTTCTGCACCGAAATGCTCACGAGAAAAACCCAACGGTAAATCGAATCATCATTAATTATGCTTTGATTTGATCATATTGATCGCTGTTTATGCTCCCTGCTGTGACGGGCCGATTAACGTTTTCCGCCAGTCGCCTTGCTTTTTCTAAAGCCGCTTTGTTCTCAACCTGATTGATAAAAACCCGGTCGGCAAATCCTTCGGTTTCTATCACCTTTGCCATCATTTCGGGCGCGGCTGGATCGTCCGTCGAAACACCAGCCAGCACGGCAAATCGTTCGGGTCTATGCGTCGATACAGCAATGGGCACATCAAATCCCAAAGCGCCAACCACGCAGATTGTCTGGTTCGAAAGTTCGGGTATCACCGGCTCGTGTGCTTCGTGTGCTTTAAGCGGCTTTTGCTTTGCGCCGTCCGCTTCCACCAGCACATATTCGGCCAATTCCGCCAGCGTCTCCATCGAAATCTTAAGGGCTTTTATTTTCCCGTTCCCCGCCGGTTCACCCGCGCATACCACGCCATGCTTTTGCAGTGCGGCTTCCAACTCGCTTCTGCTCGGCGAGATTAGCGTCAGATAAATCTCGGAAGGGTATATCAACGTTGTCGTACATAAAATCACCCGGCCCGGCAATTCTTTAGCCAGCGTATGGATCAAGCTGGTCTTTCCTCCGCTACCGATCACCGCCGTCACGCCCTTTTCTATTTTCAGCAAATCACTCAGCCGCATTTTTTACTCCTTATATTTTTTAATTATACTTGAAACAAAAACCAGCGTCCAGATACTTAAAATCATCGATTGATTAATCACGAAACTAGGGTATAATAAAGACAAGCGTTATAGTCGCGCGAGAATAACGAAACGGAGGAAATCTTAGTGATAGTTGACGCAAGAGGCAAGGCCTGCCCCGAGCCGGTGGTGATGGCCATTAAAGCGCTTGGCAGTAAAAAAGACGATGAAACCTTGGAAGTCAAGGTGGATAACGAGGCCGCGGTGCACAACGTCAAGCGCATGGCCGACCAAAAGGGCCTGGAAACCTCGGTGAAGGAAAACGGCGAAAAGGACTATTCGGTCTTTATTGGCGGCACACCCGAAACGGTGGAAGAAACGACTTCAGGCGAAGAAAATCTGGTTGTCGCGGTCAGTGCCAACGTGATGGGTTCGGGCGACGAAAAACTCGGCCAGGTGCTGATTAAAGGGTTTATCTATGCACTCACCCAGATGCCGACGCTTCCCACCACCATCATCTTCTATAACAGCGGCGCCAAGCTGTCCATCAAAGACAGTGATTCGCTGGAGGATTTAAAGTGGCTGGAAAGTCAGGGGGTAGAGATTCAGACCTGCGGTACCTGCCTCAACTATTTTGAGCTGACCGATCAGCTTGCCGTCGGCACTATCTCCAACATGTATACCATCGTTGAGACGCTGATGAACGCGGACAAGGTGATTAAGCCGTGATCTATCTGGATAACGCCGCCACGACTCTCAAAAAACCAGAGTGTGTTCTGGCGGCAGTGACGGAGGCCATGCAGACCTTGGGCAACAGCGCGCGGGGTGTGCACGGTCGTGCGCTGTCCGCGGCCCGCACCATCTATGATGCCCGTGAGAAGATAGCAAATCATTTTGGGTGTGTAAGGCCCAGTCATATGGTTTTCACTGCAAACGCTACCGAAGCGCTGAACATTGCACTCTTTGGGCTGTTCAGGTCTGGCGATCATATCATCGCCACCGATTTAGACCACAATTCGGTGCTGCGGCCGCTTTATCGATTACAAAAAGAATACGGAATCGATATCGACTTTGTCTCAGCCGACAGTATGGGTAATATCGATAATGTGGATTTTGAAAAGCTGATCCGGCCCGAAACGCGCGCTTTTGTGACCACGCACTCTTCCAATCTGACCGGAAACCTTTTGGATATTAAAAGCATTGGAAAGCTGGCAAAAAAAAATCAACTACTTTATATCGTGGACGCCTCACAAACCGCAGGGTCTTTCCCTATCAATATGCAAAAGCAAAGCATTGACATATTGTGTTTTACCGGCCACAAAGGGCTGATGGGCCCGCAGGGCACAGGCGGGCTTTGCATCTCCGAAGGCGTCCAAATTCGTCCGTTTAAAGTCGGCGGCACCGGGATTTTTTCCTACTCTGAATCTCAGCCCGAAAACTATCCGGAAGCACTGGAAGCAGGCACCCTGAACGGACACGGCATCGCCGGACTTTCGGCGGCCATCGACTACTTAGAGGAAATTGGCATTGATAACATTCACGATCATGAGTCCGCGTTGATGCGGCTTTTTTACGAAAGCGTGATCTCAATTCCCGGTGTGACGGTATACGGCGATTTTTCGCGCGATCGCGCACCGATCGTCTCGCTGAACATCGGCGGCTATGATTCTTCCGAGGTGGCCGATATGCTGTCCGAGGATTATGGCATCGCGGTCCGTGCCGGCGCGCATTGTGCGCCGCGGATGCACCGGGCGCTGGGCACCGAGAAACAAGGCGCGGTACGGTTCTCCTTTGGCTGGTTTAATACAGCCGATGAAGTGGACGCCGCTGTTGCCGCTGTGCGGGAGATTGCGAAGTCATGAGGCCTAAAACTTTGCACTATGTCATCACTTTTTTCACCACCGCTGATGCGATGGCCGTTGAAAAGCGCTGTAAACAGCAGAGTGTTCCCGGGCGTTTGATTCCCGTACCCACCCGCATCACTTCAAGCTGCGGGATGGCCTGGTCTCTGCCTTTGGATGCCAAAATGAATTTTGATACCGCGGTATCCGGCATCGAAATTGAAGGCTGTTATGAGATGCTGATTTGAAAGGAAAAAAGATATGCTCGTCATCATTCGCGGTGCCGGCGATATCGCTTCGGGTATCGCGCTCCGGCTCTATCGCGCTAAGATAAAAATCATCATGACCGAAATGGCAAAGCCCACCGCCATCCGGCGTACCGTCAGTTTTTCGGAAGCAGTATATGAAGGGTTTACCGAAGTGGAAGACGTGCGGGCTGAATTGGCCGAATCGCCGACAGAAGCCTTGGCGGCGGTGAATGCCGGAAAAATCGGCATTTTGATTGATCCTCAAGGTAAGTCAATTTCCAAATTGAAGCTCGACGCGGTGGTGGACGCTATTTTGGCTAAGCGTAACCTCGGCACAAGCCTGTCCGATGCGCCGGTGGTCATCGGTGTCGGTCCCGGATTCACCGCAGGTGAGGACTGCCACGCCGCAGTGGAGACCATGCGCGGGCACTATCTCGGACGTGTCATCTACCGCGGCAGTCCCCTACCAAATACCAATATCCCCGGCCTGATCGGCGGCTTTGCAGGCGAACGTGTCCTGCGCTCCCCAGCCAATGGCGTATTTACTCCCCTTTTCGCCATCGGCGACACCGTAAAGACCGGAGATGTTGCAGGTACGGTAGACGGCATACCCATGCAGTGTACCCTTAACGGTACACTGCGGGGCATTCTGCCGGAAGGCATCACTGTATTTCAAGGCATGAAAAGCGGCGACATCGACCCGCGGTGCGAAAAAGCCCATTGTTTTAGCGCTTCCGATAAGGCTTTGAGCGTCGGCGGCGGTGTTTTGGAAGCGATTTTAAACCTGTCTCATCGATTGGAGGACTGACAATGGAAAATATCAAACTGACTAAACTCGCAAACTGTGCCGGCTGCGGTGCCAAGGTGGGTGCCGGAGAACTGGCCAAGCTTTTGGAAGATATCAAGGTGCACACAGATCCGAATTTGCTGGTTGGTTTCGACCGCAGTGACGATGCCTCAGTCTACAAGATCAGTGATGAATTGGCGCTGGTGCAAACGCTGGATTTCTTTCCGCCTATCGCCGACGACCCCTATACCTTCGGGGCCATCGCGGCCACCAATGCGCTTTCGGACGTGTACGCCATGGGCGGCGAACCCAAGCTTGCGCTCAACATCATGGCCGTGCCAGAGGATATGCCCAAAGAAGCGGTGCACGCGATCCTAAAAGGCGGATATGATAAAGTTTTCGAAGCAGGTGCGTTGATCACCGGCGGACACAGCATCTATGACGAAGAACCCAAATACGGTTTGGCCGTCACCGGCTTTGTCCATCCGGATAAGCTATTGACCAACTCTGGCGCCAGACCCGGCGACATCATTTTCTATACCAAACCGCTCGGCATCGGTGTGCTGACAAGCGGCATGAAAAGCGATATGGTCAAACCCGAAACCGTGGCGTTTGCTAATACACTTATGACGACCCTGAATAAATCGGCTCGTGACGCGATGGTGAAATATTCCGTGCATGCTGTCACCGATGTGACCGGATTCGGCATGATGGGACATATGCTGGAGATGGCGCAAGGCAGCGATACCGAGATGCACATCACAGTCAGCGCAATTGATCTCATTGCTGAGTCTTTGGATCTTGCGCGCCTCGGCGTACTGCCCGCGGGCATGTACCGCAACCGCAAGTTTGCCGGCGAATTTGTCGATGTCGGCGATATTGAACTTGCGGTGCAGGATTTGCTGTTCGATCCCCAGACCTCGGGCGGGCTTTTGATTGCCGTGGATCCGGCCGATGCGGACGTGCTGTTTGACGCTTTAAAAAGCACGGTGCCTTCGGCTCAACGTATCGGGCGCGTATCCGAGTATCTGGGCGGAAAACGCATCTTCTTAAGATAGCCCATTCAACTTTTCAAGGAGAATTACGCAAGATGAAAACAGTGGTGAGCGACATAATCGCCGCAATGAAAAATAAGAAGCCCGTCATGCTGTGCAGTATTCTCACCGGCACCGGGTCTTCACCCCGCGGCGCAGGCGCGCGATTAGCCGTGTTTGAAGACGGTTCTTTTTCGGGCACCATCGGCGGCGGCGCAGTGGAGCATATCGTCATCGGCAAAGCGGCCCGAGATTTGAAGCCATCCCGTTTCTCGCTGGTAACCTACAGCATGGAAGGCAATGAGCACAACGACACCAACATGATCTGCGGCGGTACGGTGACCGTATGCTTTCAGCCGCTGAGGCCTAAGGATCTGCCCGTGCTGGGAAAGCTTTTGGATGTGCTGAATAAGGACTGCAATGCGTGGCTCTATATGCGTCTTTCAGCCCGCGGCGTTTCCGACTTTGACGTATTCGAAGCGGGCGAAATCCCCGCCAAGCTCCAGCCCTATTGTTCACATACCGCCTATTATAAAAACGGTCTCTACATGGAACCTGTTTCCCAAAAGGGCACGGTCTATGTCTTTGGCGGCGGCCATGTGGGCAAAGCACTGGTGCCGGTTTTGGCTTCGGTCGATTTTCGTGTAGTCGTTTTCGACAATCGATCGTACCTCGCCAAACCCGAAAACTTCCCGGACGCCAGCGAAGTCATCTGCGGTGAATATGAGCGATTTGCCGAAAAAATCGCGCTGACCGAAGACGATTATGTGGTCATCATGACCCCCGGCCATCAGGCGGATTTCGAAGTGCTCTGTCAGGCCTTATCTGTCCGCACCACCTATATCGGCTGTATCGGCAGCCGCAACAAGATCGCTGTGACGCGAAAACGTTTATTGGAACGCGGCTTTTCCATGAATGAAATCGACCGCATCCATGCACCCATCGGTCTCGCGATTCTGGCCGAAACACCCGCCGAAATCGCCATCAGTGTGGCGGCTGAACTGATCCGCCACCGGAAAGAGCAATGACACTAATACATATACAGGAGATAACCCATGAAAACACGAATGATCACCATGTTCCTTACGCTTCTTATGCTCACTTTCACCGGATGTGCCCCTGCGGTTGAGTCCGAAGTCCCCCTGGCCGTGCCCGTAGAAAACGCAGATGAGCCAACCGAACTCATCATATTCGCGGCGGCTTCCATGACAGAAACGCTGACCGAGATCGGCACGATGTATGAAGCCGCACATCCTTTAATCCAACTGGTATTCACTTTTGATTCTTCGGGTACCCTTAAAACCCAGATCGAAGAAGGTGCGGACTGCGATGCGTACATCGCCGCCAGTCAGAAGCCGATGAACCAGCTGGATATCACCTCGGATGCTTCGATTAACACGGACGGCCTTGACTTTGTTTTGGCGGACACACGCCGCGATATTTTGGAAAACAAAGTGACCTTATGTGTGCCTAAGGGTAATCCGGCAGACGTTATTTCATTTGATGATCTGGCGGAAAAACTTGCGTCAGCCGATGTTTTCTTCGCCATGGGCAATTCAGACGTTCCGGTGGGCCAATATGCTCAGAAAATTTTAGCTTACTACGGGCTGGATGAAACAACACTTGCAAACGCGGGCTGCATCACCTATGGTTCCAACGTCAAAGAAGTCGTGACGCAAATTGAGGAAAACACCGTGGATTGCGGCATCGTCTATTGCACCGATGCCTTTTCGGCAGGACTTACCATTGTGGACTACGCCACGCCCGCGATGTGCGGTCAGGTGATCTACCCCGCCGCAGTGATGAATGTCAGCCAAAATCCGGAAGCGGCAATCGATTTCTTAGCGTTTCTCGGCTCCCCTGACGCCGTGGCCGTCTTTGAAGCCGTGGGATTTACTGCAATTGATTAACTTAAGTAAGGAGTGCTTTATGGATTGGTTCCCGCTGGTCAATTCCATCCGCATTGCAGCTGTCTCCACCGGCATCATCTTTTTTGTCGGCATCTTCTCCGCGCACTATATCGCCAAGGCGCCGCGCATGATTAAGGGCGTTTTGGATGTGATTCTGACATTGCCTTTAGTCTTGCCGCCCACTGTCGTCGGCTATCTGGCTTTGCGCCTTTTGGGTCCCAACCGGGTGATCGGCGCATGGGTGGTGGACGTTTTCGGCGTGAAGCTGACCATGCACTGGTGGTCGGCGATTTTCGTCACTGCCGTCGTCATCTTCCCTCTGATGTACCGCACGGCGCGGGGCGCTTTTGAAAGCTTCGATGCCACGCTGGCGGATTCCGGCCGCACCTTGGGCAAATCCAACACCTGGGTATTCTGGCGGGTGCAGATGCCAAACTGCCGTCAGGGCATACTGGCCGGCACGGTTTTGGCCTTTGCGCGGGCTTTGGGCGAATACGGCGCTACCAGCATGATTGCGGGCTACACGCCCGGCAAAACCGCCACCATCTCCACCACCGTCTATCAGCTTTGGCGCATCGGCGACGACGCGCTCGCGTTTCGATGGGTCATGATTAACATGGTGATCTCAGCGGTGGTGCTTTTAGCGATGAGTTTCCTAGAAAAACGAAACCGGCACACCGGAGGGTTATAACCGATGGCACTTACTGTAGATATCCAAAAGAAAATAGGTGCGTTTAATCTATCGGTCAAATTCACAGAAGAAAACGAAATTTTGGCACTGCTCGGCGCTTCGGGCAGCGGCAAAAGCATGACCTTAAAGTGCATCGCCGGACTTGAGACGCCGGACAGCGGACAGATTATCTTAAATAAGCGCGTGCTTTTCGACAGCCGGCGCAAGGTCAACCTGCCTCCGCAGAAACGGCGGGTGGGCTATCTTTTCCAGCAGTACGCGCTGTTCCCCAACATGACCGTGTTCGACAATATTCTGGCCGGCGTGCGCAGTGGTCATGTGGCAGAAAAACACAAAATCGTTAAAGATAAAATTGCCCAATTTAAGCTGGACGGTTTGGAACATAAAAAGCCCCCTTATCTGTCAGGCGGACAGCAGCAGCGTGTAGCGCTGGCGCGTATTCTGGTCAATGCGCCCGAATTGATTCTTTTGGATGAGCCCTTTTCGGCGCTGGACAGCTACTTGAAATGGCAGATGGAGATGGAGCTTTCGGATACGCTGGCAAGTTTTTCAGGTAACGTCATCTACGTATCGCATAATCGCAATGAAGTCTACCGGCTCTGCGATTCGGTTTGCGTGCTGACAAACGGACAATCCGACCCCAAAGAAACGATCGACGGACTGTTCCATTCCCCCGCCACAGTCAGCGCCGCTATGATATCCGGATGCAAGAACATTTCGGCAATCACTAAAAAAGATGCGCATACCGCTGTCTGTAACGATTGGGGCTTTTCGCTGAAGACAAAAGATGCTATTTTAGATCAAGCCGGATATATCGGAATTCGCGCACATCATTTGACTTTTTCGCCAAATGAAAATAAGATACAATGTACGGTATCACGTGTCGTCGATAATATGTTCTCCACGGTGGTGATGCTGAAAACGCCCGGCGGTGCATTGATTCGTGCTGAAATGGAAAAATCAGTTTGGGCATCACAAAAAAATAAAGAAAACTTAACCGTCTACGTTGACCCTAAAAACGTGATGGTGCTGAAATAGAGTGAGGCAACTATGAGAGACCAAAACGGTCGGAACATTGAATATTTAAGACTTTCTGTGACCGATCTTTGCAACTACCGCTGTTCCTACTGTATGGGTGAAAGCGGTGTGTGCAAATTAAACCATACGGATATACTTTCTATCGAAGCGTTGGCCGAAATCGGGCGTGCCGCTGTGGCCTGCGGGATTAAAAAAATTCGGCTGACCGGCGGTGAACCTTTGGTGCGAAAAGGCATCGTTGAACTCTGTCGGATGCTGAAAAGCATTCCCGGCCTTGAAGAGCTGACCATGACCACCAACGGCAGTCTGCTGCCGCCGTTTGCAAAAGAATTAAAATCCGTCGGACTTGACCGCCTCAATATCAGCCTTGATACGCTGGATGAAACAAAATTTCGTCAATTGACCCGGCTGGGAACACTGGACGAAGCCTTAGCCGGACTAGCAGCCGCAAAAAAGGCGGGTTTTGAAGCCATCAAAATCAATACCGTTCTCATCGGCGGGTTCAATCTGGATGAAATCCCTAAGCTGATTGCACTCACCAAAGACGACCCTGTCAGTGTACGGTTTATCGAACTCATGCCCATCGGCGAATGCGCCGACTGGCCGAACGAACGATTTGTTTCAACCGATGCGGTTCTGGGCGCCTGCCCCGCGTTGGAGCCAGTGAAGACCGACGGTGTGGCGAAACTCTTTCAGGTGCCGGGATACCTCGGCACAGTGGGGTTGATACGCCCCATGAGTCACAATTTCTGCGGAGATTGCAATCGCATCCGCGTCACCACCGACGGGAAGTTGAAACCCTGCCTGCACTCTTCCGCCGAGATCGATCTTAAGGGCTTACACGGAACGGCGCTGGTCAGCGCCATCAAAAAGGGTATTTTCTATAAGCCGAAACAGCACCATTTAAACGAAGACGGACAAAGTGAATCGCGACGTAAGATGCATCAAATTGGAGGATAATATGGAATTTACCCATTTGAATAAAGAAGGACATTCACGGATGGTGGACGTGTCGGACAAAGCACCTACGCTTCGCTTCGCCAGAGCCGCCGGAAAGGTGACGATGCACCCTACCACGCTTGAAAAAGTCATCATCCATGGCGTCGCCAAGGGTGATGTTTTAGCCGTGGCGCAGGTGGCCGGCATCATGGCGGCCAAGCGCACATCCGAGATCATCCCCATGTGCCACCCGCTCCCGCTGCTCGGCATCGATATTTCATTCAGCTACGAACCGGACGGTATCGCCATTATTGCCGAAGTGAAGTGTAAGGGTGAGACGGGCGTCGAGATGGAGGCCCTAACGGCCGTATCAACCGCTGCGCTGACCATTTATGATATGTGCAAAGCGGTGCAAAAAGATATGACCATCACCCACATCCGACTGCTGGAAAAATCCGGCGGCAGCAGCGGAGAATACAGGAGAAGTGAAAAATAGTATGGCAAAAGTAATCGCTGTATGCATCAGCGAAAAAAGGGGCCTGCCCAAAAAGGAAATGCCCTATATCGAATTGCAGGAAAACCATGGCATCATCGGCGATGCCCACGCTGGCAACTGGCATCGGCAGATCAGTCTGTTATCTCAAGAAAGCATTAATACCATGAAAGGGTTAGGTATCGACTTGCCTCCCGGTGCGTTTGCCGAAAATATCATCACGCAAGGCATCGTCTTGCCCGTACTTCCGATCGGCACGATTTTACAGATTGGTGAAACCAGAGTGCAAATCACTCAGATTGGCAAGGAATGCCACAGTAACTGCGCCATTATGGAAGCCACCGGCAAATGCATTATGCCCACCCAAGGCGTGTTTGCGGCGGTCAAAAAAGGCGGCAGGATATCGCCCGGTGATACGGTGAACGTTTTGGAGAAAAGCGATGAAACTGATTAAAACAACCCAGGCGGCAGGGCATGTGCTCTGCCACGACATGACGCAGATCATACAGGGCGAATTTAAAGGCCCGCGTTTTAAAAAAGGACATGTGGTGAGCGAAGATGACATCCCGGTTTTGCTGTCCATGGGCAAGGAAAACCTGTATGTCTGGGAGATTGAATCCGGCATGCTGCATGAAAACGATGCGGCCGCGCGTTTAACCGCGATCTGCCAAAATCAAAACATGCGGGCCAGCGACGTCAAAGAAGGCAAGATTGAACTCAATGCTGAAATTGACGGGTTTTTCACTGTGCAGTCCGAGAAACTTTTGGATATCAACCGCATCGATGAGCTGATTGTCTCCACGCGAAAGGGTAATACCGCCGTGAAGAAGGGCGATTTGCTCTGCGCCGCGCGCGTGGTGCCTTTGGTTATCGCCAAAGAGAAAATCGTCCGCGCTGAAAAAATCGCTGCTGATGCGCCGATTCTGAAACTGACGCCATATCGGCTTAAAACCGCAGGGATCATCACCACTGGAAGCGAAGTCTTCTACGGTCGGATTCAAGACACTTTCACACCGGTTGTCGAACGAAAATTAAAAAATTTCGGCATCGCCGCAGCCGAACACTTGGTGGTGGATGACGGCACCGATAACATTCAAAATGCCATTAATGCCCTGCGGGAAAAGCACGCGGATATCATCATCTGTACCGGCGGCATGAGTGTGGACCCGGATGACAGAACGCCCGGCGCTATTAAAGCCAGCGGTGCGGATATCGTCACCTATGGTGCTCCTGTCCTGCCCGGCGCTATGTTTTTGGTCGGTTATTACCCGGACGGCACCCCCATTCTCGGCCTGCCGGGGTGCGTCATGTACGCCGCGGCCACCATCTTTGATATTGCACTGCCAAAGATTGCCGCGGGGGTTAGAATGTCCAAAGAGGATTTTGTTCAGATGGGCGAGGGCGGGCTTTGCCTGAAATGCGAAGTATGCCATTACCCGATCTGCCCATTCGGAAAGTGAGGTAAATGCGATGTATACGGCAAAAGTGATTACGGTCAGTGACCGAAGTTACCACGGCACGCGGCCGGACGAAAGTGGTCCAGCGGTGAAAAAAGTGCTGGAAGATGCGGGATATGATGTCGTCGGAGTGCTGATTGTTCCCGACGAAAAGCAAGATATCGAAGCGGCTTTGATTCATTGTTCGGACAAAAAAAATTGTGCGCTGATCGTTACAACCGGCGGCACCGGTTTTGCCTTGCGGGACGTGACGCCCGAGGCGACCATCGCGGTCTGCGACAAACTTGCTCCCGGCATCCCCGAAGCCATGCGCGCGGCTTCGCTCGCCGTCACCCCGCGTGCTTGTCTTTCCAGAAGTACGGCGGGCATCCGCAGGCAAACCCTCATCATCAACCTGCCCGGCAGTCCCAAAGCCGCGGTGGAGAATCTGGCCGCGGTGCTGCCTTCGCTCGCGCACGGTTTGGATATCTTACGCGGTCATGACACCGACTGTGCCGTACCCAAATAATATCAGTTTGGGAATTACAATAATTTTACATATTGTTCTTTGAATGGTGGTATAATAATACCATCTTTTTTTATGATGGGGTGACACGATGGAGCATATCCTGATCTATTATTTTTCGGGCACCGGCAACACCGCTTATGTGACGAATCTTCTGCAATCCGAACTGGTTAAACACGTAAAATCAGTAGAAATCGTGAATATTGAGCAAATCTCTGGGCCCATTCTTCCCGATTCGTTTAACGGTATCGATGCCGTCGGTCTTTGCTATCCGGTATACGGCTTTCGCGCGCCGGCTATTGTCAAACGTTTTGCCGCTTTTTTGCCAGCGCAGACGGATATGCCGCTGTTCCATATCAAAACCGCGGGCGGAATCAGCCCCGTCAACGAGGGTGCCTCTGCCAGTGTTATGCACAGACTCAAACGAAAAGGATACCAAACCTTCTATGATCGCACGGTAGTCATGGGTTCCAACTGGCTGATTGCGTATGATCCCAGATTGGTCAAACAGCTGGCCGAAACCGCCAAGGAAAAAACGGAGCAAATTGCGCTTGATATCGTCAACCAGGTACAACGTCTGCCAAAAGTCAGTTTTTTTGCTCTGCTTCTCGGAAGCCTGACCAGCGCCGGCGAACACGGCATCGGCGCCAAGGTTTATGGGATTTCCCTTCATGCTAAAAGTACGTGCAATCACTGTATGATTTGCGTCAAAAACTGCCCGCAGCATAATATCCAAGATAAAAACGGTAAAATCACTTTTGGCGCCAATTGCCTTTGGTGTATGCGGTGCGTCTACGCCTGCAAACAGCAGGCCATCCACTCACGTTTGATGCAGTTTTCCGTTCTGAAAAACGGTTATGACCTTAACAAAACGCTTGCGGACAAAGCCATCAAACCCGACTTTTTTGATGAACATACCCAAAAAAGCCACGCACAGTTCTACGCATATTGCATAGATCAAAACGCGTAATCAAAACCCGCATTCACTTGCTTCTATCTTGAAAAGGCCTGTTTCGCGTCAATCAATCCCGCATCAAATGCTTTTCGGATCAGTGGATAATCGCCCCGTCTTCCGAAAAACAGCGTACAGTAATTGCGCTGTATCTGCGTACCGAAAAAAAGATAATGTGTCATCACACCAATCCCCGCCTCGGTATCCACCAGCCCCAACGCGTAATCAATAAACTTCGATTCCGCGATTGTCATGTTTTTGTTTAAGTGTACTAAAATGGCTTCAACCGATTCTTTGGTTCCTGCTTTTGCGAGGTCCATATATGCCTGCAGGCCTTTGCTTGTCATCTTTCCCCAGACTTCCCTTCAACCGTTTCACTATCCATAAAAATATTGCCGATCATAAATCTCATCATCTGCTTTTGAAATTCATCGTCTGATTTCATCCGCAAGCGATAGTGCTCATTTTGCTGATAGTATTGGATACCCATATGGATATAATCAAAAATCAGGTCTTTTTCCAACCCCGGCTTGAAGCACTTTTCCGAAAATCCTTCCGCGATCAACTGACGCAGTAGTTTATTAGATTCTTCGACGTATGCGCCATATACCGACCGTAATTCGGGCAATTTTGCCCGAAGTGAATCGCATATATCAAATCTCCCGCTGTCCACGAATTCGGTTACAACCGCGATAAAATCATACATCCGCGCGATTAAACTTTGCTTTGAGAAAACCACACTCGAAAGCGCCGCGAGATTTTCTGAAAGCACCGCTTCCTCAGCCGCGCGCAGCAGATGTTTTTTGTCCGAAAAATATTTATAGACTGTCATTTTGGAAGCGCCAGCAAATGCCGCGATCTCATCCATTCCGACACCAGTCGTACCTTGATCCAATAAAAATGCAACCGTCTTATTCAATATATCCTGCGATTTTCGATTCATCGTATCCTCAATAAATTGTACTATTTAATATATTATAGTACATTTTTTATTTTTCTGTCAATAATCTCTTTGTTCTAAATTCTTTTTAAAAAAATATAATTAATACGCTGTTAATATTCTTGTGTTAATATGAATATATTAAATTAGGCAGTTATTGATATTTTTTAGCTCTTTTTTCAAGGAAGGAGAACACAATCAATGAATCATTCCCAAGCAAAAGTAATGACCAGCGGAAAAGGCTTTGTCGCGGCGCTGGACCAAAGCGGCGGCAGCACGCCCAAGGCACTCGCAGCCTACGGCATTGCACCCAGTGCATACAGCGGTGATGATGCCATGTTCGATCTGGTTCACGAAATGCGCACACGCGTGATCAAAAGCCCGTCTTTTAGTTCGGACAAAGTTCTTGCGGCAATTCTATTTGAGATGACAATGGACCGGAAGATTGACGGCATATTCACTGCCGACTACCTGTGGCAGGAAAAGGGCATTGTGCCGTTTTTAAAGGTGGACAAAGGCCTTGCACCTGTATCAGACGGTGTACAGATGATGAACCCCATGCCTGAGCTGGATGCCCTGCTGGAGCGCGCCAATATGCGTAATATCTTTGGAACCAAGATGCGTTCGGTGATAAAGGAATATACCGAAAAAGGCATTGAGAAAATTGTTGATCAGCAATTTGATATCGGCAAAACCATCCTTAAAGCCGGGCTTGTCCCCATCATTGAACCGGAAGTGGACATTCACAGCGCCGATCGGGGAAAATCCGAGGATCTGCTGAAAAAACTGATTATGGCTTCCCTCGACGATTTAGGCTCGGATGAAAAAATCATGTTGAAGCTTTCCATCCCCGCCGTCGACAATTTCTACAGTGACTTGATTGCGCACCCGAAAGTGATGCGCGTGGTGGCGCTTTCGGGCGGCTACAGCCGCGAGGAGGCCAACGAAAAACTGGCCCTAAACCATGGCCTGATCGCCAGCTTCTCCCGTGCGCTTTTGGAAGGTCTCAGCGCAGATCAAACTGACGCGGCGTTTGACGCTTTTTTGAAAGATACAGTAGACAGCATCTACCGTGCGTCCATCACATGAATTGATTTATATTGATGAACACAAAAACGCCTGCAATCACAGGCGTTTTTTCTTGATTGAATTATTCTTTTTCTTTAATAAATACCGTTGCAAGATTATCCGCCAGAACAAACATCACCAAAGGATAAATATGCATCAGCAGGCGATTGCCCGAATCGCTCCAGTTGATATGCAGATCGGTGGTGCGAAATGCGAAGATAGCCAACATCAGCAGCAGATAGATCGGGATAACGCCTTCCAAAAATGTGCTCTTTTTCTTTGTCATAAATAAGGCGAGTACTCCCAGCAAAATCACACCAAACCAGGCCGCCACCCAAAGGCCTTCAGCAAACATATTAAGGTACATGACGCGAAGATTGTTGATGAATTTGTCCATGTCCATGGTGGAAATCCCAAGCGCAAACAACGCCACTGCCGCCAGATACAGCCAGGACAACGGACGGTTGTATGATTTAAACCATTTATCCTTGGCCAGAATATAAACACCCACCGCCAGCATCAAACCCACACTGAGTGCGCTTCTGCCCAGCGACAGAAAATCGCCTGTATAATCGAGGCCCACATGGGCGAAAAAGCTGATATAACCCAAGAGCACCCCGCCCGCTACGACAAAGGTGTATGTGCCAAGTTTTTTGGCCGGCAAGTTTTGGTGCGCCAGATATGCCAGCACAAAGGCTCCGACCAGCGGCCCTTCCACCCGGGTGTAACAGAACGCCAGCATAAACAAAAGCGACAATACCAAGTCTTCGATTTTTTCGCTCCGGCTGTAGCGGTACAGATACACCATCAGGAAAAGAATCTCAAGCCCCGCCAGACTGTTCGGCACCAGCGTGATGCCCAAGAACACATAGAAAAAGCTCGCCGCAAACAGCAGTGTCCCGAGCACTGTGGTCCAGCCCGCTCTTTTTTTGTCCATCCCCGCGCTGCGGACTTCAGCAAACAAAAGATAGCCAAATAGTGCCGCGCCGGACAGCGTAAACATGTTTTGGAGCGCATAGGCAAATGAAAATCCAAAAATCCCGGCCGCTGCATTGAGTAAAGACGGCACCAGCATCTGCCCGCCCATCATATAGTAGGCGTAATCGACATAATAGTGCTCGGACGCATAGATTTTCCCCAGCAGATCATATTGGATGCTGTCGTAAGAAAGAATGCTTAAAGGCACGCGGGACAACGCATAACCCGCCATTAAAACAACCAGACTCCAGAAAACCAGTTTCCACCCGTCCTCTTTTTCCAGTGTATGCGGAAACTTCTGCTTCTTCAGCACAAAGCCGTAGAGCACCGCCGCCAGCGCGCAATAGACCACCAGAACAGACGACAGCGCAAAGAAGATGTGCAAAGAGAGCAGTAAAATGGCGATAAAGCTGAATGTCAGGAAGCCGACAATATAGGAAAGCAGCATGACATGCGTCATGCCCAAGCGGCTCTTAAAGGGCAAAAGCAGCAAAAGGCCCATCAGAAAGAACACCAAAACAGCAAAGAACTGTGAGACGATATTACCGGCAGCATCCTCGCCGCTTTGCACCGCCTCCTGTGGATACCCTGCGCGCACCAGCTCCATCCCAAAGATAAATGCCGCTGTCACACCCACGAGAATCAGCAAGGCGATACCATATTTTAATAATGTTTTGTTTTTATTCATGTGTCTCCCCCATCATCTGCTCGTAAACCACCATCGGCACCCAATACGCGCTGCCCGATTTGCTCCAAAGGAACACGATGTCGCTGTACTCGGACGCATCAAACCCCGCGTAAACATAGGCCGCTTCCTCTCGATCCTCAATCAGGCCCTTGTCATATTTGATGATAAATTCAGTGTACCCGACGTCCAGCGATTTCAGCCAGGTTTCTTGATCTGCCGTCAATTCTCCCGGCGAAGGGGTCAGCGTTTTGATCCCAGCGCAGGCGTAGTGCACCGCCGCGCGGTTGGAAAAATCGGTGGCCGTGTCCTTTATGCTGTCAGGGTCCAGATAATCGTTGCCTTCATCCACCCACACGGTTTTGTCCTGTGTGAATTTTTGCAGTAATGCCATATAAGCTAAAGAATCCGGATAATAGCGGTTTTCAATGGTTGTGGTGTTGTGCGCGATAAAATACGGCGAGATCAGCGTCCCCAGATTGACCAAAGCAAGCCCGATCACCAGAATCAAAAGTACGGCTTTTAAAAATGCGTTTCGCTTTTCCTTTTGTTTCAATATAAGGCTGATGCTGACCACCGCCGCAATCGCCAAACCGGCCGCGATCAGTGCCGCTACCGCAATTTTCTGACTCCCGATATAGCGGATACCCGCAAAATAAACGCCGGGCAGCATGAGCAGCAGTGCCAGCAAAGCACCGACTTGCTTCCATATCATGATTGGATCTTTTTTTTGTTTTTCCATACACCCTTGCCTTTCCTCTGTTTTATAAAAAAGCTTTTCTTTGCCAAAGCGCCAAAAAGGCTGATAGCATTATATCGTTTTTACTCCGCTTTTGCAATTTTGCCAGTCTAAAGCGCTTTGCCCGCATAGCGCTGCAGCGGCGAAGTTTTTTCATCATACATCTCATACAGTTTCGCTATGATGCGACGTTTAATGGCTGGGTCTTGGCCCACATCTTCAGCCAGCATCACGTCCTCCAATTCATCAAAGGAAAAAGTAAACCTGCCCTGCACCGCGCCGATAAACCGGCCCCGGAACAGCACATAGTAGAGGTTTTTGTACGGCTTTTCGGGGAATCGTTTTTTAAGCATCGGAATATGCGCCCGCACCAGAAAATCGTTATTGTCCATGATAAAGAGCGTATCCGCCGTTTTTCCAGCCGGTTTTTCGAGCGTTTCCATATCCTCGGCCAAAACAAAGCCGGTTTCGCCAAAACACTCGGTTTTTTGGTACGTGCCATTTTGCTCGCCTGCACTGAAAGCGGCTTTAATCTCGGCCGCCGTAAAGCCGGTAAACGCCCGCAACATCGTCGGTGTCGCGAACACATGCGCATGCGTGAAACGCTGAATCAGGATGGCTTGCGCCTCGGTTTTTTCATAACCGCTCAAATCCTCCAGCCCCAGTTCGTCTTCCAACAAGTACCACGCACGATCCCATTCATCATCCACCTGGTCTTCAAACACAACGAACGCCTGCTGAAGCTTTTTTAAGGATGCCGCGATATACTTGCTGGGGGTCTCGCAAATTTCCGCCATCATCTTGATGCTCATCGGCCCTTCATCCTGCAAAACGCGCAAGACCATCTCATCGGTCAGCGTTTTAACGGGATTCGGTTTGCCGTAAGCCGCGATAAACAGCGGCAGTTCGTTTGAGAATACATACCCGATGCGGCCGGATTGGAAACGGCCCTTGATGATGGTCCTGTCCCGCCGAAGGGCGCGGTTGTAGTCTTCGGTATCGAACGTAAAACGATGCTGGATGGCAGGCGGAAAACCGGGGCGTATCCAGAAACGCGTGTGGACGGGCGAAAATGCCCGAAACAAGTTTTCATATTCCTCTTTCGGCAAAGGCGAAGCCAAACCCTGCCTCTGCATCATCAGCTGTATCACCCTTTTTTCGTCCATCTGCTTCGCCTTTCGTTTTTCCCTTATTATACACCAGTGCAGTCTTTTTCGCATGCTCAAAATCACTAGCCACCGGCTTAGCCGGTGGTTTGACTGGACCCTATAAGGGTCCTCTTCTTGCTACGCCTCAAGGCGCATTGAATTTCCCGCCAGCTGCATGTGTTTCTCAGGCTGCCTCTAAAGAGGCTCTAGCTTTATTTCTTAACCGTTTCGTCTGTGAACGGGTCAACATATTCTTTGGTGCTCACATTATCATTTGCTATGTCTTCCTGTAGTTGGTTCCTAATATATTCCTGTATAGCCTTTTTGTTTTGTCCCACAGTATCAACATAATATCCTCTGCACCAAAAATGTCTGTTCCCGTACTTATATTTCAGATTCGCGTGTCTGTCGAATATCATTAGTGCGCTTTTGCCTTTTAGGTATCCCATCACACTCGATACACTCATCTTTGGCGGTATACTCACCAACATATGTACATGATCTTTGCATAACTCCGCTTCTATTATCTCTATCCCTTTTTGTTCACAGAGTTTCCGCAATATCTTCCCTATGTCAGTTCGTATCTTACCGTATATCACCTGTCTTCTATATTTCGGCGCAAACACCACATGATATTTACACCGCCAATGCGTATGTGATAAGCTCGTGTTGTCCATTGTAATCCTCCTTTATTCTGCTCTTAGCTGGCGGGCTAATTGCATTATATTTGAGGATTACTTTTGGGCAAAGCTAAAGCTCTTTAGAACCACCGGCTTAGCCGGTGGTTTACGCTGACGAAAAAGCAAAAAACCCGAAGCAACCGCCTCGGGTTTTTTTGAGCAATTCCTTTTTCTAAGCTTCGGGAATGGGTATGGGGTTTGCGATAAACAGCCATAACGCCACACCAACAGCGATAACGCCGAAGACAACAAACAAGATCACCGTACCCTTTTCACCCAGTACCTTGCGAAACGCTTTTATCTTGCCCATTTCCCAGATTTTTTCCGGCTTTTTAACACTCCAGAACAAGCAGAGCGCGCCATAAACCAGCGCCAAAAGCCCAACCAGCGGATTCCAATTCATATCATTTTCCTCCTTTTTTTCTATCACTTTCAGATTTAAGTTTTATATTTATGCTTTTTCAAGTTTTTTTCGAATGCGCGGCGCGAGGTAGAGATAGACCAGCAAGGTGATGCCCAGCACAAAGCCGGTATACATCAGAAGATGCGGCCAATCCCCCGTGCCCGAAAGCACCAGCTTGTTGCCTTTATACATCCAGTAAAAAGGCGACCAATAGAAGCACCACTGCCATTTTTGGCTGACCAGTTCCGCACCTAAGATTGAACCGACCAGCGGCATCATCATGGTCTTGGTGCCGGCCACTGCCGTCATCATATCATCCGCGTTCAATCCCTGGATAAATCCGATGATGATTGTGATAAATGCCGAAGCGATGACCAAAACGGTCAGCTGCCAGTAGTTGATATAATTAAACCCTGTAATCAGCACCATGGCGTAGGACCCCAGCAAAGGCAGTATGAGTCCAATCAACGATTTCCCGAATATCCAGGCAGTACGCGACATCGGTGTGACGTTGATGGCCGAAACCGTATTATCCATCTTTTCTTCCACAATGTTGAGGCTGATCAGCATGCCGCCCAACACGGCGACCATAATAATCATGCTGTTGACCAATGTGTTTTTCAAAGGCGGTACGGTTTTGCCAAAATCATGGAAAACCGCGTTGGTATCCTCAATCTGCGCATCCATCTCATACAGCGATTTTAACATCTGCGCCCATTCCACCACAGCTTCTTTGGGCTCGTCGCCCTGCGTCAGCAGGTAATACTTGTCTCCGTCCGGCAAAATGCCCACCACGTTGTCCCGCTGCGCAACGCGCTTTTCCACGTCTTCTTGCGTCGCAAAGGTCTCCACCTTGGCAAAATCCTGATAGTACTCAATCATCGCGGCATCTTTCTCCATCAACGCCAGGTTAACGGTGGTGTCGTTGATGCCCGGTGTAAAGAGGTTGATCCCAACCGCCATAATGATTGGGAAGGTGATGATAAACAGCGCCATAAAGTTTTTGATGTTCACGCTGATATCTCTGCCGAAAATCGTCAATACTTTTTTCATGTTTTCGTCCCCCCTTTCTAAACCGACAGCGTCCGCTTATAGCGGATGTTGCATATCCACATGATGAGCAGACCCAGTACGGTAAACCCGAGCGATACCCAAAGCACATACGGCACGTCACCTTTCGGCACCAAGAGTTCGCGGAAAGCGTAGACAATATGATAGCTTGGAATAAACTTGATCCACAGCGGATCCCAGGACGGAATATTGTAGGCGACGATGGGGATGCCAAGCACGATCATCAGCGTATACAAAACCCCAAAGCTTTTTTCCATAGTGTCATAAAACCCGCCGATCAACAGGCCTAAGCCCGACCCGAAAAGTCCGGTGGTGATCACCAAAAGCGAAAGCAGCGCATAATTGATATCGGCTCCCACAATGGGGATGACGATAATCAGCGTAGTCACCAGCGCGGTCAGTGTCACAATCAGCAGCTTGGACGCCAAGTACTGCCATATGGGCGAGGGCGTCACCGCATATGCCTTAATCACGCCTTGCTGCTTATCGAGGTAAATGTAGGCCGCCAAAATAAAGAACCCCATCAGGCTGGCGTTAAACGTCAGGAGCGAGGGCAGGATGTTGATCTTGTCGCTCAGCTTGTACGTCTCCTCCATCACCCGAATTTCCTGGCTGTCAAACACCTCTTCTAAAACACTGATGTCATTAATATGGAAGATCGCTAAAATGTTCTTGAGGCGCTGGGTTTCGTATCCCTGCAGATAGTAATCATACGTCGTTTCATAGGTCGTCCCGTCCACATGAATTGCCGCGCCGGTTTCGTTTTTGCCGTCCACCAGTGCAATCATATCGGCTTCGGTTTCGGTGAAGTAATACTTATTCTCTTCACTTTCGTAAAGCTCTACGTGATATTCTTCGCCTTTGACCTTCAGCGTCACATCTTCGGCTACGCCGTCCAAATCTTCCATATCTTCTTTAAACACTTCAAACGCAGCCTGCGGACCATCAAAATAGAGGAATTCTTCGCTCTTGGCACTTTTGAAATTATCCGGCACCACATAGGCTACAATAAAAAGCAAAACAATCGCAAAGCCGATTTCCACATAGAAATAAAAGCTATGCGAAGCCAGCTTTAGCTCTTTGATGAAACTAGAAAGCAACTTCACCTAAACCAGCTCCCTTCCTGTCACCTTGATAAATATCTCCTCCAACGTGGCTTCTTTGGTGTGCATGGTAGCAATGTGCTTTTTGCCGATCAGTTCCTGCAGCTTTTTGATGTCCTTTTCGTCCACGGTAGAAAACGTCTCTTTTTTAAGGCCCTTTCCGTCGCCGTACTCCACATCCACGAGATTCTGCCCGTATTGCAGTTTTAAATTTTTGGGCGAATCGATAAGCTTAATCTCGCCGTCTACGATAAACGCCACACGATCGCAGAGTTCGTCCGCAATATACATGTTGTGCGTAGTTAAGAAAATCGTCACACCTTCGTTGTTTTTGTCCCGGATGATGTTCTTGATCTCGGCGGCAATCGCCGGATCCAGGCCGGTGGTCGGTTCATCCAAAAACCAAAGTTCGGGATTATTAAGCATGCTTCTCGCAAAAGTCAAGCGATGCTTCATGCCTTTGGAAAACTCGCCCGCTTTTTTGTCGGCCACATCGTTGATACCCACCAGCTTTAATAGCTCGTCAGGATCCCGCGTAGGCACATCAAACAGCTTGCTGTAAAACCGCAAGTTCTCCTTGGCTGTCAGTGCACTGTAGACGTTGGATTGTTCAAACGACATGCCGATCTTGTTGAACATATTCCGCTTGATCTCCTTGACGTCATAACCGGCCACATTCACCTTGCCTTGCTGCAGGCGCAGAAGCCCGGTCAAAATACCCTGTGTGGTGGATTTGCCCGCACCGGATGGCCCCAAAAATCCGAAGACCTCACCTTTGGGCACTTCAAAGCTTGCATCCTTTACGGCATAATGTCCGTCTCTGTTGTAGGAATGATACAGCCCTTCCACTTTAATCATCTTTCTGACCTCCTTGGTTATTTATCCCAAATTTAATTAAATCAATCATCTCATCGACATATTTCAGCATGATTTCCTCATCGTTCATAAATGCTGTTCCGGTTTTGCTATATACATAATTGACCATCGAAACACTCAAGCGGGTTAACATATCGCTTAAATACACCAAATCCAACCCCTTCCGGATTTCACCTTTTGCTTCTGCCGACCTTAACATCGCCACATAAAACTCGCTGGCCGTGTCGGATGAACCCTCAAGCAACTCTGTAAAAATCTCGTGTCCCGAATTTTTCATCAGCCATTCCCCGATTTTCGCACGTTTTGGATTTTCTAAAGCAAACCGGATACCCGAAATATACAATTCCCGAAGCAGCGTGAAAAAATCATGGGCGTTTGGATCAAACGCGATCGGAGAAAGATAGTCTATTTTTTTCTCTGCAATACTATTGATTAAAAACATAAAAAGGTCTTTTTTATCCTCAAAATACTGATAAAAACTCCCCTTGGCAATGCCCGCCGCCGTGACGATACGGTTGACCGAAGCCAAATCATAACCGTATTCGGCAAATTCATCGACAGCGATATTTTCAATCAATTCCCGCTTTTCCGGCGGCAAATTCATAAACGTTTCTTTTGGCATAATTCTCTTTTCTGTGATGTGACCATCAGGTCATATGACCTTATGGTCACATCATACGTCATCATCAATCCTTTGTCAAGTTCTCTTTCGATTAAAAAAAGGACAGCCGTGATTGACTGCCCCGTATGTTTAGTATTGTTCTATGGCCGATAGACCTGCTCCACCTTGGTAACTTTTCCCTGATCGTTGACCGTAATCCAGTAGAAAAAGACATCAAATAAATAGGCATGCTTCGCGTTGTAGATCGTCGTCAGCCTTGCTAAATCGGCTTTCGGCGGATTACCGATATCTCCGATCAGCGTTCCGTCCGGTTTAATAATCAGCCGGACATCCACCGCGGAAAGATCAATGGTCCGCAGCTGCTTGTCCGTGTTCTTTTCGTAGAATGCGCCTTCTTCCCAGTTCATCACTTCGGCCTGCGCATCCACTTCGTCGTAGCCCTCATACTTCACCAGCGCATCAATAGCTTCGTCCCCATAGAGCGCTTCAAAGTAATCAAATTCGGCATAGCCGGTTGCCGGGTCGAAGGAAACCATGTGCGCAAAACTGTTGTACATCTGCGGGTTGTCGATGGGCGGCTTGGTGGGCTCAGCCGAAGGCGTGGGTGCCGGTGTGGGGGTCATCACCTCATTCGGCGCCAGATCCTGCTCCACATTGACGTCCATATCCTGTTGCATCTGCTCAAGCTCCTGCTCCAGCTCGGCAATGCGTTCCTCATAGGGGTTGACCGGTGGCGGCGGCGTCCGCAAGCCCCACCTGTCCGCAAGCCGAAAACGCGGCCAGCAAGCTCAACACCAGTATCATCATCCAAAAACGTTTCATACTCATTTCTCACTCTTTATTAAGATCACCCTTTATGACACTTTTCTTTTGATACCTTATTATACCATATTTCTTTAAAAAGGCGAGTATCATTATCTTTTCACCAATGGCATTGATACGAACAAAACAAGAATTTCTCAATATCCTGTTATCGAAAAAACCAAAATCTGTGTTATGATAATTAATAAATATTGATGATAAGAGGACAAGCCATTGAACCCGATTTTCTCAACCGAAAATGTCCGCTTTAAGGACATCATTTCTTTCCCAGATATTCAAATTCAGCCGAACATCCCCGCCTTTGTGGTGGGCAAAAACGGCTCGGGCAAAAGCACGCTTTTTAAGATGTTCAAACCGCACGCTTTCCCCCCGCAGAGGGACGCATCCTGTATCGCGGTGATGATATTTCAGGCCTTCCGCCGCTGGATATCCGAAAACAGGTGCTTCTGGTCGCCCAGCAGGTCTTTTTGTTTGATGATACCATTCGCGGCAATTTTATAAAATACTATGAAGCTGTCCAGAAGAAAACGCCGTCAGACGATGAGATCGAAGCCTGTCTTTCGCTGACCAATGCCAATTTTGGGCTGGATCATGCCGCGCGCACCATTGAGCGGCGGGGAACGCCAACGGGTATACCTCGCTATCTATGTTTCGTTTAAGCCGGATGTACTGCTTTTGGATGAACCCACCGCCGCACTGGATAAAGAAAGCGCGGTGGATGTGATGGCGCAGATTTTCAACTTCTGCGAGGAGAACAAAATCTCCTGTGTCACCATCAGCCACGATGCCAACATCGTCAGCCTGTTCGCGCGGCAGATTGTGAGGCTCTCATGAACGCAGGTGCTGTAAAGCTCAATATCTGGCAATTCAGTCTCATCTATCTCTTGCTGATTATCGTTTTATTCATCATGAAACGCTCCAAGATCAAGCAGAGCAAGCTTTTGTTCTGGGCTTCTTTCCGCATGACCATTCAACTGGTGCTGGCCGGATGGGTGCTGACCTATATCTTCGAAAATCAGCGCTGGTATTTCACCGTTATCTATCTTGTCGCGATGCTGGTTTTTGCCATCTACCGTGTATTATCCAAGGTGAAGCACCTCAACCGCAAATTCAAATGGATTATCTCGCTGTCTTTGGTTCTGGCGGGCATGTTTGTGCTCTGTTTCTTTGTGATGGCCGTGGTGGGACAAAGTCTATTTAATCCGCAATACACCATCCCGCTTGCCGGTATGATTTTGGGTAATGCGATGACCGGCATCAATCTCGGTCTGAAAACTTTTTGTGATAACATCAAAGAGCGTCGCAGCGAGATCGAATCCCTTTTGAATCTGGGTGTACACCCCAAGGAAATTCTGTTGCCCTTCGCCAACACGGCGCTGGAAACTGCCCTGCTCCCCACGCTGAATACCATGCTGGGACTCGGCATCATCTATCTGCCCGGTATGATGACCGGTCAAATCCTTTCGGGCACATTGCCTATGACCGCCATCATGTACCAAATCGCCATCATGGTGGCCATCTGCGGCTCGGTGGCACTGACCACATTTACGGCGCTGTATTTCGGTAGTCAAACGCTTTATAACGCTGACTTACAGTTGAACAATTAAACATAAAATCAAAAAGCCTTTGGGGGAGGGAACCCAAAGGCTTTTCTATATTAAGTTGCCCCATCCAATGTAATCAGGCACTTATTCCGATACAATCGGTTCTTCGCTTGGCTGCGTTGCCTCAGGCTCCGGTTCCGCCTCAGGCTCTGGCGCAATCTCAACCTCAGGTGTTGGTTCCGGCTCAGGTTCGGGTGCGGTTGTGGGCTCGGGCTCTAAAGAATCATTATCGCCAGCCGGTTCAGGTTCGGTCATGGGTTCAGGTGTGTTGTCTGGCACTTCCGCCATCATGTAATACCATGCCGACAGAATATCATCCGCCCCGCCGATGATGCTCTCGCCCTGTTCATCTATTACCCACATCGCGGCAACATGGCCTTCCCCATCCAGTTCAATATCCTCCAACACAGCGTATCTGACTTCGGACGTTTGTATAATCACCATTTCTCCTTGATCGAATGCATCACTGATATCACGCGTTTCGATCTCAACCGTCTTCACTCCATATGCATCCTCAATATCATTTTCCGCCATCACAGCCTGCGCAGTCACCACTTTTCCGGTCACATCGCTGAGCGCCCGGCTCTGCGCCAAAGCCAAACTGGTGATTTCTAATGCACCGGCTTCTTCTGTGCTCGGTGACGTTTCGGGCACCGTTTCCGGTACTGGCGTTGGTTCTGCCGATGGGGTCGGATCAATTTCAAGTGTTTCAACCGGCTCAGGGTCTGGCGTTCCACTCAGCGTCGGTGTTGGTGTTGTCTCTTCAGTCTCGCCCTTTTGGGGTACAAGCGTTTCTTCCGTCTCATCCGACAGCACAGGCACTTGCGCCATTTCTGCTGTCTCCAGATAGTAACCGTTTAGGCCCGCATTCTCTGCGAACGCGTCATATCCATTTCGGCCCAGGTTCACCGCTTCCACTCTAAATGCATACTCACCGGCGATGGTCGGGGTGAAGGTGGTGGACGACGCATTTACCCAGGAAGTGAACGCCGTCCAGCCGCTTTCACCGAGCCTCTGATAAAAGTACTGGTAATAAACATGAATCGTTTCTATATAGTTCGGGTCAACGTCCGGCGCGGCATCCAATGTAACAAACGCATCTCCCGTTTTTTCCACCGAAAGTGACACATAATCGATCGGCATAAGATCGTATCGCTTCAGCGTATTGGTCTGACTGACATCCATTCCGATTCTAGCCCGCGGTTCTCGCATCCATACGGATATAATATAGACTGTCGCCAACCACTTCGGGCAGCGGTAAATCCAGGCTGACCGGTGCGATATAGGCTGTCCAATCATAGCCTTCCACCACCTGCCAAGTGCGGTTATCGCTTGAAACCATCAATCTAAACTCACTGGTCTCACCTTCCGGCGGCGTTACCGTCGCAGTGACCGTTACCGCTTCATGATTCAAAACCTTTTCGGGCATCGATAGGCTGACAGCTTGTGTCGGCTCTGCGCCCAAAAATACCTGAACCGCATCATCCAGTTCGTTTTCTGTATCCACCTTGTTTCTGCCCATCGTACGCGCCTGTACTTTAAACGCATATTCTCCTTCCGAGGACGGCATAAACACCGCGTATCCTGTACCATCCGGTTCTGCTGAGAACACTTTATCCAGATAACTCCAACTGTTAGCTCCGATCTTTTGATAGAGGAAACGGTATTCCGCGCCAGCTTTCGCTTCCCGGGTTTACTTCTGCTGCGGCGGTCAGAATCACTCTGCCGCTTTCCGCCATATCTGCAGTATTCGGGGTGTTCATCGTCACGCTGTTTACCGGCAGGTCGGTAAAATAGATACCAAAGGCCATATCACTTGTTGCGGAAACATCCGCCGTCCGCCTGCCTTCAGCCCGTGCCGCAGCCATAAATTCATACTCCCCTTCGGCTTTTGGCACAAATGTTACCGATCCTGCCGGTGTCCATCCGGGCGAAATGATGCTCCAGCGTGTGGATCCCACAATGCGGTAATAGAAACAGTACTCTGCTGCTGCGGCTTCTCCGTGGCGGGTCGCCTGAGCGGAAAGTGCAAATCCGCCGTCAAACATCTGTTTTTCGGGCTCATCAATCATCAGCGAAATCGCATCCATCGGCTGCACTGCGTGTACATCAATTTCAAACTCGGCATACACATCCACACCGCTTCTTGCCGACCGTGCGCACATTTGTCCTGACATAATAGTGCCTATCTTTGCTGGAAGCCGGTAAGCTGCTGACAATATACTCATAGCCGCTTTGCGGAGACGGTGCCTGCCAATCATAACCCGGCAAGGTTACAAAGCTCCGCCCATTCAGCGAATACTGCACTTGAAGTTCAATCGCTTCATCATATTGATTCTGATGATAGGCAACGCTATAGCTGATATCCTGTCCGTCCGCTCCAGCGTCCTCCACACTGCCGTAAAGCGCCACCGCATCCGCCGGGTATCTATCAAAGTAAAGCCCAACAGCCGATCCGTATTCACTGATAATATCTACGCCTTTTCTGCCGGCCGCGACTGCTTCCACCATAAACTCATACATGCCTTCTTTTTTAGGCATAAACCATGTCTGTCTCTCGCCGGGAAAACCCTTTGCCAATCGCCCGCCACTTGCTTGTTCCCTGCTGGCGGTAACTGAAACGATAAAGCGCACCATCTGCTGTATCGGCGGAAAGAACGATGCCGTCACCAACCAACTGCTGCTCAGTGTTATCTCCCACCGCCGAAAAGTCCAGCGATTCCAGCGGTGCGGCCATGTATTTCTCTACCTGCGTTATCGCAAAAGCATCCGTTCCTATTCGGCCCTGCGTTCGTGCTTCCACCTTCAAGTAATAAATGACATCCCGCGTTGCAACCGGCAGTTCAATATCTATTGTCGCGGTACTTCCGCCCGTATTAAGAAGCTGCCAATCAAAGCCGTTTAAGGTCTTAAAACTTCTTCCGTTTGTCGAATAGAGGGACACGGTATTCCATCGCATCATCGGACGTATTGCCTGCGACATCAAACGAGAGCGCCAGCGGATTATCTACAAATTCCTTCTTGGCGGGAGACAGATTGCTGACCGCAGTCACCGGCTGAGCTTCGAAATAAAGTGTGAAGTGTTGATCATCGTTATCATAAGCGTCTGCTTTTTTCCGGCCTTGTGCACGTGCCTCCACACGGAAATAATATACGTCTTCGGTTTTCGGCATAAACGTGACTGAGCTTTCGGAGGTCCATCCAATGAATCTGCGCCATTTGGGGCTGCCTTGCGTGCGGTAGTAGAACATATACTCCGCCGCGGCTCCCTCATACCCTGCGCGTTCTGTAACCTGCGCTGAAAGGATGATGCCATCACTATCCGTAATAATTGGCTGAACCGCAGATGTATCCAGCGCAACGCCTGTCAAAGGCATCACGGTATACGCATCAATTTCCACCGTATCACTTTGATCCACGCCAGCTCTGCCCACGCTTCGAACATTGGCGCGAATGTAATAATGCTTCTCACTTAAATTCGGCAGAGCGAAATCCACCTGCGCCGTATCTAATGCGCTCGGAATAAACGGCTGATAGCCTCGTCCAATCCCGCGTCGTGCGCCACTTTCTGCCGTCGTAAGAATATTGCAGTTGGAACTCCAGCGGCTGTCCGTAATTTTCGTCCGCGGCCGAGAGCGTCAACGGAATGATTTCGGCAGACAGAAATGTATCACTGCCACTTGTGATACTCATCTCGGCATATGTCGCAGGCGTGTTCCCCCGCGAACAGCAGAGCTCCCCATATCATATCCTCGCTATCTACAGTTGTTCTGCCCTGATTTCTGACTTCCACCTTAAAATCATATTCGCCTTCGGCTTTAGGTTTGAAGTAAACCGCCTCGCGTGTCGAAAATGCGGCATTCAGAGCAATCCAATCGCTGCTGGATGATAGTTTATATAAGAACCGATACTCAGGGACGGTATCCGTTTCATGCCCCGTCTCCGCCGTCGCCTGCGCAGACAGCAGAACCCCTTCCGCACCATATAGTACAGGATTCTCCATTGGCTGCAGCACCACATCCGCCACACCGATAATCATCAACGAAAACGAATAGCCATAGGTTCTGGCATACGTATGTGCATACGAATCACGATAGCAATAAATCGTAAAATCGGGAGCCGTGCCGATAAAGGCGGTTCCATCCGCGCTTGTTAAGCTGTTCTCTAACAAAATCTGCCTTAAACTGCCGCATCCTTCAAACGCTTCCGCACCAATCTGGGTGACGGTGTCCGGCAAAGAAAGATGGGTGAACCCAGTTCCGGCAAAGACCCGTTCGGGCAGATTGGTAACGCCCGCACCCAATTGGATTTCTGAAAGATTGGCCGCACCTGAAAACGCCGATGCGCCCAATGATACAACTGAATCCGGCAGAACGGCCCTGCTTATCCCTAAGACGTTTTCAAACGCGCTCTCGGCCAGGGCGGTTGTGCCGTCCGCAATCACAACTTCCACGCCGATCATTCCGGCGGGGTATTCGATCAGCGTTTTTTCATCTGCGCTGTAGAGCACACCGCCGACAGAACGGTAGACGTCATTCCCCGGATCCACCGAAATCGCTGAAAGCTGCGCGCTGCCGACAAACGGCGCGACTCCTATCGCTTCCACCGAAGCGGGAATGGTGACGCTGGAAATCTGACTGTTTTCAAACGCACGATCGCCGATAGACTTAAGCCCCGCAGAGAATCCGATGGTTGAAAATCCGGCGTGGTAAGCCGCCGAGTCTGCTATCGCATCGACGCCTTCGGGCATATCAAAGTGGCTGTCCAGTCTGCCTTCCGGATACATAATCAGCTGAGAAATATCTTTGGAATACAGTACACCCAAACCCGAACTGAAAACAGTGTTTTCAGGCGAAACATTGACGGCGGCCAGCGCCGTGCATCCCCTAAACGCGTCTGCGGCAAGTTCGGTCAGTGATGCTGGCAGATTGATTTCTACCAGGATGGCACAGCCGTAAAAGGCTTGTTCACCGATACTGACAAGGCCTCCGCCAAGCACGACACCACTCAGGTTCACACAATTTGCAAAAGCCATCTGACCGATACGCTCAACGCGATCGCCCATGATGACATTTTGTACAAACATATTGCCGCTGAACGCATGCGGTCCAATCTCTGTGACGATGGCGGGAATATAAACACTGGTCGAACGGCCTTTATAGGCGGTGAGCACACCGTTTTCAATCACAAAATCCGAGCCGCCGGTAAAAGCGTTCTCAGCGTTGGCCACACCGTATCCAGTATAGATATCGTATCCTGCCGCCCCGACATCCACCGCTGTCGCATACAGGCGGTTTTTCACCTGATCGACCGAAAGGCTGCTGTCTTCATCCAGCATCAAGGCAACAATGCCCGAAACCACAGGAGCCGCCATGGATGTGCCCGACATACCAACTACATTGTTCGGTCCAATATATGTGGACCAGATATAGGACTGAATCACACCGTTTGATACATTGCCGCCGCCTGGCGCCGAAATATCTTTAGCACTGCCATAGTTCGAATAAGTCGCTTTATTATTATTATAATCAGTCGCAATCACAGCAATCACATCCGGATAGTCGGAAGGGTAATGGGACGCGCTGGTGTTGTTGTTGCCTGCCGCCGCCACCACCACAATACCCGCATCCACGGCTTCTCCGATTTTCGCCGCCTCAATGGTCGAAGGACTGCCATATCCGCCGAGCGACATATTGATCACGTCCACATTCGCCGCAATCGCCGCATCGATAGCGCGGATGAGATCGCTGGTATAAGCATTAAACTGGCCGTTGTGGTAACCGAATACATCGATGCAATACAGCGATGCGCCGGGAGCAACGCCGGATACAAAGCGGCTGTTGTTGGCTTCAGCCGCTACGATTCCCGCCACATGCGTACCGTGCCCGTTATCGTCCTCGGCGGTGTTGACGCCATAATCATCCACCACCACCGAAAGCGGGAAAACCCCGGAATAACTCTCGCCACCTGATGTGTATGTCACTGCATCCGTTGCAATATTCCCGTCCAGATCGGGATGCGCAGAATAAACACCGGTATCTATAATAGCCACTTTCACACCGTTCCCGCCGGCGTAATCACCGCCGGTATAATCCCAGGCAGTGTATGCTCCGATGCTTTTAAGATGCCACTGAGCATATGCGTAGGTATCATTCGGACGCGCCATATCAAGATCATAGCCTTCCATGCCACTATCTGCAGGAAGCATCACAGTCCCGCTCACTTCCAGCCCGCGCGTATAGTTGGGGCTGACGGTGTAATCTTCACTGTATAATGCTTTGGTGAAACTCTCAACGCTCTCCCCCTTCGGGCGTCCCCACCAATGCAATTCCATCCGAAATCAGGGTGATATCCTTCGCACCTTTGTCCGCCATGCTGTCGGGCTATGCTGTCAAAAACTACCATCAAAACTGATCAAAACCTCACCTGAGGCATAATCGATACCTTCGGTAAAGTTCACGAAATCGGGCAACGCATCTGTACGGTTTTTATTCTGAGGCATACTCATTTCGGTTGTGATCGCCGTCGGCTCTCCCAGCTCCAGACTTTCCTCTTTGGGTTGAATAAACGGGGTTGCTGCCACACCAACCGATTCAATCATTGGGGCCGCGAATAGAATAAAGCCAAATACAGCACTAACGGCAACGATACTGCCGGCAGCCAGCCATATCCAGCTCCTATATCTTTTTTGTCTTCCCCGAGTAGTACGCATGTTTGCCTCACAAACTCCCCATAACACGCCTGCAGTCAAAATTTCTTCTTCGGTCAGCCTATATATAAACAAAAAAACTATCCTTAAATAGAGATTTCGGCATTTTTCTCAATTTTCTTTAATCGTATATTTATAAGATTGCATCTATAAAGCTTTTAGTATATAGTGTTGTCGCTGGCGTAAATACTCAAATAATGAAAGTGACATCAATGAAAAACAAAATTAAAATCCCTGCCATACTGCTCTATTTTATCAGTGTTTTCTTATTGGGCTTTGGCATCCCGCTGATGATTAAGGCCGATCTCGGTATCACAGTGATTACAAGTTTCCCATATGCGTTGTCGGACATCACTGGTTTGTTTACAGTCGGAATGTGGGTCACGATTGTGCAATGCATGGTTTTGCTGGTGGCCATCATCCTGCTTAAGCGCTTTACCGCCAGCATGCTGGCGTCTTTTATTACCGCCTATCTTTTGGGCCTGACGATCGATGCGATGACGCTGGCTTTTTCAAATCTTTCGTTTAGCTCAGTGATTATCAAAATTCTGATCGTCGTTGTCGCTTCGGTCATCACCGGCATCGGCGCAGGCATGCTGGTTTTTTCCACCTACCCGCCTGTTCCTGATCTGGTATTCGTTCGCGATGTCGCAAAAGCCAAATCAATCAGTTTAAGTAAAATGAAAGTCATCACGGACAGTTCTTTTTTCGTCCTGACCGTTTCGTTGACATTGCTGACACTCGGCCATGTCCTGGGTATCGGCTGGGGTACGCTTCTTTCCCTGATCATCATTGGTTTCGTAGTCGGCCAAACTGAGAAACTGCTGATTAAAACCGTTTCACGTATCCACTTTTTTGGTGAAGAAAACGAACACCGTATTTTGGAATACAACCTTTTTGATCTGTTTTCGCGAAAAAAAAGACCATCAAATAATTGATGGTCTTTAACATTTCTTTTCTAGGCTTTCAGTCCGCGAAGCACCAGCGTAAACGCATGGTCAATGGTGTCAAAATCCCTGCCGAGTTCGGCGTTGACCGCCTGACTGCGATACAACTGCTTTTCTATCACACTCCGGCACATGCGGATCACCGTGAAGCTGGTGAGTTCGGCATCCATACCGTCGGTGAAGATCGAACCGTCTTCCAGACCTATTTTAATCGCTCTGCCGATCTTGCTTTTGCCGATCTCATCTGACGTGGAAACATAGTCTTTCAGCTGGGACTCTGTATTGAAATGGTAATTGTACTGAAAGCTGAACATCAACGCATCTTTAAAATCCTGATATTTTTCTGCCCACAGTTTTAGAATGTTTTCCAGCATCTCATAACCGGTTTTTCCATCCGTTTCACCGTAATCGCCCAATGCAAAAAACGCACCCAGCTCCTCCATATTGACCAGCACATGGGTGGCCAGTTCCTCTTTGGACGAAAAATAATTTATAAACCGTTTTGCGCTCTACCCCTGCCGCCGCGGCGATGTCACGCATAGATGTCGTCTCTATCCCATGCGCGATAAACAGTTCTCTGGCACTGTCAACAATATTATCGTACTGCTTTTGTCTCGTTCGGCTAAGTTCCATCGCTTCCTGCCTGTCATCGTTATTAGTAGAATTATACCATTCAACCGCTTATTTTTCAATTCTAATAGTTTCCATTATATGGTTTTACCGTTTGTTAATACCGAAGATTGTTTATTTTTGATCAAAAATCTTGTTTTTTTGACTAAAATCATATTAAAAATTAATATATTTAATTCATATATTAAATATATTAATTTTTATATTGACATTCTTAATTAATTATGGTATTTAATAAATATCATTAATGATTGTGAGGAACCAACATGAAACTACGCGCACCTTCCACGTGCCCTGTATGCGGCGGATCTTACGAGATCACCCAGCTCACTTGCAAAAAGTGCAAATCCGAACTGGTCGGGCATTTCAGCGGATGTGATTTCTGCGACCTTAGCGAAGACGACAGCCATTTTGTCTTAACCTTCCTAAAGTGCCGCGGGAACATCAAGGATGTGGAAAAGGAACTCGGCATCTCATACCCCACTGTTCGCGGTAAGCTGGACGGCGTTATCAAGCGTTTGGGGCTGGCGGGCAGCATGTCGCCAGACGAGCTTAAAAAAGAACGCAGTGCCGTTTTTGACCGCTTGAACAACGGTGAGATCACCGCAGATCAGGCGGCTGAGATGCTGAAGAACATCTAACCATTGTTAAATAAGGAGTAATAAAAATGAACGAAGAGATTATGAAAATTCTAGAGATGGTGAAAGACGGAAAAATCACCACCGAAGAAGGCGAAAACCTGATTAGTGCCGTAACGGGCGGCGCATCTTCTGCGTCCAAAGCCAGAAGCGGAAAATTCGAGATGCTGCGCGTTCGTGTCAACGCACGCGGGGACGCCAAAAAAGATAGTGCCAAAGTGGAAGTTAACGTGCCACTGACGGTTGCTAAAAAAGCGCTGGGGTTGGTATCACTGGTCCCGAACGAAGCCAAAAAAGAACTGGCGGAGCAAGGCATCGACCTTGATTCCATCAACCTAGCCGAGCTGATTGAACTGTTTGAAAACGGCGAGATTACCGAGGAACTCGTCAACATCGAATCGGGCGACGAAGAAAACGGCACTACGGTGAAAGTCTATGTGGACTAGAAGATCGCAGCTTTTAATCTTCCATCTTCGCATCAAAGCCTTCTGCCTTCCGCTGGCCGTGCTCCCATTACGCTGTACCGAAGAAGTCATCGAAGGCATTACCGACTTCTTCTGTCTGTTCCGGCCGTTTCCCAAAAAGGTGTTGTCCGTGGTGACCATGCTTCAGGTCTTTTTTGAGGAGCTGCGCGCTTATGGCAGCCTGGATTTGGTCAAGGTAAAAGTGAAAAATGACGACGGCCCTGTCAAGGTCAGCATTCTTTTGAGGTGATTAAAATGTTAAGACTGATGATTAAATTTATTGTTTATAGTGTTATCCTGTGGCTCTCCGCCGTGTCCGGCCTTGTGCCCGAGCTGTCGGTGCAAGCGATATTCATTCTGGCGGCGGTGCTGGCGGGCGTCAACACCCTGCTGCGGCCGTTGTTTGTGGCCGTAGCGCTCCCCTTCAATTTCATCACCTTCGGCATCGCTTCGGTATTTGCCAACCTGCTGTCGCTGGTGATCGCCAACGCCATCGTCGGCAAACCGATTCAAGGTTTTTGGGTGATGCTGCTGATCGCCTTTGTCATCATGCTGGCCGACGACATACATCGCATATCACGCAACCGAATTCGCCGCATCGTGGCAACGCACATGTAAATAAAAAAGCGCATCCCATCGGATACGCTCTTTTTTTTCGTCTTATTTTGTTGTGATAGCACTTTTCGGGCAGATATCTGCGCACTGCATACACATAATGCATTCGCTGTTGTTGAAGTTTTCTTTCAGCACCATGCCCTGCACATCGATATCCATGGGGCAGTTCTGGCTGCATCGCCCGCATGAAATACACAAATCCTTGTGGGGCTTCAGGTATATGCCCGGGATTTTCAGTGCATAGCGAATTTTGCTGCCAATCATCATAAACGGTGCCATCCAGCAAAGGTATTTGCAAAAAGCGCGGTTGCCCCAGATGAGTACCATGACAAATGCCAACAGCACCACCGCGAGATAGATGAACATAATCATCCCCGATCCCATAAACGAAACACCGGTTTCGGTCATATAGAGCGGATCAACGCTGGCGACCCATCCCGCACGGACGAACATCAGCACGATCACACCCAGCCATATTCCCCAGATCACCAGGCGAACGATGTTGCCCCATGAGGTTTTAGCCTTACGTGCGGTAACGGCTGTGCATGCTTCATGAAATCCGCCCGCCGGGCACACCCAGCTGCACCATGCCCGCCCGAAAAACAGGGACGATATAAACAGCAGTCCAAACAGAATGGCGCTGCCACCGACAACTCCCTCGCTGGCCCCCATGATAATCAGCATCGGGGACATATAGTTGATGACCACCGGGAAAAGCAGAAACGCCGCGAAGACCAGTGCTTTTCGTAAGTTTTGCCGTTTACTTGTTTTTTTCATATCTCTTTCTCCTTCAAATTGTTTTACTCAATCACAATACTGCCGTCCGGCAGGCTGAGCGCGTTTTCCAGCGTCACTGAAATAGCCGATACCGCCTGCCTGTAATATATTTCGTCCGCCATCCGCTGAAAGTTGCGATGCATAAAGGCTGAAATACCCAGATAGATAATTTCAATCGCTTCATCCGTGATGCGCCTATTCTCGTTTCCTTCCGCCACCGCTTTGGCTGTTTCGCGGATAATGGGAAATACATAGCGGTCCTTCAACTCATGCGCATAAAAATCAAACCATTCGGGAATGCCGCTTTGCTTAAAGTAGGCCATCGTCCGCGGCCCTGTGCTCTGTCTTGAGATCAGCGTATTCATCAGAAACTGAAGCTTGTCCGTCGCAGTCAACTGCATCCGGCCGAGCGTTTCGTTCAGGTGCGCTGACATCTGTCGAATCTGGTTTTCTGTCAATGCCTTGACCACATTTTCTTTCTTCTCGAAGTAATAAAAGAAAAGTCCCTTAGCTTTACCCACCGCTTTGCAGATATCGGCCACCCCAACCGCATCGTATCCATTTTCGAAAAAAAGCCGATCCGAAGTCTCCATCAGCAAGGCTTTAACATCATCCGCTTTGGTCATCCGCTTTGCTCCTCTCATTAGCTTATTGTCAGTATAATCTTATAATTGACCCAGGTCAATATATTTTTTGACTCTGGTCAATAAAACTAAAAAAAAAGACGGCCGTTTGGCCGCTTTAAATTGATTTTGCTCTTATTTATTAATCGTATCCGCAATTGCTTGTATCGCTTCGGGTTTATACGCCTCTACCGTCTCATTGATCTTGACAAACTCAAAGACGACTTTTTGCGCGATCGGCCCCATTTTCTCCAAATAATAGGCATAGCCGATATCCGACAGGATTTCAGCGCGGGGTTTCAGTCCCTCGCCTAAGATCGCATTAAAGTACTTCTCAATCTCTTCCGGATATCCGCAAGCTAAATACAGGCCAAATCGCTTGGACAGCAAAACTTTTTTGTTTTTGGCCAAAAACTTCTTCACTGCTTTGTTCACGCGGCCCATATGTATGGGGCCGCCGACCAGAATAAAATCATAGGCCGACAGGTCAGGTGTTTTTGATGTGCCGATATTGACGACATCCGGCTTTTCATTCAGTTTTTCCGCAATCATCTCGGCCGCTTTTTCAGCGGTGCCGGTTTTGGTCGCGTATGCGATCAGCGTTTTCATCGCGCTTATCCTTTCTGCTTGATATATGCGTCCATCGCCGCGGCCGCGCCTTTACCTGCGCCCATCGCCAGAATAACGGTGGCCGCACCAGTCACCGTGTCGCCGCCCGCATAGATACCGGGCAGGTTGGTTGCCCCGGTCGCCTCTTCGGTGATGATGCCGCCCCAGCTTTGCGTAGCAAGGCCTTTGGTCGTGTTTTTAATCAGCGGATTCGGGCTTTGGCCGATAGCCACCACCACGGCGTCTACGTCCAAAACGAATTCGGAACCCGGCATCTCTTTCGGCCGTCGGCGTCCGCTTTCGTCCGGTTCGCCCAGTACCATCTTGATGACCTCCATGCCCTTCACCCAGCCGTCCTCGGATCCGATGATTTTGGTGGGGTTGTTTAGCAGCAGCATCTCCACGCCCTCTTCTTTGGCGTGTTCTATCTCCTCGTCTCGCGCGGGCATCTCTTTCTCGCTCCGGCGATATACGATATAAACTTTATCCGCACCCAGCCGCAATGCGCTTCTCGCGGCGTCCATCGCCACGTTACCGCCGCCGACAACCGCTACTTTTTTGTATTGTCCCAGCGGTGTATCGTAGTCTGGGAATTTATAGGCCTTCATCAGGTTGATGCGCGTTAGAAACTCATTGGCCGAAAAGACGCCGTTTAAGTTTTCACCTTCAATATTCATAAACTTGGGCAGTCCCGCACCGGTACCGATAAAGATAGCCGCATAGCCCATTTCCTTAATCTCATCCAATGTCAGCACCTTACCGATGACCATATTGGTCATCACTTCCACTCCCAGCTTTTTCAGCACATCAATCTCGGTGGCCACCAACTTTTTGGGCAAACGGAATTCGGGGATGCCATACTGCAAAACTCCGCCGGCCGTATGGAACGCTTCAAAGACGGTTACGCTGTAACCCAGCTTGGCCAAATCGCCCGCGCAGGCCAGCCCCGCCGGCCCCGAACCAACGATCGCAACCTTGATGCCGTTTTTCTCGATTTTTGGCATCTCCACACCGCCGTGCGCGATCGCGTAATCCGCCACAAAACGCTCCAGTCGTCCGATACCGACCGGTTCGTGTTTGATGCCCCGTACACACTGCGCCTCACATTGCTCCTCCTGCGGGCAGACACGTCCGCAGATAGCAGGCAGTGCATTGGTCTCCACGATTTTTTTATATCCTTCAATGAATTTGCCTTCCTTCACGAGCGCAATGAACTGAGGAATCTGCACGCTGACCGGACAGCCGCTGACACACGGCTGGTGTTTGCATTCCAAACACCGCTCAGCCTCACCGATTGCCATTGCTTCGGTATAGCCCAGCGTCACTTCTTGAAAATTACGCGCCCGTACTTTTGGGTCCTGTTCGGGCATCTTCGTTTTTTCGGGTATCATATTCGCTTTTGCCATAGTGCGCCCCCCCTATTTATCCAAGCCGATGCGACATTCATGCGCTTCCAGGCTCTGCTTTTCTTGTGTCTTATAGACCTGACTTCTGCGCATCGCTTCATCAAAGTCAATCAGGTGTCCGTCAAAATCCGGACCATCCACGCAGGCAAACTTGGTTTCGCCTCCCACAGTCACCCGGCATCCGCCGCACATCCCTGTACCGTCAATCATAATCGGGTTCATGCTGACAATGGTCCTGATGCCATATTTCTTGGTCAGCTGAGACACAAATTTCATCATGATAAGCGGGCCGATGGCGATGACCAGATCGAACTTCTCTCCACTTTCAATCTCGTTTTCCAGCGCAGTGGTGACAAAGCCCTGATTTCCGTTGCTGCCGTCGTCTGTGGTGATAATCAGTTTGTCACTGACCGCTTCCATCTCGTCGTTTAAGATGATCAAATCTTTATTTCTAAAACCGCAGATGGATGTCACTTCCACGCCCATGCCGTGCAGTTTCTTGGCCTGAGGATACGCGATGGCGGTACCCAGTCCGCCGCCGATCACCGCGGCTTTTTTCACTTCGCTGCCAAAATGACTGGCGACCCCCAGCGGTCCTACAAAATCCTGCAGGGTATCTCCTACATTCATTTCGCCGAGCTTAACGGTGGATTTCCCCACCTTTTGAAAAATGATGGTCACACTGCCTGCCTCACGGTCAAAATCCGCAATGGTCAGCGGCACACGCTCGCCTTCTTCATCAATCCTAAAAATAATAAATTGGCCAGGCTCGGCTTTTTTAGCTACAAACGGTGCAGCGATTTTAAGCAGCGTCACCTGCTCATTGAGTTCGCGCTTTTCCAGAACTTCAAACATTCAATTGCCTCTTTCCTAAAACGTCTTTTCACATTAATCATTCGTTATCATTAACAAATTATCAAGCAACATTATACCATAACTTTTTGCTGTTGCGCCAAAGAAAACTTCGATTCAGACCAATTTATGATGCGACGTGTTTACTGCGGATATATAAATCTCCAATAACCAGAATATATGGATAATCGCTCAATTTGCTTACTATGTTTCCGGTAAAATCGCTTTTTTACAAACAAAAAAGCACCCGCTTTCGCAAAGGTGCTCATAGTGCGAAGATTTTTAACGATACACGCTTGACCAGGCCGAAATACCGCCCGTCAGGTTGTATAGATTGCCCACGCCTTGCTTATCCAAAAAGGTAGCTGCCGATAATGAGCGTGCACCCGATAAACAGTAGATCAGTAATTTCTTCTCACCATCCACTTTAAATCTCTCAACGTTTCCCGGAAGCATATCCAGCGGGATATTGATCGCGCCCTTGATGTGCCCCTGACTATATTCCTGTGGTGTTCTAACATCCACCAGCATATAATTTCCGTTCATCTCCCCTTTAAAAGCTTCCGGCCCAAGATTTTTAATGTTTTTGCTAAACAGTCTCAGCATGATGATCCTCCAATGTTCCCTTTCTTTTTTCAGCATGCTTATATTAGCTTAAATCCGCCTCGTCTTTCTGTAACTACATCACACAAACTGAATCTTTCAGCATCTCCGATTTGTTGTGATCCGCGCCCCCAAATTTGTGCTTCTGCGGACAATTCCTGTTTGCCTTCGCCCTCACTTTTAGCCTCATCGACGAACAGGATGTCTGATGAGAGTTTTCATTTTTTCGGGTGATACCTTTCGTGGGTCGGATATATATATCTCATGATGCCTGCGATTTCTGTTGATGTCATTGACATATCCTTCTTGCTCGACGTATGCTTCCATTTTTGCTATTGTGACCGGTTCATCATCGTAAGTCCCCAGATGCATTGCCTGTACACAAAGTCCTTCGGTATAGCGTTCCAAACGTGCCAGTTCCAAATCAAGCTCTGGTTTTTTCTTTGCCAGTGCTTTTTTGGCTTTCTCAAGCGCATCTTCGGTAACAAAATCCGGCTGACGAATCACCGCCGTCCAAACCAGTTTATCCTTGTCTTCAATCGCGCCTTCCCCTTTAAACTCACCACCGTCGTTTAAGTGCCAAAACCCCTCTAAGGGCGGCACGACGTATTCAAAATATCCCTCTTCCGTCTTGTTCATCCGTATGGCATAAGATAGCCCGTAAAGTATTTTTATCGCTGATGCATACGCTTGGCTGGTATTCGGGTTCCCCGCGCCATCCACCATCATAAAGCACATTCCGGTAACATCGACGATCGACGGCGTGGTATTGGGCGCATAAAGCGCTTTCTGCTCTTTTTTAAAATCATATGTAGCCATAAACAACTCCTTTTCAATGCTGGTTTTGTAGCTTTACCTTACCACACATAACCTGCCATCTGGATGTCATGTTTAACACATAAAAAAGAACAAGCGGCCGCCTATCTTTTAATGATCAATTTACGATAATACCGTACCGTCCGTATCCAGCACGATAATACGCCAGGGTATCATTTTGCCGGATTTGATCAGCGCCTGCTTGACTGCCTCGGTCAGCCCGCCGCAGCAGGGAACGCTCATCCGAAGTACGGTGATGGATTGGATATCGTTCTCGGCCAGAATCTCGGCCAGTTTTTCCGAATAATCCACCATATCCAGCTTGGGGCACCCGATCAGCGTCACCTTATCTTTCATAAACAGGCGATGAACATTGGCATTGGAAAAAGCACTGCATGTGGCTGCCACCAGCAGGTCTGCGCCCTGCAAAAATGGGGCGTTCGGTGAGACCAGCTTGATCTGTACCGGCCATTGGCGCAGCTCGGATACCGCCTCCGCTACAGGCATTTGCGCCGCGGGCTCGGCTTTTGCCTGCCGATCAAAGGTTTGCGCATGCGTGGAAGGACAACCACAAGCCATGGGTTCCAACGCTTTTTTCTTTTCCGCCATATGGCGCTCCACCGCCGCTTGATCGTAAGCAACCGTTTCCCTCTCCTCCAGCGTAATCGCCCCCGTCGGGCATTCGGGCAGGCAGTCGCCCAGACCGTCACAGTAGGATTCGCTGACCAGTTTGGCTTTCCCGTCAATCATCTGAATCGCGCCCTCATGACATGCCAGCGCACAAAGACCGCATCCATTGCATTTTTCTTCATTTATCGTGATAATCTTTCTTTTCATGTTATCGCTCCCTAAAAATCATTGACTTGATATCATCACTATAATAGAATAAGTATAAAAAATATGTTGCATTTGCAACAAAAGGTGTGCTGTGATGAATGTTTCAGATATCCATCTCTTTAATCATATTCTCTCAAAAGATTTAAACCAGCTTCTGAATTGCTGTGATGCCAAAACCGCAAGCTACCCCAAGGACGCCTTTGTCTGGCTGGCGGGCGCGCCCGCCCAGCATATCGGCATCGTCAAAACAGGACAGGTGAACATCATCCGGGAAGATGTTTTAGGCAACCGGCATATCATCGGGCAGATCGGGCCCGGACAGGTGTTTGGCGAAACCTTTGCTTGTGCCGGACTCGCCGCCTATCCTGTTTCGGTACAGGTGACCGAACCTGCCGAAATCATGCTGCTCGCGCTGCAAAAAGTCATTCACCAGTGTCCTGCCGGATGCGGTTTCCATGCCCAGCTGATTCAGAACCTAATGCAGATTATGGCCGAAAAAAATCTGCTGCTTAATCAAAAAATATCGCTTTTGAGCTATAAACATACCCGTCAGAAAATCGCCGCTCTGCTTTTGTCTCACCTAAAATCAGACACCGACACCTCCGTCACCCTTCCCTTCTCGCGCGAAGAGATGGCCGACTATTTTGGGCTGAACCGCTCCGCGCTCAGCCGCGAGCTCAGCAAAATGCGTGCTGACGGTCTGCTAAGCTATCAGAAAAACCAGTTTGTTCTGGAAGACCTCGTTCGCCTCGGCGGCCTTGCGCATGATTAAAAAAGAAGCCTCGGATGTGTTCCACCCAAAGCTTCTTTCTTCATATCTATATTGGTTTATTATCTCCCGCTTTTAGAACAGGCTGAAAAGATAGTACTTGCCAAAGATTGAAACGCCGATCAAGGAAACCGTCGCCATGATTTTGATTAGGATATCCAAAGACGGGCCGACCGTATCTTTCAAAGGATCGCCGACCGTATCGCCGATGACCGTGGCTTCGTGCGTTGCCGAACCCTTTTCGTGTCCGCGGTAACCCGATTCAATCAGCTTTTTCGCATTATCCCATGCGCCGCCGGCGTTAGCCGTAAACAGCGCCAGCATGATGCCCGAAAGCGTGGTGCCGATCAAAAGACCGCCCACAAAGTCGGGGCCAAAGATGAAACCGCTAAGCAAGGGAGCAATGATCGCAATCATCGCCGGAACCTTCATCTCTTTCAGCGCACCGGCTGACGAGATTTCGATACATTCCTTATAGTTCGGTTTTTCTTTTCCGGTTAAGATGCCGGGGAATTTCTCGAACTGACGGCGGACCTCACGCACCATAGCACGTGCCGCTTTGGAAACCGCGTCAATCAGCATACCGCTGAAGAAGAAAGGCAGAGAAGCGCCGACTGCCGCGCCTGCAAGTGTCAGCGGCTGTATGATATTCAGTGACAGCGCAAAATCCGCACTGCCGTGCGAAACCTGTGAATGCAGGAAGGAAGCCAACAGTGAAAGTGCCGCCAGTGCCGCAGAGCCGATAGCAAAGCCTTTGCCGATAGCCGCGGTGGTGTTACCCACCGAGTCAAGTTTGTCAGTGATTTGACGTACTTCGGGCTGCAGTTCGCTCATCTCAGAGATGCCGCCCGCGTTGTCCGCGATGGGGCCGTACGTGTCCACCGAAACGGTGGCCGCCACAAAGGAGAGCATACCGATCGCCGCCATGGTCACACCATAGATATCCGCAATCTTATGCGAAGCAATGATGGTGGTCGCCAGGATCAAAACCGGGAACAATGTAGATTTCATACCCACGCCAAGACCCTCGGTGATGGTCAGTGCGGTGCCTTCAATGGATGAACGCGCAATTTTCCGCGTCGGCTGGAAGTCGTAGGAAGTATAGTACTCCGCGATCGCGCCGATGGCAATACCCGATACAATGCCGAATACCGCCGCAATCCAAGGCGAAAGCGCACCCAGGGCAAACCCTGCGTGTACCAATTCGTCATGAGCGATCTGGCCAAAGTAGAGCCATGTAAACGCGCCGGTCAAAACGATGGTCAATCCCGCCGCCACCCATGTGGATATATTGAGTTCTTTATGCGGTTTATCCGAAACCTTTTTCCAGATCAAGTACATGATGCCGACCACGCAAGCCACAAGACCGATGGACACAAAGATAACCGGATAGACAATCATCTTATTAACCATCAGGTTACTGATGACATCAGTCCCTTCGATGACGAAGTTGTAGCAGGAAAGCGCGATGGCGGCCACGATGGCGCCGACAAAGGATTCCAGCAGGTCGGAACCCAGACCAGCTACGTCACCGACGTTGTCTCCCACGTTGTCCGCGATGGTCGCCGGATTTCTCGGGTCATCTTCCGGAATGTGTGCTTCGGTTTTGCCCACCAGGTCCGCGCCCATATCCGCCGCTTTGGTGTAGATACCACCGCCGACACGGTTGAACATCGCGATCAGTGAGCAGCCCAGCGCATAGCCAGAAACCGTCATGGCAAACGGAACAAAGTTGATACCCATCCAATTGGATTTAATAGCGAGGTTTTCAACATGCATCTGTCCCATCAGCGAACCGAAGATGACAAAAACGAGGCCAAGGCCAAGCAGCGCAAACGCGCCAACCGAAAGGCCCATGACCGATCCGCCCTGGAACGCCACTTTCAGCGTTTTACCCAAGGATTTTGTGGTTCTGGCTTCGTTGGAAACACGCACGTTGGCGATGGTGGCAATCTTCATGCCCACATAACCCGCTGTCGCGCTCATCACGGCGCCAATCAAAAACGCTGCGCCCACATACCAGTCCACAACCACAGCCAAAACGGCAAACACCGCCAAGGCCACCCATGCGATAATTTTATATTCATGGGCAATGAATGCATTGGCGCCTTCTTGGATGGCGCTTGCAATTTCTTTCATCTTTTCCGTGCCCGCGTCTTTTCGTTTGACAGAGAAATAATTGTAGATCGCTGCCAGAAAAGCGACGGCCACGGCTGCAAAGATAACAAAAGTAGTCCAAGCACTTGTTAACATTTTACAGCCTCCTTAAAAAAATATTTTAAACTCTAAAAAAACGCTTTGTCATGAAGTATACTCCCTTTATCGCAAGTATTCAATAGAAATTATGCGTCTTTGTAGAATAATAAAACGATTAAACGCGGACGTGTCCCTTTTCGCGTCCTTTAAAAAAAGCCTGATATATCAGGCTTTTTACGTTCTTCGCCATTCATCCGCCAAATGCGGTCACTTCTCGCCGATGGCAAAAACAAATTCGGCTTTTGCCACCAGACTGTCATCGACATAGGCTTTCCCCACGCCGGTACCGACGATGCTCTTCAGTTCGGTAATTACGGTTTCCAGACGAAGTAAATCGCCCGGCACCACCTTTTTTGAGAACTTGGCGCTTTTCACACGCGCCAAAAAAGCGAGTTTGTTTCCCATCTCGGGCAGTGTCATCAATGCCACTGCGCCGGTCTGCGCCAGTGCCTCCAATATCAAAACTCCCGGCATAATTTTGGTTTCATCAAAATGACCCATAAAGAACCATTCGTTTCCGCTGACGGCCTTGACAGCCACCGCATTTTGGCCGGGTTCATGCGACAGCACTTTATCCAGCATCAAAAACGGCTCGCGGTGCGGCAGTATGCTTTTTATCTCTTCAATCCCTAACATGCTCTTTTGTTTCCCTTCCTCATTCCGTACACTTAACCTTTTTTGATCAGCACACTGCTGTTGTGTCCGCCGAAGCCCAGCGAGTTGGATATGCCGTACTTGGCATCCATCGCCTGTGCTTTGTTCGGCACATAGTTAAGGTCACATTTCTCATCCGGTACCAACAAGTTAATGGTGGGCAACGCCACCCCGGCGTTTAAGCTCATCACAGTCAACACCGCTTCCATCGCCCCAGCCGCACCCAGCATATGCCCGGTCATCGATTTGGTGGAATTCACTTTCATCTTATACGCATACTCGCCAAAACAGGCCTTGATCGCCTCTGTTTCGGTCACATCGTTCAGCGGAGTGCCAGTGCCGTGCGCGTTGATATACCCGACTTCGGTTTTTTCAATGCCCGCTTCTTCGCAGGCCAGTTCCATAGCCTTGGCCGCATGAACACCGCCTTCCATGGGGGCGGTGATGTGGTTAGCGTCGCAGGTCTGCCCGAATCCGCAGATTTCGCCCAGTACGTTCGCGCCGCGCTTTTCAGCGTGCTCCCGGCTCTCCAGCACCAAAAATGCTGCGCCTTCACCCATCACAAAGCCGTCCCGCTCCTTATCAAAAGGAATACTCGCACGAGTGAGTTCGGTGGCGTTGCTCAGCGCCGACATCTGATTAAAGCCCTGCACCGCCAGATCGCCGATGACCGCTTCGGCCCCGCCGACCAGCATGATGTCGCAGATTCCAGATTTCACATACCGATACGCCTGCCCTATCGCATCTGTGCCCGAAGCACAGGCGGTGACCACCCCAAAGCAGGGCCCATTGAGGCCCAGCCGGATGGCCAGATTCCCGGGCGCCAGATTGATAATGACTTTCGGAATAAACAGTGAAGATACCGCCTGCGGGCCTTGTTCCCGCAAAACATCCTGCTGTTCACTGATGGTGAGTAATCCGCCCATCCCGCTGCCTAAGATAACGCCCGCTTTGTAGGCATCAAATTCGGTGATACCCGCCGCCTCCCAGGCCTGCATACCTGCGTAAACCGCAAACTGGCAAAAGCGGTCCAGCCGACGCTGTTCCCGCTTGTTGATGTACTGTTCAGGATTAAAATCCTTCACTTCAGCCACAAATTTCATATCGGTGATCGCCTCACGGTTAAACATCGTGCCTTCCGCGATGCCGTTAACACCATTTTTTGCGGCTTCGAATATATCGTCAATATGATCGCCGAGTGCACAAAGCGCACCCATGCCGGTGATAACTACTTTCGTTTCCATTTTTGCTCTCTCCTAAATCACCATGCCGCCATCCACGGCCAGCACCTGCCCTGTGATGTATGCGGCCTTTTCGGACGTTAAAAACCCGACCATACCTGCCACATCCTCGGGCTGACCCAAACGCTTCAGCGGAATTTTATCACTGATTTCCTTTTTTACCGCATCTGACAAAACTTCAGTCATAGGGGTGACGATATAGCCCGGCGCCACCACGTTGACCGTGATGCCCCGCTTCGCCACCTCTTTGGCCACCGACTTGGATAGGCCGATAATGCCCGCCTTAGACGCCGCGTAATTGGCCTGTCCGGCGTTGCCTGTGATGCCAACGACCGATGCGATATTGATGATGCGTCCGGCTTTTGCTTTTAAAAGCAACGGCACCACTGCACGCGTCATATAGAAGCATGCGTTTAAGTTCGCCTCAATCACGCTGGTAAAGTCATCATCCTCCATACGCATTAAAAGCGTATCCCGAGTGATGCCCGCGTTGTTGACCAACACGTAAATTGGCCCCAGTTCCTGCACACATTTTTCAACAATCTCAGCGCAGGCTGCGCTATCGGCCAAATCCGCCTGCAACAATACGGCGTTTCTGCCCAACGCTTCGATGTCCTCCGCCACCGCCTCGGCTTTTTCCCGGCTGCTATAGTAATGCACGCCGATATCAAAACCAAGTCCGGCCAATTCCAATGCCACCGCCGCGCCGATTCCTCCGGACGCACCGGTGACCAAAGCTACTTTATTCAACTTTCCCTCTCCTTATTCGCCCAAGTATTTCTTAAGCGACTTTGAATCCCGCACTGACGCGATTTTTACATCAGCACTCTCAATCCCGCGTTTTAGCATCTTAGAAAGCACCATGCCCGGCCCGACTTCGACAAATTCGGTCACGCCGCGCGATACCATCGCTTCGATGATGCTGTGCCATCGCACACGCCCGCACATTTGACTGGCAAGCAGATCCGGTACTTCGCTGATCTGTTCATACGGCTTAGCTGAATAATTGGAATAGATAATAGCATTTGGTTCTTTTAAGTCTGCCGCAATCACCAGATTTTTAAATTCTTCCGCTGTTTCTTTCAGCATCGGACTGTGAAAAGGTCCGGATACGTTCAAAGCCACCGTCTTGGCGCCCGCTGCAATAAATTTCGGTTCGACCGCCGTCAGTGCGTCCGTCCTGCCGGCCAGTACCACCTGCGTTTCGGAAAGATGGTTGGCCGCCCAAACGTCCGGCGTATCTCCCAAAATCTCCTCCACAGCCTCAATGGTCAGCCCCAAGATCGAGAGCATACCCCCGATGCCTTCCGGCACCGCCGCGTCCATCATCCGGCCGCGCGCAAACACCAGCTTGGCGCAGTCCTCAGGCGATATCATGCCCGTAGCCGTCATCGCCGAATACTCGCCGAGCGAGAGCCCCGCCACGATATCCGGCATTTCACCCAGCGCCGTCAACAGTGAAATACTGTGCGCCAAAATGGCAGGCTGGGTCACTTCGCTTTTTTCAAGCCCTTCGCCGGAAAAACACGCGGCTTTTAGGTCAAACGGAAGCGCCGCGTCAAAGCTGTCAAACATCGCGCGATATACACTGTTTTCGGCATACAAATCCTCGCCCATTCCGGGAGACTGTGCCCCCTGACCGGGGAATAAAAATGCTTTCATTACTTTGCTCCTAACCTATTACCGCTTTAACACTTTCAAAGATCGCTTGGATCGCTTGTTTGTCCAGAATATCTTCGATAATCGCCTTGGCCGGCATTTCTTCGTTCAGCATACACGCCACTTGGCCTGCCATAAACGATCCTTCCTTGATGTCGCCGTCCAAAACCGCTTTTCGTAAGGAGCCTTCACCCAGCGCTTCCAGCTTATTAACCGCATCGGGTTCATATTCCACCCGCGCCATTTCTCGCACCAACGGCGAACGTAAGAGACGCACCGGATGGCCGGTTACCCTTCCCGTCACCTTGCTGTCCACATCCTTGGCTTTCAATATTTTGTCCTTAAACGCCTGATGCGTGGTGCACTCGGTAGCCAAAATAAAGCGTGTGCCGACCTGGATGCCTTTTGCCCCCAAGCAAAAAGCCGCAGCCGCACTCCGTGCGTCGCCGATGCCGCCCGCCGCAATGACGGGGACAGAAACCGCGTCCACGATATTCGGCACCAGAACCATGGTGGTCAGCTCGCCGATATGCCCGCCGGCTTCACAGCCTTCGGCCACCACGGCGTCCACGCCCATACGCTCCATCCGGATCGCCAGCGCGCTGGAAGCCACCACCGGCACCACCTTGGCGCCGCTCGCCTGCCACAGCTCCAAAAACTCACCCGGATTGCCCGCGCCGGTGATGACCACAGGCACCTTCTTTTCAGCAACCACTTTGGCCACTTCCGTTTTAAACGGCGAAAGCAGCATCACGTTGACACCAAAGGGTTTGTCCGTTTTGGTGCGCAGGATATCAATTTGTTCGGCCACCCAGTCCGCCGGTGCATTGCCCGCCGCGATGACCCCAAGGCCGCCCGCTTCGCTAACGGCCGCCGCGATATGTGCATTGGAAACCCAGGCCATGCCGCCCTGAACGATCGGATACTCAATCCCGAACAATTCGCAAATGGGGTTCTTAGTCATTACTTGTTTTCCTCAACGTATGCGAACAAATCGCCGACTGTTTTGATATCCACCAGTTTTTCGTTTTCAATCTTGATGCCGGTCGCTTTTTCCATCTCAATGACCATTTCCATCATGTCCAGCGAATCCATTTCAAAATCATCCACAAAGTTTGAATCTTCGGTAATTTCGTCTTTGGATAAGTCCAATTGTTCCATCAAAATCGCAATAATTTTTTCTTTCATGTGTGTTTACCTCTCATTTTTTAAAATGTATTTATCATTAAAGCGTTTTTTCGCTCTAATTCCTACTATATATATTATATGGCCCACTTCACCACGATGCCGCCGTAAGTCAAGCCCGCGCCGAATCCAACCAATGCCACCTCGTCGCCTTTTTTCAGCCAACCGCTGTCATGTGCTTCCTTCAGCGCAATCGGGATGGTGGCCGATGATGTGTTGGCGTATTTGTCCACATTCACATAGAACTGGTCCTTTTCAAAATTGGTACTGTGCGCGGCAAACTGGATGATGCGGTTGTTGGCCTGATGCGGTACGATCTTATCAATCTTGGTATCGCCCATTTCGGCTTCCAGATAGTTGATCGCTTTTTCCATCGCGTCCACGGCAAAGGCAAAAACATCCTGCCCTTTCATCACCAGCGAAATATCGTCATTGGCCTGATTTTTGCTCCAAGGGTTATCGTTTCGCTTATTTTTGATATACAGCACATCGTCCGTATCCGGAATCGCCTTTAAAAATGGATGCTTGATGTGGTTCACTTCACTCCGTTTTACCACCACAGCTCCGGCGCCGTCGCCGAACAGAATACAGGTGGTTCTGTCCTCCCAATTGGCCCGGCTGGTGAGGTTTTCGGCCGCCACCAAAAGACCGGTGTCAATGTTCAGTGTGTCCATCATGGATGTGATGACAGTCAGCGCATAGATGAAGCCGGTGCATCCTGCCGCCACGTCCATCGATGCGGCACTTTCGCACCCGATGCCTCTTTGCACCAACGAAGCCAGTGACGGAGTTGCGTAATCGGAAGTGACGGTGCATCCCACAATGATGCCGATATCATCTGCTTTAACTTCTGCCTGCGCCATCGCCTGTTTAACCGCATCCACAGCCATACCGGTTACGGTTTCTTCGGTCATCACGCGGCGTTCCGAAATCCCAGTTCTCTTTGTAATCCATTCATCACTCGTATCCATAATGGCTTCGAGCATATGGTTATCGACGACTTTTTTGGGGACGCTTGCCCCCACGCCGATGATTTTTGCAGAAATACTCAATTTTCTTAAAATCCTTTCATGTCCAGCATTTTTTTATACCGCGCTTTGACCAGCGCTTCCGGCTTTTGCCCCGAAAGTTCACTTAATGTATCCATCACCGCGGTTTTAAGACGATCAGTCGTATGTTTCATATTCTCAAGACCAAAGTCTTCATCTTCTTTAATCAGTGCATCGGCGATACCGAGTTTAAGTAAGTCCTTGGGTGTCAACGCCAGGCTCTCGGCCGCCAGTTCGGCCTTGGACGCGTCCTTAAACAGAATGGATGCACACCCTTCGGGCGTGATGACACTAAAATAGGTGTTCTCCATCATCATCAGTTTGTCCGCAATGGCAATTGCGAGTGCCCCCCCGCTGCCGCCTTCGCCGATGACCACCGAAATGACCGGTACCTTGGCCGAAGCGATACAGCTTAAATGCTCTGCGATCACATTGCCCTGTCCCCGCTCTTCGGCATCCACGCCGCAAAACGCGCCCGGCGTATCCACCAGACAAAGAATGGGCCGCCCGAATTTCTCAGCCTGTTTAATCGCACGCATCGATTTACGATATCCACTGGGGTGCGGCATACCGAAATTACACAATTTACGTTCTTCTATGGTATGGCCTTTCTGATGGCCAATAATGGTAAATACCAAATCATCAATTCTGCCGACTCCGGTCACCATGGCCGCATCTTCTCCCAGCGTGCGGTCGCCATGCACTTCAAAAAACTCGGATGTCAGCGCACGGATATAATCCCGTGTCTGCGGACGATCCTGCATCCTCGCGTTTTTAATGCAATCCCACGCGCGATGTGCCGTCCCCTGTTTTGTTTTACTCGCCATGATCGTCACCTTGCTTCCCCGCATGCAAAGACAGGATTTGCGTCAATGCCGCTTTCATCTCTTCCCGCGGTACAATCGCGTCAATCATGCCCTGCTGATACATATATTCCGCGGATTGAAACCCGTCCGGAATGTCTTCGTTGACGGTCTGGTTAATCACGCGCGGTCCGGCAAATCCGACAAACGCTTTGGGTTCGGCCAAAATCACATCACCCTGCATCGCAAAGCTGGCTGTGACACCGCCGGAAGTCGGATCGGTCAATACGCTGATATACAAAATCCCCGCTTCTCCCAATTTGTTGACCGCCATGGTAGTGCGCATCATCTGCCAGAGCGAGATCATCCCTTCCTGCATTCTCGCTCCGCCCGAAGCCGAGACAAGAATCAACGGGATGTGCTGCTTTAAGCATTTTTCCGCCAGATCACATATTTTTTCGCCGACCACAGCACCCATGGACCCCATGATGAAGCGACTGTCCAGCACACCCAAACCGCAAGGATAACCGCCCATCTCACATGTGCCGGTGATGATGGCATCACTGAGCCCCGTCGTGTCCCGCCCTTTTTTCAGCTTGTCCTGATATTGCGGAAACGCTAAAGGATCAGTGCTGGCTCTTTTTTCATTAATTTCATGAAAAGTTCCGTCGTCCGCCAGCATCTCAATACGATCACGGGCAGGCATACGAAAAAGACCGCCGCAGAACGGACAAACCGACCCGTTCATGTATACCAGCTCGGCCAGGCTTTGTTTACCGCAGCCGCCACATGTCAAAAACGTCGGCAGCGCAGCGCTAAAACTATTCTCGGTTTCACTGATCTGCTGTTTAAATAGTTCCATACTGCTTCTCCAAAATATCTGTTTCCGGCTTAAACAGCGCCGGACACAGTGTGTTTTCTATCCATTTTGTGCTGATATGTCCGCCTATAAAATCCGGATGCATCAAAATGGCTTTTGCAAATTCGCGGTTGATATCCACACCTTCCACAGAAAGCTCATCCAGTGCCGCAGCCGACGCCGCCAAAGCCTCGGTGCGGTTGGCTCCAAAACAGATCACTTTTAGAATCATGGAATCATAAAAGGGAGAGATTTTGTCCCCCTTGACGTATCCGCTGTCCACCCGTACGCCAAACCCGCTGGGGAAAGCCAGTTCGCTCAGCGTGCCCGGACAGGGCTTAAAATTCTCTGTGGGATTTTCCGCGTTGATGCGGCATTCCACCGCGTGTCCAAAGGGTTTGATATCCTCTTGCGAAAGGGCAAACTCATGGCCCATGGCCACCTGTATCTGCGCCTTGACCAAATCCAGCCCAAAGACCGCCTCGGTCACCGGATGTTCCACCTGAATACGGGTGTTCATCTCCATAAAGAAAAATTCGTTATCCTTGGTTAAAAGAAATTCCACCGTCCCTGCATTCTGGTAACCCACCACTTTAGCGATCGCCACCGCGGTGTGTTCCATCGCCGCCCGAACTTCGTCTGGCAAGTGCGGCGCAGGCGCTTCTTCAACCAGTTTCTGATTCTTTCGCTGCATACTGCATTCGCGTGTGCCCAGATGCAAAACGTGCCCAAAGCTGTCGGCCAGAATCTGCACTTCAATATGGCGTGTCTCGGTTAGATACCGCTCCAGATACACGCTGGCACTACCAAAAGAGGCTTGCGCCTCCTGCTTAACCAAATTAAATTCGCTGTCGAAATTTTTCCTGTCAAAAACAATGCGGATACCGCCTCCGCCCCCGCCGTGCGAGGCTTTGATGATGACCGGATAACCGATCTTCTCAGCAAGCTTTTTCGCCTCGGCCAAATCGCTGACTTCGCCGTTGGATCCGGGCGGCACCGGAATGCCGTTTTCGATCATCAGGGTTCGTGCTTTCGCTTTGTCACCCAGCGTCTCCATCGCTTCGGCCGAAGGGCCGATAAACGTGATACCGGCCGCCGTGCAGGCGCGCTGAAACACCGCGCTCTCGGATAAAAATCCGATGCCGGGATGGATGGCGCAGACCTTAAAGGCTTTAGCCGCTGCGATAATCGCCGCTATGTTCAAATAGGATTTCTCCGCTTTGGCGGGACCAATGCATACCGCATGGTCCGCCAATCTGGTAAAATAAGCGTCTCTGTCCGCGTCGGAAAAAATCGCGACACTTTCAAGGCCAAGCTTTTTGCACGTACGAATTATCCGCACCGCCACTTCGCCCCGGTTCGCAATCAAAATTCGATTCATATCCTTTTTTACGCTCCCCTAAAAACAAACAATACGTCTTTTTCTTCCACCGGATCGCCGTCTGTCGCCAGAATTTCCTTGATGACGCCGTCCCGGTCGGACTTGACCTCGTTCATCATCTTCATGGCTTCCAGTATGCAAAGAGTGTCGCCCTTCTTCACGGTGTCACCCACCGATACAAAAGGTTTCTCGCCCGGTGCCGATGCCTGATAGAACACACCTGAAATGGGTGCAACTAAAGAAGCCCCCGAAGCCTGCCGAATATTGACGGCGGCTGGTGTACCGATCGATGATTTGGTTTTTGTTTGATTGTTTTCCGTTTCGCGTTGGATGCGGATTTTTATTTCGCCTGTGTCCAGTTCAAATTCTGAGAAAGATAATGAATTAATAAAATTTATAATACCGAAGATCTCATCGTTTGACATGTCACGTATCCCCTCCTCTCAAAAAAAATACGCCTGTACAATAACAAACTTGTTAGACATACTAACATAATGGTATAATAAAGTCAATTGAAACACGTAAATGTTAAAGAATTATTACAAAACGATAATGTCTACTAAAAACTGCCTTTTCACGGTATAATAGTGAAAAGCGGCAGCCTTAAGAAAGGGAGAAATTTAGACTTAATGGAAACCGATAAAATTCGCGAATTGCTCAACGGATATTTAAAAGACATCTTCTACCGAATACTGGATATCCAAGCCAAACAGGTATCTCTCGCTTCCGACAAGCGGCTATCGCGCACTGAATTGCACTCGATCGAAATCATCAAAGACGTACCCGACCCCATTTTAACCGACGTCGCCGATAAAATGCATATCTCCAAAGCCACCGCCAGCGTGTGTATCGATCGCCTGGTAAAAAAAGGTTTTGTCAGCAAGAACGTTTCTAGCGAAGATAAACGTAAATCTACACTGGGGCTGACACAGATCGGTGAGGATACATACAGCCAGCACAAACGTTTTCATGATGATATGGTGGAGGCTGTGCTGACCGATTTTGATATTTCCGAATACCCCGAGCTTTTAAGGGGGCTTAAGAACCTGGCTGACTTTTTTAATTCATACTAGATTAATGGTGCTGTATGCTTTTTAAACACTTTGGAGACAAAAACAAACCCGTCGTCATATTATTGCACGGCGGCGGTTTAAGTTGGTGGATGTGGCAGCGTCATATCGCCAAACTATATCAAGACTATCATATCATCACACCGATCATTGACGGGCATGATATCGACGGCAATGAATTTTCTGATATCTCAAATTCGGCCGATCATTTGATTGTCTATGTTGAAAAAAACCTTGGCGGGCAGGTTTTGGCGCTCTGCGGGTTTTCTTTGGGCGCGCAAGTGGCCTTGGATGTACTGGCCAAACGGCCGAGCACAGCCCAATTTTCCGTCATCGAATCCGCGCTGACCGAACCGTTGGGCCCGGCCGCAAAATGGATGATTCTGCTGGTCGGCTTGAGTTATGGTTTAATCAAACAGCGCTGGTTTGCCCGTGCGCAGGCTGGACAGATGTTTATTCCCGAAGAATACTTTGAAACCTACTTTGAGTCCAGCCAGAAGATTTCAAAAACGTCACTCATCCACATCACAAAATCCAACGCGGATTTTCGGGTGAATCCCGCTCTCAGCGGTTGCGAATCAAAAACGCTGGTTCTTGCCGGAGAAAAGGAAGTCGCGGCCATTCTCTCCTCAGCCGAGCACCTTGGACGGGTATTACCCGCCGTGGAAGTAAGAAGACTTGCAGGCTACCGGCATGGAGAGCTTTCTGTCGGACATCCCGATGAATATGTTCAAATACTCCGCAAATGGATTGAGGCACAAGTATAATAAAAAGTATGATTTCCCGCCCCTTATTTGGGGCTTTTTTGTTGCGCACAATTATATTTATGTATTATATATTATTTTTAATGTTTTATTTAATATTATTATTGACATTCATAAATCAAGTGTGTATAATGAACTCATAAAATGAATTGCAAATTAAAAGGAGAAAATTTATATGAAAATGCAGGAAAGAAAATTAAAGCGCTTTCGCGTATATGAGGTGATTGCGAATGTTTTATTCATTATCATCCTCGTCGCTGGTGCCATCGGCCTAATGGCTGCCATTATCGGCGAAGTGGTGATAGCAACCACAGGACTGGATATCTCAGGTCTCGCCGAGCAGCTGATTACCGAACATATCCCCGCCATTGAGATTCCGGTGATGCCGACCAACGCGTTTTTCCATACACTGATTATCGCCGCTATTACGGCAGGCGCAGTGGGGCTCGCATTCATCTGCTATCTGTTTAAGTCGGTGTCCCGCCTGTTTGGCAACATCGTCAAAACCGAAACGCCTTTTCACGAAAAGAGCATCCGCATTTTAAAATCAATCGGTATCTCGTTCTTTGTTTACACCGCCGTTTTGTTTTTTGTCAATCTGATTTTCAGCGTGGCTCTGGCGGGGAATTTCCCGCTGGGCGGCTCCCGCTTTGATATCTCAGTTAGATTCTCTACCATAATATATGGGCTTCTCATTCTGGCTTTGGCGGAGATCTTTGAATTCGGCGCAGGTCTGCAGCAAGATAACGAATCGATTGTGTAGGTGATTTAAGATGATTATTATTCGATTGGACCGTGTGATGGTAGACCGCAAAATGTCGCTGAACACCCTATCCGAAAAAGTCGGCCTTTCCACTGTCAATTTGTCGCTCTTAAAAAACGGCAAAGTCAAGGGAATCCGATTCAATACACTTTCGGCCATCTGCGAAACCCTGAATTGTACTCCGGGCGATATTCTGGAATACGCGCCGGGTGATGACGAAGAAGGCGACCAATAACTTTTATCAAAAAAGAAAGAACCTGTCATCCCCGGCAGGTTCTTCTTGTATCCTTTTTAGTTCATACGCTATAATAGAATTAATCATATTTTTTACTGGAGGTTTATCATGGAATCTACACGTTCAAGAACAGTGACGCTGCTACTTTGTATCTTTTTGGGCTATCTTGGAATCCACCGGTTCTATGTTGGAAAAATCGGTACCGGACTCATTTGGCTTTGCACGGGCGGCCTTTTCAGTATCGGCTATATCTATGATATGATTACCATCATTCTCGGATCCTTCACCGACGATACAGGTGCGGTGGTTTCCCGTTGGGATAATTAAACCCATATATTCATATATATTGTAATAAAACATTTATCCGCGCGTAATTAAGCGAATTTTCTATTGACATGGGTGGACTGCTTTGATATACTACTTAACAATTCAAAGGCGTTGATGGAGAATTCAAGCGTCGGGAAAGTACTTGTAGAGAGCCGATGGTTGGTGCAAATCGGTAGTATGCCCGAAACAGCAAACTCACTCCGGAGCTGTTGTGCCGAAAGCGGTTTTTAACTTAAAAAGCGCGAGTAGATACAGTCGGGTCGTCCCGTTATCGGCGTAGAACGTGTTAGCGTTTAATTTAAGAGGCTTTTGTTAAAAAGCAATTAGAGTGGTACCGCGAGGAAATAATCCCCGTCTCTACATATTATATGTTGAGATGGGGTTTTTTGTTTATATTAACCATTAAGAAAAGGAGATCAATGGTGATGAAAAGAAATGTAATTTCGGTATTGGTGGAGAACCACCCGGGCGTACTCACCCGAATATCCGGACTTTTCAGCCGAAGAGGTTACAACATCAACAGCACTCACGGTCAGCTGCACAGAGCAAAGCGGAATTTCCCGCATGACCGTACTGTGTACCGGTGACGCTGCAACGGTTGAACAGATCATGAAACAACTGGAGAAACAGGAAGTCGTCAAAAAAGTCATGCTGCTCGATGAAGCCAGCGCTTCGCTCGGCGATGTCGCGCTCATCAAAATGTATGCGAAAGACGAAAAAAGACAACCGGTGATGGATGTGGTCAACGAAATCGGCGCAACCATTATCGATATGGGCGAAGAGACCATAACTGTCCAGATTACCGGCTCTTACCAACACGTGGACGAGAGCTTGAAGAAACTCTACAAGCTGGATGTGGCGGAAGTGGCCAGAACCGGACTTGTCGGCCTCGCCGCAGGCGATAAACGGCTGATCGATCAGGAATCTTAAAGAAACAAAATAATAATCAATAATATTTTATGAGGTGAATAAAATGGCAAAACTCTTTTACGAACAAGATTGTAAACCGGAACTCCTTAAGGGCAAAAAAATCGCGATTATCGGATATGGTTCACAAGGACACGCGCATGCGCTGAACCTGTATGAATCAGGCTTCGACGTCACCGTCGGCCTCTATGAAGGTTCAAAATCCTGGAGCGCAGCCGAAGGCAAAGGCCTTAAGGTGAAGGTTGCGGCAGATGCAGCGAAAGATGCTGATATCATCATGATACTCATTAATGACGAAAAACAAGTTGCGCTCTATGAAAAAGATATTAAGCCCAACCTGAAATCCGGCAACTATCTGGTATTTGCACATGGTTTCAATATCCACTACAACCAGATTCAACCCCCGGCTGACGTGAATGTGTTTATGGTGGCGCCTAAAGGCCCCGGCCATACCGTCCGTTCCCAGTTTGAGCAGGGCAGAGGCGTGCCGTGTTTGGTCGCTGTCTATCAGGACCCGTCCGGCAACTCCTTCGATATGGGCCTCGCGTATGCCTACGGTATCGGCGGTGCCAGAGGCGGCATCCTTGAAACCACCTTTAAAGAAGAGACCGAAACCGACCTCTTTGGCGAACAGGCCGTACTCTGCGGCGGCGTAACCGAACTGATGAAAGCCGGCTTTGACACTTTGGTGGAAGCGGGTTACCAGCCCGAAAGCGCATATTTCGAGTGTGTACATGAGATGAAGCTCATCGTGGACATGATTAACGAAGGCGGCTTTGCCAACATGCGTTACTCCATCTCGGACACCGCCGAATACGGCGACTATGTGACCGGCAGACGCATCATCACCGAAGACACACGCAAGGAGATGAAGCAGGTTCTCCTCGAGATCCAAGAAGGTACTTTTGCTTCCAAGTGGATTTCCGAAAACAAAGCGGGTCGTCCCGGATTCCTCGCCAAGCGGAGAGTGGAAGCGGAGCATCAGGTGGAAAAAGTGGGCAAAACCTTAAGAGGTATGATGCCTTGGCTGAAGGATAAAAAATAAGCACTGAAGAGGCATAAAGTCGGTTCTTGTTTTTTACAGAAAGTGAGGAGCAAGTGAAAAAAACAGTTAGAATATTCGACACAACTTTGCGCGACGGAGAACAAGCGCCGGGTTGCAGTATGAATATTTCCGATAAAGTCCGAGTGGCACGCCAGCTGGAAAAGCTGGGCGTGGATATCATCGAGGCGGGGTTTGCCATCGCCTCCCCCGGCGATTTTGAATCGGTACAGGCAGTGGCCGCGGCGGTGAAAAAACCCATCGTCGCTTCCTTGGCCCGTGCCGTGAAAGCGGATATCGACCGTGCATACGAAGCAGTCAAGGGTGCTGTGCATCCCATGATTCATACGTTTATTGCAACCAGTGATATCCATATGGAACACAAACTGAAAATGACGCGTGAGCAGGTCTTGACCCGCACCGCTGAAATGGTAGCCTATGCTAAGAATCTTTGCGGTTATGTGGAGTTCTCGGCCGAGGATGCCAGCCGTTCCGACCTGGGCTTTTTATGTCAGGTGTTGGAAGCGGCGGTGGAGAACGGCGCGGATGTTTTAAACATCCCGGATACCGTGGGCTACAGCACTCCGACCGAAATGGCGGCAATCATTGAACACATCAAGAAAAACGTCAAGGGAATTGAAAACGTGATCATCTCGGTGCACTGCCACAACGATCTTGGCTTGGCCGTAGCCAATTCTCTGGCTTCGGTGGCGGCGGGCGCGGCGCAGGTGGAATGCACCATCAACGGGCTGGGTGAGCGAGCTGGCAACGCCAGCTTGGAAGAAATTGTGATGGCTCTGACCACACGAAAAGACTTATATCAGGCCGAGCACAATATCGTCACCCAACAGATCTACCCCACCAGCCGGATGGTTTCCAGCACCACAGGACAGCCGGTGCAGGTGAACAAAGCGATCGTCGGCGAAAACGCCTTTGCGCACGAAGCCGGCATCCACCAGCACGGCGTGTTGGCAAACCGAATGACATATGAGATAATGACCCCGGAGAGCGTGGGGATTTCGGGCAACAAGATGGTGCTTGGCAAACACAGCGGCAAGCACGCACTGGCCGACCGTTTGTCCAGTATGGGTTATCATTTGAATCCCGAAACGCTGTCCAGTGTATTTGACGAATTTAAAAAACTGTGCGACACCAAAAAGAACGTGGATGACCGTGATCTGGAAGCGTTGGTCAGTGAAGCCACGCATACCGAATCGCAATTCTACCGTTTGGAACGGTTTGAAATCACCAGCGGGAATATGATTGAATCGCGTGCCGAAGTGGCATTGTCTCTGGACGGCAAGATCAGAGCAGATCAAGCGACCGGCGACGGTCCGGTGGATGCGGCATTCAAAGTGATTGAGCAGATTTCAGGCAAATCCTTTAAGTTGCAGACCTACCGCATCAACGCAGTAACCGAAGGCGAGGACGCGATGGGCATGGTGGATGTCACCATGGAGATTGGCGACAGGAGCTACAAAGGACGCGGCGTTTCCACCGACATCATCGAATCCAGCATCCGGGCTTGTCTGGATGCATTGAACCGGGCACAGTAGACGAGGTGAGTATTTTGGCATCAAACAATAAAATTTGGGTTTTAGATTCCACCTTGCGCGATGGCGCGCAGGCCAGGGGCATCACGTTTTCAACTCAGGATCGCATCAATATGATGCACCTTTTGGATGAAATCGGGATCGATTATATTGAAGCCGGCAACCCGGCGAGCAACCCCAAAGAACGCGCATTTTTTGAGCAGGTGAATCCTTCCGATCTTAAACATGCGCGACTGACAGCCTTTGGTTCCACGCGTCGTAAAAACACGAGTGCGGAAGACGACCCCGGTCTGGCTGACCTGCTTTCGGCAGGCACACCGGCGGTCACCATCTTCGGCAAGTCTTGGGACCTGCATGTCACCGAAGTGTTGGGTGCCACGCTGGAACAAAATCTTGAGATGATCTACGACTCGGTACGCTTTATGAAAGACAAAGGTCTCGAAGTGGTCTATGATGCCGAGCACTTTTTTGACGGATACAAGAACAATCCGGAATATGCGATGAAAACGTTGAAAGCCGCCGCAGATGCGGGCGCCGATTGTCTGGCGCTCTGCGAAACCAACGGCGGCGCGATGCCCACGGCCGTATTCCAGGCGACAAAGCATGTGGTGGAAACCTATCCGGATACACTGATCGGTATCCATACGCATAATGACAGTGAGCTGGCCGTGGCCAATACGCTGATGGCGGTGGAAGCGGGCGCCAGACATATACAAGGTACTTTCTTAGGCTTCGGCGAACGATGCGGCAACGCGAATTTAAGCGCCCTCATCGGCAACTTGCAGCTAAAGATGGGCTTTTCGTGCATACCGGAAGAGAAGATGAAAGACTTGTACGTGCGTGCGCATGAAGCGGCCGAGATTGCCAACATTGCGCTGGACGAAAAGATGGCCTATGTGGGCGCGGACGCTTTTGCTCACAAGGCGGGTATGCATATTGACGGCGTCAACAAAGTATCCCATTCGTTTGAGCATGTCAACCCCGCTGCGGTGGGCAACCAGCGCACCTTCCTATTGAGTGAAGTTGCGGGCCAAACCGCATTGGTAGCCAAACTGGCCGATCGCTTCCCCGCTTTGAAGAAAGGCGCACCCGAAACCAAAGCGTTGATCGAAAAGCTGAAAAACATGGAAGCCAAGGGTTATCATTTTGAAGGCGCAGAAAGCAGTTTTGAACTGTTGGTCAAGCGGCACTTGGGCGATTTTACTCCCCATTTTGCGGTGGATCATTTTAAGGTCATCGACGAACCCGCGCACGGCGACAGCGATGGTGTGCAGGCTTACGCGATGGTCAAGGTGAATGTCAGCGGTGAAGATTTCATCACGGCAGCCGAAGGCAACGGCCCGGTCAATGCGCTGGATAAAGCGCTGCGCACCGCGTTGGCCCGGTTCTTTCCCCAGCTGAAAACCCTGCATCTTACCGATTATCGAGTGCGTGTGCTTGACAGCTATCATGAGACCGATGCGATGGTGCGTGTCATGATTGAATGGGCGGACAAAACCGCCAGTTGGACCACGCTCGGTGTTTCATCCGACGTCATCGAAGCGTCGCTCACCGCGATGTGCGATGCGATTGAATACAAACTAATGAAAGACGAAGAATAAAAGTTTAATATATTTTGATCTAATAAGGAGGAGCATTAAGGATATGGGAATGACAATGACCCAAAAGATCCTGGCCGCGCATGCTGGTGAAGCATCGGTAACGGCCGGACAGTTCGTCAACTGCGATCTGGATATCGTATTAGGCAATGATATCACAACCCCGGTTGCCATCGACGAATTTAACAAAATGGATGTGGACGGCGTGTTTGATAAAGACAAAGTCGCCATCGTGCCCGACCATTTTACACCCAACAAGGATATCAAGGCGGCCGAGCAAGCCAAAAAAGTACGTACCTTTGCAAACAAACATGAGGTGACCAACTATTTCGAAGTAGGCGAGATGGGCATCGAGCATGCACTGCTGCCCGAAAAAGGTCTGGTCGTCTCGGGCGATCTCGTCATCGGCGCGGACAGCCACACCTGCACCTACGGTGCGCTCGGCGCATTTTCCACCGGTGTCGGTTCCACCGACATGGCGGCGGGCATGGCCACCGGCAAAGCCTGGTTTAAGGTACCGTCGGCCATCAAATTTGTTTTGACTGGCAAGCCTTCCAAGTATGTCAAAGGCAAAGACGTTATTTTGCACATTATCGGACTCATCGGTGTGGACGGCGCTCTGTACCAGTCCATGGAATACGTTGGCGACGGCATTCAGTATTTAACCATCGACGACCGCTTCACCATTGCCAATATGGCGATTGAGGCGGGTGCCAAAAACGGCATCTTTCCGGTGGACGATGTAACTCTGGCGTACGTAAAAGAACACGCGATGAAAGCCCCGAAAGTCTACGAAGCCGATGCAGACGCGGAATATACTCAAGTGGTTGAAGTGGATTTGAGTCAGGTGCCTTTGACGGTCGCTTTCCCCCATCTGCCCGAAAACACCCGTCCGGTGTCCGAAGCAAAAGGGGTTGCGATTGACCAGGTAGTGATCGGTTCCTGTACCAACGGGCATATCACCGACTTGCGTCAAGCGGCGGAAATCTTTAAAGGCCGTCATGTGAAAAAAGGTATGCGAGCGATCATCATACCGGCTACGCAGAAAATCTATATGCAGGCGCTGCATGAAGGTCTGTTTGACATCTTTGTGGACGCAGGCTGTATCGTCAGTACCCCCACCTGCGGTCCCTGCCTTGGCGGGCACATGGGCATCTTGGCCGAAGGCGAACGCGCTGTGGCCACCACCAACCGCAACTTTGTGGGTAGAATGGGCCATCCGGGCAGTGAAGTCTACTTGGCCGGCCCTTATATAGCGGCGGCTTCAGCCATCACCGGTGAGATCACTTCTCCGGAAGAACTGTAAGGGGAGGATAACGACATGAAAACCAAAGGAAAAGTTTTTAAATACGGCGACCATGTGGACACGGATGTCATCATCCCCGCAAGGTTTTTAAACACCTCCGACCATGCCGAGCTTGCCAGCCACTGCATGGAGGATATCGACAAAGACTACGTGAAAAAAGTGCAACCTGGTGATGTCATCGTGGCCGGCGACAACTTCGGCTGCGGTTCTTCCCGCGAACACGCCCCTATCGCTATCAAAAAGAGTGGCGCGGGATGCGTGATTGCAAACTCGTTCGCGCGTATTTTTTTCAGAAACTCCATCAATACCGGCCTGCCTATTCTGGAATGTCCGGAAGCGGTCAAAGGCCTTTCGGCGGGCGATGAGGTGGAAGTGGATTTTACAACAGGCGAGATTAAAAATATCACCAAAAACGAAACCTACCAGGCTCAGCCCTTCCCGGACTTCTTGCAGAAGATCATCCAGGCGGACGGCTTGGTGAATTACGCAAAACAATCCAGGGAGGGCAAATAGACTGATGGAAGCAAAAATTGCGCTCCTTCCCGGAGACTATATTGGACCGGAGGTGGTAGCCGAGGCAGTGAACGTCCTCGGCGCTGTCGCAAAGAAATTCGGACACACCTTCACATACGAAGAAGCCCCGGCGGGTTGTACCGCCATTGAACTGATGGAAGACCCGATGCCCGAAAGCACACTGGATGTCTGCAAAAGCGCAGACGCTGTACTGCTGGGCGCGGTGGGCGGCCCTGTCAGCGGCGGCAAGTTCAATGACCTCCCCGGGCATATGCGTCCCGAGGCTGGTCTTCTAAAGTTACGTGCTGAGCTTGGATTATACGCCAACCTGCGTCCGGCCATCCTGTTTGATGAGCTGAAAAACGCATGCCCCTTGGCGGAACGCGTGGTGGCGGACGGCATCGATATGATCGTTATCCGCGAGCTGACCGGCGGACTGTACTTCGGCCCCCGCGGCCGTAAGGACACCGAACATGGCGAGGCCGCCTGGGATACGCTTTTGTACAACGAAATGGAGATTGAACGCATCGTCAGAGTCGGCTTTAAAACCGCGCAGCTTCGAAAAAACAAACTTTGCAATGTGGACAAAGCCAATGTTTTGGAAAGCAGTCGTCTTTGGCGCAGTGTGGTAGAACGTGTGGCGAAGGATTATCCGGATGTTGCGCTTAGTCACATGTATGTGGACAACGCGGCCATGCAGATTGCCTTAAACCCCAAGCAGTTTGATGTGATGGTGACCGGCAATATGTTCGGCGACATCTTAAGCGACATCGCAGGCGCAGTGACCGGATCCATCGGTATGCTGCCCAGCGCGAGTCTGGCCGAAGGCACATTTGGGCTTTTCGAGCCGGTTCACGGCAGTGCGCCGGATATCGCGGGTAAAAACCTCGCGAATCCTCTGGCAACCATTCTATCCGCGGCCATGCTACTGCGATTCAGTCTTGGGCTGACTGCCGAAGCAGACGCTGTGGAAACGGCGGTGCAAAAAGCGCTGACCGACGGACTTAGAACCGCCGATATTGCCGCAAAAGGCGAAAAAGCAATCGGCACAGTCGAGATGGGCAAAGCCATCGTTGACTATATCTTAGCTTAAAAAACAGAAAAATAAGGTTAATACTTTTGAAAGGACGAGGAAAATGAAATTATCTGGTTCAGAAATATTGGTTAAATGTTTGTTGGAACAGGGCGTGGACACCGTTTTCGGGTTTCCCGGTGGTGCGGTTCTGTACATCTACGACGAACTGTATAAAAACCAGGATAAAATCAGGCATATCCTGACCTCGCACGAACAGGGGGCCTCTCACGCGGCTGACGGATACGCCAGAGCAACCGGCAAAACCGGAGTATGTATTGCCACTTCCGGCCCGGGTGCCACCAACCTGGTTACAGGCATAGCAACCGCCTATATGGATTCTATCCCGATGGTGGCCATCACAGGCAATGTTCCCGTCGGACTCTTAGGGCGGGATAGTTTTCAGGAAGTCGATATCGTCGGCATCACCATGCCGATCACTAAGCATAACTATATTGTGCGCGACGTTAGGGATTTAGCGGATATTATCCGTAATGCGTTTCGCATCGCCAATGAAGGCCGTCCGGGCCCCGTGCTGATTGATATCCCTAAGGATGTCTCAAAAATGGAATGTGAATTCTCTGAAGCGCCGAAAATTGAAAAGGCACCACGTAAACCGTTGGATGCCGCAACCATTCAGGATGCGGTCAGCCTCATCAACGACGCCAAACAGCCGATGATTTACTGCGGCGGCGGCGCGCTGATCAGCGGTGCACAGGATGAAGTGGTGGAATTGGCACACAAGAGCGAATCCCCCGTGGCTTGCTCGTTGATGGGCATCCCCGCTTTCCCTGGAAGAGACCCGCTGTTTACCGGCATGGTGGGTATGCACGGCACCAAGGCTTCCAATATGGGCTTTACCAACTGCGATCTGCTGGTCGTGCTCGGTGCCCGTTTTTCGGACCGCGTTGTGGGTAAGATGGAAAAATTCGCTCCGCACGCACAGGTGCTGCAAATTGATATTGATCCGGCCGAAGTTAACAAAAACATCGCGACGCATCACCATATCATCGGTGATATTAAAGATGTGCTTGGGCAGATCAACGCCAAACTCGATGAGAAAAAGCGGCCCGACTGGATCGCTCAGATTGAGGAGTGGAAAACCGAAGACTTAAACAAGCGCCCCAAAAGTCATATGGCGCGGCATATCATACAGACCTTGGACGATTTAGTGGATGACAACGCCATTATCTCCACCGAGGTAGGCCAGCATCAGATGTGGGTGGCGCAGTACTTTAAGTTTAAAAAAGGCCAAACCTTCCTAACCTCCGGCGGCCTTGGCACCATGGGTTACGGTTTTGGCGCTTCCATGGGCGCGCTGTTTGGCTGTCCTGACCGGCAGGTCATCAACGTGGCGGGCGACGGCAGCTTTCGGATGAACATGAACGAGATGAGCACATTGGTACGATACGGTATTCCGTTGAAAATGATTATTATGGATAATCATTCGCTCGGCATGGTTCGTCAGTGGCAGACCATGTTCTACGACGAACGTTATGCGCATACCACCATGATGAATCTGGATTTTGCTAAAATCGCCGAAGCATACGGCATCAAAGCTTTTAGGATCAATGCCGAAGCAGATGTTGAGTCCGTTTTGAAGGAAGCGATCGCTTATCAGGGCGCATGTTTGGTGCATTGCCAGATCGATCAAAACGAAAAGGTTTTGCCTATGGTTCCCCCGGGAGACTCGCTGGATACGCTGATTATGAGCGATCCTGAATAATCTAAAGATCACAAAATGGAGCGTAGTATATATGCTCCATTTTTTTTATTTCTGAAATTAGCCCTTACGATACAATGGTAATTTTAAGTCAGAACATACACGGTGCCATAATATGACTTTCGCTTTAAGAATTAGTTGTGTTATAATATTTTATAATACATTCTTTAAGGAGAGATCTCTATGTCGCGTAAAAGAATTCATTTTTTCCCAAGCCTAGCACTCTCCGTAATTGTTCTTATTCCCATCGTTGTTACCGCCGTCATCACAGCCGTGTGGTCGTTTGCTTTTTATAGCTCAATCATAACGATCAAGTCCGGTTTGCAGACCGATTCGGTGTTTATTGAGTTTTTTAAAACCGCGTATTATAATATTGTTTCAAATCCTTCACTTTTTCTTTTCTGGGCTATCCTTTGCTTTATCAGTGCTTTTTTTCTGTTTCTTTTTTCCGGCGCAGATACGGATGATCTCCACGCTTTTCTATTACACTTGAAGGTTATTCTCTTTCACGGCATACTGCGATTGGTCTGGTTCACAGTACTCGCATCGCTGGTACCCGGTGTTCTGATCATCCAGTTGTACGATCAAGCTGGCGCACCGTGGATAGACCCTGTTTATAATTTCCTTGAAAGATATCCTTATATATTCCTATTTATTGCATTTGGATTTATCAGCCCGATGATCACTGCTTTACGCACCCGAACCGATCTTATCGATGAAAAACACATCAAAGAAAGTCGGTCGCGATACCCAAGTACTGATAATAGTTATTACGACTCAAACGATTATAATGACAAAAATAAAGAATCCTCCTTCGGCTCTTCTCCTATTATGTTTAGTGGCGGCGGCGGGAGTTTTATATCTGATTTAAATGGAAACGATTATATTAAGCAATCCGATGGCAGTCTATATAATCCGAGTACTAACACTTATATGCCTAAAGCCTCTGACGGACGTATCTACGATTTATCCACAGGCAAATCTTGGGGAAATTATGAAAACGGAACCTATATCAACTCTTCCGGCAAGGTGACTAAAGTTTTTGGAAGCGAAGATGATGATTAGTCAGCAAAAATAACAACCCTCGTAAAAGTAGGTTGGTGTACTGACATCTTAAGGAGTTAAAATGCACATTGTAATTTTCTATTTTTCCGGTACCGGCAACACCAAGTGGACGGCCGACCGGATGGCAAGCATCTTAAACGCAAATGGCGCAGATGCTGTCAGTCTTTCAATTGAAGCTTTGACCAAACAAGAAATCCCTGCTTTGATCGATTCTTCCGATATGATCGGTCTTGGCTACCCCATTTATGGTTCAGACCTGCCCGATCCGATGAAGAATTTTATCGAGGCCCTTCCCATACAAGCAAAGGAAAAACCGGCGATTGTGTTTTGCACGCAGATGATGTTCTCGGGCGACGGCGCTTTTGTATACCGCAATGTTATTAAGGAAAAGGGCTACCGTATCGCCTACTCCGAGCACTTTGACCTGCCCAATAATATCTCCATGTTTTCTTGGCTGCCTCTGTATGGCAAAAAGCAGCATGAACGCTGCCTTAAGCACGCAGGAAAACGGGTTGATGCCTTTGCCAGAGATATTGCGCTTTCAAAAAGGCATGTGCATATTCGGCTCGGCTATATCTTTGGTATCATGCAGCGTGCGCCGTATCGATATGCGCTTGAGAAAAATAATAAATGGCGGGATACGCTCGACGTTGAGGCCAGCCGCTGTATCGGCTGCGAACGCTGCGCCAGAATCTGTCCGGTTAATAATATCCTGATGCGGGGCAAATTGCCCGAATGGCAGAAAAATTGTATTCTCTGTACCCGCTGTTACAACTTCTGTCCGACGGCTGCCATCACCTATAACGGAAGATTGCACGACACAAAACATCCGCTCTATACAGGGCCGGATAAAACCTTTAGACCCGAGCATTTAAAAAAGCGCTGATATTATCAGCGCTTTTTATATCTCATTTGCTATTTTGATACTTTTATTTCTTTGCCAGCACTTTTTTAAGCTCGGCGAACTTCGGCAAACCGCCTTCAAACGGAAGCTCGGAAGCCCCTTGAATCAACGGGGTGACATAGTCAATAAATTCTTGGCTTAATCCGGTGCCGTCATTGATAATCCATTCAAGCGGAATGGTTTTTTCTTTATTTGCCACTTCATCCAGTTTAATGATCTTAATATTGCATTTGTAAGCGCCGCTTTCAGGCCGCTCAAACGCCACCATATAGTCGGTCTTGCCTTCTACGGCAAATTTCACTGCCGATTGTCCGGCCAAGAACGCTTCGTCAATATCGGTTCTGGAACCACCGTGCGTTGCACAACGCTGCAAAATAGAAAACTCAACCGGACGAACCTTTGCGCCGGTTTTTTCCTGAACAAATCCAGCCAGTGTATCAGCCAGGCCGCCCAATTGCGCATGGCCGAACGAGTCGGTTGATTTGGACATGTTGCCGTATTCTGCAATATATTTTCCGTCTTTATCCTTGATGCCTTCGCTGACGGCGACAATCACATGGCCTTTTTTCTTGTAAAGCTCATCCACTTTGGTGAGGAATTTCTCCATATTGAAATCCAACTCAGGAAGATAGATGAGGTCGGGGCCTTTTCCTTTGTCCGCGGCGAGCGCCGTGGCGGCGGTCAGCCAGCCTGCGTTTCTTCCCATCATCTCCAAAATGGTGATGGTTCCGGTGTCATAGACTCTGGCGTCATGATAGACTTCCATGGTAGATGTGGCGACATACTTGGCCGCAGAACCAAAGCCCGGGCAATGGTCGGTGCCCCAAAGGTCGTTGTCGATGGTCTTGGGTACACCCATTACGCGGCAATCATAGCCGACTTTTTGCATATACTTGGAGACCTTGTTGCAGGTATCCATCGAGTCGTTGCCGCCGTTATAGAAGAAATAGCGGATATCATATTTCTTAAACACTTCCAAAAGCCGTTTGTAATCTGTGTCGTCCTTGTCGGCGTCCGCCAGCTTATAGCGTACCGAACCCAAAGCGGAAGACGGTGTGGTCTTCATCAATTCAAATGTTTCGGCCGTTTCCTGACTCATATCATAGAAATTCTCTTCCAGCATCCCTTTGATGCCGTGTGCCGCGCCGTATACCGCGGTGATGTTACTTTGCTTCAACGCTTCGGTGAAGACGCCGGCCGCGCTGGCATTGATTACGGATGTCGGTCCACCCGATTGCCCGAAAATCGCCGCACCTTTTAGTTCGCTCATTTTTTTTCCTCCTAAAATACTGACAATTCGCCAGAAAATTTAAACTTTTTTCACTATAACATTATAACAATTATTCTTTTGTTTTCAAGGAGATATTTTTAAAGCCCCTCCGGAATAAAAAAAGAAACTCGCTGAACGCAATTTCTGCCTTGGCGAACTAACAATTTTGAATGCTTATTTCAGCATGCATTTTGTAGTGCTTCTATGCAGCTTTCAGGCGTTTCACAGAAAAACACGCTTCGTCCACGGTTGCTTTCGGCAATAAAGCACTGAAGCGCATGGGATGTCACATTCCGAAAATCTCCCACGATCCCGATCTTCATCCGGTAGTTCGAAAATTTTTGTAAAATCTCTCCGGCAACACCGCTTTTCAGGTCCAAAAATCCTTCCGGCAGATCGCTTTCATGCACAACCATCCCAAAACAGGCATGCATCATCGCCTCGGCCATTCTGTCCATCACACCCCATATGTCCGCCATCTTTGTACCCTTATGATAAACCGCGATATTCCCGCTGTTTGTCTTCTCAATTTTCATTTGACTGGTATCCTTCATCTTCTCGTCCTTCCTGTGTCAGTGCCGAAATCGTCCCCATCATCACTTCGGTGAATTGCAGCGACCCCCACAGCATCACCCGCAGCATCCCTTCTGCCGCGATGTACTGGGTGCTGACCGATGCCCTTTCAGCCTCCGGACCTTTGCTGTTGGCTGCGGCTGTCAGTGTATTCGCAATCCGCATCGCCGTATCCTTATCGGTCCCCGGTATATCCACCACCGCTGTAACGGTGATTGGTTTTACCTCATATGAATCTGCCGAAGGCTTTGAATGATGACCTTCCACAAAAACGCTTAAATCATGCCCGCTGATGCGCCATTCCTTGCCCACCTTATTGGCGGGCAGTTTCCCTTCGCGGATATATCGCGCAATGGTTTTTGGGTGCATTCCGATGATTTTGGATATTTCTTCAACCGAATAGTATTGATTATTCATTATAATTCCTTATTATTACTTTCTAAAGCGATTATAAGAAACTTTTAGTTATACGTCAAGGTGAAATTTCAAAATTTATGGGATATCAGTGTAAAAAACCAAGATAGTTATTGACATATGCCCATATTAAGTTTATACTCACTGTATTGAACATATGTCAATAATATTTCAATACAGGAGGTGAAAACAATGCCAGGAATGAATGGGACAGGCCCGCAAGGCATGGGCCCCAGAACCGGCGGCGGTCGCGGACTATGCGGCGGCACTCCAGCAAGCGGCGGTTTTTTTGGTCGGTGCGGCGGCGGTTATGCACGCCATGGAAGAGGCGTCGGTATGGGTTTGGGTTACCAAAACGTTTCCGGGTGGGGCGGAAATCGTGAGGATTTTTTAAAGTCCGAAGCGGTGCATTTAAAAAACAGACTTGATTTTATTCAAAAAGAATTGGATAATATACCTGTTACCCAAGAAACGGACGATAAAGAATCTTAAAACGAACGGAGTGATCCCCGTATGCCAAGACCAAGAAAATTCAGAAAAGTGTGCTGTATGCCCCAATCCACCCACTTCGGGCCGGTCGGCGAATCTGGTGAACCGAGCGAAGTTGTGGTGATGAGCGTGGAGGAATATGAGACCATTCGTCTGATCGACTACGAGGGACTGATGCAGGAAGAATGCGCCGAGAGCATGAATGTGGCCAGAACCACGGTTCAGCGCATCTATAATGACGCGCGGAAAAAAATGGCCGATTTTTTGGTCGGCGGGAAATGCTTAAACATTGAAGGCGGCGATTTTCGACTCTGTGACGACAGCCGAGAAGTTTATGGCTGCGGCAAATGCCACGGCCAACGTCATCACCAGCACGCGGGCAATCATCCAAACGATTAACGATTGAGTCAAATCAAAAACAGCCTCGCTCGAATACAGAGCTTGGCTGATTTTTTTAGGTGCTTATCCATCATGCACCAAAAGACGCTGATAGGTTTTATCCACTCCTATCGCCCCAATGGGTGCGGTAATCATAATCGCCAGCACAGCAACCGATAGAATCAGATTGCCCGACGCCACGCCGCTGGCCAGCGGTATGGTGCCGATCGCCGCCTGCACTGTCGCTTTGGGCAAATATGCGATGGCGCAGAATAAACGTTCTTTTGTGTTCAGCACAGTCCCGATCAAAGAAATATAGACACCTGCCACACGGAACAGCAGCGCCCCCAAAACCAACACCACAGACAACAAACCGACATCTGCCACCGACGTGATATCCACCGCTGCCCCAACCAGTACAAAAAGCAGCACTTCAGCGCCAACCCATATCTTTGAGAATTTTCCCATTAGACGTTTGGCCAGATGATCTCTGGCTTTCAAAATCGTTCCACCCAGTGCCATCACCGCCAAGAGGCCGGATATCGGCACAAAGGACGACACAAATCCCTCCAACGTAACCAAAATAAATGCAGTGCTTAATATCGTTAGAACCTTAATGGTATCGCGCATATGAAAACGTTTAAACACCCGCACCAAAACAAGCCCGCTGAGAATACCCAGCATAAGGCCCAAAACAATGGATATCGGCACATTAATCAAACTCACCGCGTGAAACCCCTCGCCCTGATACATACCCAAAAAGGCAGTGAACAGGATGATAACCACCACATCGTCCACCGTCGCCCCCGCCATCACCAAATGCGGTACGCGCTTGGATTGTCCATATCCGCTCTCCATCAATTTAATCATGCGCGGCACCACCACAGCAGGCGATACGGCCGCCACCACCGCACCCATGATCGCCGCCTCTATCGTAGAGATACCAAACAGCATAGGAGCCAGTAAAGTGATGGCGCCCATCTCTAAAAGTGCCGGAACAAAGCACATGAGCATAGCCGGACGCCCGACCTGTTTTAAATCTTTTAAATCCAATGTCAGTCCCGCGCGGAGCAAAATAACAATCAATGCAATTTCTCTTAAGTCTCCCGAAATATTAAGAATATCCGGTGAAATCAGATTGAGCACATGCGGTCCTAAGACAATGCCCGTTATAATCATGGCCAATAGGCCGGGAATGTCAATTCGGTTAAATAAACCCGCCAGTAAAAAACCAACAATCAATATCAACGCTAAGCTAAAAAGCATTTTTTCCTCTCTCCTTATACACCCATAAAAAAAGCCCATGATTCTGCAAAAGAAATCTTAGCAGAAGTCATCAGCCGGTCTTGGCGGTTTTGGCCTTTTTTGGCCGCGGGAGAACTTCATTCCCGTTAGAAAAATCATATCATACACCGTGCGGTCTTTCAAGGCTTTATTTATCACACTTATCTTTGCATATCCTTGTTTTTGATGTTATATTATTGATACGAAAATACATTTTTTGGAGACCTCCCATGGACAAAAGAATTGACGATATTTTAAACGCGCTTTCGCTGGAAGAAAAAGCGGGGCTTTGTTCGGGCGCCGATTTTTGGCATCTCAAATCCGTTGAACGGCTGGGTCTAGGTTCTGTGATGATGTGCGACGGCCCGCACGGACTTCGAAAGCAAGCGGGCAATGTTGACCACATGGGCATGTCCAAATCCGAGCCCGCCACCTGTTTCCCCACCGCAGCGACCACCGCCTGTTCCTGGGACGTGGATTTAATCGGCGAGATGGGCAAAGCTTTGGGTGAAGAATGTCTGGAAAAAGAGATTTCAATTATTCTGGGCCCCGGCGCAAACATTAAACGCTCTCCCCTGTGCGGACGCAATTTTGAATACTTTTCAGAGGATCCCCTGCTCTCGGGTTCCATGGCCGCGGCGTGGATAGGCGGTGTACAGAGCCGGGGCGTGGGCGTTTCGCTGAAACACTTTGCTTTAAACAATCAAGAGGAACGGCGCATGACCATCGAAGCGGTGGTGGACGACCGGGCGATGCGCGAAATATATCTTCGCAGTTTCGAGCATGCGGTCAAAGCCGCCAAACCATGGACGGTGATGTGTTCCTACAACCGCGTATACGGCTCCTACCTTGCGGACAGCAAAAAGATGCTCAGCGATGTTCTTCGAGACGAATGGGGCTTCGAGGGTCTTGTGATGTCCGACTGGGGCGCCACCAATGATCGCGTGGCCGGTATCAAAGCCGGCATGGATCTGGAGATGCCTTCAAACCTGGGGCTGAACGACGCCAAGATTGTGGCCGCCATAGAAGATGGTACGCTTGATATGGCAGATTTAAACCATGTGGTCACCCGAATCATTCGGTTGATTCTTAAATCGCTGGACAACAAAAAATCGGGCTTTATGTATGACAAAAGCACGCATCACACTCTGGCGCAGAGAATTGCCGCTGAATCATCAGTGCTCTTGAAAAACGACGGGCTTCTGCCTTTGAAAAAAAATGTGAAGCTGGCCGTCATCGGCGAATTTGCAAAATCCCCGCGCTATCAGGGTGCGGGTTCTTCCATCATCAATCCTTCACGACTGGATAACTTCTGCGCTGTTTTGGACGAAAAAGGCGTGGTCTATACATACGCGCAAGGCTACCATAAAACCATCAATCAGCCGAACGAAGCCTTGCTAAGCCTGGCGATTGCGGCCGCCAAAGCAGCGGATGTGGTGTTATTGTTTGCGGGCCTGCCGGATGCGTTTGAATCCGAAGGTTTCGACCGCAGTCATATCAGTCTGCCCGACAGCCATAATGAGCTGATTCGCCGTGTTTTAAGCGTTAATCCCAACACAGCCATCGTTTTGCAGAACGGCGCACCGGTGGCAATGCCCTGGGCGAGCGACGCGGCTGCAATTTTGGAATGCTATCTCGGTGGTCAGGCGGGCGCCCGTGCGGTCGCGGAGATTCTGCTGGGAGAAATCAATCCTTCGGGCAAGCTGGCCGAAACCTTCCCGCTGGCGCTGGAGGACAATCCCTCTTACAAAAACTTTCCCGGGAACATCATGACTGTGGAATATCGTGAAAGCATTTTTGTGGGGTACCGATACTACGACACCGCGGAAAAGCCAGTGCTGTTCCCCTTTGGGCACGGCCTCAGTTACACATCCTTTGAATACGCCGATCTTTCAGTTATGTCGGAAAAAGGCGGTATGCTGGTCTCTCTGTCGGTTAAAAATACCGGCCGGATGGACGGCGCCGAAACCATCCAGCTATATGTCAAAAACGCGCCTTCCACCCTGTTCAAGGCCAAAAAGGAGCTGCGCGCCTTTAAGAAAATCGTATTAAAAAAAGGTGAAGCCGAAAAGGTGACTTTCACCCTTACTGACGATGCGTTTGCCTACTACAACACGGAACTGAAAGACTGGCATGTGGAAAAGGGTGATTATCAAATTCTGATCGGTGCTTCCAGCCGGGATATCCGTCTGGCGCAGACGATCAGTGTGAAGGAGAATCGGCAGGCTGATGTGCCTGATACGCGGCAAATTTTTCCCGCATATCATACGCTGAAGGACGAGATTTTAGATATCCCCGAAGCACAGTTCGAAACGCTGCTGGGTCGGCCGCTTCCCTCAGGTGCGGCTGTGCCTGCGCCGCCGTATACCGAAACCCATATGCTGAAAGAGACCGCAGGTCATTGGTTCGGCAAATTGGTTATCGCCTACGCCAAGAAGCAGGTGCACGCGATGATGAAAGAAGATGACGCCGAACTCGGCAATCAGGGTATGCATGAAGCGCAAGTGCTCGAGTTCCCTTTACGCGCTTTGGGCCAGCTGAACGGCGATCTTCTGCCTAAATACTTTGTCAAAGGTTTTATTGAGATTTTAAACGGGCATTTCTTCAAGGGTATCCGGTGGATACTGAAAAAATAGATTAAAGTAAAACACCCGCCTGGGCGATGATGCGGTTTCGCCTGTCGGGTGTTTTTTTTGTTTATACAAATGAGAGCTGTTCGTTGACATATCCTTTGGTGATCATGTTCACGATATCCGCCATGTGTGTGCGAATACCTGCCTGCCGGCAAAGACGCGCAAAATAGTCTTTTTTCGCCTGGAAATCGGGTATCGAACAGCTGTATTCAAATCCATATCTTGCCTGATATTTTTCCTTTAGCCCCGGGAATTCCCGATCCAGTGCTGCGTAAAAATACTCCCGCTGGCCCTCGCGCAGAGTCATGCCCGGGCAAGGGGCGATGAAGCTCACACCCGCGTCTTTTGCACGCTGTACAATGCCGGAAAGGTTCTTTTGCGTATCCTCCAAAAAGGGCAAAACCGGCATCATAGCGATGCCAGTACGAATTCCCGCGTTTGAAAACGCTTTCAGTGCGGCAAAGCGTTCGGAAGGCAGTGAAGCGTTGGGTTCCACTTTTTTGCCCAATTCGTCATCACAAGTCGTCACCGTCATCATAACGCACACGGGAGAATGGCTGGCAATTCTTTGGTACAGCTCAATATCCCGCGTTATCAGCGCCGATTTCGTCAGAGGCACCACGCCAAAATGGTATCGGTCAATCAGTTCCAAAGCGCCTTGAGTCAGCTTATATTTTGCTTCCATCGGGTTATACGGATCGCTCATGGCCCCTGTGCCGACGATGCCTTTTTTCTGTTTGGACCGCAGATTCCGCTCGATGATGCCAAGCGCATCCGCCTTAGCCCGCACCCGGTCAAAATCTTCAATCTGATAGCAGGCGGAGCGGCTGTCACAATAGATACAACCGTGACTGCACCCGCGATAGATATTCATATTGTAATTGCATCCGAACCAACCGGAATTAGCCGTATAGCCGGATACGATATTTTTTGCCGGAATAAATTCCATTTCGCCGCGCACCTTGCTTTTGTGATATAAAAAAATTATATCATACGCTGTCCGCATAAAAACGCGAACTTAATCATTATTAATCTTTTGTTCGCATAAAACTTGAATGCTCTCGGACATCGCTTTTGCCGTGCCTTCGCCGAATTGATCGATGGTTTGAGTAAAGCGCTCATCCGCCACATACATCTGCCCAAGCCCGCTTAAAATCTCGTACGTACAATCATAATAATATATATTGATATGCCTGCGCCATGCTTCGGCCAGCACCAGGCGCTTTTTATCATCCGGTTTTAAATCTTTCATCTCATAAAACCTGCGACATATCGCATCGGCTTCTTCGCTGATTTTGTCCCAGTCCTCTTTGGTATACTTTTGGGTGCGCTGGCTGCTTTCACGGTATGCATCGGTATTCCCCCATCGCGCTTTGGCTTCCGCCTCATACTTCGCTTTGGCGCTTTCAATCGCCCGTTCGTCAAATGCTTCAAAATCCATTGCCTTTTCTCCTTTAATCCGTTTTTCAATCAATTCAAGTATACGATCCAACCGCTCCCGTTTGGCTGTTAAAACCGCCTTATGCTTTTTCATCATCGCCGCGGTGTCAGCTTTTTGACCGTCCAAAATTCTCGCGATATCCTTGAGCGGAAACTCCATCTCGCGGTACAGCAAAATCTGCTCCAGCCGTTTTAAATCGTCTTCATCATATTCGCGATATCCGTTCTCATCCTGCCGCTTAGGGCGCAGAAGGCCGATATCATCATAGTAGTGCAAAGCGCGCTTGGAAAGATGCGAAAGCGCGGCTACCTCTAAAACATTCATCCTGCTGTCATCTCCTCTTTGTTTGATACCACGAGTATAAACCATTACGCAACGTGACTGTCAAGCAAAAATAAAAACAGCTGAATCTTTCAATCCAGCCGTTTTTACAAAAGATATATTGATTAAATATAAAGTTGAAGAGAGAAATAGAAACTTTATATCTTGAGAGCTTCCAGAACCTCCGCCGCATGATCCGCCGGTTTAACCTTGGGCCATACGTGAGATATCTCGCCATTCTCATCGATGATATAGGTGATGCGGTTGATACCCATAAAGCTTTTACCGTACATCGATTTTTCACTCCACGCGCCATAGGGGCCGCAAATCTGATTGTCCACGTCGGCCAGAAGATGGAACGGAAGGCCGAACTTATCTTTAAACTTGGTATGCGAGCTTTCAGTATCTCGGCTGACACCGAGAACCACCGCACCTAAGTCTAAAATTTCATCATACACATCCCGAAGGCCGCAAGCCTCGGTGGTGCATCCCGGTGTATTATCTTTGGGGTAAAAATAAAGCACCACTTTCTTACCCTTAAAATCGCTGAGCGCGATCGGATTACCCTTGTCATCATTGATTCTAAAATCCGGCGCTTTGTCGCCTTTCTTTAACATTTAAAATCATCTCCCATGCGATTATCTTCGCTTGTTATGTGTAAACTTTACCACGGCTAACTTATTTGTTCTGTGACAAACGCACATAAAGCTAAAAAAAGCGAAGAAAATTATTCTCCGCTTTTGTCCGTTATTTGGTTACCCTGTAAAAGGTAACGCCGTCATCATTATAGGACCCGCCGTTTAGGGCGATATCCAACCTGTCCGTTCGGCTAAAACCTTCCGCCAGAAACATCCTATCGATATCCGTCGGGCTGAAGTAATGATTCCAGAACCGATACAGTGCGTATGTCTCCGCCTCATCAACCACCAAATGCTGTTCCAGCGTCGCTTTCTCTTTTTCAAACAAAAAGCTTTCGCTTAAGCAAATATACGGTTCAGCTTTCCAAAATCCACCGCTTTCGGCCATCTCCCATCGTTTTCCCAAGGCTTGCCCACCCGCCGCTTTTTCGTTCAATGCATCAAAGATCAAACATCCGCCTGGCTTGAGCGCTCGGTAAATTTTCCGGATCAAAGCATTTCTTTCATCAACAGAAAGCACCCCGAAGTCACAATAAATCAGTATCACAATATCGAAAGTCTCTTCATCGCTTAGGTCTAAGTAATCCTGACACCGATATGTGATGTTCAGCCCCGCTTGAGAAGCACGCTTTTGGGCGTATGCGATTGAGCTTTTAGAAAAATCAATGCCGGTCACGTGATGTCCCAATTTAGCCAAGCGCTCAGAATACAGCCCCGGGCCGCACCCTAAATCGAGAATTGTCTTGGGTGCTTTCCCCGTTCCTGCAATATGCGGGATAATCTTTTCAATCTTATCACGGCTTCGGCTGGCCACATCATGATTCTCATCGATATGCATCGCAAGCAATTGACTTGCGATATAATCATCCGTCCACATGGTGTGCGTACCTTTGTCATAGGGTTTCGGGTCGCCAAGCATATCGGCTATTTTTTTGATATTCATGTTTTTCTCCTCTTATCTATCTGTTTTTTTCGTTATGCTAATATAAGAGGACTAAGCTTGCTTTGGTTTAATCCTCTTAAAACCGATTCTTTTTAGATGCTTTCATTGGCCGTTCTCCTCTTCCTTCTATTTTTAATTTGCTTTCGCGCCTGCAGACTGCAACGTTTTTTCATAAATCCGATAGATTTTGATCTTTTTCATCCCCAGTTTTTCCAGCGCGTTTTTAATGTGGTTGTTGTCCTCCAAAATATAATTGGCTTCCATACGGATGTTCTTATATTTTAAATGCTGATAGAGGTTGATATACATCAGCGCATCCAGCGCCTTGCCGTGCCAATCCGGGTGCACGGCCAGACCAAACAGCCGATAGTCACGCAGCTTTTTTGCGCCCAAAAGTTTAATCCAGCCCAAAGGTAACAGCTTCCCGCCAATGGCTTTTAAGATAATATTGATGTCCGGAAATCCAAGACAAAACCCGACCGGCCGGCCTGAATCCTCCACAATCCATACCGCGTCCGGATCAACAATCAGCCGCAATTTTTTCAGCATATCCTCCATCACCGGCAGTTCCAGCGGCACATATCCCCAGTTGTCGGCCAGCGCGATATTGGATATCTCCCAAATCGCTTTGGCATCCGCTTTGATTTTTTTTAAGTTCAGCCGGCGAATTTGAATATTCGGACAGCGTTTTTGATACCTTACGATAAAATCGGCATACCGATCAGGCAGACGATAGCCTTTTTGCATATCCGCTTCGTATACCAAAAGGTCTTTCACCTTACCATAACCAGTTTGCGTAAAAAAATCATGATAGTAGGGCGGATTCCAGGGCGACATATAAACCGGATCGCTGTCGTACCCTTCAAAAACAAATCCCCACTCCTCAGCCGCCGGATTGATCGGGCCGCGGATGCGTTCCATGCCTTTGGCTGTCAGCCATTCTTCCGCTGCCGAGACCAGCATGGTGCCCGCCCTTTTGTCATCAATGCAAAGAAAGGCGCCAAAAAAACCCGTTTTTTCTCCATAGAACTGATTATGATTAAAGTCGATATAAGCAATGCATCGACCTATCGGTTTGCCTTGTTCGCCCAAAAGCAAAAGCAAGACGAACTCTGAATTTTTTAGGATGGGATTATTTTTACCGGTATAGGCGCTTTTTTCATCCATCCACATTGGCGGCACAAAGTGCGCAACCCCGCGCATCAATTTTTTTGGCAGGTCGGTAAATGCCCGCATCTGCTTTTTGTTTTCTACCGTAATCACCCGCATACTTTAAGCCCGTTCCTCTCTCATCTTTTCCCCATGCGGTTTTCCGCCGGTTATCTCATTATATGGCAAAGTACACGGTTTTGAAAAGAATAGTTTTACATTGCCGTTATTTCCAAAAAAACCAACAGGAATCACAATGCAAACACATAAAGAATTATGATAGAATGAATATGAGCAAAATAATATAAACAATGAGGAAAACATGAAAGATGCTTTGCTGAAATTCGTCCGGCAATTTACCGATATCAGCGAAAATGAATTGATGGATGTCATAGACAAAGTGCCCATGGGCCAATTCCCAAAAGGCACTGTGCTGATCAAACAGGGTGATGTTGCTGATAAAATATTTTTTATCCTCAAGGGTTGTATCCGAAAATACACGGTGACTGCAGACGGCAAAGAGGCGACCGTCGATTTTTTCACCGAGTATCAAACCGTCGCACTTTTTAACAGCTACACCCATAGGAGTGCATCCGGCCATACGCTGGCCTGTGTGGAGGACTGCATCGTCATCATCGGCGATGAAAAAACCGAGCAGTCCTTCTACCAAATCAATCCAGAATTGAAAAGTCTGAATTTTGCCATTCTGGAGCAGAGCTATGGTCAGGAGCAGGATGCGATGGCCCAGTTTAAATCCTCTACACCTGAAGATCGGTACAAATATCTTTTGGCTCACCGCAGTTCACTCATCGACCGTGTGCCCCAGCACCAACTGGCCAGTTATCTCGGCATCACTCCCGAATCCTTAAGCCGTATCAAGAAGCGGCTGTCGGATGCGGCAGAATAGTAAACACCAAGCTAAGAGCAGCTTTAAGCTTTTCTGCCTTTTGTCACCAGCCATATGGCCAGCAGAAGTTCGCCGAGTGTCATCGGTGCCATCATCACTTTCTCTACCACGCGAGTCACATGTTCGATATTCGGGAAAAACGCCAGCATGGCCTCAACCACAATATATCCTGCGGCGGCGATCAGAACAAACATAGCCAGCCAGTTTGGGACATATTCGGCCCGCAGGCACAAAAGGCTCACCACCAGAAGATGCAGCCCGAAGACGATGAGTCCGATGGTCCATATCCCGCTGAATGTCTGAGCTAAAGCGCCAATCTGCGCTGCCGCTTCGCCGGAAGCCGTTGAGCCTTGTGAAATAGCAATAGCTTGAATCGCCACCAGTGCCATAATTCCCATGCCCAGCATGACCGCATATACCACACGAAGCCAGGCCGCCAGCAGAGACATCGCTTGTTCCGCTTCCTTAAAGAATATGTACAGTGCCCAGGCCACCAGAATATCGAGCAGCATGATAATGAGCCAAATGGCGATATCCAGATTCAGTTGGTTTAAATTCCCCGTCACGTGATTTGCTGTATCCATTACGCTGTCCGTACCAAAAAGTCCGGCGTGTACCAACCCTGCTCCGATGATGGAAATGACCACCATAACAAGCAGAGCAATCCCCGCGATAAGTGCTGATTTATTCTTATTTATCATTGTTTTCACCTCATAGTATTCTTTTTTAAGATGGGTTTATTGTATAGAATACTGAAAGATCATGCATTGACTTAAGATAAGAAAACAAAAAAACGGGGACAAACCCGCTTTTTATGCTATTAATGCTTTTCAAAGACCGCGCTACACTTCTTGGTTTTTTCCAGAAAGCCGAAAGATTCGAAAACTAAACAGCATAATAAGCAGAATCGCGCCACCGACCGTCAGGGTGCTGTAAAACAGTGTTCTGAGGCTGATAATCTGGTGTAAAATTGCCCAAATCAGGATAAAACCAAAAACAAGCACATTGACAATGGCTGTCATCAGCCCCGGTACCGGTTTTTTTGCCAGAATGCTGGCCGTGATATGCGGCACAAATGCGTTGACCAGCATAGCGCCGACATAGCCAAAATATAGACTTTTAAAAAATATGCGCTGGATTCAGCGCATATAAAACGCTCACCGCGTACGCCAAAATCGTTAAGAAAACAATCAGCCCGATAAAAACACGTTTCTCCGGCAAAATGTTTTTCTCCCGCGCTTTTTCATAATTGGGGAGCGTCAAACTTTCGTCTAGATTATGGATGGTGCAAAACACCGGAAACAGCCAAATTAGCCAACCCATCATTCGTTCGCCTTTCTACTCCGCCGCCGCCCCATAAAAGAGCGTATAGGATGTCATGCGGTCATTTTCGTCGAAGTGCATCGAAAAGCTATAATTCGCCTCATATGGCGCATATCCTTCCAGCTCCGAAATCTCCTGCCCATCGTATTTACCGACATCGTCCCAGCAGTATTGCAGTATTCTGACGCCGTCTGACCACATCGCACCGCTTGGCGGTAAGGCGATAAAATTATCACGCCCCATATTCTCCCGGTAAAAGATCACGGTGTCATCGTCCGCTTTCTCATATGCCGTATAGAACTTGACAATAACTTCTTCCAAGCTGTCTCCCACCTCAACACCCCGGGGCCCGGGATAGCCGGAAGATTCAACTTGCACAATTTCGAGCTCGTCCTCTTGATACGAAAGCCTGCCAAATGCATAATAGTGGTCATCATATATGGAACCGTCCGCATCCCATTCCACAACCTCAGTGCTTTCCGGCTCGCCAACCACGGCCATCACATCCACCGGCTTTGAACGAAACGGTAATCCGCAGAATGTCCAGTCATCCAAGGTAAACGGCGCTTGAATCTCGGGTTCCAGCTCCAAATAATATGATAATGGCTGCCTCCCCGACATGTTTTCACTCGGCATTGGAATGGCGCTGGCGGCGGGCCGGCGGGCGCCTGAGTTTGCGCCGCTTCTTTTACGCCTGTTGTGGTGGCAGGCGCTTGTGAAAGCCCTGCACAGCCTGGCATCAAAAATCCCATCATCAAAATCATCGCGATACCGATTATCTTTTTCATATATAGACACCTCATCAAATCTTTATTTGTTGATTGAACCTTTTTGAGTTTTCATTTCTATCGCTTTCACCGCTCTGGCAACGGATAATCCCAGCACCGCCAATAATGATAGTCCCAGCACCGCCCACTTGGCAGCCGTGATATACGGCAAAAGTGCAACCGCCCAAGCTGTCTCAGCCGGAAACCGCGCGATATAGACCACTGCCAGAATATTTTCGGCGAGGTCAAACAACACCCCAAGGATGGGCAAAAGATTCAACCTTTTTACCCAACCGTGTTTTGATGCACCTGCAAAACAGCTTAAACCCGCAATCAGCACAAACCCGTAGACCGCTGGCCAGGCCAGATCGAAGGTGAAGCGCAGCCAGATGTATGCGCTCCGTCCTGCTTCCCCATAGCTTTCTGCAAGATCGAAATATTCATCCGCTGAAACAAAAAGCAAAGTATCCGGCATGGCTGTGGTGCCTGCCGCTTTTTCCTGCGCATACATCGCCAGCGGAAATATCGTCGCCGAGAATAATAAAAAGATGACGACAGCAACCATCATCACCTTTAAATTAAACTTTCGGTATATCGCTTCTGAAAATGCGTTCAGATGTTTCATGCGCTGACCGCTTCCTTATCTTTCTTTTGAATCAGTTCCGCGATGATGGCAAGTCCGCTCTCAATCGCTTCGGGTTCAATGCTGTCCACCAAATCATTCGGTGTATGATAGACTGCCGCACGTTCTGCGTTGTCCCAGGGCATGCCCATCAAGGTAGTGGCTGAAACGCCCGCTTTCGCCAGCTCTCCGGCGTCTGTGCCCCCGGTCAAAAACGCGATCGGTTTGACAGCGGTTTCAACACCAAGGCCTTTCGCCACTGTCTGACATTCCTTTGCCAGACTTTCGGACATCTTCACACTGCCGTTGATATCCGTGGTCAAAAAAAACATATCCTTCTTATAATATAGACAGTCAATATTCACTAGGTAAGTCGGCACCGCTTTCAGCGCCGCCGCGTGAGCCCTCGCATATGCATGCGCGCCGCGCAAACCCTCTTCTTCGGCATCAAAGCTGACCGCGGCCAAGCGGGTGTGCTTTAACCCTTTACCTTCTGCCTGTGCTTTGGCAAATGCGCGTAGAATCTCCACGCCCATCACCGAAGCCACCAGATTATCCCCTGCGCCCGGAGTGCTGTGCTTACCATAAAAAAACCAAAGCTGGGCGACCAAAAGCGCCCCCGCGCTGGCCAGCACCGCCGCAGTAATCAATAGCCAATGCGGTTCGGATACAAACACCAATACTGCCGAAAATATGAACACCGCGGTTAAAAGTCCGATGCCCCCCAATACGCGCAGGCCGTAAAGACCCGGCTGATGGATAAAGAAATTAAATACGCGTGCCGAATCGTGGTGCCCCGCGATAATAATCTGCTGACGGACTTCGCCTTCAGGCTCCAGAATGCCGGTTACGTTGTGGCCCTCCCGACTTTTAAATAAAAAATCAATGGCGTGCCGGTACAAAAAGAACTGAAACACCATGATGAGTATCCCCACCAAGAGCATCAGCGCCGTGACGATCGGCAGGCTAAACCAAAGTGCCGCCACGCCCGCCAGATACAGTCCCACCAAAATCCTAATCCAACCCAGAAAAGCGCCGGTATGGACTCCCACGTCATCGATGATGGTGGTGTCCGAAAAACCGCTTAAATCGTCGAAAAGTTCATGCGCACAGTCGCGTCCATTCTGGCTGCCTGCCTCGCGCGGACCAAATCTTTCGACCAAAGCTTCCGTATATGATAAAACATCAGTTGTCATCTTTTTATAATCAAATTTCATGTCCCAAAAAACCTCCAAACACGATATTAACTAAAAAGTATGTAATAATCAAGTTAAATTTTATGAGAAAAGACACCTATTTCATCGGTGCCTCATCAAACTGATAATGCTTCATTTTTCTTTTATTCATCTTCAAAAAAACGATGGTGTTTCTGTAGCGTTCGGACCGCGCAATATCCGCCGGACTATAGCCGGATATCCTGGAAAAATCGCTGTTATGCGTGGCATCCGCGATCTTCACCCTGGTGGCCAACCGATTGTTTTTCACCCGCATCAAGTAGTGCCGGTACCGCTCACCTTGTCGTTTGGTCACCGCATCCACAGCGGCAACGATGCGTCTGGAAAAGCCGGCTTTTTTCAAATCTTCCAAGGTTATCTCACTGTCTTCGCAGACATCATGCAAAAGTGCGACAATCTTGGCCTGTCTGCCGCGCACCATCCTGGCCACGGTGACGGGGTGTTCGATATAGGGATGCCCGCCCTTGTCCTTTTGTCCGGCGTGCGCTCTTTTTGCAATCTCCAATGCTTTTTTAAGCACGCTCTTACCGTCCTAAAAAATAGTGTATATTTATCATACCGCATTTTTTAAAAATTGTGAACCGTCTCATTACAGTTTTGCATTGGCACTTTTCCATCTTCGGTAGACCAATTTCGCTTTGGTCGTCTCCGAGAAAAGGCGGGACAGTGAATTGATGAGCACATTGATCGCGCCCGGCACATAGATCGGCCGGCCTTTTTTTACCTTATCGATTGTTTTGGAGACCACCTTGCCAAGGTCAATGGTGGTCAGTCGTCCCATCAAGCCCTGCGCTTCGATTTTTTTAATCACCTTGCTGTTGGTCATCAATCCCGCCGGACAAAGCGCCAGAATATTTCCGCCTTTTTCCCTAATCTCTTCTCGCACCGCCAGCGAAAACTGGATGATCGCGCGCTTGGATGCTGAATACAGTGCCTTTAGAGGCATGGGATAGAATCCGGCCATAGAGGCTACGTTGATGATATAAAACTTTCCGGCATGATCGATGGAAGCGACATGACGCGTGATATCCAGTGCGGCTTCGGTGTTGACGCGTAAGACCCGCACCAGCTTATCACTGCTGAGTGTTTCCACCCCGCCTTCAAAATCAAGCCCCGCCACGTTGACAGTTATCTCAATTTCGGCATCCAATTGCTTGAGATAATCAAACAGCGCCAACCGCTCGGTCTGCTCCATCAGATTACAGGCAAAAACTTTTGCCTCAACCCCGTATGTGCGGGCAAGACAGACTGCCAGAGTTTTTAGCTGTTCCTCAGAGATATCCGTCAGAATCAGGCTTTGCCCGGCCTCGGCAAAAGCCACCGCAAACGCCTTGCCAAGCCCGCCGGTCGCTCCGGTAATCAGGATATAGTTTTTCATCATTCAGACACCTCCCCTGCTTTGGTGTCTTTGATTATAGCGCGGTCAATCCATAATGTCAAACAATTGTTTTAAACATCTGTTTGATTTTATAATTTGTTCATGATATAATGATTTATCTTAAAAAATCACGAGGAGAGTAAGATATGGAACCGAAAAAGACGGCGCTGGTCACGGGCGCCACTTCCGGACTGGGTCTGGAAACCGTCAAAGCTTTAGTGGAAAAAGGCTATGATGTGATCGGCACTTCCCGTTCATCGGAAAAAGAGAAGGCTGCTGTCACTGCGATTGGGAAGCCCATTCCTTTTATCCGCACCGACCTTGCATCCTTAAAAAACCAGCAAACCCTCGCCGAAGCTGTCCTGACATGGCTGGACGGCCGCGGGCTTGATGTATTAGTTAACAATGCGGGCACTTTTTTCAGCCACCATGCACTGACGCCCGAAGGCATCGAAAACCAGTTTGCAGTCAATACGCTAGCACCGCTGCATCTCTCTTTACTGTTGTATGATGCGCTGAAAAAAGCGAGCGGGCGCATCGTCAATGTCAATTCCAATTCCCACTACGATACGCACGTGCGCTGGGATGATCTTCAGCTGTCCCGGCACTACCGCCAGCTGAAAGCCTATAAGCAGACAAAAATGCTTTCTGTCATGGTCTCCCGCGAATTTAATCAGCGAAGCCAACTTGTGAAGACCTATATGGCCGACCCCGGGCTGGTCAACACCGACATGGGTTTTAAAAACACCTCCCCTCTGGCAGCTTGGATATGGAAACGGCGCAAACAAAAAGGCCAAACCCCAAAAAAAGGGGCAGTTAATCAGGTTTTTCTGGCCACCGAACCCGGCCTTTGTGGATTCTACTATAAATACTGTAAAGAAAAAGCACCAGACAAACGAACAGCGGACGATGCTTCCTGCAAAAAAATATGGGATTACTGCATCAGAATACTTGGAATAGATACTGACGCGATTTTAGGAAAGGCGTAAAACATGGACAAACGAGAACAAAACATCATGAATATCATCATTGCCACCATCAACTGCATTTCCGATGACGGTATTGCGGGTGCCACCGTGCGCAATATCACCTCCCGTGCGGGCGTCAACACCGCCGCCATCAACTACTACTTTGGCAGCCGCGAGAATCTGATTGAAGCCGCATTGAAAGAGACTTTGCGAAATGCATTCGATACCGACGATATCCCGCGAAGCCTTGAAGATGATTATCGCACGGTATTTTCCGCCACTTTAAGTCACTGGTACGATGGCGTCGTCCAATATCCCGGTATCACACGCGCACATTTTGATGAGATCGTCAACCATCGAAGCGGTTCCGATACTATCAGTGCAGGATTTCGGAAATTTATTCTGGATATCTATGATATTCTAATCAAACACGGCCTCAAAGAGTCCCCCGAGACCCTAGCCCGAGTCAACATGATATTCGCTTCGTTCATGTTCGGTGTGCTGTTCCCGGAAATCGCACGTCCGGCCGAAAAAAAAGAAGACTTTATTCGTCTTCTTGTCGAAATGCTCTAATCCAGATGCCGCGGCACCTCGGATGCGGATTCATCGATCAAACGTTTTTTCTTCTGATAAATCCGTTCAGCGATTGCTGTCACCTGCTCGGAAAGCCACATTTCGGTGGTGGTACCGATGCGATAGTCGGCTTCGCCGAACATATTCACCCGTCCGTCTTCCAAAAGTCGATTAACCTGCCTCATCGCCTTTAATTCACCCTTGGGATAGATGGCCAGCGCCTTGCCGCCGTTTCCAGTAATCACTGAAAAAGCCGGAATGTCGCTGGGGCCGTCCGCGATGTAGATCATATGGTCAAAGGGTACGCGCCGGTCTTTTTGCAGGATTTTGGCGTTGACATCGATGTTTTCAAATTTGTTGCTGCCTTTATTGATCTCAAAAAGCGCCCGTGTCTTGGATGTGTTGTCCAAAGCATAACCGATTTGCGTGATCTCTTTGGGCTGCTCATCTTCCGCCTTGCCGCCAAGTTTGCTGGCGATCGGCTGTTCAATAAACTCGCATCCCCAAATGCCGTCCACGGCATCATTGATTTTCGAGCCGCGTATCATCTCGGCAAGCCCTGTGCTGACCACATAATTTTCCACAGTAATATGAAAAGCGCGGTATTTCTCGTTTTCACTGACCGTCTTTTTGAGATGCAAAAATATCTCGGGCACACCGGGATAGAAAGTCAGCGCTCCGCCCATCTCCTTTAATTTCTGGTTGGAAAGTCCCGTAAATATTCCTTGCTTAACGCAGGTAATAAAGTGGTTTAAGTAAAGCGTATCATTATTGACCCGTAAGCCTTGCGCGCGATAGGTGTTCTTAATCGCTTCCACCTCCCGCCAAAAAGCGCTTTCGTCTACGCCGTATGCCTTAAAAATGGGCGCCTGCATATAGCCGTCCACCAGCGTTTTGTCATAATCCCAAATGACCGCAATCATGTTTTGTTCCATAGCGCTTCGCCCTTCTTTGTTTCGTCACTTACATTGATTATACAATATCCGTCATCGCTCAATCAAATGCCGGGTTTCTTCAAAAGCACCCGTGCCGGTGCCCCGTCCCCGCACGCAATTTTAATCGGCAGGGCGAGTATCTCATACTCCCCTTCAGCTATGTTCAAGAGGTCCAGGCCCTCAATAATCATTGCGCCGATACCCAGCAAAAGTCTGTGGCAAGGGTAATCTGGATCACCGTAAGCGTCGGGCGAGAGATAATCAAACCCCAGCGTCGCGATACCGCGCTCGGCAAGATAGGCTGCTCCTTCTTCGTTCAGATAAACATAATCTTCAAAAAAAGTATCTTCGGTAAGTCTTTCGCTGTTTTTGGTTTTCAAAAGAACGATATCGCCTTTTTCAATACCCTTACTTGCTGGTACAGTAGTTGATATACAATTAGTTTCACAGGTATTAGAAAGCTGACTTAACTAAATGGGTATAATAAACATAAGAATGCTAGTTGGAACTCGTGCTTGCCGAGTCTTCAAGTTAACTTGAAGTTACTCTGGACCTAGACTTTTCCTCATTCATCAAGGAATTCTTTCGTTCAGTTGGTTGGGCTCAGCTTTCTGATTGCCCGTGTCACATGCCAGCATATTGTTTCTTGACTGAATGGATAGAGATGCATTCAAACCAATGGAGGAGAGTGAAATGAATAGTCAGCCAGTTGCAGGTGTTGATGTCAGTAAAAAGTTTAGTGATATGTGTATTCTTGCTCCCGATAACGAAATCTACAAAAAGCTGAAGATATTTCATGATTCGACCAGTATGGAACGATCATTGAAGTATCTACAACAATCAGAAGATGAGTTTGGCCAAAAGCCTGTCATCATCATGGAATCAACAGCGCACTACCACCGTATACCTGCTCAGTTCTACCAACGTGCCGGATATGACGTTATCGTTATCAATCCAATGCAGTCCAATGCGTTGAAAAACATCAATATTCGCAAAGTGAAGAATGATGAGATGGATGCCTATCGAATCGCTCAACTATACAGATTACAGGCGATAAAACGAACCAACCTACCAATGGAAACGCTACTTGATCTAAGAGAATTATGCAGGCAGCGACACAGTCTGGTTATGCAGCGGGTACGATACAACAACAAGTTAATTGGGCTACTGGACCAGTGTTTTCCCGGATATTCCGGCATATTTTGCGATGTGAAGTGCAATTCATCATTAGCATTGTTAAGCCATTATCAGACACCAGAGGCTGTTTTAAAGGCCAAACCGGCTAAACTCGTCAGCGTTATTGGCAGAGGGGCCAGTCGCGGGGACAACTCGCAATACGCAATGAAGAAGGCAAAAATACTGATTGAGCGCGCGAAAGAAGCCGAACACATCAGTCTTGGTAGAGCGGTATTCCCAATTTTGATTAAGGCACACGCTGAGATGATTATTGCCCTATCCAGCAACATTAAGGCGATGGATGAGACAATTATTCAAGTATCAATGACTGATTCTTCTATCGATAAGAATATCCAGCTATTATGCACAATACCAGGCATAGCACGTCAATCAGCAACCGTTTTGCTTGCCGAGATTGGCGATTTTTCAATGTTCAGCAGACCCAAGCAATTGGTTGCTTTTTGTGGTTTAGATCCAAGCGTAAAACAATCCGGGGCCTATGCTGCATTGAAAAACAAAATCAGCAAACGAGGTTCGGCCCATATGCGTGCAGCGCTTTATATCTGTTCTCAAGCAGCTATTTTCTCAATCAAAGGTAAAGAACCTAAAAACCTTGTTTTGGCTGACTATTACAACAAGAAGCTCCTTGAGAAGCCTGGACAAGTTGCAAGGTGCGCTGTTATGCGTAAAATGGTGCTCTACATTTTTGCAGTCCTTCGCAATCAGCAACCTTTTGTGATGAAAGAGCCCAGTGAACATGCAAAGCTTAATCATGAGAAACCAGCTACAAAAGTAGCTTAAAAACAGGTTATTCCTCCGACTATTCGAGTCTTTTCAACAAGGCTTGTATTTGATTTACCTTTGAGAAAATCTTGAGGATATTTTCACAGAAACATTCCGCTTGTTGCATTATATACAGCTTTTAAATGCTCGTTATCGTGCTTTTTAACTATAAATTGGTGTTCAATAAGTTTTTCTTGCAAATTCTTAGTTGGTCTAAGTCATTTCTATCAATATAATACTGTTTGTCTGAAAAATCAAAGACCTTGGCTCTCCCCATCAACTGCTTTTCGTCCAGTTCGTCGATTTTCTTTCCGTCACCGAAAAAATGATACGGCGCGTCGATATGCGTACCCGTATGCGCGGAGAGCTTAAGCTCAGTCAGGTTCACGATATCCCCGTTCGCCACGGACAAAACAGTGTTCACCTCCACCGGTTCGTCTGATGGGTACCTGACCATCCCGCTTCTAATCGGCAATGTAATATCCATATATTGATTCATCGGTTTTCCTCTGTTTTCATTTCATTTAAGATAAAAAAGCGGGAGTATTCGCCCCCGCTTTGTTGTATTTGCTTTTTTACAGTTGAACCGTCCAGCCGTATTTATCCTCACGTGTACCATACTGAATGCCGGTCAGTTCCTCATACAGCTCGTGGGTGAGTTCGCCCATCTTGCCGCCATTCACAACAATCTGCTTGTCTTTCCACGTCAGCTCACCGACGCTGGAGATGATGGCCGCCGTTCCCGTACCAAAGACCTCTTCCAGACTTCCGTCCAAGCTGGCCTGATACAGATCGTCGATCGCCACAGGCTCCTCATGGACTTTTAAGCCCCTGTCTTTCGCCATACGGATAGCGGAATCACGCGTGATGCCGGGAAGTACCGAACCATTCAACGGCGGGGTATAGATTTCCCCGTTAATTTTAAACATGATGTTCATCGAGCCCACTTCTTCGACAAAGCGGTGCTCGTGCGCATCCAGCCACATCACCTGATTATAACCTTTTTCGGCGGCATTATCGCCCGCCAGTATGCTGGCCGCGTAATTGCCGCCCGCTTTGACATAACCGACTCCGCCCTTCACCGCGCGGACATACTCGTCTTCGACATAGATCTTGATGGGCTTAACGCCATTTTTATAGTAAAAGCCGCTGGGTGACAGGATGATGAAAAAGTAATAGCTTTCGGATGCGTGCACACCAAGATACGGATCCACCGCCATAATGGCGGGACGGATATACAGCGACGTGCCTTCTCCTTCGGGTATCCAATCCTGATCCACTCGTACCAGCTCATACATGGCTTCCAGCACAAATTTTTCGTCAAATTCGGGAATACACAACCGTTTGGCCGAGCTTTGCAGTCTTTTCATGTTGTCCCATGGCCGGAACATGCGAACCCCTTTGTAGGCTTTTAAGCCCTCAAAAATGGTTTGCGCGTAATGAAAAACCGCAGCAGCCGGAGAAAGTGTAAAATCTTCGAACGGCTTGACGACCGCATTGTGCCAACCTTTTTCTGCACTGTGTTCCATCAAAAACATATGGTCAGTGAAAATATGTCCAAAGCCCAACTCGTTTTCTGATTTTGGTTTCTGCTTTAACTGCTTAGATAATTTGATCTCAAGCTGTTCCAATGTACTTTCCTCCTTGTTTTATTTTTATATTCTAAACATTATATTTCTATCCCTGTGGACAAGTCAAGGTTTATATTGGTATTATGTCATTCAAGACAAAAAAGATTGACTTATTACGCAAATTATACTATCATACTAATGTATTAGCATTTTACTATGCTAAATTATTTGATTGACAGGTGAACAAAATTGACCCGGAACAAAAAACAACTGCCCAGCGGCGTGGAGGATATCCTGCCGCAGGAATGCTATCTGAAGCGCAATATCGAAGCGGATTTAAGGCGTACCTTTGCAGGCGCGGGCTACGACGAAGTCAGTACCCCCTCGTATGAATACTATGACGTGTTCTCAAGCGGGGCGGGTTCGTATTTGCAGGAAAAGGTCATCAAGTTTTTTGATGCCAGCGGTGCTATCTTGGCCCTGCGCCCCGACCTTACGATCCCCATCGCACGGATGGCGGCATCCAAGCTGATGGAAGATGATGCGCCCAAGCGGCTCTTCTATCTGGAAAACTCCTTTCGCGCCGAAGAACCCGCGGTAGGCCGAAGCTCCGAGTTTTTCCAGGCGGGTATCGAACTGATCGGCGATGCCGGTATCGGTGCGGACGCCGAAGTCGTCGCTGTAGCGGTGGAAGCGCTTTTAGCTTCCGGACTTTCAGACTCTAAGATTGAGCTCGGGCAGGTCGCTTTTTTTAAAGCCATCATTGCGGACTATGATCTTTCGGATGAGCTCATCGACGAGGTTCGCCATCAGATTGACTGTAAAAATGAATATGAACTGGTTCGGCTGCTCAGCGTCGCCGGAGCGGATGAATGTTTAATCAAAAATCTGACCGAACTGCTGCAGCTGTTCGGCGGTGAGGAAACCTTTGAAAAGGCGAAGCGGCTCACCCAAAACCCGGCATGTATCGCCGCCGCCGAGAACCTCAACGCGGTATACCGCCTGCTGTGTGACTTTGGTCTTTCCGATTACATCACCATCGATTTTGGCATCTTACAGGATCTTTCCTACTACACAGGTATGGTCTTTCGCGGCATCACCGAAAAGATGGGGTTCCCTATCCTGACCGGCGGACGCTACGATAACCTGCTCTGCGATTTCGGTCAAGAATCTCCCGCCACAGGATTTGCGCTGTATTTAAAGCGCCTGATGATTGCATTGGAGCGTCAGGGAAAGCTGTCCGGTTTTTACACCACCGACTTCGTGGTGTCGTGCGACGACATATCAGCTGCTCCGGCATACGCCTTTGTTAAAACAGAGCGTGAAACCGGCAAGCGTGTGTTGTTTCAGGCTGGGCTTGAAAAGACCGAACTGGAAGCTATAAAAAAAGATAAACAAGCGAAAAAAGCCATTTGTTTTATCGACAATAAAAAGGTAGAATATTAACGGAGCAAAAAATGAACGAAGCGAAACTCACGATCGCCCTGGCGAAAGGGCGGCTGGCCGAAGATACGGTCAAAATTCTGGAAGCAGCGGGAGTGGACTGCACGTGTCTTTCCGATGACTCGCGAAAGCTGGTGCTGACCGACGAAACCAGCGGCATCCGCTTTATCATGGTCAAGCCCACCGACGTACCGGTGTATGTGGATCATGGCGTGGCCGACATCGGTGTGGCGGGTAAGGATACGCTTTTGGAAGCAGATTTATCGGTGTATGAAATGGTGGATTTAAATATCGCCAAATGCCGCATCTGTGTGGCGGGATACCCCGATAAAAAGCGCAACATGACATCCTCCATCTTACGGGTAGCCACCAAATACCCGAATATCGCCAAAAAGTATTATTCGGGCAAAGGCGAAACCATCGAAATCATCCGGTTGAACGGCAGTATTGAGCTAGCGCCCATTTTGGGTCTTTCGGATGTCATCGTGGATATTGTGGAAAGCGGGCGTACCTTAAAAGAAAACGGCCTTTCGGTGACCGAAGAGATCGCCGAGGCCTCGGCAAGGCTGATTGTGAACCGTGTCAGTCTCAAAACAAAATCCGAAATGATATCACCCTTGATCGAACGGGTGAAAAAAGTGATAAAAGAAAGAGGAAACGATGGGAACGATAAGAATCTTTGATTTGTCGCAGAAAACTGAAGCGTTAGCGATTTTATCCAAACGCAGTACCGGAGACCTTGGCGCTATTGATCAGACCGTCAAGGGCATGCTGGAAGATATCAAAGTCAAAGGCGATGCTGCGCTGTTTATGTACACCCGTACATTCGATTGTTTTTGTACCGATGAAAAAAATATCGAAGTAAAGCCCTCCGAGATCAAAGCGGCTTACAAAGCGGTGGACGCCAAGCTGATTTCTGTCGTCAAACAGGCCGCCAAAAACATTCGCGATTTTCACGAAAAGCAGGTGCGCAAGACATGGATTGACACCCAGGGCGGAAAAACGCTGGGACAGCTCTTTAACCCCATCGAGAAATGCGGCGTATACGTGCCGGGCGGAAAAGCGGCGTACCCCAGCAGCGTGCTGATGAACGTCATCCCCGCCAAAGTGGCGGGCGTGCCCGAAATTATCATGGCGACTCCGCCAAGCGAAAGCGGACAGATTGCTCCCTTAATCCTTATTGCCGCGGATATCGCAGGTGTTTCCCGTATCTTTAAAATCGGCGGTGCACAGGCGATCGGCGCGATGGCATACGGCACAGAGACTGTTCCGGCTGTGTACAAAATCACCGGGCCCGGAAACGCTTATGTAGCCAGCGCCAAAAAACAGGTATTCGGTACAGTCGGCGTGGATATGATCGCTGGCCCTTCTGAGGTGATGGTGCTGGATGATGGCAGTGTAGATATTCGCTTTATCGCGGCTGATGTGCTTTCACAGGCCGAGCATGATGAACTGGCGGCATGTATTGCGGTGGTGCCCTCCCATGCCCGAGCAGAGATACTGCGCGATGAAATTCTAAAGCAGCTGGAAATTTTGCCGAAACGGGAAATTGCCGAAGCATCGCTTAAAAACTACGGAATGATTGTGGTAGCCAAGCGGCTGGCGGATCAGATTGACTTTGCCAACACTGTGGCGCCTGAACACTTGGAGCTGTGCATCAAAAATCCTGAAAAGGCGCTGCCTAAGATCAAAAACGCAGGCGCGGTTTTCCTTGGAGCTTATTCGCCCGAACCTTTGGGCGACTACTTTGCCGGTCCCAACCATGTGCTTCCCACCAACGGTACAGCGCGGTTTTCTTCGCCGCTGTCGGTGGATGATTTTATTAAAAAAAGCAGTGTGATCGGATATGATAAAGCATCCCTGCAAAGCTGTTATGCCGATATCACGTCTTTTGCGGAATATGAAGGCTTAACCGCGCACGCCAACAGCATCAAAGTGCGGTTTGAAGGGGATAACTAGATGGCGATCATCAAAGAAAAGCGCACCACCAAAGAAACGGATATTGATTTGGCTTTGAACATATACGGCAAGGGCAAATATACCATCAGCACCGGCTTGCCTTTTTTTGACCATATGCTGGACCTGTTGGCCAAGCACGCGCTGTTTGATATGAGCCTCACCTGCAAAGGCGACATTGACGTAGACAGCCACCACACGGTGGAAGACGTGGGGATCGTGCTAGGCGGTGCTTTAAAAAAAGCGCTGGGCGATGCGCGGGGCATCAAGCGGTACGCCGCGATAATGCTGCCTATGGACGAAGCTCTGGCGCGTGTGGCTTTGGATATCTCCGGCCGGCCTTACTTAAAGTACGATGTGCCGGTGAAAGGCAAGATGGAAAGCGGTATGGATGCGCAGGTGTTTGAAGAGTTTTTCCGCGCATTTGCCATGAGTGCGGGGTTGACTTTACACATCAGTATCCTTTACGGTGAAAACACGCATCACATGCTGGAAGCCTGCTTTAAGGGCTTTGCCAGATGTATCAGATATGCATTGGAAAAAGACCCGAGGGAGACGGGCATCCCGTCCTCCAAGGGGCTGATATAAAAGGAAACGCAACATGATTACAATCATCGATTACGGTATGGGGAACTTACGAAGCGTGCAGAAAGCCTGCGAGTTCTTGGGCTATTCGGCCGAAATCTCTTCCGACCCCAAAGACATACAAAGCGCAAGCAAACTGATTTTACCCGGTGTGGGCGCATTCGGCGACGCGATGAAGCATCTGGACGAGCGAGGTTTAACCCGCCCGATCAAAGAAAAAGCCGCCAGCGGCACGCCCTTCCTCGGTATCTGCCTCGGCATGCAGCTGTTGTTTGAACGCTCGTTTGAGCACGGCGAAACCGAAGGCTTAAAGCTGGTCCCCGGCGAAGTGGTAGAATTCATTCTTCCGAACTTGAAGGTGCCGCACATGGGCTGGAACGTTCTGCACGCCAAAGCGAATCCGCTGTTTGATGCGGGCGACGACAAATACGTTTATTTTGTGCATAGTTTCTACGCTTCGGGCGTGCTCGAGGAAAACATCATCGCAACGTCGGATTATGGCCACCCCTTTGTGGCGGCGGTACAAAAAGACAATGTGTTCGGATTGCAGTTCCACCCCGAAAAAAGCGGGGATGCGGGACTTGATATGCTGAAACGATTCGCAAGAATTTAGGAGACTTTAATTGATTATATATCCGGCAGTGGACATCAAGAATGGAAAATGCGTACGATTACAACAGGGCGATATGAGCAAAGCCACCACCTACGGCGAGCCCTATGAGATGGCGTTAAAATGGCAGAGTATGGGCGGCGAGTATATCCATCTAGTCGATCTGGATTCGGCCTTTTCCGGCGGATTTAAAAACCATGAAGCCGTGAAAGCAATCTTGGAAAAAGTGACCGTGCCCGTCCAGCTGGGCGGCGGCATCCGCTCCATGGCGGATATTGAAGAACGCTTGGAGACCTTAAACATCGCGCGCGTCATTATCGGCACTGCGGCGGTGAAAAACCCCGCTTTAGTCGCCGAGGCCGTGAAAAAATACCCCGGCAGAATCGTGGTGGGCATTGACGCGAAAGACGGCAAGGCCGCCATCGAGGGCTGGGACGGTGCCACCGGCGAGGACGCAGTCGCCTTAGCGCTTAAAATGAAGGATATCGGCATTGACACCATCATCTACACAGACATCGCGAAAGACGGGATGCTTTTGGGGCCCAACCTCTCGGCCACGGCTGAGATGGTGGAAAAAACCGGCATGCATATCATCGCTTCGGGCGGCATGAGTCAGCCGAGCGATATAGCGGCCGTAAAGGCCACCGGCGCTACAGGCGTGATTATCGGCAAGGCACTGTACAGCGGCAAAATAGACCTGAAAACAGCCATAGAGGACGCAAAATAATATGTTAACCAAGAGAATTATCCCCTGTCTGGACGTACATGCCGGACGCGTGGTGAAAGGCATCAACTTTGTCAACCTTCAGGACGCGGGCGACCCGGTGGAAACCGCCAAGGCCTACAACGTCGCGGGCGCGGATGAATTGGTATTTTTGGATATCACCGCTTCCAGCGACAAAAGAAACATCATGCTGGATGTGGTCAGCAAAACCGCTGAGCAGGTGTTTATCCCGCTGACGGTGGGCGGCGGCATACGCAGTGTGGAGGATTTTCGCACCATCTTAAAATCCGGCGCGGATAAGATATCGGTGAACTCGGCGGCCTTGAAGAACCCGAACCTGATCACCGAAGCGGCTTTGCGTTACGGTGCGCAGTGCGTGGTTTTGGCGGTGGACGCCAAGCGTCGGGATGGCGGCGGATGGGACGTGTACCTCAACGGCGGACGTGTGAACACCGGACGCGACGCTTTGGAATGGATCGCCGAGGGAGAAAAGCGGGGTGCGGGTGAGATTCTGCTGACCAGCATGGACGCGGACGGCACCAAGGCGGGCTACGACAACGAGCTGACACGGGCGGTATCCGACATGGTGAAAATTCCGGTGATCGCATCGGGCGGTGCGGGCGAGCTAAAGCACTTTAAGGACGCCATCACCGAAGGGCACGCGGACGCGGTTTTGGCGGCGTCGCTGTTCCACTACGGTGAGCTTAAAATATCTGAAGTGAAAGATTATTTAGCAAACGAAAATATCCCTGTCCGAAGATAGGGTTAAACGAGTTTTTAAGGAGAACTTTTATGAAATATGAAGAACTGATGGAAGCGATCAAGTTTGACGAAAAGGGTCTGGTACCCTGCATTACGCAGGATGTGAGCACCAACACGGTGCTGATGCTGGCGTATATGAACGCCGAATCCTTGAAGCTGACGCTGGAAGAGGGATACATGACCTACTTTTCCCGCTCGCGGCAGGAGCTTTGGAAAAAAGGCGCAAACAGCGGCAACCTGCAAAAGCTGAAAAGCTTAAAGTATGACTGCGACGGGGATACGCTGCTGGCGCTGGTGGATCAGACCGGCGTGGCCTGCCACACGGGCAAATACAGCTGTTTTCACAACAACGCATACGGCGAGGAGTATCTTGGCGGGTACCGCGTGCTGGATGAGCTGTTTGCTGTCATCGAGAACCGTAAGAAGAACCCGAAAGAGGGTTCCTACACCAACTACCTGTTTGACAAGGGCATCGACAAGATTCTAAAGAAAGTCGGTGAAGAAGCCGCCGAAGTCATCATAGCGGCCAAGAACTGGTCGGTAGAAGAGATTAAGTACGAATCGGCCGATCTACTATACCATCTGTTCGTCCTGCTGTCCGACCGCGGCATGAACCCGGGCGACGTGATGCAGGAGCTGAAAGACCGGCAGTAAAAAAAAATACGGCGCTTGACATAAATATTCCGCTCCAAGGGCTTGACTAAACGGCCGCAATATTATAAAATTATCCTCGCCTATTGTGATTGGATATGGGAGCATAGCTCAGCTGGGAGAGCATCTGCCTTACAAGCAGAGGGTCACAGGTTCGAGCCCTGTTGCTCCCACCAATCATTAATTTTGTCCGAAGGGCAAATAAAAACAATCGGCTTTAAGCCGATTAATAGACAAGCAAAACGACATGAGTGTTTTGTCTTATTATACGCGGGAGTGACTCAGTGGTAGAGTGCGACCTTGCCAAGGTCGAAGTCGCGGGTTCGAATCCCGTCTTCCGCTCCAACTGGCGCCATAGCCAAGTGGTAAGGCAGAGGCCTGCAAAGCCTTTATCCCCAGTTCAAGTCTGGGTGGCGCCTCCAAAACTGTGATAAGCCAAATGCACTCATGTTTTTTAAGCCGAAGTGGCGGAACTGGCAGACGCACAGGACTTAAAATCCTGCGGAGGTTAAACTCCGTACCGGTTCGATTCCGGTCTTCGGCACCAGCGGGCTAAGCCCGCGGTTATAGACGCGTACTTATTTTTATAGGTAGGCGTCTTTTTATTGCCGCGTAAGGTTATATGCCAACCATTCAGTTCGCTCCTCAGAAAAACGCATCTCCTTGCTCTTCATCTAAGCTGTATTCGCAGGACGAGTTTTGAGACCACGTTAGGAATTATTGTAATCCCTCGGGTATAATCAAATACTTATCATCAATATTTTATATTCATGTATCGCTTTGATAGAATTGAATTAATAGACCAATATAATCACTAATCTCTGAATATTCTAACTCTTCAATATTAAGACCGCTCATATATTCGTATGTTTTTTTTATTGCAGTAACTTTACTATTAACCGTTCCTGGTGTAAGCAATATATATTTAAAAATATAATTGTAAGGGGCTTCAGATATTTCAGCCTCGGTGAATTGCCTTAATTCAACACCTTTTACTTCAGTTTCAAGTTTTCTTATTAATTCAAATGTTTTTTTCTTATTTTCTGCGTTCATGCTCTCTTTTCATCCTTTCTAGCCTTGTATAGCCTTTTGTTTTTCATCATCTTCAAGCCATCTCCCATATTCGTCCCACTCAAAATCATCGCCTTCATTGTCTGCTAGACATTCTAAGACTGCATCTTCTTTATTAACATATTCTCTAAGTTTTTTGCATCTTTTTGTTTCTTTCATCATTTTTCCCTCTTCTTTCCCCTTTCTAATTACTGCCCTTTGCTGACTGGGCAAGTGTGTGGTTGTATAATCTATACCCATTTATAACCTCCTTTCTCTTTAAATTACTTATATTAATAAACCGCAAAATTAAAATGCTAATTATAGCTTATTTATATTTTTATGTTATTTTTTAGTATTATAACACAATCGTCACCTTTTTGCAAACGTTTGTTCCCTTGTTGCATTTTGTTCATTTATAAGCCTACATAATAATCAAATCCCCCGGTATTCTAAGCCACCGCGGGATTTATAGTATCGCTATTGTGTTTTTCGGCGCTATTAGCCAACAATCACATTTTTTATATCTAACTTCATCCTTAATAACCCTTAGTCATAAATCTGCCATTTACTTTCCTTTAAATCCACCGCGTGGCCGATATAATATCTCTATATACAATTTACAACTGTCTAAGGTGTCCGTCTATCCTTCCCTCACCGCAGTCGCGGTCCCACTCCCTTTCCAAAGAGAGACTTTTTCTTTGTGCCATCTCAATCCCCTTCATAAGGGGGATGAAAAGCGAAGCCTTTCTGGGGGTTGCTTTTCCAAATCTATTCTATCCCCGGTTTCACGCCCCACTCAATACCCCTGATCATAAACCAACCACGGACTCTCCGCATCCGCCCGCACCAGAATAAACGCCCAGTCGGTGTAGGTGCCTTCGCTGTAACAGGAGTTGGTGTCTCCGTCCGGGAAAGAGACTTCAAAGTCCACTTTCAGGATCATCGTGTTGCCGTCGCCCGCGTCCATGTGGTAGTTAAAATTCTGCTGAAAAGCGCTGTCATAAGGGTGAATTGCCAGCAGTTCCAAATCCCCCGTATCCCAAAGCGTCAGCTCCCCGCTCTCGTATTTCTCCATGCTGTAGCCAAATCGCGGGTGCATCAGCGCAACCAGCGCTTCTGCGTCTTTGTTGGCCAATGCTGCGTAGTAATCTGTGATCGCCTTTTCTGCGGCTTCAATATCGCTTTTAGTAAACGCATATACAGGCGGCAGAGAGTCTTCCTCCGGCACCATCACTTCGTCCGCCAGCTGGTTATATTTTTCATACGCCTCAGAAAAATAAGCGGTAAGCTCCGGGTTTTCAATATTGTATTCGCTTTTCGGGTCAATCACCGTCATCCTGCCTGCGTCGTCGCCGTACATCAGGCTGAGCGTTTCACCGTCCGCAAGGGATATCTGCACATAATACGGCCGCGCGATTCTGATATCGTCCGGATATATGCTTGACTTCGGAAATAACGCGGCCACCGTATCCAGCACGGCTTGGTTTTCCGGCCCAATCTCACATCTCGCGCCCGAGTTGGAACTGCAAATATCGCTGATGGTGATGCGCGTCATATTAAGCCCGTCAAAGCGGTTTACCTCGGCTTGTTTGCAACCCGCCATGCTTCCAATTATCAATATCGCCAATACGATGTTTATCATTCGCTTCATGGTTTTTTTACCTCTCTTTGGGTATTCTATTTCAGCCGTGCGCAGATGTCAATTACTGTCACTCGTTTCGGTTCCTGCGCCAATCCGCAAAACAATAAACCCCCGAACGTAAAGACATTCGGGGGTTATCCTCCGCAAAAAGTCGCTGTGTTTGGTAACCGTTTTTCGCTCGGTCAGCCGACCAAGTCATACAGCGCATAGATAATCATCTCTTTGGATTCTTTGATCTTCTCCATTAAAAATTCATAGGTGCCAGTAATTAAATCTATATCGTCCTCTTTAACGTCCAGCGCTTTCGCCTCCGCTTCAATCGTATCGCAGTCGGCGGAGAACGCACTGCAATAGGCCAGCTTATCCTCTGCCCTAAGCGCAGTTTTCACCTTGATGTCCCAGGCCCTCTGCTTCCCGCTCAAAAGCTGCGACAGCCGTAAAAGCTCGGTTACCTTATAAAACTCCTGCATCGCAAGAATATGATTATCCAGCGTTGCTGGATCGATTTGCCCTTCCAGTGCCCGATACGATTCCATCAGCGATATCAGTTCGGCCGAATAGGTTTTATATTGTCCGTCCACACGTTCGGTGAGCGTCTCAATCTCTTCCAGATTGGTCGATGCAATCAGGTTTCTCGGATCATCGGTTGCCACATAATTGTTTACCTCATTTTTGACGGCTTCAAAATCTTTGATGATCTGGTTCGCCTGGCTTTCGGCGGACGGTGCACAACCGGCACAGAAAACGAACAAATAAACCAGAAGAACGAATAGCGCGAGTTTATTTTTCAATGGATTTCTCCTCACTGTTTTTTTTTCATTATATATAATCAAACGGTTTTTTTCCATATCGAATTGCGAATCTGTCTATCGTACATCCGCGTATCAGTGTCAGCATCATATAAAAAAACCCTTGGCCTTCTAAAACACCAAGGGTTTGATGATCAATATTACCGCTTATAGCCGTTTCCCTATTCAGTCGCCATCGCGGCTTCCATCTGTTCCATCATGCCCTCAATCGCATCAATCATCGCTTCTAGCGACGCTTTGTAGGATGAGTATTCGGTCTCAGATATCCCGCCCTGAATGTCATCAAGGCGCATTTCCAGCGAACGGAACTTTTCGGCGTAGTTACCGGCTTTTTCGGACATCTCGCTATAAAAAGTGTTTAAATCTTCAGCCGTTTGAATCGTATAAGCTTCCTCGCCGTACTCGGTCATAAAATCCAGCCACTCATCGGTTGCGCTCTGCATATCCTCGCCGATCGCTTCCAGCTCTTTGGAATAATCGGGGCCGCATGCTGTCAGCACGCTTGCCGCCATGACTAACACTATCAATAAAAGAATTGTTTTTTTCATTTCAATTTCCTTTCTTATCGCTTTGATATCCATATTATAACATAACTCTTGTTTTAAACGTAAAATGATTGTTTTTTTAATGTAAACGCCCGGGTTTTTACGATATAATAAATCCTGTATCATAGAAAACAAAGGAGGTCCAGATGAGAAAATTCCTAAGTAATATTTGGTTTATCCACGGCCTTGTTTTTTTAGGGCTGTTTGCGCTCTTAGGGGTCATCATTTCAGGTAATCTCTATATTCTGCTTGGCATGGCGGCTTCGTTTTTGGGTGCCCTTTGCGGCGCGTTTATCCGCGTCATTGACGCTGCCCGTGAGCGAATCGACCCGTTCTAGACCGGAGCAATTGTTAAAAAACGAAAGCTATTTGCAAATTTCAAAGCACACGCCGGTTTCGGTGTTTTTTGCTGCGGCCGAATATCCAAACAGCTCTGCTGTGCGCTTGACTGTGGAAAGCCCGATGCCGAAATTGCCGTCCGCGCTTTTTTCAAACGCATTAAAGATGCTAGGCAATCGCGCCTCATCGATGTTTCTGCCATCGTTACAGATACACAAATCATCTTTTTTTAAGGATATCTCAATTTTCGTTTCGGCATAGCGTATGGCATTATCGAGTATGCTCTGCAAAACCACCCGCCAGGATTCTCGTTCGCCAAAAAAACTCACCGGTTTTAAATCCAAAACAAACTTGGCTTTTGACATGTGCCGATACCGTTTCACGATGTCTTCAATCAGCACATCCATACGGATATCGCCGAAGGTATCTCGGTTTAAGTCGATATAATTAAGCCGTGTCAGGTTTAACAGCTCAGTGACTTTTCTATCCAGCCGAATGCATTCGGTCTCCACCACCTCGGCCACCTCTCCGGGCTCGCACAACCCGTCCTGCATCGCTTCGGTGTAAGAACGAATCACCGCGATAGGCGTTTTTAAGTCATGGCTGACCCCCTGGATGATCTCCTGCTTCTGCTTTTCGCTTTCCATGATCTTTCCCCGCATCGCTTCAATGCTGTTTACTAAATCACCGATCTCGTCCTTTCGCGGCGTTTCTAATCTAGTTCTATAATAATTACTACCCATGTTCTTGAGCGCTCCCGAGATATGGCGCGTATCCCTGACCAGCCTGAATATCCACAACAAAACGATAAGATAGCCGAACAAAAAGGCGATTAGAAAGATGAACTGCACCTGCGTTCTCATGTTTTCCATCATCGCGCCCTTCATCGCCCCATCGGTCAGTACAATAAAAACATCATGGTCCTGAACTTCAAAAAAACCATGATATTTTAAGATAACATAAAAAATCTGTTTGCCTGCAATGGTGTTGACATAGCGCTGAGCGCTTGATGTCTGTTGGACCGCTTTCCCGATCAAAAGCGGAATGGAGACAGCATCGGTATAATCATTAATGTTATCCGAAGCCGTATAGGACTGCATATCGCTGGAATACTGGATCACCGCAATACCACTTTCAAGCTCAAAGCTTGCCAACCTGCTGGATTGCGCGACGGCCTTTCCTTGGGCCTCCAGCTTCTGGTATACGATATCCTCATAAATCGATTCGGTGCTCCGCGTCACCGCAAAAGCCACCAGCACGCTGGTAATGACGAACGCCGCGATAAACACCAAAGTCACCTGTATGGAGAGCTTTAAATTCTTCATCAGGTCAAACGGTAGCCGTAGCCATAGATGGTTTCAATATTAAAATTCGGCATTTTTTTCCGGATGCGTTTGATCAGGTCGTCCACCACCCGGTCAGAGCCGTAATAATCGACGCCCCAAATACTGTTTAGTAGCTGATCGCGGGTAAAGGATGTGTTTTTGTTCTGCAACAGATGCAAAACCATATCCATCTCTTTGGAGGTCAGCGCCACCGGCTGACCCTTTTGGGAAACAATGCGTTTTTTGCTGTCAATACTGTATACATCATACAGGACAATGTTGCCGCCCTGCTCATCATAAACACGTTTGATAATATTATTGATGCGTAAAACCAATTCGCGCATGGAAAACGGTTTGGTAATATAGTCATCACTGCCCATCTCAAGGCCCATCACACGGTCCAATTCCTTATCCCTGGCAGACATAAATATCGTGGGTACGCTGGTTTTTTCCTTGATCGCTTTGATAAGATCATATCCGTTTAAATCGTCACCGAGCATAATATCCAACAGCCAAAGGTCCGCTTCGCCTTCGATATGTTTCATCGCGCTTCTGGCATCCTGAAACGTGCGCACCAAATACCCTTCGTTCTCCAGATATTTCTTAATCACGCTCAGCAGTTTTTTTTCGTCATCCACAACAAAAATTGTACGCATAGTCTTCTCCTGTTAATTAAAAATATTATATCACAAATTCGATATTAGCATAATCGTTTACACAATTTCTTACATTTTCCTCATCATGATGCTTTATTTCACTTGTATAATAAAGCAAAAGTTGATAATATAAACAAAGGAAGGTGTCAATAATGAAACGGTTTTTGATTTTATTATTAGTTATTACGTTGATATTCAGCTTTGCGGCTCCTATTGCGTATGCCGAAAAAGGCGGTAATAAGGGCGGCAATAGCGGTGAAAAATCAAATAACGGAAAAAGTGATCAGGCGGCTGCGAAAAACGAAGCGCGCAAGCAGGAACGCGACGAGTTAAAGCTTGATTTCGAAGAGCGAAAGGCCGAGCGGGAAGAACTTCGCGCAATGAGAAAAGAACAGTTGGCCGAACAACGTGAATTGACACAAGCTTATAAAGAACAGCTGCGACAGATGCTTCGCGATATGGACAACGTTTCCGAAGAAGATCTGGCGGCCTACGAAGAAGGAATTGCCAACCTAAGACAGCAGATCAGGGATGCTCAAAAGTATTCTTTGGAAATTAAAGCGGCGGCAAAAGCAGGCATCAAAGAGATTATGCCTGGTGTGCGTGCCCATGGGTTCCCTGTAGAAGAAGAAGTTGATGAGATAGTTGAGCAAGTACTCGAAGAACTATAGACAATAATAAAATATATATAAATCTCCGCCGAACCTCAGCGGAGATTTTGCATTGCTCAATGGTAGGATATGAAAAATAAAAAACTGATAATTGTTTTATTGACAGGATTACTGCTTTCCGGGTGCGGTGGTGCACCGGTCGCCGAGTTAACTGACGAAGCGATTGCCACTTTTCCTGTTATTGATGAGTCTGAACTGTCATCCGACAGCGGCAACATTGTCGAAGACGTCAATTTAACGGAGCGGTTTGAAACCGCAGGGTTCATGCAGGTTGCCGGTCAATATACACGCAATGTCACCGAAGACGATATCACTCTGACCGAGATGTTCGTCTTGGAAAAATATAATTTTTTACGCATTGCGAACAACGATATGGAACAGGAAGTCTTTGCTTATAACTATATGACGGATATCTTCACCTATCTTTACTACTTTGATGGTGAATTGATGACCAAAACCAGGTTGGTTGTGGACACGGGTGAAGTGTTGGAAGATGACGCAGGCTATGCCGAACTACTGGCGAGTGATGCTGAGGCTCTAAAGCAGTATTTTAATGTATTATTGGAGGAATCCGATATACAAGTTTCTGATTTGACATCATCATAACTAAATAAATATAAATAAGCTCCATAATCAGACGCTTAACCGTTGATACCCTCTCATATCATCAACGGCTAAGCGTTTTTTCTATTCACCTATGCGCGTTTCCCCAGCAACAATATCCGTAAATCATCCTTAGACGTCATCAGCGCAACAAACAGATAAAGGCAGATGGACATACTGCCGCCAAGCATGATGAGCACAAACCATAGTGCGCTCTTTAGAATCGAGCGTTCCCGAATCACTACCCAGATGAAAATGACCAAAAAAGCGGCGTAAATATCCAGCATGGTGAATTTTCCCCAAAAAACGCTGAGTAAGACACTGCCTTCGGCCGAAAAATCACGTGCGGTCACGCCAAAGATGATGAGGGCGAGAAAAATTAAAAATGCGGCAAATGAAATGATCTTTGCCGCCAAAAACAACGATTTATTCACTTTTTTCTTCCTTTCTAAACCACGGGATAAATACATTCACCCGTTTACAGTATGATTCGTAACCTGCCTTGCTTTGGTTGCGTTTTTCCAGCATGGGCACACCGGATACAAACCGGACAAGCAGTGTAATGGTGACCGGGCTGACCACCGTCCACCACGGCGCTCCGCAGGCCAACGCCGACATAAAAACGCCCCACCACAGCACCGCCTCGCCGAAATAATTCGGGTGGCGCGAATACCGCCACAATCCAGCTTCTATCACCCTGCCCTTGTTGTCGGGGTTGACAACAAAACGTTTCAGTTGAGCGTCGCCCACCGTCTCAAAGAAAAACCCGACCAACCACACCAAAATACCCGCCATAAACAGCGGAATATTGCGGATCGTATTTTGCTGATTCGCATAGATAAACGCCAATGCGATGACCAGCATCATCAGCGCCTGGAACATAAACAGCTGAAAAAACGCACGCAGATTAAACCATTTCCCCCAATCCGTTCTAAACGCGGCGTACCGATAGTCCTCAGGCTTTCCGACGTTGCGCCGAAAGACATGTACGGACAACCGAAAGCCCCAAACCGCAACCATAGCGGTCAGCACCACCGTCACCACGCCAAGGTTAGTCATCAGTCCATACACCGCCAGAACGACAAAACCAAGCCCCCAGCCGATATCGATCAGCCCCGCATTTTTGAAAATCAAAGTGATGATATACCACACCACAAAATATGCAAAAACGATCAGCGCATATACTCCCAGCATCTTTCTAACCCTCCTTGATTAAATACGCCACAGCAAACGAGCCCGCTCCGGCGTTCAGCCCCACCACCGGCGAGATGGGCGCAACATAGGCCGGTTCCACCCCACAGATGCCATACAGCTTTGCTCTCAGCATATCTGCATCCGCCTCCCTGTCTGAATATACCATCGCGTATTCCTGTATCCCGCGAGATAGAAAGTCTTTTTTAAACTCGGCTGCCATGGCGTCCACCGCGGCTTTCTGCGTCAGGGTCTTCTTAAACACAATCCCCCCGCCTTTGCGGTCAATCGAAATGACCGGCTTTAGTTTAATCATATTTAAAATGAATCCCGCCACTTTTGAGACGCGTCCGCCTTTTATCATATGGCTTAAGTCACGCACACTGACATAGATTCGTGTGTCTGCTTTACGGCTCTCCAGTTTTTTTACAACCTCATCGTGGCTATATCCACGATCGATCAATCGCGTCGCTTCCAGCAGCAGCATCCCTTCGCCAGCAGAATTGGATATGGAGTTAACAACGGTTATCCGTTTGCCCTGCTCCGACAGTTTTTTTGCCGCCTTTTGGGCGTTGCCGAAAGTGCCGCTCATCTTTTGCGAAACAAAGACCCCAATCACCGAGTCAAAATGTTCGGTAAGTTTCAAAAACGCTTTTTCGATAGTACCGTAGGAGGGCTGGGCACTGGTAGGATTCATGGTATACAGGTCAATCTGCTCGTAAAAAAGCTTGGGCGTCATGGTCAATTTGTCCAGATATGCCACCGAGTCACAGATAAGGTTGACCGGAATGACCGTCACCTGCGCTTTGTCCAACAGTTCCTGCGGCACATCGGCGATGGAATCCGTGACCAAACCGATCGCATGCTTTTTTCGGTATATCAGGTCGTTTGTCAATTTCATATCCTCAATCTTCTGCGAAAGCACCGTTTCTTCTCGGGCCAGCGCCTGCATCACGCGATGCGGCCTATCGGTGTGGATATGAATCTGACGTCGGTTTTGAAGCCCGGTCACAACCAACGAATCCCCAAACTCTGTAATCATCGCTTTCAGCTCATTAAGCGTCTTATCGCTTTCAATATAAAATTGGGAGCAGTACCGGTTGGTCAGCACCGGTTCACTGTTCGTCAGGTTGATGTGTGTCTCCATCTCGGCGGTGTCGTCCAGCGCCGCGGTTTCAGTCACCTCGCCTCTGATGATGAATTCCAACATGCCCTCAAGAAAAATCAAAAAGCCCTTAGCTCCGGCGTCCACCACATTGTTCACCATCAGCACCTTTAAGCGCTCCCGTGTTTGTTCAACAAAACCTCGTGCGCTCTCTACCGACTGCTTCAATGCCTGTTCAAAGTCGGCCAGATGCAGTCTAGCCTTGAATTCTGCCGCCCAATCCCGCATCACACTCAATACGGTCCCTTCTTTGGGCGATTCCACCGCCTCATAAGCATACTTCGTTGCTTTTGCCGCAATATCAGCAAACTCGGAGATACTGATCTCGGCCTTCACGCCGGATTCCGCGGCAAAACCGTTTAGAAACTGCGCAAAGATCATGCCCGAATTACCATATGCGTTTTCGGTTGCGGCTTCGGATATGGACGCCAGCGATCGATACAGTGCCTCATCCTGCTTTGAGTTGGCAATGACCATCTTCATGGTCAGCGCCAAATTGGTGCCGGTGTCTCCGTCGGCCACAGGAAAAACATTGATGCTGTTCAATGCTTTTTCATGGCAGATCAGCTTTTTTGCGCCCGAGATAAAAAAATTGTAAATATGGTTACCGTTTATCGTCAAAGTATTCATAAGATCCTCACAAAAATCATTCTATTTACTATATTTATACATTTATTTTAAGTGTTTTAAACCACCGCTTCAAACTTTTAGTTCGTATTGTTAACTAAATATTCACGCTAATATAAAAAAAGACACGCCATCTGGCATGTCTGGTTAAGACGCAAAAAACGATTACTTCTTTTCCTCAATAATAAATACCGGACGATTTCTGCTGGCGTCAAAGCTGCGCCAGATATATTCACCGAGTATGCCGATGGAGAGCATCACGATGCCGAATGAAAACAGCATCACAATCATGGTAGCAGCAAAACCGGCTGCTGGGATGCCTGTGGTCAGCTTCTGTATAACAATAATTGCCGAGTAAACGATGGCCGCCAGAAAAGTAGAAGATGCCAATGGTCATAATCGCGCGTATGGGGGCGTAGGAGAACCCCAGGAACGAGTCGATAAAGAGCTTAACCTTCTTGGCCAGCGTCCAGCGGGATTTACCGATTTCGCGCTTTTTACGGACATAGTGCACCATCTCGGTTTTAAACCCGCACCACAGAATCTGTCCCATCAGCGACGTATTTTTTTCCTCCAAACGCTTTAAAAGCTCAATCACATCCCGATCGATCAAAAAGCAATCAAACCCGCCTTTGGGCATATTCGGCAGCGCCCATTTGCGCATCACATTATAGTAAGTATTGGAAAACAACTTTTGGGTGAAAGGTTCTTCTCGGTCGTCCCGCACGGCCAGCACCGATTTCGTCCCGTTCTGCCATTTTTCCAGCATGCTTAATATGATCTCGGAAGGTTCTTGCAGATCGGCGGCTTTCATGGTGGCACAGTCCCCTGTACAAACCGAGAGGCCTGCCAAAATGGCCGCATGCGAGCCAAAATTGCGGGAAAGCCTGACCGCCACAATATTCGGATCTTTGACTTTCAGCGCCAATATCTCCTCATAAGACCCATCGGTCGAACCGTCGTCCACCATCACAATCTCGTAATTCCATTGTCAGCTTATTTAGTACCACGGCCTTGATATCGTCGTACAGCGGCTGTAGATTCGGCTGATTAAAATATACCGGGATAATAATTGAAATTTTCATATTCTATCCTTTTTTCTCTCTTAAATATTCATCATAATCGCGGATATATTCATCCGGGTCATAAAGCTCGCTGGCCAGAACCAGCAGCACCGAATCGGGGGAAAAATCGTACATATCCTTCCAGACCATCTTGGGCAGATAAATGCCGACATGCGGTTCATCCAAACGGTAAGTCGTTACACTTTCGCCGTCGTGCACATCCACCTTGGATTTCCCCGCCACATTAATCAGCATAAAACAGCTTTTACGGTTGGCGTGCTGGCCGCGCACCACGTCCGGGTCCGATCCGTAGATATAGAAAATGCGCTTGATATCAAACGGCACATCCTTGTATTCTTCCATCACCACCAGATGCCCGCGTGCATCGCCCAGTTGGTTGAACTTAATCATCCGCACGCTGTCCGGCTTTTCATCTAAGTATTCTTCCTTAAAGACCGCATACCACTTCAAGTTCTGGGGCTCGCCGCCGATGACAATATGGCTTTTAAACTCGCCTTCAGGTTTAAACCCGAACGATTCATAGAACCGAATCGCCCGCTTGTTTTGGCTGAGCACATTGAGATACACCTTTTTAAGCTCCAGCTCCGTAAACGCCTTGTCCAGAAGCGCCCGCGTGGCTTGCCTCGCAAACCCTTTTCCCTGAGCTTTTTCCCGCAAAACAATCGCGTATTCGGCGGTCCCATCCTGCTTATCGATATGCTTTAGGCTGATCGTGCCCATATATTCGTCGGCTTCGTCCACGACAGCTAAATGCATATCGCTGTTCATATCATCACTTTTTCTAATAAAAGCTTCGACTGTTTCAATCGTCTGACCCTTTGTATCAAACCGAAATTGCCGGCTGATGTTTTCGTTATGCATCCATTCCAGCATCAAAGGCGCATCTGAAATTTTTAGTGCTCGCAAACGCATCCGTTATTCCTCCGGTGAAAACGTATTGACCGCGTCGATCACAGCATCCTGTTCTTCGGCCGTAAGTCCATTATACAGCGGCAAGGACAGTACCGAATTCGCCAATTGCTCGGCGATGGGAAAACTGCCGGGTTTGTAACCCAAATACCCATAGGCCTCCGAAAGATGCGGCGGTATGGGGTAATGGATGGCAGTGTACACTTCCTTTGCCTCAAGATGGCGAACCAGCGCATCACGATGATCAGTGGTGATGACAAACTGATGCCAAACCGTGGTGGCCCCTTCTCTTGTCCTTGGCAACTCAAGATAAGGATTTTTTATTTCGTTTAGATATCGATCGCAAATCATCTGTCGCTCTGCGGTGTAATCATCCAAATATTTCAGCTTAACACGCAAAAGTCCGGCCTGCATCTCATCCAATCGCGAATTGGTTCCCAGCATTTGATTGTGGTACTTTTTCTCAGAACCATAATTGCGATAGATGCGAAACCTCTCAGCCAAAGCCTGATCCTCGGTCACCACCGCACCAGCATCTCCAAAAGCACCGAGGTTCTTGGTGGGATAAAAGCTGTAGCACCCGATATGCCCGAAAGTGCCGCACTTTTTCCCCTGGTAAACCGCCCCATGCGATTGCGCGCAGTCCTCCACCAGATAGAGCCCGTGCTGGTCCGCAATCTGTTTAATTTTGGCCATATGTGAAGCCTGGCCATACAGATGCACCGCCAGTATCGCTTTGGTTTTGTCCGTGATTTTCTCCGTAATCTTATCAGCATCCAGATTATGAAATAAATCCGGTTCGACAAAAACCGGTGTTGCGCCGCATGCCGTGATACCCATCACACATGCGATGTACGCATTGGACTGAACGATGACTTCATCTCCCGCTTTAACACCCAAAAGCTTAAACGCGATCATCAGCGCATCCAGCCCCGAAGCCAGCCCTACACAGTATTTCGAACCCGCATAGGCCGCAAACTCCTGCTCAAACGCTGCAACTTCCCGCCCGAGAATATACCACCCGCTTCGCAATACATCCAATGCTTTTTGCTCATATTCTGCTTGATGCTGAAAAAACTGTCTGTCCAGCACGTTGGGCAGTATCTTCATCTAAAATGCTCCTTAAAAAATACGTCCCGGCGGGATTCTGCCTTGACGTTCGCTAACTTATACCATATTCATTATATCCTATATTTTGCCCGTCTGCACAACGATATGCCAAAAAACATATTATTCTGCCGGCAGTATCAAAATATAGTTTTTATCATAGTGTTTGGCTAAAATGCGGTTCCGGTTGGCTTCTTTGTCGGTGGATAAGGTCTCCTGCCCGCAGATGACACTTTCATAGGTCAACGGCTGAAACTCCACATCCACGATATCCTTATCATTTAAAATATCAAATCGCTTCGCCTGCTCTGCCCGATAGGTAGTCAGCTGTCCAGATACCGACTGCCGATAGATGGTCTCATAGTGCATGCGATGCACATAGAGCGCATCATCGACTTTTGCCGGCGCGATATAGTACGCCCATAAACAGAACAGCACCAGAATGCTCCCCCCAGCCGCCGTCAGGCTTTTCAGCCGTATGGGATGTCTTGTTTCCCGTCTTTGAGCCGCATAGCCCACCAGATTGATGTAATTCACTACTATCCAAATCAATGCAGTCAGCCATTTGATGTTTTCAATTCGGCCGTGGTAATCATATCCGCCGGCATAAAGCACCGGAATATACTGCACGATAAATACGATATAGGTCAATGCCGCAAAAAGCAATGGGTTTGTAAAGCGTCCTTGATTCTGTCTGGCACTCTCAGCCAAGCGCGGCGTTAACAACAGCATCACACCCAAAAGCGGGGTGGAAACCAGCGCAACCAACATGAGTTTGGTACCCATTACGACGCTAGCATAAACAGTGGATACAATCCCAAAATTCTCTGCCCACTCTGTATCCGTTCGCCTATTATTACCCGGAGCAAAAAGCGAAAGCGCAAAGAACACTGAAAAAATAATCAACAGAGAAAGCAGCGTCTTTGTCATCCTGTGCTTCTTGATGACCGCACAGAGCGAAGCAAACCCCAACCCCGTCAGCATCATCAACGCCAGCGGGAAGTTGTTAAGGCCCAAATATGCGGAAAGAAGAATCAACACCATAAAGGGTCCGGGATGTTTTTTTTGTGCTTTGTTCATCCTCAGCAAAATAGCGGCATAGATCATTGCCAGAGAAAACGGCAGAGCGTAATAACTCGCCGCTGTAAAATTGTATCCGAATTCGATAAAACTCATCAAACGGTTGTAAGTGACAAACAATAAAAGCAGCGCGATGAGCAAAACCGCTTTCCCATCCATACCCCAGCGTCTTTTGATTAAATTCATCAGCATCCAAATGACACTCGCCATCAGCAGCAGGTTGATGCCAAAAAGCGCCCACTGATACGCGCTCACTGAAACCAGCAGCGGATTTAGCGCCATCAGCAATACCCCTGTGAAATTCCCCTGAAGTCGCATATAGATATCTGCCGCATGATGATACGCCGCCGAGATGACACTCAGCACATTTCCGTCGTTTTTCCAGACTTCCGCCGTGGCCCATGTATTGGCGTAATCATCTCCCGGCATTGGGAAAGCAAAAAAAGACAGCCCCAACGGAACCAACAGCAACAGCACCAAAACAACTACGGCCGCTATCATCATCGTTTGCGCAATGCGTGTCTTCTTCATGACTGCTCTTCTTTGCATCTTTGTTTCAGTCCTCATCAATTCGTCTTAAAAATATCACTTTATCATACCAAGTTAAGGGGTGATTTTCAAATATTTATTTTATCCTCGCCGCCAACCAAACCTCCTGCTTATACCATTTTTAAACATGACAAAGCCGACTTTGTATAGTATATTGATATTGATTTTAAAAATAAACGAGGTGTACTAAATTGACCGCATACGCGATCCTTTTAAACCCCGGGCACAACCGGGTGTATTTTGAAACTGCAAAACAGCTGGCAACCGCTGAATTCGCGTTCGTTGCACCCTGTCTTTCGGTGTCCTGTTCCGAATCGCGCGTGCGCGATATCGTAGGTATCTCATACCTTGTTTTTCAAACCGAAAAAATGTTAAGCGCGGATGATATCAGGACGATTTCTCATCTTTCGTTCTCGTATGCGCTCTATTTAATCATCGCAGAAACGCCGCAGGTTTCCTTTCAGCCTGTGCCTTTGGATTTTGACGCTTTTGTCTCCCAAAAAATCAGTTCCCTTTTGAAGTATACCGGAAAAACCAATGAACTGTTCACCCGCATGATGATCGGCGTCGCATCCTCGGTGTCCGGTTTTACAAACGAAACGCATCTTCGGCTTTTGGATCCTCTGGCCGGAAAAGGCACCACGCTGTATGAAGGTTTAGCTTGGGGCTATGATGTTTGGGGTATTGAGCTGAATAAAAAATACACCGAGGAATCCTGTGTCTTCATAAAAAAATTTCTGGAATCCGAACGCTTAAAACACACCATGTCCACCGAGACACTGCACGCCGAGAATCATAAAGCGTTCAAAACCGCTTTTTCAGTTGCAAAAAGCAAAAACGACCAAAAAGAGGGGCTGGCGCGTGAGTTTGTAATGATTTCCGGAGATACCCGCTTTACCTTGTCATTCATCAAGAAGAGGCGTTTCCATATCATCGTCAGCGATCTGCCCTATGGCATTCAGCACGGCAGTGCCGGCGGCAAAAGCCAAGCATCCGTCTCCCGCAATCCCCAATTACTGTTAAAAGACTGCCTGGCAGGATGGTACAGCGCTCTGATGCCCGGCGGCGTGATGGTTCTGGCCTGGAACACGTTTGTGCTCTCGCGCCAAGAAATGAGCAAAATGATCGCCGCTTCCGGTTTCGACGTCTTCCCCCCCAGTCCAGAATCCGCCTTCCTGCACCGTGTGGATCAGGCGATAAACCGCGATATCATCATCGCCAAAAAACCAAACTAAAAAAGCGCCGGTTTTAGTCGGCGCTCATTTTTATTTATTTAGCTGATTATCTTAACTTCTCCCGTATTGGCGTCCACCATCAGAAGATCACCCGTCCGGATACGCCGCGTGGCGTTGGACACATTGGAAACCAGCGGCAGAGCATATTCTCTGGCCACCACCGCGCCATGCGACAGTGCCGAACCAATTTCGGTAACCAACGCATTGATGGTGCAGTAGTAAGGCGACCAGCCGATATCGGTGAAGGAAGCCACCATGATCTCGCCTTTTTCCAGCAGATTGGCGTCATCCACACTGGTGACCACGCGGGCTTTGCCTGTGGCGGTTCCTCTGCTGATCGAAGATCCGGTCATCACCTTATCCGCGCTGACATCATAGTGCTCTTCTATCGGAATCGGACGTCCGATATTGATTTCTTCAAATTTTAGCCGCTTTTGCTCTTCAAACAGTCTTCTTCTGGCAATCGCACGTTTAACATAGGATTTATCATCATGGTTGATATAGTCAACCAGTTCATCGTGTTTAAAGAAAAAGATCAATTCTTCATCCGGCAGAAGTCTCCGATTAACCATGGTGGTAGCAAGGAAACGGTATGCCACTTTGAATTTATCCAACACTTTGATACTCATTGACTTGGTAAACTCACGCGCAACCACGCCTTTTCTGGCATTATCAATCAAGTATTCCATCGTTCCGCCAAGTTTGCCTTCAAACTGGCTTTCGATTTCTTTTAAGTAATCTTCATACTTCTGTTCTTTTTTAGGATCACGTACATCAGTCGCGATAATGGTCCGCAAGAACGAGGCAAGGCTATCATTATCCATATGCCAGGATTTGCTCTGCATTTCCGCCTCGCGAATGGCACGATGACCATGACGCCGCATAAATACATCCAGCGCTTTTTTCACTTCCGGTCCGCCAGCCTGCATTGCTTCTTTAATGCCGTTCACGTCCGAATTAACGATTCTCGGGTTTTCCAGAATCATTTCTCGTGCAACGGCGCGCAGCGATCTTAGAATATCCACCGATTCAATGTCTTCGATATCCGCAAGACATCCCGCCTGCAGCTTTTTTGCTTCTTCCGGCTCAATGCCTTTGTCTAAAAGAATAGAATAAACTGCAGAGCTCATCGCACCTGAATTGCTGGATGCCACATAGTGGTACCAAAAAGCATCATCCAGCGCGGGAAGTTTTTTGGTGATCTCTTCAATCTGTGTGTAGGGGTGATCCCAAAGCTCGACATCGAATGATTTTGACAGATCTTCAATGCGCTTTACCGCATCTTTTCGGCCTAATATGATGCCGAAATATTTTCTGGCATTATTCAGCCGCTCGGCCAGATTCACTTCAACCGCGTTGCCTGTCGATTCCGACAACGTTCTGCCGCAAATACTGAGTTCAACAGATGCTCTATCAGCACCGACAATATGGTCACCCATGCTGCTGGCTTCGGTCAGGTTGATAAACAGGTGGTTCCCAAAGTTGGATACCCCGCTCCCCGGCGGTGTTTTGTCCATACTTTTGGTGGTGCCTGTTTCCACAAACATCCTGCGCATACCGTTATCCAACGCGCGCACACTGGTGGAAAGCGACAACGGCGTTACGGCCCCAGGAAGCATCTCGCCCACGTTGCAGGTGGTATAGATGTGCTTATCACTCATCGGTTCCGTATCCAGTTCGAACGGCGTTAACAGTTCATTGGCGGTAATCGGACGCGCCTGTAGCCAAAAAAGCTCATCATCCACCATTGCCCATTCCATGTCTAAAGGATACCCCAGCGCATCGCTGGCGTGTTTGGCTTTCACAGCCAAGAAGGAAAGGTTCCTATCGTTTATGAGCGAATCGCCCTTCGGGTTCAAATCCTTTTTAGACAGCCTATAGGAATGCGCCTGAACCGAACCGTCAACCAGTTTATCACCGAGACCAGCCACCGCTTCCACATAAATCGTGTCCGAATCGCCCTGCATCTCGGTAAAGCAAACACCGGCTGTGGTTGCATTGACCATTTCCTGCACGATCACGCACATCTTTGAGGATTTGACGGACTGGAAAAACTCAGTGTATGCATCAATCTTCGGATTCTCCAAAGATGCGATACAATCTGCAATTCCTTTTTTCACCGCGGCTTTGCCTTCCAGATTGAGAAACGTATCATACTGACCTGCGCTGGAAAAATCTGCCGAGTCCTCGCCCGTCGCAGACGAACGCACCGCAACTCGCTTAAGACCGCTGTTTTCATAATAATCAGCCGCGGCCTGAAGGTCCAGATCGTTATCAACGTTAATAATAACAAACCCATCGGGAATCTTAAGCCCGCAATCCACCAGCAGTTTAAGGCCCCTCGCCTTTCCGCCTACTTCTTCCAGCTTATCATCTGGAATCTCGTTTAAACGATAGATATTCATACGACACCTCGTTGTATTGTATATTTTGGATACGTGATGGTCCCCCGAAGACACGTAGCCATTGATTAATATGCGCGTTTCAAAGCTTACACCAAAAACAGGATGCAAGCATTCATGATAAAAGGCAAAGGAAATGGTTTTCGACATGATACCCCGTAACATGTACAAAACGTCCGGACGATATGATGTGGTATCCTTTTTGTCTTTTTCCCACCGCTGTAACGCCATTTTTGCATATTTGCATACTTAAGCTTTTTACCCTGCGCATTTAGATTTAACGATGCCAAAAACAGTCCCTACGGTATACACGCTGTCACACATCCTAATCAGAAACCCGCACGTCCACGCTTTTTTCACGTTAATATATTATGGCTTGGTTTTATATCTTAAATTTGCGTTTACGGAATCATCTTCCGTGTGCAAAAAATTAAAAGTCAAAGTGTCTTTTTGAATCATATCACTATCCGTTTTGATGTCTGTATAAATGCCGGTTTTACACAATATTACACATTTTATACGACCGCCTCAGCGGATCAAACATGACATATATTTTCATTTTATCTTTTTTTTCACTTTTTATATGCGTTTTCAGGCTGAAATGCACCAAAAAACCCAAAAAAGATGTACACCTATTATAAACCTTTTTTCAAAAAATAAAAGACTTTTTGTAAAAAAATAACAACACATAGTGTAACATTTTTTTTATGATTCCACGTGACTTTTTAACAAAATCCGCATAAGTTATTCACAATTTTTAACAACTTTTTTGGCGTTTCCCTGCCGGATTCCGGCTTTCCCCGCCCCCGCCGATAAGATATATGAATAAACAGTCTTTCCCATAAAAAGCGATTCCTATGATATAATGGTATTAAAAATATCGTCATCATCAAAGGAGCACAACATGAAATGTATTCACTGTGGACATCGCGTTAAACCAGGCAAGTTTTGTATGCACTGCGGTGCACAGGCCCCCGAATCCGAACCCGCGGCGCGCACGCCCCAACAGGGCAGCTCAAGCGAATCCTCTGCCGCGCACACCAGGGGGTATGCCGAACTGGCGGTTCTGCCGGAACGGCGCGTTTCACCCTGGCTGGTTATCGTCCCTGTACTGGTCTTAATCTTTTCGTTTATCATCACGCTGGCTTTGCTAACTCAAAACAGCGTACCCGGTATATCTTCGGCAAATACCACTGTCCAAGGCACGGTACAGAATGAAGAAAATCGAACCGATTGGATAGAATATCATTCAGCGAGACTTGGAATGGATGAGCTTTTGTTGATTTTAAGCGATGATAATCTTTACTATCTGGACGGCATCACGCCGCATCTGCTCAGCGACTCCGCTTGGGACATGGATATGTTCTCCAGCAACGAACAAATTGCAGACGGTACTTTCTTTGTGGTTGAATCATTGGCACCGTCAAGCAATTCGGGCACCGGGCTATATGATGAGCCTTACGTGGTGGGCGATTTAATCATGATAACCCCTGACGGAGAGCGTACATTGATCGACCACCATGTCTATGAAGTGGTGTTCAGCCAATATGACCAGGTTTGCTTTTATCAGGTGGTGGAAGACAACCGTCAAAAACTCTGTGTCGTCAAAGACGGTGTGTCCCACGATCTGACCGGCTGGATCAACGGCAATATCATCTACGATGAAGGTTCTCCGGACGGCGGGAAGGCCTATTTCTGCCTGCAAGACGATTCGGGCACTTCGGCTTGTATCGCGCAGAACGGTGATTATGAAGTCATAAAATCCGATCTGTCCCATCCCTATTGGCTGGTCAACGATGATCAAAATCATATCTATCTGTCTGAATGGGATGACGATTCTTATTCATTCTTTGCCTTTGCTGACGGCAAGATCGTCTCGGTGATTTCCGGAGTTTCGGACTATACCTTCAACTACGACAGCGGTGCTTTGGCCGCGGGCCGTCCGGACGGCACTTTGGAATTATGGACCAGCGCAGATGAGATGCGCGTGATCGCAACGGGTTTCTCGGACGAGAGCGGCCTTGCCTTTGCCCGAAGCCGGGACGGCGCTTCCAACATTCTGCTTTATTCCATCGACAGAACGGTGTATCTCGCCGACTTTACGCAGTCCGATGATTCGGCTCGGGTTGTGGGGGCCATTGATGATTGGACCTACACCTTCGATTCGGCCACTGGCACAATCTATATCTACGGCGATCCAACCGGCATGTATGTATACAGCTATGCCAGCAAAAAAGTGAGCCATATTCCGTTCCATATCGACGGCGCGGACGCATTCGCGGTATTCGGCCGGGAAAAAGGGTTCTATTATACCGATGATCTGAGCGATGAAAACTATGACTTTGCCGTGGACACCACCGACCTGTATTACTACGACGGCAGCCGGCAGATTCGTCTGACAAAAGACGGCTCGTGGTTTGTGGGCAATGTGCTCTCAGTATTTGACGGACAAAAGCTGGTGTGGCAGACAGACGGTGTGCTGATGATGGCCGATGCGGACGGCAAGCACCAAAAAGTCATTTTGGATGACCCGCATTTCGCAGTGGAAGCCTGCGGAAACCTCTATGCTTTCGATAACGACGGCGGTGTTTATATTATCGGCGAAGAAGGTGAGAGTTATCTGATCTTTGAAGGCATGGATGACTTTATGACCTATAAGCCCGAATGGTAATCTTGGCAAGCAAGTAAAAAGCCTTTGGCAATATGCCAAAGGCTTTTATGGTTTTTCATTCTATCCCAAATTCGCCTTGCGGACGGCTCTGACCACCGCTTTGATCGTGTTGGTCATCACCCCGATTATGGTCAGCACCAGAATGATTTTCAGCGCGATATAGTACCAGTGAGAAAAGTCGGCCGCTACAATATTAAATCCGTCACCGATGGTGTTCAGCGCCGTGATATCGAACAAAGGCACCTGATTTAACAAAACCACGATAGCGATGATGCTGACAAACTGCTCAAGCACCTCCAAGAGGCGGCTGAACAGCGTCCATCTGCCCTGCCGCAGTAGAACCAGCTGGGTGACCACCGTGACCAATATGGAGAGATTCCATACGGGGAGAACCGTCCGCACCACATCCATATTGAACACAGGCAAAAATGTGATATCGGCATGATACACTGGGAAAACGCCGGTGCCGATGCGTGCATAGGTGTTGATAAACACTGCCCAAACCAAGGCCAAAAGAATCACGATAATCGGCCCAATCACGGTAACACGCTCTTTTTCATCCGGCAGATCGGGCAAATCCTTGGGGTCCCATTCGGTTCCAATCTCCTTGTTCAGCTTTTCCTTATCGCCGAAGCGTTCGATCAGCATAAACATGATGGTTACTGCACCCACTGCCGAGAATACTGCTGGAAAGAGCGACCCTAAAAATGAAGCAAACGTCAGCAGACTCTCGCCCACCGTCTCCACCGCCGTAAAGCGCCCCACCACATAGCTGATGGTCAGGCCCAGAACCGTTGCGGCCGATACGATGCCCAGCACCATGCGGTAGATATAGGACAGCTCGGGGCCGATCACGCAATCGCTCCCCCCGCGGTACCGCTGAGCCACCAGCCTTGGCGGGCCCATGGATTTCAGCACGGTTTCAATCTCGTCTTTGCTGTATTCGCTTTTCACGCCGTATTTGCCTTCCAGTTCATCCATGATAATGGATTCTATCTCTTTGGCAATGTCTTCGCTGCCCCGCGGCAAACGCCGCTCGATGGCGTAGATATATTTTTTAATCAGTTCCATTTTCTTTTCTCCTTTGTTTCCCTTCTAATCTTCTTTTAATAACTTCCGGACCGTTTCGTCCAGCGTATCCCACGCTTTTGCCAGCTCACTCAGCACGATTTTGCCCTTATCACTGATGACATAGTACCGTCTGGGGCGGGCTTCCTCCACGTTCCATTCGCTGACGAGCAGCTCCTGTTTTTCCAAACGCCGCAAGAGCGGATATAGCGTGTTTTTGTCAATCTCCATGCCCTTGCCCGCCAGCTTTTCCACCAGCGAGTAGCCGTACAGCGGGGTTTTCAGCTGACTTAGCACCCCCAGCACCTGCGTGCCGCGCTTGAGTTCCAGCGTCAGCGCCTCCATGTTTACGTTTTCTTCTGACATGTTGTTCACCTCTTGATGTCATTATAGTGTATAGCACACACTATTGTCAATATATTTTTATATAATTATTTATAATATATAATATTCAATATTATTTTCGCATTACTCCGCAGAAAAAAACCGCACCTAAAAGTGCGGTTCATCTTTCTCTCATCTCTATTCTTTTGGGTACCCGCTGACCTTGCCGTCCAGACTGTCGATCACAATCTTCATCACAGCCGTTCGGTCAATCGTCTTGTCGTCAAAGGTAAAAGCCCTTTCAGGGGGCGTAAGCGGCCATCAGCACACCCAGCCCGTAGCCTTTTTCCTCAAGGTCGGTGAGCATCTCCACGCGCCCCATGCCCACCACCGAGCGGTAGTAGGAGGTAAACTCACTGGCGTCCTCGTTCTTGATGGTCTGATAGTCGCAGACGGCCCTGAAACGAGACGACGGGATTCGCTTTCAGGATATCCATCTTCTTGCCTTCCAGTGCACCGTGGATATAGATGGCCTCGCCGTCGTATCCAAAGTTCATGCAGAGCGCGTAAGGCGTACCGTTGTCGCTTAAGGCCAGATGCAAAATCTCGGCTTCCTTGAGTATTTTATCCATCATCGTACGATCGGTGATCTGCTTGTCTTTTCTTCTCATATCTCTTCCTCGGGGATATGCACGGTCTGCACCTTTGCCCCTATGTGTTTTAAATATTTTTGCAGGCTCTCATACGAGAGTATCACCGTGGCGGTATTATCGTTGGGGTGGAAAGAGATTCGGGGCTTGTCCACCATATCTCGGTCCAGAACGGTCATCACCGCTTTTTCTGTGTCGTTCATCAGCCCGAACGGCCCCACGCTCCCGGGCAACAGCTTTAAGTGCTTCATCAGACGCTCATCCGAAGCAAAGCTGAGCCGGCTGCTGCCGATTTCGCCGGCCAGGGCTTTTAAGTCCACCCGCTTATCACCGCAGATCACCGCCAGATAGTGCTGCTTTCCCGAACCGTTGCGTAAAAAGAGGTTCTTCATATACACCGCTCCGGTTTTCTCATCCATGTCTTTTAGATCTGCCATGGTCATCGCGGGTGGGTGCTGTAAGTATTCGTAAGGGATGTTTAAGCTCTCCAAAAGCATCAATACCGCGTTTTTCATCTCACTGCTCCTTTTAACCCAAACTATACTAAAAAACCTCATTCAAGGCAAATAAAAAAAGCATCGCAAGACAGGTTGCGTACGCAATGGTACGGAAAACTGCTTTGCGAAGCGTTTTTGGCGAAGCATAATGCCCTTTATCACCAGCCTAACGCTGTTTTTTGAACTTCAAGCGCCACTGCACAATGTCCCGAATGGTCTCGGCGAGCGGCCGCGGCGAATAGCCCAGTTTCTTCTTGGCCTTCTCGTGGCTGATGTTGCAGTTGCTGAACAGCACATCTACCGAATATTTTGACAAAATCGGCTTTTTACCGATGACGGCATAGTACACCGGCGCAAAGAAGGCCGCCAGTTTCACCAGTGCACGGGAGATTTTGCGCTTTTTCACCGGCTTTCCGGTCACGGCTTCCACGTTTTTCATAAAGTCCTCCAAACTCGCGATGGAGCCCGAAAGGATATACCCCTGGCCCTTCTCGCCTTTCTTAAAGGCTTTATAGATGCCGTCTACGGCGTCGCGCACATCGACAAAGTCGTAGGCGCCGTCAAAGAAATACTGCAGCTTGTCGCTGTTGATATAGCCGTCCAGCGCATTGCCGGTATAGGGAGGTTTTGTAATCATCCGGTCCGATGATGCCGCTGGGGAACACGATCACCGCGTCCAGCCCCTTTTGCAGGCCGTTCAGCACCTCCATGGTGGCCAGCGCCTTGCTTCTGGCGTAATGCCCTTTTATGGCTCGCACATCGCTGGACAGCTGCTCGGTGATGCAGTCGTCTTTGGGTTCATAAAGCGCATGCACGCTGGAAACATACAGCAAACGCTTGACGTCCTTTTCCAAACATGCCTGCACCACGTTACGCGTGCCGCCCACGTTGATGTCATAGATGAGTTTTTTTCGCACACCGGAAATCTTCACCAATCCGGCCAGATGGAACACATAGTCGCATCCGGTCACAGCTTTCCTAACGGTCATGATGTCCCGGATGTCGCCCCGCACCACTTCTTTTGCGTATGCTTCGACGTAGGAAATATCCTCCCCTTCCATCGCCAAAAATCGCAAATCCTGGTGCCCTTTTTCAAACAAATATTTTGCCAGCACATTGCCGATATGGCCGCCGGCGCCCGTGATTAGAATCATCGCTGCCATTTCTCCTTTTTAGGTATACAAAAATAGGGTTTGTACTTCGGAAAAAAGAAATAAATAATGAAGGGGCTTTTAAAGAGTCTATCTCAATGATAAATATATATTAATCATCTTAAGTCCAAAATGCAATGAATGAACGGTTAAAATTCTGTTAAAACCCGCAAAATATGCGCGAAAACGGCCCAAAATATGCTATGATGCTAAATGCCTTAGAGCATCATATGGAGGTAGCTTCATGGGTTATTACGACCATAAACGCAATGTTGAAAAATATATCGAGATGATGGCTGGGTTCGACAACTCCGAGCTGATTGAAACGGTGTTCGATAATCTACCGGCGGGAAAAAGCATGCTGGAACTGGGCATGGGTGCGGGCGTCGATTTGGCTCTTCTGAAAAAAGCCTATACCCTCACCGGCTCGGACCGCTCCAAAGCCTTTTTGGATGCCTACAAAAAGAAAGACTCGGATATTCCGCTTTTGCAGCTGGACGCGGTGAAACTGGATACCGAAAAAACGTTTGATTATATCTATTCCAACAAAGTCCTGATCCATTTAACCGATGCCGAGCTGAAAGCGTCTTTCAAAAGTCAGGCCGAGCACTTAAACACGGGCGGGCTTGTTTTTCACACCTTTTGGTTCGGTCAGGATCAGAAGCACTATCACGGCCTGCTTTTCAATAATCACACACCCGAGGAGATCATCCAATTTGCGGGACGCTGGTTTGCGCCGGTTCGCGATGTCCGATATACCGAGATGGACCCGGATGATTCATTCTATATTGTTCTTGCAAAAAAATAGCCTCAGCTTGCGCATTTCTCCATGAATTGGTATACTCTGTTTTGCTATACCACGTTTGGGAGATTAACAGATGAATAAAAAACTCAACAGCCTTTTAATCGGGATTTTGCTGATTCTCTTTATCGGCGCAGTCGGCTGGGTCTTTGACCAGCTTCGCGGCTATCTGCTTCCCGATTCCAATACAGCGAATGAAATTGAAACGGTTGAAGCCGGGCCCACGCAAAGCGCTCAGCCTGACAGTACGGTTGTTTTAAGTACGCTTGCGGCGCTCATCACCCCAACTCCGACTCCAATGCAAGCGGATACAGCGGCTATCACAGGCTACGGTGGTCCGGTTCTGCCTTCGGACAATCTTTCCGGCAATAATCTTTTTACTGACGGTATCGCAGTGGTTAAGCTGGATTTCGGCATCGACGGAGACACCGCGGCTTTTATTGTGGGCGGCAAAAGCTATCACGTGCGCATGCTGGCCATCGACACCCCCGAGGTGGACGAAAACTTACGCCAGCTAGATCCCTGGGGCAAAGCCGCTTCCAGCTATACCAAAAAAGTACTGAGCAACGCTTCCGCCATCGTTCTGGAACTGGACCCGGACAGCGATGTGTTTGATAAGTACGGACGCCTCTTAGCCTGGGTATGGGTGGACGGCGAACTGCATAACTATAACATCGTTGAGGCGGGGCTTGCCAAAGTCGCATATCTGTACGGCGACTACCTGTATACCGGCGAGCTTCAAAATGCACAGGCTGATGCTAAAGCACAAGGCATCAAGATTTGGGGCGAAAAAGATCCGGATTACGATTACTAGAGAGTGTGCATTCCTGATATTAAAAATGTAACACAACATTAATTGGTGTTTTTCATATGTTTTTGATAAAATAGGCTTGTCAAAAACAAAGAAGTAACGCAAGATATTGCAGCCAAAATTTAAACGCTGCATTATTGGAGGAGACGAATGGATAAACAAAGCCGTACCAAACGCGTCATCAGCATCTTTTTGCTGGTACAAATTGCGTTCTGGATTATCGCCGCTTTTTTTAACCTGTATACCAGCAAAGCATCCAACCTGCAGAAAATATCGGCCACCGCGCTGATGTTTATCAATGCGGGTATCTTTCTTGTGCTGATTCTGCTGACCAAAAAAAACCGTCCTGTTGTGACGGTGGTCACGATGGGCGTGCTTTTGGCCACCATCGCGGTCGCGATTGCAGGCGGCATATCGGGCTGGGATTATGCGGTTCTGGTTTTCGCCGCGCTCAGTTTGGGTGCGTTGGTCTGGTTCCAGATTAAAAAGGCATTTTATTGGGTCAAGGAAAGGGTCAGCGAGCTGATTGACCGCGAAACCGACACACTGGTTGCCCTGCGCGCCATATAGTGCCATGCCGAGCAGACGACTGGGGTTTATCTTAAAAATCTCATTGGGTCTGCAGGCGGCCTTTTGGGCATACAACGGCTTTCATTTTGCTGATCTGTCTGCATCTTCCCTTCTGTGGTGGGTGCAGATTTTATTATTCATAAACGCCCTCGTTTTTTTCGCTTGTATCTGGCTCATCGACATCCCTCGCTCTCTTATCCGAATTTTCGTTTTTGCTTTTCTTTCAGCCAACGCGCTGCTCTCCCTCACCGATCAACTCGGTGTTTTAGATTTCATCTTTTTGTCCATCAATATACTGTGCATCATCGGATGCGCCTTCTATTTTAGAAAAATCAAAGCATAAGGAGGTTTTTTAGATGCCCGCTTTAAAGACTTATTCCTTAAAGAAGACGGTTTGGACCGCCGTCGCCGTTTCATCTTTGCTTTGCGCCGCCATCTATGTCGTGTCACTGACCCTCGGCCGCTTCACGTCCACTTTGCTGCCCGATACCGGTGCTTCCTGGTATTACTGGAAGCTCCCCCGCGCCAGCCTGTGGGCCACCGTCTCGGCCTGGGTACTGTATGCGGCGCACCAGACCGCCGCCTTTATCATGGTCGCCAAACTGACTAAAGCGCAGAATCTGCCTGAAAACGAAGCCGGCAGTTTAAACATCCGTTTTCTTGTCATCAACGGTGTGTTTGCGGCTCTTCATATTCTTCAGACCGCCTTTTTCTACGACGGTCTCGCCCAACAGGTGCCGGTCATGAGCTCTCAAGGCTCGGTCATCGTGATGCTGGTGTTTATGCTGATCATGCTGAACGGCAAACGCGGACTATTCTTTGGCAAACGCGTTAAACTCCCATCCGCGGGTGTACGCGGTGTTTATGCTGTCCATTCCTTCTACATCGCATGGGCAATCACCTATACGTTCTGGTTCCACCCCACCGAGGGCACCGCCGGACATATCATCGGCTTTTTCTATCTGTTCCTCCTGATGATTCAGCTGTCGCTCGCCAAAACCAAACTACACAGCAATATCCGCTGGCTGACGCTTTTGGAAGTCTATGTGGCCATGCACGGCGCCATCGTGGCCGCCGAAGCCAAAAACGGTATGTGGCCCATGTTCCTGTTCGGGTTCCTCATGATGTTCATCGTCACCGGCCAATACGGCATCATCAAACAAAAAAGCGCCCTGATCGGCGCTTCAGCAGTCTATCTTATCATGGCTTTTCTCGTCTACAGCGGTGTTTTCGGCAACGACAATACGCTGGCCGATATCCACCAAATCACATGGATCCCCATTATTCTGTACGGCTTAGTCTTTATATTCGTGTGGATACTGGCGCTGTTCTTTAAAAAGCCTTCTCCAAAGCCAAAAGAAAAAACCACGTAGCTTCAAAGCTCATTATACATTGTCAGCAAAACAAAGCCTCGTGGGGCAGGCTCGTACTGAGTGGTACGAAACTGCTCCAGCGAGGCATTTTTGACGAAACCAGCAAATTAATCATTGATTAAAGTAACCATTTTTCAGTTATACCGTTTATCTATAGCTTGGCGGCTTCTTCTTTTGGGCGAATGGCAACCAAGTTCACCACCGCCAATATCAGCAACCCCCAGAAGGTGAAGCCGAAATGCAGATCATCCGGAAAAAGCGCGACTTCGGCAATATTGAACATCACGACCGAACCCGCGATGATCAGCGCGCCGAGGCCTTCCTTCCACCAGGCCACCACGATGCCTGCGATCAATCCAAGCGGGACAAACAAAACCAGCACCCACTCATAGGCTGTTGGATATACTGCGCCGTACGAAAACCCTTCACCGATGGCAAAGACCAGGAAAAAGAGACCGACGAGCATACCGCCTGCTCGGGCGATCCACTTTATAACATTGCGAAACGTCTTGTTCTTAATCATCGTTAACCCTCCATATCGCTTAATACAGTCCTTTAGATACCAATTTTTCTGCTATAATATAATAAATGACACCATTACAAGATTTATTATATCTTTAGACCGTGCCAAAACGCAAGGAAAGGATGATCCCATGTGCGGACGATATGCCTTTTACGACCCCAAGGAAATCTTTGAGATTCGGATGATCTTGGAGGAGATTGCTGATATTTTTGATGATTCAACCGTTCGCCGCATCAAGCAGGGCGACGTTTTTCCTTCCGAAACCGCGGCCGTTCTGGCGCAAAGCCCCAAAGGTTTTCGGCCCTACCCCATGGAATGGGGCTATCCGATTGCCGGAACCAGCCAAAGAATTATCAACGCGCGTACCGAAACTTTGGGCGAAAAGCCGATGTTCGCAGGATCGATGGCCGGGCAGAAATGCGCGGTGCCCTGCACGGGTTTTTTTGAGTGGAAAAAGGAAGGCGCAAAATCGATGAAATATTTGATCACGCTGAAAGATACGCCTTTTTTCTATCTCGGCGGGCTTTATAACCGTTTCTCCCTTCGGGAAAAAGCGTTTTGTGACCGCTTTGTGATTCTCACCTGCAAAGCCGACAGCCAGATGCAGCCCATCCACAACCGGATGCCGCTGATGATTTTGCCCGAGCAGAAAGAAGAATGGCTGAGCCAAAGGCAAGGCATCCCTTCACTGATCGAGCGCTTTGAAAAATCCCCAAAAACACTGGTGATAACCTCGGTTTAAAAAAGAAGGCTTTGCTTTTGCCTTCTTTGGAAATCATTTTTTTCTCTAATCCAGTGTGAATATCGGCACATCCGGCATATTGTTGGAAAGAATCAACAGCGTTTCGGTGGAACCGAACTGCTGCAGCTTGGTAATCAGCGCCTCCAGTTCATTCATGCTGCCCACCAGCACCTTGATGGAAAGCGAGACCGCGCCGGTAACATGCTCATAGCTAAGAACGTTTTTGGATTTCTTTAAAATCGCGGTCAGTTTCTCCCGCTGTTCGGGCTCTATCTTCATATTGATGCGCGCCATCACCGCCCGGTTCAGCTTTTTGGCGTTGACCACAGCGCGATATCCGGTAATCACTTCGTCCTGCTCCATCTTCTTAATCCGCGCGGTCACCGCAGGCGGCGTTAAGTGCACCAGCTCCGCAATCTGCTTGTTGGATATCCGTGCGTTTTTTTGCAGTATGGCGATGATCTCATGATCGGTTGCATCCATGGTTTTCTTCCTCTTCACTTATCGTATGCTCTATTTTACAGCGTTTGTTTTGATTTTTCAATCCATAACCGAACTCGCCCGTGCGCAACCAAACGGCACATGCGCAAAGATTGACGAAAAAATAAAACTGCTATATAATCCTAGCGATAAATGAAAATTCTCATATGAAAAGGTGAATGATGAAAAAGTTCTTTGTAACCACAGTCGATTTTTTAAACAAGGATATCGCGTTTATCGGCATTCTGGCCGTGTCTTTTTTGGCTTACGGCATCAACAGCTACTTTAACCTGCTGCTAACAGGGGTGATTTTTGTTTTGCTTTTAGCCAATGTTACGAATAACCGGCTGTTCTATGCCTATTTCGCCTGTATCTTTTTCGAGCCCGTTTTGGTGCTCCCCTTTGTGGGCGGTACATTCTTTCGGCTCTTCTATGTGCTTATTCTCATTCGCTTTGTTTATGATCTGGTTAAAAAAAGCAAGTATGCGCTGGATATTCCAACGCTGCTATTAGCCCTCGTCTTTCTTGTCACATCCGTGCTATATAGCGTTTCGCTGTCCCGTAACATCTCGGTGGCTGTCAACGTCATCGTGGTGCTGTATATGGTGCTGACCATCAAAAAGCAAGAGAACTATGCCGAAGCCATCGGCGGACTTTTAACCTACATCGCTGTTTTTGCGATGCTTTCGGGTGTTTACGGTCTTACTCGCGGCTATGCCAATGAGGCCAAGACCTATGTGCGCCTATTTGGTACCATTGACGACTCCAACTACTCGGCGCTTTTTTATACCCTTGGGCTGTTTGCCTCGCTGGGTGCCACGCTGATTCAAAAAAAATGGCTGAAAATCGCTCTGACTGTTGCGCTGATATTATTGCTCATCTCCACCGCCAGTGTCGTGGGTTTGGCCGCGGCGAGCTTATTATTTCTTGTGTACTTTTTCATCACTCGGGGGTTCAAAAAAGGCTTGTTACTGCTTTTGGTTTTAGCCGTTCTCGTGTCGCTTGTACTCTTTGTGCCCTTCAAGGGCGAAGGAGTGGTGGCCGCCACCCAGCAGAAGCTGCACCGTTTCTTTGTGCTGGAGGACCCAAACCCAGAGTTTGCCTACCAGTATCCCAACTACTCGGATCTTGAAATGTATCTCAACCGTATCACTTCCAAGCGGTATTACTTAAGCAAAACCTATGCGATTCATTATTTCTTCAATACGCCGCTAAATGAACAGCTCTTTGGCGGTAACAATCCGATTGAAGGGGGTTTCCGCGACCTCGTGCCTGTGCGTGATTCGGTTGTGTCGCACAATTCCTACATCGACATGATGTTTATGATGGGTGCGGTCGGCCTTTTGGCGGCACTGGCGTTGATCCTCATCAAGCTGATCCGGCATTTTATCGCCTATGCCAAAACCCGAGATATTCGCATGCTGTGTCTGGCGCTGATGATGCTGACGGTACTGATCTTTGCCGCCACCATCTCAATCTTCCCCTATCGCTATACGTTGGCATACCTGTTGATTTAAATATCCAGATGTAATTATAGGTCCAGTTGAAGAATACTGACCGACAGACGCTTTTCGCCTTTGTTGCCGATGTTTTTTAGCTCGCCGGTCTCATAGAACCCAAATCGTTTATGAAACGCGATGCTGGACAGATTATCACTGTCAATCCAGGCTGAAATCGCCCAAAGATTTTTTTCTTTGGCCTGGTCAATGAGTGCCTGCATCAGCAGTTTCCCGCCGCCTTTGCCTTGATGCTCGGGCAGAATATACAGCGTGTTTTCGACCATTCGGTCATATCCGTCCACCCTTTCGCGAAAGGCGGAAAGACAGGCAAACCCGACCATCTCGCCTTGCTCTTCCAAAGCAAAAGCGGGAAATGTTTTCTCATGGGAAGCAAACCAGTCTTCGTAGTACGCTCTTGCGCGCGTATCTCTCTGCCAGTTGTTGTTGGTATTGGCGATGTAGTAGTTATAGATCGCCATCATCGCGTCAATATCCCCGCGCTGCATTTTGCGAATCATCATGTTTTGTCTCCTTAAAAGGTCGCTGTATTATCCTAAAGATTATAGACCTAAATACGCATTTTTTCAATTCATGAGCGCTTGCTCACTTTTTTGGTACAAAAGCCTTCTTCATATGTTATAATTGACAAACAAATCCATATTAAAGCAGGTAAAACGGCATGGAAAAACAAACCTTTCAGACCACCAAGCAAGAGCAGTTTTCCTATTTTGGTTTCTTTTTGGGCCAAAACATCATCTACGCCATCGTGTTCCAATATCTCGGTTTTTTCTTCACCGAAGGCATCGGTATCAATGCCATCAAGGTGGGTTTTATGCTGGCGATCCCGAAAATCTGGGACGCGATCAACGACCCGATTATGGGTGTGATTGTAGACAAAGCGCACTTGAAACGCGGCAAGTTCTTGCCCTGGATCAAGTTCGTGGTGTACGCTCTGCCGCTGATCACTGTCCTTCTATTTGTGGATATGACGCCGAATAAACAGCTGATGTTAGTGCTGGGATACATCTTTTATACCTCCTGGGGCATGATCTACACGGTCGGCGATGTACCCGCTTTTTCCATCGCCACCGTCATGACCGACAAAACCCACGAGCGGGATCGGCTGATGAGCCTGGGCCGGCTGGGCGCAGTGGTCGGAGTTTTAGCTGCCGCTTCTTTTCTCAATATCGTGGGGAAAATCGGATATACTTATACGATCATTCTTTATATGATCGTTTCCTTCGCCTTCATGCTGCCCATCAACTTTTTTGCAAAAGAACGGGTGCCGTACGCCCGCAGCGAGAGCATTTCGCTGAAAACAATTTTTTCGCATCTATTCCACAATAAATATTTGCTTATCTATTATCTGGCCTTCTTTGCCGCCACGGCCGCTAACACCATGCAATTTATGGCCGCCTATTTTGCAAAAGCCAATTTGGGCGATGAGAATTTGACCAACCTGATCCTCGCCGCCACCATTGTTCCGCTGCTCATCACCATTCCGTTTTTACCGGCGATGATTAAAGCCGCCGGCAAACGCGCCTTGACTATCTGGTGCTCAGCTGGTTTTATCCTGTTCTCGGTTTTGCAGTACTTCATCGGCTACGATAGTTTGTTGCTTTTCCTCGTCCTTGCCGCAGTTCGCGTCATCTTGATGAACATCCCCTTGCAGATGTACGGCATGTTTACCGCCGACTGTGTGGAATATGGCGCTTACAAATCGGGTGAGCGCACCGAGGGCATCGCCTTTGCCATTCAAACCTTTATGACCAAGCTGGGCGGCGCTGTGGTGCAGTGGGTATCCCTTTTTGTCATCGGCATCGCCGGATATATCGAGCAGCTGCCCGCAGGACAAATCCAGTCCTCATCCGCGCTGAACGCCATCTGGCAGGTGATGACGCTGGTGCCGATCGCAGGTTTTGCCATCATGCTGGTGATTATGGTATTCTTCTATGACTTAAAAGAATCCGACGTACAGCGCATGGTGGATGAGATGTCCACAAAAAACATCATCGAATAACAAAAAGGATTACTGTTGATCACAATGAATAATTTGAATTTAAACTCGAAAATAAAAGATTTAATCAAAAACCCAGTGGGCGCGGACATCATCCGACTGCTGCTAGATCATATCCCCGGTGTCACTATGGATACCATATCTTCCCCGCTGGTCGGCAACATCAAGCTCTCCGCCCTGCCCAAGCTCAGCCGCGGTATGGTCGATGAAGCTTTACTGGATACACTGATTGAAAAACTAAACCTGTATGCGGACGAGACTCTTCCGCCGGATAAACCACGCATCACCGAAAAATGGTGGAAGGCAGCTGCTGTCTACCAAATCTACCCTCGCTCCTTTTGCGACAGCAACGGCGACGGCATCGGCGATTTGGCCGGCATCACATCCAAGCTGGATTACTTAAAAGACCTCGGTATCGACATCATCTGGATGAGCCCGATTAACTCAAGCCCCAACGACGATAATGGTTACGATATCTCAGATTACTACGGCATCATGAGCGAGTTTGGCACCATGGCTGATTTTGACCGTCTGATAGCCGAGGCGCATGCGCGCGGCATCAAGGTGATGATGGATATGGTACTAAACCATACCTCGGACGAGCATGCATGGTTTAAAGAAGCGCTGGCCGATAAAAACAGCCCTTATCGAGACTACTACTTCTTTAAGAAAGGCAAAGACGGCGAACCGCCCAATAACTGGACCAGCATTTTTCGCGGCCCAGCTTGGATTCAAGACAAAAAGCACGATGAGTGGTATCTGCACCTGTTTTCTAAAAAGCAGTGCGATTTAAACTGGGAAAGCGAAGCCCTTCGGAAAGATCTGTACCGGATGATGAATTTCTGGCTGGATAAAGGTGTAGACGGGTTTCGTTTCGATGTGATCAGTTTTATCGCCAAAGCTGACGGCCTGCCCGATGGCAGTGATGTGCTGTACCAGATGATGGGTTACCGCGGTGTGGAACACTACGCCTACACGGCCAAAGTCCATCGTCATCTGGCCGAGATGCACCGCGAGGTGCTGGTCGGAAGAGACTGCGTTACAGTAGGCGAAGCGCCGGGCGTGGGCCTTGAAACTGGAAAGCTCTTTACCCACGAAGACCGAAAAGAGCTGGATATGCTGTTTAATTTTGATGCACTGGAATCGGGCGGACATACGCGCTTTGATACCTACGAATATGACTTAAGCCGTTTAAAATCCCATCATACGCACCATCAAACCGCCAACAGCCGCGGCTCATGGAATGCGATCTTCTTCGAAAACCACGATCAGCCGAGAATGGTCTCCAAGATCTCTCAAAAGCCGGAGTTTCGCGTGCCCATCGCCAAGATGCTGGCGACTTTGCAGTTTACCCTGAAAGGCACACCCTATATTTATCAAGGGCAGGAGCTTGGCAGTATCAACAACGTATTTACCGACATTAGTGAATTTCGGGATGTGGAGAGTTTAAACATCTATCATGAGCAAAAGGAAGACGGCAAACCGAACAGCGAGATAATGCGTATGCTCAACGCCGGAACCCGCGACCACAGCCGCACTCCGATGCCATGGGACGGTACGAAGAATGTGGGCTTTACCACCGGCACTCCCTGGATCGGCATCAATGCGGACGGATATAAAAACAATGTGGAAGAACAACTGCTGGACAAAACAAGTGTTTTAAATTATTATAAAAAAATGATTGCGCTGAAAAAACAGGAGCGCACGTTACAGTATGGTGATTTTATCCCCTATAAAGACAAGGTGAAGGACTATTTCGGCTTTATCCGCGAACTGGACGGAGACAATTTGTTTGTGGAAATCAACCTGTCCGAAAAAGAACGTCCTTCGCTCCACCCCAGCGAGGTCACCCGCTTGCTGGTTTCTTCGGCGGATAACGTCACGCGTACCCTCGCGCCGTATGAGGCGCGCATCTATCGGCTGTCTTAACCTTTAGGTATTTGGTTTATTTTTAGCAGCAAACAAAATGGGATACTTCTCGTATCCCTTTTGTTTATCCTTTTTGTCTTTTTATCTCATACATCAAAATCGACGCTGCCACCCCCACATTCAATGAGGACATACTCCCCGACATGGGGATATAAACGCGCCTATGCGGGCCGGAAAACCACCGGTCATTGACTCCGAAGCGCTCGGATCCCACGACCAGCGCACATTTCTCCGCATACACTGTTTGGTCATACCGCTCGCCTTCTTCAGGCTCGCCAAGATAAATGACATACCCTGCCTCCGCCAGCCCCGCTATCGCAGTTTCGCAATCGGTCTCCAAAACCGGAATCTGGAACACCATCCCCCGGCTGGCCGATACGCATTTACTGCCGTTAATATGGGTCTTTAAGTCCACGGCGATTACCGCGTCAAACCCGGCGGCATCCGCCGTGCGCAGAATTGTGCCCACGTTGCCCGGATTCTCAAGCCCGTCGATCACAATAATGTTTCGGTATTCAGATTGAAATAATTCATCCAGTGTTAGCTCCGGCCATTCAAACACCCCCAAAAGTCCGCCGCTGTTTTTCTTTTCGGCCAGAAGCTCATAGATTTTAGCTGATACCGCAAATACATCGCTTGCCTTTGGCGCCAGTTCATCTAAAATGCCTTTGGCATAGTCCGAGGTGACCAGCTCCTCGCACACCAGCAGTGTCTTTAGCGGCATTTTTGCCGCGTGCTCTGCGCCGATATATTTTTCCAGCACACCGAGTTCGTCGCACACCAAAAGCCCGGGCATGAACCCTTGCTTTTTGTGCCTGCGCAGTGTTTTAATGATCTCGTGGTCTTTCCCGATGGGTTTCATATGGATTATATCAACTTCTCAAGACCGGCATCACTATAGCCGCCAGTTTTCTTTTTCTCTTCCAGCGCCGTTTTTACCCGTTCGAATTTTTCTTTGGTCACCGGATACGCCACCATCACCAGCATTGCCAAAATAATCAATACTGGCGATATTAAGGTCACCACGTTCTCAATCCCAATCGCCGTTCCAACAGTCTGTTCGGAAAGGTCAGCATTGTAGCCGTAAAACGCCAGCACCGCACCTAAGGTCTGCAGACCCAGCGCCGCACCGGTTTTCTGCAACAGCTGCGGCAAAGATGTGATGGCTCCCACCCGCCGTTTGCCGTTTTTCAGTTCATCGAATTCGGCGATATCGTAGGTGAAGGAGTAGAAGGTGGTCCAAAATCCCGCTGTGCCCATTGAGAAAAACAGCAGCATGCCGACCAACGCCGGTATGCTGGTGATGCCGATGAATTTAAACGCAAACATGCCGACAGCCGAGGCCGTGAACATGATGATAACCGCAAACCGCCGGTCCTTTTTGGTGCTAAGCCAAGTGGTCAGCGGCGTGAACGCCGCCATACCTGCCACGATACTGCCAAGCGCAATCGGCATCACATCGAAATCCGCCTTGACCCGGTGGTTGATGATATAGATCAAATCGGCTTGAGCCAATGCATTGCTGAACATAAACAGCAGCACAAACGCCAAAAGGAACTTAAACGGCTTAATCCGAATGATATCCAGATAGGACTTAAAAATATTGATATTGCTCTCGTCCGTGTCCTCAATAAGCCGCACATCCTTCACCGATCGGTAGGTGATGACCGCAAAAACGATAGCCACCGCGGCAACCACCATGGCGCTGATCAGCCATCCGGCACTGACGCTGAGACCCGCCGCGACCAGCGCATCCCCCAAAAGCGAAGGCGTGGCCGCGCCGATAAAGATGGCTCCTGCATTGATGAGCGAGGACATCCCCCGTATTCTCGTCCGCTCGTCATAATCGTCGGTCAGCTGAGCACAAAGCGCATAATACGGAATCGTATAAGTCGTATAAGCCACCCAGAACATCATAGCCATGGCGATATAATACACTGCTTTCGCACCGCTTTCGAGATCGAAGGTGGTAAAAGCCAGAACAAATAGAATCGCCATCGGGATGATTGAAAACAGAATAAATTTTCGTTTATCTCTCCCCTTCTTATCAGCCATATGCCCGATCATCGGATCAGTCACCCCGTCCCAGATCACCGAGACCATGCCCACCATGCCCGCGATCAGCGGCGCCAGACGCGCCACGTCGGTTAGAAACAGAATAAAATAGGTATAGAACATGTTGTACATGACCGATTCAGTCACAATACCGGATGCATACCCCAGCTTTCTTCTTTTTGTCAAATCCCTCATATCCGCTCCGTAAAAAAACAATATTTTTACTTATGATTTTATACCAAAGCACCAGCCGGTGGCAAGCCGAAGCGCAAAAACAATGAAAGATATGATATAATCGATAAATCAAATCAGCTTTTAGGAGAACTTGGCTATGAATTTTGGGGATAGTTTTTTTGCGGTCTTTAAGAATGCGTTTAAAGCATATTTTAAAAACAGCTTTAATATTGAAGAAGCAGAGAACGAAGTGAAGGATTTTCGTGGCGCTTATCTGATGATCGGCCAACACTTGGCGATTGAAGACAGCCTGATCGCCATCTCATACAGCGGAAAACTCATCCGCTTTTTGGCGGCCGAGGGGAACATGGATATCGGCTGGAAAAACGTTGTTTTCAGACTGTTTAACGTCATCCCTTTTGCGCGCCAGCGGCTGGACGTCAAAGCCATACGCAAGCTGAAAGAGACCGTAGACGAAGGACAATCCATCGGGCTTTTCCCCGAAGGCGCCAGGAGCTGGGACGGCCGTCAGCGGCCGATTGTCGCTTCCACCGCAAAGCTCATCAAGATGCTGAAAGTGCCGGTCTATAACATCACGTTTCGCGGGCTCCATCTTTCCCGTCCGCGCTGGGCGGACGGCAACGGGCGCAAAGGCAAGGTACTGGTCAGCATCCGCCGGATATTATCAAAAGAAGAGATTCAAAACGCAACACTGGACGACGTGCTGAAGAAAATGGAATCCAACATCGCGTTTGATGAATTTGAATGGCAGCGAAAAGCGAAAGTGCGCTTTAAGGGAAAAAACCTGGCTGAATATATCGAACGCGTGCTGTATCGCTGTCCCGTTTGTGACGCGGTTAATTCGCTTTCCTCCAAGGGCGACGACTTTTCCTGTAGCGCATGCGATGCCGTCTATTCGGTCAACACCTACGGCATGATTGAAGGATGCGAGCGCTTTGACTGCACAGCTGACTGGAACGCCTGGCAGAGGGTGCGTATCCCGGAATTTTTAAATACCGAATTTTCGTTTTATAATCCGTCCATCGCCCTGCTTCGCGCTGTCGGCGAAAAGCGGCTTTCAGATACCGTGGATATGACGCTGACGCAAAATTCGGTATCCATCGTTTATCCGGACGGGAAGCGCGAGGACATCCCGCTGATCGAAACGCGAGGCTGTGATGCACTGTTCTGCAATTTGGTGGAGTTTTGGCACGGCGATATCAAATATCAGTTCCGCTTTGAACCACTAAAAAAACACATGTCCGTGAAACTGTTTGAGGATATCTTACTCGTTCATATTGAAGCCGCCAAACAAAAAGCAAAGGCGTCGGAAGGGAAATAAGCTCATGGAACAAAAAATCATCTCAAAATCTTACTTCATCAAGCGCTTCACCGCGCTCTGCCTCAGCCGATTGAATGAACTGCCGCAGAACAATGAAGCGCGGCAGGTGCTGCTGAAAGCATTAAGCCTGGAATTTGGTTCGGATCAAACCTATACGGAAAAGCAGGTTAACGCTGTGATCTCCGACTGGCTGGAAAACACCGCGCATATATCAGGCACCGACCACGTTTTTCTGCGCCGCTCACTCATCGATTACGGTTATTTCAGCCGATCTGCCAACGGCGAAATCTACCGGCGGGAAAAGGTCCAACCGCTTGTTTCGTTTGCGTTTGCGGACGATATAGAAAGCCTCGATCTGAAGACAGAGCTGAAAACCGCGGCAGCGGAAGCCGAAGCAAAAAAGCAGTATTACTTGAATCTTCAATCAAAATAAATATTCCCTTGACTCTCACATGGTGTCATGCTCTATGCTTAAACTGTAATTGCAATTACAGTATGGTTTTTTCTAAGGAGCCAACATGTTTAAAATCGGTGATTTTTCGAGGCTGACCTTTGTTTCGGTTCGAATGCTGCGGTACTACGACGAGACCGGATTGTTTAAGCCCGCCAGCGTGGATACGCTAACCGGCTATCGTTATTACTCCGCCCTGCAGATCAATACCATCAGCCGTATTGTCGCGTTAAGGGATATGGGCTTTAACGTCGCCGAGATTGCGCGCGTTTTGGCCGACCCCGGCAAAGAGGCACAGAGAGAATTGATGGAAGAAAAGATGCGGGAGATTGAGACTCAGATCAACACCTCAGAAACCATTTTAAACCATTTGCGCTCCGCTATCAAAAATTTAGATAAGGAGTGTACAGCCATGAATTTTAACGCAACCGTTAAAAGCGTCCCCGAATACCTTGTTTTAAGTGTTCGGGACATCATCCCGAATTATGCATCCGAAGGCCTGTTATGGGAACGGATTTGTCAGGTCGAGGCCAGCAAATATGCAAAAACCGGAGGGGTATGCTTTGCCATCTACCACGACGAGGATTTTAAGGAAGCGGATGTGGATGTCGAAGTGGTGGTGGAAGTGGACCACGCTTTTGAGAACGGCAAAAACTATACCTGCCGCAAAACCGAAGCCGTTGAGACCATGGTCTCGGTGCTTGTACCCGGCGATTTCAGTCTCATCACCGATGGATTCGCTTTTGCCGGTCAGTGGATTGAGCAAAACGGCTATCAGATTGCAGGCAAATCCCGGCAGACCACTTTGCGCGGCCCCTGGAACGAGACGGACCCCGCCAACTATCTGACCGAAGTGCAGATACCGATTAAAAAAGATTAACATGATTTTAAAAAGCGGGTGCATATGCACCCGCTCTGTCTTTACTCCCGAATTTTCTGTTCCCGCGTCAGCGCGCGAATCTTGATGCGTACCGGATAGACCACAGTCATCAAAAATGCACCGACGATGATGAGAAAAAGCCCTGCATAGAAATTGATTTGTATACTCTCTCCCCTCGCTTGATTTTGTGCCCAGATAGATAGATTACTGAATCCAATCGCCATTTCCGCGGCCATCAGCAGTGTCCAGAATCGATTGATACGTTTCAGCTGGCGAATCTTTGAATCCAGGTCAGTATAGAGTTCAAACGGCTTCCCGTCCGCTTTTTTTCTGAAATAGACCCAGCGCATATAGGAAGCCATGTGTTCAATTCCGGTTCCTTCCACCATCTCAATAAAGTCCAAACTCTCAGGATGGTTATGGTGTTTTTCCAAAAGGTCGATGCAGTAAACATACTCACCTTTCTCGCAAGGTTCAAAGGTATATCGGTTCCAGGAATAATCGCACAATGCCCAGCCTTCCCGTACCATTTGGTTCAGCCATTTTTCTTCGTTTTCGTAGTTCCAGTAAGGTTTGAATACCACTTTTTTCATTCAATTCCATCCTCCAGTACACGTTTCCCGTTCTCGGCCAGCTCTTCCAGCCGGATGATCTCCTGCCTAACCGCCGCTTTGCCTAGTGCTGTGATGATATATTCCTTTTTCCTGTCCTTTGTCTCGGCGCTTAATGCCATAATCCACCCTTTTTGCACCAGTGTGTTCAACGCACCATATAGTGTTCCCGCTCCCAAATTCACTCTCCCGCCGCTGAACTCGGCAACCTTCTGCATGATGCCATATCCATGCAGCGGCTTTGTCAGTGAGAGCAGAATATAATAGACCGCTTCGGTCAATGCATTTTTCGATTCCGGCATATCGTCCTCCTTATTACGTCTATCGTTATATCGCTTTCCGATATATCAAATTATATCGTCAGCCGATATAATTGTCAATATGTATTTGACAATTTAAAAATAATTCTATATGATGCTTTTTGGAGTTATATTTTAAAGGAGATTTTTCGATGGACGCGTCTAAACGCTGGTTCGCATTTAACCGCATGGAATACAGCATTTTTTCTGTTTGCAGGATACGTCTGCCCAAAAATCGAATAGATCAACAATAAATAAGCCATTTAGCGATAAAAAAACTAACGATAACCCTTAATGCTAAACGCTTAAGGGTTTTTTGTTTTGAAAAAATAATAAGGAAAATAAAAATTATGTCTACATACATGAAAAACATTAAAATCAACTATCTTTTTTTGATCAAAAATATCAATATCACACAGGGCATCTGGATGCTGTACTTGGCGTCAAAGGGCATAAGTCTGTTTGCCATCGGCACATTAGAGGCGATTTTCCATATCACGTCCTTTGTCATGGAAACGCCGACCGGTGCGATCGCCGATCTTTTCGGTCGAAAAACAAGCCGTCTGGTCGGGCTTATCTTTGCCATTGTTTCCAGCCTCATCATCGTCTCATCCAACTCCTACTTTGGGTTTGCTGTCGGCTTTGCCGTCTCCGCGCTTTCCTACAACTTTGAATCCGGCGCAGGCGAAGCCCTGGTGTACGATTCTCTGTTGGCAGAAGGACAGGAAAATCGGTTTATGTCCATCACCGGCAAATGCGAAATGGGGTACCAGGGTATCTCTGTCTTAGGTTTGTTTCTCGGTGGTCTTCTAGGCAACATTGATTATACTTTGGTATATTATGCGTCCATCCTGTTCAGCGTGCTGGGCTTAATCATCGGGCTTTTTTTCAAAGAACCCCCGATCGGCGCCGCAAGCGGTCATGAAAAGCCAGGGTTCTTAGCCGCGCTTAAAACCCAGTACACCTCCAGCTTTGCCGTCGTCAAGGCGCGTCCCCGACTGATATACTTGATTCTCTTTATTGATATCGTCTTTGCGGGAAGCACCATGACCTTTTACTACGTTCAGCTCAGTCTGGAGAACATCGGCTATACACCCTTCAAGATCGGCCTGACGCTTGTGGCCGCCACGCTGGCCGCTGTCGGCGGTGCGATTTTGGCCGCCAAGGCGCATCACCGGCTGGGAGAACAAAAACTGATCAACACCGGAACCTTCATCATCAGTTTGTGCATTCTGCTTTGCTTTTTCACAAAAGTCAGCATTTTGCCCCTGATGATGATCTCGTTTGTCGAAGCCGTGTTGTTCGTTGCTTCGCGAGACTACATCAACAAGCTGATCCCATCGGATAAACGTGCGACGCTCTTGTCTTTTGATTCAATGATCTTCTCGTTTTGTATGATTGTGCTTTTCCCGCTGTTCGGGCTTGTTTCCGATCAGCTTACCATCCCCGTCACCTTTCTGATATTCGGCGGCATCATACTGGCCTTTTCGTTGATCGGATCACGCATCAAAATAGCACCGGCCGAATGAGATCACCGGTTATAATAATCAGCCGCACGGGTGAGCTGTTTTTTTATTCATCGATTATTCATGGTTCTGTGTAGATTCCTTAAAGTCGGCCGGATATACTTTAGACTACAAAAACAAGGAGGAAACCACTTATGACTTTATTCTTATTGATCGTTGCCGGTGTTGCTATATATTTTATCTTCTTTGCGAACAAAACCACCGAACCCGGCGGCAGAACAGCTATGGATATCTTAAAGGAAAAATTCATCAACGGCGAGATTGACGAAGATGAATACAACCGAAAAAAACATGTGATCGAGAAATGAGGAGAAATAAATGATGTTAAATTCAAATTTGGATTTTTTACGTTTAAGTGACCGCACCTATTATATGGGCAGTCACATGTGGAACGACGGTTGGCTGGCCCGTTCCTACCACACAGGGGTGTATGGACTGGGCGTTTGGTACTTTTCCGGCTTTCTGCTTTTGGCGGCGGCCGCGGTGATGATTATCGCGCTGGTCAGTCTTAAGAACAAACGGCGTGCCGAGGTGCTGGAACCCCTGAAACTGCGGTTTATCAAGGGCGAGCTGACCGAAGAAGAATATCTGTCCAAAAAAGCAGTTGTATTAAAGAAATAAAATACGACAACATAAAAAACACCGCCAATTATAAAGTGGCGGTGTTTTTATTTTAAATTTTCCTACTCATCAAAGAACTGATCCAGCAAGGAATCCGGTGAAGACTCATCCAGGTTGAAGAACTTGATATCAGAGGGTTTTTCGAAAACCTTGTCATCAACGCTGTCTGGCATTTCGATATGCGTGATGACAAAATACATTTCCTCACCTTCGGGGGTGATCGTCACATATTTCATCATCATCGCGTATTCTTCCGAATACCAGAACTGTATCTGTGCGCCGTCAACTTCGGCTTCGCCGTATATTACATCCCAGCCGTCCAGCGTCGTTCGTTCCAATTTTACAATATCTCCAGCGTATTCCATCATCTCCGTCTGGTAGTCAAAATCCTCGAGCAGCTCCACATCGCTCATCGTCCCGCCGAAATGCTCGGACGGAATATAGAAAAATCCGGCATCATTATCAAAATCATAAACGCCGACCATGTTCTCGTTCGACCCCGGAGCGGTATCCACACGCATCATATGCGGAGTCAAATATGTGGTCATGTTGGCTTTTTCGCCCTCACTGTATGCCTCATATTCAAAGTACAGGTTGCGGTCCATCGTTAGGAACACATTGTTTTCCATGATCGATACAATATCAATCTCTCCGGATGCGGTTTCGTCCACAGTATCCTCGGCCATTACTTCTGCCGTTTCCTCTGCTTTGGTTTCCACATCGCTTGCTTTTGTATATGCCGCGTCGCCGCCCGAACAAGCAGACGGCACCAGCGCTAAAACTAGAATTATCAGAATGAATGGTTTTCTCATGGTTTTCTCCTTTCGGTCAATTGCTCACCGTTTATTCTTTTCGTGATTAATCACTGATATCTCATTATAACACAGTTTTTACGTTCTTAAACACGACGCGTTTCTCCTGCCTGCCCCACTTTATCTGTAATCATGATAATTTTTAAGGCCGCCCGCTTCTTCACGTATAATCAATAAAAAGATATTTTTCGCAGAACCACTCATTGACAGGGGAGAACATGCAATTACTCGTTTTGCTCTATTATGGTCTGGATTCCTTTGGCTCCGTCAAGATCCAGGCCATTTATCACGAATACAGGTATTTGATGAAAAAGGTAGCTTTGTCATATTTTAGAGACCCTTTTGCCGCCGAGGACGTGGTCAGCCTGTCACTTGTTAAGCTGAAAAACTATCTGCCCCGTATCCCGGATATCCCAAGCCCGTCCGCCAAAAGTTACATTGTCCGCGTGGTCAAGAGTGTGTCCGTGGACTACAAGCGCCAGTTGGACAAAAACCCCAGTCTGTCTTTGGATCAGTTGTTAGAAGACTTTGGATTTGATCAAAAAAGCGAAGCACCTTCGGTGGAGGAGATGCTGATCTTAGATGAATCGGTAAAACACATCAAAGCCGCGCTGGAAAAGCTGGATAAACGCCAGCATGATGCTGTGCTTTACCATAAATACTTCGGTCTCACGCTGCGCGAAACCGCTGATCGGATGCGGATTGCTTCCACCAGCACGGTACAGTACCTGTGCCAGAGCGGACTTGATAAGCTGAAGGAAGCGATGCTGAAAGGGGGCGGTCGTATTGCCAAATGACGATAGAACCCGTTTTGAAGGATTAATACCTACCGAGCCAAGCAAGGATGATACCCTATTTGATACACTTTTTTTTGAGGCCGCGGCACGGCATCTGTCCGAGCAGGATATATACCCCTCAAATGAGGATCTGAAAAAGGAGATCACTTTCTCACCAGAATTTGAAGCCCGCATGGAAGCGAAGATAAAACGCTGGGAGAAAGAATTCAGAAGGAACAGGCACCGCGGTCGGACGGCAGCGTATCTATTTCGGGCGGCTTCGATCATCATCGCCGTTTTCATCGTCTTCGGCTTGTTTGTGGTGACGTCCTCCGCGGCCAGAAACCGTGTTTTTAATTTCTTTAAGCGATTCACCGAGGTTTCCACCGACATCAGTTTTTCGGAAATGCCCGCTCACAGTGAAGACCTGGTGCTGGTCGTCCCAGAAGGGGTTTACCGTCCCGAATATCTGCCCGATGGCTTTGTGCTGGAATCGGTCAGTCGGCTGAATAATATCACCGAGCTGTTGTACCTGCGCGAAGATCAGGCGATTCAGGTGTTCACCTGTACCTCCGCCAGCAACACCACATTGAACCTCGAAAATGCCGAAATATCCGAGTTTCAGTGTCTGGGCGCCTCGGCCACTCAGATTGAAACCGAGCAGGATGTGACCATCTACTTTGAAAAAGACAATACGTTCATCAAACTATATGCCAATATTCCGGCCGCTGAATTGGTTAAGGTCGCAAAAAGTTTAGTTAAATAGCATTTTTATCCGTAAAAACACTTCTTTTTTTCGTTAATACTATGTGAGTATCAGCGAAAGGAAGGAGTTTTTTCTTGAAAAAAATACGAAGCATCATCATCGTACTACTCGTAGTTTTATGCCTGACTGCAGGTGTTGCGGTTTCGGCCGGTACAGCGCCGACACCCAAGTATACCCTTATCAGCTCGGCGACCAGCAGCCTTAACATCAGCGGCGGTTTGGCCGAATGCGACGCCAGTATCACCGGCCAAGTGGGCGTGGACAGCGTTAAACTGACTGGATATCTGCAGCGGTACAACGGTTCCAGCTGGGTCACGCTGACCTCCTGGACCAAGAGTGCGGACGGGCGATTCTGCTCGATGGGTCATACCTACTATGTCTCCAGCGGATATCAATACCGTTATCGTGTCTCCTGCACCGCATACGACGGAGGCAGCAGCGAGACTGTGGTCGTCACCTGCTACGATACCTATTGATATGAAATCGGAAGCCGATGTATCCAAATTCTTTTTGGTCAAGGAGTATTATGAATTTATCAGAAACGATCTGACTCGGGAAGAATTACAGAATCTGATTGATATCATCACCGAAGATATTGAAAAACTGGAAATCAACGCTGAATAATACTCACAAAGAAATAAGCGCATGCCCGTCTACTCCCCTGCGGCATGCGCTTTTCATTTCCTGCGTGTATGAAAAAAGCCCTGCCGATTCAGCAAAGCTTTCACTTTCTCTGTTTTCTAATGACATTCGTCAGCGTGTGCATGCTGGTGGCAGACCGAACCCGTACTTTTCAGCTCACCTTTCAAATAGCTTTCCGCCGCCGCTTTGGCGCCGCCGCTGGCACCCACCACCACTTCAATATTGTGGCTGTTAAAGATATCAATGGCGCCGCCGCCCATACCGCCTGAGATGATGACGGACACGCCTTTTTCATGCAAAAAATTCGGCAGAAAACCGGGGCGGTGCCCGGGGTTGTCAACGGATGTTTCACTGACAATCTTGCCGTCTTCGGCATCATAGATATTAAAATTCTCGCAATGGCCGAAGTGCTCGGTCACCTGGTCTTTTTCACTTGCAATTGCTATTCTCATTTTTCTCTCCTTTGATTTTCAAACTATATTTTATAGCATGGCCATCACCTGGTCAAATGCTTTGGAAACACTTTTTCCGGCTTTGCTATCAATCTCGACAATCGTTTTGCCCGTATTCGCCACCTCAGCCGCTTTTTCATCATACGGAATCCGCTCGGCCATGTATAATCCTTCCGCCTGGCAGTAATCCTCGATTTGCTGCGTCACTTCGGGGGACAGGTCGAACTTATTGACCGTAACCGCAATTTTTGCACCGGAACGCCGCGCTGTGGTGACGATGCGCTTAAGATCACTAATGCCCGAAAGCGAGGGCTCGGTGACCACCAACACCATATCCACTCCAACCAGAGACGCGATCACCGGGCACCCGATGCCGGGCGATCCGTCGATTATCGCAAGTTCGCCTATCGCATGGTCCTTTAAACGTTTTTTGACCTCGGTGACGAGCTTCCCCGAATTGCCCGAACCCATGGTGAGCTCGCCCGTGGAAAATACATCCGGTTTTGCGTACAACTTTAATTCACCCGCTTTAGCCGGACGCATACGCACCGCACCAAAACGGCACACCAGTCCGCACACGCCGCACCCTTCGCAGGCAAAGGGATTGATAGTATAGACGCCGTCTTTCACCATGACCGCATCATACCGGCAGTATGTTTTGCACCGTCCACAGGCGGTACAAACATTCAGGTCAATCTCGGATTTCTTCATTCCAAAATAATCCTCGATCTTGGGCTTCCCGGCCTGCGGCAAGGCCAGATGCAGATTGGGTGCGTCGATATCACAATCAGCATAGGCTCTGGCCCGCGCCAGCTTAATAAACGCCGCCGCCACCGTTGTCTTTCCTGTTCCGCCTTTCCCGCTAAGCACCAGCAGTTGTTTCATATCCCATTTCCTTTTCTATACGTCTCAGCAAGTTTTTAAACAAATCATCATATGCCTCGAGTTTTTCTGCCGCAATTTGTCCATGCGCAATGATCCCCGCCAGCACGACGTCAAACGGGATGCGTGCCAAAACTGCAATGCCGTTCGTTTGACAGTATTCTTCCGCCGGATTTATTTCTCTGATGACTTTGTTGATGACCGCTCCGTAAGGCTTTTCATACAGCTCTACCAGCTCTTTGAGCATGGCCATATTGTGCACACCAAACGCGGTGGGCTCGGCCACCATCACCACATAATCCGAATCCTTGACGGCCTCCATCGCAGTACAAGCCGTGCCCGGCGGGCCGTCGATAATCGTGTTTTTCTGCGCCCGGTCAATCAGCACACCCATCTTTGCGAGTATGGGGACACCCGAAGGTTCCCCCGGGTTTAGCTTGCCTGAAAGCACAGTCAAGCCGTCGGCATCGCCGGTCTGCACGGCGCCGATCATCTTCCTGCCTTCTGTCAGCGCCCCGGTTGGGCAGACCAGCGTACATCCGCCGCATCCGTGGCAGATATCACCGAAAATCATTACCTTCCCGCCGACAAACCCAAGCGCATTGAATCGGCAAAAATCCACACAATGCCGACAGCCTTTGCATTGGGCCGCATCATATAAGGGCACCATCACTGGAACGTCCGTTTGTTCCCGCCACTTCGGCTGATGAAAAATCTCCCCGTTGGGTTCTTCCACGTCCATATCCGCATACAGCCCGTTTGTCATCACGCGGGACAGATTGACCGCGGTAAACGTCTTACCTGTACCGCCCTTGCCGCTGAGCACCACGATGCGATAATTATTTTTTTCCATGGTACCCCGGATGAATGTCGTTTAAGTCTTCCAATTCTCCGCCTTTTAAGCTGGCCAGATTTTCGGCCACACTGGTTTTTTCGGCTTTATACAGCCGAACACCGCCCGCTTCCAGCACTTCGGCCGCGTTGGTGCCGCAGCTAAAAGCGATCGTCGCCTCTGCTCCCAAATCGATCAAAGTCTGCGCCGCCTTAATGCCCGCGCCGCCCTGTGCGTCCGCCGCCGCATTCTCATAAAAATCGGCTGATTCGCTTTCCGTATCATAGATGAGAAAATACGGTGCGCGTCCGAAGGAGATACAGACGGGGTCGCTTAAATTTTTTGTGTCACATGGTACACCTGTTTTCATAACTGCTCCTTTATGGTATTCTATTATGAACATATGTCATTATCTATTATATCCGTCTTTCATCGCCTGTCAAGTGCCGCGATAATTGTTTATACTTTCTTTGTAAGGGCCTTTTAAAAAATGCTGATTGTTTCATCCTTAAAAAAACGTTAGAATAAGGGCGAAAATAAAAATATATCTTTTATACGTGTTGCAAGCCGCGGCGAGAAAAACGCATCATGAAAAAGACCCCGGCGGCATCGCGGCGCAAAAGGCGCATCTGGAAGCTGAGGGGCATGCCGTGGTGTAAAAGGGCAAGCGGTTTTTTGTGGAAAGGTATGAGGAGAAGCTGTTTAATCTATAGAATTGCTCTCATCTGCAAATAAACTACCCTATAGTTTATTCAAAAAACCAATATTCAAAAAACTCATATTGCTCTTTAAGATACATGTTTTCTTCATTTATTTCCTTAACTTCATCCATATCATCTTTAATTAAATAAAGTAATTTGAACGGTAAATATTCATCTTTCACATGTACATAAAAATCATAACCCGAATAATTTGCTGCATTCATCTTTTTGTAAGAATAACATTCATTCTCACTTGATGCCTGCGCGATCGCTATCACGGTATGTTTATCGTTGTCGTCTATCTTTTTCAAAGGGGCAACAATGATACAATGCCCGCTTCGGCCTTCTCTCCATAATAGACCAAAAGTTGGAATACCTGCATTTGCAAATGCTTGAGCCGTTTTGTAGGGTACTTGAACAACACCATGACGTTTTTGGTTTTCGTCCGAAAGAAAATAATTATATAGTGCATTTGCATTAAATTTTGTTGTATCGTGATTCAAGCAGAAATCTGAATAATCTCCCCAAGAATCAAATGGCGGACCACTGATAAAATATGAATACTCTTGGAACATCACTAATCCACATGCTCCCAATACATCAGCCATAAAAAAATTACACCACGTTTTTTTTGTATCTTTTTCCTGAATGTATCTAGGCCCATTTTTAACATAAAACTGATCAATGATAGTTTCATATGCTTCTTTGTCTCGCAAAAAAATACCGCGGTCATCTCTAATCGCCATATATCTGTATTCAACATGTTCACTGTTATGTGAGTTTTTTAAATCCGGCAAATATGGTCCTTGTCCATTATCAAATAACAGGTATATCCCTTGTTGTCTTTCTACCTGTGTTTTAAACAAAGCATCGTTTTCAGATACTGATCTTGTTTCCATAACAATATTCTCTTGAATATTCATACTCTCAACATTTATGCTTCTACCATATTCAATAAAAAAGCATGCACTCAGAAGCAACGCCAGAGGAAATATTAGATAGATGCCCTTACTCAACCCTATTCACCTCCACCCGATGCGCATTTCTGGCCACCTTAATTCGGCTGACCAACTGGTACATCAACCGGTCAAAAGCCGGTAGGCGTTCCAGATGATATTCGGCGAAATGCAGGGTTTCAACGTGAGTCATCCCCAATCCCCATCTCTCCAAGGTTTTTGGGTCATCAAATCCCCAGAATTCTTTAACGCCGGTCTTTTTCAGCGACGGGTGGTTCACCGCGCCCTTGGCCGCCATGGTGTTATAAACGTCCATCACCAGATCAAACGACTTAAAACGCGCTTTTAAGCGGCTGATCAGCGTTTTTACTGCTGCTTCGTTTAAGTACATCATCAGACCCTCAGCCAGCACCAGCACGCTGTCAAAGCCGCTGTTCGGGATGCGCTCAATCCATCCGGCTTCGGTCACCGAGGAGCCGATCATATGATAGGTTTTGCTTTCGGGGAAGAAATTTTTTCGGATAGCGATGACTTCGGGGAAATCCACATCATACCACGCGGCGGCCTTTTCTCCTGCGCGAAAGAAGCGGCTGTCCAGTCCGCACCCCAGATGAAGTACCAGCGTTTTCCCGCCTCTTTCCAGCTTTTGTTCGGTGACTTCGTCCAGCATGCCCGCCCGCATGCACATCATCGTATTGGTTTTTTTCTGAATATTCAGCCGGGAGAAATCATAATCGATGTTGGATACGATCTCAAATGCTTTCTTGTCACCGAGCAAACTTTTCTTTTGATCAAAATCCATCGCTTTGCCATACAGGGGAATGAGTAGGGTTTCTTTTTCCTTTGTCAATGAAATCTTATCCATGATTTATCCTTCTTTTTTAGATTTAAACGTATCTTCATCATATCATAAAAAAATCGGCTTGTATTCGCCCCGTTTTTGGATGAAACACATGTTTTGCCACCCATTATCACTAAGTAAATGGGAAATATCGCCATCACCCATTGCCGTCTTTCTTTATGCTTAATATAATCAATATATCTCAAGTCCATGAGGTGTTTAATATGCGAAAATCATCTCATCTAAAGTTTTACTTGCCCATTATTCTTATCCTGCTGCTGCTTTTCGGATGCTCCAGCAATCCGGCCTATTCAGAATACGATACTTCTTCCAGCATTGAAAGTACAGTGGCTATGACAGTCGATTATCCCGCGCCGACCTCCGTGCCTGATGATTTCCTTTTCAGTGCCAAACCCGCACCAACGCTGCTCCTGCTGTTGACGCCATCGCCTCCGCCCACACCAACTCCCGCCATACAAAGAACCGTTCCCGAAAATGAACCTGCTTTGGCTGACGGGACAGATGATGTAATCGTTTACATCACAAAAACAGGCGAATGTTACCACCGCGGGTCCTGCCGATATCTGCATTCCAGTAAAATCCCCATCCTGAAAAGCAAAGCCATCGCACTCGGGTATCGTCCATGTAAGGTTTGTAAACCATAATGATCCCGTTTTGTCACCTCAAAGCCATCACAGTTCTTTCACAGAATATTTGTTTTTCATGCCTTGAAACCCAATCCAAAACAGAGTAACCTATAAATTACCAAACTTTAGGACGGTGAAAACATGGAAAACAAGGAGAAAAAACGTTTTTTAAATAAATGGTGGTTCTGGGGCGCAGCCGTTTTGGTAATTATAGCCGCGGCTGGCGGCGTATTTTTGCTGTATGAAAAACCCGCGGATAGCATGGAAGCCGAGATGGCACTGATGACCGAACTGCCCACAAACGCGCCAGATGAGTTGATGACATCTTCCGTTGCTCCGGCGCCAGAATCTGCCGCGATTACGTTAATCAACCCGGAGCGATCCGCCGAGGCGATTGAAGCCCTTCCGGTATTCGGTTTTGATGTAGAGGAATGGGTCGGCACGATCAGCGGACTTAACACCAGCGTGGGCTTGCCGGCGCTCTTGTACAAAGACGTCGTGCGGGATCCCGGTCAGTTTACCATCAACCAGAGCGAGTATGTCTTCTATATGGGACGACTGAACCAAAATAGCGAAACCTATACACTGATGCTGGGCGGCTTCGGCGACGGCGCAGAAGAATCGAGCGCTGAAATACTCCTCAGTATGGCGCTGTTTGTCGCATCTTTGCATCCCGAATACGCGCCCAGCCAAAGCGGCGCAGTGATCAGCGATCTCGGCCTTTTGGGCGATGCTTTCCCCGATGCAGCCGCACTGGTGCGAGACGGCACGTCATATGAATTCGTCAATGATCCGGAATTTGGCATCTTATTCTTTGCCTCTCCGGTGGTGGAAGAATAAACAAAGCATTTAAATAAAGCCCCCTTGAAGAGGGCTTTATCACTATATACCGAGAATACGCGATATCTCCTTTACCTGGCCTTGTGAAACCGATACCGCGTGAATGGTTCCGGCGTTCTCCACCGCCTGATTGATGTTTTTAAATCCCGGTATCGGCAGATTGTTCTCACTGATCGTATTTAAATAGCTTAAAGCGCCTTGGACCAAGGTCCTTCCCTGCGCCGTCAATATCTCCCTGACCGCTTCCAGTTTCTTAAGAAATACTTCCTTCGGCACACCATTTTCAAAATACTGCACCCATTCGTGCCCTGCATTTCGCACATCCGAACCTGAGATTTTCGTTCCGGCTGTATATTTTCCAGACAGCAAGCCCATGGCAAGCGGGCTGTTGTTCAGACTGGCAAGGCTGTTTTCTTCCGCAAGTTCCAGTATCTTTGAGTTGCCGCCAAAAAGATTCATGCTGTGCTGAACCGCGACCGCATTCTCTTCGGATGCGATCATCGCCGCCATGGTTTCGTCATGTGTACTCCATCCGTAGCCGAGAATCAAACCTGCTTTCACCAACTGCTCCAGCTTATCCACCATCGGAGCCGCCTTTTCCGGCTCAATCACGCCGACATGCAGCTGGTATACGTCAATATAATCGGTCCCCAGCCGTTTTAATGACGCTTTCAATGCGTTTTCTATATATTTCGGTTCAACCGATACTCCGTCAATTGCCTTTGTCTTCTCGTCATATTGATATCCGAATTTGGTCGCGATCATCACATCATCCCGAAAGTGTTTCACTGCCTTGCCTAAAACAACCTCGCTGTGACCAGTCCCGTAAACATCAGCCGTATCAAAGAAATTGACCCCCATATCGTGGCCCCAGTGTATCGCACGAATGGATTCTTCGTCGTTGATATCTCCCCATCCGTCATATTTCCCGTCCAGATAAAACTCCCCGCCGATAGCCCAGCACCCAAACCCGATTTGACTGAGTTTAATGCCCTTTTTCTCTGCTAATATTCTTAATTTATCCATGATTCAATCCTCCCTTTCTTCGGTGACCGCAATGCTCTTCCAAATCCGTTCAAACCCAAAATGAATTTCGCTTTCGATGGTTTTAAACTCATATTCGGTATAGGACAGCACATAACCCAGCATAAAATGATAAAAAACATTCATGACTTGCACAGGATGAAATTCTTGAATCAAACCTTCTTGCTGCCCTTTTTTAATAAGCTGTACCATTTTTTTTCGTATTATCATCTCAATGCTGTGTGTTCGGTTTTGCAGCCATTCTTTTAACGATGCCGGTGGAAAATAGTAGCTTCTGGTCCATACATCCATGTCTTTGGATACACTGCAGTATGCCGTATATTTTTCAATTAAATGATATAGATCGGCTTTCACCGATTGACCCTTTAACATTTCCAACATCTCATTCAAAATTCGCAAATGGTCCTGCATAATTTCAGTAAATATCGCTTTAAACAGCATTTCTTTACTCGAAAAATGCGCGTATAAAGAAGGCTTCCGAATGCCGATTTTTAGTGCAATGGCATTCATCGATGTCCCCTCATACCCTTTTTCCACATAGATTGCCTTGGCGGCTTCCATGATTCGTTTTTGACTATTTGAATATGTCATATTCATACCTACCTAACGTTTGGTAGGTAAATTGTATCATTCCGTGGCAGATTAATACAAGCGGCGTCGCATTTTGGTAGGCTTAAAGCCCTCAAATGTGAATTTGGACAAGTTGTTTTATTGATTTATTTTTGATATGATAACTCTACCAAGTTGTGTCTATAAGGAGTGATTTTTGTGAGACTGCCTGTGATTTTTGTGGGGCACGGTTCCCCTATGAACGCTATTGAAGATAATGTCTATACCCGCTCTTGGAATGCACTCGGACGCAGTATCCGGCCAAAAAGCATTCTGATGATCTCCGCGCATTGGTTCACGCACGGGACGTTTGTACAGGATGCCGAAAGTCCAAGAATTATTAATGACATGTACGGTTTCCCCGAAGCGCTCTATCAAGTCGGCTATCAGGTGAAAGGCGATAGCGCCTTAACCAAAAAAGTGTTAACTGCACTTGGTGACGATGTATCCGTCAATAACGATTGGGGTCTGGACCATGGCGCATGGTCAGTTTTAAATCATATGTACCCGGACAAAACCATCCCCGTTGTACAGCTCAGCGTCAACCGCGATCTTGAGCCCGATGTAAAATTCAAGATCGGACAGGCGCTTTCTTCCTTCCGAGATGAGGATGTGCTGATCATCGCCAGTGGAAACATCGTGCATAATCTTCGCATGGTACGCTTTGATATGAATTCCGGACATCCTGATTGTGTCAAATTTGATGCATATATTCGGGACAGTATCTTAAACAAGAACTTTGACGCGATCATCAATTATCGCGATTTGGGCGAGCCTGCAAGGCTTTCCGTCCCCACAACCGACCACTTCGACCCGCTTTTATACGCGCTCGGTGCCGCCAGCAAGGACGATGAGGTGGAAATCTTTAACGAATCGGTGATGATGGGTTATATGTCGATGACCGGATATATTTTTCGGCCATAATCTGCACAGGAATAAACATCTCAAGGATGTTAATTTAACAGTCTTGTTTATTTCCTTGTCTCTGCCATATTGATTAATTAAATTTGTGTAATAGGAGTGCGCGAAATTACACAAAAATTAAAAAAGCCTTAAAAACAGAGCCCATTTTACAATATAGTAGTCAAACACAATTCGAACTCAGCTTTTTCGTAAAAAAATAAAAAGACGCACAACTGTATCAATGCGCGTCTTTGTCTCCAGTTTCGAGCTGGTGGTGGAGAATACCGGATTCGAACCGGTGACCTCTTGACTGCCAGTCAAGCACTCTAGCCAACTGAGCTAATCCCCCGTGTCACTTTTGATATTATACCTACGTTTGCCGCTTCGGTCAAGACTTTCATTGCCGCAATATTTTTTTAATGAGATTTAAAGATATTGTAACTTGTCTGGCGGTGCGCTTCCTGTTATAATGGCAAAACTATACATTAATCCAAAATGAAGAGAGGAGAGGCTGAAATGCTAAAGAAGTACCTTAACCTGCCAAGAGACGTCCATATCCTCTGCCTTGGCATTTTTCTAACCAATCTGGGTTCCTATGTTTATCCGCTGTTCGTTTTCCTGGCGTCGGATTATGGGTTTACCTATGCCCAGTCTTCAGCCATTCTGTCCTCGTTTGTGGTGGCCACCATGCTTGGCCAGCTGATTTCGGGTCAATTAGTGGATCGCTGGGGACGCAGACGGACTTTTATCATCTTCATGTTTTTGTCCGGGCTGATGTTTGCGCTTCTGCCTTTTTCCGGCAAATATATGTTTGTGGCTTTCGTTATTGTCGCCAACGTTTTTTCGGGTATCAGCCGTCCAGCGGCGCGCGTGATGCTGGTGGATCTCACCACGCAGGATCAGCGCAAAGAAGCACTGTCGCTTTGGTATATTATGCTCAATGTCGGGTTCTCGTTTGGGCCTGCCGTCGGCGCGTATCTATATACCATCAATGTCAACATCCTATATCTCGGCGACGGTCTGACCACCATGCTGTTTGCACTTCTCATCTTACTGTTTGTCAAGGAGACTAAACCGTCTCAGCATCAGATTGACACGCATGATGTAGCGGGAGAGCGCAAGATGGACGGCAGTGCCTTCCGCGTGCTGTGCCAAAAGCCCGAGCTGATGTTTCTTATGATCTTCTCGGCTCTGTTTACTGTGCCGTTTTGTCAGTTCAACTTCGGTTTGCCCGCCACCACCGACATCGTAAAAGGCGTTGTCTCCGGCCCCATCGTCTTTGCTGTAATGATGACCATCAATGGTGTAACCGTCACAGTCATCACGCCCTTTATCACGCGCTTGATGGAGCACCGCGATTCCAGCATCGGTCTGATATTAAGCGGTTTTGCCATGGCGCTCGGCTGTGCCATGTACGGATTTATCCATGCCACTTGGCTGTTCTATCTGGCGGCTTTTATCTGGTCCTGCGGCGAAGCCATGTGGGTGGTCAATTACATCGCTTATGAAACCAACCACACACCCATCAGCCACCGAGGACGCGTCAGCACGCTGATGAACAATGTCTCAGCGGGCGTGCGTATGGTCACGCTCTACGCTTCCGGTATTTTGATTGAGCATATCTCTCTGCTCGCTTTCTGGCTGATTATCCCGGCTTTTGCGTTGGCCGCCAGCGGCGTTGCATTTAAACTGCGCCAGTTTAACCTCCCCGGCAAGGTCGAGCACACATAGAATCATTTGCAGCCAAAACAATATGAAAAGGAGTGATTCTTCACTCCTTTTTTTAGCTTTACCGTTTTTCCAGCCGACTGTTTCGCATATACAATATCGCGTCTATACTAACCATTAAAAGATTCAGCCCATAAAGCCAGATAACCCAGTCCATATGCCCCAGCACTTTATTTAAAATCCCAAAGACATATCCAATCCAAATCACCAGCAAAAAACCGATGCTTTTACCCTTGTTGGTTCGGCTGGTAAAGGATTTATAGATGGAGACCGGCCAGGCCAAGCCAAAACACACCAGCATCCCCGCTTCCAGAATACTCAAAGTCATTTTTCTCCTCTACACAAAAATCAAGGTGCCTTATCAAAAGCACCTTGATATTATACGTTAATCTAGTAAGCGATCGCAAGCGGTAAAAGGTATCCATACCCTTCGCCATCCATATCGGCTTTTGGGATAAACCGAATGGACGCTGAATTGATACAATAGCGTTTCCCGCCACGGTCCCGCGGCCCGTCATCAAACACATGGCCAAGGTGACTGTTGCCCACGCGGCTTCGCACTTCAATTCTACTCATGCCATAACTTGTGTCCTCGGCATAGTTTACCACATCCGGACTGATGGGTTTGACAAAGCTCGGCCAACCGCACATGGAGTCATATTTATCTACCGAAGCGAATAAGGGCTCACCGGTTACGATATCCACGTAGATGCCTGCTTCATGATTGTCGTAGTATTCATTACCGAATGACGCTTCGGTACCTGCTTTTTGTGTGACATAATACTGCTCGTCGGTCAGCATCGACCGAATCTCCGCTTCACTCGGTTTTACGTAATCAGCAGGATCGATCAACACGATGCCGTCCTCATAGCTTGAACCGCCGAGCGCTATTTTCTCAATCGGGTCTTTTAAGTGGCTGAAATTAATATGGCAGTACCCGTTCGGGTTCTTTTGCAGATAATCCTGATGATAATCTTCCGCTTCAAAGAAGTTCTGTAAAGGTTCAACTTCCACCGCAAAATTCTGGTCATACTTTTCCTGCTCATGATCCCGCACCGCTTCGATCACTGGCACGTCACTCTCGTTTGTATAATAAATTCCGGTCCGATATTGGATACCGCGATCATTTCCCTGTTGATTGACCGAAACCGGGTCGATGATGCGAAAATAGTAGATCAGCAGTGTCTGCAAATCAACAATTTTTGGGTCATAACGGATATGCACAGTTTCCGCGTGCCCAGACCCCGCAATTACATCCTGATAAGATGGATCCTGTACGGTTTCATCGCCATTGGCATAACCCGAAACCACATCATAAACGCCGGGTATGCGTGAGAAAAACTCCTCGACACCCCAGAAACACCCTCCGGCCAAATAGATATCCCGTAAATTGCTCACCTCAATCACCACCGATTCTCCATTCACTGCCGCGTCCGGTTCTTTTTCGGACGCTTCGCTTGGAGTACACGCCGCCAGTAGAACTGCCGTTAACAAAACCATCACCGTCGCTAAGGCTTTTTGTTTCATCGCCGCTTCCTCCTCTATTCAATTGTTTTTTTGCACTATTCTATGGATGCCATCGTGCTGTTGATATATTCATTGTCATTGTGCCCGATGCGCATATTCGCCACATTGCCTTGTCCATTAAAGTAGAAGGATGTCGGAAAAGCCTGAATACCAAGCGCATACATCATATCCGCATCCCGGTCAAACAACACGTCCACGTTCGGGTAATCGCTTGCAATGCCGGCCAGCCAGTGCTTAAACTCATCCTCGGATTTTTCGCCAAAAACACCGGGTGCCACAATGGTCACCACTTTATAGTCGTGTTCTTCGGCCATCAGTGCATCCAGCTCACCTAATCCCGCCAGGCAGGACGGACACCAGGACGCCCACGCTTTTAAATATACCGGTTTACCGTCCGCAAAGATATCCACCGGATCGCCTGCATAATCATATAGCATAATGGTTGTTCCTTCCGTTTCTGTGGCTTCTTCCATATCCGCCGCTTCTGTTGTTTCAGTACTCTTTTCGGTTGTGGTCTCGGTGGCGGCCGCAGCCGGAGCACACGCCGTTACCAGCAGCGCCAAACTGAGAACCACACCCATCACAACTAATAATTTCTTTTTCATATGCTTATTCTCCTCTTTTTTTCTGATTACATCAACGCTGCCGTCAGCACATTGAGCTTTCCGGTCAGCAGTAGTACTCCCATGATAATGATGATAATCCCGCCGATAATCTTAATGATTGGCATATATTTGTTGAGTTTCTTGATGCGGGAAAGCAGAAAGTTTGCAAACACCGCAATGATCAAAAATGGCAGTGCCAGACCCAGCGTATAAACCGCCATCAACGCCGCGCCATACAGGGGCGTTCCCGAAGCCGCGATGACCAGAACCGAGCCAAGGATAGGGCCGATGCATGGGGTCCAGCCAAAGCTGAACGCCAGGCCTAAAAGCAGCGCGCCCAGATAGTCGCCGGTTTTGGAACGCTTTAAATCAAGTTTGGCTTCCCGCTGCATAAATTTCAGCTTGATTAATCCGGTCTGGAAAATTCCCATAATGATGACCACGATGCCCATGACGATGAGAAATGTCCGATTTAGGAACAGCGAACCGAAGAATCCCGCACCGAAGCCGAGCGCGATGAAGGTTGTGGATATCCCAAGTATAAACAGCAGCGTCTTAACAATCAGCGACGCGTCATAGCGCTTATTGCCCTTTTCGTCCTCCACAATCCGGTTGCCCGCCAGCGTTGAAAAATAGACTGGCAGAAGGGGCACAATGCAGGGCGACAAAAACGATATCACACCCGCCAGAAAAACGGTGATGAGCGTCACTTCATTGCCGATCAATGCTTCCAATCCTGTCATAAAAATTCCTCCCATATCCTGTGTTTTCAAGGATAAACGCTTTTTTAGAATAAACTATAGCGAAACCATGAAGAACATCGAAACAAATATGTCAATTTGATTAAATCGGTTAGTTTTTGCTAACTTATCCGTCACATTCTATATCAATTCGCCTTTTTCCAGCAATACTGCACGTACCGGCGAAGCCTCAGCTTCGGGGATGCTGATGGGCAATGCCACCAGAATGTACTCGCCTGCGGATACATCCTTCAGCCGCAATCCTTCGATAATCGGGATATCCGCCCCAAGCAGTGTTCTGTGCGTGGCGTAATCGCTTTGCGCGCGCTCAATGCCAAGGCCGTCAATGCCCACACCTTTGATACCAAGTTCAGCCAGATACGCCGCTCCGGTGCGCTCGAGATAGATAAACTCAAAATCAAAATCTTCCGAAAATGAGTTTTTGGTTTTCAGAAGCACAAAGTCTCCGCGCTGAATCCCCTGATCTTTCAAGTCGTCTTCTGTAATACCGCTGATGACCCCGGTGACGTCCACCACCCGGCAGGGCGAAACCAACTTTTCAATCGATGTGTCTTTCATCGTCTTGCCGCCCGCCACCATATGCAGCGGCGCGTCCATATGCGTTCCGGTATGCAGATTCATGTGAATCTCGCTTTCGTGCATCCCGTTTTGGTCATGCGTGGCGATTGCCGTAATCTTCGGTTTCTTTTCCGGCTTGTTTTTATAAACCTGCATCGTCTCGGTAATCGGCATCGAAATATCAATCATCTTTAAATCTCTCCTGTCTGGCTGACCCACCACCGTCTGCTGTCTTTGGCCAAAAGCTCATCCGCCGCCTTAGGCCCCCAAGACCCCGGTGTATAATTGGGGAAATCCGGCCTTTGTTTGTCCCACTCCGCTTTAATACGATCGGCGAATATCCAGGACGCCTCCACTTCCTCCCAGCGGGTAAATAGAGTAGCATCACCCCTTATCACGTCGTGCAAAAGCCGCTCATAGGCTTCGGGTGAATTGACTCCGGTCTGACAGTTCTGACAAAAGTCCATGCCCACCGGCACCACCTGATTCAACGCGCCCGGGTTTTTGGCGCAAAATCGCACCACCATGCCCTCTTCGGGCTGAATCTTGATGACCAAAAGGTTTGGCTTTAAGGTCTGCTCGGGGAAGTAGTGGCTGTAGGGGGTTTCTTTAAACTCAATCACCACTTCGGTGGTCTTTTCTTTCAGCGCCTTGCCGGTGCGGATATAGATGGGCACGCCCTGCCAACGGCCGGTGTTTAAGTACATCTTGGTGGCAACAAAGGTTTCCACATCACTTTGCGGGCTGATCTTCTCCTGCTCACGGTACGCAGGGATGGCTTTGCCATTCACCAGTCCCGCACCGTACTGACCGCGTACGGTCTCAATGCTGTCCAGTCGGTCGTTGAGGCTGCGTAGCACCTTCAATTTTTCAATGCGTATATCGCTCTCTGAAAGGCTTCTCGGCGGTTCCATGACCGTGAGGCTTAGCAGCTGTAAAAGATGATTCTGCAGCATATCACGAAGCGCACCCGAGTGCTCATAATACCCGCCCCGAGCACCCACACCAATGTCCTCGGAGGAAGTAATCTGAATATTGTCGATATAGTTTTTGTTCCATATCGGCTCAAAGATGGCGTTAGCAAACCTTAAGATGATGATGTTTTGCAGCATCTCCTTACCGAGATAATGATCGATGCGGTAAATATCCTTTTCGGGAAATACTGCGTTGATTTTCTCATTTAAGTATTCGGCGGTCTTAAGGTCTGCGCCGAATGGTTTTTCAATCACTACCCGCCGCCAACCATCATGATTCATATGCATATTATGCTGATGCAGCTTGCCGATAATCACTTCAAACGCCTGCGGCGCCACAGCCAGATAATACATCACATTGGCTTTTTCACCAATGGCTTTTTTGAGTTTCGTATATCCCTCATCCTCGGCAAAATCCTGGCGGTGGTAAGTCACGCTTTTGGCTAGCGCTTCGCATATTTCTGGTTTTATGTCGCCATAGATATTGTTTTTAATACTTTCTTCTATTTCCTGCATATAGCTTTCGCTGGTCTTTTCCCTTCGGCCGACCGCAATGATGCGAAAACCCTCAGGCAGGAGATTTCGCTTTAAAAGATTATAGAGCGCGGGCATCAGCTTTTTGTGCGTCAAATCACCAGTGGCCCCAAAGATGACCATCACGCTTTTGTTATATTTTTGTTGTCTGTCGTTTTCGTTTATCATATCGTTATCCCTTTATATAATAGAAGTATACCTTTTTGATGCTCCCTGATAATGTGATTTTATCACACCTGTTTTCGTCCCGCCAAACGAAAAAAGCCCGATGCATCGCACCGAGCTTCATTTTGCTTATTTAATATCATACACCGAAGGTGTAAGCAGATGAATATCGATTTTTTGTTTCAGTTCAATCAGCGCTCCGTTGACCGCCGCGTTGATCGCGTCTCCTTCCACCGGCTTATCAAACGCAAAATCCTGCGCCAGATAAGCGGCTTTGTGCGTAGTTCCCGAGGGATATCCATCAAAACCCGCCAGTGTCACATGTTTATGCCCCAGCTCGGCCAGCACTTTGATCATAATCAACGCCGAATTAAACCGAATGACTTCGGGTTCAAACTTCAGCGCTTCCGCATTCAGCATATAATCCACTTTGGTTTCCACCCCGCTGACATTGGTCGTGGTGATGATTCGGTTTTCTCCTTTGCCTTTTTTGAGGTAGTAAATCATCTGGCCAAATCGCTTGGCATTGGAAACCATGATGTAGTCGCAGGCGTATTCACGCGAGAAAAAGTTTGCTGAGACCACCACCGGATGGTTTTCGCTTATATATTCCTCAATCGCCGCTTTGTGCAAAGCAAGGCTGCTGCCCGGGCAAAGAATCAGCACATCCCGGCCGTCAATATCTTTTTTCAATCGGGCGAAGCCGTCGTCCGCCGAAGAGTTTTGCAAAAGATATGTGTCATAAAGCTGTTCGATCAGTGTTTTATCAAACAGGGTTTTGGTTTCCTTAGGTATTTCAGACAAAATCGCGTTGATCGCTTTGACCGGCAGGGTGTTCTTGCCCACCAGAAAATCTACATATTTCGGGTGACACTGCCCCGCCGCCGAAAGGAACTTGGAAAAAGAGTATCCCCAGTCGAATTTCTGTTTTAATGCGAGTATCTCAAGATTGATAATCTCCAAAACTTGAGACATATCATAATTTTTCCCATAATCGTTATTCAGCGAGTAAGCCAAAAGCTCGGTGTTGGCGTTTCCCGCCCCTTTGCCCATGCCATATACCGTGCCGTCCAGAATGATATCCCGATCTGGGTTTAACTGCAACAGCTCGGTGGCGTTGGCGTAAGCCAGATTGAAGTTGTTGTGCGCATGATAGCCGATGGCGATATCGCTTTTTAGCGTTCGGTGTAGTACTTCGAAAGTGTCCAACAGGTTTTGCTTCTGCATTAGGCCATAGGTGTCCACAATATACACCGCGTACGGCGAGAGCGCGTTCAGCCGCTCGGCTAAATCGGCTAATTCTTCGAGCGAATAATCGGTCACGGACGCGGGCTGAACAAACAGCGTATAACCGCGTTCAATGACACCCTTACAGTATGCAATTCCCTCGTCAATATCCTGCTTTTTAAAGACCACGCGAATCGCATCCAAAATACTGTTCTCTGCGGGCCCGATATTCTCTATCCTGCATTCTCCCAAAATCACCATACCGGTCAGCACGGGTGTGTTTTTGGGTGCAATATCAAAGACACGGTTAAAGTCCTCGGTGGTCGGCTGCATGGAACGGTTGATATCGAAAACCGATTGATCGTGCAAAAAACCAAGCTCTAGAATCTCCACTCCCGCTTCCGCAAGTCGAAGGTAGATGTTGATGATGCTCATATGCCCGAACTGCCAATCATTCACAAAGCCGCCATCGCGAAGCGTACAGTCCAATACTTGTATTTTCATCCGTTACCTTTCCTCTTTTTCAGAAAACATATCAATCTGATGGGCTGTCACGGCCGTCATATCCTCGCCGCTGTAAAATGCTTTATACCAGGCAACCGTCCATGTAATCGCGTCATCCAGCGAAAGCATCGGCTCCCATCCCAGCTCTTTTTTTGCCTTGCCGGTTTTTAAAAGCAGCAAACTGGTTTCATGATAGTCGCTGTTGGCCATATTGATCTTCGGGTTCCCGCCCCAGGCGCGGCTGGCTGCATCCACCACGTCGCCCACCGGCCGGCAGTCGCTTCTTTTAGGGCCAAAGTTATATCCTCCGGCAAAGCCCTGTCCTCCGGTATATAGCTTTTCCGCCAAAAGTAAATATCCGCTCAATGGCTCCAAAACGTGCTGCCACGGGCGCACCGCTTTGGGTCTTCTAATATCCAACGGTTTTTTCTGGTTCAATGCGTCGATAATATCCGGCAAAAGCCGGTAAGGCGCCCAATCGCCCCCACCAATGACATTGCCCGCCCTGGCCGATGCCACGGGCGTTATCCCGTTTAAAAAAGCATTCCGGTAGGTCACCACCACCAGTTCGGCGCAAGCCTTGGAGCCCGCGTATGGGTCGTCGCCGCCGATTTCGTCGCTCTCGCTGTATCCTTGTTTTTTCTCTTTATTTTTATAGACCTTATCCGAAGTGACGATCACACAAGCTTTCACGCCGCCGTTTTGCCGCACCGCTTCTAAGAGGTTCACGGTGCCCATCACATTGGTGCTGTAGGTGCCCGCAGGGTCTTCAAAACCGGGAATCACCAGCGGCTGTGCCGCCAGATGCAATACAATCTCCGGGCTCGTCTGATTAAGCGCTTGTTTCAGTGCTTCCAGGTCTCGCACGTCTCCGCGGATATCCGTGATGCTTTCGGCCAAATTCATCGCCGTGAAAGCCGAAGGCTGGGTGGGGATGCGGTCTGAAAATCCGGTGACTTTTGCTCCCATCCGATTTAGCCAAAAACAAAGCCATGCGCCTTTAAACCCGGTATGTCCCGTCACAAAGACGCTCTTACCCTGCCAAAATGTCCCGTTCATCGATCCTCCCAAAGCTTCCATGGCGCATCACCCGTCGCCCACATACGTTCCAGTTCCTGCCGTTCGCGCAAGGTGTCCATGGGCTGCCAGAAACCTTCGTGCTGATAAGCCACCACTTTTCCGTCCGCCACCATGCGGTTCATCGGGTCGCCTTCAAACACATCAGCATCTCCGTTTAAGTACGAAAACACGTCTTTGTCCGCCACCATGAACCCGCCGTTGATCCAGCTTTCATCCATGATGTCCTTTTCCTTAAATCGGGTGACTACGCCGCGCCCGTCGATATCCAGCGCGCCGAACCGGGGCTTTAACCGCACCGCGGTTACAGTGACGGCCGCATCGGTTTTTTGATGCAACGCGATAGTTTCATTGATATTCACATCGGATACCCCATCCCCGTAGGTCAAAAGGAAAGTGTCATCCTCAATAAATTTCTCAATACGTTTCACACGCCCACCGGTCATCGTATCGCGCCCGGTCTCAATCAGCGAAACCTTCCAAGGCTCAGACCAATGCTTGTGCGTATGCATACTGCCTCCATCGGTATAGTCGATGGTGACATCCGACGAATAGAGCATGAGGTTATTAAAATATTCTCGTATGATATCGCCCTTATACCCAAGGCAGATAACAAAGTCGTTGTGCCCGAAATGCGAATATGTTTTCATGATATGCCAAAGAATCGGTTTGCCGCCGATGGTTACCATCGGTTTTGGCCGCAGTTCGGATTCTTCACTGATTCGCGTTCCGAATCCACCGGCTAGAATCACAACTTTCATGGATTTATCCTTTCTTTCTTTCGATGCCCAACACTTCTTTCAGCTCCGCGTCGCTCAGCGGCGGTGACAGATCATACGGCGGCGGCGAGTAGATACTGCCGTCCGGACGCCGAAGCGCCGCAAGTTTAGGCTCAAACGCCTGACTCACCGTGACCACCACCTCGACCACCACGGGTGCGTCGATGGCAAGCGCCATATCGATCGCCGCTTCCATATTATCCCGCTGATCAATTCTTAAATACATCAAACCATACGCATCCGCAATTTTCCCCAAGTTCGGAAAGCTGACGCCGCTTTTGGCGTCCACGCCGTACATCGGGTCAGCGGAAAAAATATTGGTTTGTGTCTGTCGGATGGATTGATAGCCGCTGTTGTTGATAACAAACAGTTTAATCGGCAGACCATAGTGCTTCACGGTCTGCAGTTCCTGAATATTCATCTGCAAACTGCCATCGCCCTCCAAGCATATGATCGGGCCCTCATGCGGGCTTAAGGCCGCCCCGATGGCCGCGGGCAGTCCATAGCCCATGGCCGCACACCCCGAATTAGTAAACAGCCGTGTTTTTTTCTTGATGACTGCCGCCTGAAAGCCGCAGACACAAGCCGAGCCGTTGGAGGCGATGATATTGGCGTCTTCGGGCAGACGGTTAAACAGCGTGCCCATAAAGTGATAGACATTAAGGCCTTCCGGATCGTTCATCTGTGACCAGGTCGGAATCGGATAGCGCGCCCGCGTCTTTTGGCACCATTCGACCCATTCCTCGATATCCGATTTCAGCGCAATCTCATGCGCCAGCAGTTTATCCACTACACTGGAAAGGTCTGCATGGATAGGCAGATCAATGTTAACACTGGGCTTTTTAAGCTCGACAGCGTCAATATCCACTACCGCCTTAAACGTATCCGGTGCAAATTCTTCATAATTATAACTAATCTGTCGGATGTTCATACGGCATCCCAGCACCAGCATGAAGTCGGATTTCTGCAAAGCCAGATTTCCCGCTCGGTCGCCCACCGTGCCCGGCCTGCCCGCGTACAGCGGATGATCATCCGGCAGCACATCATGCGCGTTCCACGCCGTAGCTACAGGAGCACCAAGGTGTTCCACCAGTTTTAAAAACTCGGCATGCATGCCCGCAAGTCGGATGCCTGTGCCCGCCAATATAATCGGCCTTTCGGCACTTTTCAGCTTTTCCACCAATGCTTCGATATCCGCATCATCGGCCGCATAGACTTTCGGCCATTTTTCTTCGCCGATTAAACTTTCTTCTGCAATATTCTCGCCCTGAATGTTTAAGGGCACATCCAGCCAAACCGGCCCTTTTCGGCCTTCGACCATCTTGCGCCACGCTTTTTGCATCATCTTTTTGATGTCCGAAGCATCGGTAATCATCTTAGCATATTTGGTCATGCGCCTTGCCGACTTGACGATAGGGTATTCCTGATCGCCAAACTGGCGTAAATGCAGCCCTGTCGCCGCCACGGTGGTGCTGTATTTCACCTGACCCGAAATTACAAACATAGGGATGGAATCGAGATAGGCCCCCATCACACCGGTTAGAGCATTGGTACCCCCCGGGCCGGATGTGACGCAGACGGCCACCGGAATGCCCGTTAGGCGCGCGTATCCTTCAGCCGCGATGGCACAAGCCTGTTCGTGGTGAAAATAAACACACGTTAAATCTTTATTCTTACCAAATGCGTTGTTCAGGTGCATCGCCCCGCCGCCTGTCACGGTGAAAACGTGCCTGACCCCTTTTTCCGCTAAAAATTCGGCAATATAGTCCGCTGTTCTGATGCTCATTGATCTTTCCCTTTGCCAAAATTGATTCGCTCTTTTTCAATGACCAGCGGCCGCGCGATGACCCGCGTGTTAATGGCCGCAATATATTCACCCAGCACCCCGATGAAGAAAAGCTGTACCGACGCAAAGAAAAACACACCGATAAGAATGGGCGCGGTGCCGGCCGTAAATTTTTTCCAATGCATAATCTTTAGCACAATGTACATTACCATCACAATCAGACTCAAAAGCGACATCATAAAGCCGCTGAGTGTCGCAATGCGCATAGGCACTTTGGATGTGGAAGTAAAACCGGTCATGGCCATATCAAAGAGTGAAAAGAAATTGTTTTTGGTTCTGCCCGCTTTGCGCACCGGCTGCTCGTAAGCCACCTCGGCACGGTCAAACCCCAGCTCGCAAATCAACCCGCGAAAGTAAGGGTACGGGTCGTCGATCTCTCTTAATATCTTAATAATCTTTTGGTCATACAATCCAAAGCCGGTGAAGCCGTCCAGAAGATCCACCTCAGAGAGACTTCGCACCAACCGGTAATAAATTTTCCGCAAGGCAAACATACCTTTTTTCTCGCGGCTGCTTTTTTTGATTCCGACCACGATGGGGTTACCCTGCTCCCATTTTTCGATAAATTCGGGGATAAGTTCGGGCGGGTCCTGAAAGTCTGCCACTAAGGACAGCACTGCATCGCCTTCGGCCTGAATCAGTCCATAAAAAGGTGATCGGATATGGCCGAAGTTCCTTGAATTGACGATGACTTTAACGTGGGGGTTGTTTTTGCAGATTTCTTTCAATATCTCTACAGTATTGTCCTCAGAATCATTATCGATAAAAATATGCTCGTAATCATACTCCGGGAGTGTTTTAAAAACCGCCCCCACCGCGTCCACCAGCGCCGCCACGTTTTCATGCTCGTTGTAACAAGCTGTGACCACCGAAATCTTTTTCATCCTTCATCCTCTTTTTTATGCTTTAATATTCTTTCAGCAGAAACATCCGCAAATCCTGCACCGTCTTTACCGTATAAGTTGGGCGGCAGGCTTCCATCTCGGCCTTGGTGCCGTAACCGTATAAAACACCCATAACATCCAGCCCCAGCGTTCGAGCCGCCTCCACGTCGTAGTGCTTATCACCAATCATCAGCATGTCTTCTTTCCCCATACCCGTCAGCGTTGTCATGGCTTCAATCGCGTCCGCTAAAACCTCGGTTTTACTCGCACGCGAATTATCAAGATTGCTACCATAAATCACATCGAAAAGATCATACATGCCAAAGCCTTTCAGCACTTTTTCGGCCATCAGCGTCGGTTTGCTGGTGGCGAGCGCTAAGTGCCTCCCCGCTTTTTTTAAGTCACCCAAAAGATCGGCCACTCCGTCAAACGGCGGGTGCTTGTCCGCTTCATTCGGAACATAATAGCTCCGGAACACCTTAACAGCTTCCTCTGCCTGCTCGATTGAAATCCCGAACTCATCTTCAAACATCTCACGCAAGGGGGCCCCGACATGTACCCGAAGCGCATCATCCGAGCGCGCAGGCAATTCTAATTCTTTGATCGCGTACTGCATACTCCGTAAGATTCCCGCCTCCGAATCGGCCAAGGTACCATCCAAGTCGAAAAACAGGCAGGTATATTTTTTACTCATTCGCTGTCACATACTCCGTTATTGTTTTAATCATAAAGTCAATTTGTGCATCCGACAGTCCCGGATAAACGCCGATCCAGAACGTATTGAACATAATTTCATCGGTCCCAGTCATCTCACCCACCACACGGTAACCGCGTTTTTCTTTGCGCATCTCATCAAAGCAGGGGTGCTTTACGATATTGCCCGCGAACAGCGTACGTGTCTGGATATTCTTTTCTTCCAAATATGCTGTGATGCCGGCGCGGTCAAATCCCGCTCCCGGCTTAACCGACAGAATAAAGCCAAAAGGCGAATGCACGGAATTCGGCAGCGTTTCGGGCAAGAGCAAAGCGCTTTCCAGCGGTTTTAGCCCCTGATAGAGTGTCTGCCAGTTTTCCCGCCGCTTTTTCACAAATCCCGGCAGCTTTTTAAGCTGGGCAATGCCGATGGCCGCCTGCATTTCGGTGGCTTTTAAATTATATCCAAATTGTGAAAACACATATTTGTGGTCATATCCATAAGGCAGTTCGCCATATTGGCCGGTAAAGCGGTTCCCGCACAAGTTATCCTCGCCGGTCTTGCAGTGACAATCCCGTCCCCAGTCTTTCAACGATTCGATAATCCTGAAAAGCTCAAGATTGCTGGTGTATAGTGCTCCGCCCTCGCCGGTGGTCATGTGGTGCGGCGGATAGAAGCTGGATGTGCCGATATCGCCGACAGTTCCCGTCTTTATCATTTCGCCGTCCACCAGCACTTCTGCGCCCAAACTGTCGCAATTGTCTTCAATCAGCCAGAGACCGTGCTGATCACAGATTCCCTTGACCTTTGCCACGTCAAACGGATTGCCCATGGTATGCGCCAAAAAAACCGCTTTGGTCTTTTTCCCCACCGCTTTTTCCAGCGCATCAACGTCCACATTGTACTGCGGCAGAGCGACATCTACAAACACCGGCACTGCACCGTATTGGATGATGGGCGTAATGGTGGTGGGAAAACCCGCCGCCACCGTGATGACCTCATCACCGGGCAGTATCCTGCGCGCGCCAAGCCGCGGAGAGCAAAGCGCCCCAAACGCCAACAGGTTGGCCGAAGACCCTGAATTGACAAATGCCGCGTATTTTACACCAAGATAAGCCGCAAGATCGGCTTCAAAAGCCGCCACCTTTTCTCCGGCTGTCAGCCAAAAATCCAGCGACGTGTCCACCAGCGCGGTCAGTTCCTCTTCATCAAACACCCGTGCCGCATAGGGAATACGATCACCGGGCTTAAAATCCTCCGCTTTTAGCAGATGATGATTTGTATAGGCTTTTACCTTTTCTAGGATTTCCTGTCTGTCGTTTAATTCCTGATTCAAAGATGTTTTCCTCTTTATGTCTTATTTAAGTTTTACTTCATACATCATATCTTATCATGTCGATTTTGACAACAGATAGAAGCGTTTCGTTTTTATACCCTCGTCTTTTTAACCTTACAATTTGACGACGGTTTAAAAAACCTTTATACTCGCAAGTAATATCAAAAATAACTACACCAGATAAAAAAAGGACACCGAGTATGCCCGAAAAACACGCCACCCAAGACCCGAACTTTTTCATCCGCTTTGCCGAGCGCAGCGATACGCCGACGATTTTATCGTTTATCAAGGCGCTGGCCGAATATGAGCATATGCTGGATTTGGTCGTGGCCACCCCCGAAAGCTTGGCAAAATCCATCTTTGACGAAGGCCATGCCGAAGTCATACTCGGCGAGTACAATGACAAGCCAGTCGGGTTTGCCCTGTTCTTCCATAATTACTCCACGTTTTTGGGCCAAAGCGGCCTTTACTTGGAGGACCTGTTTATCTTCCCCGAATACCGCGGCAAAGGTCTTGGCAAAATTATGCTGTCCTTTTTGGCGAGGTTGGCCTTGGAACGAAACTGCGGGCGCATGGAATGGTGGTGCCTTGACTGGAACGAACCCTCGATCGGGTTTTATAAGTCTTTGGGTGCCAAGCCAATGGATGAATGGACCGTTTTCCGGCTGACGGGGCAGGCGCTGAATGATTTGGCGAATGAATAGGATATTTATTCATGCAAGCCATAGATCCAAAGGGTCACCCTACCGTTCTCTTCCGGAAAGCGATAGTAAAGTAATAGGATATCGTCCTTATAACCGCCGTCATTAAACTTAAACCCAGTATTCTCTAGTGACGCAATCCACCAGTCAGGACGGCGGGTTCTCGTTTTATACATGCGAATAATATACTCATCCATATAATCCAGATATGAATCGTACCATTCATATTTATCACTACCATTATACCAACCTCTATTCGCCTGCATACTCCACTGAGAATAAAAACAATTCATATCGTCATCGATTGTATCAACACCCGATCTCAGCCAACTCTCAGCTTGGGCCTCTGGCAAATCAAAGGTGATGTAGGTTTCGTACTCAAGCCCCGGCCAATCGTAGTATCGCATCTGAATATTTTGCGCATCAACGGGTAATTTTTTTTCCAGAAAATCTTCCACTTCTGCTTTGGCCTCTTCCCCGGCGTAGTCAACATCTCTTGAAGATCCTAAAAGCATAGATATTGAAAGAATCACGACCACGGCCAAGACATATATGCTAATTATTTTCCAAGTTTCGAGCTGCGGTTCCGGTTTGCCTCTTTTGGTCTTCATAAAACCTATACCGGCAAAAACCAAGCATAAACCACTAAGGATAATTTCTGTATAGCCTTGCACCATGTTGTCTCTAAATATCATGCTGATAAGCGCGGCAGCACTGGATGCGATTAACGGTGTAACGATTTTCCAAGACCGATATCTGAAAAGTCGAAATTGTATATATATACTCGGCAACATCAGCACTGCCGCAATAAGTACAATTACATAAAACGATTTCCCGCCTGCGAGCATAAAAAAAGAAATCACTGCCCAAAAACCCATCAATACCATCATCATCTCAATATATGGGTGCTGTTTTCCATCTTCTCCCCAAAGGTATAACGAACCCAAAATAAGCAGAACCCCAAAAGCCGATGAAACCAACATACCATACCAAATAATCGTCATCCCATACGCATGAATACCAACCAGAACACACGTGCTCATATACAGGACACCCGCGGCAATCATCCCAACGCTAAACCATTTTTGTTTTTTATCAATTGCTATTTCTTTCATAATTTCCCTCTTCTCCCTGTATTACTACTGATTATAACTTGTATTCCGGATAAGCACAACGCTGGAAGCTGACAGATTTCTCCTTGCAAGCGGGCAGTTTTTCTTATGCTTGAGATGAGCGACGACTCACCATTTTTTACTAAATTACCCTTTACAAATCACGCATATAATTATAGTATAAAGCGAATAACATGTTGGTTTAATAAACTAATATGTGAAAGGAATTATACTTAAATCATATCTTATGAAAAATTCAATTGTACTCGTTACGGGTGCCTCCTCGGGCATCGGCCGGGCTACCGCCGAAGCTTTTGTTAAAAAGGGGCATCTGGTTTTTGGCACATCCCGAAAAGCTGAGCTTGACAGTTCCGTCAGTTCCGATACCGTCAACATGATCCCTCTGGAAACCACCGACGAAAAGTCCGTGAAACGCGCGGTCGATTTTGTGTTGGAAAAAGCCGGCGGGCTGGACATTCTGGTCAACTGTGCGGGCTACGGCATCGCGGGCTCCATTGAGGGCGTCTCCGTATCCGAAGCTAAAAAGCAGTTCGACGTCAACTTCTTTGGCACACTGTCGGTCATTCAGGCTGTTCTCCCGCATTTCAGGGCACAAGGCAAAGGCCAAATCATCAATATCGGCTCGGTGGCCGGCTATATTCCCATCCCGTTTCAGTCCATGTATTCAGCCGCAAAGTTTGCGCTGGAATCGCTGACCGAGACGCTGAGGATGGAAACCAAAAAATTCGGTATCACGGTCTCTCTGGTCGAACCCGGGGACACCAAAACCGGCTTTACCGCATCGCGCATCATGTCGGCGGACAAAAAAGTTGAAGAGAGCTATATGCCCGAAAGCCAAAAGGCTATTGCGCAGATGGAGAAAGACGAAGAAAACGGCTATTCACCGGATAAAGTCGCCGGCGTGGTTTTACGTATCGCGGGGAAAAAGAATCCGCCGGTACGTGTTACGGTCGGCTTTTCTTACAAACTGATTTATGGCCTTTCAAGAATTCTCCCCACACGGCTTAAACTATCTGTTTTAAAACTGATTTATTAATATTTTATAAGGAGCGTTAAAAGAGGATGGATTTATTCAAAAAATGTACCGACTACACTGCCCCGCAGGAAGTCAAAGCACAAGGCATATACCCCTACTTTCACCCGCTGGAGTCCATGCAGGACACCGAAGTGATTATTGAGGGCAAAAAGACCATTATGATCGGATCGAACAACTATCTCGGTCTCACGTGCGACCCCCGCATGATTAAAGCTGCCAAGGACGCGGCGGACGAATACGGCACCGGATGCACCGGCTCCCGCTTTTTGAACGGCACATTGGATCTGCACGTCAAGCTGGAAGACAAGCTCGCAAGTTTCATCGGTAAGGAAGCGGCGCTGACCTTCGGCACCGGTTTTCAGACCAATCTCGGCATTGTCTCCTCGCTGGCAGGGCGCAACGACTATATCATCAACGACCGCGAAAATCACGCCAGCATCATCGACGCCTGCCGGCTTTCTTTCGCCAAAAAACTGAACTATCGGCACAACGATATGGCTGATCTGGAAGACGTCTTAAAGCGCATTCCGGACGAAGCGGGCAAGCTCATCATCACCGATGGTGTTTTCTCGATGGGCGGCGACATCGCCGACCTGCCGGGCATCGTGAAGCTCGCCAAAAAATACGGCGCGCGTGTGATGGTGGACGATGCGCACGGCTTGGGTATGCTGGGCAAAACCGGCAAGGGCACAGCCGATTACTTTGGTCTCACCAACGAAGTGGATATCATCATGGGCACGTTCTCCAAGTCGCTGGCCGCGCTCGGCGGACACATGGTTGCCGACGCTTCGGTCATCGAATACGTCAAGCACATCAGCCGTCCGTTTATCTTCTCGGCTTCGGTCACACCGGTTTCGGCGGCAGTGGCCTTAAAAGCGCTGGAGATTTTGGAAAGCGAACCCGAGCGGGTGGAAAAACTGGCCGCCAACGCCGAATATATGCGCGAAGGCTTTGAGCGTTTGAATATCCCGTTTGGCCAATCCAAAACCGCGATCATCCCTGTGATGACTTACGACGATGAAAAAACCTTTATCTTAACCAAAATGCTGCTGGAAAACGGCGTATATGTCAATCCGGTCATCTCCCCGGCCGTGGAAAAAGGACAGGCACTCTTAAGAACATCCTACACGGCCACGCACACCACCGAGCAGCTGGATCAGGTGCTCGGCGTATTTGCCGAATTATGGCCGAAATTCTACAACTAAAAAAAGCAGATACAGCAAAGCCCCGAAAATTCGGGGCTTTTTCATTGCTTTGATATTCTTTTTGATATCTATGACTTGTCCGCAAAATAGTTGGCGCCCCAGACGCCAGCGATAATCATCACCGAACCGATGATCTGATACAGCAGAATCTGCTCTTTTAAAAATACCGCCCCCGCAATGATGGCGATGACCGTAACAAGATTGGCAAACATCGCGTTTTGTGAAGCCGGTATATGCGTCACCGTGTATGTCATAAGGAAAAGCGCGACATTGACTGTGAAGACACTTAAGAAAAGAATAGCGATAATAAATTCGGTTTCGGCAAAAGGCGCCAAATAATCATAGCCTTTGATCGCGGATTCCCACAGCCCGATACCCGAGAACACCACGCCGGAGAACACCACCATGACAAACGTGACCGAAGTGGGCGACACCACCTGAGTGGCCTTACGTGCCAAGACATGGTACATGGAAGCGGCCACCACGGCCATGCCCAGAAACAAAAGACCCAGCGCCATATTGGTCGATTCCAGCGTCAGCGAAAAAACGCTGATGAGGATAATCCCCAAGAAAGAAAGTACAACAAACATGATCTGCCTGGCGTTCAATTTTTCTTTAATCAATATCGCGGCCAGAAACGCCGTCATCACCGGCACCGATGCGGTCACCGTACCCGCCATAGAGGACGACGTATACGCCACGCCATAGGTTTCGCCAATGGCATATATTACCGGCTGCAGCACCGCAATGGGTATCACCATCCAAAGCTGTTTAGCGGTCAGCCGAACCTTGATGACCCCCGCCGCCCACAGCAGAATCAACATCACAGCCGCAATGCCGTAGCGGATGCCAACCATCTGGAAGGGCGATGCATAGCGCAGTGCCACCTTGGAGGCCATAAAGCTGAATCCAAAGATGAGTGCGTACCCAACTCCGGTGATATAGGGGGAAATGCGGCAAGTAGATTTGTCCATATTAAACCTTTCTTAAAACTGATGCGGTTACTTTACTTTGCAATCGGGATATCCCGATTTGGCGGTATGGCGCGTTCGGCAAACGCGTTGGCGCCCCAAACGCCTGCAATAATCAATATTGACCCGATGATTTGATAGGTATATATTTTTTCCTTCAAGAAAACTCCACCGGCGATGATGGCGATGACCGTAACGAGGTTGGCAAACAAGGCATTCTGCGAAGCCGTCACCTGTGACCCGGTATAGTTCATCAAAAAGAACGCCGCCACCGAGGAAAGCACCCCCAAATATAGACTGGCGATTACAAACGAAGGAACCGCCAGCGGCGCAAAATAGGCATAACCCTTAGTCCACGATTCAACCAATCCCGTCAACGTAAACACCACCGCCCCCACCACGATCATCACAAAGGTGATCTCGATCGGGCGATAGGTTCGGGTGAGTTTTCTTGTCAGAACGGAATATACCGATGCACTGACCACGGCCAGGATGAGAAACAAAATACCAACCGTCATATTCTCCTGCCCGCCGCCGAAACTCATCAGCGAAATCAGCGCCACACCCGCGAGTGACAGCAAAATAAACAAAATCTGCAGCCGCGTCAATTTTTCTTTCAGCACCACAAATGAAAGTCCCGCCGTGAAGATGGGGATAAGCGACATAAAGATGCCTGAAAGCGAAGCGGACGTACCCGCTATGCCTTTGGTTTCGGCGATAAAGTAGATGACTGGCTGGAACACAGCCAGAGGCAGAATGACTCCAAAATCCTTCCATGTTAAGTTTAGTTTGATAACTTTCAACGCAAGCAGTACCAAAAATGTGATCAGCGCAAACAAAAACCGGATGCCCACCAGCTGGAAGGTGGTTGCCGTTTGCAGCGCGATGCGCGAAAACATAAATGAGAAACCAAAAATGATAGAGAATCCGATGCCGCTGAAATAAGGGAGCGCTGATTTTTGCTCGAGCATAAAATACTCACTTTCATATAAACGTAGACAAAATTAAGGTAATTGTATGACTCATCCTAGCACACGCGGATGCCGAGTTCAAGACCTGTACGAGTGGTATGGATTAAAATTCTTTCTGTAACTTTCGTCTGATTAGTTGGGGGAAAAATAACCTCTTGACGTAACATTTATTATTACGTTATAATTTATGAATCGATAAGGAGTGATATAAAATGCAAAAGAAAATAATAACCTTATCCAGCGAAGCGGACTTACGGATTTTCATGGAACCCTTGCGCCAGCGCATCCTGCGCACCATGGGTATTCTCGGTTTGCCGGTTACCGCCAAGAAGCTGGCGGATACACTGGATATTACCCCATCCTCCGCCAAGCATCATCTCTTAAAGCTCGTAAACATCGGCTTGGTCGCCCAGCATCATACCGAGCAGATTCACGGCATCACTGCCGTTTTCTACGCGCTGGTTCCCGCCACAGTCAGCATCGGAATGTCAAAGACCGATCATCAACCAGAGCGAAATGTTGTTGCACAAAATCTGATCGCCTCGGTCTTTGATAGTTTTACAAAAACCATGCCGAAGGGCTACGATAACCCGGCAACCGAACCGTTCTGGGGCGATCTGATGACCGGTGTTGTCCACCTGACGCAAGATCAAGCCGAGACCCTGTATGACACGATCAGACGCTTTACCGACGAAAACAGCCTACGAAAAGCAGATACACATCCGTTTGAATATGCCCTGATCCTTTATAATATAGAAGACATCCATGAAAATACGCTATAACCTTTTAGCTTTTCTGACCAGCTTTTCTCTGGGACTGATCTTGCCAGTACAGAGCCTGCTGTTCATCGCACACGGCTGTACTCTGCAGACCATGGGGCTGGCTTTCGGCATATATGCCGCAGCTGTAATTACCGCCGAAGTCCCTACCGGCGTTTTTGCCGATATTTTCGGCAGGAAAACCGCCTTTTTAACTTCCGTTCTACTCTCGGCGGCCTCTTGCATTGTGCTTTTATTTTCCGCTTCCTTTGCCGTCGTGGCTGCGGGATTACTTTTGATGGGTCTCGGTGTCGCTTTTGCCTCGGGAAGCGCGGATGCACTGATCATTGAGGAAACGCTGGCCGAATCTGGCGAGCAGAGACTTCACGGTGTCATTGGCACTTTGCGCGTCAGTGAGGCTGCCGGATTGATGGCCGGGGCGCTGGCCGGCGGCTTTGTTCCTTTTTCTCAAGGCTATTCACTGCATCTGATTATACGTATCGCACTTAATGCTGTACTCTTTGTTTTTGCCTTGTCCATATTAAAAGAATCTCGGCCTATCGGAATAAAAAGTCCCCCTATACGGGCGCATCTCGCGCATATGGGCCGCACCCTACTTGGCAGGAAAATTCTGATGCTGATTTTGTTTTGCATTGCCGCCTTTGGCTTTGTTCAGTTTATGCTGGAAACCTATTGGCAGCCGCGGCTGGCTGAGATCAGTGCTGGAAAAGCACAAGTCTTACTTGGATTCCTCAGCGCCTCCGGATTCGGCGCAACTGCTGTCGGCAGTTTTTTGGTGACACGTATCCAAGCCAAAAGCACTTCCTCCTCCTGGCGGATGTATCTTCTGTCCGCGTTCGTTATCACCACTTTTATTGCCCTGCTTTCCTTTCAAGTGACTCGTGGCGGATTTTCCGCTGTGTATATCATAATATATCTCACGATCGGCATGCTGACCGTGTTTGAGCAGACGCTGATCAACCAGTCCGTGACCGACAGCGTCCGCGCCTCCATGCTCAGCCTCACCTCTTTTGCGGCCCGCGGCGGCGGTGTGCTCAGCAGCCTCATCGGCGCAGCTCTCATTTCCGGCATGTCCATTTCCGGTGTTTGGCGGACAGGTGCCGTGATGACGGCGGTTTGTCTATTCTCAGTCGCGGTGCTCTACCATACCGTAAGCAAAAATCAATCTATCTAATAAACCTATATTTTTATCAGTTTAATTGGCTCTAGACGGCATAAACCTATAATTTCACATAAAGAATTCAGTGTAAAATGTCAAAAAAGGGTTATAATATATATTGATTACATGCTCTAGGGAGAAAATCATGACCAAGTATTGTGCATTTTTACGCGGTATCAACGTAAACGGCGTCAAGATGAAAATGCAGGACTTAACCGAAGCCTTTAAGGCGATGGGTTTTTTGGATGCCGTCACTGTTCTTGGCACCGGAAATGTGGTTTTTAGCGCCAAATCGGACATCAAAGCGCTGAAGCTCTTGATCGAACGTGGACTTTCCAACTCCTTTTCATATGATGCGCATATTTTTCTTCGCACATCCACTCAGTTGACGGAGATTTCCGAGCGCGCCGGCCAAAGCGTGGTGCCCGAGGACTACCATCAATACTTTTTAGTCTGCGACGACCTTAACGCCATTATCGCCTTAAGTCATTATTTTAAGACCATCCCCCACGCCGTACATGAAACATTGGTTACCATGGCAAGCGGCCTTCTCTGGCAGATCCCGAAAGGTGAAACCCTAAGCTCAGCCTTTGGCAAGGAAGCCTTGGGCAGAAAATATACAACGTCGCTCACCAGCCGGAATATCAACACGATTGAGAAGGTGTATGCCTTAATGGACCATTAAGCTTAAAGTGATTTTAACCATCTTGAAATACCGAAGTAAATCGCATATAATGGAAAAAGTATATCTCATTGATATGCTTTTTTTGATGAAAAAATATAAATCGGTACGAGGCGCTGCATGCTGTTTAATTCATTTGAATTCTTAATATTTTTCCCTGTCGTCACCGTTTTATATTTTATTTTACCCCATAAATATCGCTGGGTGCTGTTGCTCGCCGCGTCTTATTATTTCTACATGGCGTGGAAACCGGCCTACGTTCTCTTAATCTTTCTTTCCACCATCATCGACTACTTCGCCAGCATCTGGATGTCGAAACAAACCGAAAAACGCAAGCGCAAAGCGTTCCTGCTGCTTTCTCTTTTTACCAACCTCGGCCTTTTATTTGTCTTTAAATACTTTAACTTCTTCAGCGTCACCCTGGGCTCGCTTTTTTCGGCGATGCATGTTGCCTACGAGGCCCCTCAGTTCAACCTGCTCCTCCCCATGGGTATTTCGTTTTATACCTTCCAGACCTTAAGTTACACCATTGACGTTTATCGTGGCAAACGCGAGCCCGAGACCCATTTCGGTATTTTTGCCCTGTACGTCAGCTTTTTCCCTCAGCTGGTCGCAGGCCCCATCGAGCGAAGCTCGCATCTTCTGCCGCAGTTCTATAAAAAGCAGACTTTCGACTTTGACCGGATGGTTTATGGTCTAAAACGTATGGCTTGGGGCTTTTTTAAAAAAGTCGTCATCGCCGACCGGATGGCGGTTCTGGTCAACACAGTATACGGCAACCCGGGCAGTTACAACGGCGTCGCTTTTTTGACCGCCACCATCATGTTCGCTTTCCAAGTCTACGGCGATTTTAGCGGCTATTCAGATATTGCCATCGGTGCGGCCAAAGTGATGGGCTTCGATTTGATGGAGAACTTTAAACGCCCATTTTTTTCAAAATCCATCACCGAGATGTGGCGGCGCTGGCATATCTCGCTGTCCTCGTGGTTTCGGGACTATGTGTATTTCCCTTTGGGCGGCAGCCGACGCGGCACCATCCGCACCTATATCAATATCTTCATCACTTTTGCCATCAGCGGCCTCTGGCACGGCGCTAATTGGGGCTTTATCCTTTGGGGCGTTATACAAGCCGTATTTCTGGTCTTCGAGCGTATGACAAAAAATATACGCCAAAAAAGTGCCGAGTGGCTGGGGCTGAACAAGGCACCGCTGCTACATAAGTTTTTGCAGGTTGGATATACGTTTATCGTTTTTCTGTTTGGCCTTGTCTTCTTCCGCGCCGAAAGTTTTGATAAAGCCATCTATATGTTTCAAGGTATTACCCATGTCAGCCGGGAGATGCTCAGCCTTTCAGCGCTGAAAACCATGTTCGGTTCCATGGGCCTTGGCCGCGTTGAGATGGCGTTTGCGATTGTTTCTCTGGCTGTGCTGATGATCGCCGAACTCATTGAGCGCAAAACGCCTTTGTTCTCGGCGGAAACCCGCACTCCCAAACCCATCAAGTGGGCGTTGGGTCTGGCGCTTGTGTTTTCCATAATTCTGTTTGGAGTGTTTGAAAATGCGATTGAATTTGTTTACTTCCAGTTCTAAGGCTAAAAGAGCGCGGCAGGTGCTGTTGTTTGTGCTGTTGTTTGCGCTACTCGTTTTAGGTTTCGGCGAGATGCTGGAAGCGATGTATGACCAGGACATTCAGGCACCCGATTTCTATCCTTACCAGCGGTACGCCGAGTATAACGCCCTGCCCGATGATTCAATTGATCTTTTATTCTTAGGTTCGTCGCACATGTACCGTTCGCTGGATCCGGCTCAGTTTGAAACCGCGCTGGGTACCCGTGCCTTTAATATGGGCTCTTCCGCTCAGATGCTCGATACATCTTATTATATTTTGGAGGATGTTCTGCAGCATCATACGCCGAGCACCGCGGTGCTGGAAGTCAATTTTGTCATTTTTAAAAACGATCATTATATCGACCAAAACATCTACGCTTATGACTATATGCGTCCTTCCCCAGTCAAAACTGAATTCTGGCGGGATGTATTTTCCGTTAAGGACAAATTCGTGTACAGCCTTAAAATCTTACGCTATCGCCGACATCTAATCTCATGGCTGACCGATGTGACCAAACACGAAAAAGCCGTTCAAACCGAATACTATAAAGACAAAGGCTATGTCTACAGCAATCATGTAGTCAGCGAAAACAGCCTTATCAACGATAATCTATTAAACGGCTATGTCTACAAAGGTGCTTCCGAAGCGCAGATGGCGTACCTCGACAGAATTATCGCGCTGTGCGAAGATAACAATATCAATTTGGTTATAGTGACAGCACCTTTCCCAGAATACTCGCTGAGCCTTTCCAAGAATTACGCGCTGTTTACGCAAGAGATGACCAAAGTGACCGAGAAATATGGCATCACGCATATCGATTATAATCTGCTCAACGCCGGACCTTTTGATGTCTCCATGTTCTCGGATTCCGACCACTTAAACGGCCGCGGCGCTGAGGTGATGGGCAGGCTCTTGATTGATTATCTTTTAACCACGCCCGCGTACTCAAGGCCATAAAACACAGTCCCGTTTCCCTCTTCTTTTTGCAATGTAAAAACAAGGTAATTATTCTTCAAAAACACTTCGTTTGCGTGGTATAATCAGCTTATATCGTTCGATTGGATAAGTATTATTTAAGGAGAAAAAAAGAATATATGGATAGAGATATCAAAAATAAAGGACGTGAAAAGCACGTCACCTCAGGCGGCGGCAGTGTTTCCCGAAGAGAGAAGTCGGGATCAAGCCGGCCTGTCGGGGCCAATTCCAGTTACAGCAGCCGGCCGAAAACCGGATCGTCCTCTTCCGGCGGCTCATACGGCAGTTCTTCGGGCGGGTTCGGCGGAATGTTCGGTTCCTCCTCCGGCAAAAGCGCTTCCGGCGGGCTGAGCCTTAAAAAAATCATCATTATCGGCATCATTATCGTTGTCGGCTTTTTCATCCTGCGCGCCTGTTTCGGTAGCGGTGCCTTGGACTTGGGTTCGGGCGATATGCTTTCCGGTCTGACCGGATCGGAGTACACCTCGGACGAATCTTCCAGCTCAGGCATCAGCAACACCAACTCGGCGGCTTTGGACACCACGGTTTCCAACCTGGCCCGTGACAAACGCACAACTATCTTGGGCGGCGGCCAAGACACCGTCACTGTGATGATCTATATGCTGGGCTCGGATCTGGAATCCAGCGGCGGTATGGCCACACGCGATTTGAATGAAATTATAAGCGCAGACATCGCCGACAATGTTAATATCATCGTCGAAACCGGCGGTGCTTCCAAATGGCAGAACAGCGTGATCAGCAGCAAAACCAACCAGCGCTACCGGTGCGTCAGCGGCGGGCTTGAACCGTTGCAGGACAACCTCGGCATCAAGATTATGACCGACCCGAACACGCTGAGCGATTTTGTCACCTACTGCAAGACAAACTTCCCCGCCAACCGGTATATGCTGGTGATGTGGGATCATGGCGGCGGTTCGGCCGCAGGCTACGGGCACGATGAATTCGCCAGCAATGACACCATGACACTGGACGAAATCCATTCGGCGCTTTCCAAATCGAATGTTGATTTTGACCTGATCGGCTTTGATGCGTGTCTGATGGCCACGTACGAAACGGCTGTGATGCTGGAACAGCACGCGGATTATATGCTCGCATCCGAAGAAACCGAACCCGGCATCGGCTGGTACTATACCGGCTGGGTAGACGCCCTTTCGGACAACACCTCGATTGAGACCACCAAGCTCGGTCAGATCATCATCGATGATTTTACCGAAAAATGCTATCAGAATTCGGCGCGTGAACAGACCACGCTTTCGCTGATTGATCTTGCGGAATTTGCGGGCACAGTACCCGAGGCGTTTAACGCCTTTGCTGTTTCCACCGGCGATATGATCGAAACCGACCAGTATGAAACCATTGCCAAGGCACGCTCCGGATCCCGCGAATTTGGTCAGCCTTCCCGGCTGGATCAGGTGGACCTCATCCACCTGGCTCAGAATCTCGGTACCGATGAAGCGAATGCGCTGATTGATGCGCTGAAAGGCACCATCAAATACAACCGGACTTCCAGCACCATCGCAGATGCCAACGGCATTTCCATCTTCTTCCCGTTCAATTCGCTTGGAAGCTTAAGCGGCATCCTCAATACCTACGACGAAATCGGTATGGACGGCACTTACAGCGACACCATCAAGCGCTTTGCGAACGTAGAAGCCGGCGGACAAGCGATTACCACGGGTTCTTCCAGCCCGTTCGGCTCCATTTTAAGCGGCATCACCGGGGACAGTTCCTCGCTTGGCGGCAGTTTGGTTGGCGGCCTCATCGGTTCGCTGATCTCCAACGCTGATTTTGGCAGCATCATAGGTTCCGTATTAAGTCCGGACAGCACCACCAATCCACTCGGCTGGGTGGACACAGAATCCATGCAGGAAAACAGTGATTATTACGAAGAAAACCATTTGGACAGCGATAAGCTGGTTCTGACCGTAAAGAATGACGGTTATGTGCTACAACTGACCGATGCGGAATGGGATTTGATTCAGACGATTGAATTGAATGTCTTTTTGGATGACAGCGAAGGATATATCGACCTTGGCCTGGATAATGTTTTTGACTTTGACGACGACGGCGACCTCATCATCGATTACGACGGAACTTGGCTGGCTTTAAATGAACAGGTTGTGGCCTACTACATGATATCCGAAGAATGGAGCGGAGAAAAGTACACCATCACCGGGTATGTACCGGCCGAGCTCAACGGTGAGGAAGTGCAGATTATCTTAAGCTTTACCGACCAGGTGCCCTACGGCGAAGTGCTGGGCGCGCGAACGGTCTATGATGACGGCTCGGTAGCCAAGGGTTTAACCCAGCTTCAAGACGGCGATGAGTTGGATTTCCTCTGCGATTTTTATCATTACGATGAAACCTACGACGATTCCTACTACCTCGGCGATCCGATGACCGTTTCGGGGGATATCGAAATCTCCAACGTTTCGGTGGGCGACGATCCGGTGCTGTTCACCTATCGTTTAACCGATATCTACAACAACACCTACTGGCTGCCTGCGATGATGTACGAATAAATGCGTTACTTCCAAAGGAACTGCCGTCTCGGCCGTTCCTTTTTTGTTCCCGTTGATTTTACCCCCGCCATATGGTTAAATAGTAGTAAGGAAAGATTATTTTTAGAGAGGTTCTTATGGAAAATGATAGACGGTTGGCTGTGCTGATCGACGCAGACAATGTTTCATCCAAATATATCAAGAGTATTTTAAACGAGATATCCAACCACGGAACTCCGACTTATAAACGTATTTACGGGGATTGGACCACATCCAATATGAGTTCCTGGAAAAGCGTGCTTTTGGATCATTCCATCACACCCATCCAGCAGTACAGCTACACCAAGGGCAAAAACGCTACGGACGCATCGTTGATTATCGACGCGATGGATATCTTGTATACCGGCAGGGTTGAGGGCTTTTGTCTGGTTTCCAGCGACAGCGACTTTACCCGTCTGGCCACCCGCCTTCGCGAGAGCGGCATGTATGTGCTGGGCATGGGGGAGGAAAAAACACCCAAAGCGTTCCGCGACGCCTGCGTGCAGTTTAAACTGCTGGAGGCGCTAGCCCAGATGGACGACGCCAAAGACGCGCCAAGCGGAAAACAGAAAAGCACCTATAAGGCCGGTTCCACCACCAGCGAGGCCAAGATTATCGTGGCCATTTCGGACATTGTAGACAAGAGCAGCGGCGACGACGGCTGGGCCAACCTCGGCGAAGTCGGCTCCAAACTCTCCAAGCGCTATACCGACTTTGACACGCGAAATTACGGCTATAAAAAACTTTCGGATTTCGTCATTTCATTAAAAAAATTCGATATTGAGCTCCGAAAAGCTCCAAACGCGGGCGGCGCAAACAACTATATCCGAAACAAAAAATAAGCTCCGACCCATTCAACACCCCAAAGATATCGCTTTGGGGTGTTTTTTAATATGGGAATAATCCTATATTTATTCAAACCTTAAAACTTAATAAAATGGTCATGATTAACCCCCCCTTTTGCGTTATAATAAAATCAATCAAATATTAACAAACGAGGATGATCATGAAAGTACAATTAAGTGAGCATATTAAAAACACTGAACCGCTGGTCAAGGCGCTTGTAAAAACGTTAAGCGAATCCTTCGACGGCGTTTCAGTTTTAGTCACCGACTGCCAGGGCAAGAAGCTGGCCGTCGGCTATTCGGGCACCAGTGTGGACGACGGCATGCTGGCTGAACGGGGATTTGTGGCCCGCGTATACAACGGCACCGGCTATTCCGAGCATTCGTTTAACGAATTAACTAAGGACAATATCGACACGGTTGCAGATCGGATTTCGGTCACCGCCAAAGACGATCTGGCCGTCGCCAAAGCCGCGGGGCTGGCCGTCAGCACGTTTCCCAAACCCTCAAAACAAAATAAAACCGAAACCTTTGAAGCGGATGTCGCCGTTCTGCCTGCTTCGGTCACCACTGCTGAAAAAATTCGGCGCATGACCGAAATTATGGAAGACGGGCGCGCCTACAACGACAAACTCGTGGATTTTAAGGTCATCTACAACGATCTCACCATCAGCAAAGCATTCTATACGCCGGACGGCGTCTCCAAGCAAGCGTATACTTTCGCTACCGCCAATGCACTGGCGTTGGTGGCCGAGGACGGCAACATGCAATACGAATACGGCGGCGTTTCTGGCAACAAAGGCGTGGAAGTTTTGGACGAACTGAAATCCGTAACGCATAAAATTATCGACGATGCCGTGGAACTGCTTTCGGCCGAGCGTGTGGTTCCCGGCACCTATGAGGTCATCTGCGACCCCCAAGTGACTGGACTCATCGCACACGAGGCGTTCGGGCACGGCGTGGAGATGGACATGTTCGTCAAAGAGCGCGCCAAGGGCGCCGAGTACATCGGCAAATATGTCGGCTCTGAGATACTCAATATGCACGACGGTGCGGCCAGCGCCAGCAATGTGGCTTCCTTCCTTTTCGACGACGAAGGCACGTTTGGTACGGATACCAAAATCATTGAAAACGGGGTTTTGAAAGCCGGCATTTCCGACCTGCTTTCGGCCGTACGTCTGGGTACACCACCCACCGGCAACGGACGCCGTGAGAGCTTTGAGCGAAAGGCTTATGCCAGAATGACCAATACCTTCTTTGCCCCAGGAGAAGACAGCTTATCGGATATGATCGCTTCGATCAAGCACGGTTATCTTTTGGAAAACTACAAGAGCGGCATGGAAGACCCCAAAAACTGGGGGATCCAATGTATGATCTCCAAAGGCCGTGAAATTGTAGACGGAAAATTCACCGGTAAGGTGGTTGCGCCTGTTTTGATGACCGGCTATGTGCCGGATGTATTGAAATCCATCACCGCGGTTTCCAACGACGAACTCTATTTAAGCGGTTCGGGGCATTGCGGCAAGGGCTACAAGGAATGGATGAAAACCTCCATCGGGGGCACCTATATTAAACTGACCGGGAGGCTGGGATAATGGATAAAAACTTAAAAAATATTATAGATACGCTAAAAACACGCAGTGATGTGGACGGTTGGCTGATTAATCATGCCGTCACCGACTCGCATGAGTTTTTTTTCATCAAAGAAAAACTGGATATGAACCGTACCAAACAGGTAACCAAAACACGCCTGACCGTTTACAAAGATTTTGAGGAAGACGGAAAAGCCTTTAAAGGTTCTGCCGCCACCACGCTCCCGCCCGATTTAAGTGAGTCCGAGCTGAAAGACGCATTGGACGATCTGGTGCTCGGCGCTTCGTTTGTCAAAAATGAAAGCTACAGTCTGGTGGAAAAACAAAGCGGCAACGCTGAACCCGTCCCCTGTAACGTCGCGGGTCAGGATCCGATGGTACTGGCGCCGAAGATCATCAAGGCGATGTACAGTCAGGACATTCATGAAGACGGTCGCATCAATTCAGTGGAGCTGTTTTTGGAAAAGACCGAACATCGGCTTTTGAATTCAAACGGTGTGGATCAGGCTTACACCACCTATTACGGCGAGATTGAACTCATCGTAGACTGGACATCGGAAAACAGTGATGCCGTGGAAATCTTTAATGTCTTACGTTTTTCAGACGTGGACGAGGATAAGCTGAAAACCTTTGCTAAGGATGCGCTGGAAACCGCAAGGCTGCGCGCAAGCGCAAAACTGATGAGCGGTGTTGAAAACGTACCGGTTCTGCTCACGCGCGGCAGTGTCCCTGAATTTTTTAATTACTTCACCGAAAAAGCCAGCGCCGAAATGGTATATCAACAATATTCGGACGCAAAGACCGGCGAAAAATTGCAGGGCAACGCAATATCCGGCGATGCAGTGACGCTATATTTACGTCCCATTATCCTCGGCTCAGCGGCTTCCCGCAGTATTGATGCCGACGGTGTATACTTGAAAGATCATACGCTGTATCAAGACGGCGTTTTACAGCAATATCACGGCGCAAGCCGTTTCTCGCAATATCTCGGCGTGCCTGCAACCGGGCATATCGAAAACATTGACATTGAGGGCGGCTCACTTTCGTTGAGCGAATTAAAAAAGGAGCCCCATCTGGAACTCATCGCATTTTCGGACTTTCAGATGAACGAAATCACCGGCGACTTTGGCGGCGAGATTCGTCTGGCCAAGTATTTTGACGGTCAAAGTGCACGCTACGTCACCGGCGGTTCTATATCGGGCAGTTTTAAAGCGGTGGCATCAACCATGCGCCTATCCAGCGAAACGCATCAGCAGGGCAGCACCCTCTGTCCGGTGGCGCTGAAGCTGAGCGGTGTTTCTATCGCCAACGCAAACTAAAAGAAGGTGGATTACATATGAATATCAACAGTAAAGCCAAACTCAGCGACGGGCACGAAATGCCCTGGCTGGGTCTGGGCGTATTTTTAGTCAATGACGGAAAAGAGGCCGAGCAGAGCGTCCTTTGGGCGTTGGAAGCCGGCTATCGGCTGGTCGATACGGCATCTTTCTACAAAAACGAAACGGGTGTCGGCAAAGGTGTTAAGGCCAGCGGCCTTTCGCGTGAAGCGCTCTTTATCACATCCAAGGTATGGAACGGCGAGCAGGGCTACGACAGCACAATTGAGGCCTGCGAAAACAGCCTGAAACGGCTGGACACCGACTATCTTGATTTGTACCTCATCCATTGGCCGGGTCCGGACGTTAAAACGCGCCTGAAAACCTGGGAAGCGATGATGGAACTGCGCCGACAAGGCAAGGTAAAATCAATCGGGGTCAGCAATTTTAAGATTCACCATCTACAGGAGCTGATCGACACGTTTGGTGAAACTCCGGTTGTAGATCAGGTGGAGTGTCATCCGTTCTATCCACAAAGCGAGCTGAAAGCCTTTGCCAAGCAAAACAATATCATCATCACCGCCTGGGGCCCATTATTCCACGGGCACTTAAACGAAGCGCCGGATATCGATGCGATCGGAGCAAAATATGGCAAAACCGGTGCGCAGGCGGTACTGCGGTGGCATCTGCAGAACGGCACAGCGATTATACCGAAATCTATCAAACAGCACCGTATTATTGAGAACGCTGACCTTTTTGATTTTGAACTGAGCGAAGAGGATATGCACGCGATTGATGCACTGAACAAAGATCACTTTTTCGGGAGGGATCCGGATACGATGACTTTTGGTTTTTAACCCATTGAAACGAGGTGAAAACAATGAAAACAGCTTATCTTAAGAAAAATATTTTAGCGGCGGTTTTGATATTGGTTTTTGCAATGGCGATGGCCGCATGCGCAAGTCCGGCCGACAGCAGTGCTCCGGCGGCTGAACCCGTCAGTGATACTGCCGAACAGCAGACTTTTACGCTGGAAGAACTCGCCAAATACGACGGTCAGAACGGTAACCCTGCCTATGTTGCAATCGACGGCATCGTTTACGACGTCACCAACATCCCGCAATGGATGGGCGGAAAGCACAACGGCTATTCTGCCGGCAAGGATTTGACCGAGGAGATGCAGGCGGCGCCGCACGGATTTTCCAAGCTCAGCGGTTTAACTGAAGTCGGCATACTCGCTGAATAACATTAAAAAAAACAAAACAGCACGCGATGTGCTGTTTTTTTATTGATAAAAATTAAATTTGCTTTTTATACTGCCGCCGCTTCATCCACGGTGAGTATGTCGCATTCCAAACCGCATATGGTATAACCGTTTTTTGTTCCGAACAAATCCTTCGCAACATCAGCAATGATCTTACCGTACTTATCAAACAATGCTTTACTTTCAGACGGACATTTGACTTGAATGATCGCTTTTTTCAGGCCTGAAACCTCAGCGGATTCATCCGTGAATTCCAAGCAATAATCGCAGGTATCCATGAGATCAAACAACTTCAAGAAATCATCTCCTGCGTCCAAATTGCCCTTGCTGTAGTCCAAATTCATCTTCTTACAAACAGTATCAATGAAGTTCTTCTGATCCATGACTGCCTCCTAAACCCGTGCGTAAAATTATTTACACCCCGTATAATTTTTTTATCATATTCTGCCCGTTTTGTCAATACATCTGCATGGTTTTGTCCATTTTTAATCACTTTATTATACGATCAGCGGGCGCATTTGGGAGCAAATCCTATATCTTAATCCGGCTATCTGCGCTTAATCATGGCTTACACTAACGCTTTTTTTGATAATAAATAGTTGAATACTGCCGAATCCTCCGACCACTTTTCGCTGATAACTGCATGGGAAGCCGTCCAATATTCTCCCGATATCTCTGATAAGATCACCGCTTTTCACAATCAGGCGAACCATCCAGAAGCCGAAAAGGTTGCGGTCGGCCGGATAATCGTAGTCCAGCAAAAGGAGCACCCCGTCATCACACAAAACCCGCAGCATTTCGGCAATCGCCTTCTCACCATCCGGATAGCCCGAGAACGCCATTGTGTTGACCACGGTGTCAAAGCTTTGGCTCTCATAAGGCATTTCTTCCACATTGCCTTGAACGATTTCCACACTGCACCCCCACTTTTCCGTCTTCTGCCGGGCACGTTGTACCATCCGTGCGTTATAATCCAATCCAGAAAGGTGTAATTGCTTTGGGTACACACGAAAAAGATAACCGGGGCCAAACGAGATATCCAAAAGCGATTTACCCTTAATGTAGGGCAATACCGACCTTAACCACCTTTTCCAAAGCGGAAACACCGCAATAAACCCATCGTAGGCTTTGGCAAATCGGGTGTAGATTTTATCCATCTTGTCGGTATAGGCCTGCCCGTTCACGGGTGTTTGGTTGTAGACCAGCTTTTCTTTTTTTACCTTGAACATGGCTTTATCCTCTATCGGTTAAATTTAGCTTTCATCTGATTTAAGTAGTCATAATCGGTCCGGTCGGTTTTAAGCGGCGTTATGGAAACATAACCGTTTTCAAAGGCATAAACATCGGTAGACTCGTCGTTGATATACGGGTACCATGTGCCTTTGGCCCAATATTTCTCGCCGTCGAATTCATAGGCATGGTCAAAGGGTCTTTGTCCCTGATGCGTTATGCGGATGCCTTTAGAGGCGGTATGGATGGCCGAAGGAAAATTGATATTCAGCACAACATCTCTGTCCAAAATATCGGCGCCCATGACCTCTCCGATCAGCGCATCAATCTCTCTTTCAACAATATCAAAATGATTAAAATCGGTCGAAATCGCGATGGATGGGATGCCGAGGATAACGCCCTCAAAAGCCCCTGAAACCGTGCCCGAATACATGATATCCGTACCCAAATTGGCCCCGTCGTTGATGCCTGAAACCACCAAATCCGGCTTGAGCTCCAACGCAAACGCCGCAAACTTCACGCAGTCCGCCGGCTTGCCTTCCAGGCTCCATGCGCTAACGCCCGCCATGAAATCTTCATGCTTTTTCAGCCCCATCGGTTCATGCAGGGTAATCGCATGCGCCGCGCCGCTCTGCTCAGTCTGAGGTGCCACCACAAAGATGTCGCCGTATGGCAGCAGCGCTTTTGCCAGTATTTGAATCCCTTTTGCCCTGATGCCATCATCATTAACCACTAAAATATTCATTTGATAACCTACTTATCCTAAAATAAACTTCCAGTTCTATATTATACAATCATCTGCCTAAATTCAATCCATATCCCGGTATTGTGGAATAATCCATCGGGCTTCGGTCTGCCCTTCACATTATCAAAGTATGAAAAAACGGTCTGCCATAAGGCAAACCGTTTTTTCATTATTAAAGCATCGGTTAGGCCGATGTTACGGGGCAATGTCCACATCTTTTCTGATGTTTTATTTTACCCTTTTATATAATCCGTTTTAACGACTTTTAAACATCTTTTTTAAAAAAAATCAATTTTTTATTTCATTCGTCCATGGCTTTTCGCATCTGCCGGATCAATTCGTACCCTGCTTCGGCATTTTCGTCCAAAAACCGGCGTACCAGCGCACTGCCCACGATCACACCCTCGGCGTATTCGGCCACCTCTGCGGCCTGCTTTGGGTCTGAGATGCCAAATCCGACACACCGCGGCACATCGGTATAAGTCTTAATCTCGGAGAGGAAATCCGCAAGTCCGCTGTATACCTCACTGCGTTCTCCTGTCACGCCGGTGGTGGAGACACAGTAGATAAATCCTTCTGCTTCTGCTAAAACCATCTTTAAACGATCCTTGGAGGTTCTGGCTACCAGCGAAATAATGTCGAGCGGCAGATCTTTTGTGATACAGGTCAGTTCGCTTTGTTCTTCAAAAGGCAGATCCGGGATAATCAACCCGTCGATACCCGAATCAACACAGGCTTTGGCAAATCGCTCCGATCCGTATTTGAACACGCTGTTGTAGTAGACCAAGAGCAGTAAAGGGATATCCGTCTTTTCCCGCGCCGCTTTCACTGCTTCAAACACCTGATCCGTCAACATCCCTTTGGCCAGCGCGGCCCCCGCACTCCTTTGAATCACTGGGCCGTCGGCCATGGGGTCCGAAAACGGTACGCCGAGCTCAATTAAATCGGCGCCGCAGGCTTCCAGCTCTACGATGGTATCCGTGATGCTCTGTTCTCCTTGCGCCCCCGGCATAAAGAAGGGAATCAGTGCTTTACGACCTGATGCTTTTAACGTCTCAAATTTTTCGGCTATTCTCGTCCTCATTTCCCTTCCTCCATATACTCGGCAATCCTTGATACGTCCTTGTCTCCGCGCCCCGAAAGGTTGACGACCACGACTTCGCCTGCTTTCAATTCATCGGCGTGCTTGATACACCACGCCAGAGCATGCGCGCTCTCGACCGCCGGAATAATACCTTCGGTCCGTGTCAGAAGCGCAAATGCGTCCACGGCTTCCTTGTCGGTCACGGCTTCATATGCCACACGTCCGCTGGTTTTCAGGTGTGCATGCTGAGGCCCGACACCCGGATAATCCAATCCGGCCGATATGGAGTATACCGGCGTGATCTGTCCATAGTCGTTCTGCAGAAACAGGCTTTTCATGCCATGCAGTACTCCGACCGAGCCGCAGGTCATTGAAGCCGCGTGCTGATCGGTATCCACCCCAAGTCCGCCTGCCTCCACGCCGAACATGGCCACATCCTCCGACAGGAACGGCGCAAACAGCCCCATCGCATTGCTGCCGCCGCCCACGCAGGCCACCAGTTTATCCGGCAGCCGACCTTCGGCCTCCATGATCTGTGTCCTGGTTTCATCGCCGATAATCCGCTGGAAATCCCTCACCAAAGCGGGATATGGATGCGGCCCAACCACCGAACCCAGCACATAGAAGGTATCCTCCACACGGGCCGTCCAGGCACGCAGTGCCTCGCTTGTGGCGTCTTTCAGCGTACCCGTACCCGAAGCCACCGGAGTCACTTTTGCCCCCAGCATCTTCATCCGCGTTACATTCAGCGATTGCCGTTCAATATCCTCGGTACCCATAAACACTTCGCATTCCAGATTAAAAAGCGCCGCCGCTGTGGCTGTGGCCACGCCGTGCTGTCCCGCACCGGTTTCGGCAATCACCTTTTTTTTGCCCATGCGTGTGGCCAGCAGGGCCTGCCCCAGCACATTGTTGATCTTATGAGATCCTGTATGGTTTAAGTCCTCGCGCTTGAGGTAGAATTTGGCCTTGCCTAATGTCTTTGAAAAATTCTCAGCATAATAAAGTGGAGTCGGCCGTCCCGAATAGTGCTTTAAAAGCTTAATATATTCTTTCTGAAATTCCGGCGTCGGCACTTCGGTCCGCCACGCTTCCTCCAGCGCGATCAGCGCATTCATCAAAAGCTCAGGGCAGTACTGCCCGCCGAATTCTCCATATTTTCGTGATATTTGCTCTGTCATTTTTCTCTTACCTTTCCAATCAAACGCGCAATTTTATCCGCATCCTTATATCCGTTGGCCTCCACCGCACTGCTCACGTCGACCGCCATCGGCGACAGCATGTCGATCACTTCACAAACATTATATTCGTTGATACCGCCCGCCGCCACGACCGGCGCATTGAAATCAAAGTTTTTTACCATCCACCAGTCAAAGGATTTTCCAGTGCCGCCATGTATGCCTGCATCATACCCGTCCAGCAGGTATGCTTCGGTACGATAACCGTTGGCGATTGCCAGCGTCAGTTCGCTTTTGACGCGAAAACCCTTCCAGACCCGGGCGGCCAGCTGAGCACAAAGCGCCGGAGTCTCTTCACCGGACAGCTGCAGAATATCCAGCCCGCAGGTTTCCTGAGTTTCTTTCAGCTCATCTAGCCCCGCATTGACGAATACCCCCACCGTTTGAATATCGGGGGCCAGCAGATCGATGATCGCTTTGGCCTCCTTAGGGGTCACCTGCCGCTTGCTGGGCGCAAACACAAATCCCACATAATCAGGTTTCAGCGCGTTAGCCCACTCGGCATCCTCGGTTCGTCTCAGCCCGCAAATCTTGATTTTTGTCAACACTTCGCTCCTCGTAAGTCCTGCACCGCATGGGGAATATTGCCCGCCCGCATCAAAGATTCCCCGACCAATACCGCATCCACACCAGCGTCCCGCATGCGTGAAAGATCGGAAAAACTGAAAATGCCGCTTTCGCTGACCTTCACCTTGCCTTCTGGAATCTTTACCGCCAATGCTTCGGTGGTGGCGAGATCGACCGAAAAATCATTCAGGTTTCGATTATTGATGCCTATAATATCCACCCCGACATCCAGCACCCGATTTAGCTCATCCGCGTCATGCACCTCGGTCAGCACATCCAGTTTCAAATCGGTCGCCAGGTCATACAACTGTTTTAATCTCTGATTATCCAAAATCGCGGCGATCAGCAAAATCGCATCCGCACCCAATAATGCGCTTTCGTACACCTGCCATGGATCAAAGACAAAGTCTTTGCGCAAAACCGGCAGCCGGCTGTTTTGTTTGGCGGTTTTGATATAGTCGGGACTTCCGAGAAAATAGTCTTGCTCGGTCAGTACCGAAAGCGCCTGAACGTCAGCTTTGTCATACGCTTTGGCCAATTCATCCACCGAAAAATCCGGCCTGATGACGCCCTTGGAAGGCGACGCTTTTTTAATCTCGCCGATAATCGCAATATCATCGCTCTGGGTCAGTGCCTGCTTAAAGGTGCGTCTAAAAACGCCAGCGCCCTGTTTCATCAGGTCCAGCCCGGCCACCTGCTTCAGCGCTTCAAGCCGTATTTTCTTTTTGGCGACAATCTCGTCCAGAATCATGAGACCGCTCCCTGACTGGCTTTTTTCATCGCTTCCAGCGGCTGCTTGGCCTTTCCGCTGATGAGAATATCCTTAGCCATGGCAACGCCCTCCAAGATGCTCTCCGCTTTACCCGCCACATAAAGTGCCGCGCCGGCATTCAAGGCAACCACGTCATGCTTCGCGCCGATTTCGCCGTCCAGCAAGGCCTCGATAATCCTGGCGTTTTCTTCGGCGTCTCCGCCGATCATCTCGGATTTTTCACAGCGAGTAAGGCCGAATTCTTCCGGCGTAATCATATATTCCTTGATTTCGCCGTCCTCTGTCAGCTCACACACTTTGGTTGCGTCGCACAGTGTAATCTCATCCATACCGTCCATACCGTGTACAATCAACGCGCGTTTGGTGCCCATGTTCTTCAGCGCATACGCGAACATCAGCAGTAAGCGTTCATCATATACACCGATGACCTGATATTTTGCGTACGCGGGATTGGTCAGAGGTCCTAAAATATTAAATATGGTCTTTACGCCAAGTTCTTTTCGTACCGGCATCACATGCTTCATGGCGCTGTGATAGGCTGGCGCAAACATAAATCCGATGCCCGCTTCGCGGATGCATGCCGTCACGCCTTCGGGCGGCAGGCTCACCGCCACGCCCAGCGCCTCCAAAACGTCCGCACTACCGCATTTGCTGGAAACCGAGCGGTTGCCGTGTTTGGCTACGGAAACCCCCGCCGCCGCCAGCACAAAAGCCGAAGCGGTAGAGACGTTAAATGTCCCGCCGCCGTCTCCTCCCGTGCCGCAGGTGTCAATCACGTCCTCCCCCGCAGAAACGCGCAACGCCTTATCCCGCATCACCATCGCACACCCGGCCACTTCATCCGGCGTTTCACCTTTGGCACGCATGGCGGTCAACAGTCCCGCTACCTGCGCGTGGGTATATTCCCCGCTCATGATGCCGTTCATCATGGCGGTCGATTGCGCTACCGTTAAATCCTGTTTATTTAAAAGCTGCTCCAAATAATCTTTCATGGTCAATCCGCCTCCGCTTCCTTTCTCCTCCAAAAAACGTTTGAGTATCATCTTGCCGTCCGGCGTCAAAATCGATTCCGGATGGAACTGTAGTCCGAACGTCGGGTGAGTTTTGTGGCGCATCGCCATCAAAACCCCGTCTTCGGTCTCGGCCAGCGGCTCCAGCGTATCCGGCAGGCTGTCTGCCGCGACACACAGCGAATGATACCGCCCCGCCTCGAACACATCGTCTAAGTCCGACAAGATACTCTTTTTCGTGTTTTGTACCTGCCAACGCTTGCCGTGGACAATCTCAGGCGCATAGTCCACTTTTCCGCCAAAGGCCAAGCCCATGGCCTGATGTCCAAGGCAGATGCCCAGAATCGGGGTTTTCCCCGTCATAGCCTGGATTAAATCCACACAGATGCCCGCGTCCTCCGGCCTGCCCGGGCCAGGCGAGATGACGATATGGTCGGGGCTCAGCGCCCGAATATCATCCACCGTGATTTTATCGTTGCGAAACACGCGGATATCCGGACAGATTTCGCCCAAATACTGATACAGGTTATAAGTAAACGAATCGTAATTGTCGATGAGGCAAATCATATCGCTTTCTCCTCCGTTTCACTTTCTGTTTCGCCCAACGCCTTAAACAACGCGCCCAGCTTATTATCGGTTTCTTCAAATTCCTTCTCGGGCACCGAATCGTAGACAATGCCCGCTCCAGCCTGCGCATGTACGCAGTTGTCCTTAAATAATAATGTACGGATGGTGATGCACACATCCATATTGCCCCGAAAGTCGAAATATCCCACCGCTCCGGCGTATGGACCCCGCTTGGTGTTTTCCAGCTCGTCGATGATCTCCATCGCCCGAATCTTGGGCGCACCCGAAACCGTGCCCGCCGGCAGGACGTGTTTTAATGCATCCACGCCGTCGATACCGGATTTCATCTTGCCTGTCACCCGCGATACGATATGCATCACGTGCGAGAAGTATTCGACGTGCATCATCTCTTTGACTTCAACGGTACCAAAGTCCGAAAGCGCTCCGATGTCGTTGCGCCCCAAATCCACCAGCATCGCGTGCTCGGCGCGTTCTTTTTCGTCGGCTAACAGCTCTTGTGCCAGCGCTTCGTCCTCGGCCGCGTCGCGTCCCCGCTTTCTTGTCCCGGCAATAGGGAAAGTCTCCACCACACCGTCTGTCAGCCGCGTTAAGCACTCGGGCGAAGATCCCACGATATGATAGTCCTCGAAATTTAAAAAATACATATACGGCGACGGGTTGACCGACCGCAATTTTCGGTAGATGGAAAAAGGGTCGGGCGCGGGGGTACAGGTACGCCGCCGCGACAGCACCACTTGGAAGATATCGCCCTCCTTGATATACTCTTTCGCGCGCCGTACATTGCTTTCGTACGTCGCACGATCGATATTCGCGTATGTTCGATATTTTGTGTTTGGGGTTTCCTGTTCAGCGGGCATCGCCGAAGTCAGCACCGTTTTAAGCAATGCATCCATCTCGTCGGAAATCTCAGCCGTTTTTTCTACGCTGATGCTTTGTTTGTCGATCAGCCGAGAATAGGTCAGACTGTGCTTTAAGTGGTCGTAGATCAAAACCTGCTTAAACAGATAGACATGCATATCGGGAAAGCCAAGATCATCCTCAGGCACATTTAGCAATTCTTCCACATAGCGGATACAGTCATAGGCATAAAACCCTGCCACACCGCCGATAAAGGGAAAATCGCCGTCCACCTGCTCTACACGGTAAGCGGCAAGCGCCTGCTTGGTGGCGGCAAAAGGATCGGCCGCGGTGACCACACCGGTCAACTCGCCCGAGACGGTTAAGCTGCCGTCGGCAATTGCGATATGTCCTTCAGGGTTCAGCCCGATCAGGCTATAGCGCCCAAACTGCTCACCCCGCTCGGCACTTTCCAGCAGAAACTGCGCGCCAAAGGGTTTTAACTTGGCAAAAATTGATATGGGTGTTTCGGTGTCGGCCATCACCGTTTTGATGATGGGTGAAAGTATTGTCGGCATATAAAAAAACCTCCCTGGCAGAACCAAAAGAGAGGTCATAATTGACTTTAAATAATACGTACCCAGCCCAAAAACCAAAAGGCTGAACCGCTCTCATCTCTTCTTATCTCTGCTCGTCTGTTCCTAAACTCTTCTAAAACCTTCATCCGTTTCTCTTCGGATGATTGCGTGAATTATAGCATACGCAGAAGGCTTCTGTCAAACTAAAAAATCATTTTTCTAATCTGCCTTGTCTCAATCCAAAAGCCGCTTCTCGCCCGACAGCGCACGGATATCACTTGCTTCCTGCGTGACTTCCAGCGTGCCGAGATATATGCCGTTTTCGTCCCTTAAGGCGGTATATTCAATCACCACAAATTTTTCGCCCATTTGAATCCAAAATCTTGCGCTGTCTTTCTCGCCCGCTTTAAACGCGTTTAAAATGCGTTCCACCATATGCACCGATTTTGGCGGATGGCAGTTTCGCACATCCCGTCCGATAATGGCGGGTGAACGCGGAAATATCCGTGCTTTGGGATCTGAGAAGAATTTCACCTTGTCGTTGGCGTCGATCAATGTGATATCCACCGGTAAGGCGTTCAACACAGCACTTAGTTCCAGTGAGGAAAGACTGCCTGTTTGGGTGTCAAATGCATCCAACATATCCTTTCCCGCTGTAACTGTACCTCCCTTAGCCTTCCTCTCTGGCGGTGTAATATACGCAAAACCATACTCAAAGCTTTGCGCCTGCATCGCTTCAAACGCCTGTTTCGGCAAAACCTCACTGGCCGCAGGGAATAATATCAGCTCCTGCTTTTCCACAAGGCCATACAGCAGGAAATACAGCCGTCCCAGCGCCACATTAAAATCCCTGTCGTCCAAAACAATGCTTTGCTCCAGCAGACGATAGGTCATTTTCAACTCTGTCCTGGCTTTGTCGTGCAGCGCCCAGAGCGCTTTCAGCCCCAAAAAACGTGCATCGGCTTTTTCGAGATATGGGAATAAAATGTTCTCCAGCTTTTGCATATGCACATGGTATTGGGTTAAGTCTTCGATCAGGGCGGGTATTTCGGCTTTGGTCATTCTCATGTCGTTTGCCTTAACCACTGCCTTAAACGCAGTTAACCGCGCAATCAAACCGGCGTTTTCTTGCATCAAGTAATCTAAAAAAGTCCCTTCTCCGGGTTTTTCCCAAGGATAATCCGAAAGCCGCTGGTGAAATACATTGATCAGCTTATCGACATAGCCAAGCATCTCATCCACCGAAACGCCCCGCTTTAACTGCTCGTTCATCACCAAAAAAAGCTGAGTCGGTGTGATGGTGTCAATATCAGACAGATATTTTTCATACAATTCCCGTCCGCCTTGATGGTTTTTGATGCCCAGGCTAAACGCGATGAGATTCTCGGTGCTTTTCCCAATCAATTCTGCCATCCCACTACTCCTTATTAAAATCCCGCACAAATATACTGTCTTCTTTTAAAAGACTTTCGATGGTTTCATACCCCAAGCGCTTTAACAGCTCGATGACATAAGGGTTGTCCACCGGTGTGGGATAGGCGGCGCTTTTGCCGTACGCTTCCACAAAAGTGGTGGCTTTATCCTTGTCGATCAGCGCCTTCGGCCCGCCTACGCATCCGCCCACACAACCCATGCCCTCGATAAAATTGGCTTTCACGTTGCCGTCCAGAATATCTTTCAGCATGGCCTTGCAGGCCGGCACACCGTCCGCCTGTCGGCTTTTCAGCGGAATTTCTCGGTCGGGTCTTAGACGATCCAGCGTGGCCTGCACCGCGCGGCTGACGCCGGAAGTGCGCGCATAGATTCTGCCCGCCGTGGAAGAATGATCGCGAAGGTCCTCCTCCATGCTTTCAGGGTCGATTCCCGCCGCATGAAAGATATCCCGCATCTCTTCAAACGTCAACACATAATCTACCGCATCCGAAATATCCGCCGCCCGCGCCTCAGCTTTTTTGGCGATGCACGGCCCAATAAACACGGTGACCGCGCCCGGATTCAATCGCTTGGTCGCCCTTCCACAGGCCGCCATAGGCGAAACCGACGGCGGTAAGTGCGGTACCAACTCATGGTACACGCGCTTAATCATCGCAATCCACATGGGACAGCAGCAACTGGTCAGCATATAATCCTCATCGCTCTGAATGCTTTCATCAAACTCCAAAGCTTCCTTCAGCGTCAGAATATCCGCAAACAGCGCTACCTCGATCATGCCCCCAAACCCAAGGGCTTTAAAGGCCGAACGCAGTTTACCCGGCGTGGTCGCTTCCGAAAACTGAGAGATATAGGCTGGCGCGATCAACGCATAAACCGGCACCTTTGGGTTCTTGAGGGCTTTGATGACGGGGATAAACTCCTTGATTTCAGCCAGATTCTGCAGGGCGCATTGATCGATGCAATCTCCGCATCCCACACATTTCTCGTAGGATATTGTAATCTCTCCGTCTTCGCTCTGACTGATTGCCTCGAACGCGCAAATATTGCCGCAAGGCTTTCCGTCCGCATCGGTACAGGTGCAAGGCCCAAGCTTCACTACCGGCGGATGCTTTTCGGGGTTCAATAGGCAGTCCAGCTGATACGGATCAAAATCCAGCTCTTTTTTATACGTCTCAATCTCCTCGTCAAGCCTGCCATTTAAGCCCGACCTCACCAGACGGTTATACAATGCCAAAAAAGTCGCCATATAATCCCTCCCTTGCTTTTCTATATTATAACACACCCGACACAGTAAAAAAGCGCCCGTGCTTTCAGACGCTTAAAAAAGTGCTACTCAATTTCGCTTAAGTTATAAGGTGTTTCCTGATAGACATGATAATTCAGCCAGTTGGCAAAAAACAGGTTGGCGTGCGCCCGCCACGTCACTTTGGGAATTTGACCGATGTCATCGTTGGGGTAATAGTTTTTGGGCAGTTCCACAGCCAATCCAGCGTCCCTGTCCCGCTTATACTCGGCGTCCAGCGACAGCGCATCATACTCCAAATGCCCCGAGATAAACACATGGCGTCCGTCCTTGCTGGCCGCAATCAAAACTCCTGCTTCTTTGGAGATAGCGAGCAGCTTTAATTCCGGATTTGAGATGATATCGGTGCCCATCACCTGTGTATGGCGACTGTGCGGCGCAAAGAACACATCATCAAAACCCCTTAAAAGCTTACAGTTTTTCTCCATCAGCTCATGCTCAAACACGCCGAAAATCTTATCAGATACCGCATGCTTTTTGATGCCGTAATGATAATACAGCCCCGCCTGTGATGCCCAGCAGATATACAGCGTGGCGTAAACGTGGTGCTGGCTCCAGTCCATGATTTCCTTAAGCTCAGGCCAGTACGCCACTTCTTCAAAATCCATCTGCTCCACGGGCGCACCGGTGATGACCAGCCCGTCAAAGTTTTCTTCCTTCACGTCTTCGAACGTTTTATAAAACGCATCCAGGTGCGCTATTGAGGTGTTCTTCGGCTGATATGACGCGGTAGAGAGTAAAGTGATTTCCACCTGCAAAGGCGAGTTGCCCAGCAGCCTTAAAAGCTGGGTTTCGGTGGTGATTTTGGTCGGCATCAGATTGAGGATCGCGATTTTAAGCGGACGAATGTCCTGCGTATCCGCACGGTTTTTGCTCATCACAAAGATATTCTCTTCGGCCAATACTTTAGAGGCGGGCAAAGCCTCGGGCACTTTTACCGGCATCCCTTACACCTCCTCTTGCGAAGCTGCGAGCGCCGCTTCCAGATCGGCTATTAAATCGCGCGCGTCTTCCAGCCCGATGGACAGACGCACCATATCGGCGCTGATACCCGCCTCTTTTAGCTGTGCTTCACTCATCTGGCTGTGTGTGGTGCTGGCCGGATGGATGACCAGAGATTTGGCGTCGGCCACATTGGCCAACAGCGAAAAGATTTCCAGCGCATTGATGAATTTCCGGCCGGCCGCGAGCCCGCCCTTGATGCCAAAGGTCATAATGCCGCCCGCACCTTTAGGGAAATACTTTTCAGCTCGCTGATGGTAAGGGTTGTCTTTCAGCGCAGGGTAATTCACCCACGAAACAGCCGGATGCCCAGCCAGAAAGTCCGCGACTTTTTCGGCGTTTTCGCAGTGCCGATCAACACGAAGCGAGAGCGTCTCCAGCCCCTGCAGAATCAAAAACGCGTTAAACGGACTGATACAAGCGCCGGTATCCCGCAATAGCTGAACCCTGGCCTTGGTGATATATCCTGCGCTATCCGGAATATCGGCATATACAACGCCGTGATATGCGGCGTCCGGCTCTGTCATCACGTCAAAGCGTCCGCTCCGCCAATCAAATATGCCATTGTCGATGATCGCTCCGCCGATACTGGTGCCGTGTCCGCCGATGTATTTGGTCAGCGAATAGACCACAATATCCACGCCAAAGTCTTTTAGGTTGATTAAATAGGGTGTGCCAAACGTATTATCCACAATCAGCGGCAGACCATGCCGATGTGCCAGCTTCGCCAAACTCTCAATATCGGCAATATTGATATTAGGGTTGCCTATGCTTTCAATATAAATCGCTTTGGTTTTTTCGTTGATTTTTGCATCCACTTCGTCTAAATCGTCGATATCCACCAAATGCGTTTGAATGCCGTATTGACTGGGCAGTCTTTCGGCAAAAAGGGTGTAGGTGCCACCATACAAGGTGTTGGCCGCCACAATCTCATCGCCGCTTTTCGCAATATTGAGTATCGCATAAAAGATCGCCGCCATTCCCGAGGCCGTCGCCATTGCCCCCACACCGCCTTCCAGTGCGGCGAGACGTTTTTCCAAGACATCGGTGGTGGGGTTCATGATGCGCGTATAAATATTGCCCGGCGTTTTCAACGCAAACAAATCCGCCGCGTGATCGGCATCGTCGAACGTATAAGACGTGGTTTGGTAGATGGGCACCGCGCGGGAATGGGTATCCGCATCCGGCGTTTGTCCCGCATGCAGTTGTAATGTATCAAAATGTAAATCTTTTTTATCCATGATATTTCTCCTTTAAAAAAAGTAACCCTTCTATTCGGTTCAATGCCATGGTTTTTGCATGCCGTCTCGACTGCCTATTTTGCTGAGACTAACCCAGAACAAAAAAAACCGGTATCGCGTTGAGCGTGCCGTCCTTTGCTTTCTGATGAAACTGATGGCTTTGTTTTCTCATCATCATTTTGCCTGTTTATTCCTAGTATTTTACTTGGTTTTAACTATTATAGGGACATCCGCCTTAAAAGTCAACAAAAAAGCCCGATTTTTAACTTTCATTCGGGCTTATCGCTCAATCCTCTTCGCTTGCTTCATCAATGCTTCTGCCAAGCGCACGTGCCATTGCCGCAATCCGAAGGCTGATCTGCCTTTTGGCGATCGGACCTTTTCTGGGCAGCTGATCATAGCCGTGCACTGTCCCTTTGGTGTCTTCGAGATGCACAGGAACTCCCGCTTTTTCCAGCGCTTTGGCATATGCAATGCCCTCATCCCGCAGCGGGTCGAATTCGGCCGTCTCAATGTAACAGGGCGCAAGGCCTTTTAATTTTCCTAGCGCAGGCACCGCATATTTGGGCGGCTTATCTCCCGCCTTCATCGGCAGATAATACTGCCACATATGGATACTGTTTGAATAATCCCACACCGGCGTGTCTGTGAAAGCCTTCATAGAGGGCGTATCACACGCGTTGGAAAGCACAGGATAAATCAACAGCTGTAAGCTGACCTTAATGCCCTTATCTCTGGCCATCTGACACACCGAAGCGGCCAGGCCGCCGCCTGCACTGTCTCCGGTCACCACCACACGGGAAGCATTCAGGCCCATCGTTTTCGCATGCTGGGTTAAGTATTCCAGCGCCGCAAAGCAATCATTGACGCCGTAAGGAAACGGATATTCGGGCGCCAAACGGTATTCCACCGAAAAAACCGGGCAGCCCAGAAGATGGGCATACCGATACAAAAGCGTATTATTAAGTGCGTTGCCCATGGCAAAGGCTCCGCCGTGGAAATGCAGGACAAACGGCGCGTTTGCCCTTCGCTGTTTGGGGTTATAGGCGTAAATCTCGATCATATCGCCTTGATGCCCCGGAACGGTGATGCAGTCGATCGAGACGCCATGCTTTTTCTTACGCGCCAGATGCTTTAAAAGCCCTTCCCCCTGCCGGACAGTGACAATATGACTGGGTGTTGATATATTCAGTTTAAAATGCTTGAGTGCTCTGAATTCATGATCTATCTTGTACTTTTCCATCGTATTTAATATTATGCCTTTTCCTAACAATTCGATTTTTTGATATAATTATATCATACCCATACAAGCTTTTAATCATCTGCGAAAACAAAAAAAGTCATGATTTTGATAATGAATCGACATTTTTTTCATCACCAATATGAGGTATAATGTTAAAGATAGTGTCATGCTGATTGAGATTCCGTACTTCTTTGATTATTAAGGAGGTTTATCCATGAAACATCGGTCACTTTTTGGCCTTTCTTTGGTTCTTCTTCTGGTTTTTTGGCTCTCGGGATGCGATAGTATCAAAATATCGGCTTCTTCGCTGAGCAATGTATCGTCCGCTGCTCCGGCCGCAGATGGCGTTCGAGCAGCTGTACCCGCGGAGTACTCCGTTTCCGACTATTTCCCTTTCGTACCCAACCGCACGGTGGTATATCGCGGTATCGGCAATGAATATGCCGCGTACACCGCATACCCTGACTACATTTTTGACAATCGCATTCAGATGCGCTCCAACAATGGCGGCACCGAAACGATCAAAATCATCGAGATCAGCGATGGGAAACTGACTCTGATCCTGTCAAAAGACGAAGTCTATTACAAAACCAATTATCTGGACGCATACACGTCTGAGGGCGAAATACTGCTGCAAGAACCGCTAATCGCTGGTACCTCATGGCAGCTGGAAGGCGGCATCACCCGAAGTATTACCGGAGTTGATGTGCCTGTTACAACGCCGTATGGCGATTTCAGTGCGCTGGAAGTGACCACAGTTTATGCCGATTCGATCACCCGTGATTACTATGCGCCAAACACCGGCCTCATTAAAACCGAATTTGAATCGGGCGGGAACCTCATCAGCAGCGAACTTGAAAAAATCATTTTTAATAATGCTTACGCGTTTTCCCCGGTTATCTATTCGCCGAAAATGAACGATACAGATATCGCCTTCACCAGCCACACCGAACAGATTCATCTATTCACTAATGAAGATATCACATCCTATTTTGAACAGTTCTTTATCACGCAAAACATGATAAGCAAGAATACACGGATTAATTCATTGCGTCCAGCGGATATCTCCGGCGCCGCGCACATCGATTTTTCACAACCGTTTATCACTGAAATGAATGCGGGTTCATCGGCCGAGGCCGCCATTCTGCAAAGCGTCGCCAACACGGTGGGCGCCTATTTCCAGACTGATCGGGTGATCATCACACTGGACGGCGAAAACTACGCCTCCGGCCATTTTGAGATGGCGGACGGCGAATGGTTTGATACTGACTTTTAACATGAAACAGACATATCTCTTGGATAGCCAGTGGCACATCCCGGGGGATTCTGATACACTAGAGATATAGTATAAAAAATAGATTTAAATTCTTAAGGCAGGTGAATATATCATGATAAAATGGGGAATCGCTGCAACCGGCAATATTTCCAACCAATTTGTACAGGGACTGAAACTGATTCACGGCGGCGAATTTGCGGCTGTTGCTTCGCGTGAGAAAAGCAAGGCGGAAAGATTCGCAAAAGAATACGGCGCAACGAAAGCTTATGGAAGCTATGAAGATTTGGCGGCCGATCCGGATATTGACATTGTCTATATTGGCACACCCAACGACAGCCACATCACCCTGACCAAAATGTACCTAAGCGCAGGCAAACACGTTTTATGCGAAAAGCCCATGGGTGTGAACGAAAAACAAGTGGCCGAGATGGCGGCGCTCGCAAAAGAGAAGGGGCTGTTTTTGATGGAGGCCATGTGGACACGTTTCTTTCCGGTCATCCAGAAAGTGCAGACTTGGCTTGCCGAGGGCAGAATCGGTACACCACGTTTTCTGTCCGCCAATTTCGGCATTGAATCCGGCGATAACTGGCGGAAATCCTATGCCCTTTCTGGTGGCTCACTGCTGGACGTGGGCATCTATCCGCTGGCGCTGACCATGCTGTTGTTCGGCAACGATTATGCCGCTGTCAAGGGTATTTCCTTAAATAACAGCGAAGGCATTGACGAAGTGAATACCTTTATTATGAACTATCAAGATAAACTGGCCACCCTTGCCAGTGCGGTGGGTCAGCGCATGAACAACCGAGTGTTTATTGAGGGCGATCAGGGCCGCATCATGATTGACGGCATGTGGTGGCACCCCAAGCACGCGGTTTTAACACTTGGCACCCAGGACTTGCTCTATTATTCGGATCAGCAGGAGGAAATAACCGACAATTTCCCAAGCACAGGTTATCAGTATGAAGCGCAGCATGTCAACGACTGTCTGGAAAAAGGATTAACTGAGTCACCAATCATGCCGCTTTCCGATTCCATCGCCATCGCCAAAGCGATGGACACGCTGAGAAAAGATTTTGGTGTGGTGTATAAAGAAGATTAACGATAGACTAAAAAACGCCGTCCTTATGATAAGACGGCGTTTTAGTTTTTCGAAAAACCTGTGTCTTCAGCACCCTGAATTGATCATCCGGGCGCTTTTTTATTGCTCTTTTTTTCTGGCGTGCACCACCAGCCGCCCATCGTGCTCCACATTGGTGCAGGTGGACAGGGTCAAAATCTGATCGCTGGTTTTGGGCTTAACGCCCGTTTCATACAGCTTTTTGCTGTCAATAATCTTAAGGTATTGTTCAAAATCATAATCCGAACTGAACGAAGTTCGTACCGGATCGTCACTGGTGATATAGACCGCAAAAATCTGCCATTCAGAATAGGTCCCTTTCAGATTAAGCGTGACGGTCTTATGCGTCTTAAAATATTCTTCCTCTTTCAGCTTATAGAGCCTGGCAAACATAGACCCATCATACATGTTATGCCCGTAAATCACCGTGTTTTTATCTGTACCGTTGCCCATATTCCGGTAATCCAGAAAAATCGCGCCCCGATCTGAATAGCGCTTTAGAATATTGCGCCCCAGATAGTAAACATTGTCTTGCGACTGCACTACCGGATAATCGATATTGGTATCCGGCAGGGTGATCCAGCCGACCATATCCTCATTGATCTCCAGCAGACTCTGGTACTGGCCCATATAATCAGCTTGGCTGTAAGTCTTGCTCTCGGTTTTTACCAGCTTGTCCACTTTGGACTCTTCGCTGGTTTTTTTATCATAATAGGATTCCCGAACCGCAATCAGTGCCTGTTCTTCTTCGGCCCCGCTTTTCAGATATTTTAACGCAGGCACCCCCGTAAAAACCATCGCAGCAAATGCCAGCATGGAGAGGATTAAGAGGGCAATCCGCCATATTTTATGTTTTTGTTTCATCAATCATTCACTTTTTTTTAAGAATTATACTTGCCGATGATTCGCTTTGGATGTTTTGCCAGATACCAGAGTACCATCTGCGCCGCCACCAATAGGAGGAAAGCACCCGAAGACAAATAGAACAATAGGAAATTCTCTCCCATATCGTCTCCGGTATGCGGCGAAACGCTGCCGTCGTATTCATTAATCAGCATTCCAGCGTCCACCGTAAGCCCGTTCTGCGTGATAGAGACCAAAATAGTTTCATCCGATAAAGCATATCCGTCAGGCGGAACCATCTCTTTGATCACATATGTGCCATACGGAATCAAATCGTAGAACACAATCCCGTTCACACCAGACATCCCCACCGCAACCGGACTGCTGAACGACGTATCGCTTTGTAAGTACAGACCAATTTCGGCATCCGCCAGCGGTGCCAGCACGACCGCCTCCACTTTTTTCAATGTAATCCGTCCAATAATCTGCGTATCGATAATAAATGCCGGTGTGGTTGGAATCGTCACTCCGTCACTTACGATCGTTGCCGACAGCACCGTAGCGTTAGGAAGATATCCCGTCGGCGGTACGGTTTCGACAAATGTATAGCTGCCGTACTCCAGATCGGTAAACAACACGCGTCCGTTTTTATCGCTGGCCGCCGTAGCCACCGCTGTGTTTGAGGAATCGTAACAGGTGAATACCGCGCCGCGAAGGCCCTTCATATCGGCATCATATTTATATAGCTCTACATTGCCGCGAATGCGCTCGTTTCGGTGTATATAGAGAATATCATATACCGTTCCCGCACTGTCGATAATAAACGTATACGGTGTGATGTCCAATACATAGCCGGTCGGTGCAACTGTCTCCTCAACCGTATAAGGTATATCATATTTTAAGTTATCAAAAATCAATTCGCCGTTTCCGCTGGTCGTCGTCCGGTTGACGGTATTGCCGTATCGGTCGATCAGAATAAACTCAGCGCCGTTTAATCGGCTGTTGTCCTCGTCATCCACTTTTCTTACCGTGATCGTGCCATTTTGGCCCACCACCGAGTTGCCGGCACCCGCCCAAGCCACACGAATCGGCTGGATGGAATCATCCTCAGTCGAGCCGGTCCCCTGGAAAAAGGCTGTATTGGAAAACGGACTTAGGGTCTGATCGGTCACATGGGTCGTAAACCTTAAAACATACCCGTTGACTGTCTGCCCAACAGGCGGCTCGGGAATATGCATTTCAAAGATATTGGTGTCAACATCATACACCACATTCGCGCTGGTCAGCCCGGTAATCTCGGTTCCTGCCGATGTCGCCCCGTTTGGCGCAACATCCATGTAAAAAAGCCGGACGGTAGCGGTATCCAGCCGCAGTCCATCCTGGAAATGGTCTGTGATGACAGGCCCCGTCAGCGGGATTTGGTTCATATTCACTTTTATTTCCCAGTCAATATAAGTGTTACCGCTGGTATATGCGCCTTCTTTGGAGATGACCTCATTGGTCACGGTCTGCGTGCCTGTGGTGGTGATAGCGTTCGAGACATCATCATGCGTCAGTGTGACATCGTTGCTGAACACCTTATCCCCATTGGTGGAAAACACAGTCAGGTCGGTAATCATGGTCTGATACGTGATGGTATAGGTATCCGTGATAGGTGTCCCCGTATCCAGCGGATCAAAATCATATGTCCAAGTCCCGCTGTAGCCGCTGACCGATGGGTTGGGGTCAATTGCATAAAGGAACCCAGCCATGGTTGCACCATTATTGATGGTAAATGAATTGGGGACATACACCGTACCTGCCGGAATATGGTCGGTCACCACGACACCCGACAGCGGACCTTGGTTTCGGTTCACCACAATCCGCCAGGTAATGACTCTATTACTGTAATCATAATCCGTACCCGTTTTAAAGACCACCTGAGAATCGACATCCTGCGTGCCGGCATCCGTGATATTAATTCCACCGTCTGCGGTCAGCGTTGCTTCGTTTCTCCAATTATCAATAAACACGTTATTTGCATAGATATTAGGGTCGGTTACTCGGGTATAAAATGTAATCGTATATTGGTCATCAATTTCATCAGTGGTTGAGCTGGGATCAAAGTTATAAGTTAACGTTCCCGTATAATCATTCAACGGATCCGCATCCGGTGTGTATACAAAATAACTGTCGCTGGCGCCATTATCAATCGTAGCTGAACCGTCAACATACTCAAGTCCATTAGGAATTTCATCGGTAATGATGGGGTTTCTGATAGTTGTTTGACTTCGGTTAACGCGAATCCGCCAAGTGATGTAACCGTTTGATGCATTATAACCTTGATTGTCCAGCTTGTTGATAAGCTCTGAGCGCGCGGCCGGATTTGCCTGATCTGAAGAATCTACCGGAACAGCCACACTGGTGATGTATCCGGTATTATAGAACTGGTCATTACGGTTTTGTGTATAATAGCTCTCATCCACCAAAGTATCAAATGTGATGACAACCGGTTCGCTGATCGGGCTTGGGAACGTATAAACGATTTCGCGCGTACCCGCGTTATAATTAAGATCCGCAGGATCAACCAAAACACCGTCTACCCGGAATGTATCAGCGACGAGTGAAAGCGGCACCGGTGAATCCGGCAGCGTATCCGTGAATACTGCATCGGGAATATAAACGCTGTTGTTGTTAAGTTCAACCGTCCATGTAATCGTATGATCGATCAAATGATGTGACCCTGATTTTTCGATATAATCGACCGTCACCTCAACATCAGCCGCATCCGAAATCGTCACTTCACCGCCGTCGTGGTGCAGCTCGGAAGTGTTACTGACGTCAAATCGCGTGCCTTCGGCCTGCCCCGCAAAAGCGGAGTCATTGACTTCTGTCCAAAACTTGATGACTTGCGTATCTGTTATGACAGGAGGGAACGTGTAGGTGAAAGTTTGGCCGACAATCGTATAATCCGCAGGATCCGCAGGGGCCCCATTGATCGTCACATGACCGTCTATAAACGTCAGATTGCTTGGGAGCACATCAACCACCGACGCATCGGTAGTTCTTACGGGAGTCTCGTTGATGACAATCGTCCACTCGACGATGTGCTGGCTTCCCGAAATCAGCGACCCGCTTTTTACGATCGTTGCCGGCGGCGGCTCAATCTCCTCAAACTCCACCGTGATAATCACCGGCACACTGACAGCGCCGACATCAAAGGTGATGTCTGTGCTGCCGCCAAGTCCGAGATTATCCGAATCGAACTGCAGCTCAAACCAAAAATAACCGCTCACATCCGAAAGATTGCGGTCATGTATTTCTCCAGTAAACGTAAACAGGATGGTTCCGTTGGTAGCCAAAGTATAGTTGGCAATCGTGATGATTCGCGGATTGGTCACACTATCCTCAGGCAGTCCAGGATTAAAGTCGGGATTATTCATGGTCAATGCATATGACCCGGGATTCTCCACGAATATTTCAACCGGAATTTGCAGTTCAAACGTATCTCCAGCGATAACATCTTCGGTGTTGTCGATAGAAAAATCATAGGTGAGCGTCACAGCCGCATCAATCGGTATGTCACTGTTGGCCGGATCAGACAGATCGTTGCCATGTTCATCTTCCAACGTCACACCATCAATAAAGTCCATATCATCAGTGCGGTCATATGGCGTTGTTTGGAACCCCGGCTGTCTGGCCGCTGCGGCCGTGGCAGGAAAAAACACAACCAATAAAATCACAGCCGCAATCGTCAATAAAAGAAGCTTTGAAACCGATTTCATTTTTACTTCCCCGTAATCTTTTCTTTAATAATTCCCCAAATACAACATAACCAATATATTACGTTGCACCGCTTCCTCCAAAGAACAGCACGCGTCATATATGAATACAGTGCAAATAAATTATAAAAACTCAAAATATATTATAGCACATCAGAAAATTCGCGACAATATAATATAGCAATTTCGCGCTGATCTGGTTATATTTTCTGCTCTACTTGCTTTTTTGTTCATACCGGCTATCGAATGAGGGATTGTTGTACACTTTTTAACTTATTCTCCCGCATTACATACTAAAAATACGATGATTTCTCATTTTTAAGAAGAAATTTTCTGTATTTTGGTTAGTAATCCTTATTTTATGTTTATATAATGACTAATTATTGTTAAGAGACTTCTTTTGTATTTCAGCCGTTAAAGAAAAGGAGTGAGATAGTGTTTTATGACCAGTGTTTTAATTGTAGATTATGAAAAAAGATGGATCAAAGATATTGACCGCTGTTTAAAAAATAATGGTTATGCGACTTATTATGCTAAGAATGCATCCGACGCGCTGGATGATCTGGAGAGAAATCCAATTGATGTGATTATAGCAGATATTATGGCGCCTAAAATGACCGGGTTGACCCTCTTAAGTTTGGTCAACGAAAATTACCCCGATATTCCTGTCATTCTAATTGCAGATCTTGATGCGGAAGACACCGCCAAAGCGGCGGTCAAAGAGGATGCGTTTGATTATTTAATCAAACCCGTATCCGAAAGCGCATTGCTTAAAACCGTGGAATCAGCCCTTCGGCAAAAAGGTATCGTTTCCAATATCCCTGACAATCGTATCGAATGGCCTGCCGTTTCGCCTGAGCAAAATACGCTGTTCGATGCCCTCAATTCCACCTTCCATGTCATCGGCAGACTGTTGGAGCTGAAAGACCCGCTGTCGATGGGACATGAGCGCAAAGTGGCCAACTTGGCGCTCAGTATCGCGCGAAAAATGGAGCTGAGCCAGGAACAGCAGGATTGCGTTTACTTTGCAAGCTTTTTACATGATATTGGAAAGCTGATGATCCCTTCCGAGATTTTGTCCAAGCCCAGCAAACTGACTCCCTGTGAATACGCCATGGTCAAGGACCATGTGCCCCGCGGATATGCACTGATTCAGCACATCAAGCTCCCCTGGCCCATTCAGGATGTCGTCTATCAGCATCATGAACGGATGGACGGAAGCGGATATCCCGAAGGGTTGGTGGGCGATGAAATCATGCTGGAAGCTAAAATTCTGGCCGTTGCCGATGTGATTGAAGCGATGACTTCATATCGCCCGTATCGCCCGCGTTTCGATGTGCGTGTGGCTTTGAAAGAAATAAAAGACAATTGCGGTAAGCTGTATGACCACGCGGTATGTGACGCTGTCTATTCATTATTCCGCGACGACCAGTACCATCTGGAAGATAACGCTCTGGCAGATCGTATGGCCGCAGGTACATAAAAAACGACAAACCATCCTCTGATACTTCTCTATACTCAACACAAAAAAACAAGCACTTGCTTGTTTTTTTGTGTTACGCCTTAATATCCCGCTAAATCCTCAAAGTACTCATATCCATCTACAATGTCCAGATAAACCCCGTCAAATCCTGCGCTTAGAATTTTATGGATCTCACTATCTTCTGAATATAGTACGATTTCCTGCCAATCCGGATGCCAATACTTCACAATGTAATTACCGTCCCATCTCCGGTTTTCATGCAGTAGCCACTCCGGCGGATTCTCGTTCCAGCTTTCCTGCCAGTAGCTCCGGTACTCTTCGGCCTCTCCAATGCTTAAATATGCAATCACCAGCCGTGTTCCCCCGCTGGCTTTGTTTTTCAGCTGGTTTATGTCCGCGTACGTCAGTACGGTTTTACCGTCAAAGTCCGCGTCGATAACCAGCACATCATAATCGGTTTGTGAAAGGGCGCGTATGTAATCCTGCTTATCGGTATATTGCGCGGGATTCAGTAAAACCAGAAAATTCTCGGCTTCTGAGAGACGCATAATATCACGGCTGTTGCTTTGGGCTGTCATATCCGGAATTTGAGTCAGTTCAAAATTCGGCGCGAAAAATCCAAGAAAACCGTTTTCAAGATTGTATTGCGCCGCGAATACCATTTGTCCGGCACGACTGCAATAATCGATGCTGAGCACCGAAAGCGAATACTCACGTGCCAAGCCAAGCCGTTCGGCGATTTCCTCCCTGCTTTTTTCACTGCGCGGGATGCCGTAGCCGCCCGTTCCAAAGCAAAGGCTCTCCTGACCAAGCCCGTCGATCGCTGCGATAAACGCGCCGGCTGGTTGCCCATCCGTTCGGCCGCTCATGGTCAACAGCGGCGAACTGTTCTGCGGGATGATGATGAAATTCGAATCGACTTTTCGCGTTTCGCGTGAAATATTCATCACCCACTGCCGCATCGCCTCCCGATAATCCGGAGCGTTCTCATCCATGATAAAGGGCTGCGTTGGCGTAGGACTTGAGCTCGCGCGGAACGACTCCACCACCTGCACCGATGCACTGGCACGCGGAGGTATTTCACCCGGTTCTGCGCAGGCAGCAAAAAAAACGGCTCCCAAAAGCAGAAAAGCCGCTGTTTTACACATATCCAAGTGAAACCCACTGTTTTGGTTTTTAAAACGTGTTTTCCCCATCCTTTACTTCCCCTTCGCGCTGTTCTGCCGCATGGAACCGCTAGTCGTTTTTGTCGGTTCCCTTGTCCGTTGCATCCGAAATATATCCGATCGGTTGAGTGCAGTAAAGCCGATACTCCAAAAGATCCACCATTCTGGCGAGAACAATGAACGCGTAGCTCAGCGTTAAAATGCCTGAGACTAACGTTCCCAAACCAAAATAGCTGCTGTTAGCACGAACGGACGCCACTACAAAAGCAATCTGTGTTACCATCAGCACCACCATAATTCTTAAGGCCGAGGACCTGTCATCGAAATAGAGAATAATGGATGCGACGATATTGACCATGATGATGCAAAAATAACCAAAGCAAAGATAGGCAAAGATAGTGAATGCAAACTCGGACAGGCCCAGTGCGGAGAAATAAAGACGCGCCAGAATCACCGAAAGAACTGATACCATGAGCTGCACTTCCATCAGCAGGAAAATCTCATTGTACAGATTATCCTTCATGCTTTTCCCCGCCTGTTCCAAATCCATCAGCGAACCACCGCCGTCCAGCATCCACATATACTCTTTGTAGTGGTCATAGAAAGTCGTTTCGGTTTTGACCACAAACATCACCATCGCCGGTGTGGTGGTTAAAAGCGCAATGAAAGCCGGCACATCATAGGTTGGCGCAACCCGCATATTCGGAACCACCGAAAACCCAAGGCTGGTCTGCCAGACAATCACGGTGTGGGCAAAAATGCTGACCATATAAAACGTATTAATGAAGATTAAACTCGGCATTTTTTTGATGTGCGAGAAAAACGCGAAGTAAGACTTATCGTGGCTTGAAAAATACCGTTTGATGGTGATGGTGTGCAGGCAGACAATGATGAGGAATCCTATATCCATCCCGGCCAGCACCGCATAGATGATATCCACCGAATGCACCGTGATGAGGTAATGAATCATCAGATATCCAACGGCAATCCCGATAACGAAATTCAGTGTGATGCCGATATAATCCTTGACCGCCGAGATATAGACCATGGAAAAAAACATCGCCGTGATGGATAGTGTCAGGATATAGCAAAGCACTTCCAGCGCTGTCGGCAGCGCGATAAAGTAGATGAAGACAAGACAGACGATCCCGGCTACCAGCAGGCAAAGCGACATGCCGCCCAAAAACGATGCGAAAATCTTCTCTTTCTGTTTGGTATAGAGCATATCCGAAACATAGCGCGACATCAGCATACCGAGCAGGCCGGAGATCACCAGCCCTCCCATAAAAGAATAGGTGACACCGGCCATCAGCATGTTCTGCTGCTGGATTGGCACCAGCATCCTATTAAGGATTCCGCGGATTAGCACCAGAAAGACGACGCTGACAATCAGCGGGCCGACGCTGGCAAATGCGGCATAAACATAGCCGCCCACCGACATCAACACACTGCCTTTTCGAATCATTTTTTTAAGCTCAAATCCAATTCCCGCCATGTTCTACTCCGCTTGGTTTAATTCGGTATACAGCGCACGATAGCGCTCGATAAACCGGGTTTTGGTATACAGCGCCTGTACGCGCGCGATGCCCGCCTGCGACATTCTGGTCACCGCTTCCGCGTTTTTTGAAATATCTAGAATCGCTTCCGCCAGCGCCTGATAATCCATGATGGGCACAATAATCCCTGCGCCCCCCAACCCGTCATCATCTCCATAGATGATCTCCCGACAGCTGCCCACATCGGTGGATACCACAGGTATTCCGGCCGCCATCGCTTCCAGAATGGTCAGCGGCTGTCCTTCGCTGATGCTGGAAAGCACCATCACATCGATTTTGGGCAGATATTCCCGCACACTGATTCTTCCGGTGAATTTGACCGCATGATCGACTTTCAGCGTACGCGCCACCGCAAGGCATTCCTGAAAATACTCAGGGTCCTCATCCGTTGGCCCCATGATAAAGAACTTAGCATCCATTTCGTTTTGCAGGACATACCGAAACGCCTGCAGCATGGTGATGATATCCTTGATGGGGACCACACGCACGATAGCCCCGACATGGAACCGGCCGTCAAAACGCACCGCGACGTCCCCTTCCAGCGGCTCGGCATTCACGCCGTTTTGAATCACCATCTGCTTTTCAGGCGGGCACCCCAGTTCGGCCTGAATCTCCTGTGCGCGTCTGAACAGGGTCACCGATACATCCGAGAAAACATAAGCGCTCGTGGACAGCGAAAGGAAATAGTCCACCCATATCTGTTTAAAATGCGAAATAATCCAGTTGGATCCGATGATCTCCTGCTGCCTCTCACGCGTATAAATGCCGTGTTCGGTCAGGACCATCGGCTTTTTATGCTGATGTTTGGCCATGGAAGCCATGATGCCCGCATAGCCGGTGGATACCGCATGGTAAATATCCGCTTCTGGCATGGTTTGGCCTAGAATACCGACCAGAGGCAGAATCATTGAGCGGATCGTCCAAAAGTAGTCGGCCAGCGCCGCATTGGGGCAAACGCGGTTATACGCGGCCAGAATGGCATCGTAAAACACTTTGCTCTTTAAAAAATCCTGTGCATTCCGGTCCTTATTTTTATGAAAAAAATCAAAGAACGAAGACCATTCCACCGTGTCTCCACTGAGCAGATTTTCAATCTGCGCAATATCTGCGGCGGAATGCCGGTAGGCACGGCGATATTTCCCCGGTTCGTTGCCAAGGGTGTCCAAAAAGAACTCACATATTTCATGCACGTTTTCGGGCACATCATATTTAAACGCACCGCGGTCCTTTTCGTAAGGATAGAGTGTTACGATGGTGAAGGTGTTTTCGGGCATAGAACCGATCAGCGTATGCACCCATCCGGATACGCCGCCGACAATATAGGGATAGGAGCCCTCACAAAACAAACAGATGTGCATGCCTCAATTCCCTTCCTGATAGTCCAATGTGATGCGCGCGGATTTCACTAGAACATAATACTGACGGCTGCCGAGTTTTTGCACCGTATATCCGTTGCCCTGCAGGTTAATCGGGCGGTCGGAAAGCAGAATCATCGCATAGGGCTTTTGGAAATTATCCACAGTTACAATGATACCATTTTCTCCATATACAGCATGGTAATCAATCTCATACCAGTCATTCATGCGGTTGGCCGCATCCGTCACGGTGGTGAAATCGACAAACGGATAGCGTTCGGTAATATAAGCCATCATTTCGTCATACTCGTCCGCTAGCTGACCCCATCCGTAGCCTTTGCTGCGATTCGGGTCGATCACGTCATCCGGATGGATAAAATGGGATACTACACCAAAAAGCGATGCCCCCAATTCCAGCTGCAGTTTGGTTTCGTCGTCCAGAAAAGAACCCGCCGTTAGACGCGGAAAATAGATGACACCATCTTCAATTTTGAAATCAAAGTCTGGCATCTGCGGCGGTTCTCCGATATAAAGCCCGCTGATAATAACAGGTTCACCCAGCACCGTTTTAACCACATCAATTCCGGTCTCATCGATGATATTGGAGGGCGGTACGTAGCTGTTGAGTCTGTAGTTCGGGAAAACCTCCTGCCATTTTGTCAGCGCATAGCTCAGTGCCTCAACCGCATCTTCTTTGGATTCCCAAGGCGAATAATAACCGTCGTACTCATCGGTCACATAATCACTGAACCAAAGAGGCTGATGATTATATCCGTGCAGGCCCACTTCACCCTGATTCTTCATCACCTGCTGACCGAAAGAATACATGGGCACATCCAGTGCCGCTTTATTGATATCAAAAGGCGGTGTTAAAATATCGTTATAGGTCAGCATAAACTGGCCCGTATAGATCACGCCGTATTTACTGCTGAGCTCCAGCATATCCGGCCACCAGACATAACGCAAAAATCCATCCAAATCCATGCCATATTGGGTAGCGATGGTTTCACTTTCGCCCCGCAGCGGTCCCGGCCAGTCATCGATAAACATCACACCCGCATTGACGATCGGGTAGGCGATCCCATCTGTCATGGTGCCGAGGATGCCGACGATAACCCCCGCGTAATACCGCTCATTTGTGTTTTCACCATTGAATACGCCAATCCTGCCTTTACCATAATCGGTTGTATAGTACAGCGGCACATCGTATTCATCTGTCAAATAAACTTCTATGCCACCTACGGTTTCAATCTCATAAATCCTATCCTCGGTCAGCGCATCAGCCAAAATGTCGCCGTTATGCATCCCAAGCAGCATATCCGCTTTAACCACCAAATTGTTGCAGAGCCGATAGGCGCCGATGTCTGCGATACCGAAGTCCGACATTTTTGACCGAAACAATACATCGTTGCCCGGCAAATATCCGATAATCAGTGCACTGCCGTTTTCGGCCGCATCCAATACGGTGTTGATGGCGATTTCATAGTCCCGCCATTTTTCCGCGATAAGGATTATCTCATCGTCCGGTTTAAAGCGCTGAAAAGCCGCATTATCAATGGACTGTGCTTCATAGTGCACTTTGATAATGTCCAAAACCGATGTGTATCCTGCGGCGATTCTCTGACAAAGCTCGCTTTCCTGTTCATAGATAACATAATAAGTGCGTTCACCTTCCGAGGCCGCGTCTATGCTCGGTGCGGTAGACGCAATCGACTCTAGTTCGGTGTTGGTCCGCATGTCCTTTTCCTTAAAAAGTCGTTCGCAACAAAAAACAATCCCACCGCGATGGCCGCAATGATGATAATATTAATCGCGATTCGACCTTGAACATCCTTCATCTCTACATCCCCTCATCCCAAAAATGAATCATATTCAATGTTTCTTTGGTGATCGTATATGTCGCGTTTTTCGCTTCCGCGATGGCCTGCCTAAACATTTTCTGATCTTTGATATGGTAGGCATACTGCAGTTTTAGCCGCAAAGGCTCGTCTGCGGTTGGAAACTGTTCCTCAAATTCCTTCAGCCAGTTTTCAAAAGTCTCATAGTCCTTAATCTTCAGCATATATTCACAAATCATGTGATAAGGCGCTTGAGTTACAACGTCCCCCAGCCGAATCTCCATCATCAGAATCTCTATGATGCGGTTCTGCATGCGAAAAATCTCTTCACTGGTCGCGAGTTCCGCCTGTATCGTATCATCCAAGGCTTTAATCAGCGCGTTCCTGTTCTGCGACAACTGCGGCCGGTTGGAAAAAGCCTCTTCGCATTCTGCCAGCGTTTTGTCCAGTTCCCGCTTGAACTTCGCGATGCTGGACGCCGCATAGTGAGCCACCTCGCTGTCCGATGAAAGCAGAGCGTGCTTAAGGTTTCGAATATATTCTATCGGGTTGCCCTTGGCCAGCTCAAACACGATATCCCGCTGGGTACTGGTTTTGTTCAGCGCCATCGCTTCTTTCATGGGCACAATATTAATCTCTTTTTCGTCGTTGATCTGGGTTAAGTATTCAAACTTCTCCCGGTCATCCCGTTCATATTCCGATGCATCAATCCGCTTTTCTTTTCCGATCGCACTGCCGAGCGCAATAATTGCCATCATCGCAGGCCCGACCAGCGGCAGAAAAACAAATACCGGCAAAAGCACCAGTTTGGTTTTTTTTCGAAGCGAATGGATGATATAGATTAGAACACTTACGGCATAGCATGAAACGAGAAATATGAAAAACGATTGATTCATCCGCTATACCCCCATATCGATCATTTTGACATCGATATGATGTGCTTTCAGCCGTTTTTTTACAAATTCGAATTCTTTCAGCGAAGTGTTATTATAAAGCACAAGCAGTTTATCATTGCCAAGCCCCACATAGTCAAACTCGCGGATCATTGAAGGCACCACCCGCTTGCTCAGCTCGAGGTTGTCGCTGAGCACTTCAACCAAAACATAATCCTGCTGGCCTTTTGTTTTCATCTCAATACTCTGCATCACACGATCCTTAAACGGCTCCGGTTTTAGAATCGTGGTCCCTTCGTAATAGATCTTGTCCTCCACCGCTTTGCTGTACTGATATGCGCGAATAACCGACTGCTTGACCATACTCATGGCCACCACAAACCGGTTTTGGTAGGACAGATTTAAATCGTCAAAGACAATATCATACAACGCGACAATAGCGATTATCTCGCCATCCACCTCGATGGTGTACGCCATACGGATCGCCTCTTCCGTATCGATTTTCCGGTTGACATATAGGCCGTAATGCCGCACAATGTCTGAAAACTCGGGGCTTTCTTCCACCAGAATTGATTTCTTTTCAATCTCAAGATCGGCCGATTTTGCGAGCAGTCGCATGAATTTTTTGTCACGGCTCAAGCGGAACAACGCCACCGAATGGCTGTCCATAATCTGCTCGGTTACCGTGATGATATCGTTGCGCAGCCGGTCGATATTCAGGCTGTCCAGCTTGGATACCATATCAAACATCTGTCCCAGACTGTTTTCCGATTTTAAAATCTGGCGCTGAAGCGCATCCTTGACGCGCAGGCTTTCGTTATACATGCGTCTGACATGCTGTAGCTGTTTATCCTTTTTTTCACTATCCTCCGTTATTTCAACCAACTGCTGTTGATTTCGGTCTTTCATAAAGCCCCAAAGCATGCCGACAAACATAAAAACAAGGATAGCGGACAAAATGGTGTTGTCATAGAGCAGCACTAAAGGCCCGTATCCTTTGATATAGATAAAATCATAGACTAGCAAAACAATGCTGAGCACAGTGGCCAGCGCCGCACGCCGAGCGCCGTATGCCGCGCTGATAATCATGATATACAGCACGCGGATGTCGATGAACCCCAAGAGCATCGTGTTCCCTTTGGCCAAAGTGAAATAGGCGACCACGCCAAAAAGTGCGAGTATTTCAAAGTAGATCAGCAGCTTTTTAAACACGCCGCTTTTACTCAAGCGCGCATTGATTTTCTCAAAAAACGCTTTCAGCCGTTTTCCGTTTTTCTTTCTGCCCTCACCGTCATCTTGCCGATTCTTGTAATTGATAGTATTGGTGATACCGTCGATGAGATTGGTATGCGTCACAAAACCCAGTGTCTTGGTCGCTTTTTCCACATTGACGCCTTTGAGCAGCGAAAAAGCATTGGTGTGGATGATATGATTGATGTACAAGCCATCAATCAGCCGATGCAGTAACTGGGTCTCAATTTTACCGCCCGACGCGATGTTGATGATCCCTTTTTCAGAACTGCCGATGGCTTTGTAGACCGCCGAAATAAAATCGTCGATATAAATATAGTCGGTTTCCGCCTCACTCATGGCGGAATAGCTCGGACTATTCTGCCGTTTACTGTCGAGATACAGCGCAATTTCACTATTGCTTTTGCTTTGGCCCGGGCCGTAGATGGTGGCGGTACGCAAAATCAAATAATCCATACTCTCCACAGCCCCAATATTGCGGATATGCTGCTCACAGATAATGTGCGCCGCTTCCCAGAAATTATTCGCCTGTACCGGTGCCGTTTCATTCGGATTATCAACGCCGGCATCATAAGCCGATGCCGCGGATATATAAATAAACTTTCGCGCTTTTTTATCAAGCGCGGTATGCGTGGTTTTTAGGAATTCAGATACATGCCGGTTGACGTCATCCAGCGTAAAATCATATTTATAATCCCGCTGGCAATGATTATAGTAGACGATGACCTCCGGCGCAAAAACATTGAAAACCTCTTCAAAGTCATCCGAAAGGATATCATATCCACAGAATTTGACGTTATGATTGGTATCAAAAGCACGCGGCAGGTCCTCAAGACCCACAACACCCACCTGCTCGCCTTCAAGCAGTATGCGGTCAATCAATTTTTCGCCGATGTACTGGTCACTGCCTACTAATAAAATATCCATGTTCGTTCCTGATACGCTCCGTTTTTTTAGTTAATGTTACTTTGTCAACTGATAAGCGTCTTTTGCTTTGTATACTCTAATTCTCGCGGACATTCCGGATATCATATATATATCTTACCTGCATTCTCACCGTTTGCCAACCAGATGGTACAAAAAAACCTTTTAACGAGACGGACAAGGCCCTCAGCCTTGCCTTTCCCGGCAAAGGTTTTAGCCCCCTGGTATTCTTTTCACCCTGCGCATCACCAAAGCGATTGCATGGGTTTGGGTGTTTTAAGAACCTTTTCCCCCGCACGAGGCTTTCTGCTCGCCGGCGTCAGTTTAAGAAACAATCTTAAAACATCTTTTCCGCAGAATAGACCTCAGGGTTCTGAAAACTGATTTTACGGTGCTGCATCACGCTGTCCCATGTGGTATCCACCACCAGCCACTCACCGTCAACCAGCACTTCGTTCCATGCATGATACAGTTCCGAATCGTTCCGGTATCCCATCACCAATTTAGCAGGAATTCCGGCTTCTCTCAGCATAGCGGCCGTGACCGCCGCAAAGTCATAGCAGATACCGCTTTTGTCCAAAAGCACCGTATCGATATTCGGAATATAATCGGTAGTCAGCGTTTCGGCCTTGCCTGTGTTATAGCTGAATTCATCCAACACATAGCCGGTGATACGCGATACGATTTCCATTTCGTCTTCTGCGCCGTCGATCACATTTTGTGTCAGCCCGTACACGCTTTTGGACTCATGATAATTGACAATTTCATTTGAAGCCAAGAACACATCATTAGGGTTTTCAGCTGTATACGCCACATCCGCTGTGAAGACCGCTTCATATTCACTGTCCTTCACATGACGAAAAACCTTTACAGTGTAACCGCCGTCACCCAGCTGCAGCGGGATATCCAAATGATGATCGCTGTCCACATCGTAATATAATGTTTCGTTTTCTTTGACAATCTTCACCTTCATCCGGCTCGTGTTCTGGGTATCAATATCCAAAGCAAGAATGCCGCTTTTGGATACGTCGGCTGTGACCAGGATTGAATCGTCTGCGTTCCCGTCTTCGCCCGTTTCAGGGGCTTCAGGCGTCGGCACACTGACGCTGCCCACACCGAATGGAACTGCATCTTGTTCGATAACCATTTTTGCATTGGGCGGTATGATGGCAAGTCCGGCCATCATACCCACCAAAATCAAAACGCCTATCAACGTTCTTTTGGCTTTCATGTTTATTACTCCCTTTGGCAATTCGGCTGTCATACGCTTGTCATTAAGCGCTTAGACCCATAAACTTTGCGTCGCTTGGTTTCCCAAGGTTTGCTATTATCATTTGGAGTGTCTTCTGACTACTTCGTAATGATGTAGAGTTTTTCCTTTTAATCTTTTATTTTAAAACATTATTTCCTGCTCTGCCTCCATCTGTCCGCTGCCTTCCTGTTTTGCCTTGTCCAACAGCACTTCAATATCGTGGATATAATCTTTCACTTCGCTGACGCTCCCGGTCAGCGCATCAACCGATATCATTCCTGTGGAAAATGAAACCGATTTCCCAGTCCGCGCTTTCGTTTTTCTTCTAAACGCGGTCAGCACATCGCTGATAATCCCGCGCGCTTTCCCATCATCCAAATTCACCAAAACAGCTAAGAATTGGTTCTCGCCCACACGGCCGATAATGTCCGTGCCCTGAGTGTGTTCCCGCAATGTTTCCGCCATATCGTTTTGTATCTCTGCGTCATATACAAATGCGTTTTCAGCGTCTGCAGACCCCGTCGAATCTATTTCCATCAGCACCACCGATATAGGCGATGATTCCGGTCGGTTATATTGGATCAACTCATCCAGCTTTTTCAAGACATAACGGCGGGTATAAAGTCCGGTCAGTTCATCACTGATACCGAGCGTAAACAGTTCACGCTCGGCCTGTCTTTTTGCTGTGGTCTCGGTCAAGGACGCCAGAACGTACTGTCTTGAGGCCTCGGATACCCGGGTGAGATTGACCGAGAAATACTGAGTGGCTAATCTGCCGTTGATATCAGAATCGATGATGACATCCAAGCCGGTTTTTGCGTCTCCTGTTCTCATAACCCGCTTCACGTTTTCCATCAACACGCATTTTTGGCAAGCCTGCATCCGTCCGCACTCGCCACCATGCTGCAGCATGTTCTGACAGCGAAACAGCGCACCAAACTGCTTCCCTTCCGGGTTGATACGCGCCATATTGAAGGTCTTAAAGATGTGATCGTTTGCGTTGACCAGACACGCATTTTCATCGAAAACCAAAAGGCCGACAGGTAAAGTGTTAAATAAACCGCCCTTTGGCTTTTTGATATCATCATGTCTTGTCATGCTGCGTTTAATTGCTCTCATCAGTTTTTTCCTTAATTCCCTCTTGGTTCCAGCGGGCACTCTTGAAGCGGCTTATCTGCCCGATATGCCCATAAGATATATAAACAAAAATGGAGAAAGCAAACCAGTATTTCGTCTTAAAAAGCCGTTGTATCATTTATAAAAAACGAAAAATTACATATCATTCACATTTGATATCAACTTTGTTATTTTGTATATTTTATACATAAAAAAGACCCGCCGCAAAGGACGAGTCGGTTATTGTCTGTTGATATGGCTATTCGGTTTCGTTTGAGCCGTCAAGGTCTATGCCTTTGGCAATTTCGCGAATCATATCGATCTCAAACTCCAGTGCCAGAATCTTTTTATATATCTTTTCCACCTTTTCGCTTGGGATATTATAGTTTAAAAACGTATCTTCAAATGTCGAAAAAGTTTACTGATCTGCTTGGCGATGGAGATAAAACGCTCCACGTGCTGGGATTTCAGCGCATTTTTAAATTTTGTGATATCCGATTGTATCAGCTTGACCAAATCGTGTTCGGTATCAAACTCCTCAATCGCCAGAGGATAGGGTTTGATGCGTTCCAAAAAATAGTTGCCTTTATGGTTGACGTTGTAGACATACTCAATCTCAAGCCCTTCGATATCGAAGTGCACATAGCAGAGCGTACTGTTGATGACCTGCACCTTGGCGCCCAGCTGCTGCAGCTTGATGGTATGTTGTGATACTTCCGCTGAATTAATGATATTTCGCATAAAATAACCTCTTTACTCACGCTTATATGTAGAACAAAATCAGATATACGGTCGAGATAACGATGGACACAATCATGATGGGGAACCCGTATTTTAAATATCTCATAAAGGACAGTTTGTTGCCGTGCTTGGCCAGCATACCGCTGCCGATCACATTGGCCGAGGCGCCTACCAGCGTACCGTTTCCACCGAGGCAAGCGCCGAGCGCCAGTGCCCACCAAAGCGGCATCACGTTGATATCCGAAAGTTCCGACATGCTTTTGATCAGCGGAATCATGGTGGCGACAAACGGGATGTTGTCGAGAAACGCCGACATCAGCGCCGAGCCCCAGAGAATGAGGAGCACCATATAAAACAGGTTGCCGTGCGTGATGTTCAGCATACCGCTGGCCAAAACGCGGATGACCCCCACTTCCTCCAGGCCGCCGACCAGAATGAACAAAGCGACAAAGAAGAACAGCGTGGCCCATTCGATCTCCAGCAAAACCTCTTCCGGATCCACCTTGCTGATCAGCATCAGGAGCGCCGCGCCGATCAGTGCCACGGAGGCCGATTCCAGCCCGATCAGCTCATGGATGACGAAGCCGGTAATGGTAAGACCGAGCACAATCAAACTCTTTTTTAATAAAACCGCATCTTTAATCGCCAGCTTTTCATCCATCTGCATAATCTTGATGCGCTTATCCTCGGTGATATGCATGGACTTTTTGAACAGCAGCCTAAAGATAAATATCACCACGATGAAAATCACGATGACCACCGGCGTTAGATTTTCGATAAAATCTAAAAATCCAAGACCCGCTGCACTGCCGATCATGATGTTGGGCGGATCGCCGATGAGCGTCGCAGTACCGCCGATGTTGGAAGCGAGTATCAGTGGCAAGACAAACGGAATCGGGTCAGTCTCCAACGTATCTGTGATAACCAGCGTAATCGGCACGATTAGCAGAATGGTGGTAACGTTGTCCAGCAGTGCCGAAGCCAGCGCCGTAAACACGGCGAAAACCACAAGGATTTTCCAAGGCTCGCCTTTCACCGCCTTTGCCGCCCAGATGGCCAGATACTCGAAAGCCCCGGTGCGGCGTAAAATGTTCACGATCACCATCATACCGATTAAAAGTCCAATGGTATTAAAATCAATCTTCTCCAGTGCTTGTTCCTGCGTCATGATTTTAAACAGCAGAAGCAGGCTGGCCCCAAAAACCGCGATGGTCGTCCGATTGATCTTCTCGGAAATGATGACCGAGTAGATGGCAATAAAAATGCCCACCGCCGCAATCAAGTGGTATAGTTCCATGTGTTTCCTTTCAGTGATTCTATAAATATTAAATATTTGTTCGCAGACCAAAGAAAATCAGTCTGCCGACACATATTTGTTTCTTAAACATACATTGTGCGGCCGGTTGTGACGCACAGAAAAAACGCCAGCCTTTCAGGCGATCAAAAATCCCTTTCATCCGCGGCCATTCATTTTTTAAACGATAAACGGTTTCAGATCGTCCACCAGATCATCGCAGTGGTCGTCGTGGATATCCATTTCAATCGGTTTTGATAAATCCAGACTGAAGATACCCAATATAGACTTGGCATCGATGATATACCGGCCCGAACGCAGATCGATATCATAGTCATACTTGGATGTAATTCTGACGAAGTCCTTGATATGTTCGGTCAGTGTTAGTTTAATTGTGATTGTTCTCATAACGCATAAATCACCTTTATCATTATTCTTTATAGATCATATGGCGGCCAGCCTGAACCCGCTTATTACTCGAATCAGTTGCGCACCTTCCATACTCTATATAAAAATCGTGTGAAAAACTATCAAAATTCCGATATACTTTTTTTGTTAGTACAAATTGATGAGCCACCCGCGCAAAAGATGTTTGATGAAAAGCAGCGCCAGCACCGAGAAAAAGATGATTAAAAGCGAACTTAAATGGAATCCCTGCAACACTAAACCCAAGGCCAATCCAGCCGCAGGCGGGTGCTCGGAGTTGGTCATCGTCATCATTAAAAGCGCAAGGCCTACCGCCACCGCACCCATCACACTGTAGGTGAAGTGCCATCCGAGCTTGGCATTCAGGTACGCCGCCAAAAGGTTAAATCCCACGCCTAAGAAGACGCCGATGATATAGCCGCCGATCACGCTACGGGTCCGGCTGGTCCGCATATGCGGCATGGCAAAAACCGAAAACGCTGTCGCCCCGAAGGATGCAATCATCACCTCTTTAAACATAGTATCGATGGTCAGAAGAATAATCATCACCGCCGCCGTGGCCATCAGGCACTGCAAAAAGTAATGTGCTTTGTTCTCCTTAAATCGCTGGTCGATCACTTGGATGTCTCTTCTAAAAAGTCTCATGGATCATTTCCTTACGCATTAAAATCTTATTTTATTATAGCACTTTTTGCTTATGGAGCCAAAAAATCAAACCGCCCTTAGGTATCCTATTTTACCCACGTTTTCTTTTCCGCGTCAAACCAAAAATCCGCTGTCAGCACGTCATCGCGGTTTTTCTCAGGCTGCTTTTTGATTTTCTCTTTTAAATCATCCATGCCGCAAAGACCGCTGATCGCATCATAACGGGTACAGCAAAGCGCACCCGCCATACAGGCCGCCTTAACGGCGGCAAAAACGCTTTCCCCGCGCAAAGCCGCACCTAAAAATCCGGCGATTGCTGTGTCGCCTGCGGCCAACGCTGATTTTAAATCGGCAACATGGTAGGCTTCCTCAAACAATTCCCTGTCCGCCCACTCGTGCGCATCGATTCCTAAAACGCTTTCCAGCCGCGCCAACCGTTTGTCTGATGCAGTCTTGAGATATAGTCCCTTGTCGCCGCACTTAACTCCGGCTGCCGCGCAACCCATATCCAGCATACGCTGGCCTAGTGCACATATTTTTTTCATGTCCAACATAGTTGTAAAGTCCCGACCGTTCGCAGCTTCCTTTACGCGTTGATACTCGACACGATCAAAGATATACAGTGCCTCCTCGGCGCTGGGAAGAAAGAAATCCACGAAAGGCAGGGTTTTCGCCATCATAGAAAGCCAGTCCACCTGCCCCACTTCGGAATCCACATCCGGCAAACTCATATCCAGCGATGTGACCACGCCCAAGTCATAAACACTTCGATACATTCGCACCAGGTCTTCACCGCCGTTTACGTACATGTTCCTCATCAGCGGCGGATAACCGAAATGAAAAAGTCTCGCTTGGCCAACCGCTTTTAAGCTGATGTCCTTCGTACTAAACGTATTGTTCCCGGCCGGATCGTGGAAGATCATACGGTCAAAACCTTTGACCGCAAAGATCAGCGAGTATGATGTTCTAATCGTCGGATTCGGAGCGATTTTTTTGCCCGTGTGCGTTTCGATGATGCCGCCAAGCACTCGGCCGAACACATCGTCCCCCAGACTTGTGACGGGCAAAACCGAAAAGCCCAGCTTTTTCAGCGCAAAGCCGGTGTTGGCTACCACGCCGCCGCCGCTCACCGTCACACCGCTAAGGTTAATTAAACGCCCCGGCGTAAACCACTCATCCAGCGCATGCATCTTATCAGACGCAATGATGGGCGAGATATCCAGGCAGATGTGCCCCGCTACCACCGCGTCATACGTTTTATGCATGTTTAACCTTCTTTCACATGCTAAACCAATTTATAATATCGTGTCGTATTCGTTGCAGAGCGGATGCTGAGGCGCTTCATCTTCTTCCAAGGCAGCGAACCGCGGCAGAATGGGATTAAAATGGTTATCCGTGTTGTCATCGTTGACCGAGGATACTTCACCGACCACCAAATCCCCTTTGCCTTCCTCCGCCCAGAAACTATGGTACATAAAAGGCGTGAGGGTGATGCTCTCGCCGGGGTAAATCAGCACCGTTTCGCCCGCTTTGACCACGCGTTTGACGCCGTCGGTATATACCGTTACGTCTCCGGTCTCGTCAATACTGAAATCCTTATTTGCGTTATGCAATTTCAGCCCCAAAACGCCGCCCGCGCGGTTGATAATATCTTCGGTTTTGGTATAGTGAAAATGCGTGGGCAGACCCTGTCCGTCCCGCAGCAGAATATACTTCTCGGCATAGGGCACCCCGATGGTCTTGTCCTTTTGGTCACCGTTTCGGACGGTAAACAGCACCCCGCCCACCTTGGCATAAGTGCCGAGGCTGTAATCGGTCACGTCCCAACCGAGCATGGCTTTCTTGACCATCTCAGCCGTGTCGTCTTTTTGCTTCCATTCGTCTATTTTCCAATAGCCAAACGGCGGAAGTTTGATGTTCTCTTTTTCCAAAAGCGCTTTGGCCCATTCAATTTCGCGGTTCACTTCACTTCTTTTCATATCGCTCCACCCTTTTCCCCTTGATTCTTTGTTTATATCATAACACGCACAGCGGCTTTTCAAACACCCGATATTTACGATGCCGCTTTCCAACCGCTCCCAACATTGCCTGCCAGTAGCACGTATTGGCCTCACCGACTGCGAAAGCAATCACCCCACGCATAGTCTTTTTCCAATGGCTTTCTCCACGATGGTGCGAGAACCGAAATGCCTTACTGCATACAAAAAACCTCCAAGAACATTGCGTATTGTCTTTTAGATAATACCATGTTTTTGGAGGTCAGTACAACAGCCTCAGGGGTAAGTGAACGGCATCTTCTTTTTTCTTTAACCTTGCGGTTACAAAAGTCATATCCGACTCGTTTTCAGGCTTAAACCCGCCGATACCCCCACATTCTTTTCTGCGCCTTTTCGTATGCGGTTTTGGCGTAGATGACCGCCGCCTCCACATCACTAAAAAACGCGTTCTCGCCCAACTGCTCAAATATTCCAGCCTTCTTCAATACACCCAGCGGCTGTTCATTGATGCCGGTCACATAGACGGCAATTCCCGCGCGCTTACAGTTTTTCAGGATTTGTTTAAATGCTTTCAGGGCAGTGGCGTCCATCGCGGGCACGTTGCGCATCCTGATAATGAGCGCACGGGTACGGTGCCCCAGCTCGCTTAATGTTGCCACAAATTTATCTGCCGCGCCGAAGAAAAAGGGCCCATTGATCTCATAAATCTCCACCATATCCGGCCGCTCAAGCTTTTTATGTTCCGCAATAAAGTCAAAGGGTTCGCTATCCTCTTCCGCTGCGTCCATCTTCACCGCGTTGATATTGGCCACTTCGGCCATGCGTTTCATAAAGAGGAACACCGCCAGAACCAGATCGATCTCAATGGCTTTAACCAGATCGACCAGTACCGTGATGATAAACACAATCAGCATGACGGCGATATCGCTTTTAGGGGCTTTAAACAGCCCCACAAACTCCCGCCATTCGCTCATGTTGTAAGCGACCACCATCAGCACTGCGGCCAGTGACGCCAGCGGCACCTGTTTGACCAGCGGCATAAACAACACCATGATTAAAAACAGCGCCACCGCATGCACCATGCCCGCCACAGGTGTTCTTCCGCCGTTTTTGATGTTGGCCACCGTTCGGGCGATAGCACCGGTGGCAGGAATGCCTCCGAAGACTGCGGAAGCAATATTGGCTGTGCCTTGCGCCACCAGTTCCATATTGGACCGGTGTTTGCCGCCGATCATGCCGTCCGAAACCACCGCGGAAAGCAAAGACTCCACCGAACCCAAAATGGCGATGGTCAGTGCCGGTTCAAAGAGCATCTTGATTTTTTCAAGACTGATATCCGGCAGATGCGGCATCGGGAGCGCCGCTGTAAGCGTACCAAACTGGGTGCCGATGGTTGCCACCGGCAGTTTCAGCAAAGAAACCAATACCGAAGTAACGATCAGCGCGACAAAAGCCCCGGGTATTTTTTTGCTGACTTTTCGCCATGCAATGATGATGACAAGCGCCAACAGCCCGACCATCAAAGTGCTCCAATCGATCGTGTTAAAGCTCCCGAAGTAAACCCGCCATTTCCCCAGAAAATCCGCCGGCAACGCCGCGGTCTCCAGCCCGAAAAAATCCTTGATCTGCGACGTGAAAATGGTCACCGCGATGCCGCTGGTGAAACCGGTCACGATGGGGTATGGGATATACTTAATCACGCCGCCCAGCTTGAAAAGTCCAAATAGGATCATCATGATGCCCGCCATTACTGTGGCAATCATCAGGCCGTCCAGCCCATACTGCATCACGATACCATATACGATAATCATAAACGCACCGGTCGGACCGCCGATCTGCACCCGGCTGCCGCCCAGAAAGGAGATGAGGAAGCCAGCGATGATGGCCGTATAGATGCCTTTTTCGGGCGATACCCCCGAAGCAATGGCGAGCGCGATGGAAAGCGGAAGGGCGATGACGGCCACTACAACACCTGCGGTGACATCCTTAAAAAACTGGGCTTTGGTATAGCCTTTTAATGTGGTGAAAAATTTGGGTGATAATTTGGACAAAACCGATTCTCCTTATTTTGTGCTTTTTATTTTGTATGTCTTTGATGCGGCTGCACTGCAAAGAAAAAGCGTACAGACTCCGCATTTTGGGAGGCCATACGCCCAGTATGATGGCGATCAATTCTTTTTGCTGAAAAAGCTTCCGATATTGATAAAGAAATTCCTGACTGATTCAAAAAAATTGCTAACGTTTTCGCCCGCGTTCTGTACCTTGGCCATGGTGTTGCTAAGCCCGATCAGGCGGGACTGGAGTTCATTCAAGTCCACCTTTTCCAGCGTACGGCATAGACCGATAATCTGTTGGATATTGTCCTCGGTCAGCACCACATTCTGCACATCCGCGATGTATACAATCTGTTCGCGCAGTTCTGCGTCCGTCATGTCCTTGGTTTCGTCCAGAATTTTCTTAAGCTCGTTAATGACCGCCACGGCTTCTTCACTGCCGATGACCTCGGCCAACTCGCCAGTGACAACCAGCTCTTCGGTGGCCGCCAGCTTGTTGATGTCGCTGAGTGGGATGCCTGTGATATCCGAATAGGCCTTATAGACGCCGGTCAGCGCCGCGGTCCCCGATACATGGAAAGGTGCCGAAACGACGATGGTAGCATCGCTGATGCCTGCGGTAGTCAGCGCGTTTTTATACATATCCTCGGTGCACCAGTTGATATTATTGGTGGAAACCGAAAGACCCTCTCCCTCGTCCTCCAGAACAAAATAGATGCTGGAGATGGCGTTGTGCCCAATGCGCTCATCCGGCACCAAACCGGAGAGATATTTGCGTTCCTCTTTGTTGGTGACAAAAAGTTCACCCACATCTCCGCGTGCAAGCCCGAAATCTGAATACATCTCTGTGATCTGTGATGCATCAAGGTCAGCTCCCAGCACCACGCGCGCATTCTCCCCGTCCGCCGCCAATGCCGAAACCGGCAGGGACGAGACAAACATCAGCAAAGCCAGCCCTAAAACGCCTTTTTTTATTTTCATATTTTTATCCTCACTTAAACTCGTTAAAACACATCATTAAACCTAATATTTATACCAGAAATCCAAAAAAAATCAATTAACAATTTATCAAATATTTATTAACATTTTGTACGCATGATCTTCATAATCATCCTATTGACAATATCCTAAATGCGCTTATACTTGATCTGCAATCATTAATTCTGTAAAGGGCAACCCGATGAATATACGTCAAGCTACGCTGGAAGATCTGGATTTTTTAGAGACGTTGGAGCGCATATGCTTTAATAAAAACCGGCAGTCATCCCGAAAATCCTTGCGTCACAGCATAATAAGCCCGCACCAACATGTCTATATCGCCGAAACCGATGAACAGCGATGCGGTTCTGTTATCCTTTTGCGCTATAAAAACCAACTCCGCATCTACTCTTTGGCCGTGCTGCCCGAATGCGGCGGCCAAGGGGTGGGCACCGCTTTGGTCGATTTCTCCATCGCCCTTGCCAAGGCACACGGCGTCCGTACCGTATCGCTGGAAGCGGATATATTGAACTCCAGTCTGGTCAAATGGTACGAAAACTTCGGGTTTCAGGCCATGCATGTCATCATGGATTATTACGCCAAAGACGAAGACGCCGTAAGGATGACTTTAAAAACCGAAACCTCAAAAGACAGCCGCAACATCGTGGTCACCGATTATGACACACAGTTTTTTAAAGGCATCCCGGGTATCGTGCAGATTCGTGCCAACACCTATATTGAAGACCCCGCCTACCAGTCGGCAAAGAATGTTCGCGTCTTCAATCTGTGCAGCAGTCTTAATTACCAGACCGTTGGATACTACGTATCCCTTTTGGCCCAAGCCAGAAATCACAGCGTATACCCCAACATCATCAGCCTTCGGGACTTTAAAAGCAACACGATTTTAAAGAGTATCGGTGACGAAATCTTCGATCGGTTACAACGCGAGCTAAAGGATGAACCCGGCACCAGTTTAAATATCGATATCTGCTTCGGGCACTGCAGCCAGCCGAAATATCAGGCGCTGACTAAAGCGCTCAATCTGTTGTACGAGGCCCCACTGATCCGCTATCAGTTTGAAAAAAAGCCCTATTGGTATTTAAAGAAAGTCTCCACCCTGGCTTTAAGCAATCTGGCTGACCCATCGGCCATTAAGTCCTATGCCGTCAAATACTTCTCCCAGAAACGTTTTGTCAGCGGTGCGATGAACCGATACAAATACGATATGGCTATCCTGATCGACGAAAGCGAAGAGAACCCGCCTTCCTGTCCGGATGCTCTGGCCCACTTCAAATCGGCCGCTGAATCCTTGGGCTTTTATGTGGAGATGATCTCCAAAAAGGACTATAAGCGCATCCCGGAATTCGATGCGCTGTTTATCCGCGCCACCACGAATGTCGATAATTATACCTACGATTTTTCGAGGTACGCTTATGCGGAAGGGCTTGTGGTCATTGACGACCCATGGTCCATCTTACGGTGCTCCAACAAGCTGTATTTGTTTGAAGCGCTGAAAGCCGGCGGGCTTAAGATGCCCAAAACCTGGACTTTTAACAAAAAAGCCGCATTTGCGGAACGCATACGAACGCTAACATATCCGATCATCCTAAAACAACCGGACAGCGCGTTTTCCTTTGGTGTACACAAGGTGGGCACCCCCGCCGCATGTGAAGCGAAACTCGCTGAATTATTTAAAAAGTCCGAAATCATCATCGCACAGGAATATCTGCCTACCGCATTCGATTGGCGTATCGGCATCTTGGATAAGCAGCCGCTGTTTGCCTGCAAATACTATATGGCCAAAAACCACTGGCAGATCTATAACTGGGCCAACACCACCGAATCCGAGAAATCCGGCGGCTATGAAACCCTGTCTGTCGAGTCGGTGCCCCCGAAAGTGCTGAAAACCGCACTGAAGGCTGCGGGGCTGATCGGCGACGGGCTTTACGGCGTGGATATCAAAGAAATCGACGGCGAACCCTATATCATTGAGATCAACGATAACCCCAGCATCGACTACATGGTGGAGGATGCTTATCTGAAAGATGAACTCTACCTTACCATCATGAAAACCTTTTATAATCGCCTGGCCAACGATCGCGAAGTGATTCGACCGATCACATAGAAAAGCGGCTGTCGATTTGCATCAGCAGCCGCCTCTACAAGGAATTGTATCTATGGCCTTCCTTTTGTATCAATTCGGTCCAAGGCACGGCGCAAGACCTGCTCCTGCGGCGCGCCTTTTTCCAAACTATGCTGAATAATGGTTTTCCCTTCCGCGGTGACAATCTTAAGCCGTCCCCGGCAGAAAATATTCATCTCACCGTCGCAATCCTCGGTGGCGGGGCTGTATTGTACCGCTTCAATGTCTTCGTAGCGAATCTCTCTGTTTTGTATATCCTGCAAACGCGCCGTTTTATCATCCATCTTCGCAAAACGATCTCCGTACTCGGCCATTTCCGACTGCAACAGTTCCTGTGCCTTCAACCACCCGAGATGTTTTTCCTTAATCATAGGCTTGATTCTTTTTTTCTCAGCCGAAACCTCCGCACGGCGAACAAAGCATATCACAAGACTTTTTTTGTAGATGAGCACATAAGCACGGCTAAGTTTCAGCCAGCCGGTCCTAATATATCCCTCAAAATATGGCGCTTTTTCCATCGCACCGCTCCTTCGCCCCGGCTTTTGCCTAAAAGCTCATCACGCTTTTTACAAGCGTATATATCTGCAGTCCGATAATCACGATGCCGACGATAAACATCATGGTTTTTGCCGGAATGACTTTGCAGAGCTTGGCCGCAAATGGCGCCGCGATGCATCCGCCGATAATCAGCCCCGCTATCACCTGCCAATCCATGATTTTGAGCATCGCCACGAATACTGTCACCTGCGCTAATGTGACAAAGAATTCAACCGTATTGACTGTCCCGATGACAAACCTCGGGTGATCCTCGGCATTGACAAGTGTGGATGTGACGATCGGTCCCCATCCACCGCCGCCGATAGCGTCGCAAAGTCCGCCGAACCAAGCCAGAATAATGAGGTGTAGATGTTTAAAATCCTTCTTTTTCCGGCTCATCATGCTGGCCGCCTTAAAAACGATACGCACACCCATCGCCAAAAGATAGACCGCCACAACCATCTTGATGATGGTTTTCCATTCGCTGGAGAGATTCTGCCAGCCGTAAGTCAAAAGAAGCGCGCCGATGATACTGCCGATCACGCCGGGAATAATCAGTTTTTTAAACAGCGATTTATCCATATTGCCAAGCTTGGTGTGCGAAATCCCGGATACCGCCGTGGTCGCAATCTCGGCCATATGCACCGAAGCGCTGGCCACCGGCACGGGTACCCCCGCCGCCAAAAGAAACGAGTTGGAGCTGACCCCATAGGCCATACCCAGCGCGCCGTCGATGGCTTGTGCCAAAAAACCCACGCCGATGAAGACGAGCAGGGACAATTTTACATTGAATGCACCGATACTGAAAAGCGTGGTGCTGAGTGTTAAATCACTTAATAGCATAATTGATTTCCTTACATATATTCTCTATGGGGTAAGTATAGTATAGTGATAAGAAAAAAGCAATCTTTTTTTTGATAGAAAACTAAATGAGGTCTGAGAAATGAGTGGCTTCCATCTTTTTAGACGTATAGTCCCGTATATCTTTAAATACTGCGTGGATTTTTTCGTTCTTTTCAATCGGAGATGTCCGGTAAAAATAGGTACTGACGCTGGATGTGGCGCCGATGGCCCCGTCAAACAGGCGCGCGATTTCGGCCAACGAAATCTCAGCGGGCGCTTTGGCTAAAGTATAACCGCCTTTTGGGCCGCGGATGCTTTGGATATAGTTGGCTGACTTCAGCTGCGCTAAAATCTGCTCCAAAAACTTGCGCGGGATATCGTTGTTTTCGGCTATCTCGTTTAAATTACTCAGCTTATTTTGATAATCTCTGGCCATAGAAACCAGTGCCAAACAAGCGTATTCTGTCTTTTTGGATAATCGCATCGTTATATCATCTTTCTGAATATTGCTTATATTATATCATATTTTATGCCTTTCATTCCTTTTTGTTTTCAGACTTTCGAATCACGTTCAAATGCTTTTTTATCTCCTTTTTCTCGGCGTACATCGCTTCATCCGCTTTTTTAATCAGATCATCAATTGATATTTCTTCTAGTTTATCCACGATCGCCGTACCATGGCTGGCACTGATGATATAGGGCCTATTTTCACTCTGGTTAATCAAATCAAATTGTTGGGTGATGCGCTCCCAGACCCGATTCGTCTGACTTTCGTCGGTATCACATAGCACGACCAAAAACTCGTCCCCGCCCAGCCTGATGACAAAATCGTCCTTGCGCAGAATCTCCTTAAATGTATTTACCACAGTCAAAATCAATGCGTCTCCGGCCTTATGGCCGAAGGTATCGTTCACCTGCTTTAAACCGTTGACATCCACAAACATCAGAACAATTGCTTTTTTTCTTCTGTCCTGCTGGGCGATATTATCCGCCAGCTTCTCAATACCGGCACGGCGGTTATAGACTTCGGTCATCGGGTCGAACGAGGAATAGAACGCCAGACGGTTTCTGGCCTGTCGCATCAAACATAAAAAATATGTGAAGATAAAACTCGCAACGATAAATATAATAAAGATTGGAAGATATTTCTTTAACACATATTTTGCAATGCCCCAGACATTGCCGGCAACAACCAGACCATTATGTCCGTCAGCCCGTTCGTGGATGACCACCAGCCATTCGCCTTCCTGCACCACCACACGATTTTCATCAATCAGCGACTGATTGTTATCCAGCTGTTCCGCAATACGCAAGTGAATACTGGCAAACATGCCGTTCTCAGTATAAATTATCCTGCACGCATCCAACGTATTTCCATCATTTCCCGCTTTAATCTTTTCCCATTCCTGCGGAAAGCCCGATTGAAAACTAACATCCTGTTTATGCGGGAACATAAATGTCCATTCCTGTGCTTTATCCGGACTGGACAGCCAGTAACCATCCAGATTTAAAAGGTATTGTTCGGAAAAACCAACATTCCCCAGCTCCTTAAAGTCCCTTAGCAGATCTTCCGCTTTATAATTGAGAACAATAATCCCCAAAAGGATATTCTCGACACTATAGGACGGTGTACACACACGTATCATCGGCTTATACGGCACTTCCACCTTGTCGTTTTCCACGTTTAAATCCAACCGAGATATATAAATCTGCCCCGGATTCAAACCGATGGTATCTTCAAAATAATAACTGTCGGCTTTGTTCTGCAGTTGATTGTCGGATACACGATATGCACCTTCTTCTTCGTAATTGATGCGAAGCACTTCGTTCCCTTGGGTATCCAAAAACCGTATCTGATCGTAGATTTTCTTTTTGTCCGAGAAAGCTATCCACTCCCTGGCTGTCTTTTCAATTCCCTCTGGTGTACCTAATTCGTTTTGATAGTTTTCCTTGATAAAGCCGACATCTGAAATGACGTGGTCGAATCCGTTCCCAATCAAATTGTTTTCAACCTGCAGTATTTCCTGCGCCTGTATTTCAAGATCTGCTCTTCTTACCTTGAGAATATTATTCTCACCGTTATAGAGGAGCCCTAAAAGAATGATACAGTTGATAAGACTCAGCAGTATCGAATCTCGGAAAAATCGCTTAAAATTGGTTTTATTAAAGCGCGTGTCCTTTTGTTCTTTTTTTAATAATCGCTCGGCCATATTCTATCCCTTCTGATTAGGTCGTGTGTTCGACTATTCTCCTTACCATTTTTTGATATTATATCAATTTATACTATAGCTCAGCATGATAAACCTTGATTTTTAATAATAACCATAACAAAAGCGCATTAAACGGTACAATTAAATGCCCTCAATACGTATATCTCCCATGATATATACATCCAGAAGTATTCTTCAGGAAAAATAAGCCGCACAGCTTCTTAAAAATTACTTTAAGTCGCTGTGCGGTTTTGTTTTAGCATACACACTTTGGGTTTCTTGTCTTAAGACCTGACGCTTAACACCTCACTTTCGCTGATGCCCGATTTGTTTCACTTGTTCTGCAATACGTTTAAAATCGGGCTTAAACTATATCTCCTCCGGCTTTTTTACCGGATTAATATCAGTGTTGTCCTGGTGTTCCGCCGCCGTTTCTGCCGCCGCCCATCCGGCTGGTATATGTGGTTTCCTCGCCGTTTTGGTCAATCATCAGTATACTGTCGCTTAAAGCAAAGCTGACAGTTTGATCGGCCCCCTTCAGCGCGGCAAGGGTATACAACGCGCCGTCCAAGGTTTCTCCGCTGACCTGACCGCCAAAGGCGATCTGATATGTCTCGCCCAGCGCCAGCTCAGGGCTGCTCACCGCGATGCTCTGGTACGCCTTATCCGGCACCATACTGAACAGAATGTTTCCTTGGCTGTCCAGCAGGGTCACCGCTTGCCCCGCACTCTGCTGTGAATCAAACACCACAGTCACCACCGGCTGAGCCGCTTCGGTGGGTGTGACCAGCATACCCGATGAGCCCGCGGATGCGATGATGCCTCCGCTGACACTGAAACTCCCTTGCTCAATGTCAATAGCCGCATTCCCATCATTGCTCGGGCCGTCCACCACCAAAGTGCCGCCTGAAATCGCAATGTCGCCGTTGGAATCCACCCCATCGCCCGATGCCACATTGACATAGACATAGCCGCCGCTGATGGATATCAGGTAATCGCCTGATCCGCCAAAGCTGTCGCCGCCGCGGCCTTGGGGCATCTCCCCGCCGGGCATATCTCGATCTGCCATGCTGCCGTCCCGTTCGGGTCTGCTGCCTTCGGGTGTTCCGTTTCCTCTATCCGGCATTTCCTCAGCGCCGTCTGTTTCCTCTGAAGCGCCGCTGACTGCGTCCATGTTTTCCGGCATATTCCCACCGCCCATAAGGAACCCACCGCTGTCACTGCCTCCGGCCGCGTTGATGCCGTCATCCGTCGCATTCAGAATCAAAAGCCCGCCGCTGATTGCAACATCTGCGCCTTCCAAAGCTTCATAGCTCTCGCTGATGGTCAATGTCCCGCCTGCGACCCACAACGTGTTGTCGGCATGCGCGCCGTCATCGCCCGCACTCAGTGTAACCGTTCCTTCTGCAATCTTCATGCTGCCGTTGCTGTGCAAGCCGTCCTGTGCCGCGTTAATCTCTAAATTGCCAGAGGTGACCAAAAGAACGGTTTCGGCTGTCAATCCGTTTTCCCCTGCCGTGATTGACAGCTGTCCGCCGTCGATCGAAACCCAGCCGGCATTTTCTTCATCGCCATTGCTGGATTTGATACCGTCCTCGCCCGCTGTGACGGTGATTTTACCGCCCAGAATGGCGACCGAATCCTTGCCGCGCAGGCCATCCTTAACCGCCGTGATGGATAACTGTCCGCCGGTGATGGTTAAGTCATTCGCCGTTTTGATGCCGTGTTTATAGTCCCCGATAACGCTCAGCTGTCCTGTGCCGTTGATGGTTAAATCATCGCTGGCGTAGATGGCCGCATTATCATCAGTTTCATCGTCGGAGTCTTCCGAATCCTCTGTCTTAACCCGCGCACTGTCGCTGACTGTATTTTGTGTGCCTTCGGGCAACGTGATGACCACCTGATCAGCCTGTTTAACAAAGACCGCACTGCCAGCACTATTTGTGACTGATGCGTTGTCCAGAACGAGCTGAACCAGATCTTCTTCTGCGGCGTCAACAATCAACTGCCCGTCGCTCAGCGTTCCGCTGAGGATATACACGCCCGCCTCCGTGATGGTCACCACATCGCCGCTGACGCCGGCGCCGTCACCTGTCACGGTGGTCGCTCCGTTAGACAACATAATATGTGTCGCCGTGCTTTCATCATATGTATCGTCGATATCGGCATCCGAGTATTTCACTGTGATACTATCAAAATCGGCGGTATCCACCGTGGCACTTTCTGCTTCGGTTGCGGCTGTGGCTGTTTCGGCAGTCTCAGCGGGTTCATCAAAACTTTTTGTCGCATTATCTGCCGAGCATGCGCTTAAAAGCAGCGTTAACGTCATCACCACCGCGATGACTATCTTCCATTTGTTTTTCATTTTCAAAACTCCTCCTAGAGTGCTTCGGTATTATCGGAAATATATCCACAGATAATATCCAAATTCCCATTTCTGATTCTCAGTTGATCAATCAATTCTTTTTCTTCGGCTTCGTTCTTTAGGCTGATATCGTATTGCAGTTGAAATAAACTGCCCATATTCGTGGTTTTAACCCGAATCAGCTGATATGCATCCGTATATTCATTAAACAGATCATCAAACAACCCGGCATATTCCAAATTCTCAGGGATGGTGATTTTCAGCTGTTTACCGATGCGCTTCCGCTCTGCAAATTTGAACTTGTACAGAACAAAGGACATCAGAGCAACGCTCAGCGTAAACACCGCGCCGTAAGCGATGTAGCCCATGCCTGTGGCCAAGCCCGCCGCCATCGCAAAGAAGATATAGCCGATCTCCTTGGCTGTGCCCGGAATGGAGCGGAACCTGACCAGACTGAACGCCCCCATCACCGCCACACCGGTGCCGAGGTTTCCGTTGACAATGCTGACCACTGCGCCGACGATAGCCGGAAGCAGGGTGAGCGTCACCACAAACGATTTATTATAATCGCTCTTATACATATAGAACAGTGCGATCACCAAACCGACACCGATGGAGGCCGCAATTCGGATGAGAGTTGTCACTACATCAAATTCTCCAAACATTTCTTTTCTCCTTTATTCTCTCTTTTTTCTTTCCTTTTTTCAAGAAACCACCGTACTGATTTTTTGCGCTCTTGCCATAGCGCCTTCTTGCAGCATGTGATTCTGATAACAGTATCCATACTTTGAAAACGATATGGGGTAGATTTCCAAGTCATTCAGTGCCCGGCAGAGCCATATCGGCATCGCGCCGCCCACTTTAACCTCCATCAAAACCTTTTCACCTTCCAGAATTGGTGTCCCCGCATCGCCATAAAACAGGCTTAAATCGGTTTTACGATAGCGGATGTTTTCATCAAAGGTGATGCGAAGGGACGGATTGTCCTTGCCCGAAAAGGCACAGCGTTCATACGCCAAGAACACTTTTGGGGCCGGCCGGTATAGCGAAATAAAATATTCAATCTCGCCCATCACCTGCTGTGATACATCCGGACGGATACCGTGATTGATGTAGCGTTCATATTCGATGCCGCTCATAGATACACGCCGTTTGAAAACCTCTTTTTTATACTTCTTTTTCAGCTCCAAAAAAACATGGCTTTGTTTTGTCGGCACTCCATAGCTCCGTACGCGCAGCTTTTCCTTATAAACCGGCTTTTCCAGTGAAGTATTGATGATATCAAAATCCTCATTATCATAATAGATATTGCAGATGGTATACCGGTCATACTCATCTGGACAGGTATATGGGGCAATTCTATTTAATAATCTTTTATACTGTGACGTATTCATCATATATTTTTTTTCAAAACGTTTGAATGTGCTCATATTGTCTGCCAACTTTGCTTCCTCCTTCGCTTTTGTTGATGGGTGGATTATAGCCAATACGCCTGAATATAATCTGAATATGTACTTTCAGATTTTTTTCAGCTTGCTCATTTATGGTATTAATGAAGGATATAAATAGGTTTTTGTTAAAATTATTGCCTCTTGATATTAAAATAGCTGAATCGTGGTTATATATGGTTATACAAAAACTAAGGAAAATACAATGAAAATATTGATTGTTGAAGATGATTTGCATCTCTCCGAAGCGCTGGCGCATATTATGAAAGAACAGGGGTATTTCGTCGATGTGGTCAACGACGGTATGGACGGGTTGTACTACGCGGTCAATAACGAATACGATGCGATTATTTTGGATATTATGTTGCCCAAGATGAACGGGTATGACGTGATAAAAACCTTACGCAAGCAAAAGAATGCAACGCCTGCCATTATGCTGACCGCCAAAAACGAAGTCAGCGATAAGGTGGAGGGCTTGGATTCCGGCGCGGATGATTATATGGTCAAGCCCTTTTCGCCCAAGGAACTTCTGGCGCGTGTGCGGGCGGTGTCTCGCCGTATCGGCGAAGTGGTGGTGGATGAGCTCACCTTCGGTGATTTGGTTTTAAATATCAATGCCAACATCTTATGCTGCGGGCACAAGAAGGTTTCGGTGACCCATAAGGAATTTCAGATCATCAAGATACTCATGTCCGCTCCTTCTGTGATTACGTCAAAGGAAAGCCTGATTACCAACGTATGGGGTGTGGATTCGGATGTCGAAGAAAACAGTGTGGAAGCGTATATTAGTTTTTTAAGAAAAAAGCTGGCATTTATTGAATCAACAGCCAGCATTCAGACCATCCGTATGACAGGATACCGATTGGAGGACAACCGCACATGCTGAAAAAACTAAGACATCGTTTTACCGGTATCACCATGATGCTCCTTGGCACCGCAGTCATCATCACGTTTTCTGTACTGATTGTCAGTGTATCCAACCGAATGACCCAGGAAAGCATCCGAAATTTGGAACAAGGCTTTCGGCGCTTATCGCAGCCGCGTGTCATCAGCGGCGCCCTGTCCGACCATTCTGAAATGAATATTTCCGGTTTCCCAGAGGATATTAAAGACTTAAAGGACTTGCCCTTTGACGGGCAGTCACCATTCTCCACGTTTTTCATCACGCTGGAAAGCGATGGCAGCATTTTGTATATCAGTGATTTCAGCCGCAACTTAAGCGAGGATATCAGTTCGGGCGCACTTTCGGAAGCCGTCGCGCAGAAAAAGGATGATGGAACAATTCCCCGGCTCAATTTAAGATTCCAGCGATTCACCGATGATTCGGGCAATACCGTTTACGGATTCATTGATATCAGTTATCAGCGCAGTTTTATCCGCACCCAGATGATCAATTACGGCTTGATTGGTGCCGGAAGTCTGATCATTTTTTTTCTCATCAGTCTGTTTCTTTCTGGGCTGGCGATTAAACCGATAGAAAAAGCATGGCACCAGCAGCAGCAGTTTGTGGCCGATGCTTCTCACGAACTGAAAACGCCGATCACGGTGATGCTGGCCAATACTTCTATCCTTCTAAACAACAAAACCTTCGACAAAAAAGACGCGATGAAATGGGTCTCCTATATCGATCTTGAGGCCAAACGCATGAAGAAGCTGGTGGAGGATTTGCTGTTTTTGGCCAGGCTGGACAACAAAGAAAACCCCTATCAGATGTCGCGGGTTGCTTTAAGCGATATCGTTTCGGAAAGTGTGCTGCCTTTTGAAGCGGTTTTGTTTGAGACGGGAAAACAGCTGAATACCGATATTCAGCCCGGACTGTTTGTCAGCGGCGACCCCCATCAGTTGACCCAGCTCATCAATATCCTGTTGGATAATGCCGATAAGTACGCGGATAGTCATCTACCGGTTTCTGTCAAGCTCAAGTCCGAACGCAGCGCAGCCTTGCTCTCGGTCACCAGCTTCGGTGATCCGATTGAAAAAGAAAATCTACCGTTTATCTTTGATCGATTCTTTCGGGGCGATAAATCCAGAAGCCGCAACCAGAACAGCTATGGCCTTGGGCTCTCTATTGCCAAAGAAATTGCGGAAAGCTATCACGGCAAAATATCAGTGCGCAGCGATGCATCCAGCGGCACCATATTTACGGTCTCATTGCCGCTGTGCTGATTCTGTTCTCCCTATAAAAAAACAAACGCCGTCCATCCACTGAACGGCGTTTTTAATACTTATCTTTATGCACACAACATACTATGCGCTGGTGCAGGGTTGCGGTCTCCTATATCTATTCACTTTTAAACATCAATGGTGTTAAACGTGTGACCGTGATAAACACTGCCAGCGGAATCACATTCACCATCATCCGGTTTGCAGAATCGGTCAAGCCAATCCGCAGCGGCATATCCATTCTGAACATAAAAATGATGATCATAAACAATAGATATGCAAATAAAGAATAATCGACAAAATTTATTTTAGGGATAAAATAGTAGCAAAGCATCAGCGCAGTCAGTGCTCCGACACACGCCACTCCCCATGATCCGGTCAGCAGCACATTGACAAAAAGAATTCTGATATTCTTCAGCGACGTCGCAAAATCCATCACCGTTAGCGCAATATACGTCAGCACCATACCCGCGATCAAAATATTCAAAAGATTCTTCTCAATTCCGCTCCACCATCTTTTTCCGCTGAAGAAAATGAGATAGATAAAGAAGAGTGCGGTTAGTCCGGCAATGATAAATAATTTCGTGTAGTTAACAAAATAATCCGATCCATAGCCCGAGCCCACATTCGTGAAAAACCAAAAATACCACAAAAGCATAAACACAGAGTTGATCAGCGCGTAGGGAACCATTCTTTTTTTCATCACCGGCAATGTTGAGAAGATAAGCATCAAAATGAGCGCGTAAACAATGCTCTCAACTCTGGCGATAATGAAAATGGATAAGAAGAAAGCAGAAAAATATACCTCAAAAGCCCGCTCTTCTTTTGCCTGATACATAAAATAAATGCTCAAAAACATGCAAATGGCAGAAATGCTGTTTAAGAAAGGGTTGAACAGCATAATCGAAGTCAGCACATTGGCACTCATGAAAAAAACAAAAGCCATAACGGAAGCAATAATTGCCACATGCTTTTTGACACGCTTAACAATTTCAAGATAGATCGTATACGCCACCGCAAGAAAGAACGATATACCCAAAGCAAAGTACACACCATTTGAAAACGAATAATCAAATAGAATTGCGGGTGCAAAAAGCATAGATGTGGCTAAAGGATAACCCGCTCCGCGCGTTAAAATGGCACTGGTCAGTTCACCATTAATTGCCAAAGATTCACCCAGCGAAATTATCGCGTAGGAGCCTTGCGAAAAGAGCGCGAAATTCAAAATGCTGAATAACAGAGAGAATGCATAAGCATACATCAGCGGGAAAATCCATTTTTTAAATTCCACTGTTTTGATTTCCGGCTTGCCCAGAAAATATGCGATCGGCAGAAAAGCGGCGGCGATGGCGATGACACTCCAAGCTTTGAACGGCAGGCCGACATAGAGCGTAAAGAGCGATGCGACCACCCAAAGCAGCGTTCCTACGATAAAAGCCAAAACGATGGTTAAATTCGGCTGCAGGAATCGGCTAAAGCATGTCAGCACGAGCAATCCATATACGAAAAGCAAAAAGACAAACAGCGATTGATGGAGGGTTCCTAAGACAACATTCGGCATCAAAAGATTGAGATAATCTCTTTCCAAAACGTAATGATTCATTCTAGCGAGCAGAATGATACTCACGCCAAGTGTAATGGCAAAGCCAAGCGTTAGCAGAAAATTCTTTTTACTCATATTCAGCAAGCACCTCATCATAGACTGACGGCGGCATGATAAAGATATTTTCTTCCGCCTTATTGTTTTCCGTATAATAGATGTAGTATGTATCGTAATCTTTGAAATCCTCACCGAAATAGCAGGAAACCAAGCGCGTGTTTTCCGTACCGATCGGCGCCGTTGTAAACGTATAAAAATCGGAACGGTTATATACAACTTCCGCCTGCTTCTCGGTCAGTTCACTGTCTAGTTCCGGATCAAGGACAACCTCACAATCATACAAGTCATAAGTATAGACCGTGTTATATCGGTTCGTAAAATACCCTTCCGCTTCCACAAGTTTTTTTTCAGCGGTATAGTATCTTAAGAAAACATCCGTGTCCGCTTGGAAACGGTAATCTTCCGTATCATCAAAATAATAATTGGTTTGTTTATAATGATACCCATCAAAATTGATTCCCCCGAGATAATGGTTTGTAAAAGGATAGGCTAGAATCAGAAAGCCTCCGAGTCCAAAGAGAACCCACTTGAAATTGAAATCAAGCTTTTTGAACAGCGGCAGAACAAAGAGAATCAGGCCGATTAAAACATAGAAAACAAAGAATATCAGCATGGGATATCGTACTTCTTCTTTTTCCGCATACGTTACAAAGCCGTCAAAGAAAAAAATGACGTAGACTTGTGCAACAAGAAGTATCATGTACCAAATCAATGCGAGCGTTTTTTTTGAATTCATATTGACCTCAACGTAAAAAAACTATGATGCACATTACCCATAACATGAACGGATAAATGCTTCAGAATCACGTGATGAATTATAGCATAAGCAGTTAAAAAAAACCAGTATTTCATTTGCACGGCAATTGCTTTGAGTAGATATTGTTCGCATATAAGCGTTTTACCGGCTCCACACTATTATTCCGAATTCTTAAATCTTCATCTTACACGCAAAAAAAAAGGAGCATATCATCTTTATCATGATAGGCTCCTTGGTTTAATCCGATCACTTCTCTTTTTTAAAGCACATAAACCAATCAAGACAGTATTTGTTTTCATCCTTGTCTTCCATTCTGTCCTTGGCTGTACCGCAGGATCCGGCCGGCGGGATGATGACATCTTCGCCCGGGCGCCAATCAGCGGGAGTAGCAATGCTTTCGGCATCGGCTTTCTGAAGCGCCACAACGATGCGTTTGATCTCATCAAAGTTTCTGCCGGTGGATGCCGGATAATAGAGAATGGTACGAATTACGGCTTTGGGATCGATAACAAAAACCGCCCTGACCGCCTGAGTCGTGGAAACATTGGGCTGGATCATACCAAACTTGTTGGCCACATTCATCGAAATGTCTTCAATCAACGGGAATTTGACTTCTACGTTTTTCATACCCTTATATTCAATTCTTTCCTGAATGGTGCGCAGCCAGGCGATGTGCGAATAGATTGAATCGACCGAAAGCCCGATGAGTTGGGTATTCAGTTTCTCAAATTCGTCCTGCATGGTCGCAAACGTCATGAATTCGGTTGTACAGACGGGTGTGAAATCGGCAGGATGCGAAAACAGAATAATCCATTTTCCTTTAAAATCCTCCGGGAAATTGATTTCCCCTTGTGTGGTATTTGCTTTAAAGCTGGGTGCATGATCGCCGATCAACGGCATTCTAAATTCTTTTACTTCCGGGTTTTCCATTTTTCTTCCTCCATCTTTCATTTTTCATCGGTTTTTTGCAAAATCACATGTTCATTAAACTCATTATATGCGGCATATGTCATTAAATATGTAACATAGTTACACAACGCTAACTTTATTTACATCAGATTCTCCTCATTTACCTCGATATCTGAATCCACATTTTTTGGCCAGGCCAAAAACTTTGACAAGCCATCCTGCACATTGCTATAATGTGGGGAGATTGTCTCCTGAGGATAAATACTTTTTGAGCCTCTTCACAAAGCATATCTTAGGAGAATCATCAAAACGGCAAATATCAAATCTTTGCGATTTCACATAGAAAAAAGGATTGAAACCAAATAACATGTGCGGAATTATTGGACTATATCAAAAAACATTATCTGCGGACAACGCAGCGCTGATAAAAAAAAGCATCTCCTATCTCATGAAAGAGACCGAAGTTCGGGGCAATGACACATCCGGCCTGCAGATTAAGAACAGCGCTTCTTCTGATAAATTTCTTTTCAAGCGCAATTTTAAATCCTCCCGTCTGGTTAAAGAAAAAGCATATCGAACTATGCTGGAAAACGCTTTATCCGCCAAGGGCGGATTTATTTCGGCAGTGGGACATTGCCGTATGCAGACCAACGGGGACTGCATGATTGAATACAATAACCAGCCGACCACCAAAGCGGATACGGTCTGCGTACACAACGGTATCATCACCAATATTGATGCGCTCTGGGAAAAACACAGCGAGTTCAACCGAGCGTATGATATTGATACCGAATTGATCTGCGATTTCTTTAATGCGGCTGGTACATCGGACAGCTATGGGAATATCCTTGATTCGCTGTACAATGATATCTACGGCGAGACCACTTTTGGTCTGATGCCCGCGGGATATGATGATCTGGTTTTCGCAACCAACTCAGGCTCTTCCTATTACATTTTTGACGCAGAGAACGGGCTCTTTGTGTTCGCTTCCGAATACTACATCATGAAAAAATACTGCCAAAGATTCGCATCCAAAGTGGGGCATTTGCCTATTTTGCAGTTGGAACCCGGGCAAGGCATTGTGATTGACGAACAAACAGGTGATTTTCAGCAAAAACCCTTTGCGGCGCTCACCGGCAAACGGCATGTTTCCCAAAAATCCTATAACATAAAGATCGATTCGATTTTGATCGATAAAAAGCGAAGCAATACGCAAAGCGAATATACTGCGGACGAAGCCGCGTTGCTGGAATATGACGAAGCAGCGCTTTTGGATTTGAAGCGATGCACCAAGTGTTTACTGCCCGAGACCTTCCCATTTATTCAATTTGATTCGGACGGTGTCTGTAACTACTGCCACAACCATATCACTCCCACCGTTGATCCAAAAACGGAGCTGGACGCAATTATTGCAAAATCCAAGACAGGAGATGATAAAAAATTTCTGTTGACCTTCAGCGGCGGACGGGACAGCAGCTACGGCATGCATATGCTGCACCAGATGGACGCTAACTTCTTTTCTTACACCTACGACTGGGGGATGGTGACCGAACTGGCCAGAAGAAACCAATCCCGCCTGTGCGGCAAGCTGGGTGTGGAGCACATTATCGTTTCGGCTGATATCGACAAAAACCGGATGAATATCCAGCGCAACGTGCGCGCCTGGCTGAAACGCCCTTCACTGGGATTGGTGCCGCTGTTTATGGCGGGCGACAAACTCTATTTCTACTATGCCAATAAAGTGGCGAAGGACAACGAGATCGATAATCTGGTCGTACTTTGCGACAACCCGTCGGAAGTCACCTATTTTAAATCCGGCTTTTCTGGCGCCAAGCCCAAGTTTAAGGGAAAAGCGCAGATTTTCTCGATCAGTTTTTGGGACAATATGCGGATGGTCGGATATTACCTCAAGGAATTTTTGCTGAATCCGCGGTTGATTAACCGATCGCTTTTAGAGACATTAAAGGCATATCTATCCTACTACATGATTCCGCATCATTATATCAATCTGTTTAAATACCTGCAGTGGGATGAAGAGGTCATTGAAAAATTATTGAAAGAGGATTATGCCTGGGAACTGTCGCCCGACACCGATTCTACATGGCGAATCGGGGACGCGACCGCGCCTTTTTATAACTACATCTACACCACGGTGGCTGGTTTTTCTGAGAATGATACCTTCCGCTCCAACCAGATTCGAGACGGGGTACTGACCCGCGAAGAAGGCATGAAGCTGATGCTTCGGGACAACCGGCCAAGGTACGAGTCGATCAAGTGGTATCTTGATACCATCGGGATTGATTTTGAATATGCGATTAAAAAAATCAATGCGATTAAAAAGCTTTACTAAAGGCGCTGAAAGGCGCTTTTTTGTTTCTCCTTTGTCACGTGTAAAGTGGTGGATAAAGGCAGAGAAATCGACAGGTTTTCTATTCATAAAAATTTTTGTTATCGTTCTCTTAAAAGGAATATCCCAAGGAACTCTTTTGTGCCTTGATGCCCTACAGCATATCGGATTTAGGTAACCATTCATCCTGTGAATTCGCTTTGCGAAGTGCTCGCATTTTCTTAAAAAATGTAGATGGGTGCGTGCATTGCTGTTAAGAATGCCATATTTAATAGCTAAGAGGAGCTGAATCGCTCCCCTTTTTTATAGAATCCTGTATATTCCCCCACCCTGATGCAAAAAATCTCATTTCCCCTTGCATTCTTGTAAAATCGCGATATAATAATCTTAAAAATAGGGGGAATGTATTATATTATGTTAGAATATGAGAAAGGAGTGAGAAGCCATGCCCCTGTACTATGTTTCAAACGAACCCAATGAGCAAGGCGCCCACGTGGTTCACCGTTCCACTTGCGGTTATATCCCGTCCGGAAAACAACAAACATTTCTTGGCACATACGCCGATTGTCACGATGCGATTGAGGAAGCCAAAAAGATTTATCCCGAGATTGACGGATGTTTCTATTGCTGCTATGCCTTTCATCATAAAAAAGTGGTATAAAAAAAGAGGAGCGATTCGCTCCTCTATTTTTTTGCCAGCGCTTTTTTTAAATACTGTCCGGTATAACTCTTTTCTACCTTCGCAATCTCTTCAGGCGTGCCCGCGGCGATAATTTCACCGCCCTTGTCTCCGCCCTCGGGGCCGAGATCTAAAATATAATCCCCGCACTTAATCACATCCAGATTATGCTCGATAATCACAATGGTGTTGCCCTTGTCAGCCAGCCGATCAATAATGCCTACCAGCCGTTTAACGTCAGCCATATGCAGCCCAGTCGTGGGTTCGTCCAAAATATACAACGTATTGCCTGTCTGGCGCTTGGCCAGGTGCGTTGCCAGTTTGATACGCTGGGCTTCGCCGCCCGAGAGCGTGGTACTGGGCTGACCCAGCTTTATGTAGGAAAGGCCTACATCCATCAGCACTTTGGTGATGGCATGAATGCGCGGAATGGCTTTGAAGAACTCATGCGCTTCCTCCACCGTCATATCCAGCACTTCATAGATGTTCTTGCCTTTATATTTCACTTCCAGTGTTTCACGGTTATAACGTTTGCCTTTGCAGACCTCACAGGGTACATACACATCAGGCAGAAAATGCATCTCAATTTTGATAATGCCGTCCCCGCTGCAGGCTTCGCACCGTCCGCCTTTCACATTGAAAGAAAAACGCCCTTTGCCGTAGCCGGCCACTTTTGCGTCCTCTGTGGCCGCAAAGATATCGCGGATGTGCGTGAACATGCCGGTGTACGTGGCCGGGTTGGAACGCGGTGTCCGGCCGATCGGCGACTGGTCGATATCTACGATTTTATCCAGCGCTTCAGCCCCTGAAATCCCGGTGTGTTTGCCTGGGCGCGTCTTGGCGCGATTGATGCTCTTTGCCAGCGATTTAAATAAAATCTCGTTGATAAGGCTGGATTTGCCTGAGCCCGAAACGCCGGTAACCACATTGACCACGCCCAGCATAATAGGCGCATCAATGCCCTTAAGGTTATTCTCCTCGGCGCCTCGAATGATAATCTCACCCCGCGGCTTTCGCCGATTCTCCGGAACCGGGATGGTTTTTTTACCGCTTAAATACTGGCCGGTGACGGATTTTTTATCCGCCATAATCTCCGCCGGCGTGCCCGCCGAAACCACTTCTCCCCCGTGACTGCCCGCTCCGGGACCGATATCCAAAACATAATCAGCCGCAAGGATGGTCTCCTCGTCGTGCTCCACCACAATCAATGTGTTGCCCAACGTTTTTAGGTTCTTTAAAGTCTCTATCAAACGGCTGTTGTCCCGCTGGTGAAGGCCGATTGAAGGTTCATCCAAAATATACAGCACGCCCATCAGTCCCGATCCAATTTGAGTGGCCAGCCGAATACGCTGGGCTTCGCCGCCCGAAAGCGTGCCCGCTGAGCGAGAGAGCGTCAGATAATTTAGACCCACATTGATGAGAAAGCTCAAGCGTTCTTTAATCTCTTTGATCACGCGTTCGGCAATCAGCATCTTCTGAGGCGAAAGTACCAGTTGCTCAAAAAACGCCATGCAGTCGCTGATGGACATATCAGACACTTCGATGATGTTTTTGCCGCCCGCTTTGACAGCCAGTGCCTCGTCCCGCAGGCGTTTGCCGTGGCAAACCTCACAGGCCGAGTTATTCATCAGTTCTTCGTAGACCGATTTGGCGGCGTCCGAATTGGTTTCGCGATAGCGCCGCTCAATATTGTTGATAATGCCTTCAAACTCGGTTTCGAAAGTTCCCGAACCGCGTTCGGAAGTATAATTGATCGTGATTTTTTCCTTGCCCGAGCCGTACAACAAAACATCCCTTGCCTTTTGGGGCAAATCTTCATAAGGTGTATCCAGCGAGAACTTGAAGTGCTTGGCGAGCGCGGTGAAATACTGACCATTCCACGAATGGCTGTCTCCCGCCGAGTTCCATCCGGGAGCGCGAATCGCCCCCTTGTTCAGCGACAGGGCTTTGTCTGGGATAATCAAATCCGGATCCACCTTTAAGACAAACCCAAGACCATGGCAGGCCGGACAGGCCCCGTAGGGATTATTAAACGAAAACATGCGCGGCGAAATCTCCTCGATGCTGATACCACAGTCGGCGCACGCGAAATGCTGGCTGAACAGATGCTCGTAATCGCCTTCGGCATCCTTGATTTTGACCAGGCCCTCGGCTTCGTGCATGGCGGTTTCAAAGCTGGATGCCAGACGGCTGCCGATATCGGATTTGACCACCAGCCGATCCACCACTAAATCGATGGTGTGCTTTTTGTTTTTATCCAGCGGGATATCCTCGTCCAGATTATAAGTGATGCCGTCCACCACCGCCCGGACATAGCCGGACTTCATAAACCGCTCAAACAGCTTTTTATATTCACCTTTACGGCCGCGCACCACCGGCGCCAGAACCAAAAGTTTGGTATCCTCAGGCAGTTTCAGCGTTTCTTCTACCATCTGATCCACCGTCTGCCGCTCGATGGGTTTGCCGCACTGCACACAATGCGGGGTACCCGCACGCGCAAACAAGAGGCGCAGGTAATCGTGGATTTCGGTCACCGTGCCCACGGTGGAGCGGGGGTTCTTGGATGTGGTTTTCTGGTCAATCGAGATGGCCGGGGAAAGCCCTTCGATATAATCCACCTCGGGTTTGTCCATCTGGCCCAAAAACTGGCGTGCATACGCCGAAAGAGACTCCACGTAGCGACGCTGGCCTTCGGCGTAGATCGTATCGAACGCCAAAGACGACTTCCCCGAACCCGAAAGACCGGTGATGACCACCAGTTTATCCCGCGGGATGGTCACGTCGATATTCTTTAAATTGTGCACTCGCGCACCCTTGATATGCAAATGATCCATCTATATTCAATCCTTATCTTTTCATATGTAATACATGCAGTATCAGTATTGTAGCAAAAACTTTTTTTATTGCCTAGGCGAACATCCGAAATACATGCAATTTGGCGGTCGATTTTTTAGAATGTTCATATTCTTTTCGCCCTGTTTACGTTTACAGAAGCGTATACACTTTGATAGAATAAGGAAATCATGAAAATCATTATCACCGAGCTTGCGGTCAATGTCAGCGAATCTTCGCCCGATCTTATCCGGCTGGCTGCGGAAAAACTGAAAATAAACAAAAACGAAATCCTTGGCTTTAAGATTCGTAAAAAAGCCTTGGACGCGCGAAAAAAAAACGATATCTGTTATAAGTATTCGCTGGTTTTGGACGTGACGGATGCGCTGGGCGGCCGTCTGGTTACGGCAAACAAAGCCATGCCGTATCAGCCCAAATCCCTCCCTAAGCTGATACCCGGAGAAACCAAACTGAATCACCGGCCGGTGGTGGTGGGTGCGGGGCCTTGCGGGCTGTTTGCGGCGCTGATATTAGCAGCATACGGATTAAACCCCCTGCTGATTGAACGCGGCAAACCGATTGCCCAGCGAAAAAACGATGTGGCGCTTTTGGAAGCGAAAGGTGCTTTAGACGGTGACTCCAACGTCTGTTTCGGCGAGGGCGGCGCAGGCACTTTTAGCGATGGCAAGCTGACCACCCGTATCAAAGACGTACGCGCCCTGCGGGTTTTGGAAACCTTCGTGGATTGCGGTGCAGACGAGGAAATATTATACTTGGCCAAGCCCCATCTTGGTACCGATGGGATGCGCCGAATTGTCGCCAATTTGCGAAAGCGGATTGAAACGCTGGGCGGAGAAGTGCGGTTCGGTGCAAAACTCAAGAAAATAAGTGAAGAAAACGGTCGAATAACGGGAATTGCATATACTCAGGCCGGAGAAACATTTACACTGAATACCGATGTGCTGATACTGGCCGCGGGGCACAGTGCCGGCGACACCTACCGGATGCTTCAGAGCCAAAACGTCGTGCTGGAGAAGAAACCATGCGCCATCGGCTTTAGGATTGAACACCCAAAGGCGATGATCGACGCCGCGCAGTACGGACGGTTTGCGCCGCATCTCGGGGCCGCCGAGTACAGCCTGACCGCCAAACACGGCGGGCGGGGCGTCTACAGCTTTTGCATGTGTCCGGGCGGGCAGGTGGTGTGCGCTTCTTCCAAAGAAGGGCGGTTAATCGTCAACGGCATGAGCTATTCAGGTCGGGATATGGAAAACTCAAACGCCGCCATTGTGGCTGCGTTAGCCCCCGAAGACACGCCAAATGGGCCCTTGGGCGCATTGGAGCTGATCGAGCGGATTGAAAAAAACGCGTTTGATATGGGCGGAGGTTTCTGTGCACCGGTGCAAGCCGCCGCTGATTATATCCAGGGGAAACCCTCAACCGCGTTTGGAGACACTAAGCCTTCCTACAAACCGGGAACGGTTTTTGCCGATCTCAACATACTGATGCCGGACTATGTCAACGCGGCTATCAAAACAGGGCTGATACAGTTTGATCGCCAAATTGACGGGTTTGTACGCCAAGGGCTTTTAACCGGCGTTGAAACCCGCACCTCATCTCCGGTACGCGTTCCACGCGGTGAGGACTTACAAAGCATCAATCTGGCTGGGCTATATCCGGCCGGCGAGGGTGCCGGATATGCCGGCGGCATCGTTTCGGCCGCTGTGGATGGCATACGGGTTGCAGAAGCGATCGTTTCAGCGTATCATATAGAATAGAAATGCCAATGATCCTTAAAAAAATTTTTAAGGTGAATATAAACAAAAAAATTTTAAAGGAGGATATTGAATGAAAGATTTAAAAGGAACTCAAACCGAAAAGAACCTGCAGGATGCATTTGCCGGTGAATCGAAAGCACATACAAAATACGGTTTTTTCGCCTCGGCTGCCAAAAAGGAAGGATTTGTTCAGATATCAAAATTCTTTGAAGAGACTTCTCGCAACGAAGCAGCTCACGCGAAAATCTGGTTTAAGCTGTTAAAAGAACTGGGTGACACCGCTTTTAACCTTCAATCCTGTGTTGATGGCGAGCACTATGAATGGACGGATATGTATGTCGGATTTGCCGAAACCGCCAAAGCAGAGGGTTTCCCCGAAATCGCACGGCTGTTTGAAGGCGTGGCCGCTATTGAAAAGGAACACGAAGAACGGTATCAGCGGCTGCTCGATAATGTGAAAAACGGAGCTGTATTTAAAAAAGACGGTCAGAAACAATGGATCTGCAACGTCTGCGGTCACGTGCATGTCGGCGAAGAAGCCCCCAAAGCATGCCCGATATGCGGACATCCCCAAGCGCATTTCGAGCTTTGGTGCAACAGCAACTATTAATGGCAGTATGACAAAAAAGGCGAATCACTCGCCTTTTTTCTTTTGCCTAAAATCAATTGGAACAGGATCTGATGGCAATAAACACACCCCAGATGATAGCGATAAACAAGCTCAACCCCACTTTGTTTTTCTGTGCGGTGGTGTTTTTGTTACCGTTGTAGCCGGAGTTTCGCCCACTGTAATATGATCCGCTCGACGATGTGTTTGAACGGCTCTGCGTATTGTTCTCAGCCGCTTGGCTGATCGCATCGGCCAGACTGTTGACCACACTTTCCACTGGATTCGTTATTTTTCGAAAACGGGTATCGTCTGTTTCATCAGCATAATGGCTCGAAAAACTCTCGTCGTTTTCTTTGCTGTAATTTTCAGCAGTGAACACGCCCTTGTTGCTTTTCTCTTTTGGTTTAATCCCCAGCGGTGCTTCGCTGACCGGTTCGTATCTTCCCTTTTTTTCGTTATAATAATATTCGCTCATCTTTATTCTCCTCATTCATCGCTTATGACTCATTTTTTCTTATACGGTTATACCGCGTCGCCATAAAGGTTTCGGTGTATGATATTGAAGCAATCAGCCCCATCAATACAAACAGCATCGCCCGCTCCACCATACCAAAATATCCAGCATTCAAACAGCCTAGTACAGCCCCTGCAACACTGACTACCGAAAGTGCAATCCCCCAAAGCAGACAGTGGATGCCAAGGCGTCTGTGTTCGGCCTGACGGTGATAGCCTGCCCCTGCCAGAAAAGCAAAGACGACGGCGGCGGCAGCGGCCAGCGCAACAGCAACGCCATGCGCGATATTCAATTTGGTAGCCGAAGCATAGCTTCCCCGCATTGGGAACAGGATAAATCCAACCAGTAAAAGTACCTGCATATTAAAAAATACAACATATGCGGCCAAGAGCAATCGATTATATGCACGATAGGCACGCATCAACATACCGAAGATGAATGCAAATATACAAAGAACATATGCAATTGCAAAAGCCACCAGCCAGCCCATATCCTCAGCGCCTTGCGCAAAGGCCCCAATCTCAGCCTGCCCAAATCCCTGATTCAGATTCGTACCGATGATGATATAGGCCAAAAAGCATATCACACCGACCATCCCAAACGGAATCAATATTTTTTCTAGTCTTTTGGTCCTCATCCAGGCTCCCTTTCCCCTATAAATCCATTATACCCACAGAAACAAATACCGTCCAGCGGATATTTTGATGCTGATATACATCGCTTATCCAATTTTCGAACAATCAAAAAAGGCTCCCTGATCGATATATGGGGAACCTTTAAAGCCTTGTTGGACTTATTTTTCGTCGGCATCAAAAACCGGGGAAACGCCGTTTTCAATCAAAGCATATATCTCGCGGAGTACCTGGCTGTAGTCATCAGCATCCAGCGTATTTTGCATTGCTTGCTGATTTTCGTTGAAGAATTTCAGTTTCCCTGCGCCCGTCAGCCCGCTGTAGTCACTCAATATTTGCTTCGGTACCTTTGCAGTGCTTTCCCCCGCATTATCCGTGCTCGTCGCCCGTACCCCGCCCTTGGCCAGCTTCATCGCATAATCCCGTTGGGCCTTTAATCTTTTCAATGCCAGCGCTCTTTGATCCATGATGAGATCATTATTATATTCCAAAACCTCTCGGATGGTTTCATCCCGATCCTGCCTTAAATTGGTCAGAATGTTTTGAATCTGATCTTCCTTTTTCTTCGATAGATAAGTCTGATGATCGATAAATTCCTGCTCCAGCATATCAATCTGGTTTTGAATCACATTGACCGCCTGCATTTTATCCGTCAGCAGCGAAGAGAGATTCTCCTGTTGATTGCTTAAGTTTTCACTCTGCAAGTCCAAAGCATAGGATGAGCGGCCAAGTCCGCGTGCCAGTGCCTCCTCACTCAAAGCCTTAGATGCGTGTTCATATTCTTTTTCAAGCGATTGCATCACCGCCTGATAATCGCTTTCCGCATCTCGAATCGCTTGTGACATCACATTTTTTTTATTTTTGGTTTGACTGAACAGAAGGTCGTAGTCCGTTCGATAGTCCTCATTCGCCGCCAGTGTCGCCTGCGCATAGAGCTCTTCGTCTGTGGGTGCGTTATAAGTCAGCATCTGCACACCCCTTCGATTCATGTTTACACCGTTTGCTGTATTATTAGCCATATCTTTTCCTCCTTATATCTTACTACACGCACACCCGCAACATGGGGCGCACGCTGTCCAGCTGGTCATACCCCAAAATAGTGAGCGGGCTGTACCAATCGTCAAACAGCATCAGGCTGTTTGGTGTCCCTGCTGCTTCGCTGATCATGCTCTCTACAATCCCTGTGTTTAAGCCGAACAGCACCGTACTCTCTCCGCCATTAAACTTGGATACAAAACCATAATCATATGTACCGCTTTTTTGTGGAGTCTCCCCTGAGATGCCGATCTTATCGCACCCCCAAAGATGAATATCCCGTACTGACTGCAAGTCGTTAAATCGGGATAATCGCAAATAAACATTTCTGATCGCCTTACCCGCAAGATCGCTTCTCATCTGCGTCAGATTAAATCCAAACACACCGGTATAAACCAACTCGCCTGTGTCTTCTCCCTGCCGTATATTGGATGGGCTGGATGTCACGATGGCGTCATCTGCCCAAGAACCCGAAAACAATGCCAAGTAGACATACTCATCCGGTGTGGTGACCCCAATCGGAGGCGCCACATAAACGCTTGAGGCTGTTCCTAGCTGGGTCGCATTATCGATATTGGTATGCGCTGTGACCCCCTTTTCAGGTTTTGTTCCGGTAATCGTCATCCGGCATCCGATATTGATAAATGTATACTGTGCCTGCCCTCTCCCATTATGAGAAAAAAAAGTGCTGGTGTGCCGTGTAACCACCGCATGTTTAAAGTCATTGACGATATAATCACGCATCATCACCTTGGAAAACACAACTTCAACCGCCGCCCCGCAATTCTCGATATGGCAGTAAAAACGGCTGTTTTCCACCTCACCATTGGAATACCGAAAAGATAGAGCGTAGTAATCTCCCCGCACCACCGAGTAGTCAGGTTCTTCGGTAAAAAACGTATAAAAGTCGATATCCCGAAACGTCACCATAGGACAACTTTCCACCACCATACCGGTAGTCCCTGTACAATAGATGATGGGATTGATGATGCCATCATAGCTCGTAAAGGTGATGTGATTGGAGAACCCTTTCACTTCTATCGTCTCACGATAGGTCGTCCCAGAGGCAATATAGATGATGACCGGCTGATTGGACACCCGCCCCACGCGCCTCAGCGCTTCTCCTATGGTAAACAACGGCTTTGTAATATCCGTTCCGTCGTTGGCGTCCGAGGCGCCGGCATAAGCTGGATTGACATAGACCCAGTACACGCCTTCGTCCATATGCACAAGCTTACTGCCCGAAACTTCTATGTCCTGCGCTACCAGTTTATTAAACCCGCCGGACGACGCACTCATACTGACCACCGGATTGTCCGGGTCGGGGTTGTCCGGGTCCAGAATACTCAGTTCAAAATTGGGTGTAGCAATCTGTACGCTCTCCTGACTAATCTGGATGCTGCTGGAATACATCTCGCCTTCATGTGCGGTCCATTCGCTGTATGTCTCGCCTTCTTTCAACTGAATATCAGTCACCTTATAAAGTGACTGCCCTGAAAAAGAGAGATAGGCGCTTTTGATCCCGTTGGGTGCAGTAAAAGAAAAGTGCTTTTTTTCGTAGGCTCCCGTATTCAGCGTTTCCTGCACTGCCAAAACATCCTGTGCCATCGGAGAGGAATTCGCCAGCTGACAATAGACCGTCAGTAAGACATCCCTGCCATTGGTATCGATAAAACATCCAACAATATAGTCCTCCCCCGGTGTTACGGGGATATGAGTCTGCATAAACTCGCCTTCGGCCAAAAGGCAATTGCGGTTGATGATGGTATCCTCGGCCGCGGTCAGACTACCGGGCGAAATAACATGGTAGCTTTCGGTACCATGGTTGCCCCGTCCGTTGTAGATTAAGTTGGTTCCCGAAACCGCATCCACTCCCAAGCTGATGCTGGAGAGCCCGCTTAAGACGATCTTTTCACTCTCTCCAGAAAGAATGTCTTGCTCGGATATACCCCCCAGTACTTTTTTCCAGAGCATCAGCAGCTGATCATTTAGGTTCTTGATGGACAGCGGTGAGAGGTCGATGATCGGTTTAAATCCAATTCCCATTTTATATTCTCCTTGCTATCGTTTTAGACATCTGCCTCAAAACGAACTTCGGGTGCGGTCAATTCAAAGTAGCCGCCCTGTACGTTTTCAAAACGCAATTTAAAGCGTACCCCTTTCCCTTGCAAAGCCATTTTGATATGTTTTTCCATCTCAGCCGAGAGCAGCGCCGTCTTCTCTTTCTGCTCACTTTCACTGATGACCAAAACACGCACCGCATCCCCTTTGCCAAAGGCATAAAGCGAATCTAAGTACTTCAGCACCGCGCGGTCTCCGCCGTCGGTAAACGGCGTCTCCCAAAAAGCATCAATCCGCGTCCCGTCAAACGTATCCCCTTCACCATAGATTTTCACATAGGTCGTATTATCCGAGACGAGAAGAACATCATCCACCTCTACAAATGAACTCACTCGAAAGCCTGTTTTCAGCGTAAATGCGTCCCGCACTGTATCATATTCCAGCACCGCGTTGTTTTCCTCGGCGCCGTCGATGGGGAGCGCAAACAGCACCTTGCCGCGATGCACCGTTCCCACTGCCTGTTCAATGGCTGAAAAATGAATGCGTTTCAAAAACTCTTTTAGCATCTGCGGCCTAAACAAAGCCGTTTTCACCCCGTCATAAGCGCATAGACCCTCTCCGGATAAAAACAGCACCAGCGAACCTGTATTGACGATGGTATCCGGCGCAATAGAACCCACCACACCATGGATCTTGTTGACTTCATATGTGCCGGGATAGGTACCTATAATCCGGTACAAACTGTTCTTCTTAAACACCACCACATCATCGAACAAGACCTCTAGCGCCAGTACCGAATTGCCGTCAAAGCTTGGGATATCGATAAACCCTGACTCGCCCAATGTGGCAAAGTCGGTCGGATCAAAGCTGGCCGAATAAAATACCCGGTCGGGATAGCCGGATACTCCGCATCCCCACATGCGCTCGTAATGCAGAATGATTTGAGAGAACTTCGGCACATCCGGCATGTCCGTACAATAGATACCATTGGTATAAAACGGCGTATCCTCGCCGTTGGTCATGATGCAAATATCCTCACCATCCAACTGGTAATTAAGATACGCATATTCCCCGCTGGTCAGGCTGGTTTTGATGCCGTAATAACCGCCGTTCGACCACACGTAGAGATCGGTCTGAGTGGCGGCCAGCAGAATCTCTTCATACACGCCGCTGTTCCGTTTGCAGAATTTCACCAGTGTTTTAATCGGGTTTTGCGCCTGGATATATGATTTCTTCTTCGTTCCCTTACAGACTTTCAAAATCCCATCCGACACATCCATATTCTCGGATGCCGCCGCATAGGCCAAATCCATCTCGGGAAAAGTTTGGTTGATGCCTTTGAAGGTCGGTATTCTGATTTTTCCCTGAGCCATCGCTTTTCCCCTTTCTAATACTTGTTGGTCAGCTGCGTCTGTTTGGCTTTCTGATCCGAATACCCCGATAAATAGCGCATCAGAAAAAACTCGGCGCGCTTCTGCCGAGTTGGGTTGCCGAGGCTTAACGCTCTGTAAGTGGCAAAATCGGTCAACAGCACACAGTCCTGCTCCGCCAAATCCGGCGAATCTGTATCCTCGGTTAGTTTTTCTGGGAGATATAGGTACTGAACCGTATAATCACCATTCAGTTTGCCTGGGAGAAAAATCGTATCGGCCAGCACATCGAAGGCCAGCTTAGTACCGTTCTCATCCGATATGCTTAAAATCACCGTCGCTTCTTTTTCAAGTTCGAAGGTCTGAGCCCGCCCTTGAGTAAACGAAAGACTTTGCTCTGTGAATTTCTGTTTTTTATGCCGGCAAACCTGCTTATAGGCTTCATTGATGTAAGTGCATAACAAATCACCGTATTCTGCCAGCTCTTCTGCACCCGTATCCTCGCCCATCTGCGCCAGCACCAGTTTTTCTAAGTCTAAAAGCGTCATAATCTACCGCCTTTCTGTTTAGATCAAACCAGCGTTTTTCAGCACCGCTACCACAGATTTTGGTAGTGCCACCGATACCCCTTTTTTGATCACATAGTTATATCCATTGATACAGCACTCCACCGTGTCCGATTCACCGTCCACTTTCGGTATCAGCACCTGTACCTTAGTTTCTTCCTTCAGCGTAAGTCCCGTTTTTTCAGCAATCGCGTCAATGGCCTGATCGCTTAAGGTTTCAGTTGTGTTCACCGTTTTTCTTTCGGCTGTTTTCGCCCTTTGTTTGGTCATAGTATCCTCCTTTTTGTCGCATTAAGATTTGCCCCCATGCTAATCAGCCGTACTTTCAGTGCACTTTCCCCTTTTGCAGCCATAAAAAATGCATACAAAAAAACCGCCCAGAGCCATCGCTGTGAGCGGTTTAAAGTGTTTAACGCTATTCTTTTTTGCTGATTACCACAGTGGCAGTTTCGTTGCCCAGCCACACGTTTTCAGGATCAATTCCGCTTAAATCCTCAAACTGAATCGGCAGTGTGTATTCGCCTTCGTCCAGTCCCTCGCAGTCCACAAACAGTTTAATATCTTTTCGCGCAATCTTGCGCAGCGCCAGCTCCTCATCGGTGATGACCACGCGAATGCTCTGCGGCACCACGGTTACATCCAATCCCTCGCTGAGGTTCTTGGAAACAACATCCACCGATTCGAATATCTGTGTGATCTCCGCGGCGGCAATCTCAACATGTATCACAATGCTCTGCGCACCTTTGGTGATAATGGCATCGTCGATTTTCTTGATATCCGTCTGGATTGAAAGATCGGTCTTGGCGCCTGTGATGTCCACGCTGTCCACCTGCACCTCAACAATCTGATCCAATATGCTCTTTTCTGCCGCAACCAGAACCGAAGCGGGTTCCACATAATAATCGGTGACGATAAAACCGTCCGCCACATCGGTCAGCCCGATAATTGCCCCGGCTAGATTGATGGGAACCTCTTTTTGCGGTTTCACAGACAAATCCACAATCACGCTGGGCAGCTGCTCGCTGTAATCACTGGTATCTAGCGCCTCACCGTTTTCATCTCTTAAGACCAAAGGCATGCTCTCTTTAATATCACTGATTACGTCATTGAGGTCAATATAGCAGACTGCACTGGCCACCTGTTCTACAAACGAACGTGCCCCTTTGATCTCCACTGACTCGGGCGTGAATACAGGAATGGAGACATAGTAATTTTCATCCGGCATATTCTTGATCTCGTAAGTCACCGGCACCGTTCGCGTGATGTAATCCTCCACATTCAATGTGACAGTGCTCGGGTCTATCCCCACCACCGTGCCGATTGAAGTGGTCGCTTTGATCGCCACCGTCTGTTCACCCGGCTTATTGATGATGGACAAATCCACATAGGCTTTGATATTCTCTTCGGTCACCAGATAAAGATAATCAGGATCCGTCTCAACTGTGATGGTCACTTTGTCCAAAATATCGGCAAAATTGCCTTTGATTATCAGCTCTTTTTCGGAAAGCGAATTATTGTTTTCAAAAATCAGATCGATATTTTGAAATTCCTTCTCAGTCGGGGGATTGATTTCCACCATGACAAATGCCCAAAGAAGAATCGCAAAAAATACCGAAGCGATTTTAAGCCCCAGATTATTCGAAAGAATTCCCCACAATTTTTTGAAAAGGCGTTCCAGACCGCCAAAGAAGTCAGCTTTCTTCTTCATCTTTGCTGTCCTCATCCTTTCTAAAAAGGCTTTTAAGGTTGAGCATCTTGAAGCGTACGCGTTTCGCGTTGACTTCCTCCAGCCGGAAAGCCGTACTCAAAGCATCCCGCAACGATTTAGAATCGATATAACGAATGAGTTTGCCGTCTTTAGCGATTGAGATCACTCCGGTCTCCTCAGATACAATAATAGTCAACGAATCGGACACCTCCGAAATCCCGAGTGCCGCACGGTGACGAGTGCCAAGGTCCTGACCCAGCAGACGATTATCCGAAAGCGGGAGGAAACATCCTGCGGCCGCCAGCCGTCCTTCGGAGATCACCACCGCGCCGTCATGTAATGGTGCATTTGGGAAAAACAGATTCTCCAAAAGCTCGGATGTGATATCCGAATTGATTTTGGTACCCGTCTCCATAATATCCAAAAGCCCGATACGATTCTCTATGACAATCAGTGCTCCGGTTCGCGTTTTAGAGAAAAACAGACATGAAGCGATGATTTTATCGATGCGAGTGAGGATTTCGTTATATTCACTTAAATTGCGATCCAAAATACTGCCCGTGCCCAGCCGCTCCAGCGCACGCCGAAGTTCGGGTTGGAATAGAATAATGAGGACAAGTGCTCCAGCGTTGACGATGTAGTTCGAAAGCCACGCTGTGGTGCTCATGCCGAGCAGTTCGGTCACTTGTGCCAGCACAATGATGATACCAAACCCTTTTAATACCTGCATCGCCCGCGTGCGTGCGGTCAGTTTTAGCAGGAAATAAATCAACACGACAACCATCGCGATATCCAGTATATCTAAAAACCGGAAATTCTCGAAACTGTGGGATAATGTATTTATAAAATCATCAAACAAAATGTTTTACCAAAGGTTTAAGCTCCCTATTTTTCCCTTTCCACCATCAACAGCGTAATGTCATCCGTACGGTTGATTGCATATTTATATACAATTCGGTTTAAAAGCTCGGTCCCCGATACTGTTTTCAGTTTCAGCTGTTGCTTTAATCCTTCCAATGTCATCAGACTCTCATGGATTTTATCAAGCCCATCGGTATACAGCAGAATTCTGCCGCCAGTTTTCAACATGCCTTTTCTTACCTTAAATTCAGGCTGATTCGTCCAATTACAAATCGGCAGACCTGGGCTGACTATCTCTTCGACCGTTTCGCCGTCATACAACAGTGGTGTGACGCTGTGGCCTGCGTTGGTATATGAAAACTCACCGGTTTTTAAATCGAGCACCAGCAAAAACACGGTGATATACAGACTGCTTTCAATGTTCAAATCATTAAATGATTCACTCAAACCGGAAAGCACCCGGTCAGGTGTTTGCTGCACCTTAAACTGGGAGAATATTTCCTGTCTTAAATAGACGGTCAGCATAGCGCTCATCACGCCGTGCCCGGATACATCGGCGATGTACATCGCCACCTGATTGTCTCGAATATTAAAACAGTCATACATATCCCCGCCCAGTGTTTCACACGGCATGAATACCGAACGGAACCGATATCCGGGATGATCGGGCATCTGATCGCGCAAGATCGAAAGCTGTAAGGTTCTCGCCACTTCCAAATCGTTAATCATTTTACGGTTTCTAGCCATCATGCGGTTTTTGAGTCGGGTCTCCTGCGTAACATCACGGAAAACCTCCACCGCACCGCGCTCCCAGAGCGAAACGTTGATGGGCGAAACCACCACCGAATATGTACGGCCTTTCACCACAGTTTCCCCGCTTCTTCGCTTAAACCGCTGCCGCTTTGCCTTTTTATAAAGTGCACAGCCTTTACAAAAAGCACCCTCGCAAAGGGTCTCAAAACACTTTTTATCCAGCGTACTGCCAAACGTTTTGGCGAGCTCATCATTTTCGTACAACACCATATTGCTTTTATCCACCACGCGCACCAAATCACTCATCGAGTTTAAAAGCTCGCTGTAAAATGCGCTGTTTAGTTTTTTCAGCTTAAATATGGCCATCGCCGTTCCTTAAAAAAGCATTTTTGATATTTTGATTATACACCATGTTAAATACGCTTGCCAGTACCCATGTCATCAAAAAGTAAAATAATGCTAGTTGCTTTTTTAGTTCTTATCACGCGATGAATACGGTTACCATATTATACGAAAGTCACCCGCTCTTTTTCAACCGCTGTTCCCATTCTTCTAAGAATGTTTACAGTTATGTTTCATCCGAAATATTTTTTTAACATCTCACCTTTCCCATTTTGAAAGTCTTTTGCAAGTACTCCTTCCCTATAATGGCCAAAACATGTTGGAGGTGCTGACAAATATGTTAGAAAAATCGGCCGAAGAAAGCAAGCGTGACGGCGGCGCTGAAAAAACCGAAAAACGGGAAATCCTTGAAAAAGCACTTATCCGTACGGATGAGTCGGCACAGGGATATCACTCGCAGCAAGAAGTGGATGCTGCTTTTAAAAAAAGACTCTCTGCTTTACGCGAAAAATGGGAAAAAGAACAAAAGGAAAAGCAAAAAGATTTTGCAGAAGAGGAAAGGGCCGTCTCATTACTACGGCATATCGAATCGGGAGCTGAAGAATTTTTCGATACTTACCCAAAGGTCGATATTGCCGAGGTCTTGGGTTCAGATCCGCTCTTCACATATCTTTTAATGAAGGGAAAAGGTTTAAAAGAAACCTACGCGTTTTTGTATGACAACGAGTCTGACAGCAGATTGCGGCGCGAGGTAGAACAGGAAATTTTGAGTCATCTGAAAGCAAGAAACCAACGACCACATGCTTTGCCTTCCGCGAACAGCGGCGGCACCAGCAGAGACATTGCCAGGCTTTCGGATGCGGACATTTTAAGAATTGACTCCCGTGTAAAAAACGGAGAACGCATCACCCTGTAGCTTTTCATTCTTCATGTTTCCTTTTAATACGGTCTGCCTTGCACCATCAGGCAGACCGAAAAATTTTAAAGGAGAAAACGGCTTTATGGCAATCAACCCCAATCTTACGACGGGCATTACCCCGTCCATGCAAACCTACTACGACAAAAAACTGCTGATCAACGCCAAGCCCAATCTGGTTCACCAGACATTTGGCCAGCAGGTAACCCTGCCCAAAAAACAGGGCAAAACCATCAATTTCAGAAAATGGACGCCGTTCGGTGCCTTAACAACACCCCTGACCGAAGGCAGTATACCCGACGGACAAAGTTTATCCATGACCACGGTATCCGCTCAGATTGAACAATACGGCGGGTATGTTGCGGTATCAGATATGCTGGATTTAACCGCACTTGATCCAGTCATCAATGACAGTGTCGAGTTGATGGGCGACCAGGGCGGCCTTACCATGGACACACTGGCACGGGAAATCATCTCGGCCTCGTCCAATGTGCAGTTCGCCGGCGGGCTTTCCGGCCGGCATCTGCTTTCCGCTTCAAACAAGCTCACCGTGGATGAGCTGAGGAAAGCGGTACGCACCTTAAAGAAAAACAAGGCGCCCATGTTTACGCGAGACGGAAAATCTTACTATCTCGCCATCGTCGGCCCAGAAACCACCTACGATTTGCAGTCGGATACGCTCTGGCAGGACGCCGCAAAGTACTCGGCTGTAGAGAATATCTTTGAAGGCGAGATCGGTAAACTCTTCGGTGTCGTCTTTGTTGAAACCAGTGAATCCAAACGGTTTACCGCAGATGATCTGACCGAAGCCAGTCGCACTTTGACCATCGCCAGCGCCAGCAGTGCGGTCATGACCGTCGCCGAAGCGGTCAATTCGGACGAAGCCGCAGCCCTAACCGGACGAACCGTCATCATCAATGAAATCACCTATACAGTGGGTTCGGTTTCTGCCGGTTCAGCGGGTACGGCCACCGTCTCGCTGGATTCAATACCGGATTCCGCCCCAGTCGCGGATGATATCATTTACCCCGGGGAAGCGGGAGCTGCTGGGCTCAGCGTCGCTTCCACTCTGGTTTTCGGCAAAAACGCTTACGGCGTCATCGCTCTGGAAAACGGCAACCTGCACAGCATCATCAAGCCCAAAGGCTCGGCCGGCACTTCCGACCCGCTGGATCAGATTTCAACCATTGGCTGGAAGGTCGACGGATTCGCGGCCAAGGTATTGCAGCCCTTGTGGCTGCTCCGCATCGAGCACGGAATCAGCGAATAGGCTTTTATTCATTTCCTCTATCAGTTTATTCCTAATGAGCGGGTACACCCCGCTCTTTTTTAATGTCGATTTTTCTCACATTTTCCCGTAATTGTTAGACATCAAGACAAAAGTACTATATAATAATAAATAGAAATAATAGCGATTATTTCACAAAACCCGAACAATATGGAGGCGTATGAAAATGAGACTATCTCAACCAAAGAAAATCGTATTCAACATCTGTATCACCATCGCTTTTGTAGCACTGTGTGCTTTCGTTCTGTGGCTGGTGGTTGGCATGGCCGCCAATTTGTGGCTTGGTGTCCTCTCCTGGGCGCTGATGACCATTGCATTCGGACTTTTAACATTAAGTGTTGCCGCAAAAGGCATCTAAAGAACATTAATCCCTACAAAAAGACCGTGCAAACCATGGTCTTTTTTTTGTAAAAAAAACAAGAACCATCCGCATACCCTTTAACGGATGGTTCTTGTTTATCATCATAAAGCGTGAGGTGCAAAAAGCGCGACACCACGCTTTCATTCGCGTTTGCTTTTCCTTAAAAATTCTGTCCCTTTGGTGAATTTATTCTACACCCTTTTGCACCAATAGTCAAAATAAGAAAGTGTTACAATAATCAGTACTTTTCTTTCGATATCCCATGTTTTGTCATGAAGCTGTAATAATTAAATCAGGTTTAAAAGCGCTGAAAACACCTCGCTTTACATCCGTCCTCAATCAATCATCCAGCACAATGATCGCCAAAACCTTTAGATCTTCGTCATGCCTGTTTTCAAGCGCATGCGGCGCATTGCCGTCGGTCACCGCCACATCTCCGGCGTAAACCAGCTTTTCCTCACCGGCATCCAGCACCGTCGCTGTGCCGGACAGAATATAGAATATCTCCACTTCGCCTTCGTGCCCATGCGTCCCCACCGCGTCGCCTTTTTTCAAAATCAACTCGGATAGTAGACGCAGTTTGCCGGGCAGCGCTCCTACGGGCATTAAGTGCCGAAAAAACACCGACCCCCCGCCGCCGCGCATCGCTTCACGTACCGCGATGGGCCGTTCATCTTTTCTTACAATCATTGTGCTCCCTCTTTTCTGTCAATCGCGCACCACCAAAGCCAGCACCACCAGATCGCTCAGCCCGTTGTTTTTAAGACCGTGCATCCGACCTGCCGGCAGTACCACCGTGTCTCCCGGCGCCATCACCGTTTCCTCTCCGCCGTCCGAAACCAAGCCTTCACCGCTGATACAGTGATACAATTCGGCTTCCCCTGTATGATGATGGTCACCCACCGACTCACCCGGTTTTAGTGTGATATACGACAAAACTCTTATGTTTTTGGGTAAAGTTTCGGGTGTTGCCAGATCATGCAGCGTTATTTCTCCGCTTCCGCCCTGAACGTTTCTTAAACGTCTTACGGGACGGCCGCTTTCCGTAATCAGCATGCCGCTCACTCCCTTACTTTTTTATTTTTTAAATATCATCTTCAACGCGAATCAGCGAATCTACCGATATCACGCCCGGAAGCGCTTTAATGCCTTCAATCGTCTGCTTCACGCTCTTCTCTTTGGCCAGATGCGTTACGATACGTAAAGGCACCTTGTCCTCCCTGAGGCCGGTCTGAATCACCGATTGAATAGACACGCGGTGCTTCCCGAACACATCAGCCAAACTCGCCAGTACACCCGGACGATCATAGACAGAAACCAGAATGTAGTAACCGCATTCCCAATCATCGCAGAAAGTCAGATTCTTAGGAAGCTGATAGGTGTTCTCAAAGGTCGTATATTTAAAATTTGCCGGATTTGCCGCGCTGATAATATCGCTGACCGCGGCCGACGCCGTCGGCATCCTTCCCGCGCCCTGACCGTACAGCATCAGCCCGCCCACTGCCGAGCCTTTGATGAATACGGCGTTATAAGCCCCATTAACCGATGCCAACGGATGGGTCTTTTTAATCATGGTCGGGTGAACGCGCACTTCCACGGCATCTCCCTTTTTCTTGCCAATCGCCAAAAGCTTTATCACATACCCAAGCTCTTTGGCATAGTCGATATCCAACGGCGAAATGCCTGTGATCCCTTCAAGATAAATCTTTTCCACCGGCACTTTGGCATGAAAAGCCAGCGATGCCAGAATGGAAAGCTTATACATCGCGTCAAACCCTTCCACATCATTGGTCGGGTCGGGTTCGGCATACCCAAGCTTTTTTGCTTCATCCAGCGCTTGCTCATAGGAAAGCCCTTCGTCGGTCATCCGGCTTAAAATATAGTTGGTCGTCCCGTTGATGATGCCATAAATCGATTCGATAACATTACCCTGCATGGATGACCACAGCGTTTTTAAAACCGGAATGCCTCCGGCCACACTGGGTTCAAAGAACAGCCCGACACCATTTTCCTTTGCGGTGCGGTTTAGGTCCGGCCAGTGCTTAGCAATCACTTCCTTGTTGGCCGTCACCACACTTTTCCCTTTTTGCATGCTTTTAATCAAATACTCTTTTGCGGGTTGTATGCCCCCCATAAATTCGGCCACGATCTCAATTTCATCGTCGTTTAGTATCATGTCAAAGTCGTCGGTGAGCAGGCTTTTGGGGAAATCCAAATCACGCGGCTTATTGACGTCGCGAACCAGAACATGTTTAATCTCGCACACCACGTCTTCGCGATGTCCGATACTCGCCTTGTCTTCATTCAATATGCGGTATACTCCGCCGCCCACATTGCCGATGCCAAGCAGTGCAATCTTAACTGTCCTCACGTTTTTCACCCTTGTTTTTATGATAAAGAATATTTAGTCCCGTCAGTGTCAACAGGCGGTCGATTTCATCAAAGTGCTGAGACTCCCCGTCAATCATATAGCTCATGCCGCCGGTGGCAATCACCTTGGCATTGGTTCCGAGTTCCTTTTTTATCCTTCGGATAATATGCTCCACCTGGCCGATAAATCCATAGATTAAACCCGCCTGCATACCCGAAACCGTGGTTTTACCAATTACGCTGTCCGGCATGGTCAGCTCCACACGCGGCAGTTTAGCCGCATTCAGCGTCAGCGCTTCGGCTGAGATTTTCAGGCCGGGGCAAATCGCCCCGCCCAAAAAATCGCCTTTATCGTTGATGACGCCAAACGTCGTTGCCGTACCGAAATCCACCACAATCACCGGGCCGCCGTATCGCTCAAAAGCCGCCACCGCATTGACAATTCGGTCGGCTCCCAGTTCCTTTGGATTATCGTATTTGATGTTGATTCCTGTCTTAATACCCGGAGAAACCAGCATGGGATCCAGATTGAAATAGATATGGCACATATGAATCAGCGTATAGTTGACCGAAGGGATAACCGAGCTGATGATGATACCCTGAATGTCATCGGTGCTGTGCCCCAGATGCTTAAAAAAATTAATCAATGTAATTCCGTATTCATCGCTGGTTTGCTCCAGCTTGGTGGTCATACGCCAGGAATTCAGCAGTGTATCATCTTTAAAAAGTCCGCATTTGATGTTGGTGTTCCCCACGTCCAGTACAAATACCATATGCAGTAATTATCTCTCTTTCCCTTGTTCTCTTGCAGGCACCGCAACGAAGCCAGTGATATCCAGCACCAACAGAATCAATCCACCCAGGACAAACGCCAGTATCGCTTCTGGGATGCCATTGGAAAGCGCAATGCCGGTTAAGAAAGCGCCCACCGCAGACAGGGATGTACCCATCTGCTCAGCTACCGTCTTAAACGCCGGTTCTCCCAAAAACAGCACATAGATGCCGCCGAGGAAAAAAACCGTATTGGTCAACGCTCCAAACATGCTCGCAATCGCATAATTGATGCGTCTGCCTTTGCCTCTGCGGAAAAATGCCACGCCGACAGCAATCAGTCCAGCCGGAATCAGATAGAACCATCGGGTGTTGATATTCGTCAGCGCAATGATGCTGAGCAAAAGAAACAAGCCCATCTGAATATATATTTCACCTTTACTGATCAGAATACGGTATACGCCGTATGTCACAAACGGAATCAAAAGACGGGGCAAGAAAATGATGGCGATCATCTTCCATGCACTGATACTCATCAGCTGCAGCCCCAGCCAATCACCCGGCATCCAGACCTGAATCAGCGACGTGACCGCAAACGCAAAGGCTAAAATCACGCCTGATCGCAAACCAAACGCCAGCGTTCCGATGACCACCGGCACCACAATCCATGTCATCTTGATTGCACCGATGGGAATATACCCGATGATCGGTACAAAACCGGCAATCAAAATCAATGCCAAAAGCATCGCCGTGCCGGTCAGTTTAAAGTGTTTCGATCTCATAATACCTCCGTTCGAGTTCTGCCCTTTCGCAAGATACCCGACTCAAAATAGATTTATATTTAAGACGGCTTTTAAGTACGATTCGGGCATTCCGATATCGCCTGTCCGCCTCATATATATTATATCAACAAAGGGTTCTAACCGCAATCCATCTGCCGGTCTGCAGCTAAAAACCCCTTCGATCTAAAAACTTCATTTTAGTAGCCCGCAACTAAACAAAGTGTCGAACCAAATCCTCCAGCGTTTCACGTTTGCGTATCAAGCGATCGCTGCCGTCTGCGCCAATCAGAACTTCCGCCGGTCTTAAGCGGCAGTTATAGTTCGACGCCATCGAAAAACAGTAAGCGCCGGTGTCCTTCATCACCACCACGTCTCCCACCTCGGCTTTTTTAATCAATCGCTCTTTGGCCAAAAGATCGCCGGATTCGCAGATGTTACCGCAGACATAAACGATCTCGGTTTCATCCGTATCCTTCTCCTTCGCCACATCGATATGATGGTACGAATCATACATCACAGGACGCATATTGACGTTGAACCCAATATCTGTGCCGATATATCGTCTGCCATAGTTATCCTTCACGCTGTGAACACGGCCCAAAAGCGCACTGCTCTCAGCCACAATATACCGTCCCGGCTCAATTTTAAGCATAATGTTCTGATTATCATAGTCGGCTAAGAATTCATCCAGTATTTCTTCAAACAGACCAGCCAGTGCTTTTAAATCCAACCGATGCATTTCCTCGTACGGAATTCCAAATCCGCCGCCGAAATCCACGAATTCCAGCCCCGGAAACTGTTTGACAATTTCCAGAAGCGCTTTGGCCCCGTCCACATACTCATCCGGCCTTAGGAAAAAGGAGCCGATATGCTGGTTAATACCCGCCAGCGTCAGATTGTACTTTTCGAGCAGTGCTTTCACCTGAGGCACATAATCTTTTTGCACCGCAAACTTGGTCTTCTTTCCGCCGGTAACCACCTTTTCATGGTGCCCAGCGCCGACGCCCGAATTAAATCGAATCGCCACCCGCTGTCCGGGAAAATTCTGCCCAAACAGATCCAACTGCGAAAGCGAGTCCACGCTGACCAGAATGCCTCGCTCCACGGCATAGCGCATCTCATCCACCGAAACATTGTTGCCTATGTAGAAGATTTCCTCGGGCGTAAAGCCTGCCAGTTCCTCAATGTAAATTTCGCCCGGCGACATCGCATCTACCAAAAGCCCTTCCTCACGGACAATCTTCAAAATCTCAAGATTGGTATTGGCTTTGGCCGAATAGTTCACCTTAAAATTGCGGTTCGGTAAAAGCCCAGTCAAGTCGCGGCAGCGCGCGCGCAGAATGCCTTCGTCATAAACATACAGAGGCGTGCCGTATTTCTCCGCCAGCGCCAATGCTTTTTCTTGCGTTAAAATCATATATCTATACCTCAAAAAAAATTAGTCAAACTCATAAAATCCCGATGAACCGGAACCCCGAAACCATATAATATATCCCGAACCCGACCAAGGCTAAGCTTAAACCCAGTGCCAGCAAACGGTAAGCTTTCATGTTCAAAAAACCTTTGGTTTTATGTACCGCGCCCGAAACCAAAACATACCATGTAAAATCGGCCATAAAGTGTCCCAGTGCAAATACGATGACCCCGATATATCCAAAAGCCGCATGTGCTTTAAACAGCAATGCCAATCCAATAGTCGCCCACCAGATGATAAAGTACGGATTGGCTAAGGATACCAATCCACCAGCTAGAATCAACTTCCCATCACCGTCCGCCTTGGCTTGCTCGTCCACCGCCACAGAAAATCCGTTTTTCAGCGCTTCCAAAGTTCCGCTGATACCATAGTAAATCATCAAGGCCCCGCCCGCAAAAGAGATGATGATGCTCATCAGACTGGATTCCAAAACAGTAGATAGGCCCAAGAATATCAGCACAATCAGCGCGGTCTCTAATATCGCGTGTCCAATAATGGTAAGTACACCCACCTTGATTCCTTTTTTCAAGCTTTGGTTAATCACATAAGTCAAAAGCGCTCCGGGCATCACCGCGCCGCTGTACCCCACCACCAAAGCATTAAAAAAAATACCGACCATCACTTTGCCTTAACCACCTAAAAACATGCTATAATTGCCAAACACTATACCACACTCCGAATAAATATTCAAGGTTAGCCAGTGCTAATTTTTAATCCGTACAAAAGGGCATGCGCGTTGGCGCATACCCCGTATTGTTCGAAATTTCCTTTTTACTCTTTGCCTTTAATACTCTTATTCTTCAAGATAACAATCAACAGTACCACAACCACCGTGATTAAAACCAAAATCACACCCAAAAGCACCACTGTCATCATGGCCGAAGCGCCAAACAAACCATCCAGTTTTGTGCTCTCCTCCTGCGGGAGCGGACTCGGGCTGTCCGATGCCATCACAATCGCCCTCATTTCTGGCGTGGGGGAAGGCGTCGGCGAAGGTGTCGGCACCGGTGTGGGGGAAGGCGTCGGATATGGGTTTTCATATACTACCGGGTCCAAATTCTGAATCAATGTCGGACCCGTGGCATTCAACTTGACCACCTGATGCGTATACGACCGGATTTTAAACTCGCCATACTGCGGCAGGGTATATGACGGGCTGACCGAAACCTGATACTCGGTTCCCGCCACCGCATCAATCTGCACCGAGCGCTTGGATGCGCCGGTCTCGGTCACATAGTCGCCGCTGACCAGAACTGAATAGCCCTGTACCGAAGCGACCGTGCCATCGTAGAACGTGATATCATCAATCCCATCCCATTCCACAACGATTTTCCCGCCCGCTGTGTAGTAGGTCAGATTCTGCAAACGGCCAAACTGGCGAAACGCCAAGAGTTCGCCGCTGACAAGCTCGCTCATCGCGTCAATATTGTTTCTGTCTCGTTTTCCTTCCCGTAAATCCAAAAAATTGTAATCGAGATTTAAGTTGACCAGCTGCATATCGAGCAGCACCGACGGAAACGCGTCCAGGCGGTTGGCGGAAAGATCCAAGCTCTCAAGGCTGGTCATTTCGCTTAAGGCGCTTGTCACCAGCCGAATCTTGGATGCCGCTAAATTAAGATTCTTCAAATTAGGTATCTCAAGCACCTCTCGCGGGAAATCATACCGCTTTTCATTTCGAGACATATCCAGGCTCTCAAGGTTCACCAAAAGCTCCATCTTGGAGGACATGGTCTCAATATCGTTGCCTGAAAGGTCAATGCTCGTCGCCCCAGTCAGATATTCAATGCCCCGGATATTGGAGATACCGAGGTCACTTAAATCAATCTCACCGGTCAGCGTCGCCAATTCGGACGGTTTAAGTTCAGCCGAAGCACTTTTGTTCAATAAATTGGCGAGCGCGCTTTTCAGCTTGGCATCCGGAATAGAAGCGTCCTCCTCCGCAAAAGCCATCAGCGGAACCGCCAACACCATGCATATCGCCAAAAGAATTGCAGTCAATCGCATTTTTCTCATCGCTAAAAACTCCTTAAAATATATAAAATCTTTGTCCTTTTAATCAATCTGTATTTTCATTTTGATGTGCCCATTATACCATATCCCGCAAATTTCCGGTATTTTCTTTTATTACAAAGCAAACCCCGAGCGCTCATACGCCCAGGGTTTAACTGGTTGTTTCATACTATTTTTATATCTATCTATTTCTTCTTTACTGTTGTTTGTTTTTCCGGCTCGGTCTTTTTCTTTAAGAACAGCACCAGCATAGTCGTCAGTCCCCCCGCCAATAGCACGACAATGGCAGTAAGTATCCATGTCACCGCGTTCATCTCACTTAAGAAGCCTACTCCCTTTGTATCAGAATCGGTTTCCATCTGGACACTGCCGGTCGAAACATCGCCTGCTGAATTTTCCGGGTTCTCAAAAACAACCGGTTCGGGGTTGTCGGGGATAAAAGGTCCATCCTTGCCAAATTCGGCGCTCAGCTTGGTATAGTACCGCAATGGGAATTCGCCAAACCCATCCACCTTATAATCCGGGCTGACGGATATTTCATATGTCCCGTTACCCAGATATCCCAAATCAAGTTCGGTTTCATCCGGTCCTACCGTTGTCTGAAAATTGCCGTCCAGCAGAATGGTGTATCCCACCACCTCTGCCGTGGTTCCGTCATAAAACGGCACATCATACGCGGTGCGCCATTTGACGATAAAATTGCCCTCTTCAGTGGTATAGGTGATTTTCGGCAGCTTAACCAATTGCTTGTATGCATCGGTCTTCACCGCAATCTCCATATTGTCAAGGTTTTTGCGGGAGATCGTCCCCTCGGTCAGGTCAATAAAATTATAGTCGCAGTTGAAAGTATCCAGATGCAGATAAATCAGGCGGCGTTGAAGCTCTTCAAATCGATTCCCCGAAATATCCAGATTGCGCAGATTCGCCATCTCCTGAATCCGTGTCGGCAGGATTTTTAACTTGTTACCTTTTAAGATCAGCGTCTCCAGATTCGGGGTGTCCGCGATTTCAGGCGGCAGCGCATATAGGTCGTTAAAGCTTAAGTCCAGCGCTTTTAAGTTCTCCATCTTATAGAGGTTTGACGGCAAAGTCGTGATTGCGTTATTGCTGAAGTTAAAACGCTCCACATTGGTGAAGTACTCCAGCCCCCTTAAGTCAGTGATGCCAAGGTCTGAAAAGTCCATCTCTCCGGTGAACTCGGCCAGCTCGGAAGGATAGATTTCGTCATATACCCCCTTGTTCAGCATGCCGCGTAACACGTCCTTGAGCGCTACGTCTGCGATTTTTGCCGGTTCTTCCGTCTCGGCAAATACGGTCATTGGTAAGGTAAGCACCAATAAAAGAATAATAATAAAAAAAATAAGTCCGTTGTGTTTCATGATTACCTTTTTCTCCTTTCAAATTTAAATTATTTTTGTATGAAACAACGTTTATATATAAACAAAATACAGATATGCAAAACCCCGGATACGCCATATCCTGTGTAATTTCATTGTTTGTTCATATTTTAACAATCAGTTCGCCTCACAAAAACTGTTGAAATAAAAAAAGAGCTTCATGAAAAGCTCCAAATCATCCGCTTTATAAATATCTCAGCCCGCTGCCACACGGCCGAGAATAATATACAGCACCATGATAAACCCGATAAATAGGCAAGTATATAGAATCGTCAGAAACAACCGCTTGTAATCGGTTGGTACATTCTTTCCGCTCTGCGGTTTGTCGATCAGCACCGTTTTGCATTTTTCGCAAAACTCAGCTTGCTGCGCATATTCTAGCCCGCATACCGGGCAGATTTTAATCTTCTTTTCTTCCGCCATATTCTAGTGCCTGCTTTCTTTTATTTTCTGATATTTCTGCTTGAAAAATTCTTCAATCTGCGGCCCGTACTTCATAGCCACCGCGAAAATGCCGATCGTCGCCACACCAATCACCACCCAGCCCCAAAGCGGGATGGATATGACGCTGGCGCCCAAAAGCGAAGAACCGATCGTCCCCCATGGCCGGGTTAATATCACCAGCCACATAAACTCGCGGGTCTTGATCGGTGTCAACCCTGCAATCAGGCAGATGGTATCATCCGGGAAGAAAGGAAACAAGAAGATGAGTATCAGCGCAATCCGCTGGCGAGAGGATAACTCGTGCAGATATTTATCAACAATTTCTTCCTTGACCAGCTTAATGACCAGCGGGCGCCCATAGGTTTTAGCCAGCCAAAAACAGATCATCGAGCCGATAAATATGGCTACCAGAGAAATGCTGACGCTGACCCAAAAGCCAAACAACACCCCGCCCACAATGGTCGTGACGTTGCCTGGGATGGGTGCGATAATCACCTGCGCCACCTGCAAAATCAAGAAAGCCAACGGAGCCCAGATGCCGTATCCTTCAATCCATGTTCGGATGCGCTCGCGTGAGGAAAAAAACTCAATCAGGCCGGTTTCCCGCAGCAAAAAGTAGATGCCGACCACCGCCGCGGCCAAAATGGTCCATGTTAAAACCAGCCGCCATTTCCTTCTTTTTTCGTTTGTCTTCTCTGCCGCAGCCGGTCTTTTTTCCTCGCTCATGTCGTTCCCTTTTCTCTATTTAAATTTCACCGCTGTGCCGTAAACCAGCACTTCCGCGGCGCCTTGCATGATGTTGCTGGTGGCGTAACGAATATTGATGATGCCGTCCGCACCTAATCCTTCCGCTTCCTGCACCATCCGTTTGGTGGCAATCGCACGTGCTTCGTTCAGCATCTCACTGTACGCCGTCAACTCGCCGCCTACAATGGTTTTAAGGCCGCTCATGATGTCCTTGCCCATATGCTTGGACTGAATGGTTGAGCCCTTCACCACCTGCATTGTCGTCACATCTTTTCCTGTGATAAAATCCGTATTGACTAAAATCATCTTTCTCTCCTCCATTTTTTATCCTTATCGTCCGCTATTCCTGCTGATAAAATTAACAACCATCATACCGCCGATCATGAAAACCAACCCAATCGTCGCAAACGTATAGATCATAATTTCACTCTTTCAAACCGACTATTAATACTTTTTTAAGTCGTCTTCGTCTTCTTCCTTTATCTCACGGTACCGTGCCCGCAAAGTCGCCGCCATCGCCGCGATCAGCGCCAGCACCACCACCACGTAGATGATAATCACCAGCGGTGTTTTAAACGCATCCACAAAGATGAACAAGTACGCGCTCATCAGCCCCAGAAACAGCACTCCGAAAATCAGCGGAGCAATAAATTTCTTCATCATATCACTTTTCCCTCCATCATATCTCACGCGACAGCGTGGAAACCGTGGAGATGATGGGCTTGCCGTCTTGATCCAAAAGCGGCGTCAGCCCGCCCGCGTACCCTTCCGCGATAAATAGATAGTTCACACCGGTTTTTTTATCCACCAGAATCCTCTGTGCCAGCATCGTCCCGTCTTTATAGATCACTTCAAATCGCTTTTCTTTTTTCATCCCACTTCTCCATTCAATTCAAATCGCTTCTCTTTCGTCACTCTTCCGAATGAAAATACTCATATATCGTTTTTGCCACATTTTTCGGAATCCCTTTTACCGCTTCCAGGTCATCCTGTCTGGCTTCCCGTATCATCTCAACCGAACCAAATGCCCGAAGCAGTGCCAGTTTCCGCTCAAACCCGATGCCGGCGATATCATCCAGCTCGGACCGAATGGTGCGCTTTTCACGTAAACTGCGATGAAAGGTGATCGCGAACCGATGCGCCTCATCACGAATACGCTGGAGCAGCTTCAGTGCTTCATCGTCTTTATCAATGATGATCGGCTCGCTCCGTCCTGGCAGAAAAATCTCCTCTTCCCGCTTGGCGAGGCCAATCATGGGTATTTTAAGTCCAAAACTATCCATGATCTCCTGCGCCGAGGAGAGCTGTCCTTTACCGCCGTCAATCACGATCAGCTGAGGCAGAACGCCAAACCCGCTGGCCGGTTCCGCGCCGTTTCCCACAGTCGCTTCATATTCGGATTTCCCCCGTGCCAGTCTGCGGCTTAATACTTCTTTCATGCTGGCAAAGTCATCCGACCCTACCACGGTCTTGATCTTGAATTTTCGGTATTCCTTATAGTTGGGCTTGCCGTTCTCAAAAACCACCATCGAAGCAGTTTTGTCTGTGCCCTGTATGTTGGATATATCGTAACACTCCATCCGTTTGATTTCAAACGGAATTCCCAAAGCTTTTTGCAGCCGCGCACTGGCACCCACCGTTCGGCTGTGTTCACGCATCCGCTCACGCAGGTTTCGCTTTAAGCTTTCCTCGGCGTTTTCTGCCGCCATCATCAGAAGCTTTTTGTTATCGCCTTTCTGCGGTACGATCAACTGCACCTTGCTTCCCCGCTTTTCAGAAAGCCACTCCTCAATCAAGTCTTTCTCTTTGGGCAGTACGTTGACAAACACACGCTTGCCGATATCCGGCACAGCCGAATAATGCTGCTTGATGCCGTAGTCCACCACTGCGCTTTCATCCTCATCGGTGAAGGACAGGAAATATTTCTGTGTATGGCTGATCGCCCCTTTGCGGATAAAAAAGCATTGCAGCACCGCCGCATTGTCCGAAGCCGCCACCCCGATGATATCCCGCTCGGATAGGTCGGTACTCCCCACCTTCTGCTTTTCCATCATCGACTTCACCGCGGCAATTTTATCGCGTAAGTTCGCCGCCTTTTCGTACTCGGTTTTTTCGCTGGCTTCCGTCATGCGCCGAGTCAACGCATCAACGATCGGCTTATAATCTCCCTTTAAAAAATCAATCGCTTTTTCAAGGTTCCGCCCGTAAGTTTCTTCGTCTGTCAATCCTGCGCAGGGCGCAAGGCAAGTCCCCATCTGGTAGTAAATGCAGGGTCGGTCGTTTTTCCCCGGTTTTTCACCAATCACTTTGCTGCACTGCCGTAAAGGGTATAGCGTATATAACGCGCTTAAGGCTTCGCGCACCTCATAGGCCGACGTAAAGGGGCCAAAGTACTTACTGCCGTCCATCTCCAGCTGACGCACCACTTCCAACCTTGGGAAGCGCACCGACATATCCAGCTTGATATAAGGATACCCCTTCCCGTCCGTCATCATGATGTTATAGTACGGATCGTATTCTTTAATCAGCGAACACTCCAAAACCAACGCTTCCACTTCGGTTTTGGTCGTCACATAATCAAGATCACAGATGCGCTCAACCAGGGCTCTGGTCTTCGCGTCCTTGGCCGCAATATTTTCAAAGTAGGATTTAACACGCTTCTTTAGGTGCTTGGCCTTGCCGACATAAATTACTTCGCCGGCTTCGTCTTTCATCAAATAGACGCCCGGCTTTTCGGGCAGGGCGTCCAGCTTGGCAACCAGATGCGTGTCGGACAAGCGTTTCATCGTCTGCCTCGTTTCATCAAAAATTTCCGGATACGGACATCATACAGTTCAGCCATTTTGGAATAGATAAAATCATAAGCGACAAACGCAACCTGTGCTAAAACTAAAAACACCCAAAAGTTATTCTTGATCGCGTCCGGTATGTTGGCCAACAATAGATTTCTGGCGATAAAGTAATTCAAAATCAGTCCGATATTAAAGTACATCAATTTCAGCGTAAACGAAAGAAACTTATCCTTGATGCGTTCGATATGATATTTGCCGATGCCGTAATGACCAAAAAACAGAACATAAGGGATGACCAGAAGTGTATTTGGAAGAATTAATAATGACAGAACACTCACCGAAAAAAACAACAGCAAAGCATAAGCCGTCCTCTGCTCCATGCACATCGCGATCGTAAACAGCGATGCGACAGCATACATCGAAAGCCGTGCCGTAGGCAGAATCCCCGCCATATAGACAAACAACAGCGAGAACGCTGCCATCATACTGGTCAATGACAGTGCATAACTGTCCGAGTCCATCCTTGCCATCGTTATTTCTCCATATCACTAACAGCAGCCAATCAGATCGCCGCCCATGCATTCACAACAGCAGTCAGCGCAAATTGCGCTGGTACAGCAGGAACATGCGTCCATGCCGCCGCCCCGATTGCCATAATAGTTTTGATACTGTCGGTTTCCGCTGAACATCGCGTTATAAGCCTGCTGATATTCCACATTCGAAGGCGCCATGTCGGTCGCTTTTTTGAAGTGCTCTTTTGCGCCGTCGGCCCATCCCCGCTGCATGGCGATCACACCTTTGAGGTAATGCCATTCCGCCGTCTGATTGCTCATCGCGTTTAGTTCACGTTCTGCCGCGTTCAGCTGGCCCATCTGAATCATCATCCGGATGCGCGCAAAATTGGCTCCACCGGCCGATCCATAGGCATTGTAAGTATACCCGCCGCCCGTATGGGTTTGCCCGCTGCCGCCGTTTTTACGCATACTCGTAATATCATCGTAAGCCTTGTTGATGGTACGAAGCTTCTCATCCGCCAAGTCTTTTAGGTCACTATCCCTGTACTTGTCCGGGTGGTACTTCTTCACCAAATCCCGATACGCTTTTTTAATCTCCTCATCAGACGCATTTGCGCTGACGCCCAAAACACTGTATGGGTCCATTAAGCCTCCCTCTCTGTCTTCATCAAAACTTGTTCCGTTTTATTTTTCAGTCCCGAATATACAATATTCGTTAAAATCATCTGGTTTTTTTTAAAATCAATCAAATCATAGGCACTCGCCGCTTCGCTTAGCGAGTAGTACAGATTAAACGATACTTCCTCCCGAATCCGTTCCCAAAAGGCTTGAACCGTTTGCGTTTTATCATGCCCGTAGCGGTAAATCAACGGATTATAGCATTTCCTTTTAATATCACGCTCCAGATCATCCGCCGCATCAATCAGGTACAGCCATCGCCCCACATGGTAGCCCAAGTGCTTAAACGCGCGCTTATCCTGTTTTACCCCCGCCGAAACCAGCTCCGAGAGCATCACCGCAAACACATCAGCCGCTTTGTCCAGATTGGCTTCCTTTTCGGTTTCCAGCACTTTTGACTGTGCAAGCGCGATCTCAATGGTCTTTGCCGCCTCAGGAAAATCGCGTTTAGCCTTTCGATATCCTCTGGCAAGCATCCAGACCGCCGGGAGCAGATATAGCTTTCTCTCATCCCGTATATGGTCTTTTATGCTGTTTCTGGCCAGCAGTACATTGATGGCCGCGGCGTATTTTGCATCCGCAGTATGTGCGATACATTTTTTTTTAAACGGCGACACCACGCAGGTCTCCATCATACAAGCCGGCGCTTGTGCGTTTAAGGAATCAAGCACCAAACTTAAAAAAGTGCAGTCATAATTTAAAAACAAGCGCGAAAAAAAAGTGTATTCCGTTTTTAACGCTTTGCAAAGACCGCAGTAATAACTCTTAAAACGGTCGAATTCCCTGATTTTCAGCTCGGGCTTATCGGGAACAATATATCCAAACATGCTTTGTTTCCATATCTTCCAAGTCTTATTGGTTCATATTATACCATCACGTGTCAGCCCAAGCCAGCAAACAAAGTGTAAATAAGCCTACTATTTTAAAAACCTTCTGTTTCGGCTGTTCTTTTGGCCCCAAAAACGCCGTTCATAACTTTATGAACAAGGTATAAATTAACAGTTAACAGCTTTTTGTTTACTTGCATCATACCCTGTTCTGTAATAAAATTTAAAGCAGAAAAAATGTGATAAAGGGTTTTTGTTCTAGTGAAATGAGAAATCAACGATATGTATGGCTTGCCGTTATAACCGGCATCATCTTCTTGATTCCGGCTTTGGCTTTTGCTGAAAGCAAATTTGTGGAGGGCAGCGTGGACGTCAACAACACCCCGCTGTATTTACGTGCGGACGAAACTTCACCGGTGGTTTGCGAACTGCCCGAAGGTACGCGCGTAGGCGTCTACGACGATGAAAATGGGTTTGCCCGTATTATCTACGGCAACTACCGCGGCTATGTTAAACGCGATATGCTGTTTGTCCCCAGCGAAGACAGCTATGAAGCTTCCGCCTATTCCAATGTCAACGTACGCAGAAGCCCCGGCACCTATTCAGATGTTGTCATTCAGATCAAGGAAGATACGCCTTTCGAAATTTTGGACGTTTATGCCGACTGGTACCAGATATGTGTGCTGGCCAAAGACTGCGACAGCGATAACGATGTGGAAGGCTATGTGTCCAAAGAGTTTGTCAAGGTTATGCAGACCAATCAGGATAATATCCTTTTAAAGCTTGGCATGAGCGGTTCGCGCATTAAAACCATGCAAAAAGAGCTTAAATCCCGCGGTTTCCTTTCAGCTTCGGCCACCGGCTACTACGGCCCTGCCACCAAGCAGGCCATCGCTGACTTCCAGGTGGCTGCCAATCTGTCTGCAGACGGCATTGCGGGTACTGATACGTTAGAACTGCTGTATGCGGACAACAATATCAAAGCCGTCAAGCCCAGTTCTTCCTCCGGCGGCTCATCCTCCGGTGGTTCCTCTTCGGGCGGCGTCTCCACCGGCAGCGGTGGCGGGCGAATCCACTTTTCCTACCCCAGCGCGGCAACACGGGCATTGGTCGGTAAAGTATACGGAACCGAATGGGATACAGTCAACGGAAGATGGCCCAAAGGCAAGCAGGCTACCATCACTGTGGTCGCCACCGGCGCACAGTTTAGAGTGGTGCGCGGCAACACCACACTGCATGCCGACGTCACCCCGGTCACCGCGGCTGATACCGCCACCATGAAGGCGGTCTACGGCGGCCATTGGAGCTGGGCGCGCTGCCCCATCTGGGTCACCATCGGTGGTACCACCTATGCGGCTTCCATGAACGGCATGCCCCATGATGTGGACTATAATCCGAGTTCAGGATTCGGCGGCCACTTCTGTGTGCACTTCAATGGCTCGGAAAACCATAATACGGGAGCGAAAGATCCCGACCATCAAGCCGCTGTCAATTTTGCCTACAACGCGGCAAAATAAACCAAAACAATCGTCAAGGCCGGTGTTAACCGGCCTTTTTTATGCCCAAAAAACGATGCAATATGATATGATAAGAGAAAACATGACATGGAAAAATCGATGAGACTTTACTACCCTTACTCGGATTATCTAAAAAATAAATATGGCGAAAAGGTATATAAACTGCCCATCAACGTACCTGGCACCTGCCCCAACCGAGACGGGAATCTTGGTGTCGGTGGATGCGCGTACTGCGGTGAAATCGGCGCAGGGTTCGAATCCCTGCCTGAGACGTTTTCGGTGCCCGAGCAGCTGGCTCAAAACAAAGCCTATATCGGTGAAAAATACGGCGCCAAAAAGTTTATCCCGTATTTTCAAAATTTCACGGGCACTTATCTGCCCGCAGAAAAGATGGAAGCACTGGTACGCTCGGCAGTGTTGCCCGATATGGTCGGCATCAATTTCGCCACACGACCCGACTGTATTTCAGATAAAGTCGTCTCTTTGTTGGCCGAGATCGACCAAGAGGAAAAGATCAATATCACACTGGAGCTCGGTCTGCAAACCGCCAACTATCATACCTTAAAATCGATTAACCGCGGGCATGGACTCGCCGAATTCATCGACGCGGTGCTGCGTATCAAACGGGCGGGATTGGCCGCTACGGCGCATATTATCCTCGATCTTCCAGACGATACGATGGTTGACACCATCGAGACCGCCCGTATCCTTTCGGCTCTGAAAGTGGACGGCGTCAAACTGCACAGCCTGTATATCGCTAAGGGCTCCGCTTTTGAAAAAGCCTACCAACGAGGCGGACTACAGCTGCTCAATGGCCAGGAATATATTGATCGTGCAGCCGCTTTCCTTGCCTTTCTTTCACCCGAAATTTACATGGAGCGTCTTGTCGGGCGCATCCCAGAAGAACACAGCATTTCCGCAAATGACGGTCGCTCTTGGTGGGCCATCAAAGACGATATCCTCAAAACCCTGAATGAAAAGGGTCTGTATCAAGGTGCCAAGTGCGATTATTTAAACGGTGCGGCTTTAAAGGGTTAAAATAAAGAAACATCAGCGCAAAGTCTCAGATGCTTCGTTTCGCTTATAATATATCGGTCTTTTTGGCGCTCCTGACCAGATAAACACAGTAGACCACCACCGCCAGCCAGATGAGAATAAAAGCGATCAGATGCACGCGGGTAAACGCTTCTCCGTTGACAAACACCCCGATCAGGAGCATGATAGTGGGCGATATAAACTGCAGAAACCCCGAATTGCCCAATGTAATCATGCGTAGCGATATATTGTATAAGATCAACGGCAGCAGGGTCATTATGCCGCTGATAAGCAAAGCGACTAGAAACCATCCATGCACTTCGCCGCTAAAATAAACCGACGTTCCTGTTGCCAGCATATATGCTTCTATCCCGATTGCGATGGGCGCCAGCGCCGTCATCTCAGCAAAGAGCCCAACAAATGGATCCATGCCGATTTTTTTCTTGATCAGCCCATACACACTGAATGAAAATGCCATCATCAGTGCATATACCGGAAAAACCGAATACCCGAAGACCAGCACAAAAACCCCGACCGCCGCCAGCAGTACAGCTGTCAGCTTATATATTCCCGCTGATTCTTTTAAAAAGACTATGCCAAATAGGATGACGACCAGCGGATTGATGTAATACGCCAAACTGCTCTCCAAAACACGCCCAGCCAAAACCGCCACGATAAACGATGTCCAGTTGATGCCAAGCGCAAGCCCAGCGGCCATCACATACCACCGTGTCTTTTTATCTTTCAGTTTCTCAAACGCACCTTTTCGCCCAAATAATAAAAGGTAAAGTCCCAGCACCGCGAAAGATAGTAAAACACGGTGCGCAATAATCTCAAGTGAACTCACCCTGCCGAGCAGTGCCCAAAAGAGCGGCATAAGCCCCCAGAAAATATACGCGATGACCGCCAATATGTTGCCTTTCAATAAATCACGATTCATATTGTTTTGCCTTTTTTTTTGCGTTTTGATGTCCATAGTTCTGCCAAGGCTATTAATCCGTTTCATTTCAGTTCTTTTTCAGCCCATACCGCGATATCCCGTATTCGGTCCGAATCATCATCGGTCAATCGTTCAATCTCGGGCAGTGCTGCCTTCAGCCCTGTCCCCGCCGCAAAAGCCATGCCTTGTGTAAGCAGTCTTGTTCGAGTCGCCATATTCTTTCCGCATAGCGCTTTCAAGCGCTTGGTCTCATTCCCTCGTAAGACTTCCAAAAGGTCTAACGTCGTCGGCTCTTTTTGCGTTTGTGGATTCATAGGGCAACCAAGCTGACAGCGCTCGCACCCCAAAAGCTGATAAACTTTTTTTCGCGCATCTTTGGGCAGCCCTTCGCTCATCATGTTGCGAAGGCATTTATCACGATTAAACCCCGCCTCGGTGATCGCCTCCGTAGGACAGGCCGAAATGCACCGCTTACAGTTCCCACATAGGTTTTTGTCTGCCGTCTGCCGGTCGGGTTCAATCTCCGCCCCAATCAGCACACAGCGCATGCTGATAAAGGACCCAAACTCAGGGTGGTAGTACAGCGAATTTAGGCCAATCGTACCGCCGGTTTTAACAATCAGTTCTTTGTAACTGAACGCGTTGGTCATCTCGGCTTCCAGCCCAAATTCGTGTTTGATCCGCTCAGTGAAAATATGCGCGTTCTCGTGCCCAAACTGGGATGCGGGATAGTATTCCGACAGCGCGATTCTGCCCGATTCGGCATGTCCATCTGCGGGGGTATAGCGTTTAACTAAAAACGCCGCGCTGCGCATATCACCTCCCATAGGGTTTTCGGTAAAGCGGATATCATCGAACCCCAGCTCCCGCGCAATATGCATGACTTTTTCTTTTAGTTCGGCTTCAGCCATTTTCTCACCGCTTTTTGTCTTTGCCTTTTTGTTTGCCGCTTAAATATATCATCTCATCCCGAAGCGCCGCCGCCAGCTCAAACTCCAGCTCCATCGCGGCCTTTCGCATCCGCTGTTCCAAGTCGGCCAGTGTGGCTTCCAATTCTTCGGGCGACATCGTTTTTGCCGGATCATCACTGCTGGCCTTTGAGATGGAAATCTCCAGATTATCCGCCACTTCTTTGATGATGGTTTGGGGCGTGATACCGTTTTCTTCATTATATTTCTTCTGCGCTTCCCGACGCCGGTCGGTCTCCTTAATCGCCGCCTCCATCGATCGGGTCATCCGGTCTGCGAACATAATCACGTGTCCGTCCGCGTTCCGTGCCGCACGGCCAATGGTCTGAATCAACGAAGTTTCATTGCGAAGAAAGCCTTCCTTGTCCGCGTCCAGAATGGCCACCAGTGCCACTTCGGGCAGGTCCAGTCCTTCGCGTAAAAGATTGATGCCGACCAGCACATCAAATTCTTTAAGCCTTAATCCCCGAATAATCTCCATCCGCTCCAACGTGTCCACATCCGAATGCATATAGCGCACCTTGATACCCGCTTCCTCGTAGTAGTCGGTCAGCCGCTCGGCCATCTTCTTGGTCAGCGTGGTCACCAGCACACGGAAACCCTTTTCCACCGTCCGGTGAATCTCGGCCATCAGGTCATCCACCTGGTTTTCAATGGGTCTTATCGATACTTCCGGATCAATCAGTCCGGTCGGGCGGACAATCTGTTCCACCACATGCCCCTTTGCCAATTCCCGCTCGTACTCGGCGGGAGTCGCCGATACATAAATGGCTTGGTTCAGCCGATCATTGAACTCGGAAAATTGAAGTGGCCGATTATCATAAGCCGAAGGCAGGCGAAATCCGTAACTGACGAGATTATCCTTTCGGCTGAAGTCGCCCTTGTACATCGCCCGCACCTGCGGCAGTGTGACATGTGATTCATCCACCACCAACAAAAAATCATTCGGAAAATAATCCAGCAGTGTAAACGGCGGCTGGCCGGGACTTCTGCCGTCAAAGTACCTGGAATAGTTTTCAATGCCCGTACAGTATCCCACTTCCCGCATCATCTCAATATCATATTGCGTACGCTGGGCGATGCGTTCGGCTTCTAAGAGTTTCCCGCGGTCCTGAAAAGTCTTCACTGCGGTTTCCAAATCGGCTTCTATCTGCTCAATCCCGCGCTCAATTGCCTCCCGACCGATCGCATAGTGCGTGGCAGGGAAAATCATCGCGTGCAAAAGCTCCACCAGCCGCCTGCCGGTGACCACCTCAATCTCACTGATGCGTTCCACCGTGTCTCCAAAGAACTCGATGCGCAGGGCTTTCTCGAATGTGTTGGTCGGGAAAACTTCAACCGTATCCCCGCGCACGCGAAAACACCCGCGCTCAAAGTCAATGTCGTTGCGTTCAAAATTGATGGCCACCAAAGCCTTGGCGAATTCCTTTACACCCATCTTCATGCCCGGGCGCAAAGACACACTCATGTTTTGATACTCTTCGGGCGATCCCAGTGAATAGATGCAGGACACCGAAGAGACCACGATGACGTCCTTGCGCTCCAGCAGTGCCGACGTAGCCGAATGCCGCAGGCGGTCTATTTCATCGTTGATGCTCATATCTTTTTCGATGTACAGATCGCTTCGTGGGATATAAGACTCCGGCTGATAATAATCGTAGTAAGACACAAAGTACTCCACCGCGTTTTCGGGGAAAAACTGTTTAAACTCACTGGTCAGCTGAGCCGCCAGAGTTTTGTTGTGGCAGAGCACCAGCGTGGGCTTTTGAATGTTTTCGATCACGTTGGCCACGGTAAAGGTTTTGCCCGACCCGGTCACACCCAGCAGCACCTGACTTTTTGCACCGCTTAATATACCTTCCGTCAGCTTCGCTATCGCCTGCGGTTGATCTCCCGAAGGCTGATAGGATGAATGTATTTTAAATGTTTCCATGCTTCTTTCTTATCCTTTTTTTCGTGTATTAGTGCTATTATATCCCATTCCACCCTCAAAAAAAAGCGAACAACGTAATCTGGATGTTTCGCGTCAAGTCGGTTCTCTGTACAAACTAAGGCGCATCAGCTATAATCTGGGTATCAAGGATGGATTGTTATGATTAAGCAAAAAACAACTTTTAAACTCTTTAGCGGCAACGATGCTCATGCTTTTTTCGGCCCGGGTCCTTATCTGTTGCTTAAATATATCGACGAAACCCGTTCCATTTCCAAGGCCGCCAAGCAGATGAATATGGCCTACACCAAAGCGCTGGGTATGATTAAGCGCGCCGAAAGTGCATTAGGGCAGCCGCTGATTACAGCACAAACCGGCGGAAAGGGCGGGGGCGGGAGTGAGCTTACTGATACGGCAAGAGCGATACTCAAGGCTTTTGATACCTGCCAGAATGCCTTAGATTCCCAAGCTCAAGCTTTATTTCGTCAATATTTCGGGACGCTGATTTAATCAGCCAAGATATCTTTTCCCTTTATATTGCCTTGCTCTTTCAGCAATTTGATATATTACTTTTTTTGCCATATGCGCCTTTATTAGTTATTGTCACTTGTCAAAGATTTGATTTCTCATGTATAATAAGTCTTAATTAGATGAAAATGGAGTGCACTGGTTGAGTAAGAATCCAAAAAAAATCCCAAATATCGGTTTCATCATCCCATCTGTCGATCAGTACTATGAGCGGGAAATGATTTCCAAACTTTTTTTCACCATGGAAACCCGTGCGTGCAATCTTCATGTGTTCTGCGGGCAATCCATACCGGCTGAGGACCCCGCCAGCACCTACGGCGATTTGGTATCCGTTTTGCCCGCTGCTGATTTTCTGGACGGACTTATCGTCACCACCGCTTCAATCATCAACTATGTACCGCTCAATCATGTTACCATGCTGATCGACCAATACAAGGACATCCCCATCGTATCGGTCTCGTACCCGTTGGAAAACACCTATAATATTCTTTTGGATAATGAAGTCGGCATACGTGAGATCATGACCCATCTCGTCGAAACGCACGGTTTTAAGGATATCGTTCATATCGCCGGCCCAAAATGGAGCCTTGAGGCTAAGGCCCGAGCTAAAGCATTTCTCTTTATGCTCCAGCGGTATGGCCTTATCAAAGATAATAAGCGCATCATTCACGCAGGCTTCACGCGCGACACCGGGAAAATCGCCGCGCAAATACTTTTAAGCGATTATAAAGAATTACCCGAAGCCGTCGTCTGCTGCAGCGATGAGGTGGCGTTTGGTTTAGCCCGAGAGCTGGAAACACGCGGTATTCGTACACCAGATGATATCGCCATTACCGGTTTTGATAATGTCATTTGGTCACGGTTCGCCACCCCGGCCATCACCACAGCCAATCAGCCGCTGGACAAAATGATGAGTCAGGCGCTGACGATTCTGCTTGACCTATATGAAGGAAAAACTCCGCCGAAAGAACACATCTTTCGAACCGATCTCGTTATACGCGAATCCTGTTCCTGCCGGGAGATCAAAAAAAATATCATCAATATCAAAACCATGCTGGACGAAATTCCTTCGTTAAACTTTGAACGTGCGGAATCTGATGAACAGACTTTTCGAAAAAATCAGGCTCTGATGCTTGATATTCTGAAAGCATCGCTTGGCGGCGCCGCCGCCATGCCCAAGGGCGTGGACCGCTTTTTACTGGGCATCTTTGAAGCGCTGGTCACTGATTTTTGTCAAAAAAGCGCGCCTATCCGGCTCTCTGTTGCCGTAGAGCGCTTCTTTGTCTGGACTCATCGGCCCCATTACGAGGAGCTGGAATGGAAAACGCTGGACTTCACCATTGAAGCCATCTTAAAAGCGTTGTTCCCCCAGCCCGAAAAGAAGCAGTTTTTGGATCACTTCTGTCTGCAGTTTGTCTACAGCCTGGATATGATCACCCATAAGATTTATAACCGCGATCTTTTCGAACAGTATGACCAATCCGTGCTCGCCAGTCAGGTCATCAACCATTTCAGCGCTGTCACCTCCTATGAGCAGATGCTTTTGGCTTTTCGTGCCAACTGTTCCATCTTAAGCTTTAAAGAGTGTTACTGCTGTCTTCTGGAATCCCCCATTCTGATGAATGAGTTTTACAATATCCATTCCGTTCGGAATATCACAATGGTTTTTGGCAAATATCAAAACGAACACTTGGCGGAAATCGCTTTCACAACCGATACCATGCTTCCAGAATCAATTTTAGAGAAGGGGGGCGGACAAAGTCTGGCGTATTTTGCGCTGAATACCGGCAACCTGTATTACGGATACTTCGCATGCGACCTTGACAACATGTTGAAACCCTTGGCCGGCACGGTGCGTCAGCAGCTATCCAGCATCCTCGACCGGCTTGATCTTTTAGATAAGCTGGAAGAAGATACCCAAAAAATCATGCGCATTTCACTGCAGGATGCTTTGACCGGTCTTCTAAACCGCCGCGGGTTCTTTGAGGAAGGCCAGCGTATTTTATTGGAAGCTTTAGAGAAAAAACAGGAGATGACCCTGCTCTTTGGCGATATGGATAACCTCAAAGCCGTCAACGATACCTACGGTCACCAGTCGGGCGATCTGGCATTAAAATCAATTGCGCTCTGCCTAAAGGACGCTTTGCGTGAGGGCGATATCGTCTCGCGTTTTGGCGGCGATGAATTCGCTCTGCTGCTGCGCGGCAACGACAGCGTCAAAAACATCGGTCTTGTGATTACCCGAATTCAATCGCATTTTGAGCAGTTCAACCGGCTGTCGACTTTACCCTATGATATTCGCATCAGTTTTGGTTACGCCACCAAACAAAAATCCGAGCGCAAAGACCTCGAAACCATGATTGAAGAAGCCGACCGACGGCTGTACGACGAAAAGAGCCGGCATAAAGCCGGAGATGCTTAAGCAAAGAAAAAAACGCGTCCCATCATTTGATAAGGCGCGTTTTTTGATTGTCTGTTTACCTATTTAATAATCATGGACGTACCGGTCATTTCCGCCGGTTTTTCCAAACCCATCAAATCCAAAAGCGTCGGCGCCAGATCGGCCAGAATGCCGTCCTGTTTCAGCTTAGCATTTTTATATCGGTCGGATACCAATACAAACGGAACCGGATTGGTCGTATGCGCTGTAAAGGGACCGCCGTCGCTGTCCACCATCCGCTCGGCATTGCCATGGTCGGCCGTGATGATCGCTTCGCCGCCATTTTTCAAAATCGCTTCGATCACTTTCCCGGCGCATTCATCCACCGCGAACACCGCGTCGGTCGCCGCCTGAATGATGCCCGTATGCCCAACCATATCCGAATTGGCAAAGTTTAAAATCATCACGTCGTATTCGCCGCTCTCGATTTTTTCTATCGCCGTTTCGGCCACTTCGTAGGCACTCATCTCGGGCTTTAAGTCATAGGTCGCCACTTTCGGGGAAGGAATCAGGAAACGATCTTCACCATTGTTCGGTTCCTCAACGCCGCCGTTGAAGAAAAACGTCACGTGCGCATACTTCTCGGTCTCGGCAATCCGGAATTGCTTTATGCCTTTTGCCGCCAAATACTGCCCTAACGTGTTATCAAGGCTCTGCGGGCCATATATCACATGCACATTTTTAAACGTCGCGTCATATTCAGTCAGCGTGCAGTAGTACACCGGAAAATAACTGCGCTCAAATCCGTCAAATTCGGGGTCAGTAAACACGCGGGTAATCTGTCTTGCGCGGTCCGGACGAAAATTAAAGCAGATGATTATATCATTTTCTTTAATCAATCCCACCGGTTTCCCGTCTTCCACAATACAGGTCGGCGTGATAAACTCATCGAATATTTTTTCGTCATAACAGACCTGCATGGCGTTCACAGCCGAGGTATTCGTACTTCCCGCACCGTGTACCATGGTGTCGTACGCCTGCTTTTCCCGCTCCCAGCGGTTATCCCGATCCATCGCGTAATAACGGCCCATCACACTGGCAATTTTGCCCACACCGATTTCGGCCAGCTTGGCCTCCATCTGCTCAATAAAGCCTTTCCCGCTGTCCGGCGGCACATCACGGCCATCCATAAAGCAGTGGAGATACACTTCGGTCAAGCCCGCCTGTTTTGCCTTTTCAACAAAAGCGTAGATATGTGTGTTGTGACTGTGCACACCGCCATCCGACACAAGACCGTACAGATGCAGCGCCGTGCCCTTGCTTTTGGCGTTGTCCATCGCCGCTTGAATTTCAGGGTTCTCAAAAAATCCCCCGTCGCTAATATCCTTGCTCACCCGCGTCAGCGCCTGATACACAATGCGTCCCGCGCCGATGTTAAGGTGCCCCACTTCGCTGTTGCCCATCTGCCCGTCGGGCAGGCCCACCGAAAGGCCGCTGGCCCCAATCAGCGTATGAGGATATTCTTTTTTCAAAGCCAGTACATTTTTTATCTTGCTTGCGCGCACTGCATTACCCTCGGCTTCGGTCTCCTTAGAGTATCCAAAACCATCCAGAATAATCAATGCTGTCAGTTTTTTTGCCATCATTCACCCGCTCTAGTATTTAACCACTTTGGCAAAGTCCTCGGCCACCAAGGAAGCACCACCAATCAGTCCGCCGTCAATATCCGGCTGTGCCATCAATTCTGCCGCATTCCCCGGTTTCATGCTGCCGCCGTATTGAATCCGCACGGCATCCGCAGTTGCGGCGTCAAACTTCTCGGCAACCGTTTTTCGAATCATCGCAATGGTTTCATTGGCCTGTTCGCTGGTCGCGGTTTTACCGGTGCCAATCGCCCAGATGGGTTCATAAGCGATCACCAGAGAGGCCACTTGTTCGCCAGTGAGTCCGTCCAATCCTGCTTTAATCTGGCCCGAAACAAACGCGTCGGTCACGCCGGATTCCCGCTGTTCCAAGGTTTCGCCGCAGCAAACGATGGGGGTCATGCCCGCCGCCAGAATCGCTTTCGCTTTTTTGTTAACACCTTCGTCGGTTTCAGCGTAGTATTCGCGTCGTTCACTGTGTCCGATGATGACAAACTCCACACCGATTTCTTTCAGCATATCCACCGAAATTTCACCGGTGAAAGCGCCGCTTTTTTCAAAATGACAATTCTGTGCACCAAGCTTGATGTTGGTTCCTGCCAGCAATTCTTTGACTGCGGCGAGGTTAACATAGGTTGGGCAGACCACCACCTCGGCCTCTGCATCGGCAACCAACGGTTTTAAAGCTTCCACCAGCGCTTTCGATTCGCTTAAGGTTTTGTTCATCTTCCAGTTCCCTGCAATAATTGGTCTTCTCATTGAATCCTCCAAATAATTTATGAATATAATCTTTTATTTAACCCTTTTTATGAAAGGCTATTTATCGTTTAATGCTTCAATACCCGGCAAAACTTTGCCTTCCAAAAATTCCAAGGATGCGCCGCCGCCGGTTGAGATATGGCTGACCTTGTCCGCATAGCCGAGTTTGGTGATTGCCGCGGCCGAATCGCCGCCGCCGATAATGGTGATTGCATCAGTTTCTGCCAAAGCTTCCGCAATGGCTTCGGTACCGTGTTTGAAGTTGTCCATTTCGGTTACGCCCAAGGGGCCGTTCCACACCACAGTTTTGGCGTTTTTCACCGCTTCGCAGAAAATCTCACGGGTTTTCGGTCCAATATCCAAACCCTGATAGCCGTGTTTATCGTCTTCCAGCCCCAGTGTTTCGATATCCGCATCGTTAGAGAAATCGGACGCATACAGCGTATCAACGGGCAGCAGCATCTCAATGCCTTTATCTTTGGCCGACTGCATCAGCCCCAGCGCCAAATCCATTTTATCCGCTTCCAAAAGTGAAGTGCCGATGTCATAACCTTGTGCTTTCAAAAAAGTATACGCCATACCGCCGCCGATAATGAGCTTGTCAACCCGTTCCAAAAGCGAGGAGATAACGCCGATTTTGTCCGAAACTTTTGCGCCGCCCAAAATAGCCACAAAAGGACGGACGGGATTATTCAACGCGCCGCCCAAAAACTCCAGTTCTTTCGCAATCAAGAATCCGCTGACCGCAGGCAGATAGTCGGCCACGCCGGCTGTGCTCGCGTGTGCACGGTGCGCTGTTCCAAATGCATCATTCACATAGATTTCAGCGTAAGCCGCCAGCTTCTTTGCAAATTCAGGATCGTTGCCCTCTTCTTCTTTATGGAATCTTAAGTTCTCCAAAAGAACAATTTCGCCTGGTTTAATATTCGCCGTCAGTTCCTTTGCACTGTCTCCGATAATATCGGTGGCAAACTTCACTTTTCCCGGGAAAATCTCAGCCAATCGGTCCGCCACAGGTTTTAACGAGTACTTGAGGTTAAACTCGCCTTTCGGACGACCCAGATGAGAACACAGAATCACTTTGGCGTTCTGTTCCAAGAGATATTTGATGGTCGGCAGGGCCGCATCAATTCTCGTTTCGTCTGTAATCTTAAGATCGCTGTCCAGCGGAACGTTGAAATCCACACGTACCAGGACTTTTTTTCCGTTTAAATTAACATCTTTAATCGTTTTTTTGCTCATCGCTCGTCTCCTGAAATATTTAATAAATTTGTTTTAACAGATTGTTCTGTTTTTCACAATATCGTTATCCCGTATATTCTATTAAAAAACCCGCTAAAACGCAAGTTTTTGCTGCCAAAACGCGCATGTTCAATATATCAAACCAAAAGCCTTATTGTCCACAAAAATACATAAAAAAAGGACACCGGATTTGCCTTAAAAAAAGCATACCAAGAAGATGTCCTCGACAGTCAATATGATATTCAGCGCCCGTGCGTATCAATATCATTCAAAAATCTGCACGATCGCTTTCATCGCCGCTTCCTCATCATCACCGTCCGCGACGATAAAAACCTCATCTCCTGGTTTCACTCCCAGCGAAAGCACACCCATGATCGATTTGGCATTAATCTTCTTATTGCCCTTCTCAATCAAAACTTTTGCCGCATACTTGCCGGCAATCTGAACCACAGCGGCCGCTGTCGTCGCGTTCAGCCCTTCCTTGTTGTTAATCATCACTTCTTTGTATACCATGATGCCTGCCTCCTTTTTTATGCCGTTTGGCAAAGCGTTAAACCACTAAACAAATTTAAAAGGTTTCTCTTTATTCATCCAGCTTGTCTGCCAACTCACAGATTTTCCTTAATCGGTGATTGATGCCGGATTTGCCCACCTTGCCGCCAATAATTTCGGCCAGCTCAGAGAGCGTTGCCTGATGATTATTCAGCCGTGCTTCAGCCACAGCAAACAAAGTCGGGTTTAGGTTCTCAAGCTCGCCTGCGGCTTTTAGGCGCATAATCGCCTGTACCTGTTTAATTGAAGCATCCACCGTTTTGCTGTAATTCGCCGCTTCACAGTTGGCCGCGCGATTGATATTATTCATCATATCCTTTGAAATACGGATATTCTCCAACGCAAGTATCGTGCTGTGCGCTCCGATCAAAGTCAAAAGCTTGATGATCGAATCACTTTCCTTCACATACACCACCACCGAATCCTTCCGTGTGATGGATTTCGCCTTGATCTCATAACTACTTAATATATTCAACAAACCATTGGCAAATTCCTGCTTGGATGCCACAAACTCCAAATGATAACCCTTTTCGGGGTCGGATATCGAACCCGATCCCAAAAACGCTCCCCTCAAAAAGCTCGTCCGACAACATTCTTTTTTAATCAACTCCCGATGGATATCAAACCGCATCCGGCCTTCATCCAAAATCTTCAGGGTGGTCAGCAGCCGCTTTGCGTCTGCGTAGTCCTCGACCATGATGGTATAAATATGTTTTTTTTTCAGCCGGTTTTCCTTGGTGATGAGTCTGGCCCCCACCTGTAACCGCGTTTTAATGAGCGAGAGCATGCACCGTGCGGTGGGCGCATGCTCGGTGTTCATATAGAACTCAAAATTCCCCAGGCCTTTCAGTTCCATATGCCCGGTGACATGTGCGAATGCCGCCAGCTCTGCCACTGCACAGCAATCCTTCTCAGGCGCCTTTCTTGCGAGCTCGTCTTTTGCCGTTGCCGAAAATGACATGGTTTCTTTCCTTTTCCTAAACGCTTACTTCAGTTTAATATCGCGGTGATCCAGTGTTACGCGCTGTCCCTGATCTTCTAAAATACGGTATATCTCCTCTGCCACCACTACCGAACGGTGCATTCCGCCGGTACAGCCGATCGCGATCACCAATTGCTTTTTGTCCTGATCCATATAGTGCGGCGCTACCAGCGCAATCAAATCCAGAATCTTTTCAATAAACTGACCCGCCGGCGGAAATGACAGGACATATTCCTTAACCCTCGAGTTTTTTCCGCTGAAATCTTTCAGCTCGGGTACATAAAACGGATTTGGCAGAAAACGCATATCAAACACCATATCCGCATCAATCGGGATCCCGCGCTTGTAACCGAAGGTGGAGATTGATATCAGAATCTGACTATCCTCTTCATCTGCATAAATGCTGTCCAGCGCTTCACCGAGTTTCTTTTGAGAGTATGTGGTGGTATCCAGCCGATTGGAAGCATAGTCCTCTATACGCGCCAAAAGACGTCTTTCCTCGGTGATGCCTTCCATCACATATCCCGTGTTTAAGAGCGGATGCTTGCGCCTTGTTTCCTTAAAGCGCTTGACCAGCGCTTCGTTGGACGCGTCCAGAAACAGAATATCCAGCGAAATCTGATCGTTTGCCTGCAAGGTTTCAATCGCTTCAAAAATGCCGCTGAACATCTCGCCCATCCGCATATCCACCGCCGCCGCCGCTTTATCCCGGCCGCCCTGCAAACATATCTCTGCAAACTGCGGAATCAGACTGGGGGGCAGATTGTCCACACAAAAGTAGCCCAGATCCTCCAACCGTTTGAGCGCCAAAGATTTCCCCGCGCCCGAAAGCCCTGTGACGATTACAAATTTCATTGTCGCTCCTTTCCGATCATTTTCGGCTGTCGGCTTTGCCTAAAACTCGCCGATCAATTTCACTTCGGTCTCCAGTTTCACCCCTTCACGGGTATAGACCGTTTCCTGTATATGTCGAATCAGCGCCAAAACATCCTTGGATGTCGCACCGCCCCGATTGATAATGAATCCGGCATGCTTTTCACTCACCTGTGCGCCGCCGATGGTATAGCCCTTAAGACCCGCTTCCTCAATCAGCTGGCCGGCATAGTAGCCCACCGGACGTTTAAAGACGCTGCCCGCCGAAGGATACTCCAACGGCTGTTTTTCTTTTCGCATCCTTCCAAGCTCAGCCATATATGCCTTGGCCTCGCCCACGTCTCCGCACTGCAGCCGAAATACCGCCCGCGTAATATACTTGCCTGCTCCCTGCAGGTTGCTGGACCGATATGCCAAATCCAGATCTTTTGCATCAATAATTGACGTCTTAAAATCGCCGCCCATCACTTCCACTTCGGTTAAGAACTGCTTCACCTCGCCGCCGTGAGCGCCGGCGTTCATCACCACAGCGCCGCCCACACTGCCGGGAATCCAGGCCAAAAATTCCATGCCGACCAAGCCTTTCTCATGTCCTGCTTTCACTACATTTTTGTTGGAAGCCCCGGCCTCCGCCGATATATACTCGCCATCCACCGAAACCATGGCAAACGGTTCGGAAAGCTTTACCACTGCGCCCCGAATGCCGTTATCGCCCACCAGCAGGTTGGATCCCCGGCCGATAATCATGTAGGGCACTTCGTAATTGTAAAGCAACCGAATAGCGTTTTTAAACTGCGATTTTGTGGCCGGCCGAACCATAATATCCGCCGGCCCCCCTGTGCAAAAAGTGGTGTGGTTGCTCATCAGTTCATTCAACAGCACCCGCTCTTCGGGCATTATATCGGCAATCTCGCTGTATGCGCGTTCCAGTTTCATATCTTTTCCTTATCATCGGTATTTTTATTCTCGTCTTGTAAATACAATTCTACCGTATTTATCCGCCCCTTACAACCAACAACATCAAGTTTTACGTTTTATTAATATGCCTGTCGCAGCGTCAATTTTTATAGTGATATCACTATTTACGGCTTGGTCTCCATTGCGTCATCCTGTAAACTGATAAAGAGCAAAAAAATAAGAGCGCCAAATGCATGCAAAGCATCAGCGCGCTTATTTTCCCCTATCATACAATCTCCCTGTAAATATCAGCGGCAATTCATCACTATATTGATATTTAAGTTAATTCTATCCATATTCCAGATAAATGTCAATATGAGAAATGATTTCAAATCATAATATAGATGATAAAGAACTTATAAAAAAGATAAAATCAATGAGCGAAAATAACATGATTAATCACAGCTATAAAAATATACGCGATTTACGCGAAGACAATGATATCACCCAAGCCGAAGTGGCCAAAGTGCTGGGCATCGCCCAAAACACCTATTCCCAATATGAAACCGGTAAAATTCAATTCACCGCCGAAATGCTGGTTACGCTGGCCGATTTTTACCACACCAATGTAGATTATCTATTGGGCAGGACCACGAAGAAAAAACGAGATTAGCCATATACAGCATCGCATATTATTAGTACCAAAAAGGCATTGCTACCGCAATGCCTTATCATGATGATTCATTTTTTAACCATTTCCTATTCGGCTGCCGACTGGTCATTCCTGATTACAAATACAAGGATGGGACCCATAAAACCGAGCAACATGCTGAGCAATGTATACAGCGTTGCATTCTTGGGCCGGTACATGGCAAACAGTTTGTAAAAAGCAAACCCGGAAGCCAGGAACAAAGACAGTGGTACAAACGCTTTTATCAATGGGATGAGAAAGAGCACGACAGCGATGACGAAGCCTAACGGCAGCCACATCTCAGCTTTCGGGATTTCCCAATCAAAGATTTTAAAAGTACCGATGACTTTCCCCATAATATAAAGTTGTCCAATGGGAATCCAAGCCAGCCAAGCGTTTTCGATGCCCTTGTTTTTTGCAAGCTTCATCAGGCCAATTGAGAACAGAACATACAAAGCAATGCCGATGAGTACACATAAAACGATAAGAAACGCGCCCACCGCCGCCAAAGCTGATAAAAATCCCATGCCGTTATATTTTGTATAATCCAAATATTCTGAATAATCCATTTTTTTACCTCACTCATCTTAATTTTATATGAAAAAAATTATCCATATATTTAATTATACCACATATCCAGCTTTAAAAAAGTAAGGCTTCTGTAAATATTGTTATTAACACTTTATTTATTGACTTATGTTTTTCTATATGTTATCATTTGAATAATCTTTCAAATGTTCAAAGGAGTATGTGATGGAAAAATTACAGCGCTGTAATTTAGAAAGCGCTTTCCAGCCGATTGAAGAGGATAAAGCCCTGAAGCTGGCGGATTTTTATAAGATGTTTGCCGATCCAGGACGGGTACAGATTTTATACCTCCTGAAAGGACGCGAAATCTGCGTCAACCATATCGCATCCGTGTTGGATATGACCATCTCGGGCGTTTCTCATCAGCTCCAGCTCTTACGTGCATCCGGTCTTGTCCGTTATGTCCGCGAAGGAAAAAACATCTACTACGCGCTGGATGATACGCATGTTGAAGATATGCTGAACCTCGCCGAAGAACATTTATCGCATAAAGAATAGGGGAAATAACAATGCAAGCTTTTTTAAATGCCTTATATACGCTCAGTATTGATATGGGTTTTTACATGGTCATCGGTATGCTTCTGGTCACCGTGTTTAATGTTCTCATCAAAAAAGAGTGGATCGCCGCACATCTGGGCAGCGGCTCGCTGTGGTCTGTCATCAAAGCCAGCATTTTCGGTGTGCCTCTGCCGCTTTGTTCCTGCGGTGTAGTGCCTACCGGTCTGTATCTCAAGGAACAGGGCGCTTCGGATGCCGCCACTACGTCTTTTCTTATCTCCACTCCCCAAACGGGCGTAGATTCCATCGTCGCCACTTACGGGCTGATGGGTGTCACCTTTGCCTGGTTCCGGCCGCTGGCCGCCTTTATATCCGGCGTATTTGGCGGGCTGATGGTCAAGCTGTTTGGTAAAACCAAAGAAGGCCCAGTTGCGTCGGAAGATACCGCCTGTGAGAGCGGCTCCTGCACAGCGCCGCCAGCAAAGACGCAGCAGTCTGTTGCCAAGCGTCTGCAAGAATCGTTTAAATATGCATTCGGCGATTTCGTGGGGGATATCGCTTACCACTTTATTTTAGGGCTCATCATTGCGGCGCTGATTACCGTACTGATTCCGGCCGACTTTTTGGTCAACATCGGTCTTGACAGCGGTATATTGGCGATGCTGGTGATGATTGTGGTGGGCGCGCCTATGTATATCTGTTCCACCTCTTCCATCCCCATCGCGCTGTCGCTCATCGCGAAGGGGATGTCTCCGGGTACCGCGTTTGTGTTCCTGTTCATGGGCCCGTTTACCAATATGGCGACCATCTCCATCTTGAGCAAAAAACTGGGCGGCCGAACCACCGCTGTCTATCTGGGTTCAGCGGCAGTTAGCGCTGTCGGGTTTGGTTATCTTTTGGATTTCCTCATCGGACGGTTTAGTCTGCCGGTCATTTCAGCTGTCGCGGCGCATGCCCACGCCGAGCATATCCCGTGGTATAAAATCGCGGTCGGTGCGATGTTTATGGCCTTGATCCTGTTCCATGCGGTCAGAACGCTGATTGCTTCCATCAAAACGGCCAAAGCCAAACGCCAAACATCAGGAAACAGCATGATTTTTGATGTGGAAGGCATGAGCTGCGAAGGCTGTGCCAACGGTATTAAAACAGCCCTCTTAAACACCAAGGGTATCAAGAACGCCGAAGTGTCGCTGGAAAGCAAAACCGCTGAAGTATGGGGCGCGTTTAATCCCCAAGATATCAAGAGCATCATCACAAATAAGGGCTACACCGTGGTGGGCGAAGGCAGAAACGCCTGAAGTGCCAGGGAATGTTCTCCCGGATCATATGTCCGAGTTTAAGCCTATAAATAAAAAAGGGACCTGTGTATTTTTCACAGTCCCTTTTATTTTACTGTTCTTTAGGCACAAAACCCACTTTTTTGTAGATTTTTCGCAAAACCCTTTGTGCGTTCCGGTTTGCCTTTTCGGCGCCTATCTTCATCACTTCGGTTAAATAGGCCTTGTCCGCACGGTACCGCTTATACGCCGCCTGAAAGGGCTCCAGTTCAGCAATCACTGCTTCGGCCACTGCCACCTTCAAGTCACCGTATCCTTTGCCTTCAAAGCTCTTCTGCGCTTCTTCAATGCTCATATCCGTCATCGCCGAATAGATGGACAACAAGTTGGCAACGCCCGGCTGCTCTTCACAGAACTGGATGCGCGCCATACTGTCGGTCACGGCGGATTTAAACTTCTTCATGATGACGCTCGGCTCATCCAGAAGCGAAATAAACGCCTTCGGGTTTTCGTCCGATTTGCTCATCTTCTTTTCGGGTTCGGTCAGGCTCATGATACGTGCGCCGATCTTGCCTATATACGGCTCGGGCACGATAAACACATCACCATAAAGGTTATTAAACCGCTCAGCCACATCCCGCGTCAGCTCCAGATGCTGTTTCTGGTCAGCTCCGATGGGCACTAAATGCGCCCCGTACAACAGAATATCCGCCGCCATCAGCACCGGATAAGTATACAGCCCCGCGTTTAAGTTATCCGCGTTTTTAGCGCTTTTGTCCTTAAACTGGGTCATTCGGTTAAGTTCGCCAAGATAAGTATAGCAGTTTAAAATCCAGGCCAGCTCGGTATGCGCCGGTACATGTGACTGCAAATATAGCACGCTTTTTTCGGGGTCCAGCCCCGCCGCCAGGAAAATCGCCATCATGTCCAGACACGCGCTTCTAAAATCGGCTGCGTTCTGGCGGATGGTGATAGCGTGCATATCCACCGCGCAGTAGTAACAATCATATTCATCCTGCAATTTCACCCAGTTTTTAATCGCCCCGACGTAGTTGCCGAGCGTCGGTGTGCCGCTGGGTTGTATTCCTGAAAAAATAATCTTTTTTTCGTCCATCGTCTCTCTCCTCGTAAACCCTTATGCTATATATCGGCCAAAATCGCGTCCAGCATCGCGCTTTTTTCAATCACGCCAGCATGCCGGATTTCCTTGCTTTTCAGTTCGCTGATTTTCTCCGGCACTTTTGTGCCCGACAGCTCGGAAAGCTTCTCGGCCTGCAAAAACGCATCATCAAATACCGCTTCCGCCTGCAGTGCTTCCAAAACGTCACCCGAAAACTTGTACGGGCTGGCGGTGGCCGCCACCACACAAGGCGTTTCGCTTCCGCTTTCGGCCATATATTCCTTCGCCACCTTCACGCCCACCGCTGTGTGCGGGTCCAAAAGGTATGCGTCTTCTTCAAAAATCTGTTTAATCGTCGCTTTCGTCTCGGGCTCGCTGGCCCAGCCCGCATGGAATACAGCGGCCTTTTCCTGATCAATAAACGGTGAAATATCATAAACCCCTTGGGTTTTTAAAGCATGCATTAAATCGCGTACCACCGCATCGTTGCCGACCCGATCGGCCACCAATCGCTCCAGATTACTGGATATTAAAATATCCATTGAGGGCGAAGCGGTTTTAATAAATGCTCTGTCCTTAATTGAGTAATTATTACTTTTAAAAAAGTCAGTTAACACACGATTGCTGTTGCTGGCGCAGATCAGTCTGCCGATCGGCAGGCCCATCTCCCGCGCATAATAGGCGGCCAGAATATTGCCGAAGTTTCCCGTGGGCACCGCCGCGTCCATCGCGTCGCCTGCCGTTAGTTCGCCGGATTTAACCAGCTGCAAATACGCCCAAAAATAGTAAACCACCTGCGGCGTCAATCGCCCGATATTGATTGAATTGGCGCTGGAAAGCACATATCCTTTTTGGATAATCCGCAAAATTGCGCCTGCATCGGTAAAGATGTCTTTTACGCCGTTTTGAGTATCATCAAAATTGCCTCTCACAGCATATACAAACGTGTTGTCACCGCCTTGCGTGACCATCTGCAGTTTCTGCATGGCGCTGACTCCGTCGTCCGGATAGAAGACCACAATCTTCACGCGATCCACATCACAAAAACCCTCCAGCGCGGCCTTACCCGTATCGCCTGAAGTCGCTGTGAGTATCAGCACATTTTCCTGCATGCCTTGTTTTTCAAGCGCTTTAGCCATCAGCCTGGGCAGCATCTGCAGCGCCACATCCTTAAATGCCAGCGTCGGCCCGTGGAACAGCTCCATCACAAAAAGCTTTTTTTCGATTTTTTTGATTGGAATCGTATTGGGTACATCAAACGAAGCATAGGCGCTTTCCGTCATTTTTAAAAGCTCAGGTTTTTCAATCTCATCAAAAAAAAGACTGAGTATCTCGGCTGAGAGTTCGGGGTAAGATAAGTTTTTCATCCCCATGATCTCATGCAAGCTGAGCTTTGGCAGTTTTTCAGGAATATAAAGCCCGCCGTCCTGGCTGATGCCTTTTAAGACGGCATCCAACGCCCCAATGGTGTTTTGACTGTCTCTTGTGGAAACCAGTTTCATAAATTTTTCTCACTTCTATAAATCAAGCTAATCCCCATTTGTCCATGCTGAGTCTGAGGATTAGCTTTTGGTCAACTTCATTAAAAAAACGCAAAATCCTGTTATGATTCAGTTAAATCGCGTAAGCTTTCAAAAAATCCGGCGCACTTTCCGGGTCTGCGCTGATCACAATCACAGCTTTAACATTGTTTTTCTTCAAAACTTCGTCCAAATCTTTAAACAGTCCTTCCATATCATTAAGATCGGAATGAACCATATTCTTTATCCCATCTATAAAAATATGGGAAATATCAAAGTCCTGCGATATCATCCCACACACGAATCCATAAAACTTATTTACATCGTCCACATTGAACTCAGAGCAATTCACAAAGCGAATTTCGTGCCTTAAATCCAGCATACAGCGGCTGTCATCATCGATAAATACGATATCGCCCTCTGCTTCGTCCACCAGCTTATTGGCCATGTCCACAATCTGCTTGGATTTACCGCTTCCCTTTTTGCCCATTATTACCTGAATCATCGTCAATCGCCTCTTTTCATTTTTATTTAAAAAGGTAACCCTGTTTTAGTCTCTCTTGTATATAAGTTATTATATAATAACTGTCTGAAACTTTAAAGTCAAACCTTTTACCGCTATCCGCCTAAATCTCAAAGACATCTCCAGTTTTTGCGTAACCAACACCATCTATTAGCTTCGCTTTAAGCCGCCCGTAGGCATACGTACCGGTGCAGTGCCCAGTATAAAGGTGTTCGGCGTTGAATCCCTCCAGCCTTTCGGCCACATCCGAAAGATAGCTTTCAGAGCAGTTCATCGCACGCCCGCCGTTTTTGCTCATATGAAAGCCGCCGATAACCGTGCCGATCGGTAGATTGTATGTCTTTTTCACGGTATTTAGGATATTCACAATGCCCCGATGTGAGCAGGGGGAAAGTACATGCACATATCCGCCGCTTTTAATGGCCAAAAACATCTCGTGCGTAAAATCATCCAGCACATACTTGCTGTCCTTTTTGACCAAAAGCCGGGTGTCCTGACAAAAATAGTGCCTTTCCCCCGCCGTATCCGACAGCAAATCGATCCCATTTACCGATAAGTGCTCTTTAAAGAAAACAAACCGATCCATGTTTTTTCGCATCACGCTGGGGCGCCCGTCCACCGGGATAACGGCAAGGCCTTCCCGCGCGTAAGTCCGCTCTCTTGCTGCTTCCTTGGCGTAAACTCTGGCCGTTTTGTTCACCTTAAAAAAAGCGCTTAATCCCCCGATATGGTCGTAGTGGTTATGGCTGATAAATACCGCTTTTACCTTGGCAATATCAATCCCGAGTTTTTCAGCATTTTCAATAAACTTTCCGCTTTGGCCGACATCCAAAAGATAAGCATCCTCGCCGTTCTGAATATGGATAGAAAGCCCGTGTTCGGTTTTCAAGCCATCCACATGTAAATCTTCAACCAGCATGGTCAGTTTCATACGTTTCCTCTCCGTATCAAAAAGGCGCTTACAAACGGCTCAGCCGCCAAACGCCTTGTTTTTCTAAGCTTCTCGGGCCTGAATGATGTCCTTCATCTTCATCAGGCGCGTCCGTGATCCACGCTCGTTTTCGTCCAGCTTCATGGTGATGTACTTGATGCTCTCTTTCATCTCTGGGATCATCACGTATTCCAGTGCGTTCACCCGCCTGCGGGTTTTTTCAATCTCGTCCGCCAGCATATTGCAGGTTTTCTCAAGCTCGGCCAGTTCAATCATCTTTAGCAGACTGTCCGACATCTTCTCCACCGCGCCGTCCAATTCGGCCGCGGTAAAGGCCAAACCATAAGGCAGAAAAGCATTTTTGCGCTCTTTTTCATGTACTTCAATTTTAGGCACGTCCACGCTCATAATGTTCTTTTTGCCCACCGTCAGCTCGACTTCCTTGGTCGGGTAAACCAGCGCTTCATCGATCTCGACCGGCGACATCGCCGCGCGCGCCAACAGGAAGGATTTAAGCGCGAAACTTAAGTCCTTTTCTACCTCTTCGCGCAAAATCTTATTGCGTTTGATAATCTCCATAAACTGGCGAATCATCTCGTCCCGCTTATCTTTGAGTAATTTATGTCCGCGAACAGCTGTTTTTAAACGCTTCTTTAGCCGCGTCAGTTCCATCCGCGTAGGGTTAACCTGTTTTCCCGCCATTACAATCTCACCTTCGGTTTATTCTTCTTCGTAGGGCGTATAATACTTCTCAATAAACGTATCTTTAATACGCTTAAGCTCGCTCTTGGGCAAAATGCCCAAAAGTCTCCATCCAAGATCCAACGTCTCTTCAATCGAGCGATCGGTTTCGTATCCCTGGCTGACGTATTTGGCTTCAAACTTGTCCGAGAACTTGGCATACAACTTGTCCATATCCGACAGCGCCGCTTCACCTAAGATAACCGAAAGCTCTTTGGCGTCCTTACCTCTGGCGTAGGCTGAAAACAGCTGGTTCATGGTGTCTGCATGGTCTTCCCGCGTTTTATCTTTACCGATGCCCTTGTCCTTCAGACGCGAGAGCGAAGGCAGCACATCCACCGGCGGGGTTAAACCTTTACGGTAGAGCTCACGAGACAAGATAATCTGCCCTTCCGTGATATATCCGGTCAAATCGGGGATCGGATGAGTCTTGTCGTCTTCGGGCATCGTGAGAATCGGAATCTGCGTGATCGAACCCTGTCTGCCCTTAATTCTTCCTGCCCGCTCATACATGGTAGCAAGGTCGGTATAAAGGTAACCCGGATATCCGCGTCGGCCCGGCACTTCCTTACGTGCCGCCGAGACTTCACGAAGCGCTTCGGCATAGTTGGTCAAGTCGGTGATGATAACGAGTACGTGCAACCCCTTTTCGTAAGCCAAGTATTCAGCCGCCGTCAGCGCCATACGCGGCGTCGCAATACGCTCTATCGCCGGGTCATTGGCGAGGTTCATAAAGAGCACCGTCCGCTCAATTGCACCGGTTTTCTTAAAGTCCGTGATAAAAAAGTCGGCTTCTTCAAAGGTGATACCCACCGCGGCAAACACCACCGCGAAATTGCTGTCCGAGCTTCGCACCTTGGCTTGTCTCGCAATCTGCGCCGCCAAGTTCGCGTGCGGTAATCCAGAACCCGAGAACACGGGCAGTTTTTGTCCGCGCACTAGGGTGTTTAGGCCGTCAATCGCCGAAATACCCGTTTGGATAAATTCGGAAGGGTAGTCACGCGCCGCCGGATTAATCGGGCTTCCGTTGATATCCAACCGCTTTTCGGGGATGATCGCAGGTCCGCCGTCAATGGGGTTTCCCATGCCATCGAAAACTCGGCCCAGCATGTCGTAGCTGACTGCCAGCTCAATGCCGCGGCCCAAAAACCGCGCCTTGGATGTGGATATCTTCAAGCCTTGCGAACCTTCAAACAGCTGTACCAGTGCTTTATCATTCTCAATCTGCAAAACACGTCCACGGCGCACTTCGCCGTCAGCCTGTTCAATTTCCACCAGTTCGTCGAACTTGACGCCATCCACGCCTTCGACCAGCATCAGAGGGCCGACGACTTCTTTAATCGTCTTATATTCCTTATGCATTCACGAATCCTCCCTCTTCAATCAGCTCGGTCATCTCTTTGGTCAGCGTTTTTGCTATTTTTTCATATTCAGCCGCTACATTTTCCTCTTCTACATACTTAGCTCGGCCGATCAGTTCTTTGGCCGAAACCCCCATGATTTTGGAAAAGTCCACGCCCGCTTTCAGCGCGCCTTTGGCCGCTTCATAGTATTTCAAAATCAAGCCCAGCAGACCCGCCTGTTTTTCGGGGCTGGTATAGGTGTCTATGTCATGGAAAGCGTTTTGATGCAGGTAGTCCTCGCGGATACTCCGCGCCACTTCCAGCTTCAAACGATCGTCCAGCGAGAGCGCATCTACACCCACCAACCGCACGATTTCCTCCAGTTCGCTTTCTTCCTGCAATAAAATCATCGTCTGGGTGCGCAAAGCCTCCCAGTTGTCCGCAATATTGCTGTCGAACCATTCCATCAGTCGGTCCACATACAGCGAATAGGATGTCAGCCAGTCGATGGCCGGAAAGTGCCGCTTGTATGCCAATTGCGCCGACAGACCCCAGAAAACTTTGACGATACGAAGTGTCGCCTGCGAAACCGGCTCGGAAATATCGCCGCCCGGCGGAGAAACCGCACCAATCGCCGTAACCGCTCCGGTTCTGCCTTCAGAACCCAGGCACTTCACAATGCCCGCCCGCTCATAGAATTCCGCCAAACGCGAGGACAGATAGGCAGGGTAGCCCTCTTCGCCCGGCATCTCTTCCAGCCGTCCGCTCATCTCGCGCAGCGCCTCTGCCCAGCGGGAGGTGGAATCGGCCATGATCGCCACTTTGTACCCCATGTCACGGAAATATTCGGCAATGGTAATCCCCGTGTAAATAGAAGCTTCACGCGCCGCCACCGGCATATCCGATGTGTTCGCGATCAGCACCGTGCGTTTCATCAGCGGTTCACCGGTTTTCGGGTCTTTAAGCTCTGGGAACTCCAGCAGAACGTCGGTCATCTCGTTGCCGCGCTCGCCGCAGCCCACGTATACAATGATGTCCGCGTCCGCCCATTTGGCCAACTGATGCTGCACCACGGTTTTACCGCTGCCGAAAGGTCCCGGCACCGCGGCCACGCCACCTTTAGCCACCGGGAACAAGGTGTCGATCACCCGCTGTCCGGTAATCATCGGTTCATTCGGCGGCAATTTCTGGGCATACTTTCTGCCCCGGCGAACCGGCCATTTTTGCATCATGGTCAGTTTTTCTTCACCGTTTTTGGTTTCAATGGTTGCCACCATATCTTCAATCGTATATTCACCGCTCTGGATGGATTTCAGTTTGCCTTCCACGCCAAACGGCACCATAATCATGTGTTTTACCGCCGTAGTCTCCTGAACAAACCCTAAGAAATCGCCCGCTGTCAGTTCGTCTCCAACCTTGGCGGTGGCTTCAAAGCGCCACTTTTTGCCGCGATCCAGCGAGTTAACCTGAATACCGCGTTCAATACGGTCGCCTGCTTTTTCTACAATCACGTCCAGCGGACGCTGAATACCGTCAAAAATCGATTCGATAAGTCCTGGCCCCAGTTCCACCGAAAGCGGATCGCCTGTGCTGACCACCGGTTCGCCCGGACCCAGTCCAGATGTCTCCTCATACACCTGGATTGAAGCCATGTCGCCCCGAAGCTCAATAATCTCGCCGATCAGCTTTTTTTCCGAAACGCGGCAAACATCATACATCTTGACATCCGCCATGCCCTCGGCCACAATAAGCGGCCCGGAAACCTTAACTATTCTGCCCTCCATAAACTTTTAACCTGCCTTTGTTTTTTTAAATCAGTTATTTTATGCGCTTTTTCTGTTAGTAAAACGCGTGCTATTCTTCGTTGTTAAACAATATATCCGCCCCGATAGCCTTCTCTACGTTCTGCCGAATCCCCTCCATGCCAAGGCCGTTCGTGCCCTGGTTGTTCGGAATGGGGATAATCGCCGGAAAGGGGGAAGTCTTATACTTATCCACCGTCTCTTTGGCCTGCAAAACCGCGTCTTCGGTCATAAAAACAATTGCGTAGTTTTTGGCGGCCAGCATATTGACCGTCTTGCCCACGTCCTCGTCCGAGGTATAAAACACATCCAGCCCGAGTGCCTTAAAGCCCATCACGCTGTCTTTGTCTCCAATTACACCAATTCTATACATTAGCTTTTCCTATTTCCTTAAACGTACAACGCTTTTAAACGTGTACCCATCTCTTCCGCACCAATATGATTCAGCATGGAAACCATCAAAAGCCGCACTGCCGCCGCTTCCCGCTCTTTGGCAATCAGGTACGCTACCGACCGCGAAGACGTAAACATACTGAATCGATCTTTCTTTAAAAGATTCAAGAGATAGTCATCTCGCGCTTTTTCCACTCCTGCCAATCCACCACCTGCCGCCATTTTTTCAAACGGCACTTTCAGATATGCCTCATATCCGTAGTGATAAAAAACACTCACTGCGCTGTCTGTTTTGTCCTCAAACGCTTTTTGCATATCAAAACTGTTAAAACGACCGCCTTCCAGCAAAGCGTCTTTCAGCGCGTCCGCAGTAAAACCTGCGTTTTTCAGCCTTAAGACCAGCATGATGTTGGTAAAATCAAAGTACGCTTTAAAATACTCCAATACCAGCGGGTTCTTCTCATTTTTCAGCACCGCATTCACCTGTTTGCTGTAGGCTTTATCCAGCTTAATCCCGATCAGCGTCGGGTCTTCATGGATAGCAAACTGTTTATCCAGTTCACGCATCGCTTCACCCATCACTTCGGGCAGCCGAAAATAGGATTTTTCCGCGATGCTTTCCTTAAAGACTTCAAACGGGATAGCGCCATAAGGTGACATGTTTTCCTCCGAAAACTCGGCACCCAAAAGATTCAGCTTTAAAAGTGTCTTTAGATTTAAATAATCATATCGAAGCAAAAACAAGGACAGCAGATTCTCGTCCGGCGCAACCGCTTTTAAGAACCCCACCGCATCTTTCAGCTCATGTGTGACCACACCTTCAAACTCGTACGCGTTAGAAAGTTCCGGCGCCCCTTTGGCATAGCCTTTTTCGCGCAACAGCATCATCGCCGCATCGACAGTATCACTGCCCGCTGCTGTCATGATGGTGTCCCTGTCCAGCAGCGCCAATTCGCGAAAGCTGATAATGGATGAAGAAAACGGATAGGACTTCTGAGCCATCAGTTCTTCTCCTCGTCATCAAACAGTATCGCCGCCACATCGGTCTCCATCTGCTCACGGGCCAGTGTCACCACAGCCGTCACCGAACAGTCAATCTCCATGCCACCCTTACGATAAACTAATCCACTTTTTTTGCCGTTAGATCCCGGGTTTAAGGTCACTTCACCCTTGCCGGTTTTTTCCTTCAGCGCCGCATTGGCTTTTGCGAGGAAGTCCGCACCCAAACGCTTTTTGTCCGCGTCCGCCACACAAATTTCTCCCGTGCCGCTTTCGGCGCATTCCAGCAAAAGCCGTGTCATTAGTCCGCAGTAGTCCGCGTCCGGCAGCGCCGCAATGTCGTTTTCGGCTTTGGAAAAAGCCGTATCCAGCACATCGCGCTTCATAGCCAGTATATCTTTTTTGTGCTCCAGATCATACACTGACTGAATGCGCTTTTTGCGATCCTCGGCTTCGGCCGCCGCACCCGCATCCGCTCTTTCCCGAGCGTCTTTGGCCTTCTGCTCAGCTTTGCCCAAAATCTCCCTGGCTTTTTCGTCCGCGTTCTTTTTCTCCGCGTTCGCCACCGCCTTAGCTTCGGACAATATTTTTTCTATCAGTTTACTCGGTTCGTTCAATGTTTCGTCACTCCATTTTATCTATGGCGTTTTCGCCGGTTCTTTTACGACCGTTTTGTTTTTGTATTATTTAACCAGCATTACAATCAGCATAGAAATCAGCAATGCGAATACCGCATAAGTTTCTACCATGATGGCCATAACAATCGCTTTTCCCGATTCCTCCGGACGTCTGGCGATCATGCCGATGCCCGCAACCGCTGTTTTGCCTTGTGCAATCGCCGAAGTTAACCCGCCGATAGCGATGGGCAGCGAACCCAAAAGATAGTAAAAACCTGTAGCTATCGAGATTTCATCCACCGGTGTAATCAAGCCGATTTTCATCAGAATCATAAAACCAACCAAAAGGCCGTAGATTCCCTGCGTACCCGGCAAAAGCTGTAGAACCAATGCCGATCCAAACTTATCCGGGTCTTCAGCCACCAAACCGGCTGCCGCTTCACCTGCCGCGCCCACACCGATGGCCGAGCCCGTGCCCGCCAAACCAACAGCCAAAGCCGCTCCCAGCATTGCCAGAACCTTACCCAGCTCCAAACCTAAAACTTCGATCATTTTCTTCCTCCATCTTTAAAAAAAAGTGAATTGTTATTTATTTTTTGCGTCAAAATCCGCTTACTTCTCAAAACGATAATGTTTGATATTTGTACTCAACGGCCGGAAAGTTGTTCCGCCGCCCTCAAAAAACTTACCGTAATACTCAATATACTGCAATCTGCAGGAATGCACATAGGCACCCAGCGTATTGATGCCAAGATTAAAGACATGCCCGACCAAGAGGATCACCACCGCAAACGGAATCATAAACCATTTTCCGAACAGCATGCCAGCGATAGTGTTGAACACCATGGCGATAACGCCGGTGGCAAGGCCCATGCCGAAGATACGGCTGTAGCTTAGAATATCGCTTAAATAGCCGGTGGCGCCGTACAGCGCGCTTAATCCGCCCATGATTCTTCCGATAATGTTTTTCTTAGCCCGCCCCGCAAACAGCAGAATCAGCCCCACACCGATCAGCGCCAGATAAGTGCCGATTTTTCCGAGCATCCCACCCGGCAGCATAGCCAAAAGGCCGACGATTAACAGCATCCACGATACCTGATCGAACAAAGCGGCAAAAGGCTTGCCCCGTTTGATATTCATCCCCGCGGCAACACCCAAGCCAAACAGCACCTGGAAGGTGCCGATACCCAGACACAGTGCCAACATAGTCAGCGGTTCGTCCAACGGATTGAACCATTTTAAGTGCGTCAGAAATTGCAGCGCTTTTGGCAGGTTCTCCGCAGACACACCAAACCAACCGCCGAACAATGCGCCCCAGATCAGCGTGGAGATGCCGCCGAAAGCGACCACGCCCAAAATTTTCCCAAACATCCCGGCCGGCTTGGTTTTCCAAAGTACAAACGTACAGGCCAGTGCCAGAATCAGGCCGTAGCCCGCGTCGCTGACCATCATGCCAAAAACAATAAAATAGAAAGGCGCCATCAGCAGATTGGGGTCAATCCCGCCCGCGCTCGGCGTATCGTACATTTCTGTAATCGCCTCAAAAGGTCTTGCCAGCTTGGGATTCTCGATGATGGTGGGATAATCCTCACCTTCCAGCGGATCACGGAACTGCACCACCGCGGTTTCGCTGGTTTCGGCAACCGCTTTTTTCACTTCCGCTTCTCTGTTTTCGTCAATCCAGCCTTCCAACACAAACGCGTTTCGTGTGTATCCAAAGGAAAGCGCAGCTTTTTCCCGTTGCAGCATAGCGCTGTAGTAATCCTCCAGCCGCTCCATATCCGCAATCTGCCCGATAAACGCCGCAATCTGCATTTTGACCTCAGCTTTTTTGTCGGTAAGGGAAGATATCTCTTTCACCTGCGTGTCGATAATCCCTTGCGGTGAATCTTCGTATTGTTCATATTTAACTTCCGAGAATCCAAGCCCCTTTAATGCACTTTTCACCTCGGCGGTGATATCGTCATGCGTCACAATAAACGCGACAAAATTATCGGTCAATTCCTCCAGAATTTCGTAGCAGGCCAGACCGTCACTCTCATTCATCAGCTGGATAAAAGCGTCACGATTCTCTATTGACATCACGCCCAGCGTCGCATATGTGCAAGCGTGCTTGCCAAGCGCATCAAATGTGTCATCAAAATTACGGTAGGGCTCTACCTGTGTGATAATATTTTTAGCACGCGAAATGCTCGCACGCGCCCAGTTTAATTCCTCCGAGAGTTCCTTCAGCGATTCAATCGCGATCGTCTGCTTACGTTCCAGTTCCTTAAACGCATCCAGCCCTTTTTTGTCGATCGCTGGTTTAGCCGCCATCAACGGTTTTTTGGTCTGGTCATAGGGCCGTATCAGCGACAGCGCAAACTGAATATCCGAAAGCTTTTGTTCAGTTTCGGTCACTGCTTCAGTTGTTTCCACCAGGTCAACATCCGAAAATGTGTTGTGCTCAATCTGCACCGCACCTAAGCTCTGAAGCGTTTTAACGAGCTCGGCTTTTTCTTCGGAAAGGCCGATCACCGTCACGCGTTTTGTATTGATAATGGCCAATTACACGATCCTCCCGAGTATATAGGCACTGGCTTTGCCGATATTCTTTTCGGCTTCAGCGCGTTTTTTCTCAATCTCCGCGTTCAGACTGCCTTTTTCGGCTTCAAAAGCCGCTACCGCCGCCTGCTCCGCTTTTTCCAGCGTTTCGGCTGTGCGCTGTTTAATCTTCAGCGTGTTTTCGGTCAGCAGGTTTTCCGCTGCTCGGTTGGCTTCCCGAACGGCTTCACGCGCGGCGACCTGCGCCGTATTGATAATATCCTGCGCTTCGTTTTCAGCTACACGGATTTGGTCTAATACCTCTTGTGCCATATCGATCTCCTAATATGTTCTAAATCGGTTTTTCTATTTGGTTCCAAACAGCCGGTCACCTGCATCGCCCAAGCCCGGCACAATGTATGCGTGATCGTTCAGTTTCTCGTCCACCGCACCTGCGAAGATATCCACGTCCGGATGCACACGCTGAAGTTCAGCGATACCTTCGGGTGCAGCGATAAGGCAGACGAATTTGATGTTCTGCACATTTTCTTCTTTTAATAGTGTAATACACGCGCAGGCCGATCCGCCCGTCGCCAGCATCGGGTCCACCACTATGACGTCTCGCTCCGCAATATCATCCGGCATCTTGTAGTAATATTTCACCGGTTTTAATGTTTCAGGATCACGGTATACACCGATATGTCCCACTTTGGCCGATGGTACAAGCGATACCATGCCGTCCACCATACCGAGCCCCGCCCGCAAGATGGGGACAATCGCGATCGATTTTCCGCTGATGACTTCAGTTTTCGCCTTGGCCACCGGCGTTTCAATCTCCACCGTTTTCAAAGGCAGGTCTTTGGTCACTTCATATGCTAAAAGCATTGAAAGCTCTCTGACTAAATCTCGAAAATCGCGTGTGTTAGTTTTTTTGTCCCTCAGCAGTGAAATTTTGTGTTTTACCAACGGATGCTTAATTTCAATCATGTTTCCCATTTTATCCAATCCCTTTTAATTATTTGCCTGTACTGAAACAAAGTAAAAGGCAGATGCACATCCTTTTTTAATAAAAGGTGCGTCGGCCTTTGTGATTTTTTACTTAAAATATTGATCCTCAATGTCACTGATTTTTTTCACCCGCCGCACATGTCGCTCGTCAGTGG
>CAXXJI010000002.1:0-7258 GCA_963666035.2 Christensenellaceae bacterium | reverse complement strand
CGGGCGGATATAGCCCCTGGGTGCAGCGGTTATACATCGGTTGATTGGAATCGTCGCTGATGAGCGAGTTCCACACGTCGGTCGAGACCGCAAACGAGAAGATATTGTTATCATACGACGGGTAGGAACACATCGCTTCCACGGCGCCGGTTTCCGCGTTCATGACGATCGCAGTACCGTTTTGGTTGCGGTAGGTGTACTTTTCTAAAAGGTCCATTCCCTTTATCTGCATATCAAGATCGATGGTGAGGATTAAATCCATCCCTTCCTGAACGGGCTCCTCATAGAGCACTTCTTTCTGGTTGCCCCATTTATCCGCCACATAGACGATCTTTCCGTTTACGCCTTTTAAGACGTCTTCGTATCTTGCCTCAAGACCGGTTTTCCCGATCCGCGAATCGATATTATACCCTTCGTTGGGATGGGCTTCCAGATATTCTTCGGTGATGGCGCCCATATATCCGATAATGTGGGACATATACTCCTTATATGGGTAATAGCGGATGGGGGCGTATATCTCGGTATCGATGCCGATGCCTTCAACCGCGAGAATCTCGGCTTTTTGTTCATCCGTAAAATGGTCAATCGGGTAAGATTCGATGACACCGACGTTGTTGCGGCCAAGCTCTTCGTTCAGCGCCAGCGTATCGTTAAAAACTTCAATTATATCGTTTTTTGTGACATCAAGGATGGGGGACAGCACATCGCTGACGGTCAGGATGTTTTTGATTTTGGTGACATCCATATAGACGGCCAACCCGTACGCGTTTTGGGCCACAATCTCCCCGCTCTTGGCGAAAATCTCCCCCCGGGAGGCTTTAAGGGTCTCCACAAACAGCTTATCCTCAAAATCCATAAAGGGAAAGATCAGATCCTGCCCCCAGTTGACATAAATCTCATCGTCGATGTGTTTAAGTTCCATGGCAAAATCATAGGTATAGGTGCCGTAGGATTTGGTGATATAAGAACAGGTATAGGTATAGATGGTGCCGAACGAATCGGTGGTGACAAATGTATCGTAGACCTCCATCGACTCGATTTCAAGACCTGAGAATACGGCTTCGTATTTTGCGATAAACGCGTCTTTTTCTAGCGCGTTATTATCATACGGCCAGATATATGAATAGGCGGTTTCAAAGTCCTGGGCGGCGATGCAGTCTAAAAAGGCTTCAGCAACGGCTGCGGGGTTCGTCGGCTCACATCCGGTAAAAACGGATAATATGAGCGATAACACAAGTATGGCGGTTATTTTTTATCCAAGCATTGGTCTTCATGAACGAACCTCAAATGATATTTTGCCGAATATAGAAACAACGTTAATTATACTTTGAAACAGGGGCGGATGCAAAACAAAAAAGCCGTAAACATAATATAACAAAAATATTACAAAAGATTGACATAAAAAAGATATGGGCATATAATATAAACAGATAAACGTAAAGCAGATGTGTATCCGATGAAAACGGCTTAGTACCTTCATTTAAATATTTACCTTTTATCAAGATTGTGGTCTTTCGGCTGCTCTGGTGTTCTCCTTCACTAGAGCAGAAAGGACCGCATAAAAAGACAAAGGCTGAAATGGGAAGTTCTTTATTCCTCCGATAAGATATATGTTAGACTGAACAAAAAGGAAAGGTTTGCGCGGCTTTCCTTTTTGTTTTTGAAGCATGGCTTCTTTTTTTTTATCCTTTCGCATATAATAAAAAGAAAGGATGGTTCAATGAAACGCACATCACTGACGTATGTAAAAGACACGCTTAAAGCGCACGGGTTTTCGCCGCTGAAGAAATTCGGGCAGAATTTTATTATCGACGAAAACATCTTAAATAAAATTATACAGCTGACCGGAGAAAGCCGGTATATAGTAGAAGTAGGCCCAGGCCTCGGTGCCCTGACCGAAAAGCTGGCAGAAGCCGCCGAAAAGCTGGCGGCCGTTGAGATTGATCAGGGATTTTATGCGTTTTTGACAAACGAATTCAAAAACGAAAAGAATGTTGCGATTATTAACGGCGATATTTTGAAAACCGATATCAAAGGATTGTGCAGCGAGCAATTCGGCGATGGGTCCGTAACGGTCGCCGCCAATCTGCCGTACTATATTACATCCGCATGTATCATGGCGTTTTTAACGGCGGATATCGCCTTAACGCGCATGGTGGTCATGGTCCAAAAGGAGGTGGCGCAGCGGATATGCGCCAAACCCGGGAGCAGGGATTACGGGCTGCTCAGCGTCATTATCGATTATTATGGAAATGCTGAAATCGGGATGATCGTAAAAAGCGGCTGTTTTTATCCCAAACCGGATGTGGATTCCGCGGTGATGGTCATCACCGTCGGCCAAACAGACCGGACGGAAGCCGAAACCTTCATCGCTTTTGTTAAGGCATGTTTCGCGATGAAGCGAAAGACGCTGGTCAACAACTTAATCAAGGCGGGGTATGAACGTCAGGCGGTGATAGAGGCACTGGCAGAAACCGGTTTAGATGCGGATGTTCGGGCGGAAACGCTGGGGGTAAATGCGTTTATATCTTTAATAAATCGCTTGAACCGAAGCTGAGTTTCGGTTCAAGCGATACTATTTATGTAACACTTTAAGGCGGATAAAGATGTCTACAAAACAATTTTTAAATGGAATGAGATCAGAAAAGAAGGCTCTTACTTTTCGGCGATCCGAACGACTATTAAAACCGCCGCCTACGGCAACAATGTCTATCCAGTTGAAACACTGAAGGAAACGTATAAACTGGCAGTGGATTCTTCATGGGTGAAAAGGTAAAACCCGCACATGCGTTAGGCAGCCTGGAACAGATTGTTGAAGAAAAAGCAAAATTCGAACCGACCGGCCTTGACGGCGTCGAAATTCTTCCGGTTGACGGATTTAAGATGGATTTCAACGACGCTGAATATAAAGACCAGTTTATTAAGCGCTTAAATGACCGGGTGGGATTCCTGACCGAAAAACAAACGGTGCGCGGCGGGTTTGATAAGCTTTCGGGTGAAGCGGTTGATTCCATCAAGCATATTGCTAATCAGGCGTCAAAACTCTAAGATTAAATGAAATTAAAGCACAAAGATGAAATCTTTGTGCTTTTTTTATACACCACAAATTGTTATAATATGCGGTGAGGTTAAAGTAATAAAAAATGAAGGATAACAAGGGGATGAAATATGGAAAATAGATTCGCTGAACGGCTGGCGGGTGTGGACGGCAGCGCCATACGCGAGATTTTTAAACTTTTGGCTAACCCGGATATTATTTCGTTTGCGGGCGGGAATCCCGCGCCGGAAAGCTTTCCCAAAGACGCGCTGGCGGAGATCGCAGCCGATGTTTTAAAGAAACAGGGAGAAACCGTGCTCCAGTATGGCGCAACCAAAGGATATGCGCCGCTGATCGAGGAAGTCATCCGGATTTCCAAAGCCGAAGGGGCCGAGATCGGGGCGGAAAATACGTTGATTTTATCGGGATCATCCCAGGGCCTTGAGCTGATGGCAAAAACGTTTATCGACAAAGGTGATGTGATTTTAGTGGAAGCCCCGACGTTTGTGGGCGCGCTTCAGACGTTTAAAACGTATCAGGCAAATTTGGTCGCGGTTGATACTGATGACGACGGAATTTTGCTGGATGATTTAAAGCGAAAGATTGAACAGCATAAACCGAAGTTTTTCTATGTGATCCCGACATTCCAGAACCCGTCCGGCGTTACGCTGGCGAAGGACCGCAGGCAGGCGCTGGTTGAGATTTGTGCGGCAGGCGGTGTCAAGGTGCTGGAAGACGATCCGTATCACCGGCTGAGATATTCCGGAGAGCCGCTCAGCACGTTAAAATCGTTCGATAAAAACGGTACGGTCGTCCGGCTGATTTCGTTTTCAAAGACCATTTCGCCCGGGCTTCGTGTGGGGCGCGGCGATCGGGGATGCGGACACGATCCGGAAGTTTGAGATATGCAAGCAGGGCATGGACGTGCACACCAACAATTTGGCGCAGGCGATGGTATATGCGTATATCACATCCGGCCGGCTGGAGCCCCATATTGAGGATATCAAGAAATCCTACAAACAAAAGCGGGATGTGATGCGGGAAACGATCGCCCGGCATTTTCCAGACTCCGTCAAGGTGTCGCCGTGCGACGGCGGACTGTTTTTATGGCTGACATTGCCGGGAGCAGTGGATACCCTCGACCTGTTAAAGGCGGCGGTCAAGCGCAACGTGGCGTTTGTTCCGGGGACGCATTTTTTCGCAAACGGCGGGCATGAAAATACGCTCCGGCTGAATTTTTCGATGGTTTCAGAAGATAAAATCCGGCAGGGGATTGAAATTCTCGGCGGGGTCATCAAAGAAAGCATTGGATAAATGCAAATGAAATGTTTGAAAATATCCTGATTCTGTGATATACAAAAGAAAACATAAACAATGGCTAAAAGGGCCGTCTGTTATAGATTATATTTAGATCAAAGGAGAATTAAAATGACAACGATTATTGAAGTCAAAGGACGCCAGATCATGGATTCGCGCGGGAATCCGACCGTTGAAGTGGATGTCACACTGGAATGCGGTGTTATCGGGCGTGCGGCTGTTCCGTCAGGCGCTTCCACCGGTGCGTTTGAAGCGGTTGAATTGCGTGACGGCGGCGATGCGTATATGGGAAAGGGCGTAACCAAGGCGGTTGAAAACGTCAACAGCATTATCGCAAAGAAAACCGTCGGGATGGATGCGACGGATCAGGTGGGTATCGATGACCTGATGATTAAACTGGACGGCACGGACAACAAGGCAAAGCTCGGCGCGAATGCGATGCTGGGCGTTTCGCTGGCAGTCGCAAAGGCGGCGGCCGAAGTGAGCGAACTTCCGTTGTATCAGTATATCGGCGGCGTAAACGCAAAGACGCTTCCGGTTCCCATGATGAACATCATCAACGGCGGAAAGCATGCGGATAACTCGGTTTCCTGCCAGGAATTCATGATTATGCCGGTCGGCGCGGACAGCTGGACAAATGCGCTCAGAATGTGCGCCGAAGTGTTCCACAACTTAAAGAAAGTTTTGAAAGATAAGGGTTATTCCACAGCCGTCGGCGATGAAGGCGGATTTGCGCCAAACTTAAAATCCGACGAAGAAGCGCTCGAAGTGATCGTGGAAGCGATCGGCAAAGCGGGCTATCAGAGCGGCAAGGATTTCAGGATCGCGATGGATCCGGCATCAACCGAGATGTTTGAAGAAGCTAAAAAAATCGGCAAGGACGGTTATTATTTCTGGAAGACGGATAAATTCTTCACCCGAGAAGAAATGGTGGACTTCTGGGCGGGCCTTTGCGATAAATATCCGATCATCTCAATCGAAGACGGATTGGCCGAAGAGGACTGGGAAGGCTGGAAGCTGATGACCGAACGTCTGGGCGAGAAGATTCAGCTGGTCGGCGACGACCTGTTTGTCACCAATACCGAACGGTTGTCCAAGGGTATTGATATGGGTGTTGCGAATTCCATCTTAATCAAGGTTAACCAGATCGGGACATTGACCGAGACACTGGATGCGATTGAAATGGCGAACCGTGCCGGATATACGGCGGTCGTTTCCCACCGTTCGGGAGAAACCGAAGACACCACCATCGCGGACCTCGTGGTCGCGATGAATGCCGGACAGATCAAGACGGGTGCGCCGTCACGTTCCGACCGTGTGGCGAAATATAACCAACTGCTCAGAATAGAAGAAGCTTTGGGCAGCAAGGCGATTTATCCGGGATTAGACGCCTGGTTTAATCTGAAAAACAAATAAACGATCGATCAATGAACCGGTTCGCTCGGCTGAGCAGCCGGTTTTTTTAGTAAGAGTAAACCACCGGCTAAGCCGGTGGTTCAAAAAGGCTTTAGCTATGCCCAAAAGTAATCCTCGAATATAATGCAATTAGCCCGCCAGCTAAAAGCAAAATAAGGAGGATTACAATGGACAATAAGAGCTTAGCACACACGTATTGGCGGTGTAAATATCATATCGTATTTGCGCCGAAGTATCGAAGACAAATAATATATGGGAAGATCAGAGCAGACATAGGCAAGATACTGCGAAAGTTGTGTGAGCAGAAGGGGATAGAAATAATAGAAGCAGAATTGTGCAAAGACCATGTACATATGCTAGTGAGCATACCCCCAAAGATGAGCGTGTCGAGTGTGATGGGATATTTGAAGGGAAAAAGCGCCTTAATGATATTTGATAGGCATGCAAATCTGAAATACAAGTATGGGAACAGACATTTCTGGTGCAGAGGATATTATGTAGATACTGTAGGGCAGAATAAGAAAGCTATACAGGAATATATAAGAAACCAACTACAGGAAGATATAGCGAACGATAATGTGAGCGCAAAAGAATATGTTGACCCCTTTACAGGCAAAACTGTGAAGAAATAAACCAAAAGCCTCTTTAGAGGTCGCCTGAGAAATAAATGCGGCTGGCGGGAATTTCAACGCGCCTTGAGGCGTAGCAAGAAAAGGACCCTTATAGGGTCCAGTCAAACCACCCGCTTAGCGGGTGGCTAGTGATTATTGAAAAACAGCAAATATCAGGGGATTATTCGATGGAATTGCTTTCTAAGCGGCATGCCAAACGGATAATAAGATTATCGTTAACCTGTGGATAACCTGTGCAAAGCTTATCACGAATACCCATCTTATTCAGAAGTTATCCTATTTATCCACATATTCATCCCCAATGCTGGTAATATTGTTGATTTTCAGGTATGTATATGTGAAAGTTATCCACAATATCCACAGCGGTCTGAATATTTATTCGTAAGTTTACATAAGATGATTTTTATCCGGATTATCGATCGCAGACATCGGCATTTTCACCTAAACCGAATATACCCCGTGGTTGAGCATATAGATGATCTTCTCTTTGACGGGCAAGCCGGTTAAACGGGTCACCGCATCCGCATAGATGGAGATCTGGCGCTTATAGCCGTCCAACCGATCGGAAATGACAGCCGTGGATGCGTGGTCGGTCTTGTAGTCCACCACTACAAACGCCCCGTCCTCGATGAAACACAGATCAATCGCCCCTTGAATCAAGACGGTTTCCCCGGGGGGATATCCCAGCAATTCAGAATCCATGGCAATGGAAAAGGTTTTTTCCCGGTAGACGGTTTCAGCCTTTCCGGCACGCCGGATGATATCCGATGTTAACACGCTTGTGATTTGACGGATATCCAAACCGCCGGCGTCTTCCGCGGTCAGCAGGGTTTGCCTGACCAGCGAATCGATCTGC
>CAXXJI010000001.1:0-16895 GCA_963666035.2 Christensenellaceae bacterium | reverse complement strand
AAAGATTCTCCAGACTTTCTCGCAAAGAAACACCTGTCCGGGTGTGTCTGTAGCCACACCCGCCGGACGTCAGCTCCCTTTCGGGCCGGGTAATGTTGAAGAATAGATCCATCTCAATCCGTATCCACCTCATTACAAGATGGCATTCGCTTTTTCCTGCATCTTACTCCCGCACCTTCATCAGTGTGCCTTACGGTTTCACCTGCCGAATGTTCCCGGCGAAGATACGGGGTTTCCACGTTCCACACTATTGCCAATTAGTGGATGACTTAGGCCTGCCCTTAAGCACCGGCGGCGCAACATCTCACGCGGCAGTTCGGAAATCTGCAACCTGACCGCTCACCTTTAGGTCCAAGCTTACCAGCCTCTTTAGCTTGCTCTCCGTGACGGTACTTACGGAACATTCAATTAATTTGACCATATCATCCAAACCCTTGCCCTCAACCGGATTGAGGCTTCCAGGAGGATATCCGCCTCACGGCTTCCACCCCTTCCGCAATTGCGGAATTCGGTACGTTGTCGGTTGGGCTTCACACCGTTTCCGGATGCACCGGAAACCGCATGCCACCTAGGGTACCGGCAGGAGAATGCCGGGTTTGGTCAGGACCGACAGGCCCGCAAACAGCCAATAGTGCGACCTCGTGTCGCACCCAGAACAACGTAAACATCTGCGGCTTGACCGCAGCATGTTTTTGTTATCTTTTGATTTCAGTTCATTTTGTATCAAACACTTTTAAATTCATCTGGTTAATAGTAGCCAATGGCAAAAAAAGCTCTAACGGATGCTCCGGCAAGGCAAGAAAGCCAAACTTAAGATAATAGTCTTTCGCCTGGACATTTTTAGCATCCACAAAAAATCCCACTATCCCTGCATTTTCAGAAATGGTGACAACCCTTTTGAAGGCATTTATCATCATATACTTACCAAAGCCATGACTCTGTTTGCCTATCGCAACTGCAAGTCGAGCCAATTTTGCTGCTGGAAGTTGTCCTTTATATTTCTTGGCGTGTTTAGAGGGTAATTTCTGGGCAGAGACTTCAAAAACGGATAAAGTATAAAAACCTAATATTTCACCAGGTCTATGCTCATCGACTAACACAAAAGTTCGGGAAAGCCCTTTTTTTAAATTTTGTCTGGCAAGATTTTTTAGAAAATCATTCAGATCCTTATCACCACAGTTAAAACCCTCTCGATTATGGGAGCGATTTAACTCTTCAAATTTCATTACCAAACTCCGCTTTATATTCTTGTGCAGCCTTGATCAAAGCATCATTTGGCCGTGGCGGATTTTCAAGAGCCTCAAAAAACACTTCGGCATCTTTTAATGTTAAATGTAAAATTCGTTCCTGTTCCAATACTGTATGTGCCTTTTCCAATGCAGATTGGACGACAAATTGATTTAGTGTTGATCCTAATACTTCTGCAGCTTGTGCAAGTTTTTCGTGTACATGGTAAGGCATTCTCGTCTGGAATCTTTTTTCTACTGCTGACATTTGCATTCCTTTCTTTTTAAAACAAACCACATCTTCATTTTCGAATAGAATAAAACAATGGTGCCAAAATGGCAATATGCAAGTGTCAAAATAAAAATTTGCGAAAAAGAATTCAAACGGTGGTTTTTTGGAAGATAACCCCCAAAATCTGCGGCCTGTCCGCAGCATTTTGATTGTTGGATATTCTTCTTGTTATTCTATATTGCCCTTTTTGGCCCTCAAAAAGCAATAATAAGGCCATTTTTTTGGCGGTTTTATGATTTAACTCGCTTTATTTATTTCATTATGCTTGGGCCGACCCCGTGGCACCCATTAAGATAGCATGAGAAGGTGCCTTGATTTGAATTTGTCTTTTATCTTGTATCATGCTTTTGCCTTTGATTAAGTTCTTTGCATAACTTTTTACATCACTGGAGAACCCCGATGCATGTTTGCTGTTGGAAATTACTTGAAGTGAGTGTCAAACCAAAATCCACCCGTATTTTTATTTTGCTTGCATACCCACGAACGAACTGCCCGGCATCAGGTCTGAAACTCTAACGGTTGAAAACCCGCTCGCCCTAAGCTGTTCCCTGAGTCTCACCGGATCAGGCAGCAATGTGACCCCTTGGATGGAAGCGTTGGCCATATTCAGGTTGGCCGCCCCGAAATCAGAGTCTTTTCCCTGCATGTTCATGATGATAACAAGGCTACCACCGGGTGCCAGTCTGGCTCGCAGCGTTTTGAAAAGTTCGGGACGCTGTTCAAGTGGGAAATAGTATACAACGTTAACCAGGGTAATCAGATCAAAAAGGGGGATATTTTCCGGCAGATCCCTGATATCCCCCTTGATAATCTCAAACCTGTCCTGAAGTTCCCACTTTTCCATATTCTGCATCGCCTGCCTGGCTGCGGCTTCATCGACGTCAACCCCCAAGCCGGACAGATCCGGATTAATTTGCGAAATGCTTTTTAAAAGAAGACCTGATCCGCATCCGATGTCCAGAACCCGCAATCCCGGAATCGTTGGCACAATGTCCGACAGAAACGTATTGATCACAGGGTCTGAGAGTTTAGAAAATCTGGCAACAATATCACCGGCCCATTTAAGGTCATCACCCAAGGCCGCGCCTTTCATCCTGGCTGCAGCATGGCGGTATGAATTGTTATAATAAGTCACATTGGCCTGAATTATTGCTGACAGGGTATCCCCGTATGCACCAACCATAGCAAGAGATCTTTTACCCCTGATACCATAGCGATCCATTTTGCAGTTCAGTTCTTTAATAGAAATGCCGACTTTGAGCAAGGCATCCAATATGTCCGGGTTTTTGACCTCCAGTGTTTCAATTAAGTCGTTCCTGGAACAAGGGGTTTTCAATGCCTCAAGAAGCCCGGATTCAACAGCAGCGTACAGAAAGTGATATCTGACGATCCTTTTAAAGTCTGAAAACACGGAAAAAAGCCCTGGTATTTTGAATGTTTTAAAGAACGAATACATATATTTTAATTGCACTTTATTTTCCTTTAATATCAATGGTTTTGCCCCACACCGGTCAGAAGCTGATTGAGCATTCCTTCCAGTGTGTCGAGCATGGTTTTTACATCGACTTCGGAACTGTTTAGTCTAACGTAAAAACCCTGGCCCTCTGGGCCAGGTCAGAGTGCAGTGGCTTTGCCATCTGTACGGCTCAATGCTACTCAATACTCGAAGTTGTCCCCACAACGAGGAGTAAGGAGTAACAAATGAGCCGATTTAAAAAGCTATCACAGACAATATGGTGTTGCCAATATCATATTGTCTGGGTTCCGAAATACCGTTTTCGGATATTGGGCGGTGAAATAGGGAGAGAGGTTGAGAACTGCATCAGAGCTTTTGCTGAACAAAAAAGTTGTGAGGTCGTGGAGTTGAATGTTCAAATAGACCATGTTCATCTGTTGGTCAAAGTACCACCCAAACTATCAATCTCGGATTTCATGGGCATTGTTAAAGGCCGGACGGCGATACGGGTTTTTAATAAATTCAAGAATCTGAAGAAAAGGCCCTATTGGGGTAATAAGTTTTGGGCACGCGGATATTGTGTTGATACAGTTGGCCTTGACGCTGATATGATACGAAAGTATGTGAAATATCAAGAACGAAAAGAAAAACGAGCCGAACAGTTAGATCTGTTTAGCTAAAATTAAAACGGGACGCTTCCCTTGCCCCCTCAGGGGGCAAGGCATACTAACCCCTTTTAGGGGTTCCCAAAGCCTGGCCCTCTGGGCCAGGATATTTACTCCTTCATAAAGGACAATCAAATAGTGGGAGAAAAAGGCCCTGGCGCACAGGAGGGTGTCGGCTTCGGGCCGAATCTCCTTTCTTTCCTTTGCCTGTTCCAGCATATTGCTGACCAGAAGAACGAATTCAAGAGCTTGTGTGGTCAGTTTCCCTCCCCATTCCCCTTTTACAAACCAGAGTTCCTTTAACAATGTCCGGGACAGATCAGGGCGTTTTGAATAATAGGTGTAAAAAAAACGGGCAAGATGAAGAAATCTGTCACACACATTAGCGTCTTTGGGCATGCTTTTCATGGCGTTTGCCTGGGTGGAAGTCAGATCATCCAATAATGCGGCAATAAGCAGTGATGACTTGTCCGGAAAATGGCTGAAGACCGTTCCGACGCCCACACCAGCCCGTGTTGCGATGGCCCGCGTGGAAGTTTTGTCAAAACCCAGCTCATTGAAAAGCTCCTGGGATCTCTCAAGGATGATTTTTCGCGTCTCCTCTTTTTGTATAAGCCTCCGGCTTCCGGTACTGGTTTCTTTACTATCCATTGTTCCCTTCAAAAATGGTAATTTTGATTACGCTCATTCATTGAGCACGCTCAATTTAACAAAACTATTTTTGTAATGCAATTAAAAAATGACAAAGAAGCATCAGGGTTAAGCAGGTTGTATTTCACACCAGATCGTGTGAGATTTTGATTTGGTGGTGTGGCCAGCTTTTAAAAGTGTAACGCCTATCCCCTATATTCATAACGAAATAATGTAACGACCAGATACCCCGCTGCCATACCCTGCTAAAAAATCATAAAAATCATACCCCGCATGCCTACCCCGCCGGTAGACCCCGCCGCTGACTTATTCAAAATTTGCTACATATAATCTCCGTGATTCGAATCTTGGAGAAAAATGATGGCAAAGAATTCTCGTGGAAAACGCCCTTGCTCTATTTGCCGAAAATGGTTTGTTCCTGATGTAAGACAAAAAGGCCGACAGAGAACATGCAGTCCGGCTTGCCAAAATGAACTTCATCGAAGGCAATGTGAAAACTGGAACAGGAAAAACAAAGCGGTCTCCATAAATAATTACCTGGCAAAAAAAATTGAAAAGGCTCAAAACCTTCAAACATCCGGAAAATTGCCTGTTTTGCCACTGGAAGTTATTGAAACAGAATACGGTATCAAACCAGCAATTATCGTCGAATATCTGGTTGCCCAGGTTATCTGTCATACCAAAGAAAAAATTCGAGAATTCCCATAAAGACCTCTGACTAATCGAATATTGATTTCAAGAGACAAGGTGAGGGTAACTCATTGTAATATTAAGACATACAAACAGAGTAATCGAACTTTGATTCTAAGAGACATCATGCGCATAAGTTGTTGATAATATATATAGATACAAACAGAGTAATCCGTATTCCAGTTCAAGAGGCAACTGACAGCCGACCCTGGCCGGTGATATAAAAAGGCATCTGAAATTTTAAAAATAAGGAGATGTCTCATGGCGAACAGGTTTTCATCCCGGGAATTATTTGAACTGAGGAACAATATCCCTGTGGATATGCTGATCAGGGATCATTTACAGATTCCATCCAAAATCAGGGATGGGTATTTCCGTTTTCTCTGCCCACGGTGCAATGAATTTCAAACTGCTGTAAATCCGGCAACAAACCTGGCCAGGTGCTTCAGATGCGAAAAAAATTTTAACACCATCGACCTTGTTATGAAAATCAAGGGGTATGGATTCAGGGACAGCGTCCTGTTTTTAAAACAGATAAATCCTGTTCACCAGGTTCTGGCATCAAAATTGACTGCCCTGGCCGCTGCAATCGGTAAACCTATACCGGGGGGGCAATGAGTATGGAACGGTTGGCCAAACTTGAAAAACTGATAGCCCGGAATCAGGAGTGTTTTTCAAAAATCGGCAAGGCCTTGAAAGAAATCCGTGACAATCGTTTGTATAAGGAGGCTCTGTTTGAATCATTCGAAATATATACCAGGGAACGATGGGATATGGGTAAATCCCATGCGTATCGCCTGATCAAATTCTATGAAGTTATCTATAATCTGTCCCCAATTGGGGACAAGTTACCGGCCAACGAATCCCAGGCCCGTCCTCTTACTCAACTGGATTCCATAGAACAGCGGCATATCTGGAAGGAGATTATAGAAAGCGGCATGGAGTTAACCGCGCATAACATCAAAAAATTTATTGACTCCCGAAAACCGGCACCGGCAAGTAAACCGGATCTGACAGGCCGAATTGCCAATGAATACATGGCTGTTGTAAAGGCAATGCTTGAGCAGGTCCGTGTGGCACAACATGATCATTGGCAGCAGACCTCCCGCCAAGCCGCATTGTTGTGGCACCGGGTCATATACGAAAAGATCATATCAAAGGGGACCGATAATGGATGACCTAAGCATTGACGACCGCTTCCACTTACTGCTGCACAAAAAAATTATGAACAAAACCGGATCTGCCAAGAGAAGATCCAAAAAATATTACAAGGACCAGTACAAAAAAACCGGGATTATCCCGGCTCCCCTTTTACTGGTTGAAAAAGGAATTATGGATGGCCGCAAGTGCAGCGGGCGGCCCAGGGTCATAGACGAACAAACCCAAAGGCGGTTTATTGAAATGGTCAAGGCGTCATGCGACCCCTCATCCCAGGGGTTCATTTTTATCACCCGGAGAGCCAGGACCATTAAAAATTACCACTGCTGGCTTGAGGAAGAGCTGGGGAAAAAAATCAGTCTCCCTGCACTTTGGCGATGCGCCAAAAGGGAGAATCTCAAATTTTACCTGGAAAAAGAGGACGATCAGGAGCCGTCACCGGCACGTTATACCTTCAAATCGGTTACGGTGTTTACCTTGATCCAGGTTGACGGTTGCAAGTTCCAATATTTAAGAATCAGAGATGAACATGGCAACTGGCAGAAACCACGGGTAATTGAAATATTCGATACCGGCTCCAGGAAACTGTTTATTATGGAATTCTATTTTACCGAAAGCAATCTGAATTCTGTGGATCTTTTTACCCGTTTTTTGTTGTGCACACCTTTTCCTTTGATAACAATCGGTATCAGGCCTGATCGGGCAAAGGGATTTTTAAATCTCAAGCGTCCCATTAATGCGATTAACCTTGCGCATTCTACGCCGGGCGGTTTTTATTTGGCACCGGATTTTTCAAGGGCGCATTCCCCCAAAGATAAGGCGCATCTGGAATCTTCACACCGAAGCCTGCATAATTTTGAAATACGAATTATCAAAGCGTTTGAGAGCAGGATTGTGAAAACCGTTACCGAATATGACTTCAAGCGGGGAAGAAAGGAAAAAGTTACTGTAACCCTTCTTGATATCACCCTTGATGAATTGAGGAACAGCACTGTGCTCAGCCAATACCGCAACGAACACAATCATACACAACATTATTTTACCGAAGACGGCGTAGTCAGTGCCTGGGTGCCGGCACAAAAGTTTGATGATTTTTTATCAAATCAGACAGACACCCTGAATTTTACCCCGGAGCAGGTTCAGGAATATATGAAATACGGTTACAGGAAAATCAAAGCCACGGTATCCAAAAATAGAACCATCCGCCATGACAAAAGGGATTATTATGTGACCAGTGGTGCAGACCGGTTCAGCAGGCATAAAAGTACACCGGTAAAAATATCCAGATACAGGGACAAACTTTTTATCTTTGAGCCCAGTGAAGACGGCATCCTGATAGGCGAAGCCATTGCAAAAAAGCCGTTTGACAGCCCGCCGTCTCCAGCGACCGCTCCTGTACCCGACGAACTCGACACCATTATCGCTCTTTTGGAAAAGCACAATATGGCCGTTGACCGGCCTATTTTAATCGAAGTTTACCATAAAGGCCTCACCTTGTCCCTGGCGGAGCAAGTGCTTCACCATAATCAATCAAGGTACGCAGATTACATGAAAAAAATGAACCAGCCTGAGGAACGTAAACATCAAGCTTTGTTTAATGCTTTTATGCTTGATTGCCAAAAATCGTTAAATACGAATCAGGTGGCCACTTATGCATCCCACGGAGATATGCCATGAAAGAGGATTTTATCAGTGATAAACGAAGGGTCTCATACCTGTCTGCCACTTATAACAGGATATACAGGGGTCAAAGCGTACTCATTGAAGGGGATTTTGGCGCAGGCAAAACCCGTTTTTTAAAACTGCTGCGGCCTAAAAAGCTCCATGCCGTATGGGTCGAGTCTCTGTTCAACATCCATGAAACCCTGGCATCCATACTTAAAGAACTAAATTATGAGACCACCGCCACTTACCGCCGGACCCCCCAGTACCTGAAAACGATCTGCAACCTATCCAATTGTTTTATCATCATAGATGAAGCCAACGACCTGGACTCTCGGGTTTGGCCATATCTCAAACGAATTATTGATGCCGGTGTTCCCATCGTATTTGCAGGGCTCCCCAAGGTCAGAACCTATTTGAGCCGGAATCATCCCGATATACTCAGTCGGCTCAAAACTCTGATTTTATATCCCATCGAGGTTGAGGGCTTCATTGAAAAATACAAAGATATCCAGCATGAAGCAGTTGAACAAATATATATGGCCGTCAAAGGCGACATGAGAAAATTTAAAGAAATCTGTACAGACTGCCAGGACAGGGCAAAGGAGTTGAACCACAACTTTGTTGATATCAATCTTGCCCTGGAATTTATATCCGACCTTCCTCCCCAGTAATCCTTATCACAATTTATCTGCACTAACAGGCCACCTTGTGTTAGCACCAAGGGCGGCCTTGCTGTGCCTGTTCATTATATATTGATGTCGATGGCTGCTTGATCTATTGTTAACGTCTTGAAACCACAGATCATTTTTAAGTTCTTTTTGGGTCGTTACATTATTTTGCAATTTTGCTTTTGATGACGATTTTATTCAACACACTTAAATCACAATAAAAACATTTATTTTCATCGGTAGCATCAAGCCTCAACACCGTTACAGTATTTGAAGCTCGTCAGTGGTGTGGGAGCATAATCGCGGTGCTGACCGGCGCCGTGCACCGATCAAGCTGACGCAGTCTGATTGATCGGTGTACGGTGTCCGGTCCAGTACCTTGTTCAGGCGCGGAGCGCCGGACAAGGTGCTGGACGTAGTCAGCACCGCGGTTCACGGCGGCGCAGCCGCCGTGAACTTTGAAAATAACCGGCTTTATCCGGTTCATTTTTCTTGTTTAACGTTTCTAAGAAACAGGTGGTTTCAATATAAGATTTTAAGGTGGTTTTAGTAAAAAATCAGACACCGAAAAGAGGGGTGCAATCCCATTTAGTGGCATGAACTGACATGTATCCAATTTTTCCGTTTTTCATGCTGCATTGAATACTCTGCCCTCCCAAAAAAAGCTGGACTCCTGGCTCATGAAAGGTTATATAGATTTGCATGAGCAGGACTTTAACCATTCAAGGACGTGAATTTTCAGAAGTTGATATACAAACGATACGCCATTTGATTAACGACAATCCCGCCTGGCACCGCACTCGTTTATCCAAAGAATTGTGTGCTCGCTGGGATTGGCGCACGGAAAAAGGTCTGCTCAAGGACATGGCCTGTCGAAGCATGCTGAGAAAACTTGAGCAAAAAGGGATGGTCACACTTCCCGTTGCCCGTCATAGCGGTAACCGTCAGCGGCGTATTCCCGATGTCCCCCATGATTGTAAGCCGATAGAAACCACTTTGCGTAAGATCCGCCCGATACAATTGATACCGGTATCGGGCCGTGGAGATATTGATGATTTATTCCATTGCCTTATGGATCGATATCATTACCTTGGGTGTAAAGGGTATGTCGGAGAACATATGAAGTATATGGCTTTTGATCGCAATTCTCGTCCGGTTGCCTGCCTGCTTTTTGGCTCAGCAGCATGGAAAACGGCCCCTCGTGACCGATTCATCGGTTGGGATAGGTCGGCTCGTCGCAGGAACCTGCATATGACGACCAACAATACCCGATTTTTGATTTTGCCATGGATTCGAATTCCCCATCTTGCCAGTCATATTCTGGGTTCATGTCTTAGGCGGCTGAGCCGGGACTGGACAGCTAAATATGGTCACGATATCTGTCTGGTAGAAACTTTCGTGGATCGATCACGCTTTGCCGGAACTTGCTACCAGGCGGCAAATTGGCAAAAAATTGGTCAAAGCAAAGGGCGAAGCCGTCAAGACAGGCACCACAGACTTCAGGTGCCGATAAAAGACATCTATGTATACCCGTTGACTTCCAATTATAAAAAGCAGCTATGCACACAACCTTGAGGGTTTCAGTCATCGAAATGACAGGTAATTTTTCAACCTGCAATTCGAGGACTGATCATGAAACTTGCTTCCACTATAAGGGATATTCGAACCCTTCTAACAAAAGCCGTAGCTGATTTCCAAAACCATCAAAATGCTAATATCCTGTGTGAGCAGGTACGGAACGGCCTCTTCATTATTGTGGAAGCATTTCTGGTTCCCGTCATTGAAAAGGCACTGTCTGACCCGGATCTTTTATCTGAACTGAAAATTGGTGCCGGTAAAAAGGGACTGCGTTTCAACGGATACCGCCCCAGCAGCATTCGATTATTGACAGGAACTACCCTGAGCATCCGATCCCCTTACTTTTCAAAAGTTGTTTCCAAACAACGGCCAGGCCCTAAAACAAAAAAACGACAAAAGGGGACAGGCCGCCATTTTGGGCTTGATTACCTTGGTTTTATCGGCAGGTGTTCAACGCTGTTCGCTTCGTCGGTGGTCCATGCAGCATTGCTCTGTCCCTCTTTTGAAATTGCCCGAAGATCCCTGGAAAACCATGCAATCAACTTAAATGTCAAAACCATACGCCGCATAACAATGAATCTTGCACAGGAAGCTATGCCCCTGCGTGGCCGGGTATCTTTTGGAGATACTGATCGCGTTGGTGGCAAAACGGTTCTGGTTTGTATCGACGGCGGTCGCCTTCGAGAACGGAGGCCAAAACGGGGACGTAAATCAAAAGGCCAAAAGCGGCAGGGATATCATACTGAATGGAAAGAACCCATTCAGTTTGTCATACATATTGTCGATCCGGACGGCACAATATCCAAAAAACACTTGCCGGTTTATGATGCCACAATGGGCGGTATTGATGCCGCTTTTGATATTCTTGAGATCTACTTGCGTGAATTAGATATTCCCAAAGCCAAGCGTGTTGTTTTCTGCTGTGACGGTGCACGTAGCTATTGGAAGCGAACAGGCCCGCTGGCCAAACGGCTTGAAATCGAATCCTATTATGAGGTAATCGACTACACCCATGCAAAACAGAATTTACATGAAATCGTGGACAAATTGCCAAAGAGAATCCCTATAAAAGAAAGAAACCGGATAGCAGAATCTTGGAAGAACCTCCTTTGGGATGGCAGATTCAAAGACCTTAGAAAAGAAATTTTAAAACACATTACGTACCCTAAAAGGCGCATAGAAGCACTATCCAAATTTAAAAGTTACTTCGTGAAAAATCGAAACAGAATGCAGTATCGCCAGTTCCGCAGCCTGAAAATACCTACTGGCAGCGGCTGTGTTGAAAGTGCAATACGTCGGGTTATAAATCTCAGAATGAAATCACCGGGTATATTCTGGAAACCGGAAACATCCGAATCAATGTTGTTCTTAAGGAGTCAGCTCCTTTCCGGGAGGTGGAACATCTTGACTGACAATATCTTCATACAAATTCGGTCACTTTGCTTAGGCCACTAAATGGGAATGCACCCCGAAAAGAGTCCTAATTTTACCTGATCCAACTAATTTGGATAACAACCGAAAATTATTTTGCTCAAATCTAACTTTACCGGCAATGCAAGCTGGGTGAATTTTTAGATATTCAGCTAATTCAAGCACATTTTTTTTTGTAGGATTTGATTTTGCAGCAGCCGTGGACCAAACTTGATTCGGAATTAAAGATTCAATAGCAAGGAAATCCGCTTCGCCTTCAATATCGCTTTGTTTTCCTTTTCCAGGTATTCTGACATCCATATCATCTACAAATAAATTTTGATTTTCTTTGCCAAGATGCAATACAATATGGGCTAATTCGTGAAGCAGGCAAAACCAAAAATTATCAATTCTATCATATCGCAGTGTTAATCCAACAACAGGTGTTGCATCTTCAAGTAATAAGGCAGCGCCATCCAAATATGTTTTTGGTAGGTGCCTTTCAATGATTAGATGGATTCCATGTTTCTCGAGAAACTCCCGGGCAAGTAAGGGCCCCTCATCAAAAAAACTTAATTTAGCTATCTCCCTAAGGTTGTCAGGTGTGAAATTTGCGTGATTAAATTTTTTTTGTAGAGATTTTTTTTGGGCAAGCGCCATGATCCTCATGCACCATGAGTTAAGTGCATAACTATCTGTTTTTGCGTTCGTTCGATTCCCTGAATTTTCTCTAAAACAAGCTTCAATCGTTTCTCCATTTGGACAACAATTGTTAATAAAAAGCCGTATCGTTTCTTCAGCTGAGTCTTTTAAGTTCTTTGCTGGGTGAATCCACCCTCGTTTTGACATTTCTTTCAATGGAAAGAGATGCCATTCAATATTGGGAATTGCCTTGGGAAAACTCCCAACTGTTTTTTGTAGGAAAATTTCAGCAGGTATTCCCAAATTTTGATGAAGAGATCGCATCATTGAGAGAGTTAGTGGCCTTTTTTTATTTAGGATCTCAGAGACTTTACTCTTGCTGCCAATAAATGGTACCAAACCTTGCTGATTGACTCCCAATTGTTCCATTCTAAATTTTATTGCATCTATAGGGTCTGGTGTGTCCATCGCATAATGTTCATCTTCATAAAGCTCGACTAGTGTGGCAAGCAGTTCAAGCTCTTCCGCTTCAGGCGTATTTGCTTCAGCATCCATCAAATCTTCAATGCGGGATAGAACTAAACTATAGTCTTCTTCTGTTTTTATAAGTTTGTTAATCATTATATTTCCTCCGCATTAATTTTATCATACTCTTTATGGGTCCCAACGAACCGGATAAAAACAGTCTGAGTTGGAAAATTGATTTTTACCACCAAGCGGTACTTGTTGCCTCCTAAATTAAAGACAATACGGTTGTTTTTTAAAATACTGGCTGATCCATATTGTGCTTTTATTTCTGGCCAGGATTGCCAGGTCGCTTTTTTGGCTTCATGCCACCATGCATCAATAGGCCCTTTTGCATCTTTGCATCCTTCTCGCTGGTAAAACTGTATCAATTGAGGTCTGGCTATTACATGCATAACTCAATTATTATTACGTTCCCTGATTAATGTCAATATAAAAGTTCCCTATGCGGGAACAATAAGTAATTTTTTAATTTTGGGAACATTTCCATGTTTGATTTTTAACGACCTAAATCTACGGCTCGGCCGTAGCATTTGAATTGTTTGAAATTTATAGTGCAAGAATCAAGGTTTTAACTTCAGACCCCTGCTTTCACTTAAACGATCCCTTCTAAAAGTGATTCAATTTTTAAAACACTATTTTTCACTTCTTCAATAAAATCTTCTTCAGAGTCATTGCCCTTCATTTCATAGCGGAGTTCAATGATATGTAAAGGCCTAGCGATTTCCCGCAAAGCTATTGAAAGATCGGGTTTTATTTCATCTAGATTATAATAACTAGTGCCTGACCGGAAATTGGAACCATCATATTTTCCAGGGGTATCTGGGCTGAAATTCGTTTGAAGTTTCTGTTGTGATATGAATTACTTGTTGCTTTTTACTAATTACTATGTTAATCTAACCCTATAAAATTATATAGGATTTATGTTTTGTGAGACAAACCAATAGTAATTCAAACTTCAACATTCCATCAGAACTTCGAGGTCGTTTTGCGTAAAATTTTTGAACTACAGATGACATTCGGGCAGACCCCTATCGATCAAATTAAAATTGATATGAGAGCCAGGGATGAAATCCCCAAACTTCTTTTGGGACTCCAACATATCTATTGCGACCAGAGTCTTCGACAAAAAGTTTTTGATATCCTCACGGACATGATCCCAGAAAGTACCGATTCTAAAAATGGACGTCCCGGTATGGACCTGTGGAAGATCCTTGTAATGGGCGTCATTCGGCTCAATTGCAATTGGGATTATGATAAACTCCAGGAAATGGTGAACAACCACAAAACAATAAGGCAGATGCTGGGGCATGGCATGATGGACAATGATATCGCCTACCCCCTTCAGACCCTGAAAGATAATGTCAGGCTTATGACCCCAGATATTCTTGACAAAATCAACACTCTGGTTGTGCAAGAAGGCCATAAACTTCTGATGAAAAAAAAACTTCGGACGATGGAGCCTTGATTGGGCGGTGTGATTCATTCGTTGTAGAAACCAATGTTCATTATCCCACAGATATCAACCTGCTTTTTGATGCAGTCCGAAAAATGATTCAAATTGCCGCTATTATCAGCCAGGACATTGGAACGAGTATGTGGCGGCAATCAGCGTATAATATTAAAGCATTTAAAAAGCTTTATCGAATAGTCCAGCGTTTGAAACATTCCACATCAAAGGATGAAAAGAAAAAGGCCAAAAGAGTCCAGCAAATTATGGATGCCCATACAGCATATATCAAGCTTGCTGAAAAATATATTCAAAAGGCGCGATTGACCGTGGAAATGATACCGGCATCCGATATTATATGTGCAGCCCGAGCTGAAGAATTACAAACATATATCAACTACGCACTTTGGCAAATTGATTTGATCAAACGCCGGGTGTTACAGCTTACTTTCCGCACCCCACTCCGATAAGATGTGAGTAATTTTAAGGGTTATAGAGGTCAAGGTGTAATGAAAACCTCCGGCTTGACATCAAGTGCTTTGAGATATTCCAGATGAACAGATTTCAAGGGTTTGGCAAGCTGTCTTTGGTTTCCGCTTTTAACCACAAGAACCGTATGGAACTTGGTTGACATCATGAATGAAGTGGGCCGTTTGGTCCTTCTTCTTACCCAACCTGTCATTGTTGTCTGATTATCTTTGATATACAAACGCATAGCCCTTTCAATAAGGCGCCATATCAGCAATGAAATCAGCAAAATCATCCCGAGGACTTCAATCCTTGAGTTTTTTTTCAGAAAAACGCTGTTGATGATAACGGGATCTTTTAGGAAGCCGAAGTTTTGTTCAATGCCGCTCTGGTTCTTATACAATTTTAGAAGATCTTTAGCAGACCATTCAGATTCTTCCTGATGAGAAGTTAAGTTGGAAAGAAGTACAAAACATCCAGCTTCTTCCCGAAGAAATTGGACCTTTTCTTCATCCTCATCAACGAAAAGGGTTATGCGATATTCAAATCTATCCGGAACGCGCGTCTCTCCCTTTTTCGGGCGGCCCCTCGAATATTTGGGCGCCTTATCAATGGTTGCCGATACGGTGAAAAGATCCGATTTTTTCGGCAACCGGGATATTTTTTCAACCGCAGCCTGGGCATCATCGTTGCAGTAATACGGTTCTGTGAGTAGTTTCTGGACCTGCTGTTCAAGCTCTTTTTTGTTCTTGCCTAATTGACGATCGATTTTTTTGTGTCGGCGCTTATCGTGAGCGCTGGAATGTACGACCACCGCCCGATAAGTGGTCCCATACAAGGTCACGGTGGTCTCAAAGGCTTTGTAGTGTGCTGCCGGTCGTTTCTGTGTATCCTCTGTTTCAGCAAGGACACCGATATCAACCCAATTATCGGCCTGAACCGCTTCTTTGATAGCGCGGCTGCATTCATTATAAGTGGCCGGCAGCCGACTGACAAATTTTGTTTTTCCAGCTTTCCCAAGGTTATCTTCCGTTACAAAGGCAGAATCTGCAACATACACGAACGCATTTTCTTTAAGTCCATGGTTGGCCATGTGTTTGGAGATCGTAGTCAGCACTTCATTGTTCAAGGTCTTGTCGGATGCATTGCCATCCCGAGTCCCTCCAAATAAGGGAATGTTTCTGTCAACACACAGCATTTCAACAAGGAACTGCTTTAGATCCGGACGCTTATCTTTGCTGTGGCCGTAAGTGATTTCAAACGGCTCATCTGTCATGGCGTAATCACCGTAAACACTGACAGATGTTGTGTCATAGTGGGCTCCGGTCGGCTTGATTTGGAAACCATTGACAGCGTTCTGGCTCAATTGGCCGAATATCTTTTGGGTTCCTGTTTCAAAAATTTTATCCAATGCACGGCCAATATTATGGTCTGTAAACTGTTCCAGGGATACTGCCTTGCCAAGCAGCAGTTCGATGTCTTTTTCGTCGAGAAAATCTTTTAACCGGTAAAGGGGTGATCTCCCGGACAGGGTATCCAAAACCATGCCGAGAACAACAGGGCCCGGCTGAAGATCCATCTGGGTATTCACCATCTGGTTGATTGTTTCTACCAGATTTATCCGGCGGGCATATTCTTTGACTATGGGTAGGAACTGCACATCGGTTATTGTCAGACTGCCGAAGTCTTTGATTTCCATTTAACCTCCAAGGTGTCTGTTGATTTGCTTTACTGGGAAATCGATATCACCTAGAAGGAAAAAAATCTAGTCTGAACAAAATTTATTTACTGAATAGAATTCAGTAAACTCTATCTACCTGAATTTATAGAATAATAAATTCACACTTATTTTTTATTTATGGGTGCGGAAAGTAAGTTACAGGATGAAAAGATCCCCCATGAAGACAAGATTTTTTCGATTTTCGAACCCCACACGGAGTGGATTTCAAAAGGCAAGGCCGGTGTTCCCCAGGAATTGGGCTTGCGGGTATGTATCCTGGAGGACCAATATGGCTTTATCCTGCACCACCGGGTGATGGAGAAAGAAACCGATGATAAAGTCGCCGTTGCGATGGTAACATTGGCACAAAGCAAATTTTCTGATCTCAAAGGATGCAGTTTTGATAAAGGGTTTTACTCTCCAGGCAACAAAAAGGACCTGAAGGGCAGATTGGATATTTTGGTGCTTCCGAAAAAAGGCAGATGCAACAAGGCGGAATATGAAGAAGAAACAGCGGAAGATTTCATTCGTTTTAAAAGAAAACATTCAGCGGTGGAATCTGCCATAAACGGACTGGAAAATCATGGTCTTGACAGATGCCCGGATCATGGCATTCAAGGGTTTAAGAGGT